>NZ_NRGS01000018.1 GCF_002332425.1 Brachybacterium alimentarium | reverse complement strand
GAAGTCCTGAGACATCACACGACCGATGCGAGCGCCGACATCGGTCGTGGGGCCACAAAACTCGCCGGCCTGTGGTGCCGGTCGGGTCATCCCGCCGCTCGTGCGGGCGGCGGGGCCCTCATGGCGCCCAGGCGGGCGTCCGCCCCCGCCCCCGTCCGACGAACGCACCGTCCGACGAGCGCCCCGTCCAACGAACGCCCCGTCCGACAAACGCACCGACCTTGAAATTGGTCAACCGGTTGGGCAGACTGAGTGACATCACGAGCCGCCGTCGTCGTCCGGGCACCTGCCCGACACCGCGCCCGTGCCACGCAGCAGAGAAGCTCCGCCCCCGATGAACGGATAACCCCATGCCCCGTCTCGCCTCCCGCACCGCGCTGGTCACCGGAGCCGCCTCCGGCATCGGCCTCGCCGTGGCCTCCCGCTTCGCCCGCGAGGGCGCCCGCGTCGTGATCGCCGACCGCGACGGGGAGTCCGCCGCGAGCGCCGCCGCCTCCATCGCCCAGGAGAACGGCGAGGGCACCGCCCGCGCGCTCACCGTGGACATCTCGGACGAGGCCGCGGTCGAGTCCGGTTTCGCCGAGCTGAACTCCGCGGGCTGGGCGCCGGACGTCGTGGTCGCGAACGCCGGCGTGCAGCTGTTCGGGCAGGACGCGAAGATCGCCGACCTCGATCTCGAGGTCTGGCAGCGCACGGTGGACGTGAACCTGACCGGCACCTTCCTCACCGTGAAGCACGCCGTGCGGTCGCTGTCGGCCAGCGGCGGCGGATCGATCATCCTCACCGGCAGTCCCACAGGTCTCACCGGTGAGGGCAACGACTTCACCGCCTACTCGACGACCAAGGCGGGCATCCACGGCCTCGCCCGGACCGTCGCCGCCGCCTATGCGGCCGACGGCATCCGCGTGAACACTGTCGTCCCCGCTTATACCGAGACCCCGCTGGTCACGACGATCTCCGACGATCCGGACGAACGTTCCGCGATCGTGGGTCGTATCCCGCTGGGCCGCGCTGGCCAGGCGGAGGATGTCGAGGGGATCATGGTCTTCCTCGCCAGCGACGACGGCGCCTTCGCGACCGGCTCGCTGTTCGCCGTCGACGGCGGCATGACCGCGCTGTGAACTGCCCTGCGAGCCGCGCCGCCAGTCGCGCTGCGGACCGCCCTGTGAACCACGCCCTGAGCCGCCCCCAGCAGCCGACGCCATCGCCCGCCTCATGAGCACGAACTCTGCTGCCCCCTCCCCTGTCTGGGGGCCCGTGCCCTCCGGCGAGCGCTGGGGGTCAGGCCGATGGTCGCTGGATCTGCGCAGCGATGAGCTGGCGGACATCCGCTGCGACGGCCTGGTCGTGCTCCGCGGGGTGCGGGCCGTGGCCCGGGATGCCGATTGGCAGACGGCCGCTTCGCGCGTCACGCACGTCGAGCGCAGCTCTTCGAGCCTCGTCATGGAGCTGGAGATCGCCGATCGCGGGATCGACCTGGCCGGCGCCCTGCGCGTCGAGGCCGACGGGGACCAGCTCTCGGTGACCTTCGAGGGCGAGGCGCGCTCGGACTCCCCCACGAACCGGACAGGGCTCGTGGTCCTGCATCCACCGCACCTGGCCGGCACCGATCTCACCGTCGGCCGCACCGACGGCACCGAGCTCGCGATGACCTTCCCGGCAGCGATCAGCCCCCACCAGCCGGCCCGCGATATCGCAGCGCTGAGCTGGGCGGATCATGGCACGACGTTCCGCGTGGACCTTCGCGGCGACGTCTTCGAGATGGAGGACCAGCGCAACTGGTCCGACGCCTCGTTCAAGACGTACAACCGATCCCTGGACGAGCCGTTCCCGTACACGCTGGCCGCCGGTGAGACGGTCCGGCAGCAGGTCGTCCTCACGGCCACGGGGTCGACGGGCCCGCTCGCACCGGCGCAGGTGCCGGCGACCGTTCAGGCCGCGGCGGCGGGAGCCACCGGGCCGGCAGAGCACGCGGAGCCGACGACGACGGCGTCTGTCACGAAATCCACAGGCGCACCGGATGCCGGCACGGCCGCATCTCCCACCGTCCTGACGCTCGTACCCTGCGGCCCGTTCCCGACCATCGCCGTCGGCGCGTCGACCGCACCGGAGCCCGGGCCTCAGCGCACCGGTGAGCTCCGCGACGTCCTGCACGTAGAGCTGGATCTCGCCGATCCGGCCTGGTCCGCCGCCCTGGAACGCGCCCGTCGTGAGGCGGACGGGCTCTCGGTGATGCTGGTGAGCCCGACGCCTCCGGAGCCCGCCGTGCTGCGCACGGTCCTGGACACCCTCGCGGACGTCGACCTGCACCGCATCGGAATCGTCGACGCGTCATCGCACGTCTCCGAGCCCGCGCTGGTCGAGGCGCTGCGCGCGGTCACGCCGCCCGGGATCCCCGTCGTCGGCGGCTCCCGCTCGCACTACACGGAGCTGAACCGGGAGTGGGATCGGCTGCCGCACGCGGACCTCGATGGCCTGACCTTCCCGATCACGCCCCTGTTCCACACGCTCGAGACGGAACAGCTGGTGGAATCGGTCGCGATGCAGCGCGTGATCGTCGAGGATGCGACTTCCCGCGCGCCGGGCGTGCCGGTGCACATCGGTCCGGTGACGCTCCGACCGCGCTTCAACAACGTCGCGACCAGGCCCGTCGCCGCACCCGCACGAACGGGCCTCTCGGCGGGGTATGGCGCCCACCGCACCGCGGCCGACGATGCTCGGCAGGCCTGTCCGGAGCTCGCGACCTGGACGATCGCGAGCGCCGCGGCCCTCGCGGTGCCGGGCGTCGCCTCGTTGACCTGCTTCGAGCAGTGGGGGCCGCGCGGAGTGCGCACGGCCGACGGAGCCGACCTGCCGGTGCGCGCCGCGATCGACGCGCTCAGCGCGCTGGAGGGCGGGCAGCTGCTGACCGCGGCGAGCCCGGACGGGCTGGTCTGGGCGATCGGGGCACGGCGCAGCACGCGTCTCCCACACCATGCCCAGGTCCAAGACCAGGACCGGAACCAAGACCAAGACCAAGACCAAGACCAAGACCAAGACCAAGACCAAGACCAAGACCAAGGTTGCGGCACGCCCGGCCACCACGACGAGGTGCTGCTGGCGAACCTGTCCGGATATCAGCGCCGAGTGGAGCTGCGGAACACTGGCGCCGACACGTCGCGGCACGACCTCGGTGCCTTCGAGTGGGTCCGCAGCGGCACGCCGTAGGAAGCGGGCGGAGCGCTGAACCGGCAGCAAATGTCGCCTCAGGACCCATGTGGGCGCGTCACATGGGTCCTGAGGCGACACTTGCTGAGTGCTGGAGCCTGTAGGGCCGGTCGCTCGGTCCGGGCCGGTCAGACGAGTCGAGCGGGTCGAGCGGGTCGGGCAGGTCGCTCGGGTCGCGCGGGTCGGGCAGGTCGCTCGGGTCCCGCGGGTCGCGCAGGTCGCGCAGGTCGGGCGGGTCGAGTGGGTCGCGCACGGCCGGCCTGAGGTGAGGCACGGGGCCGAGGGTGCCCGGCTCAGGAGTCGACGAGGGTGACCTCGAAGGAGTACCGCGAGGCGCGATACACGTGGTAACCGAACTCGACCACGCTGCCGTCGTTCGCGAAGGACTTGCGCTCCATGGTGAGCAGGGCCGCGCCCTGCTCCTCGTCGAGGAGCTCGGCGTGCTCCGCGTCGGCCACGGTGGCACCGATGCGCTCATGAGCGAGCACCGAGACGACGCCCTGCTCACGCAGGGAGGCGTACAGGCCGTTGCTCGCGAGGGCTTCGCGACGCGGGGCGATCCGTTCGGGCAGGGTGTTGCGCATGACCGCGAGCGGCTCGTCGTCGGCGTAGCGCACACGCAGCAGCTCGAGCACCTGCTCACCCGGGCCCAGCTGCAGACGGTCCACCGCCTCGGAGTCGGGGCGGCCGATGCGGTACTCGATGATCTCGGTGCGCGGGGCCTTACCGGCGCCCCGCAGGTCGTCATACAGGGAGGTCAGCGCGACCTGACGGTTCACGGGCGCCTGCACCACCTGGGTGCCCACGCCGCGCTTGCGCACCAGCATGCCCTTGTCCACCAGCTCCTGGATGCCCTGCCGGACCGTCGGCCGAGAGAGCTTCAGCCTGCCCGCGAGATCGAGCTCGTTCTCCAGCCGGCTGCCCGGAGGGAGCTCCCCGGCCTGGATCGCCTTCTCGATCTGGGTGGCCAGCTGCAGGTACAGCGGCATGGATAGGTCGCGATCCACCACCAGGTCCACTCTCACGGCACGATTCCCTTCGGCTCCGTCCACTGCACTCTCCTCGGTTCACGCCGGTGTGACCGCGCCAGGATACGGCGCGGTCACCGGTTGTTCGTCCAGTCCGGCTCTCGTGCGCACGGTACGGACCAGTGCTCGGGCGGCCGACGCCGACCCGAGACCGGCCTCGTGCTCAGCTCAGTCGGCCTTCGTGCTCAGCTCGGCCGGGCCTCGAGGGCGATCTCGACGGGCCCGTCGGCGGTGAGGGAGCGTTCCGTCGCCTCGCACACCGCGGCACCCACGTACCCGTCCCAGGCGGTCGCCGAGCGCGCGGCGACATTGCTGCCGTCGGCCACGGCGTTGATCCAGGCCTGGACCTCGGTGTCGTAGGCGGCCACGAAACGGGGACGGAAGTCCGGCGGCACGCTGCCGCCCCAGCGCCCGCCCTCGAGCTGGGTGGTGACCCGGCCGATGTCCTGGCCGATGGTCGAGGCGCCGCGGGAGCCGACCAGCTCGGTGCGCACCTCGTAGCCGGCGTTCGTGCTCACCCACAGCTCGTCGGTGACGACCACGCCGGACTCGGTGCGGAACAGGAACAGCAGCGGGTCGTGCAGGCCCTCGGGGGCGAGCTCGGTGCTGCGCGGCACGACGGTCTGCACGGAGACCACCGGCTCCTCGAGGAAGTAGGAGATCGCGTCGATCTCGTGGACGGCCGAGTCGTAGACCATCATCGTGTCGTCGAAGCCCGGGAGCACGGTGGCGTTGCGGTGCTTGCAGTTCAGCAGCAAAGGCGTGCCCAGCTCGCCGGCGTCCAGGGCGTCCTTGAGCTCGGCGTACTCGGCGTCGAAGCGGCGCATGAAGCCCAGCGACACGTACTTCGCGCCCGACGCGGCTTCGGCCCGGACCACCTCGTAGGCGTCCTGCGGGTTCATGGCCAGCGGCTTTTCGCACAGCACGGGCTTGCCGGCGGCGATCGCGGCGAGGGTCTGGTCGCGATGGAACGCGCCGGGGCTCGCGATGAGGATCGCGTCGACGTCGTCCGCGCCGATGACCTCCTCAGGGGTGTCCACGACGCGCGAACCGGGGGTCTCGGCCGAGACCTTCTCGGCGGTCTCCCGCACGTAGTCGCTGATCACGCTGATGCGGGCGCCCTTGATGCGGGAGCGGACGCGCTCGACATGGTCGGCGCCCATCCGGCCGACGCCGATGATGCCGACGCGCACGTCTTGCGGGAGGGTGGTCTGCTGGGTGTCGCTCATCGATGCTCTCCGTCGAGTCGGGGGTCGATCCCGGCGTCGGCCCAGGTGTCGCGCACCCAGGTCTGCTCGGGATGGTCGGTGATGTTCCAGGCCCGCACCGGGTCCGGTCCGGCCATGACGTTGAGGTAGTACATGTCGTGCCCGGGGGCGGCGGCGCAGGGGCCGTGCCAACCGTGGGGCACCAGCACGGTGTCGCCGCTGCGCACCTCGGCCAGCACGTCGATCGGCTTCGCCTCGCCGCTCGAGGTGGTCTGGTGGAAGCCGAATCCGGGTCCGCTCGGGCCGTCCTGGATCTCGTAGTAGTAGATCTCCTCGAGCTCGGACTCGACGTGCTCGCCGTCGTCGACGGTCTCGTCGTGCTTGTGCGCGGGGTAGCTGGACCAGTTGCCTCCAGGAGTGATGACCTCGCAGGCGATGAGGCTGTCACAGCCGTCGAAGGCGCCGACGGTGCCGAAGTTGCGCACCTTGCGGGTCATGTTCCCGCCGCCGCGGATCTCGACCGGGATGTCCTCGGCGGGGATCAGCGCCACGGGGTGCACGCCGGTCGCGACCGCGGTAGCCACGGCGAAGCGGCCGCCGGCCTCGGAGGAGATCGTCGGCTGGGAGCCGACGGGCACGTACAGCACGTCGGTCGCCGACGCGAACACGTCGGCGCGGCCGCGCAGCGTGTACGTCTCCCCCGCCACGGAGACCTCGCAGCCCCCGTTCAGGGGCACGATCATCGCCTCGACGCTGTTGGCGGTGAAGATCTCGCTCTCACCGGGGCCGAGCGCGAGCACGCGCAGCCCGGTGTGGACCCAGCCGTCACGGGCGCCGGGATCGATGATCGTCTCGTAGTTCCCGCGACCCGTGGAGCCTGCGGGCAAGTGCAGCTCGGAGGAGTCCGGGACAGCGGAGGCGTGCTGGGTGGCGGGCGCCGAGGCGGAGCCGACGGTGGCAGCCGAAGCGGAGCCGGAGGTGGCAGCCGAGGCGGAGCCGGAGGGGGTGGAGGCGGAGGACATCGGTGGTCTCCCTTCGAAGGGGCCGGTCGGTCGGGGCGCCGATCGGCGGGGTGCCTCTCGGCGCGGGCGCCGAGAGGCGGGGTCGTCTGTCGTCAGCGGAGCATGTCGACCGAGGCGGTCACCGCGGCGGTGACATCGTCGTCGGCCGGATACAGCAGGGTGCGACCCACCACGAGGCCGCGCACGTTCGGGCGGTCCAGAGCCCGCTTCCACGTGGCCCGCAGGGTATCCGGATCGTCGTTGGCGGGGTCGCCGCCGAGGATCAGCGTGGGCAGGGTGGTCGCATCCATGACCCGCTCCATGTCGTCCACCGCGGGGAGCTTCAGCCAGGTGTAAGCGCTGGTGGCGCCGAGACCCTGGGCGATGTGGATGGACTTGATGACGGCCTCGGGGCTGAGATCATTGACGATCTTGCCGCCGCCGGGCCGGCTGGACATGAACGGTTCGACCATCGCGATCAGCTCGTGCCGGGCGAGGTCGGTGACAGCGTTCGCGCTGGCCTCGAGGATGAACGAGGTGCGATCGTCGGCCAGGTCGATGCGGGTGAGCATCTTCCCGCCGTCGAAGCCCGACTGCTTGATGGCAGCGGCGTCGTAAGCGGTGAAGCGATCCTCGATCTCCCACGAGCTGCCCTGCAGGCCGCCGCGGTTCATCGAGGCGAAGACGATCTTGTCCTCGAGCGCCCCGAGCAGCAGCAGGTCCTCCAGGATGTCGGCAGTGCCGAGCACGCCGTCCACACCGGGCACGGCGAGCGCCTCGCGCATCCTGTCCAGCAGCTCACGCCGGCTCTCCATCGCGTGCGGGCGGCTGCCCACACCGAGGGCGCCGCGTGCGGGATGGTCCGCCGCGATCACCATCATGGTGCCGTCGGTGTCCGCCACGGTGCGGCGGCGACGCGCGGCCGCCAGGCGGGCGATCCGCGAGGGATCCTCCAGGCGCACCCGCGTGACCTCTTCGTAGGTGCTCACGAACTGGTTCGCGGCACCTGCGGCCTGGGCCGCGGACTGAGGGGTGGAGCGGGAAGCCGTCTGGGAGGTGGTCTGGGAGGCGGTGCTGCTCATGCGGTCTTCTCCGGGGCGGGGGCGTCGACGCCGCGATTGCGGAGCGCGCCGAGCATCTGCTCGACGGTCTGCCCGTGGTTGGGGTCGCCGCCGGCGACCAGCAGGTCGATCTCCTCGCCGGTGGGCATCGCCGTGGAGCACTCCAGGCGGCTGGTGACGATGGCGCCGGCCGCATTGCACCTGGTCAGAATGGTCTCGAGATCCTGGCCGGCGAGCAGACCGTGGCAGAGGGAGCCGCCGAAGCTGTCCCCGGCGCCGAGGCCGTTGATGACCTCGATGAGGTTCGGGGCCACCTCGACCCGGCTGTCGCGGGTCTTGCCGAGCACGCCCTTGGGGCCCTGCTTGACGATCGCGATCTCGACACCGGCCTCGAGCAGGGCGTCGGCCGCGCGCTCGGGCTCGGTCTCGCCGACGGCGACCTCGCACTCCTCCTTGTTGCCGACCGCGACGGTGGTGTGCTTGAGCGCCTCGCGGTACAGCTCGCGGGCCTCCTCCGGGGAGGACCAGAACATCGGGCGGTAGTCGAGGTCGAAGACGGTATGCGCGGTGCGGCCACGGGCCTCGAGCGCCGCGAAGTGGGCCGAGCGGCTCGGCTCCTCGGAGAGCCCGGTGCCGGAGAACCAGAACAGCGGCACGTTCCGGATGGCCTCGAGGTCGAGGTGCTCGGGCGCGACCTGCAGGTCCGGGGCGCTGGGCTTGCGGTAGAAGTACAGCGGGAAGTCGTCCGGCGGGAAGATCTCGCACAGGGTGATCGGGGTGTTCAGCTCGTTGTTCGTGACGACGAACTGACCGGAGACTCCCAGGCGCTCCATCTCCTTGACCACGTAGCGGCCGAAGGGATCATCGCCCACTCCGGTGATCACGGCGGGGGTGTGCCCGAGCCGAGCCGCGGCGACGGCGACATTGGTGGGGCTGCCGCCGAGGAACTTGCCGAAGCTGTTGATGTCCTCGAGCCCCTTCTCGATCTCCAAGGGGTAGATGTCGACACCGCTGCGACCGAAGGTGATGATGTCGAGGTCGGGTGCTGCCATGATCTCAGAGCCTCTCTGCGTTGAAACCTGGGCGGTGACCAGGGCTGTCTGCCCGGTGGTACCGCTCGATGGTCCTATCGTGCCATTGCCGGAATCATTTGTCCAGACAAATGAGCGAACATGTCCGGAAGGAGTGGGGAAGGGTGCAGGGTGGATCCGCGTGAGGCGTAGCGCGAGGCGGTGACATGCCCGCCTCAGAGCCCCGGCACGGACCGGGCTCCGGGGCCCGGTCCGCTGGGCTCCGGGCCGCGGGGCCCGGGCTCCGGGCAGAGTTCCCGGTGGCGAGCTGCGAGTCAGAGCTCCCCGGTGAGGAACTGCGCCCGACCATGGCCGAAGGACCAGTCCTCGCGATCGTTGTGCACGACCGAGATGATGAGGTCCTCCGGCCGCACCAGGTCCGCTGCGGCGAGACGCTCGGCGAGCGCCGCGTAGACCGCCTGCTTCTGCTCGGTGCTGCGCCCCTGCTGGGTGACATGGATGATCACCACGCCATCGCTGCGCTCGATCCCGAGCCCTGTGTCCTCCGCGAGGATCGAGCCCACGGGCAGTGTCTCCACGATCTGGTACCGGTCCCCCGCCGGCGCGGAGAACAGCTCGAGCATGACGTCCTGGACGATGTCCGCCATTCGGCGCGACTGCTCAGGGGTGCGGACGGCCTGCTGGGTGATGCGTACGAGGGGCATGATCAGTTCCTTGTCAGGTGAGGAGGGGCGCCGTGGATGACGACGCGTCGGACCGCACGCGCGCTGGAGGCGGCGCGCAGCCCGGGACGGCTCTCAGAGGCCGGACTGTGCGGCGGCGGCCAGGAGCGTCTTCGCGCCGCGGGCGATGCCCTCGACGCGGTCGAAGGCGGCATCCTCGTGCTCGATGTTGACGTTGAGCTGGGGATCCACTGCGGCGAGCGCCGCCAGGAACCGGCTCCAGTACTCGGCGTCGTGGCCCTCGCCGATCGCGACGAAGCGCCATGCCGGGTCCTCCGGCCAGGTCGAGCAGTAATGGCCCATCCCGGTGGGGGTGCGCTGGGCGGGGTCCTCCGGCACGGGGCCGAAGTCGGTGTCCAGCACACCGCGGGTCGCCGCACCGGGCAGCACGGAGGTGTCCTTCGCGTGCACGTGCGTGATGTACGAGCCGAGGCGCTCGATGCAGTCGATCGGCTCCATCTGCTGCCAGAACAGGTGCGAGGGGTCGAGGTTCACGCCGATGTTCGTGGGCTCGACGAGCTCGACGAAGCGCTCGAAGCTGGGCGGGGAGAACACGAGGTTGCGCGGGTGCATCTCGAGGGCCACCTTGACGCCGTGCGTCCGGGCGAGGGCGTCGATCTCCTTCCAGAAGGGCACCGCGACGGACCACTGGTACTCGAGGATCTCCAGGTCGATGCCGTTCCAGGGGTTCACGATCCACGCCGGGTAGCGCGCGCCCGGATCGGTGCCCGGGGTGCCGGACATGGCCACCACGTCGCGCACGCCGAGCAGCCCGGCGAGCTCGATCGTGCGGCGCAGGTCATGGGCGTGGCCGAGACCCTCGGTGGGCAGGGGCGAGAGCGGGTTGCCCGACGCCGTCAGGCCCGTGAGCTGCATCTCGGCGTCGGCGAAGACCTGCAGGAACTCGCTGCGTGCGCGCTCGCTGGCGAGCAGGGCGTCGACCGGGGCGTGCGGGGAGGGGATGAAGCCGCCGGTGTTGACCTCGGCTCCGGTCAGTCCGATCCCGCGCAGGACCTCGAGGGCCTCGGGAAGGGTGCGATCCTGCAGGCAGGCGGTGTAGGCGCCGTAGGTGAACGACATGGGGTCTCCTCTCAGGGAAACGGGTGAGGTGGGGTAACGCGGGTGAGATGGGATCACGCGGGCGACGGGTCACCCGGGTGACGGGTCACGAAGGTCAGGAGACCTCGATCGCGGAGCCGCCGTCGGCCGCGGAGCGGGCCACGGCATCGAGCACCCGCATCTGGCGGTAGCCGTCGGCGAAGGTGGCGCACTGCGGCAGGGCGCCCTCCGTGATGCCGGCGACCTGCTGCAGGAAGGCGTGCGCCTGGTAGGTGAACTGTTCGATCTGGTTCAGGCCCACGCCGCCGAAGGCCATCGAGGAGCCGTTGCCGAAGTAGGGGAACTCGGGGTTCACCAGCACCTGGCGCATTCCGCCGAGGCCCGCGGGCGAGGAGGAGTCGGCGATCTGGATCTCGCCGGTGCGGTCCAGGGACCAGCTCGCGGTGCCGCCGGTGCCCAGAACCGTGAGCGCCTTGTAGTTGGGCAGGCCGTGGGCGACGCGGGAGACGGAGAAGGTGCCGGCCGCGCCCGAGGCGAAGCGGGCGGTGAAGGTCGCGACGTCGTCGTTCTCCACGGCCTCCTTCGGGGCGTCGGCCGCAGCAGCGACACCGCGGCCGCCTGCGACGGCGCCGCCGGCGACCGGGCGCTCGGAGATGGTCTGCACGAGCTGCGCGCCGGAGACCTCGACCACCGGGCCGAGGATCAGCTCGGCCGAGTCGACCAGGTGGGAGCCCACGTCGCCGAGCGCGCCCGAGCCCATCGGGCCCTTGTACCGCCAGGCCATGGGCACGTTCTCGTCGGCGCCGTAGTCGCACCAGTAGCGGCCGTCGAGGTGCGCGATCTGACCCAGCGCACCCTCGGCCGCGAGCTTGGCGAGCATGGCGACGCCGGCATTGCGGCGGAAGGTGTAGCCGGTGGCGAGCACCAGGTCGGGGTGCTTCTGCTCGAGCGCAGCCATCGCCTCGGCGTCCTCGAGGGTGCCGGCCAGCGGCTTCTCGCACAGCACGTGCTTGCCGGCCGCGGCCATGGCCTCGGCGATCTCGCGGTGCAGGGCGTTGCCCACCACGATCGAGACGATGTCGATCGAGTCGTCCTCGGCGACGTCGCGCCAATCCCCCACGGCCTTCTCGTAGCCGTAACGGGCCGCGGCGTCCTCGGCGAAGGGCAGGTGGGCGTCCGCGATCGCGGCGAGCCGCACGGGCGGCAGGCCGAGGTCGTAGACGGTCCCGGCCTGTCGCCAGGCGTTGGCGTGGGTCTTGCCGGCCATGCCGGCGCCGATGACGGCCACGGAGAGTGGTGCGGAAGAGGTCATGTCAGGTCCTTTCGGGGGTGATGCGGGGGTAGCCGTCAGGGAAGGGTCGAGGCGGTCACCGCAGGCGGATCACGCCGCCGGCCTCGCGGAACTCCCACTCGATCCGTTCGAGCGAGAACTTCTTGGTCTCGGGGATGCGCAGGAAATACCAGATCACGGCGAAGATGTTGATCCCCGCGAAGATCGCGTAGGTCGCCACCGGGCCGATCCCGTCCATCATCACGGGGAAGGTCACGGTGACCGCGAGGTTCGCGATCCACAGGATCATCACCGCGAAGCCGTTGGCCGCGCCGCGGATGGCGTTGGGGAAGATCTCCGAGAGCATCACCCACATGACGGGACCGGGGCCGGACTGCATGCCGAGCATGAACAGCACGATCACGACGACCACGAGATAGGGCACGAACTGCGGGATGTCCGGAGAGACGGCCCCGTCGGCCGAGATGTACGGATTGATGCCCAGCAGGAAGATCGCGGTCATCGCGATCAGCGAGAGGGTCAGGATGGTCTGGCCCACGAGCAGCACCTGGCGCCTGCCGAAGCGCCGCAGGGCGAGCAGGCCGGCGGCCGAGCCGATCACCGAGGCGAGCCCGGTGAAGACATTGAGGATGATCGAGGCCTGGGCATCGAAACCCGCCGCCATCAGCACCTTCGGGGCGTAGTACATCATCGTGTTCACACCGGTGAGCTGTTGGAGGATCGCGAAGATGCCGCCGAAGATGATGATCGAACGCAGCCAGGGGACCTTCAGGCCGGCTCGCAGGGTGAGCTTCGTGCGCTTCTCCTCCGCCCGACGGTTCGCCTCCATCTCGGCGACCTCGACGGTGATGTCGTGCTTGCCCTCCACGCGCACCCGCTTGAGGTTCGCGATCGCCTGGACCAGCTCGCCGCGGCCCACGTGCCAGCGGGCCGACTCGGGCATCATGCGGATGCCCAACCACAGGGCGATCGCGGGGATCGAGCAGAGCAGCAGCATGAAGCGCCAGGCGTGGCCGTTGCCCTCGGAGACGGTGAGTCCGCCGATCCCGGCCAGCAGGCTCCACGAGGCGGTCTCGCCCGCCTCGAAGGTACCCGACGGGTCCCCGGCGACGACGGCTTCGGGGCCTCCCTGGAGCGAGGCGATGAGGGCGTTCATCCCGAAGGCGACGAATTGGCCGGTGACGATCATCAGCTGGTCGACGGCGACCAGCATGCCGCGCTGCTCCTTGGGAGCGGTCTCGGAGAGGTAGACGGGCACCGTGGTCGAGGCGCCGCCCACGGCGAGGCCGAGCACGAAGCGCGCGGGGTACAGGACCCAGAGGCTCGGGGAGAGTGCGCAGGCCACCGCGCCGACGAAGAACACGAGGGCGAGGATGATGATGTTGTGCCGGCGTCCGTAGCGGTCCGAGAGCCGCCCGCCGATGATCGCGCCGACGGCGCAGCCGCCGAGCAGGAATCCGCCGACGAGCCCCTCCTCGAGAGAGGTCAGGGCGAGGCCGCCGGCCTCCTTGGGCATGTACATATAGGGCAGAGCGCCGGAGATGACCCCGGTGTCGTAGCCGAAGAGGAAGCCGCCCAGGCAGGCGACGACCGCCAGCAGGCCGATGGACCGTTTCGGTCCGGCGGCGGGCGTGGTGCGGACGAGCTCGGAGATCCGAGTCCGTTCCGCGTGATGCGACTGGCTCATGTTCCCTCCTTGGAACCTGAGGCCGGCGCGAGGGTCGCTGCCCTGCGCCGGGGCCGGTCCGGGACCGGTGGGAGTCGGGATCCGGACACGAACGCACCTGGGGATGACGCCCTTGTCTTCCAGGAGCCACCATCACGGCGATTCATGTCCGGTCGAAGTGAGTTGAGGTCACTGACTTGGACGCAAGTTAGCACACAGGTCACACCCGACGGAACCCGGACGTCGTGCGGATTCGCGGGTTCGGACGGAGCGATCGCGCCACCACCAGCGCCGTCTTGTCCTAACAAACTCTTGACAAGGGTGGTGATCGCTCGGCATGCTGGGCACATCTGAACTCACCGTCGAGTCCCTGCGACAGATGGTGTCACCCAGGGCCCGCCCTCGCGGCGGAGTCCGCACCATGGAGGCAGCATGAGCGTCCCCCCGACGACCCCCGCCGGCACCGTCCGGCTCACCGTCGCCCAAGCCCTCGTCCGATTCCTCGCCGCCCAGTTCACCGAGCGCGACGGAGTGCGTGAGCGAACGATCCCCGGCGCCTTCGGGATCTTCGGCCACGGGAACGTGGCCGGTGTGGGCCAGGCCCTGCTGCAGAACGCGACCGATCCCGGCGAGGGCGAGAACCCGCTGCCGTACTACCAGGCGCGCAACGAGCAGAACATGGTGCACTCGGCCGTCGCCTATGCACGGACGAAGAACCGTCTGCAGGCCCTGGCCTGCGCGGCCTCCATCGGCCCGGGGTCCACGAACATGATCACCGGCGCCGCCCTCGCGACCGTGGACCGCATCCCGGTCCTGCTGCTGCCCAGCGACATCTTCGCGACCCGCACCGTGGACCCCGTGCTCCAGCAGCTCGAGGACGAGACCGGCGGGGACGTCTCCGTCAACGACGCCTTCCGCCCCGTCTCGCGCTACTTCGATCGCATCTCCCGGCCCGAGCAGCTCATCCCCGCCGCACTGCAGGCCATGCGTGTGCTCACCGATCCCGCCGAGACCGGGGCGGTCACCCTGTCCCTCCCCCAGGACGTGCAGGCCGAGGCCTTCGACTGGCCGCTGGAGTTCTTCCGCGAGCGCACCTGGCACGTCGGCCGTCCGGTGCCAGAGCCTGCCGCTCTCGAGCGTGCGGTCGCCGTGATCCGCTCGGCCCGTCGGCCCGTGCTCATCGCCGGCGGCGGCGCCATCTACTCCGAGGCCAGCGCGGAGCTCGCCGCCTTCGCGGACGCCACCGGGATCCCGGTGCTCGACACCCAGGCCGGCAAGGGCGCGCTCAGCGCCGACCACCCGCTTTGCATCGGCGGCGTCGGCTCCACCGGCAACAACGCGGCGAACGATCTCGCCGCCGAGGCCGACGTGATCATCGGCGTGGGCACCCGCTACACCGACTTCACCACCGCCTCCCACACCGCCTTCCGCAACCCGGACGCGCGTTTCGTGAACCTCAACATCAAGGCGTTCGACGCGGCCAAGCACTCCGCGACCATGGTCGTCGCCGATGCTCGCACCGGCCTGGACGCCCTGCGCGAGGCCCTCGGCGAGTACCGCGCGCCGGCCGGGCACAGCGCCCTCGCACAGAAGAAGCGGGCCGAGTGGAAGGAGCTCGTCGAGCCCTGCTTCCAGCCCCACGACCAGGAGCTGCCCGCGCAGACCGAGATCTTCGGGGCCCTGAACGAGCTGATGGGCGACGAGGACATCGTCATCAACGCCGCGGGCTCCATGCCCGGCGACCTGCAGGCGCTGTGGAAGGCCCGCTCCCCGATCCAGTACCACCTGGAGTACGGCTACTCCTGCATGGGCTACGAGCTGCCGGCCTCGCTCGGCGTGAAGATGGCCGCGCCGGACTCGGAGGTGGTCGCGATCATCGGCGACGGCACCTTCCAGATGGCGCCGCAGGAGATCGCCACGATCGTCGCCGAGCGCATGAAGGTCATCCTGGTGATCCTGCAGAACCATGGCTGGTCCTCGATCGGCTCCCTCTCGGAGTCCCACGGCTCCCAGCGCTTCGGCACCAAGTACCGGATGCGCGACGAGCAGACCGGGATGCTGGACGGCGACAAGCTGCCCTTCGACATCCCGGCGAACATCCGCTCCTACGGCCTCGAGGTGCAGGAGGTCTCGAGCGCCGCCGACTTCCGCGAGGCCTACCGCCGCGCCGAGGCGTCCACCGAGGCCACCGCGATCGTGGTGAACACGGACCTGTACGGGCCGAACCCTCCCGGCAACGGCTGGTGGGACGTGCCCGTCTCGCAGGTCTCCCGCCTCGAGTCCACCCAGCAGGCCTTCGCGCAGTACGAGGCGGAGCAGGCCCCGCAGCGCCACTACCTCTGAGCACCCGCCGCTCACCCCCAGACCACCCGACTATCGAGGAGAATCCCCATGGGACATGACGTCAAGCACTGGATCAACGGCCGCGAAGAAGCCGGCACCGGCTCCACCCAGCCGATCCTGAACCCCGCCACCGGCGAGGAGATCCGCACCCTCCACCTGGGCGATGCCGCCACCGTCGACCGCGCCGTCGAGGTGGCCGTCGCCGCGCAGCGCGAGTGGGCCCAGGTGTCGCTCGCCAAGCGCACCCAGGTCTTCTACCGCATGCGCCAGCTGGTGATCGATGCGACCGACGAGATCGCCGAGGTCATCTCGCAGGAGCACGGCAAGACCGTGGGCGACGCGAAGGGCGAGATCGCCCGTGGCCTGGAGACCCTCGAGTTCGCCACCTCGATCACGCAGGACCTCAAGGGCGGCTTCTCCGAGAACGTCTCGACCGGAGTGGACGCGCACACCATGCGCCAGCCGCTCGGCGTCGTCACGGGCATCACCCCGTTCAACTTCCCGGCCATGGTCCCGTTCTGGATGCACCCGGTCGCCCTCGCCACCGGCAACGCCTTCCTTCTCAAGCCCTCCGAGCGCGATCCCTCCGCCTCGAACATCGTCGCCCGCCTTTACCAGGAGGCCGGCCTGCCCGACGGCGTCTTCCAGGTCATCCACGGCGGCAAGGACACCGTCGACGCCCTGTGCACCCACGACGACGTCTCCGCGGTCTCCTTCGTGGGCTCCACCCCGATCGCCAAGCACGTCCACGCCACCGCGTCGGCCGCCGGCAAGCGGGTCCAGGCCCTCGGCGGCGCCAACAACCACGCCGTGGTGATGCCCGACGCGAACATCGAGTTCGCCGCCTCGCAGGTCGCCTCCGGCGCGTTCGGCTCCGCCGGCGAGCGCTGCATGGCCGTCCCGGTCGCCGTGACCGTGGGCGACATCCACGACGAGTTCCTCGCCGCGATCACGGCCGAGGCCGAGAAGCTCGTGGTCGGCCCCGGCGACGACGAGAAGACCGACATGCCGCCGGTCATCACCGCCGAGGCGCGTGAGCGGGTCATCCGGATGACCGACGAGGCCGAGAAGGCCGGCGGCCGTGTGGTCGTCGACGGCCGCGGCCTGGTGGTCGAGGGCTACGAGAACGGCAACTTCGTGGGGCCGACGGTCATCACCGATCTGGACCGCAGCCACGCCACCTACACCGACGAGGTGTTCGGTCCGCTGCTCGTGGTCATGCAGGTCGACAACTTCGACGACGCCCTGGAGCTCGTGAACTCCTCCCCCTTCGGCAACGGCACCGCGATCTTCACGGACTCCGGTCACTACGCGCGCCGCTACCAGGAGGAGGTCCAGGTGGGCATGATCGGCATCAACGTGCCGATCCCGACCCCGGTGGGCTACTACTCCTTCGGCGGGTGGAAGGACTCGCTGTTCGGCGAGCACCACGCCCACGGCCCCGAGGGCCTCAGCTTCTACACGAAGCAGAAGGCCGTCACCACTCGCTGGCCCTCCCAGAACGAGACCGTCGAGAGCTCGATGAGCTTCCCCACCCACGACTGACCGTCCACCTGCGCCGGTGCATGGTCAGCCCTGCTGTGGCGGGCCGAGCGCCGGGCCAGGTATGGCGGGCCGAGCGCCGAGCCAGGTGTAGCGGGCCGAGCGCCGAGCCAGGTTCGGCGGGCCGGGTGGCGGGCCGTGTGGCGGGCCGGGTGTCGAGCCAGGTGTGGCGGGCCGAGCGCCACCCCTGCAGCCCGACCCGGGGCTCGGCCGCCGCACATCAGGCCGAGCCCGGCGGCAAATGTGAGCTGTGGACCGATGCGGACCCCTCACATCGGTCCACAGCTCACACTTGTCACACTTGCCACTCCCGCTGGCCCGCACGACCCCTCATCAGGCTCACCGGGCACCCCGGACCCCGTCGCCGGCCCGCACGCTCGCCGGCCCGCACCGTACGCGGATCCGGGCAGCCCCCGTCCGACCTTCGAAGGAGCAGTGTCTTGACCACCATCGACCCCGACCGCAGCGTCGACCCGCAGGCAGGCCCCCACATCGACCGTTCCCGCAACCCCGAGCCACCGTTCGACAAGCTCACCATAGGTGTCTGCCCTGATCAGTGGGGCGTGTGGTTCCCCGAGGACGAGAAGCAGATCCCGTGGCGCACCGCGCTCGGCGAGATGGCGCAGGCCGGCTTCTCCGTGATGGAGACGGGGCCCTGGGGCTACTTCCCCAAGAATGCCCGCGAGCTGCAGTCCGTGATGGACGAGCACGGCTTCCAGGTGGTCGCCGGCACCGGCTGGGGCATCCTGCACAAGGAGGAGGCCTGGCCGGAGACCGAGCGGACCTTCCGGGCGATCGCCGAGACCCATGCAGCCGTGGGCGCGGAGTACATGGTGCACCTGCCCCCGATGTACCGCGACGAGAAGACCTGGGAGTTCACCGACGATCGGCAGCTGACCGGCGATGCGTGGAAGCGGTATGTCACCAACGCCAACGAGCTGGGCCGGATCATGAAGGAGGACTACGGGCTGACGATGGTGCTGCACCCGCACGGGGACAGCCACATCGAGACCCCCGAGGAGATCGCGCGCGTCTTCGAGGCGACGGATCCCGAGCTCGTGAGCTTCTGCCTGGACACCGGGCACATCATCTACGGCGGCGGCGACCCGATCGGGATGATCGACGAGTACCCCGACCGCATCGGCTACGTGCACATCAAGGCCTTCGACCCGGACCTCACGCGGGAGGCGCACGAGAAGGACTGGCCCTTCGGCGAGGCCGTCGCCAAGGGTGCCTCGGTGTGCCCTCCGAAGGGCCTGCCGGACATGAAGGACCTGGTCGCGAAGCTCGCCACGATGGACAAGGAGCTCTACGTGATCTGCGAGCAGGACCTCTACCCCTGCGATCCCGCCCTCCCGCTGCCCAACGCGATCGCCACCCGCGAGTTCCTCGCCGACTGCGGTCTCGGGATCAGGTGATCCCCGGTCCACCGGACCCCGCACCCCGTCCCACCGCGCACGACGTCCCGTCGGCCGCCCGACCCTCAGGAGACACCATGGTCAAGATCCTGCTGGACCCGAGCATGTACCACCCGCACCTCTCGGTCGCCGAGGAGCTGCACAAGGCCCGTGAGCTGGGCTTCAACTATCTCGAGCTGTCCCCGCGCGCGGACTTCCACGAGTGGCATCACTACCCCAAGGTGGACCGTCACCAGATCGCCGAGGTCAAGCAGGCGATGAAGGACACCGGGGTGAAGATCTGGACGTTCAACCCGGTCTTCGACTGGGCGAGCCCGGACGAGCAGGAGCGCCAGGCGCAGGTGCGCAACTGGACACGGATGCTGGAGATCGCCGACGCCCTCGAGGTGCCGCTGATCGCCACCGAGTTCTCCGGGGACCCGCAGCGCGCGCTCCAGAGCGAGCACCAGTTCTACCGCTCGATGGAGGAGCTGGGCCCCGTCTTCGAGAAGTACGGACTGGAGTGCACGATCGAGGCGCACCCGTACGACTTCGTCGAGGAGAACGACCAGGCCGTGCAGATCATCCGGGGCGTGGACCGCGACTGGCTGAACTACGAGTTCTGCTTCCCGCACGCCTATCACCTGGGCCGCGGCGCCCGGGACCCGCGCGAGATGATGGACTACGCCGGGGATCGCCTGAAGCATCTGCACATCGCGGACGTCTTCGACCACACGGCCAACGTGGGCAACCGCTACATCATGAACCCGCCCGGCGTGGACGCCCGGATCCACCAGCACAACGAGATCGGCAACGGCGAGGTCGACTGGGACAGCGCCTTCGCCTACCTGCGCGAGCGCGAGTACGACGGGCCGATGTCCGTGTGCGTGTTCGGCTGGGAGGAGGAGGCCGACGCCATCAACGTGCGGATGCGCGAGCGTCTGCTCGCAGAGTTCGACGGCGACTGACGACGGGCCGTCCACGGCCGGCGGCTGGCTGACTGCCGACGGCTGACGACTGGCGGTTGCCCACGGCCGACCTCTCGGGGCTGACCACGCACCTCGCACCACGAACACGGCGTGCCCTCGCGCCGCCCCACCTCAGGAGAGCACCATGCAGGACATCGGTATCGGCGTCGTGAGCCTCGGCTGGATGGGACGTCTCCATTCGACCTCCTACCAGCGGATCCCGTCGCGCTTCCCCGAGCTCGGCGTGCGGCCTCGGCTCGTCGTCGCGGCGGACCCGCTCGAGGCGAACCACCAGGCCGCGACCGAGCAGTTCGGCTTCGAGAAGGCGGTGGCGAGCATCGACGAGGTGCTCGCGGACCCGGACGTCGAGGCGGTCTCGATCTGCTCGCCGAACTTCCTGCACCGCGACTTCGCGGTCAAGGCGGCGCAGGCCGGCAAGCCCTTCTGGATCGAGAAGCCGATGGGGGTCTCCGCCGGGCAGTCCCGCGAGATCCACGACGCCGCCGCGGCCGCAGGAGTGGCCACGGCGGTGGGATTCAACTACCGCCATGCGCCTGCCGTGCAGCATCTGCGGGAGCTGGTCTCCTCCGGTCGCCTGGGCCGGATCACGAACGTGCGCTGCTGGCTCAACGCCGATTACGCCTCCTCCCCCGAGAGCGCTCTGACCTGGCGCTACGACCGGGAGAAGGCCGGCAGCGGGGTGATCGGCGACCTCCTCTCGCACGGCGCGGACCTGGTCGAGTACGTGACCGGTCAGCGCATCGAAGAGGTCACCGCGACCTCGGACGTGTTCATCCCCGAACGTCCGATCCCGACATCCGCCGGAGTGGGGCACGGCGGCATCGAGGTGGGCAGCGAGCGCGGCCCGGTGCAGAACGAGGACTGGGTCGCGGCCCTCGCATCACTGGCCGACGGCGCGCACGCCACCCTCGAGTCCTCCCGGGTGGCCCACGGGCATCGCAGCGACTACGCCCTGGAGCTGTTCGGCACCGAGGGCTCGGCACGCTGGTCCTTCACCCGCATGAACGAGTTCGAGGTGATGCTCGAGGACCGCGGCACCGAGCACGGCTACACCACGGTGCTGGCCGGCCCCGGGCACGGCGACTACGCGCGCTTCCAGCCCGGCCCCGGCATCCCCATGAGCTTCGACGACCTCAAGACCATCGAGGCCGCCGAGTTCCTCTCCGACATCGTCCACGGCACCCGCCTCGCCCCGAATGCGGCCGACGGGCTCGCCGCGGCCGAGGTGTGCGAGGCCGTGGTCCGCTCCGCAGCGAGCCGGGCATGGGAGCGCGTGCCCCGCTGAGCCGAGCGGAGCTGAGGCGAGGCGAGGCGGGGGCCCACCCGCCCCGCTGACCTGCGGCTACGCCGACGGCCACCTCTACAGCTGCGGCTACGCCGACGGTCACCTCTACGGCTGCGGCTACCCCTACAGCTGCGGCTGCGGCTGCGGCTGCGGCTGCGGCCCACCCTCACACGCACGCACGCGACTCAGCGGACCGCGCGGCTCGTCGGCCCCGGTGCGGTGCCGACGAGCCGGCCACCGCACCGGGGCAGCGAGGTCAGAAGGTCGCGCGCACCGTCGTGATCTCGAAGGGGTTCAGCCGCAGCGGGATCCGCTCCCCCTGCGCCTGCGCCGCACGGTCTGCGAGGGGCGACTGCTCATCGAGCGGACGCTCCAGGAGATCGACGACGGTCAGCGAGCGCGCTCCGGGGACGGAGAGCTCGGTGAGCGCCCGTCGGCCCTCGGACTCGTACAGCCGCACCAGCAGATCGCCGGAGCGGTCCTCGGCGCGCTTGACGGTCTGGATGCGCGCGCTGCTCTCCTCGAGGGTCGCCAACGGCTCCAGCGGTGCCGAGCGGTGGAGCGTGCGCTCCGCCTGGTTCAGCGCCTCACCCATGTCGATCGCGTCGGCGACGCCCGCCTGAGGGCGGATCGCGTAGCGCACGGTGTACTCGCCCTCCTCGGCCAGGGGGTCCGGGAACTCCGCGGCCCGCAGCACCGTCGCCCGCAGCACGGTGGTCGTGCCCGCGCCGTTCTTCCCGCGGAGCACCCGGCGCACGTCGTGCCCGTACGAGGAATCGTTGGCCAGGGCGATGCCGAAGTCCGGCTCGGCGACGCGGACCCATCGATGCGCACAGGTCTCGAACCGGCCGAAGTCCTCGTTCGTGTTCACAGGGATCGGCCGGTCGATGTGCCCGAACTGGATCTCGCTGCTCATCACCGCGGCCCGCACGCCCAGGGGGAAGGCGAGCTTGAGGACCTTCTTGCGCTCATGCCAGTCCAGGTCGAGATCGATGCCCAGCTCGGTCGCCCCCGGGGCGACGGAATAGGTGAGCACGATGCGCGACCCGACGCCGACCGACGGCGCCCCCGCGTAGGGACGCTCCGGGAAGCCCTCAGGACGGGTCCGGTAGGCGACGGCCACGCGCACGGTGCCGTCATCGTCGGTCGTGACCTCGGGAGCGGACTCCGCCTCGAGATCACGGTGCACGTGGCGGTAGAACTCGTCGATGTCCCAGGAGTCCCACGCATTGGGAGCGTCCCGGTGCAGCTGGAGGAGGGCTCCCCCGGCGCCGGGAGCGATCGCCTCTCGGCCGTCGCGCCCTGCGCGCAGCGAGGTGAGCAGACCCCGCTCGTCGATCTCGACATGCAGCTCCGGGGTCTCCACGACCAGGTTCCCGCCCTCACGGGACAGCGTCGGGGCCGCAGCGGGCGGCTCGGAGACGTCGGCGCCGAGCGGGGCGACGCCCTGCACTGCGCGCGAGCGCGAGTTGACGAGCTGCTCGGTGCCGCCGTCGCCGTCGCCGAGGGCCTGCAGCGCCGCGGCCACCAGGGCCTCGCCGCGCTCGGTGATGTACGCATAGGAGTGCTCCGCCTCGCGGTGCACCCAGGCGATGGAGGAGCCGGGCAGGATGTCGTGGAACTGCAGCAGCAGCAGCTTGTCCCACAGGGAGTCGATCTCGTCGTGGGGATAGGCGAAGCCGTCCACCAGCTGCGCCGCCGTCGCGCTCCACAGCTCGACATCGTGCATCAGCGCCTCGGTGCGGCGGTTGCCCTGCTTGCCGTGGATCTGCGAGGAGTAGGTGCCCCGGTGCAGCTCGAGGTAGAGCTCGCCGTTCCAGAGCGGCGCGTCGGGGTATTCCTCCTGGGCGCGGGTGAAGAAGTCCTGCGAGGTCGACCATTCCACCTTCGGCGCACCGTCGAGGTCGGCGAAGCGCTCCTGCGAGCCGATCATCTCGCGCGTGGGGCCGCCGCCTCCGTCGCCCCATCCGGTGGGCGTCAGCCCGAGGTGGCTGGCGCCCTTGTCCTTGAAGTTCTTCTCGAAGTGGGCGAGCTCGGCGGCGGTGAGCTGCCCGTTGTACGCGTCGATCGGCGGGAAGTGCGTGAACTGGGTGGTGCCGTCGATCCCCTCCCACCGGAACGTGTGGTGGGGGAAGGTCGAGTACTGGTTCCAGGAGACCTTCTGGGTCAGGAAGAAGTCGTTGCCGGCGAGCGCGCAGATCTGCGGCAGCGCGGCCGAGTAGCCGAAGGAGTCCGGCAGCCAGGTCTCCTTGGTCTCGATCCCGAACTCGTCGAGGAAGAACTTCTTGCCGTGCAGGAACTGGCGGGCCAGCGCCTCGGATCCCGGCATGTTGGTGTCGGACTCGACCCACATGCCGCCCACCGGCACGAAGCGGCCGTCGGCGACATGCCGGCTGATGCGCTTCCACAGCCCGGGGTACTCGTCGCGGATCCACTGGTACTGCTGAGCGGAGGAGCACGAGAACGTCAGCTGCTCGTAGTGCTCGAGCAGCCAGCACACATTGGTGAACGTGCGCGCGCATTTGCGTCGGGTCTCGCGCACCGGCCAGAGCCAGGCCGAATCGATGTGCGCGTGGCCGGTCGCGACCACGGTCAGGGCCGACGCGTTCGCGGGGGCCTCGAGCGCGGGACGCAGCGCTTCCCGGGCCTCGGGGGCGCTCGCGTGGAGGTCGTCGGGGTCAGCCGCGTCCAGCGCCGCGGTCAATGCCGCCATGAGATCGAAGCGTCGCGGGGACTGCTCGGGCAGCGTGTGCATGAGCCCGTTCAGGGCCACCACGTCCTGCTCGAGCTCCCAGATGCTGCGGCTGCGCCAGGCCAGGCGCAGCTGCGTGAGGTCGTAGATCGGGTCCTCCCCGGCCGTCGCCTTGTCGCCGAGGGCGGTGGGCGTGAAGGTCCAGTCCCCGGGCACGTTCGGGTTCGCCGCGCATTCGAGGTAGTAGTCGACCTGCTCGCCGGCTTCGAGGGTGAGGTACTGGTTGAAGGGGTTGATCGCCTTGACGGTCTCGCCCTCCGGGGTCCAGATGAGCGCTTCGGCCTGGAAGCCGGGCATGTTCGTGAACGACAGGTCCAGCTGGAGCTCGACATCGCGCTCCTCGTCGACGATCCAGCTCTCGGGGACCGTCCCGGTCACATGCAGCCACAGCGTCGACCACGGCCGGCCCCAGCGGTCGCCGACGGCGATGGGGGCGTAGGTCTGCTCGCGCGCGACCTCGAAGGGCACCGGCTCGTCCGGCACCTCCCAGGCCTCGATGGTCAGAGGGGCGGTATCCAAGTGGCGCCGGGCAGGCAGGAGCTCGCCGAGGAACCGGCGAACGCGATCCTCACTGGTGGGTCGATTGTCGTGCACGGGGGTCTCCTTCGTTGCGGACGGGTCAGCGCCGTGCCGCGCGGCGCAGGTTGATCGGTGCCGAGGGGCTGGCGTTGTGGTCGATGGCCTCTTCGGTGCGAGCCTCGTCGGCGGCAGTGACGAGGCGGCAGGGTCTTCCCTCGAGGGCTTCAGCGACCCAGCGGGCGAAGATCTCTCCGCGGGGCCCCAGGACGGAGCGGTCGGAGCCGTCCCGGGCGAGGTCGGGGACGGACAGTTCGGCGACGGGCTGCTCAGCGAAGGGGCGGGCAGCGTCGGGCTGCGCGTCGACGGGCTGCTCAGCGAGGAACTGCTCAGCGAAGGGCGGTTCGGCACGTTCCCCGACGCCCCCGCCCCCGTGCTCCGCGCGGAGCTCCGCGGCGAGAGCCCCGATCGCCTCGCCGATGGGCTTGGTGCGACCGTGCTCGTCGAACAGGCCCAGGCTGTACTCGACCTCGGGGAAGTCTCCGAGGTCACGGCTCACGTCGTGGGAGCACCACCAGGTGACCGCCTCGACGGCGGGGTGGGCCACGGCCGAGCGGATGCTCGTGTCCGCGAACTGCGGCGCATGCTCGGCGTCGACCCAGGGGGTGGGCGCGCCGATCTCCTGCAGCCAGATCCGACGGTCCGCGGGGGCACCGAGGTGCCGCCGCCACAGGTCGGCGACCTCGATGAGATAGCGGCCGTAGAGCGCGAGCGCGGGATGCCCCTCGCCGAAGGTCTGGCCGGCACCGGTGAACACCCAGGAATGGACGGTGGTCGAGGCCCCGAGGGTCACCGCGTCGGCCGGGGTGAAGGGGTGATCGTCCTTGAACCACAGGGTGTCGTCGAAGCTGTGATGGCTGCGTCGCCCCGGAAGGTGCTGATCGACCGTCTCGAGGAGGTCACGGGTCCAGGCAGTGGCCTCCTCGCTCGTGACGGGGTGCGGATCGGGGTGGTAGGACACGGCGAACTGGCCGATCTCGTTGCCGAGGGTCATCCCGGTGACGTGGGAGCGCTCGGCGAGCTCGCCGCCGAGCACGCGGGCGAGCTGCTTCTGGGCGTCCACCACGTCCGGGTCGGTGAACATGTTGCGCCGGTGCCAGGTCGAGATCCACGCCGGGAGGAAGTCGTAGCTGGAGAGGTGGCCCTGGAGCAGGTCCACGGAGATGTCGAGTCCCTGCTCGCCGGCCAGATCGACCACGGTGAGCACGTCGTCGACGGCCCGGGAGGAGATCAGGGTCCGGTTGGGCTGGAGGACGGGCCACAGCGGAAAGATCCGCACGTGGTCGAGACCGAGATCAGCGATCTGCGCGAGATCCTCCTGGATCTGGGCGGGCTCGATCTCCCCCCAGGTGTGGAACCAGCCCCGGCGCGGGGTGTAGTTGGCTCCGAGCGCGGCGTGCGACACGGTGAGCTCCTGCATCGTCGATGTACTTAACCGCTTAAACCTATCAGTTCCGCGCCTGTCCCGGCATTCGCGGCACACTCAAGGTTAAGCGCTATAGTACCGGAGGACTTAAGCGCTGCAGTCGACAATGCTCCACGGTCGGGCACCCCGGTACATCCCCCGGGAAAGCCCCTCCCCGCGAGCATCGGAGCTCATCCGCGCTGCAGCGGACCACCTCGTCGAGGACGCAGAAAGAAGGAGCACATGCTCACACGCCGAGACCTCATGACAGGAGGGTCCCTGACGGGGCTGCTCCTGCTCAGCGGCTGCGGACTGCAACCCACCGGCGGCCCCACCGTCGCCTCCGGACCGATCGGGACCGACATCGAGCTCGAGGGCGCGATCCGCTTCCAGACCTGGAACCTGCGCAGCGCCTATCTCGAGTACTTCGAGGGCCTGATCGACGAGTTCGTCGCCGCTCACCCCGGAGCCTCCGTCGACTGGGTGGACCAGCCCGCCGACGGCTACGCCGACAACCTCCAGGTCGACGCCTCGAACCTCGATCTGCCCGACGTCATGAACCTCGCGCCCGATCTGGCCTGGCCCCTCGCCCAGGCCGGGCTGCTCCTCGACATCGCCGATGCGCGCCCCGAGGTCCTCGACGGGTACGCCGACGGTGCCATCGAGGACTACAGCGACCCGCAGGCCGGCACCACGTTCGCCTACCCGTGGTACCTGAACACCGGACCGATCTTCTACAACCGGGCCCTGTTCGAGGAGGCCGGGCTCGATCCCGACGACCCACCCACGACGTGGGACGAGCTGTTCGACCTCGCGGACGCCATGGGAGACGCGGTCGACGGCCGGTTCTACATGATCGGACAGCTGCCGGCGATCGCCGACTTCGGGATGTACGGCGTCCAGGTGCTCGACGACGACCAGGAGCGCTTCATCTTCAACGACGAGCGCGCCGTGCGCATGGTCGAGCGCTACCGCCAGGCGTACGAGCGCAAGGGCCTGCTGCCGGACTCCACGGTCCTGACCTACACGGGCGGCGGCGAACGGTTCCAGAGCGGCCAGGTCGCGCTCTCCACCGGCTCCGCCTACGACGTCGCGAACTTCAAGGAGAACGCGCCCGATCTCTACGCGAACCTCGGCATCACGGAGACGCTGACCGACACGGGCCACGCCAACATGTTCTCGCAGGGCATCGCGGTGAGCTCCCGCACGGAGCACCCCGAGGTCGCGATCGCCTTCGCGGAGTTCCTCACCTCCCAGGAGAAGCAGATGGAGTTCGCCCACATCGTCGACGTCTTCCCGTCCACCGAGGGTGCCCTCGAGGATCCGTACTTCACCGAGGACGACGGCTCCGACACCAGCGAGGTGCGCGTGGTCGCGGCGGGCCAGCTCGACAGCGCCCGCAACTACACACCGGTCGTCTGGACCGAGGAGATGCGCGTGGAGCTGCAGCGCCAGGTCGGCGACGCCGTCGTCGGGCGGATCACCGCCCAGGAGGCCCTCGATGCGTCGGTGGCCCAGGCCAACCGTCTGGCGGGGGTGAGCGAATGAGCACCGCGACGACCCTCGAAAGGCCCCAGGCCGTGGAGACACCGCAACGGCGCCGCAAGCCCGCACCCGTGCGCACCCATGCGCCTCTGACGCCCTGGCTGCTGATGGCCCCGGCGCTGCTCGCCGCGATCGTCTTCGTCCTCTTCCCGTTCCTGAACACGATCGTGCTGTCGTTCACCGACGCGCGCCCCCTGCTCGGCGGCAGCTTCAACGGGCTGCAGAACTATCGCGACCTGCTCGCCGATCCGATGTTCTGGATCGCCCTGCGCAACTGTCTGATCTATGTGGTCGGAGCCGTCCCCCCGCTCGTCATCCTGCCGCTCCTGCTGGCGATGCTGGTCCGCAAGGCGGTCCCCGGGATCGGCGCGATCCGCACCGCGATCTACACCCCCGTGATCGCCTCGGTCGTCGTCACCGGTCTGATCTGGACCTGGCTGCTGGACTCGCGGGGCCTGGTGAACTCGATGGCCGGATGGCTCGGCATCATCTCGAGCCCGATCCCGTTCCTCACCGACGAGTACCTGCTGCTGATCTCCTCGATGATCGTCACGGTGTGGCAGGGGATCGCCTACTACATGGTGGTCTACCTCGCGGTGCTCGCGAACGTCCCGCAGAGCCTCCACGAGGCGGCGATGATGGACGGCGCCGGACCGGTCCGGCGGTTCCTCACCGTGACCCTCCCGGCGATGCGCTCGACGATGCTGCTGATCGGCATCATCGCCTCGCTCGCGGCCTTCCGCATCTTCTCGGAGATCTTCGTCCTCTCCGGCGGCACCGGCGGACCGGGCGGACGCTCGAGCTCGCTGGTCATGCTGATCCGTGAATCCGGGACCGGACTGTCCGGCCGGCTGGGCTACTCCTCGGCCGTCTCCATCGTGCTCTTCCTGCTCACGCTCATCCTCATGATCGTGAACCTGCGCATGACCTACCGGAAGGAGAGCTGACATGGCGCTCACCCATCCCCACACCTCGCGGAAGGGCTCCCGGCACACCGTCGCCCTGTCGGACGGCGAATCCGCCACCCGGCCCGAGCTGGTCCTGCGCTATCTGCTGCTGCTCGTGGTCATCGTGATCTCGATCGGCCCCTTCCTGTGGCAGCTCGCGACGTCCCTGAAGGGCATCGGCGAGGACCTCTACTCGATGCCCCCGTCGTTCTGGCCGGAGGAGTTCAGCCTGGCCGCCTATTCGCAGGTCACCGAGGTGATCCCGGTCTGGTCGTACATCGGCAACTCGGTGATCGTCGCCCTGTGCAACGTCACGCTGAGCGTGGTCGGCTGCGCCATGGCCGGATACGCGATGGCGCGGCTCCAGTTCCGCGGCAAGGTGATCGCCATCGGGCTCTTCGCCGCCACGCTCCTGATCCCGCAGGAGAGCTCGATGATCGCGCTGACGCAGCTGGTCAACGCGATGGGCCTGGGCAACACCCTGGTCGCCGTGTTCCTGCCGACGATGATGAGCGCGATCAGCGTGCTGCTGATGTGGAACGCGTTCCTCGCCCTCCCCAAGGAGGTCGACGAGGCCGCCATCGTCGACGGCGCCTCGGTCTGGCAGCGCTTCCTCCGCCTCGGACTCCCCTCCGTCAAGGGAACCCTCGCCGTGGTCGCGCTGCTCGCCTTCATGGGCAGCTGGAACGACTTCCTGTGGCCGCTGCTGATCCTCTCGGACCCCGACAAGTACACCCTGACCGTGGGCCTGAACTACCTCCAGGGCACCTTCGCGGACAACCCGCGCGTGGTCGCCGCCGGCACGATCATCGCCGTCGCGCCGCTCGTGGCGCTGTTCCTCGCGCTCCAGAGGATCTTCTTCCGGGGCGTGGCCGAGGGCGGCGTCAAGGAGTAGCACCCCACCCCACACCCCACACCCCGCACCCCTCACCCCACGCGCGGTTACCCCTGAGTTATGTGCGCGCTGCTTCCATCCATGGCAGAGAGGTGCTCATAACCCCGGAGTAACTGTCATGTGGGGTGGGGGCGCCGGGCACCGTGCACCGTGCACCGTGCACCGACAGCGAGGGTGGTGGCGCTGGGGCGCGTGTGCCGCAGCGCTTTCCGGGCGCGGGTGAGGTCTATGCCGCGGTGCCGTCGCCTTCGCGCAGCCGGCGCGCGGGGTCCGGCACGCTCGCGAGCAGCGCCCGGGTGTACTCGTGCTGCGGGTCGCCGAGCACCTCGCCCGCGGTGCCCTGCTCGACGGCGCGGCCGCGGCGCAGCACCGTCACGTGGTCCGCGAGGGACCCGACCACCGCCAGGTCGTGGCTGATGAACACGCAGGCGAAGCGCGTCGCCTCGATGGCGTCGCGCAGCACCTCGATGACGTGCGCCTGGATGGTGACGTCGAGGGCGCTGGTGGGCTCGTCGGCGATGAGCAGCGCGGGCTCGAGGATCAGGGCGCGGGCGATCGAGACGCGTTGACGCTGACCACCGGAGAGCTCGTGCGGCAGGCGGCTCGTGTACGAGGCGGGCAGGCGCACCACGTCGAGGGCGTGCTTCACCCGACGGGCGATCTCGGTGCGCGGCACGTTCCCGGCCAGCTGCAGAGGCTCCCCGATGCTCCAGCCCACGGTGCGCCGTGGGTTCAGCGACGAGGCCGGGTCCTGGAACACCAGGCCCACGCGCGCATACGCCGCCCGACGTCCGGCCGCGCCGAGCGTGCGCGGGTCGACGCCGTCGAGCTCGAGGGTGCGCGCCTGCGCCGGGACCAGTCCGGCCAGGGCCTTCCCCCAGGTGGACTTCCCTGAGCCGGATTCTCCGACCAGGCCGTGGATCTCCCCGCGACGGATCTCCATGCCGACGTCCTCGAGCGCCCGATGCGAGCCGCCGCGCCGGTGGTACTCGACGGACAGGCTCTCGACGCGGACGACGAGCGGCTCGGCGGCGAGGGCCGCTGGCTCCCCGCCCGGCCCGTCGGCGAGGGCCGCCGGCTCCCCGCCCGGCCCGTCGGCCGAGTTCGCTGCCGTGCCTTCAACATCCCCGTCGGCCGCAGGCCTGTCAGCCGCCGCGCCGCCGGCCGCTGGCCTGTCGGCCGCAGTCGAAGAGACGCGCTCGAGGCTCTCGGACAGGCGCGGCACGGCGGAGAGCAGCGCCTGGGTGTACGGGGCCTCGGGGGCGGCGAGCAGCCGGCGCACCGGCCCGGTCTCCACCACGTCGCCGTCCTTGAGCACCACCACGTCATCGGCGATCTCGCCCACCACACCCATGTCGTGCGTGATCAGCAGGACCCCGATCTCCAACTCGTCGACGAGCCTCACCAGCAGGTCGAGGATCCCGCGCTGCACGGTGACGTCGAGCGCAGTGGTGGGCTCGTCGGCGATGAGCAGGGACGGATCGCCGCTCAGCGCGAGCGCGATGACCACGCGCTGCAGCTCCCCGCCGGAGAGCTCGTGGGGGTAGGAGGCGGCGGTGCGGTCCGGATCGGGCAGGCCGACGGAGGTCAGCAGCTCCCGGGTGCGCGCCGCGGCGCGAGCCCGGGAACGGATGCCCTCGCGCACGGCGAGGACGTGGCGGAACCCGGTGGACACCTTCATCACCGGGGACAGCGACTGCCCCGGCTCCTGGAAGATCATCCCGATCTCCCGTGACCTGGTCCGGCGCATCTCCTGCGCGGACCGCCCCACGAGCTCCTCACCGCCCAGGCGAGCGCTGCCACTGACCTGCGCGCTGCGGGGCTGGAGGCCGATCGTGGCCAGGGCCGTCATGCTCTTGCCGGAACCGGACTCCCCCACCAGCGCGGTGATCCGCCCTGCGCGCACGGTGAGGTCCAGGCCGGTCACGATGGACCGGCCCGCGATCCTCACCTGCAGATCGTGGAGGAGCAGGAGCTCGTCGGGAGTGCTCATCAGCCGAGCGTCACCGTGAGGTAGTTCGGGTAGGCCGGGAACTCGCCGATCACGAAGTCCTGGACGCCGGAGCCGTGGATGAACGAGTTCTTCGAGTAGATCAGCGGCACGACGGGCGCGTCCTTCAGGATCTGCTGGTCGACGGCCGCCCACTTCGCATGCGCCTCGTCGGCGTCGACCGTGGAGGACGCCTCGAGGATCGCCGCGTCCACGTCGGGGTTGTCGTAGCGGGCGAGGTTGTAGTTGCCGTTGCCGATCTGGCTGGAGTCGAACAGCGGGGTGAGGTTCGCGTTCGGCGAGGGGACGTCGGGCTGCCAGGAGCTGAGCACCAGGTCGTACCCGGTGCCGTCGCCCGCGGTGACCTCGGAGGAGTAGGCGTTCTCGTCCAGGGGCTGGATCGTCACCGTGATCCCGGCGCGGGTGAGGCCCTGCTGGATGGCCTCGGCGGCGCTGGTCTGGTCGTCCGTGATCACGAGGCGGAGGGTCAGGTCGCTGACCCCGGCCTCCTCGAGCAGCGCGATCGCCCGGTCGGCGTCGCCGGTGGGCTCGTCGGCGTACAGGGAGTACTCCTCGCGGCCTGCGATGCCCGGGGTGATCAGCGTGGTCGCGTAGTCGCCGGAGATCTCGCCGCCCTTGGCGGTGCGGTACGCCTCCTTGTCCACGGCGTACTGGATGGCCTGGCGGACCGCGACGTCCTTCAGCCCCTCGGAGTCCGTGTTCATCGCCAGGTACTCCAGCGCGCCCGGACCGGAGGTGACCAGCCGGTCCCCGACGTTCGGATCGTTCTGGGCCTGGACCAGCTGGGCGGTGGGCACGAAGCTCGCCAGGAAGGCGTCCTGGGAGTCGGCGCGGTCGGCGATGATCGACTGGGCGACGACGCTCGCGTCCTGCGAGAGGGAGAATTCGATCGAGTCGGGGCCGCCGGTGCGGGCCTGATCGGTCCCGGCATCCCAGTTGTCGTTGCGCACCAGCACGGCCCGGCTGCCCGGCGAGTAGGACTCCAGACGGTACGGGCCGCTCGCGACGGGCGCGGTCGCGTAGGTCTCGGGCTCGCCAGAGTCCTCGGGGACCGGCGCGAACGCAGGGGTCGAGGCGATCCAGCCGAAGTCGCCGTAGGGGCGGTTGAGATGGAAGACGAGGGTGAGGTCGTCGGGCGTCTCGATCGAGTCGAGGTGCTCGTCGGAGAACGGGCCGGAGTAGTCCCCGCCGCCCTCGAGCAGCACCTTGTGATAGGTCAGCCCGCCGGTGAGCTCTGCCGCGAAGGACCGCTCGAGGCCGTACTTGACGGTCGCGGCGGTGATCGGGGTGCCGTCCTCGAAGAGGAGCCCCTCCTGCAGGGTGAAGGTCCAGGTCTTCCCGTCGTCCGAGACGGTGCCGACGTCGGTCGCGAGGTCCGGGATCAGCTCGGTGGGCGCGTCGGCCGAGGTCTTCCAGGCGGTGAGCCGGCGAGCGACCAGGCCCAGCGTGGTGATCGCGAGGTTCTGACTGGTCGCCGGGTCGAAGCTGAGCTCGTCGCCGGTGGTGAAGATGGTCAGGGTGCCGCCGCTCTCGCCGCCGCCGTCGGAGGAGCCGCTCGAGCCGCCGTTGGAGCAGGCGGCGAGCGCGCCGGTGCCGAGCACGAGCGGGGTGGCGGCGAGGATGCTGCGTCGCGAGAAGACGGACGGGGCGCGCGAGGCGGCCGAGGCGGGCAGCGTGGACGAGGCGGGCGAGGACGTCGGGGTCATGACGGGTTCTCCTGGGGGTTCTGGTCGGGCAGGGCGGGGGTGGAGGGTCGGCGCGAGGAGCGGCGGCCGACGGCGAGGCGTCGGTCCAGCAGCGGCCGGGCGAGGTCGGCGCTGAGGTTCGCAAGCACGATGAGCAGCGAGCCCACGAGCGTGGTGCCGACGATGACGGGCAGGTCCGCGGTGGCGGTGGCGTCGAGCAGCAGGGCGCCGAGACCGGGCTGGCCGAAGATCCGCTCGGTGATCACCGTGCCGCCGAGCAGCGCCCCGATGTCCAGGGCGATGAGGGTGGTCAGCGGCAGGGCGAGGTTGCGCAGCGCGTAGCCGTCGATCCGGCGCTCGGAGAGGCCGGTGGCGCGGGCCGTGCGCACGTAGTCCAGTCCCAGCTGCTCGATCATCGAGGAGCGCACCAGCCGGGCGTAGATGGCGCCGTTGAGGAACGCGAGGGTGGCCCAGGGCAGCACCAGGTGGCGCGCCCACTCCAGCGGCCCCTCGCTGAAGGGCTGGTAGCCGCCGCTGGGCAGGATGCCCAGGCGCAGCGCGAACACCACCACGGCGAGCAGGCCCACCACGAAGGCGGGGGCCGACGCCGCGATCACGGACACCCCGGTCACCACCCGGTCCAGGATCCCGCCCTGGCGACGGGCGGCGAGGGCACCGGCGGCGATGCCGAGCACGGCCTGCAGGGCGACCGCGCCCAGCGCGATGGAGAGGGAGACCGGGAAGCGGTCCGCGAGCAGCTCGGTCACGCTCTGGTGGAGCTGGAAGGAGTAACCCAGGCACGGCGCCGCGCACTCGACGACGACGTCCGCCGAGCCGAAGGTGCGCCCGGTGAAGATCGCCGCCAGGAACGTCCCCAGCTGCACCCACCAGGGCTGGTCGAAGCCCATGAAGCCGCGGGCGGCCTCGAGGTCCTCCGGGGAGCACGGTTTGCCGCACATCCGCAGGGCGGGGTCGATGGGCGCGACGTAGAAGATCGCGAAGGTCAGGCCGACGACGACGAGCAGCACGCCGAGGCTGCGGACCACACGTTGCAGGGAGCGGATCATCAGCGCACTCCTCGGGGGTCGAGGGCGTCGCGCAGGGTGTCGCCGAGGATGTTGAACGAGTAGGTCACCAGGAACAGCGCAGCGGCCGGGAACAGCAGGAAGGCGGGGTCCACGAGCAGCCAGTTGATGGCGTCGCCGATCGACCGGCCCCAGGACGGGGTGGGAGGCAGCACGCCGACGCCCAGGAACGACAGGGTGGCCTCGGCGCTGATCCGGCCCGGCAGCGAGATGCACGAGTAGACGATCACGGTGGAGGCGACGTTCGGGAGCACCTGGTGGCGGAAGACGTGGCCGAAGCGCGCCCCCATCACGCGGGAGGCGACGACGTAGGGCTGGCGCACGATCACGCGGGTCTCCGCAGCGACCACGCGGGCGATGCCCGGCCAGCCGAACATGCCGATGACCACAGTGAGCAGGAGAGCGCGCGGCGCTTCCAGGGGGAACAGGGCGCTGAGCGCGATCGCGAAGATGAGGAAGGGGAAGCCGAGCGTGACGTCGGTGGCGAAGTCCACCAGCTTCTCGATGAGCCCCCCGACGGCGCCGGCCACGATGCCGAGCACCACCCCGATGACGGTGGCCAGCACGGTGGAGGCGATACCCACCAGCAGCGACACCCGCGCGCCGTAGATGACCAGGGAGAACAGGTCACGCCCCGTTCCGGGCTCGACCCCGAACCAGTGCTCGGCGCTGACGCCGCCGAGGGCCCCCTTGGGCGAGGTGTCCGCCCCGAGGGCGTCCGCGTGGTACGTGAACGGGTCGTTGCCGGACAGCGCGGCGAGCTGGGAGGCGAAGAGCGCCGCGAGCAGGCTGACCACCACCACGATCCCCGCGGCGAGGGGCAGAGGGCGCAGGAAGGAGCGCCACACGGGCGCGCGGGATGGTCGCTCTTCCGTCGAGGCGGCGGCCTCGACCGGAAGGGCTTCGCTGGTCGTCATCACGGGTGCTTTCGGTTGCTCAAAGTAAACCAATATTGAGTATGGCACCACCGTGCGCCCGACGGCCCCCTGCAGCGTCACGGTTCGACAACTCCGCACGGCCCCCGCCGGCGGCGCCCGGGCGGCTCGATGGACGGCAGCGCGGACTCACGCGGAATGGGCGCGACGGCAGCGAGGGCCGACGGACGACCTCAGCAGAGAGCTGTCGGCTCCGTGGAACTCGCCGTCAGCTCCCCCGCTCAGCGCTCCTCGCGCAGCACCTGGTACACGATCGAGTCGTCCTTCCGGTCGTGCCCGAGCTCGCTGCCGCGCTGGTAGATCGCTTCGGCCGACGCCGCGAGCGGCACCTCCTGGCCGACCTCCCGCGCCGCCTCGCTCACCAGGCCCATGTCCTTGACGAAGATGCTGAGCGCCGAGCGGACCTCGTCGAACGCTGTGTCGTCGCGCGCGCCCTCGACCATCCTCCCGCCGCGGTCGGCGAACATGAACGACGCCGCCGCCCCGGTGTTCAGCACCTCGTGGACCTGTTCAAGGTCCAGACCCATCGAGTCGGCGAGCGCGAGCGCCTCCCCCGCCACGGCGATGTGCACACCGCACAGCAGCTGGTTGACGACCTTGAAGCGCTGGCCGTCGCCCGGGCGGGAGCCGACCACGGGGGCGTTCGCGGCGAGGGCGTCCAGCAGCGGACGCACCACGGCGACATCCTCCGCGGAGCCGCCCACCATGATCAGCAGGTCGCCGGTGCCGGCGCGGGCCACCCCACCGGAGACGGGGGCGTCGACCACGCGGGCCGTCGTCCCCTCCAGCGCGGTGCAGGTCGCCTCGATCGCGGCGGGGCCCACGGTGGACATGATCAGCACGGTGGTCTCCGTGGTCAGCGCCGGCGCGATGCCTCCCTCGCCGAACAGGACCGCCTCCAGCTGAGCGGGGGTGGCGACCATGACCACGACGATGTCGGCGCCGGTGGCGGCCTCGATCGCCGAGGCGGCCGGATCGGCGGCCTCCGCGACGGCGTCGAGCGCGGCGGGGTTCAGGTCGAAGGCGCGCACGGAGAACCCGGCCTGGCCTGCGGTGCGGACCATGGGGGCACCCATCGCGCCCAGGCCGATCCATCCGACAGCGGGGGTGGTGGCGATCGTGGTCATCGAATTCTCCTCGGAGCGGTGAAGGCTGTAGGGGCTGGTCAGCGGGCTGCGACGGCGGCGGTGAGGCGGTCGACCACGTCTGCGAGGGCCTGCTCGCCGCCCACGTTCCCGGGGAAGACGACGTACGGCATGCCCATGACCTCCTCGGGCGCCTCCTGCGCGGAGAACAGCGAGACCTGGCCGGGCCAGAACTGTCCCTCGACGCGGGCGCGACGGATCCTGAGTCCGTTCGCGGCGACCTCGTGGGAGGTGATGCCGCCCTTGGCGACGACCCAGGCAGGGCGCACGGTGCGCACGCGCCGGACCACGTCGACCACCGCGTCGGACACGCTGCGGGCGATGGCGAGTGATTCGGAGGGATCGTCGGTGCTCACCAGATCACGGCTGGTGTAGACCACGCAGTCCTCGCGGCGGAGGGTCTCGCGCACCTGGCCCGCGACGTCGGCGATGTGCTGCTCGCGCCGTTCGTCGAGCAGCGAGGGCACGTGCAGCTCGACTTCGACCAGCGTGCCGCGCTCCTGGACTGCGCGCAGCTGCGTGGTGGTCAGCCCGACGTGGGAGCCGACGACGACGAGCCCGTGGTCCAGCCGGCCCTCGGGGATCGCGATGGAGTCGGGGCCCACCACCTCGGCGCCGCTCTGCTTGGCGAGCGGGCGCACGAAGGACGGGCCGCAGCGGGTGATGAGGGTGCGGCCGTCGGCCTCGAGGTGCGCGACGGCCTCGGCGACGACCTCCATGTCCGAGTACTCGGTGGCGTTGACGACGACCCAGCGCCGTCCCCGTGCCCCGGCGAGGATCTCGTGCACGCGCCGGACGCCGCCGGTGCGGATGTCGTCGAGCCCGATGCTGAGCACGTCGGCGGCCCGGATCGCTCCCCCGGACCGCTCCTCGAGGAACTCCCGCAGGTCGGAGTGCGAGAACCCGAAGGTCGCGTCGCGGGCGAAGTCGGTGTCCTCGACGCGTCGCGGCTCCCCGTCCACCACGGCGTAGTGCACGTCCCCCTCGGTGAAGCGGCCGGCCTCGAGCATGGCGGGCACCAGCAGGATCGCGTCGACCTCGACGTCATGGGCGGCGAGCTCCTCGGCGATCGCGAGGGGCTCGGCGATCACGTGGCCGCGCAGGGTGGAGTCGGAACGGGAGACGACGTGCAGGCCCTGCCGGGCGACCGAGTCCGCGAGCACGCCGGCCACCAGCGAGCGGTTCAGGGAGACGGCCTCCGCCTCCTCCAGCGCTCGGGTGTTGGTCAGCACGAAGCAGGTCGATCCTGGCTCGGCGAGCACCTCGGCCGGGATCGCGGGGTCCAGGTCGAACGCCACGTCGACCTGGGCCACGCACTGCGAGCCGGTGGGGTCGTCGTCCAGGACCAGCAGGCGGCGGGCGGCGTTCTCGGACACGGTGACGGGCACGGTCACAGGAACCTTCTTCCAGGGTCGGGGCGGGACGTCAGGCAGGACATGGCAGGACATGGCACGTCGGGCGACGGGCGGAGGCGGAGGCGGGCCACGGGACTCCATGGACCGGCCGGCCCGTCCATGAGCTCGGCGATCCATGACGTCCCATACTGCCCTGCTGACCTCGTGCGCGGCCGCGGTGCCCGCCCCCGCGCCCCGTCAGGCCGCGATGACGAACACCACCGCCGAGAGCGCGAAGGCGACCAGCGAGATCGTGGTGCCGACGACCGACCAGGTCTTGAAGGTGGTCACGGTGTCGAAGCCGCAGAACTTGCCGATCAGCCAGAAGCCGGAGTCGTTCACGTGCGACCAGCCGATCGAGGCGGCGCCGATGGTGATCACCATGGCGGAGACCGCGATCGTGTTGAAGTCGCCGGCGATGATCGCCGGAGCCATGATCGAGGCGCCGGTGGTGGCGGCGACGGTGGCCGAGCCCTGTGCGATGCGCATGGCCATGGTGACCAGGTAGGCGGCGACGATCAGCGGCAGGCCCATCGCGTCGAGGCCGTTCGCGACCTCCTCGCCGATGCCGGTCTCGGTGAGGATCGCGCCGAAGGCGCCGCCCGCGCCGGTGATCAGGATGATCGAGCAGACGGGGGCGAGGGCATCGTCCACGAGCTCCTCGAGGAGTCCGCCGACCTGCTCGCCTCGACGGCGACGCGGAATCACGTAGAGCAGGACCATCGCAAGCAGCGCCGAGAGCGCGAGCGCGACCGGGGTCGCCCCGACCAGGCGTGACACCTGGAAGAAGACGTTCTCCGCACTCACCGCGCCGGACTGCTCGGCCGTGGACAGCGCCGTGTTGAAGAAGATGAGCACCAGCGGCAGCAGGAGCACGAGCAGGATCGCCCCGAAGGCGGGACGCTCGGCGACGGGCACGTCACGGGGCTCGCCCAGCAGAGCCGGCACAGGGGTGTCGGGGAATCGCTTGGCGATCGCGCGGGCCACCAGGTAGCCGCCGAAGTACCAGGTGGGCAGGCCGATGAGCAGGCCCACCAGTACGACCAGGCCGATGTCGGCTCCCATCACGGTCGCCGCGGCCGTGGGGCCGGGGTGCGGGGGCAGCAGCGCGTGCATCATCATGAACGACGCGATCGAGGGCAGCGCGTAGAGCATGAACGAGCCGCCGAGGCGCCGGGCCACCGTGTAGATCACCGGCAGCATGACGATGAAGCCGGCGTCCAGGAAGATCGGGAACGCGTAGAACAGCGAGGCGACGGCGAGCGCGAGCGGTGCCCGCGCCTCCCCGAAGGTGTCGAGCATCTTGTCGGCCAGCACCTGGGCGCCGCCGGTGATCTCGATGAGTCTGCCCAGCACGGCGCCGAAACCGACCAGCAGGGCGACGGTGCCGACGGTCGTGCTGAAGCCGCCGATCACCACGTCGATGACGTCACCGACTCCGATGCCGGCCGCGAGACCGGTGGCGACGGCGACGATGAGCAGGGAGAAGAAGGCGTGCAGGCGCGCCTTGATGATGAGGACGAGCAGGATGACGATCGCGACGGCCGCGATCGTCAGGAGCAGCCAGACCGGCCGATCCGCAAGGACGAGTTCTTCCACGGGGTGTCTCCAGAGTGTGTGGGGGCACGCCGGGCCCCGAGCCGCCGACGACGGAGCGCTCGGGACCCGGTCACCGCCGGGCCCCGAGCGCTCGGCTCAGATCCCGGGCAGCAGTGCCCGGCCGCCGGGCTGTGCGCGGCGGGTGCAGGGGAGGTGAGGGCTGACGGATCGAGGGGCGTTGCCCGCCGACCCGTCGGCCCAGGGATCAGGAGCTCTTCGGGGTGGCCTTCGGGGCCGGGCCGAGCTCGGCGAGCAGCTGCGACATCTTGGCGTAGGCCTTGTTGCGGTAGGCGATCAGCTCCGCCGCGGTCTCCTCGTCGTAGTCGCCGAGGAGACCCTTGCCGTTCTTGACGCCCTTGCGGTCCGCCGCGACCGAGTCGGTGAGGATCTGCGGCGTGGCCAGGCGATCGCCGAAGGCGTCCTCGAAGGTCACGAAGCAGTTCGCATAGACGTCCAGGCCGGCCTGGTCCGCGATCGCGAAGGGACCGAAGAAGCCCAGTCGGAAGCCGAAGGTGGTGCGGACGATCGTGTCCACGTCCTCCGCGGTGGCAACGCCCTCCTCGACGATCGAGGTGGCCTCCTTCAGCAGTGCGTACTGCAGGCGGTTCAGGACCATCCCCGGGGTGTCGGCGACCTGCGCGCCCTGGTTGCCGGACTTCTCCAGCAGCTCCTTGACCGCGTCGACCGTCTGGGCCGTGGTGGCCTTGCCGGCCACGAGCTCGACGCCCGGGATGAAGGGGGCGGGGTTGGAGAAGTGGACGGTGAGGAACCGCTCGGGGTTCGTCACCGCGCTCTCGAGCTCCTTGACCGGGATGGTCGAGGTGTTGGTGCCGATGATCGCGTCCGGACGGGCGTGCTGGGAGATCGTCCCGAGCACGTCGCGCTTGACGTCGATCCGCTCGAACACGGCCTCCTCGATGAAATCGACGTCGGCGACGGCGTCCTCGAGGGTCTTGCCGGCGGAGATGTTCTGGGCGACGAGATCGGCGCTGCCCGGGGCGTACAGGCCCTGCTCCTCGAAGTCGCGGGCCTCCCTCTGGAGGCGCTCGAGGGAGGCGTTCGCGTTCTCGACGCTCACGTCGGCGATGGTCACGTCGAAGCCGGCGATGGCGAGGACCTGGGCGATGCCGCCACCCATGTATCCGGCGCCGACGATGGTCACGGTGGAGATGGTCATACGGAGGGACTCCTTCGTCGAGGGACGCCGTCTCCGAGGGGAGCCGACGCCGTGGTGCCCGCGGCGCCGGGGAGCACGACCTCCGAGCGCTGCGCGATACCCAGAAGCATACAGATCCTATTGGATTTACGCGAGAGGTGGTCGCCCTGCCCTGTCGCCGATCCGACAGGATCACCACTGGACCCGACGAGCCCGGCTGCGGCACGACAGCCGGGCACCGAGGGACCAGGGGCGCGGTGCCCGAGCGTACCTGCACCGATGTTTCCGCCGAGTAAGCACGAGCAGCGGGCTCCGTCGACACCCGCCGCGCACACCCTGCGCGGCCAGTCCCTCCGACCCCTCCCTCGACCCCCTGCACCCCGTCAGCGATCCTGTAGGAATCCATGGACAGCTCTGCCATCGCGCCCTTGCGGCCAGCTCATCTCTCCCCGGTCCTGGTGCACCTCTCCCAGCTCGCGATCCGGGCCGCGTTCTTCGGTTCCCTGCAGGCACTGTTCTCCACCGTCGACCCGTACACCTTCCGGGAGCGCTTCGCCCCGAGCTTCAAGGCGCTGCGGGATCCGAAGAACTGGCACAAGGTGCTGCCGCCCGTGTTCCGGATGAGCCGGGTGCTGCTGTTCTCCCTCCCGGCCCTGGTGCTCGTGTGGCGGAACGCCAGGCCGTGCGCCGGATCGACGAAGGGCTCGCCGCCGCACGCTGACAGGGGACGGCTGGCCTCGGACGACGTTCCGCCGACAGCACTCCCCCGACGGGCTCCGGCCGGCGGACTCCGGCCGACAGCGCAGGCCCCCGGAACCGTGACACGGTTCCGGGGGCCTGTTCCCTGCCGAGGCGACCCGCGAGGGCCTCCGGGTCCTGCCTCAGCGACGCTGGGCGAACACCTGGCGCTGCTCGCCGAGGCCCGCGATGCCCAGCTCGACCACGTCGCCGTCGCTGAGGTACGGGAAGCGGCCGGACAGGGCCACGCCCTGCGGGGTGCCGGTGTTGATGAGGTCGCCGGGCGAGAGCACCATGTACTGCGACAGGTGGTGCACCAGCTGCGCGACGGAGAAGATCATGTCCGCCGTGGTGGAGTCCTGACGGGCCTCGCCGTTCACGTTCGACCAGAGCCGCAGGTTCTGCTGCTCCACGTCGGCCGCCGGCACCAGGGCCGGGCCGACGGGGTTGAAGTTCTCGGCGCACTTGCCCTTGGACCACTGGCCTCCGGACTCCGCGATCTGGAAGTCACGCTCGGAGACATCGTGGCTGGTCACGTAGCCGGCGATGACGTCGAGCGCCTCCTGCTCGTCCTTCAGGTAGGAGGCCCGCTTCCCGATGACCACACCGAGCTCGACCTCCCAGTCGACCTTGGTGGCGCCGGGCGGGATCGGGACCTCGTCGTGCGGGCCCACCACAGTGTTGGGGTGCTTGAAGAACAGGATCGGCGTGGTGGGCGGCTCCGCGCCGGACTCCGCCGCATGCTCGGCATAGTTCTGGCCGATGCACAGCACGGCCTCGGGGCGCGCGATGGGGGCGCCGACGCGCTCGGACTCCGCGCCCTCCCACACCGGCAGCTCTCCGGCGGCCGACGCCCGGGCCGCCTTCTCGAGGCCGCCGTCGGCCAGGAAGGCCCCGTCGATGTCGGCCGTGAGGCCCTCGAGGCGGTAGGTGACGCCGTCCTGCACGAGGGCGGGCTTCTCCTGGCCGATCGGGCCGAGTCGTCGCAGTTCCATGGGTTTCTCCTTCGAAGGGTGCGGATACGGGAGGGGGGTCGAGGTCTCCGCCGTCGGCGGCGAGGGGTGCCGACGGCGCTGCCCGCGGCGTCCTGCCGCCGGCGAGCGCGTCGGGCATCTCCGCGGTGGGTTCACCACCACAGTGCCAGGAGTCGGGGTGCTCCCGCTGACCCGACCGCAGGGCGGTACATCCGATGTCTGGTGCGTGGTGGCGTTCTCGGGCGGTATCGGTCAGTGCGTGAACGGACGGCTGCGGGCTATCTCCGGATTGAACTCGACGCCGAAACCTGGGGTGTCCGGCACCCGGATCTTCCCGTTCTCCGGCACCGGCTCGCCGATCAGCATCGGGGAGAACATGGGGACAATCTCCTCCGCCGTCGGATGCATCATGAGGAATTCGCTGAACGGGCTGTTCGTGCGGGTGACGACGAAATGGTACGAGTACACGGAGGAGCCGTGGGGCACCACCATCGCGCCGTGCGCGTCGGCGAGCGCGGAGATCTTGAGCAGCTCCGTGATGCCGCCGCACCAGCCGACGTCGGGCTGGATGATGTCGGCGCATCCCATCTCGAGCAGCTGGCGGAAGCCCCAACGGGTGGCTTCGTGCTCGCCGGTGGTGATGAGCATGCCCTTCGGGGCGTTGCGGCGCAGCTGCTGGTAGCCCCAGTAGTCGTCGGGGATCAGCGCCTCCTCGAGCCAGCGCAGTCCGTGGTCGTGGGCGCGGTGCGCGAGACGGGTCGCGTAGTCGACGTCGAGGGACATCCAGCAGTCGTACATGAGCCAGAAGTCGTCGCCCACCCGCTCACGCATGTCCGCGAGCAGGGCGATGTTCTGGTCCATCCCCTCCTCCCCGTCGGCCGGACCGTGGTGGAGCGGCATCTTGCCGCCGATGAAGCCGAGGTCCTTCGCGATGTCCGGGCGGGCGCCGGTGGCGTACATCGTGAGCTCCTCGCGCACGGGGCCGCCCAGCAGGGAGTACACGGGCTCCTGGCGCAGGCGCCCCAGCAGGTCGTACAGCGCGAGGTCGACGGCGCTGATGGTGTTCAGGACGATGCCGCGGCGACCGTAGAACAGGGTGGAGCGGTACATCTGGTCCCAGATCCGCTCGATGTCGGTGACCCGTGCTCCCTCGAGGAAGCGCGCGAGGTGCTTCTCGACGATCCAGGCGCCGAGGTCGCCGCCGGTGGACACGGCGAAGCCCACGGTGCCGTCGTCGGCCTCGAGCTCGACCATGAGCGTGCCCAGCACGTTCAGCCCGAAGGACTGCCGGGAGTCGGCGTACTCGGGGTAGACGGACATCGGGGTGGAGATGTGGTCGTCGATCCAGTGATCGGCGCCCTGGTCGTGATAATCCGCGCCGCCGCCGGTGACGGTGTACGCGCGGACGTGGGCGATGGTGCGGTGATGGGTGCTCATGCGGGCTGGTCCTCCTGATCGAAGCGGACGAGGATCTTGCCGGCGGGTCCCTGCCCCGCGGCGAGGGCGGCGAAGGACTCCTGAGCTTCCTCGGGCGGCACCAGGGCGCTGACCAGGGGTGCGACCTGCTCGGCATGCGCGCCGATCCAGGCCGAGGCGTCGGCGAAGTCCTGCGCGGAGTAGGTGAAGGAGCCGACGATCGAGCGCTCCTCGGTGCTGATCGCGAAGGCTGGCAGCTCGAGGCGGGGCGACCCCATCCCGACCAGGACCACGCGGCCGCCGAGCGCGGTCGCGGTGAGGGCGTCGGACATGGTCGGGCTGAGCCCCACGGCGTCGATCGCGAGATCGGCGGGAGCCCCGAGCGCCTCGACGACGAGCTCGGCGAGGGGCGCCGACGTCGGGTCCAGGGCGACCACGCCGAGCGCGGTGACCAGCTCGCGGCGGGCCGGGTCGCGCTCGGAGAGCACGATGTCGCGCACGCCGGCCCGCTGGAGGGCGATGACGACGCTCTGTCCGATCGGGCCTCCGCCGATGACCAGCACCTTCTCCTCGGGAGCAGGGCGACCCAGGCCGACGGCGTGCACCGCGACCGCGAGCGGCTCGATCAGTGCGCCGAGGTGCAGGGGCAGCTCCGGATCCAGGAGCAGCACGTTGCGGGCCGGGACGATCACATAGTCGGCGAACGAGGCCTGCACCTCCTGCGCCACCCCGATGACCTGCTTGCCGGGGGCGTGCTGCTCCCGACCGAGGAACGTCTCGGCCTGCTCGGGAGGCACGACGACGGGGTTGAAGGTCGCCGGGGCGCCGACGGGCAGGGCCGACGGGTCGACCCCCTCGCCGAGCGCGGCGATCGTGCCGGAGGATTCGTGCCCCATGATCTGCCCGGGGACGCGGCGCCCGTTGTCCCCGGTGTAGCCGTGGACATCGGATCCGCAGATCCCGGTGGCGGAGATCCGCAGCAGCACCTCCCCGGGGCCGGGTTCTGGTCGTGGTCGGTCCACGACGTCGAGACGGTGGAAGTCGGTCAGGACGAGTGCTCGCACGGGAGACTCCTTCGTGGACGGGTGAGACGGGCAGGACAGGTGAGACGGGCAGGGCGGGTCGTGGCGGGCAGGGCGGGTCGTGGCGGGGGCGGGCAGAAGGGCCGGCGCGGGGCAGGGCCGCCGGTCAGGGCGCCAGATCGGCGGAGCGGGCGCTCTCCCGCTTCGCGTCGTGGGCGTCGAACAGGCGGGTGCCGGCCAGGAACAGGGCGCCGAGGAGCGGCATGACTGCGAGCATCAGCAGGCCGGCGGATTCGGTGCCGAAGGCCTCGACCACCCATACCCGCAGGTTGGGGGCGACGAATCCTCCGAGGTTGCCGACGCCGTTGATCAGGCCGATCGAGGAGGCCAGTGCAGCACCGGAGAGGTACGAGGTGGGGATGTTCCAGAAGATCGGCTGCGCGGAGCAGAAGCCGATCGCCGCCAGGCACAGACCGAGCATCACCAGGACCGGGGATCCCAAGAGCCCGGTCATCAGCAGGCCGACCCCGGAGACGACGAGCAGCACCGTCGCCGCGTTGCGGTACTGGCCGGTGCGGTCTGCGTACCGACCGGAGAAGAAGTTCGCGGCCAGGCCCAGGACCCACGGGATCGCGAAGAGCAGGCCGACGATGATCCCGACGTCCCGCCCGGCGATGCCGGCGATCTGGCGGGGCAGGAAGAAGGTGAGCCCGTAGACGGACAGCTGGATGGTGAAGTAGACGAGGCAGAAGTAGAGGATGCGACCGTTCAGCAGGGCTCTCCACCAGCTGAGGTGGCGTGCCTGCTGCTTCTCCTCCACCTCGGCGTCGAGGGTGGCCTGCAGCTCGGTGCGCTCCTGCTCGGTCAACCAGGCCGCGCGGGCCGGCCGGTCGGTGAGATAGAAGAAGGCGATGACTCCCACCACGACGGCCAGGAGTCCCTCGATGAGGAACATCCACTGGAAGCCCCACATGCCGAGGAAACCGTCGAGCTCCATGAGCGCTCCGGAGAGCGGCCCGCCGAGGATGTTGGCGATCGGCAGTCCCATGTAGAACAGGGCGGTGGCCTGCGCCCTTCGGCGACGCGGGAACCAGTAGGTGAGGTAGAGGATCACGCCCGGGAAGAACCCGGCCTCGGCCACTCCGAGGAGGAATCGCAGAATGTAGAACATCGTCGGGCCGGACGTGAACATGAACAGCACCGCGACGATGCCCCAGGTGATCATGATCCGCGCCATCCACCAGCGGGCGCCGACCTTGTGCATGATCAGGTTCGACGGCACCTCGAAGACGGCGTAGCCGATGAAGAACAGGCCCGCGCCGAAGGCGTACGCCGCGGTGGAGAGCCCCGCATGGACCTCGAGCGACTCCTCGGCGAAGCCGATGTTCGTGCGGTCGATGAACGCGATGACGTACATCAGCAGCAGGAACGGCAGGAGGCGCGTGAGCGCCTTGCGCGTTGCAGACGTGGTCGCGGGAGTGTATTTCTCCTCGCCCGGGGCGACGGAGGTGCCACGAGGGATTCTGCGGGTGGCCAACAGAGCTCTCCTTCATCGGTGAGGATCTGGGATCAGATGCTCGGCGCGGCGCAGCGGTGACGAGAGCGCACTGCCTCGTGCGGCGACCGTCAGGCGTTCACCAGGTCGATACCCTCCGACGCTACTGCTCGAGGGAGGATCGGAGGCGACCTGGGCGATCCGGGTTCCGGGAATCCTATATCCAAGATGGATATGATGATCTGGCGCCGATCCTCGGTCAGGGCGCGCGGGGATCCGCGCCGACCGCGATGATGGATCCGCACCGACTTCACTCAATGAGGAGAAACTCGAATGACTGGCATGACCGGCACCACGGGCACGACTGCTGCGACGGAACCAGAATTCGCCGGACTCACGGCGATCGTGACCGGTGGCGGCGCCGGCATCGGCGCCGCCACGATCCGCGCGCTGCAGTCCCGCGGCGCCACGACCGCTGCCCTCGACCTCGACCCCTCCGGCGCCCCGGAGGGTTCCCTGCAGATCCAGGTCGACGTCACCGATTCCGAGGCGGTCCACACCGCAGTCAACCGGGCCGCGGCGGAGCTCGGCGGGATCGACATCGTCATCAACAACGCCGGCATCGGCGCCCAGGGCCAGGTCGACGCGAACGACGATGCCGAATGGGCGCGCGTGCTCGACGTCAACGTGGTCTCCGTGGCCCGCGTGACCAACGCAGCCCTCCCTCACCTGCGGAGATCCTCCGCGCCAGCGGTGGTGAACACCGCATCGATCGCCTCGATGCTGGGGCTGCCCGAGCGCGTGCTCTACTCCGCCTCCAAGGGCGCGGTCCAGGCGATGACCCTGGCCATGGCCGCGGACTGGGTGGGCGAGGGCATCCGTGTGAACGCGGTCGTGCCCGGCACCGCGAACACCCCGTGGATCGGCCGTCTGATGGAGAAGGCCGCGGATCCCGTGGCCGAACGCGCTGCGCTGAACGCACGCCAGCCCCATGGTCGGCTCGTGGAGCCCGAGGAGGTCGCCGAGGCGCACTGCTACCTGGCCTCGCCGCGCAACCGTTCGACCACCGGTGTGCTGCTGCCGATCGACGGCGGCATGACCAATCTGCGCACGCGGTCCTGAGCCTGCCACCGCCGAGTCGTCCCCTGGGATGATTCCTGCTCCCCGGCGACCACCACGAAGAACCCGCTGCCGATCACCCTGAACGGTGCCGGCGGGAGCCGGGGAGCAGTCGTCTCGGCCTCATCACGCCTCCGCCGCTTCCAGTCCCATTTCGCGCATGATCTTGACGATCTCCTTCTGCGCATCAGCGAACACATCCACGAACGGGATATCACCGGTGACCGCCGCCGTCATGCCGTCTCCGATGAGGCTCTCCACCCTCTGCGTCAGCGGCGCCCAGGTCCAGTCGAGGTTCTGCCCCTCGGCCATCGGCACGATGACCTCTTCGTTGTAGCTCTGTCCCGAGAAGAACTCAGACGGCTCCCGCCGTGCCTCACCGATGTAGTCGGCGGCCGGGGACCACCCAATGCCGGAAAACTCGATCATGGCGTCGATCCCGGCAGGATCAGAACACATCCAGGTCAAGAACTCCAGCGCCTCGGCCGGATGGTTGCTGGTGGACAGAACCGCGGCACTCGAACCGCCCTGGGCACCGGAGGCATAGCCGTCGGGCCAGGTCGGCATGGGGGCCACAGCCCATTTCCCCGAACCACCGGGAACAGTCTCGTTCAGCGCGTCGGACCAGGAACCGCCGATGTTCGCGAGAACCTCACCATCGCCGGCTGCGGCAAACCAAGGCGTCGTGTAGGGACCGTAGCCGGTGCCGACGAGACGCTCGGCGAAGATACGGTCCCAGAACTCGGCCACCCGCATCGAGGCATCATCAGTCAGGTCCACGATCCAACCATCCCTCTCGGGTCTGAACCACGTGGCTCCAGACTGCATCACCCAAGACATCGGATGGGCACCGTCGGTGGGATCGAGGCTGATCAGATTCTTTCCAGCATCGCGGACGATGCCCGCGGTCTCGTAGAAGTCATCCCACGTGGCAGGCGCGGAGAGACCGAGCTCGCCCTCGAGGACCTCACGGTTGTAGAAGGTGGCCACGGGGCCAGTGTCCTGTGGAACGCCCCAGATCGAATCACCGATACGGACGTGGCTGATCGCGCCGGGGTCGAACAACGGTTCCTGCTCGTCGAACTCGTAGCGAGTCAGATCGACCAAGGCGCCGGCCAGAGCGAACTCTGACACATGACGCAACGCGACCTGCGCGATATCGGGGCCACCACCAGCCGCTACAGCAGAAAGGATCTTGGCGTAGCCACCCGTCGGCCCGCCGGGGATCCAGTTGGTCTCGACCCGGATCCGGTCCTGGGACTCGTTGAAGACATCGGCCACCTTCTGCAGGTCCTTCAGCCAGGCCCAGTACGTGACGGTGACGGGACCGTCGGAGCGAGGGATGGTCGGTTCGGAATTGATCTCCCCAGGATTGGGTGGTGCGCAAGCGGCGAGAGCCGCGGCGGTCAGTCCCGCGCTGGACCCCATCAGCGCGGTGCGCCGCGAGAATCTGTCCATCGGCACTGCGTCCTCCCGTCGTCGTTGACGTCTTGGATCAGCGGAGGAACGCTTCCACCGCCGTGTCGCGATTCACACGCTAGCCGGGTGCCTTCGAGTGGTCAAAACCCAGGTCACGCGCACTTGAGCGCCACAACCAGCGAGCTCCTCCTTCGCGTCGACGGAGCGAGATGCGCTCGGGAGGCGACTCGTCGGCTCCAAGCCGATCGACGTCGAGGCGATGCATGAGGCGGGTTCACCCGGCGGCGTCGGCCGCGGAACCGCGGTCCTTCGCCGCCTGCAGCGCCGTGGCCCGTTCGGCGCGCCGACCGAGCCAGCTCATCAAGGGCGAGGAAGCGATCGCGAGGATCACGAGCACGATGAGCACCGCGCTGATCGGTCGGGTGAAGAACTCGGCGAGGTTCCAATCCGTCTTGATGACCGACTGCATGAAGGTCCGCTCCACGATGGGACCCAGCACGATGCCGAGCACGACCGGGGCGAGCGGGATCCCTCCCTTCTCGAAGAGATAGCCGATCACGCCGAAGAGCACCATCAGGCCCACCTCGAGGTAGCCGTTGTTGATGGCGAAGGCACCGCAGATCGAGATCGCGACGATCAGCCCCATCAGCACCGACCGCGGGATCCGCAGCACGAAGCCCGAGACCCGGATCAGCAGGAAGCCCAAGGGGAGCAGCAGCAGGTTCGCGACGATGAAGATGATGTACAGCGCGTACAGCGTGTCCGTCTGGTAGAGGAAGAGGTCCGGTCCCGGAGTGATCCCCTTGACCAGCAGCACGCCGATGAGGATCGCGGTGATGGTGTCGCCGGGGATGCCGAAGGCGAGCGTCGGCACGTACGCCGAGGCGATGCCCGCGTTGTTCGCGCTGGATGCCCCCGAGATCGCCTCGACGCGCTGATCGTCCGCAGAGTTCTTCCCCGGGCGGATCCGACTCGTGGAACGGGTGAAGGCATAGGCGATCCACGCCGCGATGTCTGCGCCCGCGCCTGGCAGGGCCCCGACGACGCCGCCGATGACGGACCCGGAACCGACGCGCGCCTTGTTCCGCCAGATCGCACGGAAAGTGGGGCGGATCGTCCCCGCGCCCTCGATCCGGGGGATCGGCATGGACTCCCCGCGCTTGGCGGTGACGGCCCGCAGCACCTCGGAGAGCCCGAACAGACCGATCATCGCGGCGATGAAGTCGACACCCCGGTACAGCTGCTCATCGCCGAAGGTGAAGCGGGGGAACCCGAGAGTCACGTCGAGGCCGACGGTCGAGACGAGCAGGCCCACCATGAGGGCGATCCCGCCCTTGAGCTGGGCGCCCTTGGAGACGATCACGGCTGCGGTAAGGCCGAGCACTGCCACCCAGAAGTACTCGTAGCTCGTGAACCTCAGGGCGAATTCACCCAGGATCGGAGAGACGAAGATCAGCATGATGGACCCGAAGAGGCCGCCGAACACCGACGCGACGAGGGAGACCCCGAGGCCGAGGGCGCCCTTGCCGTTCCGCGTCAGCGCGAAGGCGTCCTCCGTATAGGCGGCCGACGACGGGGTGCCGGGGATGCGCAGCAGTGCACTGGGGACGTCCCCGGCGAAGATCGCCATCGCGGACATGGTGATGATCGCGGCGATCGCCGGCACCGGGTCCAGGAAGAAGGTGAAGGGCACCAGCAGGGCGGCGGCGAGGGTAGCGGTCATGCCGGGCAGGGACCCGATGACGAGGCCGAACAGTGCGGCCAGCAGCACGACGAGGATCGTCGTGGGATCCGCTACCAGCTCGAGGGCGCTTCCGAAGTTCTCGATCATGTCAGAACCCCTGGATGAAGCCGTCGGGAAGCTGCACCATGAGGCCGAGCTCGAACATGGCCCACAGACCGAGCGAGGCGAGGACACCGGTCGTCACCGCGACCCACCACTTCGCCCGCAGCGACCAGACGATCGCCGTGACCAGGATGGCCATGGTCAGCGGGAAGCCGAGGATCTGGGCGAACAGCACGTAGAAGACGATTCCTCCCATGAGGATGGCGCCGTTGATCCAGCGCCGTGCGCCGTCGGACCCGATATCGGTGTCCATCACCGCGACCGTCTCCAGCTCGTCCTCCGGGGTGTCGCCTCCGGAATCGGGAACGGAGGCCGAGGCCATCGACAGCGGGCCGTCCTCGGGGGCCGCGGATCCCGCCCCGGCTCCTGCTGCCGCAGTGGCCGCAGCGAGCTCCGCATGATCACGACGCGCGCGACGCGCACCGAGCATGCTGGTGAGGGCGAGAAGCACGCCGAACAGGACCAGCAGCCCGCCGATCATCATCGGGAACAGACCGGGCCCCGGGATCCCCTCCCGGATGTACGGCATGGAGGCGCCGTAGGGGATCACGACGGCTCCGGCCACGACGGATGCAGCGGCGATGACGAGGTTCCCCCGGACGGCTGCCGTCGGGCCCGGAGTCTCGGTAGCGGTCACTTGGCCAGTCCCGCTTCCTCCATGACCTCGCCCTTCGTGGCGTCGTCCTCCGCCATCAGGGTCTGGAAATCCTCAGCCCCTGCGTACTTCACGCCCAGACCGGACTTGGTCATGAAGTCCTCGAAGGAGTCGGATTCGGCGATCAGCCCGAGGTGGCACTCGAGCTCCTCGACGACGGTGGGGTCCATCTCCTTGGGGCCGGCGATGCCGCGCCACACCGTCATGGAGTACTCCGAGCCGAGCTGCTCCTGCAGAGTCTCGACGTCGGGGAAGGCGGGGTCGCGTTCAGTGCCCATGACGCCGAGGGCCTTGGCGCGGTCGGAGTCGAGCATGGTCTTGGACTCGCCCAGGGCGTTGGTGGTCATGTCGATGCCTCCGGCGACGAGCTCCTGGAGAGCCGGCGCAGCGCCCTCGGAGGGCACGAAGTTCACAGAGTCCACGGGCAGGTCGTTGTCCAGCAGCATGCCGAGCAGGGCGAGGTGCCAGATGCCGCCCTGGCCGGTGCCCGAGGCGGTCACCTCGCCCGGGTGCTCCTCGATGTAGGTGAGCAGCTCCTCGGCGGTGTCCCACTCGGCATCGGCCGCCACGGTGATGCCGGCGCCGTCCTCGTTCATCTGCGAGATGGCGGTGAGGTCCTCGCCGCTGATGTCGGTCAGGCCCTGGTGGTGCATCATGCCGATCTCCACCGTGACCAGGCCGATCGTCTGACCGTCGGGGTTGGCGTCCACCATCGCCTGATGGCCGACGACGCCCGAGCCGCCGGTCCGGTTGACGACGTTGACGTTCGTGCTCATCTGCGTCGAGAGCTGCTCCCCGATGAGGCGGGCGACGCCATCGGTGCCACCGCCGGCGGCCCAGGGGACGATGAGCTCGACCGGCCCGCTGGGGTAGTCGGCGTTGATGTCGTTGCAGGCCTGGACAGCGGAGTCATCGGGCGCGCCCTCATCGGCTGTGCCGGAGCAGCCGGCGGCGACGAGGGCGAGGGCGGCGACCCCGGCGATCCCGGACAGGAGCCGGCGGGAGGGGCGGGATGAGACGACGGGGGACGGGATGCTGCGCGTCATGGCGGACTCCACTTCATCGTGAGGGTCAGGGGATCGTGCTGGTCGAGAACTGGTTCACCTCGAGGAGGCGGAGCCGCTTGCACTGCGATGTGCCCGGACGAACCGGAGCGGCGGGACCTCGCCATCAAGGTGTCTCGAAAGCTACCAACGGAGTGACCCGCGAAGACGCCGTCGGCGATCCGCGATCCGGAAATCCTATATGCGATATTGGTAAGGCGTGTCACAACACGTGGATGACCAGCGGTGATGACACTGCCCGCAGGCGCTGCCGACATCGGATCGTGACCCCATCACGTCCGAGCTGGCAGCCCCCGCCACCCCGAACCCGAACCGGCACTCAGGAGGACAGGATGCCCCGCGTCGAGCAGACGGACTGGCTGGAGACCTTCGTGGCGGTCATCGACCACGGCAGCTTCTCCGGTGCGGCGCGTGCGCTGCACCGGGCCCAGTCCCGTGTGAGCACCCACGTCGCCTCGCTCGAGAAAGCCCTCGGGGGGACCCTCGTGGACCGCAGCCACCGACCGATCGGACCCACAGAGCTGGGCACCGCCTTCCTCCCCCACGCCCGCGCCGTGCTGGACGCGCTGGAGCGGGGAGCCGAGGCCGTCGACGCCCACACCGGCACTCCGCGCGGCCGCGTCGTGATCGGCTGTCACCCCAGCGTGAGCGCGGGTTTCCTGCCCACCGTGCTCGCGGCGGTCCATGCCGAGCATCCGTTCGTCCGGGTGGAGCTCACCGAGCACACCACCCCCGATCTCGTCTCCGGCATCGGCGCCGGGAGATTCCATATCGCCATCCACTCGCTCGCCGCCGACCCGCCGTCGGACGATCTGCAGAGCGTCCACCTGTGGACCGAGCGCTTTGTGGCGGTCGTGCCGCCGGACCATCCGATCCTGCGCGCGATGCCTGACCGGCCCGACGAAGGGTTCCACGGCGGGGAGCAGCCGGGAACTGTGCCGCAGGCTGACATGGCGCAGGAGGGGCTGCCCCCGCGCGTCCTCGCCGAGCATCCCGTGATCGCCATCGCCCAGCCGGGCGCTGCCGCCGATCCGGACACCGGCGGCGCCCTGAGCGCCTGGGGGCTGGAGATCCCTCTCGCCTGGCAGTCCGAGCAGCCTCAGTCCGTGGTCAACCTGGCACGCGCCGGACTCGGCGTGGGGGTGCTGAACGGCCTGGCCGCAGCGGTCTCGGACACCTGTGGCATGGTCGTGGTCCCCGTCGGCACGGTCGCGGAGGGTCGCTTGGTGGCGGCCACTCGGGACCGTCGGGCGGCGACCTCGCCGAGCGTCGACGTGGTCTACCGGACGATCCTCGCGACCCCGCCTCCGCAGGGGATGCAGCCGGCCCGAGGCGACCTCCCCACCCGACTCGCGCCCGACGGACGCCCTTGACGGACATCACTCGGTCATAGATCCTATAGGCCCACCCGGAGCACCGAGCCGTACCGCTCCGGGCCCCTCACCCGGCGCCCGCGCCCACCCCGGTCAGCCTCCGTACGCCCTTGTGACCGGGAGCGACGGCACCACCCCTTCTCGTGATGAGGCGACAAGGAGTCCCCATGAACGACGCAGCCCCGACGAACCTCGCCGCGCTCCGCTCGCCGCTCTACGGCACGATGGACAAGATCCCCGGCGGGACGATGGTCATTCCGCTGGTCCTGGGTGCCGTGGTCGGCACCACCGCACCGGGCTTCCTCGAGCTCGGCAGCTTCACGACCGCGCTGTTCGCGACCCCGATGCCGATGATGGCGCTGGTCATCTTCGCGACCGGCATGCAGATCACGCCGCGCAGCATCGGCCCCGTCGCCGGCACCACCGGGGCGATCCTGCTCGGGAAGACCCTCGTGCCGGGCCTGCTCATCGTGACGCTCGGCTTCGCCGTGGGCCTCGACGGGATCCTGGGGATCTCGATCCTGGCCATGCTCGCCACCTTCGACAACTCCAACGGCGGCATCTGGCTCGCCTTCACCGGCAAGTACGGCACCAAGACCGACCGCGGCGCGTACGTCGCCTCGGCCGTCAACGACGGCCCCTTCTTCACCATGCTGTTCATCGGTGCGGCCGGCCTCGGCGCCATCCCGCTGGACGCCTTCGCCGCCGCGATCATCCCGCTGATCCTCGGCATCCTCGTGGGCAACATCGACCACCGATGGACCGAGATCATGCGTCCGGTCCCGACCATCGTGATCCCCTTCTTCGCCTTCGGCCTGGGCACGGGGATCGATCTCAGCGCGATCCTCACCGGCGGCCTGACGGGCATCGTGCTGGGCCTGGTCGTCACCCCGTTCACCGGTGGCTGCACCTATCTCGCCTACCGCTTCCTGCTGCGGCGCGGCAAGCGCGCCGGCATCGGGTTCGCGGCCGGCACCACGGCCGGGAACTCGATCGTCACCCCGGCGATCATCGCGTCGGCCGATCCACGCTTCGAGCAGTACGTGGGCGTGGCGACGGTGCAGGTCGCCACGGCCGTGCTGATCTCCGCGATCACGGCGCCACTCATCGCGGCCTGGTTCCTCCGGCGCAACGGCACCCTGAGCGATCCGGACGAGGACGGGCTCGACGAGCGCGGAGAACCGCTCGCGGTCGGCGTCGGCGCCTCGTCGGCGTCGTCCGGGGGCGACGCCGCCCCTCGTCCCGCGGGTGATCCCGACGAACGCCCCACCGGCGCCGCGGGCCCGCACGACTCCGACTCCTCCCGCTCCTCCCCCAGGTGACCTCCCCTCCATGACCTCTCTCGCCTCGCGCCTCACCCGCGCCCACCTCGTGTGGGCCGTCGGGGTCTTCGCCTACCTGTGCGCCGTCTCCGGTCGCGCAGCCTTCGGGGTGGCGAGCGTCGAGGCCTCGGAACGCTTCGCGGTCGACGGGGCCGTGCTGAGCCTGTTCGGCGTCGTGCAGCTGGGCACCTACGCGGCGGCGCAGATCCCGGCCGGTCTGCTGCTGGACCGGATCGGACCGCGCCGCATGCTGGTGCTGGGCGCCGTGACCATGGCCGCCGGGCAGATAGTCCTCGCCGTGGCCACGGAGGTCCCCACAGCCCTCATCGCCCGACTTCTCACCGGGGTGGGTGACGCCGCCACCCTGATCAGCGTGGTGCGGCTGATCGCCACCTGGTTCCCCACCGGACAGGTCCCCGTGTTCACCCAGCTCGCCACGATGATCGGCCAGTTCGGGCAGGCGGTCGCGGCCGTGCCGTTCCTGGCGCTGCTGGTGGGCTTCGGCTGGGCTCCCGCCTGGGCCTCGCTGGCCTTCCTGCTCGTCCTCAGCGTGCTGCTGGTCATCGCGTTCGTGCAGGACGAGCCCGCCGGGGATCCGCATGCCGCGCCGGCGCTCCCGGTCCGTCCCGGCCAGGTGCTGCGCGACGTGTTCACCTCCCGTGCGGCGTGGTCCGGCTTCTTCCTGCACTCCCTGACCCTGCTGAGCGTGAACTCGTTCCTGTTCCTGTGGGGCGTGCCGTACATGACGCTCGGCCACGGCCTGAGCCCCACCGAGATCGGCACCCTGCTCACCGTCAACGTCGTGGTGATGGTGGCGATCGGCCCGATGATCGGAGTGCTCACCGGCCGGTTCCCCCACCAGCGCGCGCGGCTCGGCTTCCTCGCAGGAGGCGTGCTGGCCCTCGCCTGGACCATCACGCTGCTGATCCCGGTGCCGCTGAGCGCGTGGCAGCTGCTGCCGCTGATCATCGCCCTCTCCGTGGGGTCGGCGACCTGCTCGGTCGGCTTCGACCTCGCCCGCACGGGCGTGCCGCCTCGCGCGATCGGCACCGCCACCGGGATGGTGAACATCGGCGGCTACTCGTCGTCGCTGCTCGCCGTGCTGCTGATCGGACTGCTGCTGGACCGGTTCTCCCCGAACGGCCCGGCGGGACTCGACGACTTCCGACTCGCCTTCACCTCGCTGGGCGCGCTGATGCTCGTCGCCGCCCTCGGGCTGCTCCTCACCACTCGCCGCCGAGCGAAGGATCCCTCCTGACCGCCGACGACGCCCCTCCGCCCGTTCCACCCGTCCGCCCCTCGACCCGTCCACCCGCCGACCCCACGGCCCCACGACCCCACGACCAATCCACCCGTCGACCCCTCTTCACAGCTTTCAACAGCTCCCCAGACATCCGATCTCTCGCCCCGAACCCCCCTTGTCTTCGCCGTCTGATTTATATAGTTTGTGAGACTCACGCAGAGAAAGGACCGTGACGATGACGTCACTCCGCTTCCGCGCACCCACCACGACTCATCCGGCACTTCTCCAGCCCACGACCACCCTCTTCACCGCACGACTCACGCCCACGCCGACCCGCCCCTCATCCTCCGGGGTGCGTCGCACGAGCAGCTGTCGCTGCGCGGCCAGCTGCCGACCGGCGCGGTGCCATAGCATCACGACATCGTCCATAGATCCCACCTCTGACCGCTTGCCCCTCCTCCAACCCCTCTCAGAAGGGAGACTGCGATGACGCACCTCTCCTCCCGGGCATCCGCCCGTCGCACCCGGCGTCGGCGCGGCGCCACGCTCTTCACCGCAGCCCTGTCGGCCCTCGCCCTCGCCGGCTGCGGGCTGTGGGAGCCCGTCGACACCAGCCAGATCGAGAAGCAGGCGGTGGATCCCGATGCCCGGGTCATCCGCTTCGCCCATCAGTACGACCCCGCCCACCCCGTCGAATCCTGCGGCGCGGCCACGCTGCGCAGCGAGCTGGCGGACGACGGCTTCACCGTGGAGACGTACCCGTCCGGCCAGATCGGCGGCGAGGGCGAGACCACCGAGCAGATCGCCACCGGCGGGCTCGAGCTGGGCGTCGTCGGACCGTCGTTCCTCGGCGTCTGGTACCCGGATGCCGCGGTGCTCGACGCCCCGTACCTGTTCACCGACGTCGACCAGTTCGACGAGGCGACCAACGGCCCGATCATGGCCGAGGTGTACGACGAGATGGCCGAGGAGACCGGACTGCGCGTGAACAGCACCTGGTACTACGGCACCCGCCACATCACAGCGAACGTCCCGATCACCGAGCCGGACGACCTCGCCGGGCTGAAGATCCGCACGCCCGACGCCCCGCTGTACATCACGAGCTTCGCGATCATGCACGGCAGCGCGACCCCGATGGCGCTCTCGGAGGCCTACCTGGGGCTCCAGCAGGGCGCGATCGACGCCCAGGAGAACCCGATCCCCACGATCGACGTGCAGAAGTTCTACGAGGTCCAGGACTACCTGAACCTCACCGGACACATGGTCCAGGCCGTCAACATCGTCTCCTCAGAGAACTTCATGGACTCCCTCACGGCCGACGAGAGGGCCGGTGTCGAGGACGCCATGGAGAAGGCTCGCGTCGCGACCCGCGACTGCATCGTCGAGGCCGAGGAGCAGACGCTCCAGGAGTGGGAGGACGAGGGCACGATCACCATCAACGACGAGGTCGACGTCGACGCCTTCCAGGAGCTCATCGCGGACGAGTTCCCCAGCAAGGTCCCGTGGGGCGACCTCTACCTCGAGATCCAGGAGTCGGTCCAGTGAGCATGCAGTCTCCCCAGCCCGTCGAGGGCTCCCATGACGGCCAGGTCCCGGACCTGGACACCTATATCGAGCGCGACCACTACGAGAGGCGCTTCCGGCCGTACGCCTGGCTGGTCGACGCCGAGCGCTTCGTGGCCGGTGCCCTGCTGATCGCCGTCTTCGGCATGATCATCTTCCAGGTGTTCACCCGCTACGTGCTGAGCATGCCGCTGCCCTGGAGCGAGGAGGTCGCGCGCCTGCTGGTGGTGTGGCTGACGTTCGTCGGCGCCGGCTTCGTGGCCAGCCGCAACGCCCATATCGCGGTGGACATCCTCGCTGTCTACCTGCCCAGGAAGCTCGCCACCGTCTCGCAGATCTTCGCGATGCTCGTGGTCGCGGCGGCCTCCGCCTACATGGTGGTCGCCGCCATTTCGCTGATGGTGCTGACCGGTCCCCTGGCTCTGACCGCGACCGGCCTGCCCATGCCCCTGCTCTACGGCGCCGTGCTCGTCGGCTACCTGATGATCCTGGGTCACACGATCCTGAACATCGTCATGTACCTGCGGCACCCTGCCGAGGTCCCGGACGCGGTCGAGAAGGCCGCCTCGATGGAAGGTCTGTGACCCCATGGTTCTGCTGATCATGTTCGCAGCGCTGCTGGTGCTGCTCGCCCTGCGGGTCCCGGTCTGGATCGCGCTGCTGATCCCCTCGATCGTCTACATCATCCTGGACGACACCGCCACGGCGGCCCTCGCCGCCCAGCAGACCGCCTCGGGCGTGTTCGACTTCGCGCTCCTCGCGGTGCCGATGTTCATCCTGCTGGGCAACCTGGCCAACGTCTCCGGTGCGACGGACCGGCTGTTCGACGCCGCCACCAGCGCGATCGGCCACGTGCGCGGGTCGCTCGGCTACGTCAACATCGCCACGTCCTTCGGGTTCTCGTGGATGAGCGGCGCGGCGATCTCCGATGCGGCCGCGATGGGGCGCATCCAGGTGCCCGCCATGAAGAAGCGCGGCTACCCCGAGGGCTTCGCGCTCGGCATCACGGGCGCCTCCTCACTGATCGCCCCGATGATCCCGCCGTCGATCCCCGCGATCATCTACGCGGTGACCGCCGGGCTCTCCGTGAGCTCGCTGTTCATGGCCGGCATCGTGCCGGCCCTGGTGCTGGTCGTGGCGCTGTGCATCATGGTCTGGCTCCAGACCCGCAAGCGCGACGACCTGCGCCTGGAGAAGCCGCCGACGGCACAGCGCGTCAAGGACGTCGCCAAGGCGCTCCCCGTCGCGGGGGCCGCCGTGATCATCCTCGGCGGCATCCTGTCGGGCATCGTCACGCCCACCGAGGCCTCCGCGATGGGCGTCGCCTACGTGGCGATCCTCGCCCTGTGCTACCGCACCCTGAGCGGCAAGTCGCTGGGGCGGATCGCCGCCTCCACGGTGGAGACGACCGGCAGCGTGCTCATCATCGTCACCAGCGCCTCGCTGTTCGGCTGGGTGCTGGCCCGCGAGCAGGCCCCGCAGGTCATGACGGAGCTGATCCTGCAGATCACGGACCGCCCGCTGGTGTTCCTGATCCTGATCAACATCCTGCTGCTGATCGTGGGCGCCGTGCTGGAGCCGACGGCCGCGATCCTCATCCTGGTGCCCGTGCTGGCGCCGATCGCCGAGGTCTACGGCATCGATCCCGTGCACTTCGCCGTGATGATGATCTTCAACCTGATGATCGGCCTGCTGACCCCGCCGGTGGGACTGGTGCTGTTCGTGCTGTCATCGGTGACCAAGGTGCCCGTGACCCGCGTGATCAAGGGCGTGCTGCCGTTCTTCGTCCCGATGCTCGGTGTGCTGCTGGTGATCACGTTCTTCCCACTGCTGAGCACCTGGCTACCCGGCCTCGTCGGGGCAGGGGGCTGACGGCTGCCGGCGGGGCGCTGCGCCCGGCGCCGGGCGTCAGGCGTCCGGTGACCGGGGCACGGCGTCCGGCGTCTGCCTGTGCGTGCCAGCGCGCTGCCTGGGCGTGCCTGTGCGTGTTAGCCCGCGGTGTCCGTGCGCGTCCGCGCGGTGCCGGGGCATGCCAGCGCGCGGTGCCTGTGCGTGCCAGCGCGCGGTGCCTGTGCGCGTCCGCGCGGCGCCGGGGCATGCCAGCGCGCGGTGCCTGCTGAGAATCGACCCGCATGACGCGAGCACCACGCACGCAGCCCCTGATGCTCCGCGCCCGACCCACCACCCCGTCGAAATAGGCGGTGAGAGGCCTCTATTCCGCCCATTCAGACGGGGTGGACCGCTATTCCGCCTAATCCGACGGGGTGGGGCACCGTCGAGCAGGCCGCAGCAGGAACCGCGGGCCAGGAGAACCGGACGCACATCGCCGCAGGAACCGAGCCGCTGAGCGTCAGGCTCTCCGGCGTGCCCAATCGCCTGGCACGTCTGGGCCTGGCACCCCTGGGCGCCCGGCAAGCCTGGCGCCCTTGATGGTCCAGGGCTCAGCCCACGCGGAGACCGCCGTTGAGGTTGTAGGTCGCGCCGGTGGTGAAGCCGCCGTGCGGGCCGACGAGGAAGGACACCAGCTCACCGAGCTCCTCCGTCGTGCCCAGTCGGCCGACGGGGGTGCGGGCGACGAACTCTTCGCGTCGCTCCCCCTCGAGTCGGCCTCCCATGATGTCGGTATCGATGTTGGCCGGGGCGATCGCTGCGGTGGTGACGCCGGTGCCGGCGACCTCCTTCGCGAGTCCCCGGATCAGGCCCTCCACACCGGCCTTGGACGCGGCGTAGGCGGAGGTCGAGAAGTTGCCACCGCCGTCCTGCGCGGCGGTCGAGCTCATCGCGACGATCCGACCCAGGCCCTGCTCGAGCATCCCCGGCAGCACGCGCTGGGCGAGATGGAAGGTGCCCAGCGTGTTGATGGAGAGCGTGCGCAGGAAGTTCTCGCTGGTCATCTCGAGGAACGGGGTCGGGTTCGCGATCCCGGCACAGCAGACGAGCGCGCCGATGGCGGGAGCGCCAGGCTCCTGCTCGACGGCGGAGACCGCCGCGTCGACCGAGGCCTCGTCGGCCACGTCGACGCGGGCGGTGACCACGTGGGGAGATCCCGCCGTGCGGGCGGCGTCGGCCGCCGTGGCGAGGCCCGCCTGGTCGAGATCGAGCAGCGCCAGCGGGCGGCCCTCCCGGGCGAGGGCCAGGGCGACTCCGCGTCCGATGCCCCGCTCGGACGCGGCGCCGGTGACGACGCAGGTCAGGTCCGCGATGCGGGCCTCGTCGGCCGCTGAGCGCTCGCTCATGATCCGGTCGCCGGGCGCGGCGAGTTCACGACGTTGCGCGGGCTGTTCCCGCTCGCGATCGCGATGACCTCGCCGAGCGCCTCGGCCCCGGTGCTCTCCGCGAAGTCCTTGGTCCAGCACAGGGAGTGCGGGGCCAGCACCACGTTCTCCAGGCCGATCAGCGGACTGCTCGCCGGGAGCGGCTCGACCTCGAACACGTCGAGCCCGGCGCCGGCGATCGTGCCGTCCTGCAGCGCTGTGATCAGTGCGGGCTCGTCCACGACGGCGCCGCGGGCGATGTTGATGAGGAACGCGGAGTCCTTCATCCGAGCGAGCTCCGGTGCACCGATCAGGTGGCGGGTCCCTGAGTTCGCGGCGACCGTGACGATCAGGTAGTCGCTGCGGGCGATCACCTCGTCGAAATCGAGCTGCTCCACGCCCACCTCGGCGCAGAACTCCGGCCGCGGGGACCGGTTCCAGGCGATGACCTCGAGGTTCAGTGCGCGCAGCTGGCGCACGGTCTCCTGGCCGATCCCGCCCAGCCCGATCATCCCGATCGTGGCCGTGGCGAGGCCCGGGCCCCGGTACTCGGCCTTGCGGTCCCAGTCGGCCTCGCGGACCAGGCGGTCCTTGGGCAGCAGGGTGTGCGCGAGGGCGAACAGGAAGGTGAGCGCCGTGTGCGCCATCGGCACGCGCAGCCCGGTCGGGGCATTGGTGACGGTGATGCCGGCCGCGTCGCAGGCGGCGAGGTCCACCGAGTCGAAGCCGGCGCCGAAGCGCGCCACGTGCTTCAGGGTGGTGACCCCCTCGAGCTGCGCGGAGCCGAACGGCGTGCCGCTCAGCAGGAAGAGGGCATCGAAGCCCTCGAGCTCCTCACCGCGCAGGTCACGGCCGGCCTCGCCCACCAGGGACCACTCGATCCCCTGCTCGGCGAGCGTGCCCAGGCCGATGTCGCCGTAGATCGTCGAGCCGTCGGCGTTCGCGTAGTCCGCGGTGACGGCGAGCTTCCAGGCGGCGCTCATGCCGTCACCCCCGTCGTGCCCGTGGCCCCCGGCGCGCCCGTCGTCCCCGGGGCCTCCGTCGTGCCCGAGCCGGACTCGGGCTCGCGGTGCAGGCCCTCTCCGTGCCAGGCCTCGGGGTAGTCCACGAAGCCGCGGTCCAGCGCATCGATGCTGATCGCGCCGAGCTGGCCCATGGCCAGCTCGAGCTCCTCGTCGAGGATGTCGAGCACGCGCAGCACACCCTTCTCGCCGCCGGCGGCGTTGCCGTAGCCCCAGGCGCGGCCGATGGAGACGAGGTCCGCGCCGACGGCGAGGGCCTTGGCGATGTCGTCGCCGGTGCGGACGCCGGAGTCGAACACGACGGTCATGTCCTCGCCCACCGCATCGACGATCGAGGGCAGCACGCTGATGGTGCTGGGCGAGGAGTCGAGCTGGCGCCCGCCGTGGTTGGAGACGTAGATGCCCTGGGCGCCGACCTTCCGGGCGCGCTGCGCGTCCTCGGGGGTGAGGATGCCCTTGATGTACACCGGGCCGTCCCACTGACTCCGCACGTCCTCGATGTCTGCCCAGGTCAGGGTGAGGTTCGTGAGGTAACGCTTCACGAACTCCTGATGGGAGACGGCGTTGTTGCCCTGGACCTCGCCGGCGAGGTTGCGGAAGCCGATCGTCGGCGGCTTCATGATCGCGCGGGTCCAGTCGAGGTACCGGATCGCCTGGAGCGCGTTCTGCGGGGTGATCTTCGGGGGGATCGACATGCCGTTGCGGTGATCGCGGTACCGCTTGCCGTTCAGCGGCACGTCGACGGTGACCACGAGCGCCTCGGCGCCGATGGCCTTCGCCCGGGCGATCAGGTTCGAGACGATCTTCGGGCTCTTGTACATGTACAGCTGGTACCAGAGCGGGCCGGTGGCCTCGTCCGCGAGCTCCTCCATCGCCCAGTTCGAGGCGGTGGAGATGGTGAAGGGGATGTTCGCCTTGCCGGCGGCGCGCACCGCGCCCAGCTCGCCCTCCCCGCCGATCATCCGCTGCAGCCCGAGGGGGCCCAGCACGTAGGGGCGCTGCAGGGCCATGCCGTCGACCTCGGTGGAGATGTCGATCGAGGAGATGTCGGTGAGCCAGCGGGGGCGGAAACGCACCTCGGCCAGGTCACGGGTGTTCGCGTCGAGGGTGATCTCGTGGTTCGAGGCGCCATCGATGATGTCGAAGGCCATCGTGGGCAGGCGCTTCTTCGCGAGGCGACGGATGTCCTCGATGGACGGGGCGGATTCCATCGGATCCAGACGGAAGCCGCCGGCGGCGAGCATCTTCGCGAATTCGAGGGCGCCCGAGAGGGTCGAGTCGGCCATGGATTTCTCTCCTTTGAGGGTCGTGCTGCGGGAGTGCGGTGCGACGGTGCACGGACGACGGGGCCCCGGGGAACCCTCCCCGGGGCCTGCGCGTCTCAGTGCATGTGCTTGCCGCCGTCGACGTTGATCGAGGTGCCGCTGACGAAGCTGGAATCCTCGCTGACCAGGAACGCGATCAGACCGGCGACCTCCTCGGGCTGACCCACGCGCTGCAGCGGGATGTTGGCGCTCATCCCTTCCTTGCGGTCGTCGGTGAGCGTTCCGCCCATGATGTCGGTGTCGATCGGGCCGGGCAGGATCACGTTGGCGGTGATGCCGTACTGGCCCAGCTCACGGGCCGCGCCGCGGGTGAGGCCCTGCACGGCGGCCTTCGCGGCGGCGTAGCCGGTCTTGGAGAAGGTGCCGCCGCCGTCGAGGGCGGTGATCGAGGCGGTGTTGACGATGCGTCCGCCGAAGCCGCCGTCGATCATGCGCTTGGCCGCGGCCTGAATCATCAGCAGGGTGCCCTTGCCGTTGACGTCCATGACCTTGTCCCAGATCTCCGAGGTGATCTCGAGGATCGAGTGGGGGCTGGGGATCCCGGCGAGGTTGACCAGGGCTGCGATCGGGGGCATCTCGGCGTCGATGCGCTCGAAGGCGGCGTCCACGGCGGCCTGGTCGGAGATGTCGACGCCGACGCCGACGACCTTCGCGCCGCTCTCGGCGGCGAGGTCTGCGGCGAAGGACTCGACGGCGGGCCCGTCGATGTCGGCGGCGACGACGCTCCAGCCGTCGGCCACCAGCTTGCGGGCCACCTTGCGGCCGATGCCGCGCTCGGCGCCGGCGCCGGTGACGATCACGGTGCGCTCGTCGGGGAAGGGCTGGATGCGGGTGATCTCGAGAGTCATGTGTGAACTCCTTTGTTCGGGAGGGAGACGGATCAGGCGAGGGCCGAGGCCAGCACCTGGCGGATGTACTGCACGTTCTCGGCGATGACGCCGAGGGAGTCCGAACCGTAGTGCTCGCAGCAGAAGGGTCCGGAGTATCCGAGCTCGAGGGCGCGGAGGATGACCTTGCGGTAGTTGATGTAGCCGTACTTCAGCGGCATGGGCGCCGAGGAGTAGGCGCCGGTCGCGGGGTCGAAGTCACGGGTGTAGTTCTTGATGTGCCAGAAGTTCGAGTGCGGCAGGACCTTCTCGAACATGTCCTCCCACGGCTCGACCTCGCGGTGCAGGCGCACCAGGTTACCGATGTCCGGGTTCAGGCCGACGGACTCGTGGCCCACGTCCTTCACGAACGAGACGGCCTCGTCGGCGGTGCCGACATAGGTGTCCTCGTACATCTCGAGGCTGACCTCGATGCCCTGGTCGCGCGCCGCGTCGCCGAGCGTGCGGATGCGCTCGATCGCGAGGTCGCGCAGCGCCGGGTCGTCGACGTGCCCGTCGGCGAGCCAGAACCAGATGGCCTTGTTCTGCGCTTCGGTGGTGGCCTGCATGAAGCCGGTGTTCACGACCTGCACGCCGAAGCTGGGAGCGAGCTCGATGAAGCGCAGCGCATCGGCCACGTTCTGCTCGCCGTTCTTCACGTCCACCACCGAGTTGCGGGTCATGGAGATCGAGGAGAGCGTCATGCCCTCCCCGTCGAGCACGCTGCGGAACTCCTCGACGCGCTCGTCGCTCAGCTTCGCGAGCGGCAGCCATGCGTCGGTGGGGTCGATCTGGTCGACGCCGAGCGCCTTGACCTGGCGCAGCTGAGAGGCCCAGACCGACGACGAGGCCTCGAGGGTGGGGGTGCCGTCCGGCGTGGTGTTGCCGAACGACAGCATGTTGGCGCCGATCGGCCAGTTCTCCGCAGTGAACATCCTTGTCCTTCTCTTCGTGAGGTCATCTTTGCCCTCGATCCTATAGGATCGTTGACCTTCGTGGGAAGTCCTTCAGGCAGAACGTCGCGGGAAGCTCCGGGCCGACGGGCCCGCGGGAAGGACGGCAGGAAGCGAGCCCTCGCGGAGGACGGAAGGCAGCGGGCACGAGGCGGCACGTGGGCTGCCGGCGAGCCCGCGCTCGACGCCGACGGCCGACGGCCGACGGCCAACGACCCGCGAGGAGCACCGCCTGCTGCGCAGCGCCGCGGCGGGGCGCCCGGCGAGCACCGGGCGACGACCCTGCCCGTCGGCGGCTCAGGACTCCGGCGAAGAATCCCGCAGAATGCGCTCGGCCGCCGTGGCCATATGCCGTTCCATCGCGTCGCCGGCAGCGACAGCATCTCCCGACGCGATGGCCTCGACGATCAGCTCGTGCTCGGCGATCGCCCGGTCGATGTCCTCACGCCGGTCGACAGCGCGGTCGAACCAGACGCGCAGCAAGGTGCGCGTGGTGGCCAGCAGTTCTCCGACCAGGGCGTTCCCGCCGATCTGGGCGAGCACACGATGGAAGGCGACGTCGGCCGCGACATAGCCCTCGGGGTCGTCGGCCGCGGCGCGCTGGGCCTCGACGAGTCCCGCCAGCTCCGCCTTCTGCGCGTCTGTCGCCGTCAGCGCCGCGAGCTGCGCGGCGCTGCGCTCGAGGGCGCCGCGCACCACGCTCAGCTCGGAGGTGCGCTCCTGATCCATGAGCAGCGACCAGCTCAACGTGCTGGGCAGCAGCTCCGAGGTGTTCGAACGCAGGTAGGTGCCGGAGCCGGCGCGGGTCTCCACGACGCCCAGCACCTCGAGCGCCGAGATCGCCTCCCGCACCGCGCTGCGGCCCACGCCGAGCTCCTCGGCGAGCGCCCGCTCCCCCGGGAGCCGGTCGCCGGGGCGCATCGATTCGCCCAGCAGCAGGTCGAGCAGGCGATAGGCGACGGCACTGCTCGGAGACCGGTTCAGACCCGACTGCACGACTCGGCCGGGCCCGAAGCGCGGTGGAGTCGAGGCGTCGTCGGAGCCGGTCACCGGCTCGGGCTGCGAAGAGGTGCTCACAGCGCCTCACAGTACCGGCAGACCGGTCACCCGCTGCCCGGAACCGGCCCGACGACAGCCGCCCAAGCTCTCCCTGCGGCCCACCCCACGTTCCGTCGCGCACTCCACTCCGCTGTCCACCCCGCACACGACCGCGCGCTCCACTCCGCCCTACCTCTGCGCACCACTCCACACCGCGAAGTGGCCAACCGGTTGACCAATCTGCCGTCGGGCGCTTAGTGTCGTCACATCGTCCGGCGCGACGGTCGGACCGGAACGACCCGGTACCGGCCGAAAAGCACCTCGGACCCTGACGACCCGCGACCCCACGACGGAGTGATCCGCGCATGACCCAGCATTTCCCGATCGGCATCGGTAGCTACGCCCTGTTCTGGGAGTTCCAGGAGGACAACCCCGCTCCGCTCGACATCGCCGGGATGATCGACCGCGCGGCGCAGCTGGACTGCGACGTGTTCCAGATCTGCGACGACCCTCGCATCGAGGAGCTGGACGTCGACGGCCTGCGAGAACTGCGCGAGCGCGCCGAGATCCTGGGCATCGCGCTCGAGCTCGGCACGCGCACCATCGGCCGCGATCATCTCGAGCGGCACCTCAGGATCGCCGAGGCGCTCGGGGCCCGCACCCTGCGCTCGATGATCCAGTCCCAGGAGATCGCCGACGGGGCCGACGTCGCGACAGCAGAACTGCGCGCCGTGCTCCCCCGGCTCGAGGCCGCAGGCGTCACCCTCGCTCTGGAGACCTACGAGCAGGTGCCGACGTCGACGCTGCTGGAGGTGATCGAGGCGGTGGATTCCCCCCGGGTGGGGATCTGCCTGGATCCCGCGAACTGCGTCTCGGCGCTCGAGCACCCCAAGCAGGTGGTCGACGCCTGTGCGCGCCGCACCGTGAACCTGCACGTGAAGGACTTCGCCTTCGCCCGCCAGGAGGGCTGGGTGGGCTTCACCTACTCCGGTGCCCCGCTCGGCGAGGGCCTGCTCGGCCTCGAGCACGAGCTCGGGGCCGTCTACGGCGAGGGCCGCTCCCCCAGCGCGATCGTCGAGCACTGGCTGCCCTGGCAGGGCGACCTCGACACCACGCTCGCCACGGAGCGTGCCTGGACCGATCGCACCCTCGCGGCGCTGCGCGCCTGGCGCGACGCCCACGCCGGCTGACCCGACAGACGCCTCAGGCGTCCACACGCCACCCGCCACCCGCCCACCAACGGCCCGCATCGGCCGCATCCACCGCCCCACCGGGGCATCACCCACGAAGGAGTCACCTGATGACCAGCAACAAGGAACTGAACCCCCTCTTCGGCAAGACGGTCGAGCTCGATCCGTCGATCTCGGTGGCCGTCGTCGGCGCCGCCGGCAAGATGGGCACCCGCGTCTCGAACAACCTCAACCTCACCGACGCCCCCGTCTACTACGTCGAGGCCTCCGAGGCCGGTCAGCAGCGTCTGGCCGAGCTGGGCCGCGAGGTCACCGAGCTCGAGGACGCCGCGAAGGCGGCGGACGTCGTCATCCTCGCGATCCCCGACGTCATCCTCGGGAAGGTCTCCGAGCAGGTCGTCCCGCTCATGAAGGACGGCTCGGTACTGCTCACCCTGGATCCGGCCGCCGCCTACGCCGGGCTGCTCACCGAGCGCGAGGGCGTCCACCAGGCGTGCGCGCATCCTGCCCACCCGTCGGTGTTCCTCGAGCGCACCACCAAGGAGGAGTGGGCTGACACCTTCGGCGGCATCGCCGCCCCGCAGGAGGTCGTGGCCGCCTACGAGGGCGAGGACGACGCGATCCGCGAGCGCACCGCCGCCGTGATCCGTGCGATCTACGCCCCCGTGATCGACGTGCACTGGGTGACCGTCAAGCAGCTCGCCCAGCTCGAGCCCACCCTGGTCGAGACCACCGGCTGCATGATCGGACAGTTCCTCAAGGACTCCATGGACCACGCGATCAACGAGGTCGGGATCCCGGAGAAGGCGGTGAAGGCCCTGTTCTACGGGCACATCTTCATCTCGCTGACCAATGCGCTGCGCGGCTCGAACCCCTTCTCCGACGCCTGCCTGCGCGCCATGGACTACGGCCGCGAGAGCATCATCAACCCGGACTGGACCAAGATCTGGGACGACGCGGAGCTGGACAAGGTGCTGGCCACGATGCTCGACCTCGACAAGATCGAGCGCTGAGCCGACCCCTTCACCTCGCCGGGGCGGCCTGACCAGGTCGCCCCGGCCTCTCGAGAAAGGCCCAATGGTGGACCCCTTGCTCCTCATCGGGATCGCGGTCGCCGCGATCGCGATCCTCCTGTTCACGGTCATCTTCCTGAAATGGCCCGCGTACCTCTCCCTGCTGGTCGTCTCCGTGCTCACCGCCCTCGCCGGCGGCATCGCGATCCAGGACGTCGTCCCCCTCATGATCGACGGGATGGGAGGGACCCTCGGCAGCGTCGCGCTGCTGGTGGGCCTCGGCGCCATGCTCGGCGGCATCATCGAGAGGACCGGCGGCGCCGAGGTGATCGCGCACCGCGCCGCCGCAGTGCTCGGCGAGAAGCGCCTGGCGCAGGCCCTGCTCATCGCCTCCGGCCTGGTCGCGATCCCGATCTTCTTCGACGTCGCCTTCATCATCCTGGTGCCGATCATCTTCGCGTTCGCCAAGGCTGCGGGCCATCGCGCCCCCATCGCCATCGGCATGCCGATCGCGGTCTTCATGGTGTTCATCCACAACACCGTCCCACCGCATCCGGGCGTCGTCGGTTCGACGACCCTGCTGGGCGAGGATCTGATGGGCCTGGTCACGGTGCTGGGCATCGCGCTCGCGATCCCGATGGGCCTGCTCGTGCATGTCACGGGCACGCGCATCATCGGCAGCCGGACCTTCGAGCTCGACCCGGCGGTCCAGACGAAGTACGCGGGCGCCGGCGCCGCCCACCTCGACCGCACGGAGCGCGTCGCCGTCGACGCGGCGGCGTCCTCCGCGGGCGGACGCTCCGCATCGGGCTCGGCGGGCAGCCTCTCGCCGGAGGCCCCGACGGACGCCGGCGCAGCCGGAACGGGTGCCGCGGGAACAGCCGCCGCCACGGACGGGAGCCGGCCTCCGGCGGGCCTCGTCGTCACGCTGATCCTGCTGCCGATCGTCATGATCGCCTGCGGGACCGTGGGCACCCTCGTCTTCCCCGAGGGCAGCTCCGCCGCGAACGTGCTCTCCTTCATCGGTGCCCCGGCCCTCGCCCTGCTGGTCTCCACCCTGATCGCCATGTACCTGCTCGGGATCATGCACGGGTGGGGAAAGCAGCAGATCAGCGAGGTGATGGACGGCGCACTCGGCCCGGCGGCGATCGTCATCCTGGTCACCGGTGCCGGCGGCGTGTTCGCGAAGGTGCTCACCGAGACCGGCGTCGGCGATGCGGTCTCCGGGCTGCTGCTCAGCGCGGGCGTGCCGATCCTGCTGCTCGCCTTCCTGGTCGCACTGGCGTTCAAGGTCGCCCAGGGCTCCGGCACGGTGGCGACGCTCTCCGCCGCGGGGATCGTCCAGGGCACGGTCCTGGCAGGGGACTACTCCTCCCTCCAGGTCGCCCTGATCATCCTGGCCATCGGCCTGGGCTCGGTCTCGCTGTCCCACATCAACGACTCCGGGTTCTGGATCGCCACGAAGTTCCTGGGGCTCTCGGTGGCCGACGGCCTGCGCACGTGGACCGTGATGACCTCGATCCTCGGGTTCAGCGCGATGATCCTGGTGTCCCTCGTCTGGCTCGTCGTCTGACCCCCGGGCAGGCAGGGCCCTGCTCCCTGCCTGCCCTCGCCTCCGTGCGTCCGCCCGTCGGCCCTCAGCTCGTCCGCCCGTCGGCCTCTGCCCTCTGCCCTCAGCCCTCAGCCCTCAGCCGATCCTCCAACATGTCCTATAGGATATTGGGAGCGCCCTGGGGTACTCCCCTGTACGGCGACCGACCGCGCGTCGTCGGCCCTCCGATCGAGCGCCCCGTGAAGGAATCTCACCGATGACCTATCTCTTCAATGATCCGGCCGATTTCGCGACCGACGCGGTCCGCGGCCTCGCCCTGTCCCACCCCGACCACGTCGCCGTCGTGCACGGCGGCGTGGTCCGGGCGACGCAGACCCCGCAGGGCCAGCCCGCCCTGGTGATCGGCGGCGGCTCCGGCCACTACCCCGCCTTCGCCGGCTGGGTGGGCCCCGGCATGGCCCACGGCGCACCCTGCGGGAACGTCTTCGCCTCCCCGTCGGCCTCGCAGGTCTACTCGGTGGCGCGCAACGCCGAGAACGGTGGCGGGGTGGTCCTCGGCTTCGGCAACTACGCCGGGGACGTGCTCCACTTCGGCGCAGCCGCGGAGAAGCTGCGCGCCGAGGGCATCGACGTGCGGATCATCCGCGTCAGCGACGACATCGTCTCCAACACTCCCGAGAACCACCGGGACCGTCGCGGGATCGCCGGTGACCTGCCCGTCTTCAAGATCGCGGGTGCCGCGATCGAGGCCGGCGCAGACCTCGACACGGCCGAGCGGATCGCATGGAAGGCGAACGACGCCACCCGCTCCTTCGGCGTCGCCTTCGACGGCTGCACCCTGCCCGGCGCCTCCGAGCCGCTGTTCCACGTCGAGGACGGCCAGATGGGCGTGGGCCTGGGCATCCACGGTGAGCCCGGCGTGCGCGACGAGGTGATCGGCACGGCCGACGAGATCGCCTCCCTGCTGGTCCAGGGCGTTCTCGCCGAGCAGCCCGAGCGCACCGACGGCGGCTACCAGGGCCGCGCGGCCGTGATCGTCAACGGGCTCGGCACCGTGAAGTACGAGGAGCTCTTCGTCGTCTACGCGAAGGCCGCCGAACTCCTCGAGACGGCGGGCATCACCCCGGTGCGTCCCGAGGTCGGCGAGTTCATCACCAGCCTGGACATGGCCGGACTGTCGCTCAGCCTGGTGTTCCTGGACGACGAGCTCGAGCAGCACTGGCTGGCCCCCGTCGACACCCCCGCCTTCCATCGCGGCGCGATGCCGGCGCTCGACCGGCCCCGTCGTGAGACCTTCTGGGAGGCCGGAGCCGACGAGACTCCCCAGGCCACCGAGGAGTCCCGCCGCGTCGCCGAGCAGGTCTCCGATGCGCTCGCCCTGTTCGAGCGCGTCTGCGCCCGCGAGGAGGCCGAGCTGGGCCGGATCGATGCGATCGCCGGCGACGGCGACCACGGCCAGGGCATGGCCTACGGCTCCAAGGGCGCCGCGGCCGCCGCTCGGACCGCGCTGCAGGACGGCGCCGGGGCCCGCACCCTGCTGGTTCGCGCGGGCGAGGCCTGGGCAGAATCCGCCGGGGGAACCTCGGGCGCGCTGTGGGGCGGCGCGCTCACCGCCGCCGGCGGCGTCTTCGCGGATGACGCCGGCTGCACGGCGCGCACGGTCGTCGACGCGCTCGACGCGGGCATCGCTGCGGTGCTGCGCCTGGGCGGCGCGAAGGTCGGCGACAAGACCATGGTCGATGCCCTGGTCCCCTTCCGGGCACGCCTGTCCGAGGCCTTCACGGGGGACAATGCCTCCGAGGCGATTATCGAGGCCGCCGCCACGGCCCGCGAGGCGGCCGATGCGACCGCCGACATCACCGCGACCCTCGGCCGCGCCCGCGTGCTCGGCGACAAGTCGCTGGGCACCCCCGATCCCGGCGCGATCTCCTTCTCGATCCTCATGACGGAGCTCGGCCTGCACCTCGGCTGACCGCCTCGCCCCCTGGCCGCCCGGCCACCTCGCCTCCCTGACCATCCACCTGACCACCAGATCCCCGGGCCCGGCATCCCCCGTGGACCCGGCCTCCCACCCGACCCGTTCCCAAGGAGCACCTCTCATGGCACTGAAGATCATCGTCGGCGGCGACAACGCCGGCTACGGTTACAAGGAAGAGTTCAAGGCCCTGCTCGAGGCCGACGACCGCGTCGAGTCCGTCGTCGACGTGGGCGTCGGATCGGCAGATGACGGCACCTACTACCCGAACGTCGCGGTCGCCGCCGCGGAGAAGGTCGCCGCCGGCGAGGCCGACCGGGCGCTGCTGATCTGCGGCACCGGCCTCGGCGTCGCGATCGCCGCGAACAAGGTCCCCGGCATCCGCGCCGTCACCGCGCACGACCTCTACTCCGTGCAGCGCTCGGTGCTGTCCAACAACGCGCAGGTGCTGTGCATGGGTCAGCGCGTGATCGGTCTGCAGGCCGCCCAGGAGCTGATCAAGGTGTGGCTGGACCTCGAGTTCGATCCCGAGTCCTCCTCCGCCGCGAAGGTCGACGCGATCTGCGCCTACGACGGCTCCCTCGAGCAGGCCTGACCGCCGCACGCCCCGCCTCAGCCCAGGCCTCGCCCTCCCGCTGGCCTTCGCCTTGACGCATACTCGCCTCACCTGACCCGGAAGGACCCCGCATGAGCACCCTGTGGATCGGCACCAGCTGGAAGATGACCAAGACGCTCGACGAGGCACGCGCCTGGTCGGAGGGCCTGCGCGAGGCGCTCGGCGGCGACGCGGCGCAGGCACCGGCGGGGGTGCAGCCCTTCGTGATCCCGTCGTTCACCGCGACCACCACCGTGCGCGGGATCCTCGGCGAGGACTCGCCGGTGCTGCTCGGCGTGCAGAACGCGCACTGGGAGGATGCCGGCGCCTGGACCGGCGAGGTGTCCGTGCCCCAGGCGAAGGACGCCGGTGCGCAGATCGTCGAGATCGGGCATTCCGAGCGTCGCGAGCACTTCGGCGAGACCGTGGAGACCACTCGTCTCAAGGTCGCCGCGGCCCTGCGCCACGGCCTGACCCCGTTGCTGTGCATCGGCGAGAGCGCCGACGTGAAGGAGGCCGGGGGCTCCAGCGAGTTCATCCTCGACCAGGCGCGCGGTGCGCTCGAGGGTCTGAGCGTCGAAGAGCTCTCGCGCGTCGTGATCGCCTACGAGCCGATCTGGGCGATCGGGGAGAAGGGCCGGCCCGCCACCGTCGAAGAGCTCGTCGAGCCCTTCGCCGCCCTGGGTGCGGAGTACACCGGGAAGGTCGCCGGCCTGCTCTACGGCGGCTCCGTGAACCTCGACAACGCTGCAGGTCTGCTCGGGATCGAGCACGTCACCGGCCTGTTCGTCGGCCGTACCGCCTGGGAGCTCGACGGCTACCTCGAGCTGCTGCGCATCGCCGAGGCCCACACCGCCGCCTGAAGGGCCACTGCGCCGCTCGAGCTCGCTGCGCCCGTCGACGCCGCGCTGCCTGCTGAGGACCCGCGCCGCGCGCTGAGCGCGAACGTCCTGCACTGGGAGTGGGGCTGCCCGCGCTCCGAAGGGGGCGGGTAACCCCCAGGCGATGCACCGCCGCCCGCGATATCCTGGTTCATCCCACGAGAGAGCGGCGGGTGATCATGAGCGAGCAGGGCCGCACCCCGAGTGCCCAGCCGGCCAGGACCGGCATTCCCTCCTGGAACCCTGCCCAGCGCCCGCTGGTCGGCACGGTCCATGACCCTGCCTCACGGTCCGTCACCGTGCGTCGCCGGCGTGGCCGCTGGCTGACCGTCGGCGTGCCCACCGTCCTGGGCGGAACCTTCGGCATCACCAGTTTCATGGTGCTCGGCGTGAGCAGCCTGATCGGCGGCGCCGGCCTCCTGGCGCCCCTGCTGGCGGGGCTGGGGATCGGTGTCGTCGTCGGCGGAGGCACGGCCTTCCTCCTGCGCAACCGCAGCCATGCGCCGGCCCGGCTGAGCTCGGCCCGCACCGACATCCCTGCGGGCACACTGCCGGTGCTCGAGAAGATGGTGAAGTCCACGAAGCACGAGCACCGCCGGCTCTCCCGGATGCGACGCGGCCGGCCCGACCCCCTGGTGAAACCGGTGCTCGACCGCGCCGAGCTGCTGCTGCAGCGGGTGAACGCCCTGGTGGGATCCCCGTCGCTGCAGTCCCGCCGCACCTCGGACGCCGACATGCTGATGCTCGAGGGGATCGCCGACCGCTACGTCCCCGAGCTGGTGCGCGCCCTCGAGGACACGGCCGGGTTCCTCGCCCCCGCCGCCGGCGAGGCGCGCGAGGAGGCGGTGGCGAACCTGAACAGCATCGATCGCCAGCTGGGCTCGCTCAGCGAGGAGCTGGATCGCATCGAGCGCGACGCCGTCGCCAGGGTCAGCCGTTCGCTCGACGTCCACTCCGAGTTCCTCCGGCTACGCCTGCCGAATCAGGGAGGCGACCCGCTCGAGGGGCGCTGATCGCCGGTCGCGGGGCCAACGATCAGCTCTGCGCGGGCCCGTGCTCGACGGTAGCGAGCGAGCGCACCAGCACCGCGTCGAGGTGGTCGGTGAGCGCCTTCAGCGCCGCGTCATGGTGGTGCCGGCGCACCTTCGCCAGGATCTCTCCGTGCTCCTCGTACGCCTCGCGGGCGTCGAGCTGCATGGGTCCGCCTTCCCAGGTCTGCCGCATGCGGTGCGTGTGGGTGCGCAGACTCTCGAACATCTGGCCGAGGTAGCGGTTGTCCGCGTACTTGTAGAGGGTCTGGTGGAAGCCCCAGTCGGCCTGGAAGTGCTCGCGCACCAGCTCGTAGTCGACCTCGCCGGCGGCGTCGATACGGGCGATGATCTCGGCGTGCGCAGCGTGCGCGGCCTCGAGGTCCGTCAGGAAGTCGTCCCAGTGCTCGAAGGCACGATCCAGCACGGCGATCTCGATGATCTTGCGGGCCTCGAGCAGCTCGGTGATCTGCTCGTCGTCGAGCATCGGGGCCACCACGTAGCCGCGCAGCGCCACGTACTCCACCAGTCCGGACCGCTCGAGCGAGACCATCGCCTCCCGCACCGGGGTGGGGGAGACCTCGAGGTCACGAGCCAGTCCGTCGATGCTCAGACGGGAGCCCGGTGCCCAGCGCGATTCGAGCAGCCGCTGGAGCATGAGCTCCTCGACCTCGTCGCGCAGCACCTGTCGTCTGATGGCCATGAGGCGAGTCCTTTCGTGCGCAGATGCGCTGACCGGCGCCGCATTCCCACACGGACCGGCTATCCGTTTTCCCATAGGATACCCAGCCCTGATGCCGCCCGGCTGCGAACGGAGAAGTCAGGCAGGCCTCGCCGGCCGGCACCGCCAGCCCCTTGAGCCGCTGCGCCAGCGCATGAGTCGTGAATGCCTGGATGCCTGGATGCGCCAGCTCTACTGGCCAGCGGACCCTCAAGCGCTCAGCCCGTCAGGCCTGCAGACCCTCAGATGCTCGCGAGCTCCACGGGCTGGCCCGTCCGCACGGACTCCTGGGCCGCCGCGACCACACGCACGGTGCGCAGGCCCACGTCGCCCGAGGGCTCGACGGCCCGGCCGTCGCGCACGGCGCCGAGGAACGCCTCGAGCAGCGCAGCATCAGAATCCACGCCGTAGGGCAGCCAGCGCCCGGGCCCGCCGACGTGCTCGGCGAAGGCGTCGACCTGGAGCTGGCCACCGGTGCCGACGGCCTGGATGCGCAGGCCGCCCCAGGTGGGGGCCTCGGCCGGCTGGGACCAGGAGCAGTCGATCGTGGCGACCAGACCGGACGCGTAGGTGAGCGTGACCAGTCCGCCGGTCTCCGCGCCCTCGCCGGCCCGGTCGGCCCACAGGATGCGGTTGGTAGTGGCGTGGACGGTCGCTGGCTCGCCGAAGATCGAGTCGAGGATCTCGGCGATGTGCACGGTGTGGTCCACGAGGGAGCCGCCGCCGGCGAGCTCGACGTCGGTGAACCAGGCCCGGGTGTCCGGCAGTTTGCCGTTGTTGGTGCCGGTGATGCCGATGACCTCGCCGAGCGCACCGTCCTCGACCGCGGCACGCAAGGTCTGGACGGCGGGGGCGAAGTGCACGGGGAAGGCCGTCATGAGCACCACGCCGGCCTCGCGGCAGGCGGCGACCATGGCGTTCGCGTCGGGCACGGTGGTGGCCAGCGGCTTCTCGCACAGCACGTGCACGCCGCGGCGGGCAGCCTCGAGCACGAGGTCCCGGTGGTGAGCGTTGGCGCTGGTCACGACGATCGCGTCGGGACCGCCGGGCCAGGCGTTCCACGCCTCGTCATAGGAGCCGACGACGCTGACTCCTCGCACGTCGCCGAAGCCGTCCGGATTGGCGACCACGAGGTCGATGTCCTCGCGCGCCTCGAGCCGTGCGGCGTAGGCCCCGGCGTGGGTGTGCGCGCAGCTCATGAGGGCGATCTTCAGCGTGTCCGTGGTGGGCGATGCGGTCAGCATGTGATGCTCCGTCCGGTGCGCAGGGATTCGAGGGCCGCGCGGGAGATCTCCACGGCGTAGGCGCCGTCGGCCGCGCTGACCCGGGTGGGGCCGTCGGCCCTGAGCGCCGCCGCGAACTCGAGGATCTCCTCGGCGTAGGGGCTGCGCATGCCGCTCACGTCGGGCAGGAAGCCGTCCCCGCTGCGCTGAGTCGTGGTCGCGACCTCGTCGAAGACGACACCCGGGTCCCCCGCCGAGTCGTACTGCAGGCGGCCGCCGTCACCGGCGAGGTCGAAGGTGTAGCGGAAGCGGGTGCCGGGCGGGCCCCACAGGCCACGGCAGTGGCTGATCGCGCCGCTCGTGTGGGTGAGCACGGCGTGGGCGGTGCGCACGGTGTCCGCTGCGGTCGAGACGGACTGCTGCGCGTAGACCCGCTCCACGGGCCCGGCGAGCCAGATCGCCTGGTCGATGTCGTGGATCATCTGGTCCATGACGATGCCGCCGGACTGCGACTCGTCGGCGAACCAGGGCTGGGTGGGGAAGGACCCGGTGCGCTCGAAGCGCAGCACGGCGAGCTGCCCGATCGATCCGGAGCCGACGGCACGATGCGCGGCGGCGTACTGCGGGAAGTACCGCACGACGTGCGCGGGGAACAGGGAACGGCCCACGCGCTCGGCGTGCTCGACGACGGCGCGGGCGTCCTCGGTGGTCAGTGCCAGCGGCTTCTCGCACACGACGTCCTTGCCGGCATCGAGGGCCTGATGGACGATCTCGGCGTGGACCGCGGTGGGCGTGCAGACGTCCACGACGTCGACCGCTGCGAAGAGGTCCTCGAGGCTCGCATGGACGGTCGCACCGAACTGCTCAGCGAACTCCTGCGCTCCCTCGAGGCTGTAGCAGTGCAGGTCGGAACCGGTCTCGATCCACCCGGGCGCGTGGGCGCGGGAGATCCCTCCGGTCCCGATGACGCCGACGCGCAGGGGCGCGGCTGGAGGTGACGTCGATGTCATGATCCACCTTTCGGCCGGACGGGCTCCCATTTCGAAAGCGTCTTGCATAATCTTTCCCGGCCTGGTCGCCGGTGTCAAGAGAGCGCGCCGTTGCCGCTGGCCTCACCGGCGCGCTGCTGTGCTCCCCCGCTCGACGAGTCTGTAAGGGGCCTCGACAACGCGGGGCGGCCCGTCATGGCCGCCGATGCGTTCGAGCAGCAGGTCCAGCACCGTCGCGGCCAGGTTCCGCTTGTCCGGATCGATGGTGGTCAGCGGCGGCGAGGTGAACGGGGCCTCGAGGATGTTGTCATGACCGATCACCGAGACCTGGCCGGGCACGTCGATCCCCATCCCGCGCAGGCCCAACAGGGCACCCCGGGCGAGGTCGTCGTTGCCGCACACGATTGCGTCGACCTCCGGGTGCTCTTGCAGGAGGGTGCGCACAGCTTCGAGACCGCCCTCCTGGTTCCAGCCGGGCACCGTCTGGATCACCGGGGAGACCCCGCCCGCGGCCTTGAGCGCTCGGTCGTACCCGTCCAGCCGCAGTCGGCTGGTGGAGTGTGCCTGCTGGGCCTCGGAGGAGTCGAGGGCGCCGAGATAGGCGATGCGGCGTCGCCCCAGGGCCTGCAGGTGGGCGGTCGCCTCGTGCGCGGCGCCGCGATTGTCGGTGCGCACGTAGTCACTGCCGGCGGGGAGACCTGCCTCCTCGACGTGCTCACCGATGAACACGGTGGGCAGGATGGTGCGGCCGAGGTGGGCGAGCCTGTCCTCGCCGATCAGCAGCGGATTGAACACGACGCCGTCGCCGAGCACCCGCGTGAATCCGGCCAGCACGCTGTGCTCCTCCTCGCGACCGCCTGCGGTGCTGTGGAGCATGATGCTGCGCCGACGCCGCTGCGCCTCGTCGGCGAAGGCCTGCGCGAGCTCGGAGAAGTACGTGCCGGCCAGGGACGGGATCGCCAGCGTGATGAGTCCACTGGTGCCGGTGCGCATCTGCTGCGCTCCGACCTGGGGGCGGTAGTTCAGCACGCGGATCGCCTCCTGGACCCGGACCCGGGTGAGCGGCCCGACATTGGGCCGGTCGTTGACCACGTTCGAGACCGTCTTGATCGACACGCCGAGCTGCTCGGCGATGTCCCGCATGGTGACGTTGCGCGGGCGGGGCGTGCTCATAGCGCCACCGCTGGCCGGGGCATGGCGGCATCGAGCCGGATCTGCCAGGAGCGCACGAGGAGGGAGCTGGTCACGGCGATCAGGATCCCACCTCCGGCCAACAGCGCGAGCGGCTGGATGACTGCCGAGATCGTCAGCGCCGCGAGGACGGTGATCGTGAAGGATGCCGAGGCGAGCGGGAGCAGCACCACACCGGCGAGCGCACCGCGCCAGATGGTCGGTGCCGGGGCCGACGGCCGCAGCTCGTGCAGGGCGATCGCGTGGAAGGCCGCGAGCGTCATGCCCGCCGCGAGCAGAATCGACACGGCGAACCCTGCCGGGAAGAACCATTCCGGCAGCGCGCCGGCAACTCCGAGGGCCACGTTCGCTGCCGCTGCCAGCGCGATCAGCACAAAGGGGCCTGCCGCGCGATTGGCAGGCATGAACTCTACGCGGTAGCGACGCAGCACGGCGGCCACGAGTCCGCGCGATCCGTCGACCGCCTCGAGCTCGTCCCGCCTGCGCAGCACGGCGACCAGCGTGGTCGTGGCCGGCGCGATGCCGGCCACGACGGCGCCCAGAAGGACGAGAGCCACCCATGCCAGGTGGAGCGCGACCAGGCGCGGCACCCAGGCCAGAGCCGCCATCACGCCCCCAGCAGCTGAAGACCCCTCCGCCGCTCCGGCTGGTTCGGGCGCTCCGGCAGCCGTGTGCCCGGTCGCCGTGATCCCGGTCCCCGCCCCCGTCACCGCCTCACGCCTTGTTGCCGGTCAGGGCGATGGACTCGATGATCTGCCGCTGGAACAGCAGGAACACGCCGAGCACCGGCAGCAGTGCCACGATCGAGGCCGCCATGATCAGCGGATAGTCGGTCTGGACCGCGTAGGTGGCGTTGAAGTTCGCGATCACCAGCTGAAGGGTCTGCACGTTCTCCGAGTTCAGGTAGATGATCGGGCCCAGGTAGTCGTTCCAGGTGCCCATGAACCACAGGATCAGCTGCGCGGCGATCGCGGGGCGGATCAGTGGCAGCACGATACGGGCGAAGATCTGCGGGTGGGTGGCTCCGTCGATCACCGCCGCCTCGATGAGCGAATCGGGCACGCTCATCAAGTACTGGCGCAGGAAGAACACCATCATGAGGTTGCCGAACAGGCCGGGCACGATGAGCGGCAGCAGGGTGTCCACCCAGCCGATCGTCGAGAACAGCATGAAGGTGGGGATCATGAGCGCTGGGAAGGGGATCATGATGCCGCCCAGCAGGGCCAGGAAGATCCCGTTCTTCCCGGGGATCCGCATCTTTGAGAAGCCGTAGGCCGCGTAGCAGGAGGTGATCGTGCCGATGGTGATCACCGTGAGCGAGACGATCGAGGAGTTGACGATGCCTCGCAGCAACGGCCCGGCCTCCCAGATCCGCAGGTAGTTCCCCCATTCGGCAGGGCGCGGGATCCACTGCGGCGGCAGGAGGAAGACATTCTCCTGCGTCTTCAGAGAGGTGGAGAGCATCCACGCCAGCGGCAGCAGCATGGTGAAGGCGCCCAGGCACAGGGCGATGAAGATGACGACGTCGGCCGTGGAGCCGAAGCGGCGATCGCTCCGACGCCGTCGGCGTCGCACCGCGTCGGGCTCGACCCCGGAGGTCTGCAGGGGCGTGGTCGGGATGGCGCTGGTGGTAGCCATGGGGGCCTCCTCATTCCACCGTGAAAATGTTGCGGGAGTTGAGGTAGAACTGGACGGCTGTGACCAGGAAGATCATCAGCCCCAGGACCAGGCTCATGGCGGTCGCGTACCCCAGCTGGAGGTTCTGGAAGCCCTGCTGCCAGATGTACCAGACGATGGTGGCGGAGCCGAACTCCGGACCGCCCGTCGGGGTCATGATGTTGATCTCCGCGAACATCTGCGCCCCGCCGATGATCCCGGTGACGACCAGGAAGAACGTGACCGGGCTGAGCATCGGCAGGATCACGTGGCGGAAGCGCAGCCAGGCGCCGGCTCCGTCGAGCATCGCGGCCTCTAGCAGGGTGCGCGGCACGGACTGCAGCGCGGCGAGGTAGAGCAGCGTGGAGAAGCCGATGCCCTTCCAGACCCCCATGAGGATCAGCGCCGGCTTGACCCAGTGCTTCTCGGCGAGCCAGTTGGGCCCGTCGATGCCGACGGCGGCCAGCAGCTGGTTGACCAGGCCGAAGTCCCCGTTCAGCGCCCACTGCCACAGGATCGCGATGGCTGCGACCGACGAGACGCCGGGCAGGTAGTAGATGACCCGAAAGGCGGCGCGACCGGGCATCTGCCGGTTCAGCGCGAGAGCGAGGATCAGGGAGATCGCCAGGCCGATCGGCACCCCGATCATGAGGAAGAGGGTGTTGCCGAGGGACTGCCAGAACTGCGGGTCGCCGGCCATGGTGCGGAAGTTCGCGAACCCGGAGAACAGCGGGGCGGAGAGCCCGTTCCAGTGCGTGAACGCCGCGTACAGGGAGAACAGCAGCGGGGCGAGGGCGAAGAGGGCGAAGCCGATCACGGGCGGGGCGATGAACAGACGCCCCCACCTCCGTTCAGAGCGGTGGAGATCGCCGGTCCCCGTGGTCGTGGTGGCGCTCATCGGGCGTTCGCCTCCTGGTCGATGCGGAACTGCTCGCGGGCGCTGTCCAGGAAGTCCTGCATAACCGGCTGGGTCGCCGCGAGGTACTCACCGACGTCGGCGCGGGCCTCGAGGACGGGCTGGATGTTGGTGAAGAAGGCATCCATCCACTCCGGTGTGTACGTGAGGGCGTTGGGCACGAAGTGTCCGTAGTCCTCGACGATGTCGAGATACTCCTGCTTGTTCCGCGGCTCGATCGAGGTGTCCTTCACCCACTCGGCGGCGTGGGAGCGCGTGTTGGGGATGGTCTGGCCCTCGCCGACGATGATCGCCTGTGCCTCGGGGTCGCATGCCAGGAACATCGCGAGCTCGGCGGCCCGGTCCGGCCGGAGGCTCTTGGCCGAAACGCCGATGCCCAGCGAGCCGATGTTCGTCGCGGAGACCCCGGTGCGACCGGCCGGGTAGGGGCACAGGTCGAATTCGAAGTCGAGCGTGCGGTACAGGGTCAGATCCCACGGGGCGACAGGGAAGAAGCCGATCTGTCCCCGGAGCCAGCGCTGATATCCGTCCATCCCTTCGGTCTCGTTGATCGACGGGGTCACGCCGTGCACCTCGCGCAGGTCCACGATGTACTGCAGCGCCTCGGCGAACTCGGGAGTGTCGATGGTGATGGTGCGGGCGTCCTCGCTGAGCCAGTCCCCGCCGTTGGACCACACATAGGAGTGGATCTCGGCGCCGATGTTCACCGAGGTGCCCCAGGCGTCGGTGGCGCCGTCGCCGTCACGGTCCCCCGTAAGCGCCTGGCAGCGCTCGAGGAACTCGTCCCAGTCCAGCGGCACGTCCGGATCCGGGGGCTCGACACCCATCTCCTCGAAGAGGGTCTTGTTATAGCCGAAGGAGAAGGGGCCGAGGTCCTTGGGCATCGCGTACAACGGGCCCTTCCCGATCTGCTCGCCGTCGAAACGGTAGAGGTCCAGGCCCGCGGTCCAGATGTCGTCGACCGGGAGATCGGTCGCCTCGACATAGGGCGTGAGGTCCGCGAGCACTCCGTTGGTCACGTACGCCATCGTGCGAGGCGGCTCGAGGTAGAAGACATCCGGCACGGAGTTCCCGAGGATCGCCGTCTGCAGCTTGGTGGCGTACTGATCCGCCGAGGTAGAGATGATCTGGACCTCGTAGCCGGTGCGCTCCTCGAACACCGCGACAGCCCGTGAGAACACGTCGCGCTCCTCGGTGGAACCGCGGAACATGAAGGTCAGAACGTCGGGGTCGGAGGAATGAAGGTTGCCGCAGCCTGCCGTGACACCCGCGGCGGCGGCCGCTGCGGCCCCGGCGGCACCGGTGAGGAAACGTCGTCGTCTCATCGTCATCCGATCTGCCTCGTCCTCGAGGCCACCCGGTGGGCACGCGCCGTTCCGGGGTGCTTCGTCGGGAGGCCCCCATCGGCCGTCCGACCCCTCGTCCCAGAAAGTTCACTGTGAGGTGTGGCACAAGGTACATCGTTGAACTAAGCTCGGCAAGCACCCGGCCGCGGAGCACCTCCACCGTCGAACACCGCGGCCGAAGGAGTCACCGATGACCCTGCACGGCACAGTCCACCTCCACCCGGCGCACCGGGTCGGTCCCGTGCGCCGCCGCACCTTCGGCAGCTTCGTCGAGCACATGGCGCGCTGCGTGTACACCGGGATCTTCGAACCCGGCCATCCCTCGGCCGACGCCGACGGGTTCCGCCAGGACGTCCTGGCGCTGACCGGTGAGCTGGGGGTGAGCTCCGTCCGCTATCCCGGCGGCAACTTCGTCTCCGGCTATCGCTGGGAGGACGGCGTCGGCCCGGCCGAGCAGCGCCCGCGCCGTCCCGATCTCGCCTGGCACTCCACCGAGACCAACGCCTTCGGCCTGGACGAGTTCATGGCCTGGGCGGAGAAGGCGGGCGTCGAGCCGATGTACGCCGTCAACCTCGGCACCCGCGGGGTGCAGGAGGCCCTCGACGTGCTCGAGTACGCCAACGCCCCGGTCGGCACGGAGCTCGCGGATCGTCGGGCGGCCAACGGTCATCCCGAGCCGTACGGGATCCGTATGTGGTGCCTGGGCAACGAGATGGACGGGCCCTGGCAGATCGGTCACCGCCCCGCCGAGGACTACGCCCGGCTCGCTGCGGAGACCGCCCGGGCGATGCGCCGCACCGGTTCCGAGCTCGAACTCGTGGCCTGCGGCTCCTCCCATTCCTCGATGCCCACCTTCGGGGCCTGGGAGCAGGCCGTGCTCGAGGCCTGCTACGACGACATCGACATGCTCTCGGCGCACGTGTACTACCGCGGCGAGGAGGGCGATGCGGCCTCGTATCTCGCGTCGGCAGTCGACATGGATTCCTATATCGAAGCGGTCGTGGCCACGAGCGATCACGTGCGAGCCACCCTCAAGCGCGACAAGCGCCTCCAGATCAGCTTCGACGAGTGGAACGTGACCAATCCCGACGGCGACACCGGCGAGGAGCCGGGCGGCGACGACTGGCCGGAGGCGCCCCGCTTCGCCGAATCCACCTACACCGCGCAGGACGCCGTGGTGGTGGGATCGCTGCTGATCAGCCTGCTGCGGCATACCGATCGCGTGGCCTCGGCCTCGCAGGCGCAGCTGGTCAACGTGCTCGGCCCGATCCGCACCACCCCGGGCGGCCCGGCCTGGCGGCAGACGATCTTCCATCCCTTCGCCATGACCTCCCGGCATGCGAGCGGGCAGGTGCTGCGCACCGCGATCGACTCGCCCACGATCGACACTGCGAAGCACGGAACGGCCACCCTCCTCGATGCGGTGGCCACCTGGGACGAGGACGCCGGGCGGCTCACGGTGTTCGCCGTGAACCGCTCCCCCGACCAGGCGCTTGACCTCGTCGTGCCGCTCGGAGGCTTCGGGGATCTCGAGCTCCTGGACGCCTCGATCCTCCACGAGGACGACCCCCACGCGGTGAACACGGCCGACGACCCCGACGCCGTCGTCCCCCGCCCGCATGACGGCGCGGCCGTCACCCCGGACGGCCTCACCGCGCCTCTGCCCCCGATCAGCTGGGCCATGTTCCGGCTGCAGACCAGGAAGTGACCCACCATGCGACGACGAACCCTCACCACCGTCCTGACCGCAGCGCTGACCAGCACTGCCGCTCTCGGAGTCGCTGCGCCCGCCCTCGGTGCCGGCAGCCCCGGACGCGGTGGCACCGGCCGTCAGCAGGACCGGCCCCCGCAGCTCCTGCTCGACGACACCGGCCTCTACCCGCGCGTGATCCGTCTGGCCCACCAGCGCACCGCGAACGATCGCCTGCTCGCCTCGGTGGTCTCCTTCGACGGCCCCTCCGGTTATGGCGGGATCTGGGAGTCGACCGACAGCGGCGCCACGTTCACGCAGGTGGGAACCGTCTCCGATGAAGCGCTCGAGGCCGGGGAGGGCCTGTGCTGCGCCACACTGTTCGAGCTGCCCCGGCCCCTCGGCGACCTCCCCGAGGGCACCCTGCTCTGGAGCGCCTCCGTCGGCGCCGACGCCACGGACCGACGGATGTCGATCCGGATCTGGGCGAGTACCGACCTCGGCCGCAGCTGGGAGCGGATCGCGATCACCGCGGTCGCGGAGAACGAGGGCGGTCTGTGGGAGCCGGAGTTCGCGGTGGCCGACGACGACACCCTGGTGCTCTGGTACTGCGACGAGACCGACGGGGAGAACCACTCGCAGAAGATCGTTCAGCAGACCTCGACCGACGCTCTGACCTGGACTGATCCGACGCCGACGATCGAGCTGGAGGATCCCGACGCACGGCCCGGCATGCCCAATGTGCGCCGGCTGCGCGATGGCCGCTGGGCCATGAGCTATGAGATCTGCGGTCCCGAAAACCTCTGCCGCAGCTACGTGCGCACCGCCGACGACCCTCGCGACTGGGGCCCGGTCACGTCCCGGGACGAGGTGATCCGGGCGGCCGACGGCACCGAACCGCGCCACACTCCGACGCTCACGATCGACGCCGACGGCTCGGTGGTGCTGGGCTCCCAGATGCACTACGGTCCCGACGGCGACCCGGGCCCGGACAACGGGCAGGTCGTGCTCCGCTCCCAGAACAGGACGCTGAGCGGCAGGGTCCGCTGGGTGACCGAGCCCGCTCCGGTGCCTGTCGAGGAGCCGTGGAACAACTACTGCCCGAACTACTCGCCGACGTTCGTGCGCACCGACAGCGGGCACCTGCTGGAGATCACCTCGGCCCCCACCGAGGAGGGAGTCTGCCGCCCGTGGTTCGGCGCGCTGGGCTGACCCGCTCCCCCTCCCGCTACGCTCGATCCCATGCTCAGCACCTCTGCTCCCGACGATGACCGCACTCAGCACGAGCGCATGCTCGCCGGTGACTGGTACCTCTCCGACGAGGAGCTCGGGGCGCTCCAGCTGCAGGCCGCCCAGCTCGCCGATCGCTACCACCGAGCGTGGCTCGACGACGCTCCGGAGGCTCGTGACCTGCTGATCGAGCTCCTGGGCGGGGTCGGCGCGGAGACTGTGGTGCGGCCGCCGCTGTCGCTGGACTACGGCAGCAATGTGCGGATCGGTGCCCGCACCTTCGTGAACTACTACCTCACGGCGGCGGACGTCGCGACGATCACCATCGGGGACGACTGCCAGATCGGCCCGAACGTCCAGCTGCTGACCCCGATCCATCCCACCGAGCCGGCTCCCCGTCGCGAGGGCCTCGAGCGGGCGGAGCCGATCACGATCGGGGACAACGTGTGGCTCGGCGGCGGCGTCACGGTGCTGCCGGGCGTCACGATCGGGGACAACTCGGTGATCGGTGCGTCGGCCGTGGTCACGAAGGACATCCCGGCGAACGTGCTCGCCGTGGGCAATCCCGCGCGGGTGATCCGGGCGCTCTGATCCGGCAGCGGCGCTACGCCGGGCTCCGGACGGTCCCGGCGACGTCAGCAATGGCGGGGATGTCCGCGGCACCGGCGACGTCGGCGGCGAGCGACCGGGCGTCGTCCTCGGAGAGGTCGTGCACGGTCAGCCGCAGGTGGTGCGAGGGGGCGCCGGTCGCGACGAGGCGGAACTCGTCCCCCGTGCGCACGAGCCAGCCGCGACGCATGAGGCGGTCCGCGACCTCGCGCGCGGGCACCGGGACGGGGACCCACAGGCTCATCCCGTCCCCCGCCTCGACCGGCAGGCCCAGCGCGGTCAGGTGTGCGGCGAAGGCGGCGTTCCGCTCGGCGTAGTGGGCGCCGGCCCGGTGGATGAGCTCCAGGGACTCGGGAGCGGCCATCACCGCATGCGTGATCCGCTGCAGCAGATGGCTGACCCAGGTGGTGCCGGGGCTGAGCCGCAGGGCGAGCCGGCCGGCGGTGTCGGGGTCGGTCGCGGTGACGGCCAGGCACATGTCCGGGCCCACGAACTTCGAGACGGACCGCACCAGCGCCCAGCGCCGATGCTCGGGGCCGATGATCGAGTGGAAGGGCTGCTGGGAGAGGAACGAGTAGTAGTCGTCCTGGATGACCAGCACGTACGGGTGCTCGGCGAGGACGTCGCGCAGCTGCTCGGCACGGCGGGCGCTGAGCGAGGCACCGGTGGGGTTCTGCGCGCGCGGGGTGCTGACGACGGCGCGGACTCCCTGGTCGAGGGCATGACGCAGCCCGTCGACGGTCATGCCCTCAGCGTCGACCGGGACAGGCACGGCACGATATCCGCCGATACGGGAGAGGTGGATGCTGGCCAGGAAGCAGGGGTCCTCGAGGGCGACGGCGTCGTCGCGCTGGAGCGCCTGGGCGAGGAGCCGCTCGACCGCGTCGACGGCACCGCTGGTGAGGGTGAGGCGCACGTCCTCCACGGCGGCGGGGGCGTCGGCCGCCATCCAGTCCCGCGCCCACCGCTCGAGGTCGCGGTCGATGACGGGCTCGCCGTACAGCACGGGGCGGCCTCCGGCGGCGGCGAGCGCCGGCCCGAGATCGGGGATCAGCTGCGGATCGGGGTTGCCGGTGCCCACGTCGCGGAGGGATCCGGCGGCGGCGAAGCCCTCCTGCGCGACCGCGGCGCGCTGCGCGATCCGGGTGCCGGCGCGGCCCTGGGAGACGACGACGCCCGAGCGGGCGAGGTGGCGATACGCGGCGACGGCGGTGTTGCGGTTGATGCCGAGCTGCTCGGCGAGGGCACGCACCGGTGGCAGCAGGTCGCCGGGCGCCAACTCGCCGCGGTCCACGAGAGCGCGCACGCTGTCGGCGATCTCGACGGCGGTGCTGCCGCTGATCCCCGGGGCGTTGTCCGTGCTCATCCGCTCGAGTCTAAGGGTCGATCCCCCTGCACGGTCCCGGATCGTGGACTCCTGGCGAGCGGGCGACGGGTGTTGGCCTGTGCCATGCTAGTTTTTGGCCTAGGCCAATGTGGTGCAGGGAGGGTCGACGCGTCGGATGCCGTCGGCCCGCGCCGCGCGAGCGACAAGGACACCCTTATGAACACCACCACCGAGACCCCCAGCACCCCGGCGACCACCGGCACCGTCACGGACACCGGGACGGGCACGGTCAAGCGCGGCATGGCCGAGATGCTGAAGGGCGGCGTCATCATGGACGTCGTCACGGCGGAACAGGCCAAGATCGCCGAGGACGCCGGCGCGGTCGCCGTCATGGCCCTCGAGCGCGTCCCGGCCGACATCCGCGCCCAGGGCGGCGTCTCCCGCATGAGCGACCCCGACATGATCGACGGGATCATCGACGCGGTCTCGATCCCGGTGATGGCCAAGGCCCGGATCGGCCACTTCGTCGAGGCCCAGGTGCTGCAGGAGCTGGGCGTGGACTACATCGACGAGTCCGAGGTGCTCTCCCCGGCGGACTACGTCCACCACATCGACAAGCACCGCTTCACCGTGCCCTTCGTGTGCGGCGCGACGAACCTCGGCGAGGCCCTGCGGCGCCTCACCGAGGGGGCGGCCATGATCCGCTCCAAGGGCGAGGCCGGCACCGGCGACGTCTCCGAGGCCACCAAGCACATCCGTACGATCACCGCGGAGATCCGGGCGCTCGCGGCCAAGAGCGAGGACGAGCTGTACCTCGCCGCGAAGGACCTGCAGGCCCCGTACGCGCTGGTCAAGGAGGTCGCCGAGACCGGCACGCTGCCCGTGGTGCTGTTCACCGCCGGTGGCGTGGCCACTCCCGCCGATGCCGCGATGATGATGCAGCTGGGGGCCGACGGGGTCTTCGTCGGCTCCGGCATCTTCAAGTCCGGCAACCCGGCCGAGCGCGCCGCCGCGATCGTCAGGGCGACGACCTTCTACGACGATCCGTCCGTGATCGCCGAGGTCTCGCGCGGGCTCGGCGAGGCGATGGTCGGCATCAACGTGGCCGACCTCCCCGCCCCGCACCGGCTCGCCGAGCGCGGCTGGTGAGCTCCGGCGGGGCCTCCCCGCTGATCGGGATCCTGTCCCTGCAGGGCGACGTGCGCGAGCACGCCCACGTGCTCGCGGTGCTGGACGCGCAGGTCACGCTCGTGAGGCGGCCGACGGAGCTCGACGGGCTCGACGGACTCGTCTTGCCCGGCGGGGAGTCGACCGCGATCACCCGGCTCGCCCGCACCGTCGGCCTCCTGGACCCGCTGCGCGCGGCGATCGCGGACGGGCTTCCGGTGCTGGGCACCTGCGCCGGACTGATCCTGCTCGCAGACCATCTGGCGGACGGCGCCGCTGGTCAGGAGACGATCGGCGGTCTCGACGTGACGGTGCGGCGCAACGCCTTCGGGGCGCAGATCGCCTCCTTCGAGACCGATCTCGAGGTGCCCGCGCTGGGACCGCCGCCCGTGCGCGCGGCCTTCATCCGCGCTCCGCTGATCGAGCAGGTCGGCCCCGGGGCGTCGGCCCTCGCCGTCCTCGCGGACGGGCGGGTGGTCGCCGCCGAGCAGGGGAACCTGCTGGGGGTGGCCTTCCATCCGGAGTCCACCGGCGAGATCCGCTTCCACCGCCGCTTCCTGGATCGCGTCGCGAGCCGCTGAACCGAGCCTCCGTCCCCTTCGCCCCAGGGCACGGGGGCGACAGCAGACGGACCGCCCGGGCACTCGCCCCGACGGTCCGTCTGCGCTGATCGCCCCTGGCTCTCACCCGAGGTGGCGGTCGTAGGCGGCATTGGTGAGGAAGGCCGGGAAGACCTCGCCGAGCACCGCCTCGCTCAGCAGGTCCGCGGCGTCCTCCGCTCGGCTGCCCTCCTCACGGGACATCTCCTCGGCGCACCGCTCGATCAGGTACTCGACCTTCTCGGCGACCACCGGCATGCCCTCCTGCGTGGTCACGCCCTGGTTGATCCACTGCCACAGCTGGGAGCGGGAGATCTCGGCGGTCGCGGCATCCTCCATGAGGTGGTCGATCGCCGCGGCGCCCTGTCCACGCAGCCAGCTGTCCAGGTAGCGCATGGCCACGCGCACGTTCTGTCGGACTCCGGCCTCGGTGATCTGCCCGCCCTCGACCCGCATGTCCAGCAGGTCCTCGGCGGTCACGCGGACGTCCTCCCGCTGTCGGTGCAGCTGATGCGGGGATCCGCCCATCACGGCGTCGAACTCGGCCTGCGCCGCAGGGACCAGGTCGGGGTGTGCCACCCAGGTGCCGTCGAAGCCGTCGGTCGCCTCGCGGCGCTTGTCGTCCGAGACCATCTCGAGCGCCTGTCGCGTCACCTCCGGATCGCGTCGATCGGGGATGAAGGCGCTCATCCCTCCGATCGCATGGGCGCCGCGACGGTGGCACGTGCTCACCAGCAGCTCGGTGTACGCCCGCATGAACGGGACGGTCATCGTCAGCTCCGAGCGGTCCGGCAGCACCCGCCGCCGGCCCCGGTCGCGGAACATCTTGATGATGCTGAACAGGTAGTCCCAGCGCCCGGCATTGAGCCCGGCGCAGTGGTCGCGCAGCTCGTAGAGGATCTCCTCCATCTCGAACGCCGCGGGCAGGGTCTCGATGAGCACCGTGGCGCGGATGGTCCCGTGGGCGAGGCCCAGCTGCCGCTCGGCCTCGGTGAACACCTGGTCCCACAGCCGAGCCTCGAGATGGGACTCGAGCTTCGGCAGGTAGAAGTAGGGACCGACGCCGCGCTCGATCAGCTCCTGGGTGTTGTGGAAGGCGTAGAGCCCGAAGTCCACCAGCGCGGCGACCGCGCGGCCGCTGCGTCCGCTCGGGCAGGTGTAGCGCAGATGGGACTCGCTGAGGTGCCAGCCGCGGGGGCGCAGCACGATCGTCGGGGTCTCCTCCCCCAAGCGGTACTCCTTGCCCTGGTCGGAGACGAAGTCGATCTGCCGACGGATCGCGTCGTGCAGGTTCAGCTGCCCGCCGATGATGTTGTCCCAGGTGGGGCTGAGCGCATCCTCGTGGTCGGCGAGCCACACCCGGGCTCCGGAGTTCATCGCATTGACGGTCATCTTGCGGTCGGTGGGACCGGTGATCTCGACCCGACGGTCCTCCAGACCGGGCCCGCCGCCGGCGACCCGCCAGTGCGGATCCTCCCGGATCGCGGCGGTCTCGGGCAGGAAGTCGAACATCGCCCCGGCGCCGATCGACTCGCGGCGCATGCTGCGGGCCCGCAGCAGCCGGTAGCGGTCGTGCTCGAAGAGATCGTGCAGGCCGGCGACGAAGTCCAGCGCCTCGGGCGTGAGGATCTCGTCGAACCGCTCCTGCATCGGGCCGACGACCTCGAGCATGCCGCGCATGCTCTGATCCGGTGAGCCGTCCCGGCCGGCCGGGACGGATCGCGAGGTCCGTGCGGACTGGGCGGACTGGGTGGACTGGGTGGACTGGGTGGACTGGGTGAGAGTCATCAGATGCTCCTGGCTCGGTGAGTTCAGTGCGTTCAGTGGGTTCAGTGCGTTCAGCGGGTTCGGTGAAACGGGCGAGGTGGGGACGGGGATCAGTGGAACTGTGCCGTCTCGGTGGAGCCCGCGAGGGCGAGGGTGCTGCTGCTGGGGTTCAGCGCCGTCGAGACCCGATCGAAGTACCCCGTGCCCACCTCGGCCTGGTGGCGATGGGCGGTGAAGCCGGAGGCCTCGGCCGCGAACTCCGCCTCCTGCAGTTCGACGAAGGCCGACATCTGGCTCTCCTCGTACCCGTGCGCCAGCTCGAACATCGCGTGGTTGAGGGAGTGGAATCCGGCCAGGGTGATGAACTGGAAGGCGTAGCCCATCGCGGCGAGCTCCCGCTGGAACGCGGCGATCTGCGCATCGTCGAGGTGGCGCTTCCAGTTGAAGCTCGGCGAGCAGTTGTAGGCGAGCTTCTGGTCGGGGAAGTCCTGGTGGATGCGCTCGGCGAACGCACGGGCCAGCTCCAGGTCCGGCTCCGCGGATTCGACCCACAGCAGATCCGCGTACTCCGCGTAGGCCAGGCCGCGCGAGATCACCGCGTCGATGCCCGGCCGCACCTCGTAGAAGCCCTCCGCCGTGCGCTCACCGGTGAGGAACACCCGGTCCCGCTCATCGATGTCGCTGGTCAGCAGGGTCGCCGCCAGGGCATCCGTGCGGGCGATGATCACCGAGGGGACGCCGGCGACGTCGGCCGCTAGCCGTGCTGCTCCGAGGGTCCGCACGTGCTGCGAGGTGGGCACGAGCACCTTGCCGCCCATGTGGCCGCACTTCTTCTCGCTGGCCAGCTGGTCCTCCCAGTGCACGCCGGCGGCTCCCGCCTCGATCATCGAGAGCATCAGCTCGTAGGCGTTCAGCGGGCCGCCGAAGCCGGCCTCGGCATCCGCGACGATCGGTGCGGTCCAGTCCCGGCTGGTGGTGCCGGTCTCGGCGTGCTCGATCTGCGCGGCGCGCAGCAGCGCGTTGTTGATGCGCCGCACGACGGAGGGCACCGAGTTGACCGGGTAGAGCGACTGGTCGGGGTAGGTCTTGCCCGAGAGATTCGCGTCCGCTGCGACCTGCCAGCCGGAGAGGTAGATGGCCTTCAGCCCGGCCCGCACCTGCTGCACGGCCTGGTTGCCGGTGAGGGCGCCCAGGGCCCGCACCCAGCTGGTGGGGTCCTCGGTGTTCTGCTGGATGAGGTCCCAGAGCGTCTCGGATCCGCGCCGGGCGAGGGTGTGCTCCTCGCGGACCGGACCGGCGAGGGCGACGACGTCCTCCGCGGTGTGGTCACGGCGCACGCTGCTCCATCGCGGGTCGAGATCCCACGCGGCGGCGAGCTCGTCGGCGGTGACGCTCTGGTCACCGGGTCGGGGGATGAACTGCTCCATGGTGGACTCCTCTGCTGCTCCGCGCCCGACCTCCGGGATCGAACGCTGCCGGCGAACTTCGTCGGGTCCTCACACTCTGGAGGCGCAGAACCCCCTGTCGAAGGGGTCCGACGGGAGAACTTCGGCCATATTTCTGGCGCGAGGAACTTCCGGCATGGCACGCTGTCGCCATGGCACACGACGACGTGGACCCCGACGACTCCTCCGACCGCCTCACCATCGGCCGGCGCATCCGTGCCCGGCGGCTCGAGCGCGGCATGTCGCTGCGCGAGCTCGCCGCCGCCCTGGATCGTGCCCCCTCCCAGCTCTCCGTCATCGAGAACGGGCGGCGCGACCTGCGGCTGGGCGAGCTGCGGCGCATCGCCCGCGTGCTCGACGTCGCCGAGGAGGATCTGTTGCGCCAGGAGCCGCCCTCGCGCCGCGCCGCGCTCGAGATCGCCCTGGAGAAGGCCCAGGCCGGCGCGCTCTACCAGGGCCTGGACCTGCCGGACCTTCCCGTGCGCCGCTCTCTCAGCGATGCCGCGATCGAGACGATCCTGCGCCTCCACGACGAGCTGGGGCGCCTGCACCACGAGCGGGCCGCGACCCCCGAGGAGGCGCGGCGCGTGAACGGGCAGCTGCGCGAGGAGCAGGCCCGGTCGGGCAACTACTACCCCGAGCTCGAGGCGACCGCTCAGGAGCTGCTCGCGCGGATCGACCACACCGGCGGGCCGCTGTCCCACCGCAAGGTCTCGCTGCTGGCCGCGGAGCTGGGCTTCACGCTGCACTCGGTCGCGGATCTCCCCCACTCCACCCGCAGCATCACCGACGCCGAGAACATGCGGATCTACCTGCCGCGTGAGCGCAGCACCACTGATCCGCGCACGACGGTGCTGCAGGCGATCGCCGCCCACGTGCTCGGGGAGAAGGAGCCCGCCGACTACGGCGACCTGCTGCGGCAGCGCGTGGAGGTCAACTACCTCGCCAGCGCCATGCTCCTGCCCGAGGCGGGCGCCGTGCAGTTCCTGCGGGCCGCGAAGACCCAGCGCGAGCTCTCCGTGGAGGACCTGCGCGACGAGTTCTCCGTGAGCTACGAGATCGCCGCCCATCGCTTCACGAACCTGGTGACCCGCCATCTCGAGCTGCCCGTCCATTTCCTGAAGACGCATTTCAGCGGAGCAATCGTCAAGGCCTATCAGAACGACGAGGTGCGCTTCCCGACAGATGCCCTGGGCGCGGTGGAGGGCCAGATCGTGTGCCGCTGGTGGAGCGCCCGGCAGGTGTTCACGAGCGAGGACCGCATGAGCCCCTACTGCCAGTACACCGACAAGCCCGGCGGCACCTACTGGTGCACCTCCCACATCGAGTCCGGCCCGGGCGGCGAGTTCTCCATCTCGGTGGGCACGCGGTTCGAGCACACCCGCTGGTTCCGCGGGCGCGAGACCACACGGCGCTTCGCCTCGTCATGCCCTGATCCGGACTGCTGCCGTCAGGCCGAGCCGGCACAGGAGCAGCGTTGGCAAGGCTCCGTGTGGCCGGTGGCGCGACTGCATGCCTCGCTGCTCGCGGCGATGCCCTCGGGCACCTTCACCGGCGTCGACCGGGTGGCGATGCTCGAATTCCTCGACCGTCATGCACCCCAGGAGCAGCCGACGGATCAGGCGCTCCCGCACTGAGCGGCGTCATCTCGTCTCCACCGGGGCGGTTATCCACCTATCGATCCCCACCTGGGGATAACCCGGCGGCCCGGAGGCGTTCTCGGTGAATCATTTCCGTCGTGCGCAATGGTTCTGCACAGATTCGTCTCCTCTCCGCTCCGCGCTCGAACGCACGCCCGATTCGGCCAGCGCGGAATGAGCGGTTCAGGAGGATCGCACGGGGCGTGCGGGGATCGGTATCCCGAGCGTCGGGTTCGCGGCCCCGAACGCGGCGCCCTTGCACACGAGCTCCTTGTCCCAGGCGCCGATCCGGCCCGTCAGCACCACGGGGATCGGGGTGTCATCGGGGCGCACCACCTGGATCAGGCCGTCCCGTCGGCCCAGGCTGATGCACCGGGTGACGTAGGCGAGAGGGAACTTCGGGGCGCGCTTCCCGCGCAGATCGGCGAGCAGCCCTTCGCCCGCCTGCCAGCCCATGGCGGTCCCGGAAGCGCAGGACATGCGCAGGGGCTTGTCGCCGTGGCCGATCGCGCGTGCCGCGTCGCCGACGGCATAGACGCCCGGGTGGGAGACCGAGCGCATCGCCCGGTCGACGACGATGCGGCCGTCCGCGTGAGTCTGCAGCGCGCTCGCCCCCGCGAGCGGGTTGGTGACGTAGCCCGTCGTCCACACCACGAGATCCGCCGGCAGGGCGCGACCATCAGCGGTGACCACGGCGTCGGGAGTGACCTCCTGGGCGCGCACGCCCTCCCGGACGGTGATGCCGAGGCGATCAAGTGCTCGGCGGACGTGCCGTGCTCCTCTCGGGACGAGGTCGCTTCCGATCACTCCCCGCGACAGCAGGGAGACGTCGAGGTCAGGGCGGGACTCGGCGATCTCGGTGGCGGTCTCGAGCCCGGTCAGCCCGCCGCCGACGACGACCACGGAGCGACCGGGCCCGAGGGCGCGCAGGCCGCCACGCAGCCGCAGGGCCTCCTCGCGGCCGGCGACGGTGTGCACCGTGTCGCCCGCGACCTCGACATCCGGCGGGGCCTGCGTGCTGCCCAGCCCCACCACCAGGGAGTCGTACTCGAGCACCCCTCCCCCTGCGAGGGACACCTGGTGGGCGTCGACGTCGAGGGCGGTCACCCGGTCGATGACCACGGTCAGGTGGGTCCTGGCGAACATCTCGTGCAGCGGCCGCTCAGGGATCTGCTGGCCGACGGCGAGCTGATGCATGCGCACCCGCTCGACGAAGTGCGGTGCGGCATTGACGAGCGTGATCTCCGCGTCGGAGGGGCGGAGCCGGCGCGCCAGCATGCCGTCGGTGATGGCGCCGGCGTATCCGGCGCCGAGGATGAGGATGCGATACGACATGACGGGCCTCCTGGCTGTCCTGAGGGGTGTGCCTGCTTGACGACACAGCCCGCCAGAACCTGACGTGATCGCGTGAACCGGTCTCTCACCAGGCGCTGGAGAGCGGCTCGCCGCGGTGTGCCGTTTCCCAGCGCTCGCTCGCACGCCCGAGCTTGGCCGGGTTCGCCTGGATGCGGATGTCCCGGATCAGCCCGTCGACCTGATTCAGGACGATGATGCCGACGAGCCGTTCGCCGCTCGCGGCGATGAGTGCTGGGCTGGCGTTGACGACGTCGGCGTAGAGCTCGAGAGGACCTCCGAGGAAGTTCCGTTTGGCCAGGGTGGGACGGAAGGCGCCGCGCAGCAGCTTGGCGATCGCCGGCGCCCCGAGGATCGGCCGACGAGCCGCCGGGACCTTCCCGCCGCCGTCCGCGATGCTCACCGCGTTCTCGCTGAGCAACCCGATGAGCGGGTCGAGGTCCCCGCCGGTGGCGGCCTCGAGGAAGGCCTCGACGAGCTCCCGAGCGGACTCGGGATCGGTGCTCGCGCCATGCTCTCCCTCGAGTTCTCCCCGGCGGAGGCGCTTCCTCGCACGCGCGAGGGCCTGCTGGCTGCCGGCGACCGTCGTGCCGAGGATCTCGACGATCTCGGCGTGGGGGTAGGTGAACGCCTCCTTGAGCACGAAGACAGCCCGCTCCTGGGGAGCGAGGTCCTCGAGCAGCCCGAGGAGCGCGAGGGAGACGGAGTCGCGCTGCTCCGTCGTCTCCGCCGGTCCCAGCAGAGGGTCGCCGTCCAGCAGCGGCTCGGGGAGCCACTGACCGACGTAGTCCTCGCGGCGCGCGCGGGCGGAGGACAGCTGATCCAGGCACAGGTTGGTCAGGACCCTGGTGAGCCAGGCTCGAGGGACCTCGATGTCGTCACGTCTCTCGGCGGCCCAACGCAGATAGGTCTCCTGCACGGCGTCCTCGGCGTCACCGGCCGAGCCGAGCAGGCGGTACGCGACGGCACCCAGGTGGGACCTGGCTGCTTCGAACCGGTCGAGATCCTCCGGGGGAACGCTCACGCGGCGAGCGTAACCAGGGCGGCCCGATTCCGATAGCGAAAAACGGCCGGTCCCCGTCGGGGGACCGGCCGTCCATCACTGTGTCCGTCGCGGAGGGATCAGGCCTGGGGAATGACCAGACCGGAGCCCGTCGCGCGGGCGGCCTCGAACCGTGCCTGGACATCCGCCCAGTTCACGATGTTCCAGATCGCCTTCACGTAATCGGCCTTCACGTTCTGGTAGTCCAGGTAGAACGCGTGCTCC
>NZ_NRGS01000017.1 GCF_002332425.1 Brachybacterium alimentarium | reverse complement strand
GGAGCACGCGTTCTACCTGGATTACCAGAACGTGAAGGCCGATTACGTGAAGGCGATCTGGAACATCGTGAACTGGGCGGATGTCCAGGCACGGTTCGAGGCGGCTCGCGCGACGGGCTCCGGTCTGGTCATTCCCCAGGCCTGATCCCTCCGGGACGGACACAGTGATGGACGGCCGGCTCCCCAATGGGGACCGGCCGTCTTTCGTCTGTGGGGTGACCGGGCGAACCGGGCCGGCAGCGCCAGGCGGGGCGACAACGCCCACCGCACGAGCCGGGGCGACGACGCCGACCGCGCGCGCCGGGGCGACGACGCCGACCGGCCGAGCTGGGCCCGCAGGAGCAGCAGAGCGAGCATGACCCACCGCCCGGCGACGCCGGGCGACTCGTTGACCTTTCCTCCCCAGACCCCCGTCGTCCACAGCAGCCGTGTGGTCCTGGAGGAGGGGGCGGGGACTGGCGACTCTGGACTCATCGGCACGGAGCCGATGCCGGACTCTCCGGCACCTGAGGAAGGGCAACACCATGCGCGACATCCAAACCACTTTGATGGGCAATGCGACCGCCGACCCGAAGTCCCGCCCGCAGGAGGACGGCACTCTCTCCGCGAGCGTGCGGATCGCCGTCACCTCGCGGTACTACGACTCCTCCAAGAACGATTTCACCGATCGGAAGACCGAATTCATCACGGTCTTCGCACGGCGGGCGCTGGCCCGCAATCTGCTGAGCTCGGTGAAGAAGGGGAACCCGCTGGTGGTCACCGGTCGGCTGGGGAGCTCCGAATGGGAGACCGAGGGCGGCGTGATACGCCATTCGCTGACCCTGCAGGCCGAGGCCATCGGTCCTGACCTCACGTTCGGGACCGCGACGTTCCTGCGCCCGCTGAAGGAGGACGACGTCCCGGATCACGATCCGCAGACCGGTGAGGTGCAGGGATCGGGCGGCGACGAGGAGGAGGAGTCATCGCTCGCGGCCGCGCAGAGCGAGGGCGCTGAGCTGGAACCCGCGTTCTGAGGGGATCAGGCCTCGGGCTGCAGCGTCTGCAGCAGGGCAGCGGAGATATCGGGCAGCAGCGCGGCGCCGAGGACATAGCCGTTCTCGTCGCCGCGGTGCACCGCCGACCAGGTGGTGCCGTCCGCCAGCGCGGCCACGACCACCCGCAGCGCACGCCCGGTAGACAGGTCCGCCTCGGTGTCCTCTGTACGCAGTGACCACGCCGACGGCGCGAGCTCGCAGGCGATCGCGGCCCCGGCGGCGAGATCGGGCCACTGCACGACCTGCAGCGCGGCCAACGGATCGACCGCGTCGCCCGTGGCGTCGGCCGCCGAGGAGCCGTCGTCGAGATCGATCGGGGTCAGGTGCAGCTCATCGAGCGCCTCGGCGCCCTCGCCCTCGACGCCCAGCAGGGCGGCGAGCGACGGGGACGCGCTCATCAGCTCGGCGCTGCGGGCCAGCGCGTACAGGCGCGGCACGGTCAGCGGCTGCCCGTCGACATGCCGGGAGATCTCGAGAACAGCGGCGGCCAGAGCCGCCGTCGGGGCGTCGAGGGGGTCCGTTTCGGGAGTCGTCATCGGATCGAGAGGTCCCTTGCAGCTAAGGCCTGACAGAATAGGGGTGTCGCCGCGTCGCGTGGCGGCACCACACTGTACCCGGAGACACGGGGACCATATCTGCGCTGGCGCAGGGGTCCGTCGGCTCCGACACCGAGGCACCCGAGGTATCCGTGAGTTTCTCCGCCCCGTTCGGCGACGCACCCCGGCCGCGACCGCGGCCAGCACCAGATTCCAGCAGTGGAAAGGACTCTCGACGGATCTCCCCGCTCGCCATCACCGCGATCGTCATCGCGGCGGTGGTCATCCTGCTCGTCATCGCCTCGGAGGTGTGGACGAAGTATCTGTGGATGAACCAGCTCGATTTCACCGACGTGCTGGCAGTCCGCTGGGGCACGCAGGGCATCCTGTTCGTCATCGGATTCATCCTGTTCGCAGTGCCCCTGTTCTTCAGCCTGCGTATCGCGTACGTCAAGCGTCCCGTCTACCCGCCCGTCACTCGGGAGCAGGAGGCGCTCGAGCAGTTCCGTGCCGCGGTCGATCCGCTGCGCAGGGGAGTGACCATCGCGGCGCCCTTGATCATCGGTGCCTTCGGCGGTCTCGCGCTCGCGCGGCGCTGGCAGGACGTGCAGATGTTCCTGCACTCGCAGTCGTTCGGGGAGACCGACGCGGTGTTCGGCAACGACATCGGCTTCTACGTCTTCTCGCTCCCGGCGATCAGTCTGATCATCTCCTTCGGCCAGTTCATCCTGCTGGTGGCGATCGTCGGTGCGCTCATCGGCCACTTCATCTACGGAGGGGTGGCGTGGGGCCAGGAGACGGGCCTCGAGGTCACGCGCTCCGCACGCCGTCATCTCGGCGTGCTGGCCGCGATCTACGTGCTGCTGCTCGGCGCAGGCCACTGGTTCCAGCGCTATGACCTGCTGACCGCTGAGCACTCCCGGTTCGAGGGTGCTGCGTACACCGACGTCCACGCGATCCTTCCGGCGCAGACGATCCTCGCGATCGCCGCTGTGGTGGTCGCGGCGCTGTTCGTGCTGTGGATCTTCCGCTCGGACTGGCGGATCCCGGCGATCGGCGCAGGCCTGATGATCCTGTCCACCCTCGCCGTGGGCAACCTGTATCCGTGGGCCATCCAGCAGTTCAAGGTCCAGCCCAACGAGCGTGCGCTCGAGCAGACCTACATCCAGCGCAACATCGACGCCACGCGTGCGGCGTTCGATGTCGACGACGTCAACGAGGTCGCCTATACGGCGACCACCGATGCGACCTCGGGCGCTCTGCGCGAGGACGCCTCGACCACGGCGCAGATCCGTCTGATGGATCCCAACATCATCTCGCCGACGTTCGAGCAGCGAGAGGCGAACCGCCGCTACTGGGGCTTCGACGATGTGCTCAGCGTGGACCGCTACGAGATCGATGGAGACCTCCAGGACACCGTTCTCGGCGTGCGCGAGCTCCGCCCGGATAAGTTCGGGCTGAACGATCGCTCGTGGGTGGATCAGCACATCATCTACACGCACGGCTATGGCAGCGCGGCCGCGTACGGCAACCGTCGCAATGCGGACGGCGAACCCAGCTTCCTGCAGTCGGGCGTGCCCGGCGACGGTGCCTTCGGCGACTACGAGGAGAGGGTCTACTTCGGACGCCACTCCCCGGACTACTCGATCGTCGGCGCCCCCGAGGGCCACACCGCCGAGGAGTTCGACTACCAGTCGGGCACCGATGACGAAGAGGGCGGGGACCAGGTATACAACACCTTCCAGGGCGATGGCGGCCCGGCCGTCGGCAGCTTCATCAACCAGCTGCTGTACGCCATCAAGTTCCGTGATCCGAACATCGTGATCTCGGGTTACCTCAACGACGAGTCGCAGATCCTCTACGACCGCGACCCGCAGGAGCGTGTGCGCGAGGTGGCGCCGTTCCTGTCACTGGACTCCCAGATGTACCCGGCTGTCGTGGACGGCGAGATGGTGTGGGTGATCGACGGCTACACGACGTCGGACAAGTACCCGTACTCCCAGTCCGTCGAGCTGGACAGCGTCGTGGACGACTCCCAGACGAACACGTCGGCCACGGCCGTCAACCGTGAGCGCTCGGCCAACTACATGCGCAACGGCGTCAAGGCCACCGTCAACGCCTTCGACGGCTCTGTGAACCTGTACGCCTGGGACACCGAGGATCCGATCCTCAAGGCGTGGAACGAGGTGTTCCCCGACGCGGTGCAGCCGGCCTCGGAGATCAGCGGCGAGCTGATGAGCCACCTGCGCTATCCGGCGGACTACTTCAAGGCGCAGCGTGAGATCCTCTCGACGTACCACGTGGCTGACGCGGACGACTTCTTCGGCCAGCAGGACTTCTGGCAGGTCTCCCCGGACCCCACGGTCCCTGCGCCGGAGAACCCGGACGGCTCCTCCGGCGAACAGCCGGCTCAGCCGCCGTTGTACCTGACGATGCAGGTGCCGGAGATGGAATCCCCGCGGTTCACGCTCTCCTCCAGCTATATCCCCACCCAGGGGCAGAACGTGCTCACCGGCTTCCTCGCGGTGGACTCGGAGACCGGGGGCAAGGCCGGCAATCCGGCCGATTCCTTCGGTGACATGACCCTGCTGGTGCTACCGGCGTCGAACCCGGTGAACGGGCCCGGACAGGTGCAGGCGACGTTCAACGCGGAGCCGAACGTGTCGCAGGCCCTGAACCTGCTGAAGTCCGGCAACTCCGAAGTCATCAACGGCAACCTGCTCACGTTGCCCGTGGGCGAGGGACTGCTGTACGTGCAGCCCGTCTACCTGCAGTCCTCCGCATCAGGCGGCGGTACCCAGTACCCGCTGCTGCAGATGGTGCTGGTCTCCTTCGGCGAGAAGATCGGATTCGCACCGACGCTCGACGAAGCCCTGGACCTCGTCTTCGGCGGTGACTCCGGCGCGAGTGCCGGTGACGCCGCGGTCACCGACCCCGACGGCGTCGCCGGCACGGCGGATACCGAGACCGGTGAGGGCTCCGTGGACACCCCCGCAGGCGGCGAGTCCGAGGACGACGGGGAGGAGGCTCCGGCCGACGACTCGGGCACCTCGCAGGAGAAGCTCGACTCCGCCCTCACGGACATGGATGAGGCCGTGGCCGATTCCGAGAAGGCGATGGCCAATGGGGACTGGGCCGCTTACGGCGAGGCCCAGGAGCGTATCGCCGACGCGCTGAACCGGGCCGTGGCAGCCAACGAGGAGCTCGGCGGAACCGGCACACCGGCTCCGTCCGACGGCGGAGAAGGCTGACCCGTCAGGCTCCTGAGTCGCTGACAGCACGCCCGTCCCTCCTGGTTCTGCCGGGGAGGACGGGCGTTCTGCATGGCGCCCGCAGGCGCAGATTCCGGCGTCCACATAGGTGAACGGGTGCTTGACGTGGCATGGCGCACGTTTGTGGGGGTTCGGTTGGACGCGCGGGTGGAGGAGCCGTAGAGTTACTCATGTCGACGCGGGGTGGAGCAGTTCGGTAGCTCGCCGGGCTCATAACCCGGAGGTCGTAGGTTCAAATCCTGCCCCCGCTACGAGACGAAGGGCCCCTGATCAGTGGAAACACTGATCAGGGGCCCTTGTTCTCGTCCAGACGCGGCGGGCACTGCACGCTAGGTGACCGGCAGCGCCGGTCGACCCGGTGCGCACCGTCGGACGCCCCGCTGAGCGGTCAGGTACGCAGGCCGGCGGCGACCTCGTGCAACGACGCAGCGGAACGCTGGAGGAGCTCCCGCTCGTGGTCGGAGAACGGCGTCTCCGCAATGGGATGGGCGCCCGTGCGGTTGACCACGCAGGGCACGGACAGAGCGACGCCATGCAGCCCCTGGATGCCCGAGAGCACCGGTGCGACAGGGAGAACCGCGTTCTCGTCGTTCACGATCGCCTCGACGATCCTGGTGCTCGACAGACCGATCGCGTAATTCGTCGCCCCCTTTCCCTGAATGACGGTATAGGCGGCGTCGCGGACGTCCACCGCGATCTGATCGAGAGTCGACTGTTCGAATACTCGCGCCCCTCCGACTGTCCAGTCCAGTAGGGGAACCGTACCGACGCTCGCGCTGGACCATAGGGGGAACTCGGTGTCCCCGTGCTCTCCGACGATCATGGCGTGCACGCTGGAGGCGGAGACTTGAGCACGGCGCGCAATCTCCCACCGCAGGCGGGACGAATCCAGGGTCGTGCCGGAGGCGAAGATCCGTTCGGCCGGCAACCCGCTCGCCTCCTTGGCGAGCATGGTGAGGACATCGCACGGGTTGGAGACGATCACGTAGATGGCATAGGGCGAGAGCTCCAGCAGCTGCACCATCAGCGAGCTCATGATGCGGGCGTTCGTGGCGGCGAGCTCGATGCGGTTCTGGCCGGGCTTCTGCTTGGCACCGGCGGTGATGACCACGACGTCGGAGTCGGCGGTGACGGCGATGTCGCTGCCCCCGCTGATCTCGGTCGCCCCGACGAACGTGGCGCCGTGGCAGAGGTCCAGAACCTCTGCACGAGTCTTCTCGGGTGCGATGTCGTAGAGAGCGATCTGGCGTGCCGTCCCACGGATCATCGCAGCGTAGGCAACGCTCGATCCGACAGCTCCGGCTCCGACGACGGTCAACTTGCTCACTGTTCTCATATCCCGAAGCTACCGGGATCCCCGGAGATCGAGCGGGACTTTGGACACGCCGAGATCCGCGTCGGTCTGGTGCGCCCGGTCGGCTCCTTGTCCGGCCGACACTCCGGTCGGCGGCCCACCGAATCGTCATCCGTTGCACCCGCGGCCGATCAGCGGTCGGCGCGCATCGACCAGAGCTGCTCTGCGTCCTGAGACCTCCTATGGCTCGAGGACCTGTGCGACCGTGCCTCGCGCGGAGGCTTCCTGCCTGATCTGCATCGTCATGTGTCCTTCCGCGGGCCGGAACCTCTGCTCTGGCAGGATTGCGGTATGACACCGGCTGCCCTCCCCGAACCCCGCACCCTGCTCTTCATCGGGGACTCCATCACCGACTGCGGGCGTCGCGAGGATCCCGACGCCCTCGGATACGGATATGTGCGGCTGCTCGCCGAGCACTTCGCCGCCCATGAGCCGTCGGCGACGGTGATCAACCGCGGCATCGGCGGCGACAAGGTCGCCGATCTCGTGGCCCGCTTCGGCCCGGACTGCCTCGAACAGGATCCCCAGGTGGTCACCATCTACGTGGGCGTCAATGACTCCTGGCACCGCTACACCCGCGGAGAGCACGTCTCGGACGAGGACTTCGAGCAGGGCTACCGGTACCTGCTCGACCAGCTCTCGGCGACCCGTCCGGCTGCTCCGGTGCTGATGATCGTGCCGTTCGTCGCCGACGTCGATGACGAGATGGCGCGCATCCACGAGGATCTCGACCCCAAGGTGCAGATCATCCGCGACCTCGCCCGGGAGTTCGGGCACCCGCTGGTGGATCTCGAGCAGGTGCTGACGCGCGCATGGGACGTCGGGCACTCACCCGCAGGTCTCGCCGAGGACGGCGTGCATCCGACGATCGCCGGGCATCGGCTGATCGCCGACGCCTGGCTCGAGACGTTCGCCGACGCCGACCCGACTCGTTGACCAGGACCACCTCCTGACCAGGCCAGCCGCAGTGCTCAGCGCAGCGGCGGCGTCACGTCGACCGAGAGGAAGCCCCGCCGGAAGGTGCGCGCGTCGATCGTGAGCAGTCGGCTCGGCCGCGTGGGGTTGCGCAGGTGCACATGCCCGGTGACCGGGTCTCCTCCCACCGCGGCGAAGACATGACTGGACGGCAGGGGACCGTGAGCGGTGGTGACGCGCCTGCTGAGCGGATGGGTGGACGCGGCGATCGCGCGTCCCTCCTCGCGCCACCGGACGATCTGCCGAGCATCAGGCAGTCGCAGCATCGTGCGCACTCTCATGCCCAGCAGCAGCTCGAGACCGAAACGGGCGAATCCGCGGGCCAGAACGTCGTAGCCGCCCGCGACATGGGCGGCCAGCGCCTTCTCGAGCACGCCGGCCCATCCCGGGTTCGTGCCCTCGAGGCGGGCGTACACGGGTCGCCCGCGCTCGGTCACGGGCATCTGTCGATCCACCCTGATCGGTTCGGCGAGGGCAGGCAGAGCGACCTCGACGACTCCGCCGGGAAGCTCCGTGAGCAGCGCGCCGAGGCGCTCGGGGGCGGTCTCGTGGATCGCGAGCATCGCGGCGATCACCCAGCAGTCGCCGAGCCGGCCCTGCTGCGGGCGCCGAGAGCCTGTCGTCTGCAGGGGGCCATCGTCCATGACCCATCCGGAGCCGGCCGGGGCCGCGGAGATCTGCAGGACGCCCTGCGCGGCCCATGAGCCGTCGAACCCGCCAGCGTCGGTGCCCGCACCGGCGACCGAGTCAGCGAGCACGGTGCCGTCTGCGAGCACCGTGTCGGCGACCGCGTCCGGGAGCACGTCGCGCGCCCGCCCCGACGGGACGAGCGCGCGAAGGGTGCGCCGCCAGGTGCGCACGCGGGGCCGTCGTCCGATGCGCTCCGGGACGGCCGTCATGCTGAGGTCCGGTGCCGGGTCAGTGCGACTCGGCGGGGACGATCTTCTGGCCGGTGCGTTCCATGACCTCATGGAACCAGGGCTGGGAGATGTCGAAGGACTTGTGGCCGGCGATGCGCGAGAACTCGATGGCGCGCAGCACGCCGCCCTGCTCCTCGTCATGGCCGATGACGCCGGAGGCGCCCTCGAGCGAGACCTGCACGGCGAGGTCGGTCATCGACTTGATCAGGCGCAGATCGTCGGCGTTGGCCTTCGCGGAGCGCGAGAAGTAACCCGACTTCTGGACCATGGACTTCTCCGCGCCCAGCTTCTCGGAGAACTGGTTGGCGAACCACTGGCCGGGGTTGATCTTGTCGATCTTCACGTGGCCGAACGGATCCTTCTCCGGCTCCTCGCCGCGGGCCTGCATCTCGGCGATGATCTCCGGGATGCCGGCGCCCTCGGACAGGAAGATGTTCACGCAGCCCACTTCGTCCATGACCTTCTTGAGACGCTCGGCCTCGGCGTCGATGTCCAGTGCGAGCTCGGGCAGGAACACCGCGTGCACGTCCCAGCGCTCGGGCGAGTGGCCGATGCCGGGCAGCCAGCTCTGCTGGGCATGCCACTGCTGGTAGTACTCGGCGGCCTGGGCGGTGAGGTACCCGCAGGCGCGACCCATGATCTCGTGCACGATCAGCATGCGCGGGTTCGAGCCGTGCTCGGCGATGACGTTCTGCGCGAAGACGCTGGTCTGCTCGGCGGCGGTCATCGCGCCGAGGGACTGGCGGATCGGCACGATGTCGTTGTCGATCGTCTTGGGCAGGCCGACGACGTGCAGGTCGTAGTCGTTGTCCTGCAGGTACTGCGCGAGATCCGCCGCGGTGGTGTTGGTGTCGTCGCCGCCGATCGTGTGCAGGACGTCGACACCGTCCTCCTTGAGCTTGTTCGCGGCGACCTCGAGAGCGTTCTGGCCCTCCTCGATCAGACCACGGGCGACGAGGTCAGCGGTGTTGGTGAGCTTGACGCGCGAGTTCCCGATGGGGGAGCCGCCGTAGTCGTGCAGCACGTGGGCACCTGCGCGCACCTCGTCGTCGATGACGATCTTCTCGCCGGAGAGCAGGCCCCAGTAGCCGTGCTTGTAGGCGATGATCTCGACGTCGGGCACCAGCTCGGTGTACCGCTCGATGAGGCCGCCGACGGCGGAGGACAGGCAGGGGGCATAGCCACCTGCGGTCAGCAGGGCGACGCGCTTGACGGTCATGAGGATGGGGGTCCCTTCGTGGTTCGGGGTCTCGACGCATCGAGTCTACCGATCCCCGGGCCGCGTTCCTGAGCCGTCCGTCCCGGCGCCCTCTCGTCCCGCCGCCCTCTCGATCGGCCGCGCTCTCGTTCCGCTGCGTCTCCGGCCTGCCATGCTTCCGCCCTGCCACCCTGTCACACTGCGGGCCTTCCGCCCGGGCGATCAGGAGTCGCGCAGAGCGAGCGCCGTGAGGATCTCCTCGTGCAGCAGGGAGTTGGTGGCGATCGCGCTGCCGCCGAACGGCCCGTCCTCACCCTCCAGAGACGTGAAGCGCCCTCCGGCCTCGGTGAGGATCGGGACCAGCGCGGCCATGTCGTGCAGCGCCAGCTCGGGCTCGCACGCGGCATCGACGGCGCCCTCCGCGACGAGCATGTACGACCAGAAGTCACCGTAGGCGCGCGTGCGCCAGAAACGCTGCATGAGGTTGAGCATCTGGGGGAGCCGGTCGTGGTCCGCCCAGCCGTGCAGCGAGGAATAGGACAGCGAGGCCTCTTCGAGCCGGTCGACCTGGGAGACCTGCAGGCGGCTGGCGTTGGTGATCCGCGAACCGGTCCAGGAGCCGACGTCCAGTCCGCCCCACCAGCGGCGGGAGAGGGACGGTGCGGAGACCAGGCCCACGACGGGTCGGCCGTCCTCGATCAGGCCGATCAGGGTGGCCCACACGGGCACGCCGCGCACGAAGTTGCTGGTGCCGTCGATCGGGTCGATCACCCACTGCCGGGAGGCCGATCCGGTGGTGCCGTACTCCTCGCCGATCACCTGGTCCCGGGAGCGGGAGCGCGCCAGCTGCGAGCGCACGATCTTCTCGGCGGCCTGGTCGGCATCGGTGACCTCCGTGAGATCGGGCTTCGTGGAGACCTCGAGATCCTGGGCTTTGAACCGGGACATGGTCAGCTGATCCACGGCGTCGGCGAGAACATGGGCGAGGCGCAGATCATCGGCATAGCGGCTGGACATGGGCCCACCCTAGAGCGCTCACGGACCCGGTGCGCGCAGCGACGCGGTGCGGATCCACGCCCGAATGTTGCCACAGTGCGGAGGGTTCGCGCCGGTCAGAGGCTGGTCCCGGAGTGGTGGGCACCGGCCACGGCCTGCTCGAAGCGCCCGCCGGCTCCGCCTGACCGCTCAGAGATCCCAGGGGTCGTTGCGTCGCAGGGTGACGGCGAGGCGCCGGTACGAGAGCAGCCGGGCCGGGCCCGCGCTGCCGGCTTCACCGGCCTCGACCAGACCGTCCAAGGCGCAGTCCGGAGCATCCTCGAGATGCGTGCACCCGCGCGGGCAGGACTCTGCGAGGACGGCGAGATCGGCGAAGGCGTCGAGGAGCTCGTCGGGGTCGACGTGGCCGAGTCCGAAGGAGCGCACGCCCGGGGTGTCGATCGCCCAGCCCCCGCCGTCCGGCAGCTGCATCGCCAGTGCGGAGGACGAGGTGTGCCGGCCGCGCCCGGTGACGTCGTTGACATCGCCGATCGCGCGGTCGGTGCCCGGCACGAGAGCGTTGAGCAGGGTCGACTTGCCGACCCCGGAGTGCCCGATGAGCACGCTGACGCGGCCGGAGAGGCGCTCCTGGAGCTCCTGGAGGCCGACGATGCTGCCGTCGGCGTCCTGTCGGGTGATCACGTGCTCCAGGCCCAGTGGAGCGTACGAGCGCAGGAACTCCTCCGGCGATCGCAGATCGGCCTTCGTGAGCACGAGCAGGGCGTCGATCCCGGCCACATAGGCCGCCACCAGGCAGCGATCGATCATGCCGCCGCGGGGCTCCGGGTCGGCGACGGCGGTCACCATCACCATGAGGTCGACGTTCGCGACCAGGGGGCGTTCGGTGGAGTCGTCGTCGTCGGCGCTGCGCCGCAGGAAGGAGCTGCGCTCCTGGATCCGGACGATCCGGGCCAGGGAGCCGTCGCGCCCCGTCGTGTCGCCGACCAGACCGACCAGGTCGCCGGGCACGACGGGGGAGCGGCCGAGCTCCCGGGCGCGCATCGCCGTGACGGTGCGCTCGTGCGGGGTCCCGGCCGCGACGACGGTGCGCCACCGGCCGCGGTCCACCGAGATCACCCGCCCCGTGATCGCGTCCTCGTGCTTGGGGCGGTCCTTGGTGCGCGGCCTCGAGCCCCGACGGTTGGGCCGGACGCGCACGTCGGCCTCGTCGTAGTCGCGGAGCGACCGGCTCACGCCTCGCCGTCCTCGAGGGGGTCGGTGTGCAGCATGGACAGCCACATCCCCACGAAGTCCGGGAGGGTCTTCTGCGTGGTGCCGATGTCGATCACCTGCAGATCAGGGACCCGCAGCCCGATGATCGCGGCAGCCGTGGCCAGGCGATGGTCCTCATACGTCTCGAAGACCTCGCCGTGCAGCGGGCCGGGGTGGATCTCCAGCCCGTCCTCGAGCTCGAGGGTGCGGGCACCGAGCTTGGTGAGCTCCGTGGCCAGCGCCTTCAGCCGATCCGTCTCATGCCCCCGCAGATGCCCCACGCCCCGCAGGGTCGAGGGGGAATCCGCCAGCGCCGCGAGAGCGGCGATCGTCGGCGTCAGCTCGCCGACGGCGGAGAGGTCGGCGTCGATCCCGCGGATCCGGCCCGTGCCCCGCACGCACAGCGTGCGGCCCTCGCGCCACACCTCGGCGCCCATCCGCGTCAGCAGCTCGCGATAGGCGTCGCCGGGCTGGGTGGTGACCTCGGGCCAGTCGTCCACCGCGATCGTGCCCTCGGTGGCCACCGCGGCCGCGAGGAAGGGGCCCGCGTTGGACAGATCCGGCTCGACGACGATGCTCACCGGGCGGATCTCGCCGGGCGTGACGCGCCAGCGATGCCTTCCCTGCTCATCGGTGTCGTGCGTGCACTCGATGCCCACCTCGCGCAGCGTCTCGGCGGTCATGTCGATGTGCGGCAGCGACGGCAGCTTGTCGCCCACGTGGACGAGCTCGAGAGCGTCGTCGGCACGGGCCGCGACCAGCAGCACGTTGGAGATGAACTGGCTGGAGGCCGAGGAGTCGACCTCGATCCGTCCGCCGCGCAGCCGGCCGGTGCCGTGCACCGTGATCGGCAGACGCCCGGGCGCACCGTGCTCGGTGACCTCGACGCCCTGCTGCCGCAGCGCGTCGATGACGGGATCCATCGGGCGCGCCAGCGCAGGCTCGTCCCCGGTGAAGCGCACGTCTCCGTGGTGCAGGGCGGCGAGCATCGGGACGAAGCGCATCACCGTGCCGGCCAGACCGGTATGGATCTCGAGCGGTGCGGCGGGATGCTCCGGCGGGGGCGGGATCGGCGTGACGAGCAGCGCGTCGTCGCGCGCCTCCAGGATCGCTCCCAGACGCTCGAGGGCGTCCCGCATCAGACGGGTGTCGCGGGAGACCAATGCTCCACGCAGCTCGGACGGCTGCTGCGCGGCGGCGGCCAGCAGCATCCATCGAGCGGTCAGGGACTTCGATCCCGGCACTCGCACCAGAGCGTCGACAGGCCTGTCGGCGACGGGGGCGTTCCAGAGCACCTCGGAGACCACTGGCGTCAGCCCCGCTGAGCGGCGAGCTGCTTCTGCGCGGTGCCCACCGCGTCGTGCGCCTTCTTGTCGATCTTCGAGGCCTTCTTCTCGAGCTCGCGCTGCTTCGCGGCGGCCTTCTTCTGGCTGCGCTCGACGAAGTCGTTCACCTGGTAGCCGAGCGACGGGCGGCCGTCGTGGTCGACCACGGCGAGCAGCACGCCGCCGAGCAGACCGGCGTCGGTGAGGATCGCCTGGATCTCACGCGCACGCTCCTCGCCGCGCAGCTCCCAGACCTTCTTGCGGCCGGCCCAACCGACCGACGTGGTCAGCAGCAGGGCCGCGGCGGCCGCGCGCGGGCGCCGGTTGGTGGCGTACATCAGACCGGCTCCGGCGGCGATGACGCCGGTGGCGCGGACGATGGTGCGCGCATCGAGGAAACCGGGGGCCGAGGACTTCGACAGGGTGGAGTCGACGGCGTCGAAAGCCTGGGGGTAGACGTCGATCTCGCGCTCCGGACGCAGAGCGGTGCGCACACCCTCGGCGATGAAGGGGGCTGCGAGCAGCGGACGTGCGATGCGGCGGACCAGGGCCATGGTGTCCTCACGTTCTTCACGGGTACGAGCAGATCCGACGACCGTCTGTGCGACAGGTCGCCAGCGTCCAGACTACCGCCCAGGGAACAAGGAGAGCGCCGGACGCGTTGCACTGCGTGGATCCGGAGCGGATCCGGACCTCGCGTGGAGGCGTTCGACCGCGGTCGGTGGAGATGCTCGACAGCGCTCAGCGGCCTCGCGCGGGCAGACGGGGACACGAGGACACACCGGGCCGACAGATCGGTAGGGCACGGAGAAGGAGACCTGATGGCCACTGCGGTGCTCACGCACGGTGCGGAACGCTCTTCTGGCGTAGGTTGGGCCGCAATGACCCAGACAGATCCTGCCCAGAGCCCCGATGCGGGCCATCCGGAGGTCGACGACGCCTCGGGCGACGCGTTCGACTTCGAGACCGAAGCGCTCTCGCACCTGGACTCTCTCTATGGCGGTGCGCTGCGGATGACCCGCAACCCGCACGATGCCGAGGATCTCGTCCAGGAGACCTTCATGAAGGCCTTCCGTGCCCGCGACCGGTTCACGCCGGGCACCAACATGCGTGCCTGGCTGTACCGGATCATGACCAACAGCTACATCACGACCTACCGGCAGAAGCAGCGTCGGCCCAAGGAGGCGTGGTCCGACACGGTCGAGGACTGGCAGCTCGCCGAGGTCGGCTCGCACACCAGCTCCGGTCTGCGCTCCGCGGAGACCGAGGCGCTGGACCGGCTGCCGGATTCCGCCGTCAAGGACGCCCTGGGCCAGCTGCGCGAGGACTACCGCATGGCGGTCTACTACGCGGATGTCGAGGGCTTCGCGTACAAGGAGATCGCCGAGATCATGGACACCCCGATCGGCACTGTGATGTCACGGCTGCACCGGGGCCGTCGTCAGCTGCGGGACATGCTCTCCGACTACGCCTACCGCAGCGGTTTCCTGCGGGAGGACCCGACGCCGCCGGGCGACGGCTCCTCGGAGACGACCACGCGGAAGTCCGGCTCGATGCCACGGGAGGAGGAACGATGAACCAGGACGACATGAGGGCCCGACGGGACACCGACGCGGCGGACAGCGCGCCCCGGGATGCGCGCTACCGCCTCGAGGAGGCCCTCGACGGCGAGCTGCCGCGCGAGACGGTGGAGCGCATGGAGCGTCACACCGAGGACTGCCCCGAGTGCGCCGAGGAGTGGGAGCGCGTGCGGCGGATCAAGGAGCTCGTACGGCGCAGCTGCGCCGACCGTGCGCCATCGTCGCTGCGTGAGCGGATCACGGTGGAGTGCCAGTCCGTGTCGGTCACCCGCACCACCGAGGTCGACGGCACGACCAGCGTGCACATCTCCGCCACGAGCTCCCGACGCGAGCTGCCCGGCGCCTGAGCATGACTGAGGGCCCCTCCCNNGGGAGGGGCCCTCAGTCATGCCGCGCATCGCGGCATCACGGTCAGCAGTTGGGGCGCTTGCCGTGATTGGCGCCGTTCTTGCGGCGAGCCTTGCGCTTGCGTCCTCGCTTGCTCATCACGTTCTCCTTCCTTCGCCCGGTAACCAGACGATTGTGCCACAGGGAAGCGGAGGCTCCTCCTTCGCAGGCGGTCCGGACGGCGGGCTGAGGTGGAGGTCACGTGCCCCGGCACGAGCCGGAGGGCCCGCCGGGGACGGTGCTGCCGACGATGCCCGCCGGTCTGCGCCATCCCGACCGCCGGACTGAACTGCCCTGACTGCCGGCCTGCGTCGTCCAGACCTCCGGCCTGCGCCGTCAGGGTGCCGCGCTGTCAGGACGAGGTGCCCAGCCAGGAGCCGAAGCCGCCGTGGAGCACGAGCCAGGCCATCAGGCCGTATCCCGTCTGCCCCGGATGATCGCCGGGGGAGCGGGAGAGGTCGGACTCCCACTGCTCGTGGCCGACCAGCCCGCCGACGGTGTCGACGTACGGGATGCGCCGGCGGGAGCAGACGTCCTCGAAGGCCCCGGAGAGCTCCCGGACACCCTGCGTGGTCCCCGGATCGCGACTGGGCGGGGGCCCGACGACGAAGGCGGGGATGCGCAGCCGCTCCAGCCCGTCGAGCACCTTGGCGAGATTGAGGCGGGAGCGCGCCAGGGAGATGTCGGTGTAGACGTCCGCGCGCCCCATGGCGAGCACGACCCGGTGGTCGATGCTGCCGTCGGCCTGGGCGGAGCGGTCCATCCGCAGGTGGACATCCTGGTCCCACCGCTCGGCGAGGCCGCCGGAGGTCTCGCCGGGAAGCGCCGAGGTGAACACGTCCACACGGTTCTCGGCGCCCTGCTCGCTGGCGACGGCTCGGCCGAGCCAGCCGAGGGCGCGGGCGTCCCCGACACCGGCGAGGAGCTCGTCTCCGAGCGCGATGATCCGGATCCGGGAGGCCGGATCCGTAGCGGATGACGTGGACACACTCTGCACCGGGACCTCCTGGGCCAGGGACGGGGACGTCAACTGTAACGACGGTGGGGGTCGCGGGCGAACCCGCGACCCCCACCGGGCGCTCAGGACTCGAAAGCTCGCACGAGCAGGTCTTCCTGCTCGATCTTGTGGGTGGCGTTGGAACCCGTGGCGGGGGAGGCCGACGCGGCTCGCGCGACCACCTTCAGCGTGCGCCCCACCTCGACGGCGAAGTTCACGGCCATGAAGGTCCATGCACCCTGGTTCTGCGGCTCCTCCTGGACCCAGGTCAGGGTCGCATCGGGGTAGGCCTCCAGGGCCTCGAGGATCTCCTCGGTGGGCAGCGGGTAGAGCTGCTCGAGCCGGATGATCGCCGTGTCGGTGGCCTCGAGCTTGTCGCGGCGCGCCACGAGATCCCAGTACACCTTGCCGGAGGTCAGCAGCACGCGCTTCACCTGCGAGGGGTCCACGGTGGTGTCAGGAAGCACCGGGAAGAAGCCGCCGCCGGTGAAGTCCTCGACCGGGCTGACCGCCGCCTTGTTGCGGAGCATCGACTTCGGGGTGAAGACGATCAGCGGCTTCTTCGGCTCGGTCTTGGCCTGGCGACGCAGCAGGTGGAAGTAGCTCGCCGGGGTCGAGGGGGCCGCGACCCGCATGTTGTCCTCGGCGCACAGCTGCAGGAAGCGCTCGATGCGGGCGGAGGAGTGGTCGGGCCCCTGACCCTCGTAGCCGTGGGGCAGCAGGAGCACCACGCTCGAGTTCTGGCCCCACTTCTGCTCGGAGGCCGAGATGAACTCGTCGATGATGGTCTGCGCACCGTTGACGAAGTCGCCGAACTGGGCCTCCCACAGCACGAGGGACTCGGGGTTCTCCACCGAGTAGCCGTACTCGAAGCCGAGCGCTGCGAACTCCGAGAGCGAGGAGTCGTAGACGTTGAACCGCGCCTGGTCGTCCGAGAGATAGGACAGCGGGGTCCAGGTGTCGCCGTTCTCGTGATCGATCATCACGCTGTGGCGCTGCACGAAGGTGCCGCGACGGGAGTCCTGACCGCTCAGGCGCACCCGTCGGCCCTCCATCAGCAGGGAGCCGAAGGCGAGCAGCTCGCCGTAGGACCAGTCCACCCCGCCCTGGGTCGACATCTGGTGACGTCGCTTCAGGACCGCCTCGAGCTTCGGGTGCACGGTGAACGACTCGGGGATCGCTCGGTGCGCCTCACCGATGCGCTCGAGCACCTCGGCGCTCACGGCGGTGTTGGTGGAGTCGTCCGCGTTCGCGGTGCGCTGGGATGCCGGCAGCTCCAGGCCCTGGACGCTCGACTGCGGATCCACGCCGGGGCTGCCGTCGCGGGTCGCGGCGAAGGCCTCGTCGAGATGCTCCTGGAAGTTGCGGACCAGGCCCTCGGTCTCGTCCTCGGTGAGGTCGCCGCGCTCGATGAGCGCCTCCATGTACAGCTTGCGGGTCGAGGGCTTGTCCTTGATCAGCGAGTACATCTGCGGCTGCGTCATCGACGGGTCGTCGCCCTCGTTGTGGCCACGGCGGCGGTAGCAGACCATGTCGATGACCACGTCGCGGCGGAACTTCTGGCGGTACTGGAACGCGATCTCGGCGACCCGCACGCAGGCCTCCGGATCGTCGCCGTTGACGTGGAAGATCGGCAGCTGCGTCGACTTGGCGACGTCGGTCGAGTAGAACGACGAGCGCGAGGAGTCCGGCAGGGTCGTGAAGCCGATCTGGTTGTTGATGATCACGTGGATCGTGCCGCCGGTGCGGTAGCCGCGCAGCTCCGAGAGGTTGAGGGTCTCGGTGACCACGCCCTGACCGGCGAAGGCCGCGTCGCCGTGCACGAGCACCGGCAGCACCGGGAACTCCTCGGGACGCTCGAGGCGGTCCTGCTTGGCGCGGGTGATGCCCTCGAGGACGGGGTTCACGGCCTCGAGATGCGAGGGGTTCGCGGCGAGGTACACCTTGGTGGACTCGCCGTCGTGCGAGGTGTAGGTGCCTTCCGTGCCCAGGTGGTACTTGACGTCGCCCGAGCCCAGGTTGTTGCCGAAGTTGCCCTCGAACTCCTGGAAGATCTGCCCGTAGCTCTTCCCCGCGAGGTTCGACAGGACGTTCAGGCGGCCGCGGTGGGACATGCCGATGCAGACCTCGTCGACACCCCCATGGGCGGCGCCGTGGAGCACGGTGTCGAGCATCGGGATCACCGATTCGCCTCCCTCGAGGGAGAAGCGCTTCTGGCCGACGAACTTCGTCTGCAGGAAGGTCTCGAACGCCTCGGCGGCGTTGAGGCGATCCATGATGTGCGTGTGCTCGACCTTGTCGAACGGGCGGCGCGGGGTCTCCATCTGATTCTGGATCCAGTCCCGCTCCTCCGGATCGGAGATATGCATGTACTCCACGCCGATGGTGCGGCTGTAGGAGTCGCGCAGCACCCCGAGGATGTCCCGCAGCGGCATCTCGTCCTTGCCGCCCAGGCCGCGCGTCGGGAAGATGCGGTCGAGGTCCCAGAGGGTGAGCCCGTAGGTCTCGACGTCCAGGTCGGGGTGGTTGCGCACGCGGTACTGCAGCGGATCGGTGTCCGCCATCAGGTGGCCGCGCACACGGAAGGCGTGGATCAGGTCCATGACCCGAGCGAGACGCTCGGACTTGGAATCCTTGAAGGGGTTGTCCGGCACCCAGCGGATCGGCTGGTACGGGATCCGCAGCGACGCGAACACGCGATCGTAGAAGCCCTCCTTGCCCAGGAGCTTGTCGCCCATGCGCTTGAGGAACTCGCCGGAGGCCGCGCCCTGGATGATGCGGTGATCGTAGGTCGAGGTCAGCGTCATGACCTTCGAGACCGCGAGGTCGGCGAGAGTCGCGGGGCTCGCGCCCTGGAACTGCGCCGGGTAGTCCATCGCGCCGACGCCCACGATCGTGCCCTGGCCCTCCATGAGGCGGGGGATCGAGTGGACGGTGCCGATGCCGCCGGGGTTCGTCAGCGACACCGTGGTGTGCGCGAAGTCGTCCATCGTCAGCTTGCCGGCGCGGGCCTTGCGCACAACCTCCTCGTAGGCCTTCCAGAAGCCGTGGAAGTCGAAGCGCTGGGCGCCCTTGATGCTGGGCACGACCAGGCCGCGGGACCCGTCGGGACGCGGCATGTCGATGGCGAGGCCGAAGTTGATGTCCTCGCGCTTGAGGAGGATCGGCTTGCCCTTCTCGTCGACGTCGAAGCCGTTGTTCATGTCGTTGATCTCGGTGATCGCCTCGATCATCGCCCACCCGATGAGGTGGGTGAAGGACACCTTGCCGGCACGATTGCGCTTGAGGTGGTTGTTGATGACGATGCGGTTGTCGAAGAGCAGCTTCACCGGCACGTCGCGCACCGAGGTCGCGGTGGGGACCTCGAGCGACTCCTTCATGTTGCGCACCACGGCGGCGGCCGGGCCGCGCAGCTTGACGCGCTCGGGCTCGCTGAGCTCGACCACCGGGATCTGCGAGGTCGTCGTGGGGATCTTCGCCGGACGGTCCGAGGTGGTGGAGACGGTGGGCGTCTTCGTGGAGTCGCTCTTCGCCTTGTCGTCGTTCACAGGGGCGGATTCCTTCACGGGCTGAGAGGATGCCGCGGAGGACGCGGCGTGAGATGAGGGAGCGTCAGGGGCGCTCTGGGGCGGGGGCGCCGCGGACGAGGCGTCCTGAGCCCCGGGATCGTCCTGATCGCGCTGCTCCGTCGCAGCGGGAGGGGAGTCCGGGGTGGGGTCGTCGGCAGCACGGGATGCGGGCGTCTGCTCGCGGTGGGCGGAGAAGTACTCCGCCCAACTGGGGTCGACGCTCGAGGGATCCTGTTGCCACTGCTCGCGGAGCGCGTCCACGAGCCACTGATTAGGGCCGAATTCCGAGGTCTCGGAGCCCTGTGTCTGCTGTGACACTCTGAGATCGCCAGCCTTCTCACGGTCGAGTGATACGGATACCGACAGCCTAACGGAGCATCGCGCGCTCCCGGTGCCTCTCGGGCCCTCTGGCGGCGATTGCGTGCCCTGTGGTGTGGGACGTCACGTCACACGGACGTGCCTGGATCCGGGAGGACCACTCGGATGAGCGAGGACCGACCGTCGCGGGCGAGCTCGCTGCGGGGATCGTCGAGCACCTCGATGGTCCCGCCGTGGAGCCCGACGGCCCAGCGGGCGATCGCGAGGCCGAGGCCCGTGCCTCCGGAGTTGTCGGCATAGCCGCCGCGCTGGAAGCGCTCGAACACGCGCGAGCGGTCCTCCAGGGCGATGCCGGGTCCCTCGTCGTGCACGTCCAGCCGCACCCCCTGCCCGTCGTCGGTGCGCGCGGCGCCGATCCGGATCCTGCCGCCGGCGGGGGAGTGCCGGGCGGCGTTCTCGAGCAGGTTGTGGATGACCTGGTGGATGCGGGCCGCGTCCGCGGTGATCGTGAGATCGGCCGGCTCGACGTCGACGATCCAGCGCACGTGGCGACCGCCGGCGGCGAGGGCCGCCGCGTCGACCACCTCGTGGAGGAACGGGGTGAGCTCGATCGGTTCGCGGTCCAGCTCGACCACCCCGGCGTCCAGCCGCGAGAGGTCCAGCAGATGGCTCACCAGCAGCGAGAGCCGCTCGGTCTCCGTCAGGGCCACCTCGAGCGCGGCCGGGTCGGGCTCGGTGACGCCGTCCACGAGGTTCTCCAGCTGGGCGCGCAGCCCCGCGACAGGGGTTCGCAGCTCGTGGGAGACGTTCGCGACCAGGTCTCGACGCATGCTGTCCGTCTGCTCGAGCTCCGAGGCCATGGTGGAGAACGCGGCGGCGAGCTGTCCCACCTCGTCATGGCTGGTGGCGCGGATGGGCCGGGTGTAGTCGCCGCGGGCCATGGCCTGGGCGGCGCCGGTCATCTCCCGCAGCGGGGAGGTCATGCCGCGGGCCAGGAGCTGGGTGGACACGAGCGCCGCGAGCACCACGAGAGGGATGGCCAGCAGAGGTTCGATGCCGGCACGGATGCTCACCTGGGTGAGCAGGGCGGCGACGGTGACGACCACGCCCACCAGCACGCCGAGCTTGACCTTGAAGGAGCGGAAGCGGTCCAGCGGGCGCACGTCGAGGCGGTCGGGGACACGGCGGCGCGCCGCCGAGGCGGCGGCCGACGGGTCCGGCGCGACGGGAGCGGTCTCCGTGCTCGTCGCGGGGCGCTGCGAGGTCACGCGTCCGACGACGGATCGTTCGGCGTGGGCATCGAGTGGATGTCGGTGGGCCCGTCGGCCACCGGCGCCTCCTCGTCCTCCGAGGGGATCTCCAGCGCGTAGCCCACACCGTGCACGGTGCGCACCAGATCGGCGCCCAGCTTGCGTCGCAGCGCCTTCACGTGGGAGTCGACGGTCCGGGTGCCGGTGGCGTCGATCCAGTCCCAGACATCCGCCAGGAGCTGCTCGCGGGTCAGGACCGTGCCGGGCGCGTTGGCGAGGCACAGCAGGAGGTCGAACTCGGTGGGAGTGAGGTGGGCGGGCGCCCCGGCGCGCATCACGCGGCGGCCGGCCCGGTCGATCACGAGATCGCCGAACTGGAGGGCGACGTTCTGCTCGGCGTCGCTGGGTGCCGGGGCGCCGGTACGGCGGACCCGACGCAGCAGGGCCTTCAGACGGGCGGCCAGCTCCCGCATCGAGAAGGGCTTGGTCATGTAGTCGTCGGCCCCGACCCCGAGGCCGACGAGCATGTCGGTCTCGTCGTCACGTGCGGTGAGCATGAGCACGGGGACCGGCTCGTCGGCCTGGATGCGCCGACAGACCTCGAGGCCGTCGAAGCCCGGGAGCATCACGTCGAGCACGACGGCGTCGGGCCGCACCTCGGCGACGGTGCGCACCCCCGAGGGGCCGTCGTAGGCGGTGGTGACCTCCCATCCCTCGGCCGTGAGGCGATCAGCGATGGCATGGGTGATCGTCGGTTCGTCCTCGATCACCACGACGCGCACGGGCGGGGCGGAGGACTGTGCCTGGTCGGGAGTCGACATGCCGCCACTCTAGACCGCGCGAGATGCGCACGCCCTGAAGGCGGAGCGCGAGGGCTTGTCCTCCCGGAGGCGCCGACGTGCTCCTGGACGTCGTGCCGAGGCCGCATCCCTGTCGCCGATGTCTCGACGACGTGTCGCCGACGGGCCTGTGGGGAGCCGGTGCACGTGGCATAAGGCACGGCCGGGGGAGGGTTGCGGGGCGCTGTCGTCAAGACCGAGCAAGCTTTGGGCCACTATGGCAAAAACTTGGCAATGACCCTGCTGACCTGCTCGTCTCGGTGGCGCGTGCGGCCGTAGATTGTTCCAGGTTGTTCGGCGACGCGTCCTTCCCTGTCCGGCGTCGCGATCGGACAGACGTACATACGTGGAAACGCAGTCGAACTGGAAGCAGGTCATCTCGTGGCGAATCATCGCGCTGACGGACGCGCCACCGTGCGCAAGCACCGTGCCATCGGGGGAACCCATCGGGACGCAGCGCTCCCCGCCGGTGCGATGAAGGTCGGCGTGCTCTCGGTCCTCGCGACCGCGACGATCGCCGCCCCGCTGGCCGCCGCCGCAGCCGGCATCGACGAGACCGCCACGCAGGGCGACACGGTCGCCTCCGAGCTCCCCGACTCCGCGTCCGAGCCCGCAGCCCCCGTCGCGCTGCCCGTCGCAGACGTCGCCTCGAGTGCGCAGTCCGCGACCGAGACCCGCGAATCCGGCGCCGAGGCGAACCGCAGCACCGAGCGCGCCTCCACCTCCGACGATTCCGACAAGGCCGAGGACTCCGAGAAGTCCGACGGCGCCGAGGCCGAGAGCACCGGCATCGAGGTCTCGGCCCCCGAGCCCGAGCCTGAGCCCGAGCCCGAGGTGGACGCCGCTGCGGCCGAGGGCGAGGACGCCGGGACCGCCGCCGCCTCCACCGGCGGCTACATCCAGCCGGTCTCCGGCCCCATCACCTCCGGCTTCGGAGGCCGCGTGCACCCGGTGCTGGGCTACTTCAAGGGCCATAACGGCGTGGACTTCGGCGCTGCCTGCGGCACCCCCGTGAAGGCCTCGAAGGCCGGCGAGGTCGTGGCCGTGGAGTACAACAGCTCCTCCGGCAACCGCGTGAAGGTCGACCACGGCGACGGCGTCATCACCGGCTACTACCACCTCCAGGGCTTCAACACCTCCGTCGGCGCGACCGTCCAGCAGGGCGACATCGTCGGCTACGTCGGCTCGACCGGCCGCTCTACCGGCTGCCACCTGCACTTCGCGAAGATGGACGAGGCGGGCACCTACTCGAACCCGATGTCGCTCCTGCGGTGACCGGTTCCGTCGCTCCGGTCGTCCTGGGGGTCGAGTCCTCCTGCGACGAGACCGGCTTCGGCCTCGTCTCCGAGGGCGTCCTGCTGGGCCAGGGCCTCGCCTCCAGCGCGGCCCAGCACGCCGAGTTCGGAGGAGTGGTCCCCGAGATCGCCGCCCGCGCGCATCTCGACGCTGCGGTCCCCACCCTGCAGATCGCCCTGCAGGACGCCGGCGTCGGCCTCGACGAGATCACCCATGTCGCCGTCACCTCGGGGCCCGGCCTCGCGACCGCCGTGCACGTCGGGCTCGCCGCTGCGAAGTCCATCGCCTGGGCGCTGGACAAGCCCCTCTACGGCGTCCATCACCTCGCCGGCCACGCCGCGGCCGACACCCTCGAGCACGGCCCGCTGCCGGCCCAGAGCATCGTGCTGATCGTCTCCGGCGGCCATACCTCGATCCTCGCCGTGGGGGACCTGGTCCGTGATCCGATCGAGCATCTCGGGGACACGCTGGACGATGCTGCCGGTGAGGCGTTCGACAAGGTCGCGCGTCTGCTGGGCCTCGGGTATCCGGGCGGGCCGGCGATCTCCCGTGCAGCCGTCGGCGGCGACCCCACCGCCTACCGCTTCCCGCGCGCCCTGCTGCGCGGCGGCGACGCACCCTTCACCTTCTCCTTCTCGGGGCTGAAGACCGCGGTCGCCCGCACCGTCGAGCGGATCCAGCGCGCCGGAGAGGTGGTCCCGGTGGCGGACATCGCGGCCTCCTTCGAGCAGGCTGTCGTGGACGTCCTGGTCACCAAGGCGATGCGCGCCGTGCACGAGCGGGGCCTGAGCGCCCTCGTGATCGTCGGCGGAGTCGCGGCGAACCGCCGCCTGCGCGAAGCTGCCCAGCAGCGCTGCGACACGGACGGCATCGAGCTGCGGATCCCGCCGATCAGCCTGTGCACCGACAACGGCGCGATGATCGCCGCCGTCGGCGACCTCCTGGTGCGCTCCGGTGCCGAGCCCAGCGGACTGCGCATCGCGGCGGATCCCTCTGCGGTCCTGCACGGAGCTCAGCTCCCGCTGCCGCGGTGAGGTCCGCCTCACACCCGGGTCCACGAGGGCGGATGATGGTGCCGGGCACCTCGTGGTGTTGCTAGACTCCTCGGGTCAGCCCGCGTAGCTCAGTGGATAGAGCGTCTGCCTCCGGAGCAGAAGGTCGTAGGTTCGAATCCTGTCGCGGGCACCGCAGAGCACCCCGGTCGACGGTCCTGGAGACCATCGGCCGGGGTGCTGTCATTCCCGCCGCTGCCGGTTCGCTGCCACGCCGGGCCCGGACCACCCACGGAGGCCGCCCAGCGCCATGGACCCGCACATCCCCACCGGATCTCGTCAGCCATTCGCATCTCGTCAGCCATCCGCGCGCTTCGACGACCTGCTCGGCGGAACGCAGCTGCAGTTCAGCGACGTCGAGAGGGAGATCGTCGCGCATCGGCCCGTGGAGGTGCTCCCGGCGCTCGCGGAGGTGCGCCGCGCGGTGGACGCCGGCTGGTGGGCGTACGGCATGGTCACCTACGAAGCCGCGGCCGGTCTCGATCCCGTTGCCGTCGTGCAGGAGCCGCTCCCGGACCTCCCGCTGCTGTGGTTCGGTCTCAGCCGCGCTCCCGACGAGGACCCCTCGTTCCCGACCGACCTCGGCTCGTACCGGGTGGGGTCATGGACCATGCCCTGGACGCGCGAGCGGCATGCGCAGAAGGTCGCGCGGGTCCAGGAGGCGATCGCCGAGGGCGAGACATACCAGGCCAACCTCACCACGCGCCTGGATGGCCGGATCGAGGGCGATCTGCTGGCCTGCTACCGCGACCTGATCGGAGCCCAGCACTCCGCCTTCGGCGCCCATCTCGACCTCGGCCGCTGGGCCGTGCTCAGCGCGAGTCCCGAGCAGTTCCTGGACAGGAGGGGCGAGGAGCTCTCCTCGGTGCCGATGAAGGGCACTGCGCTGCGCGGCGCGACTCCTGCCGAGGATGCGCAGCGTCGTGCCGCGCTGCTGCGCAGCGAGAAGGAACGGGCGGAGAATGTGATGATCGTCGACCTGATCCGCAACGACCTCGCCCGGATCGCCCGCCCGGGCACCGTCGACGTCCCGCATCTGCTGCGCGCCGACGCATACCCCACCGTGTGGCAGCTGACCAGCACCGTCACCGCGGACCAGCGCCCGGGGGTGACGCTCGAGGAGCGGTTCGGCGCGATGTTCCCCTGCGGGTCGATCACCGGCGCTCCGAAGCTCTCCACGATGGCGCTGATCGCCGAGCTGGAGACCGCGCCGCGCGGCGTGTACTGCGGGACGATCGGCTGGCTCGCCCCGTCGCGCACGGCGGCCGACGGGACCGAGCTCCCGGCCGAGGAACGCTTCAGCGTCGCGATCCGCACGATCCTCGTCGATCGTCAGGACGGCTCGGCCACCTACGGCGTGGGCGGCGGGATCACCTGGGCCTCGACCGCCGCGGGGGAGTGGGATGAGCTCGCCGCGAAGACACGGGTGCTCGAAGGGCTCCGCGGGGTCGGCGGCGTGCATCTCCCGCCCGACCCGGAGGACTTCGGCCTGCTGGAGACTCTCGCGGTCGAGCGCGGCGCGCCCCGTCACCTGGAGGAGCACCTCGATCGGCTGCAGGCCTCCGCCGAGGAGCTCGCCATCACCCTGGATCGCGCGTGCGCCCGGCAGACGGTGCTGGCGCAGATCCCCGACCTGGTGGGCGAGGACGGCACGGCGATCCTCCGGCTGCGCCTCGCGCTGGACGGCACGCTCACGCTGACGACGCGTGCGCTGGATGCGCCGCAGCCGGGGCCGGTGCGGCTCGTCCTGGACACGGTCCCGATCGACCCGTCCTCCCCAGCCGTGCGGCACAAGACCACCGACCGTGAGCACCTGACCGCCGCGCTCGCGCGGGCCCGCGACCGAGATGGTGCGGCGGACGATGTCGTGCTCGTCGGACCCACCGGGCTCGTCACCGAGACCAGCATCGCGACGCTCATGGTGCGACTGGACGGACGGTGGTGCACGCCGCCGCTCGAGGACGGCTGCCTGCCCGGGATCGGACGCCGCCTCGCCCTCGAACGGGGCGAGGCGGCCCTCCGGAGCATCACCGCCGGGGAGCTGGCCGCAGCCGACGAGATCGCCGTGGTGAGCTCCGTGCGCGGATGGCGCCCGGCGGTGCTCAGCCGTCCTGGCGCAGCGCCTTGAGCCGGGCCAGCACCGCCGCGGCCTCCGGGGTGCCGGCGATGCGGTAGTTCGCCGCCGTGTCGCCCTCGCCGACCTTGATGCCGCAGTCGCTCTCGCCGAGGTGTCCGAAGACCGACTCGTCGGTCACGTCGTCCCCCAGGTAGAGCCAGGCGTCGGCCGCACTGGCGCGGGCCAGCGCGTCGATGGCGTCGCCCTTGGAGGCGTGCACCACCGAGAACTCGACGACCTCCTTGCCGGGGGTCACCGTGACCTCGGGCAGCGTCACCGCGTACTCGAGCGCGGAGTCGGTGGCGTTGTCGGCGCCGCGCCCACGGGCGTTGCGGGTGTGCAGCACAGCGGCCGACGGCTTGGTCTCGACCTCGACGCCGGGATGAGCCCGGGCGATTCTGTGCAGGGTCGCCGTGATCGACTGGAGCAGCTCATCCTTCTCCGGGGTCATGGACAGTGCCGCGGAGTCGAGCACCTCGGCCTGCATCCACGGCGGGAGCGCCCCGACCTCCGCGCCGTGGGATCCCACCAGCACCACGGAGCTGGGCATCCCGGTGTGGGAGTCCAGATCCTCCAGCGACCGTCCGGAGATCAGGGCGACCGCCACCCCCGGCATGTCGGCGAGCTCCCGCAGCGTGTCCAGCGCCGCCGGATCGGGCTCGACCGCGTCCCGGTCGTTGACGATCGGAGCGAGCACGCCGTCGAAGTCCGAGGCGATCAGGATCCTCGGAGTCTGCGCGAACTCCGCCAGAGCCCCCTCGAGCACCTCGGGCTCCGTGGGGTCGCCGCCGCTCAGGCGGACCACCGGCTTCGCCTCGCCGTGGGGATCGTCGGACTGCTCCAGACGCTCCAGGAAATCGTGCGCCCAGCTCTGCACGTCGTTCTCCATCACCTGGTGGCGCAGGGAGCGCATCGACTCCTGCTGCTCCTCCTCGGGCATCGCGAGCGAGCGCAGGATCGCGGCCTTGAGCTCGTCGATGTCGTGGGGGTTGACCATCACGGCGGCCCGCAGCTCATCGGCCGCGCCCGCGAACTCGCTGAGCACGAGCACGCCCTGCAGGTCGGGGCGGGAGGCCACGTACTCCTTCGCGACCAGGTTCATGCCGTCGCGCAGGGCGGTGACGAGCACGACGTCGGCAGCCATGTACAGCGCGGTCATGTAGCGCCGGTCGAAGGAGCGGTGCTGGTAGGAGACGGCAGCGCGCCCGATCGAGGCGTGGTCGCCGTTGATGCGGCCCACCGTCAGCTCGACCTCGTCGCGCAGCTGCCGGTAGGCCTCCACCCGCTCACGGGACGGCGTGGCGACCTGGATCATCACGGTGTCGTGAGGGTCGATCGACCCGTCGTTGAGGAGCTCGCCCCAGGCCTTGAGCCGATGGCGGATGCCCTTGGTGTAGTCCAGACGGTCCACACCGACCACGACCTTGCGCGGGTTGCCGAGATCGCGGCGCAGCTGCGCCGCGTGCTCGCGCACCTCCGGATCCTCCGTGAGGGCCGACACCGAGGCGGAGTCGATCGAGATCGGGAAGGTCTGGGCGGTGACCTCACGCATCGGTGCGGCGCCCAGACCGGGCACCGAGATGGTCTGCCCGTCCACGTGATGGCCCAGCAGCTTGCGCACCGCGGCCAGGAAGTTCTGGGTGTCGCTCTCGCGCTGGAACCCGATGAGGTCCGCACCCAGCAGGCCGCGCAGGATCTGATTGCGCTTGGGCAGCTGGGAGAACAGTTCGACGGGCGGGAACGGGATGTGGTTGAAGAACCCGATGCGCACGTCGGCCCGGTCGTCGCGGATCATCCGTGGCACCAGCTGCAGCTGGTAGTCGTGCACCCAGATCGTGCTGGTCCGGCTCGCGACCGCCGCCGCGGCGCGGGCGAAGCGACGGTTCGCGCTCACGTAGGAGTCCCACCAGGTGCGATGGAACGCGGGTTCGACGATGACGTCGTGATAGAGCGGCCACAGCGTCCCGTTGGAGAAGCCCTCGTAGTACCGCTCGATGTCCTCCTGATCCAGCGCGACGGGGTACAGGCTCATCCCGTCGGCCTCGAACGGGTCGGGGGCATCGCCCGGTGCGCCGGCCCACCCCACCCAGGCGCCGGAGTCGACCCCCTTCATCACGGACTCCATCGCGGTGACGAGACCGCCGGGGCTGGTGACCCACTCGGTCGCTCCGTCGGGCAGCGTGCGGGAATCGACCGGCAGCCGGTTGGCGACGACCACGAGATCGTGGTCGGGGCGATGAGGGGCATGAGCGGGGCGGTCAGCGGAACCGGGCACGTGAACTCCTTGACGAGGGGCGGACTCAGGGTCGGGCGAGGCGCCGGCCACGGCCGGACCAGCCGCAGACGGCTTCCCTGCCGAGCCTCGAGACTATCCCGAGACTATCAAGTGCGATCGATCACCCGCTGTCCGGGGCGGCGCGCGAACATCGCGCCCACCAGGCCGTCTGACCAGTATCGACGGTGCCCGGGCCGCTCGGTCGGTGGCGGTCGGACCCGAGGCTCCCTGATCGCGGAGCGGACGGCGCTCCGGCCGGCGGCGCGCCCCGTCTAGGGTCGTGGGGCGTCGTGGTCGCGCCGTCCGCCGGAGGCGATCCCCGGGCGGGTCCCAGGACCGCTGCACGCACTGCGCACTGCGCATGACGCACGACGCACTGCGCATGACGGACGACGCACGACTCTGCAGGACCCCCGCCGTACCCGAGAACCCACCCCCAGGAGCAGACATGCGCGCCCATGAGGCCGGAGCCCTCCACGGAAACGACGCCGCCCCCACCTGGCTCCCGTATCCCGAGGACGTCAACACCCTCATCGACGGGCTGTGGTCGAGCACGACCCGGCGCGGCAGCGATGGCGCGGTCGAGGTGGGCGGCGTCGACGTGCGCCGCATCGCCGAGGAGGTCGGCACCCCCGCCTTCGTGCTGGACGAGGACGACTTCCGCTCCCGTGCCCGCTCCTTCCGGGACGCCTTCACCGACGCCTTCCGCCCACTCGCGGGGGCCGACGTCTACTACGCCGGCAAGGCCTTCCTCTGCGGAGCGGTGGCCCGCTGGGTCCAGGAGGACGGGCTCGGACTGGACGTGTGCACCGGCGGCGAGCTCGCCGTCGCCCTGCGCGCCGGCTTCCCGGCCGCGCGCATCGCCCTGCACGGGAACAACAAGTCCGACGCCGAGATCCGCCGTGCCCTCGAGGCCGGGGTGGGCCGGATCGTCGTGGACTCCCTGGACGAGATCGGCCAGGTCGACGCCGTCGCCGCCGAGCTGGGCACCCGCGCCGCCGTCATGCTGCGCGTGACCACCGGCGTCGAGGCCCACACCCATGAATTCATCGCCACCGCCCACGAGGACCAGAAGTTCGGGCTCTCGCTCACTGGCGGCGCCGCCTTCGAGGCCGTGCGCCGCGTGCTCGAGGCGCCCCGCCTGGAGCTGGTCGGACTGCACTCCCACATCGGCTCCCAGATCTTCGACGTCGGCGGCTTCGAGGTCGCGGCCCGCCGTGTGCTCGACCTGGTCGCCCAGGTGAGGACCGAACTCGGCCACACCATCGACCAGCTCGACCTGGGCGGCGGGTTCGGCGTCATGTACAACACCCAGCACACCCCGGCCTCCCCGGAAGCGCTCGCCACGGGCATCGCCGGCATCGTCGAGAAGCAGTGCCACGAGCTCGACCTCGAGGTCCCGCACGTCTCCTTCGAGCCCGGGCGGGCGATCGCCGGCCCCTCCACCCAGACGCTCTACACCGTGGGCACCGTCAAGGACGTGCGGTTGGGCGGGCCCCACCACCGGGTCTACGTCTCGGTGGACGGCGGAATGAGCGACAACGTCCGCACCGCGCTCTACGACGCGGACTACTCGTGCCTGCTCACCGGCCGCGTCTCCGACGCCGCGCCCGAGGTGGTGCGCGTGGTCGGCAAGCACTGCGAGAGCGGGGACATCGTCGTCAAGGACGAGTACCTCCCCTCCGACGTGGAGCGCGGGGACCTGATCTCGGTGCCGGTCACGGGTGCCTACTGCTACTCGCTGGCCTCGAACTACAACCACGTCCCGCGGCCGCCGGTCGTCGCGGTGCAGGGCGGGGAGATCCGCACGCTGATGCGTCGTGAGACCGAGGAGGACCTGCTCGGTCTCGACCTGGGATGACCCCCTGCCCGACCCCTCCGTCGCATTGAGCGACCGCAGGTCATCTACGTTCATCGTCGGTCACGAAGGGGGAGGCTCCTCGGATACAGTTCGAGAGCCCGCCCCCGGCCACCCCGTCGGACCGTGTGGAAGGACCACCTCGCACATGTCACAGTCGTCACCCGGCAGCCCGCTGCCCCCCGCCTCCCCGGACCTTCCGGTGCTGCGCGTCGCCGTGCTCGGCGCCGGCACCGTCGGCACCGAGGTCCTGCGGCTGATCGCTCAGCAGGGAGAGGACCTCGCGCACCGCATCGGCGGTCGTCTGGAGGTGATCGGGGTCTCCGTCCGGGACCTCACCCGCGACCGCGGCGAGCACGTCCCCGCCGACCTGCTCACCACCGATCCCGCAGCGCTCGTGCGCGAAGCGGACCTGGTCATCGAGGTGATGGGAGGCATCGAGCCGGCGCGCACCCTGCTGCTGGACGCCATGGCGCACGGCGCGAGCGTCGTGACCGCCAACAAGGCCCTGCTCGCCCAGGACGGGCCGACGCTCTACGAGGCGGCCGACACCCACGGCGTGGACCTGTACTTCGAAGCCGCGGTCGCCGGAGCCATCCCGCTGGTGCGCCCGGTCCGGGAGTCCCTCGCCGGTGACCGGATCCAGCGCGTGCTGGGCATCGTCAACGGCACCACCAACTACATCCTCGACGCGATGACGCGCACCGGGGCCAGCTTCGACGAGGCGCTCGCCGACGCTCAGGAGCTCGGCTACGCGGAAGCGGACCCGACGGCCGACGTGCAGGGGCACGACGCCGCGGCGAAGGCCTCGATCCTGGCCTCCCTCGCCTTCCACTCCCGCGTGCGACTGGGCGACGTGCACTGCGAGGGCATCACCGAGGTCTCCGCGCAGGACATCGCGGCCGCCGGCCGGATGGGGCGCACGATCAAGCTGCTCTCGATCGTCGAGCGCGTCCGGGACGAGACCGGCGAGCGGATCTCGGCCCGTGTCTACCCGGCGCTGATCCCGGACAGCCACCCGCTGTCCTCGGTCTCCGAGGCCTACAACGCGGTCTTCATCGAGGCGGATGCCGCCGGATCGCTCATGTTCTACGGGCAGGGCGCCGGGGGCGCTCCCACCGCCTCGGCGATCCTCGGCGACCTGGTCTCCGCCGCGCGCCAGCGGGTGCGCGGAGGCGTCGGCCCGCGGGAGTCGCGCTACGCCGAGCTGGAGCAGATCCCGCTGGACGATCTGCGCAACGCCTTCTACATCTCGCTCACCGTGCAGGACCGACCCGGTGTGCTCGCCGAGATCGCCGGAACCCTCTCCGGGTACGGCATCTCCATCTCGACCATCCATCAGGAGCTGATCGACCAGTCCGAGGACGGTGGGGAGAAGTCGTTGGCGCACATCGGCATCAGCACCCACCGTGCGCTGGAGTCCGCGATGACCGCGTCCCTGGACGTGTTCTCGTCGACCGCGACCGTGCTGAGCATCGATTCCGTCCTCCGTATCGAAGGAGAATGACCCCCATGGCCCATCAGTGGCGCGGCGTCCTCGCCGAATATCGCGATCATCTTCCCTTCGCCGAGGGCGACACCCTGCTCTCGCTGGGGGAGGGCGGCACTCCGCTGGTCGCCGCACCGGCGCTCTCCGAGCGCGTCGGAGCGGAGGTCCACATCAAGGTCGAGGGACAGAACCCCACCGGCTCGTTCAAGGACCGCGGCATGGTCGCGGCCATGTCCAAGGCCGTCAACGACGGCGCGACCGCCGTGGTCTGCGCGTCGACGGGGAACACCAGCGCCTCGGCCGCGGCATACGCCACCGCGGCGGGCCTGACCTGCGCCGTGCTGCTGCCCGAGGGCAAGATCGCCGCGGGCAAGCTCGCCCAGGCCGTGGTGCACGGAGCCCAGCTCATCCAGGTGCAGGGCAACTTCGACGACTGCCTCGAGATCGCCCGCAAGCTCGACGCGGAGCATCCCGTCGAACTCGTGAACTCGGTGAACCCGTACCGCCTGCAGGGCCAGAAGACCGGCGCCTTCGAGGTGTGCGACGCCCTCGGGAGGGCACCGGACATCCACATCCTGCCCGTCGGCAACGCCGGGAACATCTCCGCCTACTGGATGGGCTACCGCGAATACCACGAGGCCGGGGTCACCGACTCCCTGCCGGCCATGTGGGGCTTCCAGGCCGCCGGTGCCGCGCCGTTCGTGGCCGGCCACCCGATCAGCGAGCCCGAGACCGTCGCCACCGCGATCCGGATCGGCGCCCCCGCCTCCTGGCATCTCGCGGTCTCCGCGCGCGACGACTCCGGCGGTCTCATCGACGCCGTCTCGGATCAGCAGATCCTCGATGCCCAGCGCCTGCTCGCCGGTGAGGTGGGGATCTTCGTCGAACCCGCCTCCGCCGCCGGTGTGGCCGGGCTGCTGCAGCAGGCCGAGCGCGGGCTGGTCCCCGCCGGAGCCACCATCTCGATCACGGTGACCGGGAACGGTCTGAAGGACATCGACACGGCCCTGTCCCAGCGGGACATGACGCCGACGGTGATCCCCGTGGACATCGCCGCCGCCGCGGAGGCCATCGGCCTGTGAGGATCCAGCACACCCGGGTCTCGGTGCAGGTGCCGGCGACGTCCGCGAACCTCGGCCCGGGCTTCGACACCCTCGGGCTCGCGCTCGGCCTCTGCGACTCCCTGGAGCTCGAGGCGACCACCGGGGGGATCGAGGTGCTCGCCGAGGGCGAGGGTGCGGACTCGGTGCCGACGGGGGAGGACCACCTCGTGGTGCGGGCGCTGCGGCGCGGTCTGGATCACGCCGGGGCACCGCAGATAGGCATCCGCCTGCGCACCGTGAATCGCATCCCGCACGGGCGGGGCATGGGCTCCAGCGCTGCGGCGACGATCGCCGGCCTGCTGCTGGCCCGCGGGCTGCTCTCCGAACCCGAGGCGCTCGACGACACCCAGGTGCTGCAGCTGGCCACCGAGTTCGAGGGGCACCCGGACAACGCCGCGCCCGCCCTGTATGGAGGAGTGGTGCTGTCCTGGATGACGGACGGGGCGGCCCGCGCGGCCCCGCTCGCCCACGCCCCCGGCGTGCTGGACCCGCTCGTGCTGCTGCCCTCGACCACCCTGTCCACCCACCGCGCGCGCGGCCTGCTGCCCGCGGAGGTCCCGCACGCCGACGCCGTCTTCAATGCGGCGCGGACGGGTCTGCTGGTCCACGCGCTGTCCGGCTCGCCGGAGCTGCTCATGGAGGCCACCGAGGATCGACTGCACCAGGAGCAGCGGGCCCCCGGCATGCCCCAGAGCGTGGAGCTCATGCGCGTGCTGCGCCAGGAGGGCCTCCCGGCGGTCATCTCGGGCGCGGGGCCCTCGCTGCTCGTGCTCTCCGGCCGACGTTCCGAGGTCGCACCGCTGGTGCGTCGCATCGTGTCCGATCCCGCGGAGTGGCGGATCGCCCAGGTGCCGCTGCGTGAGAGCGCTGCCGCCCCTGTGGTAGGTTGAGCCTGCGTCCAGGCGACATCGTCCGATGGCGAATTCTGCAGCAGATCGTGTGTGCAGGATCCGTGTCCCGATGCATCTCCCTGATCAGCGTCCCGTATGACCCTGCGCTCCGCGCACGTCGTGCCGAGCAGGACTTGCAGAGACGCTGACGCACCCCGAAGCACACCAGCAGGCCGACCATCGGTGCCCTGCACCATGGCGTCACCTTGCTCGGAAAGCCGCTGAAGCACCCGGACCCAGGTCCCCTGCCCCCAGCGGCACCCAGACCAGAACAGAACCGGCTCCGATCGGTTCGACAGGAAGGAACCCGGGTGAACGACTCCACCTCCGGCGCGGATCTCGCGGCGAAGAAGCTTCCCGAGCTGCAGGCCCTCGCGGCCGATCTCGGCATCAAGGGCGCTCGGCGCCTGCGCAAGGGCGAGCTGATCGAGGCCATCCGCGGGGGTGGAGCATCGCAGGCTCCCACCGCGGCGACCTCCCAGGCACAGGCCCCGGCCCCGGACGCGGCCCCGCAGCAGGACAGCGCACCAGCGCAGGCTCCTGCGGCAGAGCGCACGCAGTCTGATCGCGCCTCGTCCGATCGCACGCAGTCCGCCTCCACCGACGGCGAGCGGACCCGCACCCGCGGACGCTCCCGCGCCGCGACCCGTGAGCAGGGCGCCAGCAGCACGCCCGACCTCGGCCTCGAGCTGCCCGACCGCAGCTCCGAGTCCCGTCGAGCAGACCAGGTCTCGGACAGTCCCCGGAGCGACGACACCGGTCGCGCCGAGAACCGTCGTGAGCAGAGCCGCGGTGGGGACGACCGCCGCGATGAGGGCCGCCGCGACGAGAGCCGCGGTGGGGACGACCACCGTGACGAGAACCGCCGCGACGAGAGCCGCGGTGCGGAGAGCCGTCGCGACGACACCGGCTCGGGCCGGCGGGACGACTCCCGCCGGGGCAGCTCGGAGCGTCAGGACGACGACCGCGAGGGCGATCGCAGCGGTCAGGGACGGGATCGGCAGGGCGGGCGCGGCCAGCGCCGCCGACTCGAGGACATCGAGCTGCCCGATCGCTCCGGCGAGAACGACGACCAGGGCCAGGGGCACGGCGACGATGACGACGATGATCGTCGGGGCCGTTCGCGCAGCCGCAACCGCTCCCGCGATCGCAAGCGGCGCGGCCGCGGTGACCGTGGTGACCGCGGTGACCAGGGTGGTCAGAACAGCTCCGGGAACCAGGGCGGCTCCGGCAACCAGGGCAACCAGGGCAACCAGGGGGGCCAGCGTGACGAGTCCGATTCGCGCGACAGCGACGAGCTGATGACCGTCGCCGGCATCCTGGACGTCCGGGACAACAACGCCTACATCCGCACCACCGGCTACCTGCCCGGCCCCAGCGACGTGTACGTGACCATGAACCAGGTCAAGCGCGGCGGACTGCGCAAGGGCGACGCCATCACCGGTCAGGTGAAGGCCCCGCGCGACGGCGACGACCACCACGTCGAGCAGCAGCACCATGGTGGCGGGCGCAACCGTCGTGGCAAGGGCGGCGGCAACAACCAGAACAAGTACGCGGCACTGGTCCAGGTGGACACGGTCAACGGCATGCCGCAGGACCGGGCGCGCTCGCGCGTGGACTTCAGCAAGCTCACCCCGCTGTACCCGGACGACCGCCTCCGCCTGGAGACGGCGCCGAACGCCGTGGCCCCGCGCATCATCGATCTCGTCTCCCCGATCGGCAAGGGCCAGCGCGGCCTGATCGTCGCGCCCCCGAAGGCCGGCAAGACGATCATCATGCAGCAGATCGCGAACGCGATCACCACGAACAATCCCGAGGTCCACCTCATGGTGGTGCTGGTCGATGAGCGTCCCGAGGAAGTCACCGACATGCAGCGCACGGTCAAGGGCGAGGTCATCGCCTCGACCTTCGACCGCCCTGCCTCGGATCACACGATCGTCGCCGAGCTCGCCATCGAACGGGCCAAGCGTCTGGTCGAGATGGGCCGCGACGTCGTCGTGCTGCTGGACTCGCTCACGCGCCTGTCCCGTGCCTACAACCTCGCCGCACCGGCGTCGGGCCGCATCCTCTCCGGTGGTGTGGACGCTTCTGCGCTCTACCCGCCCAAGCGGTTCTTCGGTGCTGCCCGCAACATCGAGCACGGCGGCTCGCTCACCATCCTGGCCTCCGCGCTGGTGGAGACCGGCTCCAAGATGGACGAGGTCATCTTCGAGGAGTTCAAGGGCACCGGCAACATGGAGCTGCGCCTCTCGCGCAACCTTGCCGACAAGCGGATCTTCCCGGCGGTGGACGTCAACGCCTCCGGCACCCGCCGCGAGGAGGCTCTCATGGGCAAGGAGGAGCTGGCCATCATGTGGAAGCTCCGCCGTGTGCTCGGGTCCCTCGAGCAGCAGCAGGCGCTCGAGCTCCTCATGGAGCGCGTGAAGAAGACGCAGTCCAACACCGAGTTCCTCATGACAGTGCAGAAGAACACGCCCAGCGTGAACGGTCGCACCGCGGACTGATCGGCAGCGCGCTCGCGCAGCGCAGCATCATGCCGACGCACGGACGGGGCGCCTCCCACCGGGGAGGCGCCCCGTCCTGCGTTGTCCTGCGTTCTTCGTCGGCAGCGGTGCCGTCGGCGGTTCAGCCCTTGATCGCGCCCGCGGCGATGTTCGCGATGAAGTGCCGTGACCCGATGATGAACACGCCGATCAGCGGGATCACGCTGATCAGAGCGCCTGCCATGACCATCCCGTAATCGGTCAGGTAGACGGAGTTGAGGTTCTGCAGCGAGGTCTGCAGGGTCTGGCGATCCGGATCGACCAGCACGATCAGCGGCCACACGTAGTCGTTCCACGCGGCGATGAAGGTGAAGATGCCCAGGAAGGCGAGGCCGCCGCGCAGCAGCGGCACGCCCACACGCCAATAGGTGGTGAAGAACCCGGCTCCGTCGATACGCGCGGATTCCACGAGTTCATCGGGGATCGACCCCGCCGCCATCTGCCGCAGCAGGAAGATCCCGAAGGCGTTCGCCGCGCCCGGCACGATCAGCGCCTGGAGCGTCCCGACCCAGCCCAGTGCGGACATGAGGATGAAGCTCGGCACCAGGGACAGGCTGCCGGGCACCAGCATCGTGGCGATCAGCAGCACGAACAGCCATTTCCTCCCCGGGAAGTCGAACTTCGCGAACGCGAAGGCGGCCAGGGAGTCGAAGAACATCACCAGCACCGCGCACAAGGTGGAGACGATGATCGTGTTCACGAGCGCCTGCAGCAGATCCACGCTGGAGACGACGTTGCGGACGTTCTCCAGGAAGCTCGAGCCGAAGGTGAGCTTGGGCGGATATCCGAAGATCTCCCCGGTGGTCGAGGTGGACATGACGATCAGCCAGTAGAACGGGAAGATCGACAGGAGCACTCCGATGATCACGCACAGATGGGTGACGATCGTCGAGACACGACCACGGGCGACGTAATGCCGGTTCCGGGGCTGCTCATCCACCGAGCTCTTCGGCGGGATCGGTGCCAGGGCGGTCATCGTCGTGCCTCCTTCTTCCGGGAGATGCGGGGTGCGGCGTCGTCACCGCGTCCGGAGACCAGGCGCCAGTTGATGATCGCGAACACCGCGGCGATCAGGAACAGCGCCCACGCGATCGCGGATCCGTAGCCGAAGTCGAACTGGGTGAACGCCTGGTTGTACTGGTAGAGCACGATCGTCATGCCGGCCTCGCCGGCGCCGCCGCTGTTGCCCAGGAGCACCTGCGACTCGGTGAACAGACTCAAGCCGCCGATGGTGGAGGTGATGACGGTGAACAGGATGATCGGCCGCAGCATCGGCACCGTGATCCGGAAGAACACCTGGCGCATGCTGGCCCCGTCGACCTTCGCGGCGTCGTACATGTCCGTCGGGATGGACTGCAGCCCGGCGAGATAGATGATCGCGTTGTAGCCGGTGAACCGCCAGATCACCATCATCGCGATCGTGAGCTTGATGCCCCAGGGGCTGGAGAGCCACGGAACCGTGTCCAGGCCCAGCGCCGTGAGCGCTGAGTTCACGAGCCCGAAGGTGTCGGAGAAGACCGAGCCGAACACGATCGCCATCGCCACCATCGAGGTGACGTTCGGCAGGAAGAACGCCACCCGATAGAACTTCGTGAACCGGATGTTCTGGTGCAGCAGGAACGCGATCACCATCGCGAGGAACAGCATGGGGACCGTGGACAGGAACCAGATGATGAACGTGTTCCCCACCGCGTTCCAGAAGCGGCCGTCCGCGAGCAGGAACTGGTACTGCGCCAGCCCCACGAAGGAGATGTCTCCCATCCCGTCCCAATCGGTGAGGGACAGGACGATGGAGAAGAGGATCGGGAACAGCCCGAAGACGGCGAACAGGAGATAGAACGGCGAGATCGCCACGTACAGCGGCAGCACCTCGCGCAGCTTCTTCCTCCGGCGTGCTCGAGGGTCGCGTTCCGCGGCGCTGGGGTGCTCGGGAGCTATGGCGCTCATACCTCGACACCTCGCTTGGCGAGGACCTTCTGCGACTGCGCGACCGCATCGTCCCAGGCGCGCTCGGGATCCTTGCCCGACGTCTCGACCTCGGTGATCTCGGCGGTGAAGAAGCCGCCGATGATCGTCTCCCAGGTGCTGATGAACGATTCGGGGACGGATTCCGCGGCGGTGGAGAAGAAGTCCAGCGGATCCTGGTCCCCGAAGAAATCACCGCCGTAGGTGAGCTGGGAGAAGGAGTCGGGGGTGGAGGGGAAGAGCTGCACGTCCTCGTACGCTGTGGCCTGGTTCTCCGGTGAGTTGATCCAGGTGAGGAACGCGAGAGCCGCTTCTGGATCCTTGCAGGTGCGGGGGGAGCGCGGCGAAGGAGCCCCCGTTGTTCCCCGGGCGGACCGGCTGGGCTGCGAGTCTCCAGGTCCCCGCGGTCTCCGGGGCCGATTCCTCGAGGATCTGGGACCACCAGGCGGCGCCGATGTTCCCCGCGGTGCGGCCGCTCGCCCAGGCGGCGTTCTGATCGGTGCCGCGATCGCGAGGGATCTTGGCCGTGATGCCGGCGTCGATCGCGGCGGCGGTGATGTCCCAGGCCTGGCGGACGGCGCTGCCGGGTATCGTGTACAGAGGGGTGTCGTCGGCGTCGAAGTAGCGTTCCGGGCTGGAGTTGAGGACGCCTTCGTAGATCGCCTGCGCGTCGTTGACGAAGAAGCTGTCGGCGGCTGCCTTGAGCTCCGCGCCCAGGGAGATCCAGTCCTCCCAAGTGGTGACCGCCGCCGCGACCTCCCCCGGCGAGCTGGGCAGACCGGCGTCCTCGAAGATGTCCTGGCGGTAGAAGAAGCCGGTGGGGCCGATGTCCAGGGGGAAGAAGCAGAAGCGGCCCGTCGGGGTGGTGCCGAGGTTCCACTTCCATTCGTAGAAGTCGTCCTTCACGGAGTCGGCGCCGAGTTCAGCGAGGTCCAGGAACTGGTCCTCGTTGGTGAAGTAGAGGGCGTTGTTGGAGTTGATGTAGGTGATGTCAGGGATGTACGCGTTCCCGGCCAGGCTCGTGCGCAGCTTGGTGTCGAAGCTGGTGCCGATGACGTCCGCCCGGACGTGACGATCGGAGCCCGGTATCCGGCTGGCCGCCTTCTCGAGCAGGGAAGGGCTGGCGGCACGGTTCCATTACCACATGACCAGCTCGTCTGGATCGTCGGAGATGGTGGGAGCGGAGCCGCACCCGGCCAGTCCCGCTGCGGGCGCGAGCCCGGCCGCGAGCAGGAGGGAGCGGCGGGACGGTCGGTGAGGTGGCGACACCGCCCCGAGGGGGCGTCGAGCGGTCGGGGTGGTCATGCAGTCTCCTCGTTGAGCGGCAGAGCGAGCCGTGAACGTTCCCGGGTGACGCAGATCATGTCAGCGCGACGTGGGTGCGTCAACGGTGCGCTGCAGCGCGGACGCCCGGGCGGCGAAGCGGGGACGAGTGCCGCAGCGACCGCCCTCGTCCCCGTCCTCGCCCCCGTCCCCATCGCCATCCCATCGCTGTCTCTGTCGCTGTCGGGGTCGCCGAGGCGACCACCGCGGCGACGGTCGCGGTGAGCGGGGTGGGATCTGGGGACATCGGAACGGCCGCACTTGTCCTTCCGGTCGCGAAAGGGCTAACGTGGTCATGTCGTGAACGTTCACGACATGGCGGTGGCAGGCCTCGGCCCGCCCTTCCTGCTGGTCCGCCCTCCCGATCCCGACTTCGAAGGACGACGACGTCTCCATGAGCACTTCCTCCACCCCGTTCCGCTGGGCTGTCCTCGGCCCGGGCGGCATCGCCCGCCGCTTCGCCTCCCAGCTGCCCTCCTCGCAGGACGGCGTGCTGGTCGCCGTCGGCAGCAGCTCCCCGGAGCGTGCCCGCGCCTTCGCCGACGAGTTCCCCCTCGCCGAGCCGGCACTGCTGGGCAGCTATGACGAGATCCTCGCGTCCGATCAGGTCGACGCCGTCTACGTCTCGACCGTGCACACCGGGCATGCCGAGCTGGCCGCCGCAGCGCTCGAGGCCGGCAAGCACGTGCTGTGCGAGAAGCCGATGACCCCGAACTCCGGCACCACGATGGCGCTCACCGATCTCGCGCAGCGCAGCGGCAAGGTGCTGCTGGAGGCGTACATGTACCGCTTCCACCCGCAGACGGTGAAGGTCCTCGAGCTGGTCGCCGAGGGCGCGATCGGCGAGGTCACCCACGTGGATGCCTCCTTCGCCTTCGACACCGGAGGCCGCAGCGGGCGCCTGTTCGACCCGGCCCTCGCCGGGGGCGGGATCCTCGACGTCGGCTGCTACCCGCTGTCCTTCGCCCGCTTCGTCGCCGGTGCCGCGCAGGGCGCCGCCTTCGCCGACCCGCTGAGCCTGCAGGGCAGCGGCACGATCGGGGAGACCGGGGTCGACGAATGGGCCGCTGCCGAGGTGACCCTGCCCGGAGCGATCACCGCGAGCCTGCGCACCGGCGTGCGCCTGGCCGACCCGCAGTCCGCCACCATCACCGGTTCGCGCGGCGTGATCCGCCTGTCGGACCCGTGGGCCCTGGGCGAGCAGCAGACCATCGAGCTCGACGTGGTCGGCCAGCAGCCCCAGAAGCTCGAGATCCCCGCGGCGGCCGCCTACGCGCTCGAGGCCGACGCCCTGGCCCGTGCGGCCCGCGCCGGCGAGGTCGTCCCCGAGGTCACCGGGGAGAACTCACTGGGTCAGGCCCGTGCGCTGGACCTCTGGCGCGAGCAGATCGGCCTGCGGTTCCCCTTCGAGGCCGATGACGCCGACATCCCGACCCTCACCGGCAGGCCCCTCGTCGCCGGCAGCGTGCAGACCGGACCCGAGATGGCCTACGGGTCGCTGCCCGGGATCGACAAGAAGGTCTCGCGCCTGGTCATGGGCTGCGACAACCAGATGAACCTGGCCCATGCCTCCGCGATGTTCGATGCGTTCTACGAGATCGGCGGCACCACGTTCGACACCGCCTACATCTACGGCGGCGGCTACATCGAGAAGCTGTTCGGCAAGTGGGTCCAGAACCGCGGAGTGCGCGAGGACGTCGTCGTCATCACCAAGGGCGCCCACACCCCGCACTGCGACCCCGAGTCGATCTCCCGCCAGCTGGAGGAGTCCCTCGAGCGGCAGGGCACGGACTACGCGGACCTCTACATGATGCATCGCGACAACCTCGACATCCCGGTCGGGGAGTTCGTCGACGTCCTGGAGGAGCACCTGCAGGCCGGACGGATCCGTGCCTACGGCGGCTCGAACTGGACGCCCGCCCGCGTGGACGAGGCCAACGAGTACGCGCGCGCCAACGGCCGCACCGGTTTCACCATCCTGTCCAACCACTTCGGTCTCGCCGAGGCGCTGGACGTGCCGTGGGCCGGCTGCGTCCACGCGACCGACGCCGACTCCAAGGCCTGGCTCGAGGAGCGCGGTATCGCACTGCTGCCGTGGTCCTCGCAGGCACGCGGCTTCTTCACCGGTCGCGCGCACCCCGAGGACCGCTCCGATGCCGAGCTCGTGCGCTGCTACTACAGCGACGAGAACTTCGAGCGCCTGGCCCGGGCCGAGACGCTCGGTGCGGAGCGCGGCGTCCCGGCCACGGCGATCGCCCTGGCCTTCGTGCTGCACCAGAAGTTCCCCACGTTCCCGCTGTTCGGGCCGCGCAGCATCGCCGAGATGCGCTCGTCGACCCTCGGTCTCGGGGTGGAGCTGAGCGATGCCGACCTCGCCTGGCTCGACCTGCGGTCCGAGTCGAGGTGAGCCGTTCGGGGCGCAGGCCCACCATCATCGACGTCGCCGAGCGGGCCGGGGTCTCCCGGCAGACGGTCTCGAGGGCGCTGAACGACATGTCCGGCATCAGCGCGGGCACCCGTGAGCGCGTCCTCGCCGCCGTGCAGGAGCTGAACTATCGGCCCTCGCGCTTCGGTCGGGGGCTGGTGGAGCAGGGTCCGATCACGCTCGGCCTGGTCGTGATGGACCTGTCCAATGCGTACTACGCGGAGCTCGGCGCCGCCGTGGTGCGCGCCTGCGCCCCGCTCGGCTGGAACGTCGTGCTCGCCGAGGCCGAGCACGCCCCGGATCCCGAGGCCGTCGCCGGCGAGCTGGCCCGACGGGTCGACGCGATCGTCGGCTACGGGGTGCGGACCGAAGGGATCCGCGGCACTGCCGGCATGCCGGTGGTCCGTCTCGATGGCAGCGTGGACCAGCTCGAGGAGCTCGCGGTCGTCGAACTGGCACCGGCCGAGGCGATCGCGGAGCTGGTCGAGCACCTGCGCAATGCGGGAGTGCGCAGGCCGCTGGTGCTCGACCTCGTGGGAGGGCCGATCGGTGACCGCGCGCTCGCTCTCGCCGCCGGCCTGAGCGAGCTCCATGAGAGCGGGGAGGTGCCGGTCCGGGAGATCCATCCCCGGGAGGGGCACCGAGCCGCCCTTGAGGAGGCGCTCGCCAGCGGGGCCGATGTGCTGCTCTCCTTCAACGACGTGCTGGCCGTGCGGCTGCTGCGCACCCTGCGGGAGATGGATGTCGAGGTGCCCGGGGGAGTGCGGCTGGTGGGGATCGACGGCCTGGAGATCGCCTCGCTGGTGACCCCGGAGCTGACCACGCTGAGCATCGACATCGAAGCTGTCGCGAGGGAGACGGTGTCCCTGGTCGAGGGGATGCTCGACGGCTCCGTGCCGCTCACCGGGCCGGAGGCCCATCGCGTGGTGCCCTATCGCCTCGAGGTGGGGGCCTCCACCTGAGAGGCGATGTAGCGCACGCCGCACCTCCAGCTCTCGCGTCGGAGGTGCGGCGCGTGGCAGACTGTGACGTCGGTTCTGGTTCACGGCGCCCGCCGGGCGCCGACCCAGCGACCCTGAGAAGGAGAGACATGAAGGCTGATATCCACCCCGCATACGTCGAGACCCAGGTGACCTGCACCTGCGGCAACTCGTTCACGACCCGCAGCACCAAGAAGGACGGTGCGATCAGCACCGAGGTCTGCTCGGCATGCCACCCCTTCTACACCGGCAAGCAGAAGATCCTCGACACCGGCGGCCGCGTGGCACGCTTCCAGGCCCGTTACGGCAAGAAGGCCTGACAGAGTTCCTGACGGACGCGCTGGAAGGCGCGTTCGGCAGGAGGTCAGGCTGCGGAGCGCGAGCCTGATCCCAGTCTCCGACGCCGGTGCGCGCCCCAGGGCGTGCACCGGCGTCGTCGTATGTGAGGGCGGAGCCGAGATGAGCCGAGATGAGTGAGCACAGCACGGACGGTCAGGATGATCGTCTGGATCCCCTGCGCCTCGAGCGCGCCCGGCTCCAGGAATCGATGGCGGATCCGGAGCTGCACGACGACCCGGCCCGCGCCCGACGGGTGGGCAGGCGGTATGCCGAGCTCGACACCGTGCTCACCACCGCGGATCGGGTCACCGCCCTCTCCGCGGATCTCGCCACCGCCCACGAGCTGCTCGAGATGGGGGAGGACGACCCGGAGCTGGCCGCCGAGGCCGAGCAGCTCCGGGCCCGCCTGGAGCAGGAGCAGGAGCACCTCGAGGACCTGCTGGCACCTCGTGACCCCGACGACGCCCGCGACGTGATCCTGGAGATCAAGGCCGGGGCGGGCGGCGAGGAATCCGCGCTGTTCGCCGCCGAGATGCTGCGCATGTACCGCGCCTACGCCGAGCACCGGGGATGGCGCGTGGAGGTGCTCACCTCCGCCGAGTCCGACCTCGGCGGCTTCAAGGACGTCACCGCCGCCATCAGCGCCCGCTCCGGAACCGCTCCGGCCGACGGCGTCTACGCCCACCTCAAGCACGAGGCCGGCGTGCACCGGGTCCAGCGTGTGCCGGTCACGGAATCCGCCGGGCGGATCCACACCTCCGCCGTCGGCGTGCTCGTGATGCCCGAGGCCGACGAGACCGACGAGGGCGAGCTGCTCGCCGAGGCGATGGCGCCCGCGAACCTGCGCATCGACGTCTTCCGCTCGAGCGGTCCCGGAGGCCAGAGCGTGAACACCACGGACTCCGCCGTGCGCATCACCCATCTGCCGACGGGTGTGGTCGTCTCCTGCCAGGACCAGAAGAGCCAGCTGCAGAACCGCGAGCAGGCGCTGCGGATCCTGCGCACCCGTCTGCTCGATGCCCGTCGTGCCGAGCAGGAGCAGGAATCCGCCGCCGCCCGTCGCTCCCAGGTGCGCACCGTGGATCGCAGTGAGCGCATCCGTACCTACAACTTCCCCGAGTCGCGCGTGGCCGACCACCGCACCGGGTACAAGGCAGGGAACCTCGCCCACGTCCTCGCCGGCGACCTCGATGCGCTGATCGCCTCCTCCCGGGATGCAGAGCGCGCCGCCCGGCTCGAGGACGCCCGACGCTCCTCGGGCGAGGACAGCACCCGATGAGCGCCGCCGACACCCGCACGCGTCTGCGCACCGCACTGTCCGAGACCACCCAGCGGCTGGGACGGGCCGGCGTGCCCTCACCCAGCGTCGATGCGCGTGCTCTGCTCGGCGCCGCCGCCCGCTGCGAGGGTCCCCTCGTGATGCTCGACGACCTGCCGGACGATTTCTCCGCGGAGCTCGAAAGGCTCACCGCGCGCCGGGAGCTGCGCGAACCCCTGCAGCTGATCCTCGGCCGGGCGCCCTTCCGCCGCCTGATGCTCGCCGTGCGGCCGGGCGTGTTCATCCCGCGCCCGGAGACCGAGCTCGCGATCGACTTGCTGCGCGAGCACAGCGAGGGTCCGCTCGCCACCGTGCTGGACCTGTGCGCCGGCAGCGGTGCCCTGGGCGCCGCAGTGCTCGATGAGATCCCCGGCAGCCGGGTGCTCGCGGTCGAGATCGATGCCGCCGCGGCCGCCCTGGCCCGGGAGAACCTCGAGAGTGCGGGTCCCGGCCGAGGGCGCGTGCTGCAGGCCGACCTCGGAGACTCCACGTCCTCGTCCCTCGCGGAGCTGATCGCGGCGGCACCGGTCGACGCGATCGTCTCCAACCCGCCGTACATCCCGCCCGAAGCCGTGCCCCGCGACGCCGAGGTGCTCGAGCACGATCCGCACCGAGCACTGTTCGGCGGGGGGAGCGACGGCCTGGAGGTACCGCGTGCCGTGATCTCCTGGGCCTCCCGCCTGCTGCGCCCCGGCGGCGTGCTCATCATGGAGCATGCTGATGTCCAGGGTCCGGCCGCCCGAGACGCCGCCGCGCAGATCGGTGGATTCGACCCTCTGAGCACTGCCCCTGACCTCACCGGTCGCGATCGGTTCCTGATCGCGCGACGTGGGGACGGGGACCTTAACCCTGGAAGTGAGAGACTGACCCAGTGAGCGTGCACGACACCCAGAACCCTGAATCCCGCGAGGCGGCCCTCGCCGCGGCGACCGACGCCGTCCGCGACGGCAAGCTGATCGTCCTGCCGACGGACACCGTCTACGGCATCGGCGCCGATGCCTTCACCCCTGACGCCGTGGCCGACCTGCTCGAGGCCAAGGGCCGAGGTCGCGATGTGCCTCCGCCCGTGCTGGTGGGGGACCATGCCGTGCTGCTGGCGCTGGCGATGGACGTCGCGGACTACGTCGAGCAGCTCGCCGAGGAGTTCTGGCCCGGCCCGCTCACCCTGATCCTCCGCGCCCAGCCGTCCCTGACCTGGGACCTGGGCGAGACCCGCGGCACCGTCGCGCTGCGCATGCCCGATGACGAGGTCGCCCTCGAGCTGCTGCGCCGCACCGGGCCGCTCGCCGTCTCCAGCGCGAACCGCCACGGGAAGTCCGCAGCGCTCACGGTGCTCGACGCGGCCACCCAGCTCGGCGACTCCGTGGAGGAGTACCTCGACGGCGGCACCGCCAAGATCGGCACCAGCTCCACGATCATCGACACCACGGTGGAGCCCCCCGAGATCGTCCGTGAGGGCGTCCTGACGAAGGAGGAGATCATCGCCGCCGTCGGCGACATCTTCGCCGCTCCCGAGGTCGAGGACTCCGAGGACGCCAAGGGCGCTGAAGAGGCAGAAGGGGCTGAAGGGGCTGAGGGGTCTGAAGAGTCCGAGGGCTCTGAGCAGGCCACGGAGCAGGACGGCGCAGAGCACGACCCCGCGGCGCAGAACCCCGCAGAGCAGGCTGACGCCACCGGAGCTGCCACGAGCCTCGCTCCTGCGGAGGAGACTGACCCCGCAGTTCCCGCAGGTCCGGCAGACCCCGCAGATCCCGCGGAACCGTCCACCCTCGAGGCCACCGCTGCGCCCGCTGCCTCAGCGGAGGCCCCCGGCGTGCTCGACCTCCCGGCAGAGCCCGACCTCGTCGAGCTCTCCACCACCCCCGACCCTGAATCGCCCCTGGAGAACCCGCCGACGCAGCCCGATCCGGCGCCCGCCGCGTCCGACGCCGCCGCGGAGCCCGCCGCCGAGGCTCCTGGCACGGACGACCCCGATGCCGCCGCACCCAGGCGCCCCGGCGGACCCGGCGAGGAGAACGCTGAAGGGTGAGGATCTATCTCTTCATCCTGCTGGTCTCCGCCGCGGTGACATATCTGGTCACTCCCGCCGTGAGGCTGCTGGCCCGACGGGCCGGTGCGATGACCGCAGTGCGCGCCCGTGACGTGCACGACGCCGTCACCCCTCGCCTGGGCGGGCTGGCGATGCTCTCCGGCGTGGTCGCCGCCATGGTCGTCGCGAGCAACATCCCCTTCCTCGAAGGTCTCTTCGCCGACACCCGACAGGCGTGGGCGATCCTCGCCGCGGCAGGACTGGTGTGCCTGCTCGGCGCGGCCGATGACAAATGGGACCTGGACTGGATGACGAAGCTCGCCGGGCAGATCCTCGCCGCGATGCTGCTGGCCTGGCAGGGGGTGAGCCTGGTGTCCCTGCCCATCGGGGGAGTGACGATCCTGTCGGAGCGCTCGGCCCTGATCCTCACCGTGCTCGTCGTGGTGGTGTGCATGAACGCCGTGAACTTCGTCGACGGGCTCGACGGGCTCGCCGCCGGGGTGATGGCCATCGGAGGCGCCGCGTTCTTCGTCTACGCCTACACGCTCACCCGCAATGCCTCGACCACGGACTACTCGTCCCTCGCCGCACTGCTCACCGCCGTGCTGATCGGTGCCTGTCTGGGCTTCCTCCCGCACAACATGACCCGGGCCCGCATCTTCATGGGGGACTCCGGGTCGATGCTGCTGGGACTGCTGCTGGCCGCGAGCACGATCGCGGTGACCGGGCAGGTGGACCCCGCCCGGCTCTCGAGCGCGGACTTCTTCGGTCAGTTCCTTCCGATCCTGCTGCCGATCGGGGTCATGGTGATCCCGTTCCTGGACTTCGCCCTGGCCGTGGTGCGACGGATCGGGTCGGGCAAGTCGCCCTTCCACGCCGACAAGGCCCACCTGCACCACCGACTGCTGCGGCTGGGCCATTCGAAGCGCAACGCCGTGCTGATCATGTACACGTGGACGGTGGTGATCTCCGTCGGGCTGCTCCTGCCCCTCGTGCTCTCCACCCAGGCCGTCGTGATCTTCTGGGTGTGCGGACTGCTGTTCGCGCTCCTGATGACCTTCGACCCGCTCAGATGGCGCCCTGGGCGCCGCCGGAAGGACCCCGATGTCTCCTCAGTCTGACCAGCCCTCCCGCCCTGTCGGCGCTCCCGGCGCAGGGGGCGACGCCGCTCCCGCCGACCCGCCCGTCTCGGAGGCGCGCAGGCGCCGCCGTGCCGTGGGGGACCGCGCCATGCAGCGAGCGGTCCTGCTGGCGCTCGTGGTCGGCCTGGTCCTCGACGCGATCGTGATCACGGTCGCCGCGGTGACGGCCGACGGGCCGGCCCTCATCGGCGCCCTGATCGGCACCGGCCTGACCCTCGTCGTCGTGCTGCCGACTCTCGTGATCGCCGTCATCGGCCGTCGGATGACCCCCGTGACGATGGCTGCGGGCGTGCTCGGCAGCTGGGCCGTCAAGATGCTGATTGTGATTCTCGTCCTGATCGTGGTCCGGGACCTCGCGAGCGTCTCGACCCGATGGATCGGACTGGCACTGCTGGTCGGCGCAGTGTCCGCCGTGACGGTGGAGGTGACGCTGCTGATGCGCTCACGCCAGCCGCTGGATGTGGAGCCGGTCGCAGCACCTCCCGAGGACGATGCATGAGGAGTGCACTCTGTTATGCTTTTCCAGGTGCTCGAGCCCTGATCACGGTGCATAACCGCAGGGTTGCGACCACTGATCGACCACCCGAGGCGCCTAGCTTCGTCCATCGCCGTACGCACGATGGTCGTACCCGGGTCGGTCCAGATCGAGATGACGGCCACGGCCGGCGTGTTCACGCCAGGCTGTACGACCACGGGAGATCGAGCTGAACACCGCAGACCTCAGCCCCACGCTGTACGCAGAGGGCGATTCGCTCTTCCACATCCCGACCCTCGCGGAGTTCTTCCCGCCGGCGATCCTCTTCGCAGGGACGCCGTTCGAGTTCAACCGCGTCCAGCTCGTGCGACTGATCGTGATCGCCGTCGTCCTCATCGTGACGTGCGTGATCGCCTCGCGCGCCAAGCTGGTGCCGGGTCGTGCGCAGAGCATCGTCGAGCTGCTCATCGAATTCGTGCACGGCACGATCATCCAGAACACCCTGGGCATCCGGGAGGGCCGGCGCTTCGCCCCCTTCCTGATCACGATCTTCTTCCTCATCCTCTCGATGAACCTGGCCGGAGTGGTCCCGGGGCTCAACCTCGCCGGCACCTCCGTGATCGGTCTGCCGCTGCTGCTGGCGCTGTGGACCTTCGTGACCTACGTGGTCGCGGGCGTGAAGAAGCATGGCTTCGCGGGCTACCTCAAGCACGAGACGATGCCTCCCGGGGTGCCGAAGCCGATCTACCTGCTGCTGATCCCGATCGAGTTCCTGCAGGTGGTGCTGATCCGCTGGGCGTCGCTCACGATCCGACTGCTCGCGAACATGGTCGCCGGCCACATCATGATGGTCGTCTTCATCGGCCTGACCCAGGGCCTGCTGCTCTCGGGCACCTGGCTCATCCTGGGCTCGCCCTTCACCGGCGCCCTTGCGATCGGCATCTTCGGTTTCGAGATCTTCGTGGCCGCCCTGCAGGCCTTCATCTTCACGATGCTGGCCGCGGTGTACATCCAGATGGCCACCTCCGACGAGCACTGACCGCTCGCACCTGACCCTCACCTCCCCGCAAGACCCCTGTCTGCCGCCCGCCCGGGCGGCACAACGAAAGGAAATCCCGTGGACCCGATGATCCTCTCCGCAGTCTCCGGCAACGTCGCGTCGATCGGCTACGGCCTCGCCGCGATCGGCCCCGGCATCGGCATCGGCATCATTGTCGGCAAGACCGCTGAGGCCACCGCGCGTCAGCCCGAGCTGCGCGGCCAGCTCCAGACCACCATGTTCATCGGTATCGCGTTCACCGAGATCCTGACCCTGCTGGCCATCGTCACCGGCCTGCTCTTCAACTGAGGCTCTCCCCATGATTCTCGCCGAAGAAGAAGTCCCGGGCTACAAGCTTCTGCTGCCCGAGGTCCCGGAGATCATCTGGACCCTGATCTTCGTCATCATCTTCGCCGTCGTCTTCCTCAAGTTCGTCCTGCCGCGGCTGAACGCCGTGCTCGACGAGCGTGCGGAGAAGATCGAGGGCGGCCTGAAGAAGGCAGAAGAGGTCCAGCAGCAGGCCGACGACCTCAAGGCCACCCAGGAGGAGGAGCTCGCCGCTGCTCGCCAGGAGGCCGCAGGCATTCGCGAGAAGGCGCGCCAGGACGGCGCCCGCATCGTGGAAGAGGCGAAGGTCCGTGCAGAGTCGGAGTCCGAGCGTGTGCTCGTCGCCGGCCGTCAGCAGCTGTCCGCAGAGCGCCAGACGGCCTCCGCGCAGCTCCACAGCGAGGTCGGCACGCTTGCGAGCGATCTGGCCTCCAAGGTCGTCGGGGAGTCCCTCACCGATGATGAGCGCTCCCGCCGTGTGATCGATCGGTTCCTGGACGACCTCGAGTCGAGCCAGACCGCCACCCGATAAGGACCAGTGATGCGAGGAACTTCCTCCACCTCGTTCGCCGAGGTCGCTCAGCAGGCCCAGTCCGTCTTCGCGACGGACGGCGTCTCGCTGGACAGCACCGCGGACGAACTGTTCGCGATCGCCGATGCGATCGATTCCAGCAACCAGCTCGTGCGTCTGCTGAGCGACTCCGGTCGTGGCGCCGAGGCGAAGGAGGCGGCTGTCCGTGCGCTGCTGGCCGGCAAGGTCAGCGACGCCGCACTCGGTCTCACCCTTGGGGTCGTGAGCCATCGCTGGTCCGAGCAGGAGGACATCCTCGACGCGCTCGAACGGCTGGGCGTGCTCGCACTGCTCGAGCAGTCCGAGCGGGAGAGCAGCCTCGGTCAGGTCGAGGAGGAGCTGTTCCAGTTCTCCCGCACGATCGACGACAGCGCCGAGCTCTCCTCGAGCTTCGACGATGCCAGGGAGGATCCGTCCGCCCGCGGGAACGTCGTCCGCACCCTGCTCGAGGGCCGCGCGAACCGGCTCACCACCGCACTCGCGGTCCGTGCCGTGTCCCGAGCGGTCGAGCTCAAGCCCTCGCGTCGAGTGCGCGAGTTCGCGGAGTTCGCCTCGGAGCGCCGTCAGCGTCTGCTGGCCGTGGTCGAGACCTCGCGTCCGCTGGACGAGGCGCAGCAGTCCCGTCTGGGGACCGTGCTCGCGCGCATCTACGGCCGTGAGGTGCAGATGAACCTCGAGGTCTCGCAGGACGTCGTGGGCGGTCTGCGGATCCACGTCGGAGACGACCTCTACGACGCAACCGTCCTCGCGCGCCTGTCCCAGGCTCGCGAACACCTGGTGTCCTGACGGCCCCTGGCCGCGGCACATCCCCCAGCACCACACATCACCTCCCGCAGCGACGGGACCACGAGAGGAAGCGAAGCACCGCGATGGCTGAGCTCACGATCCGCCCGGAGGACATCCGGCATGCCCTGGACACCGCCGTGTCCACCTACCAGGCAGGCTCCACCGACCGCGAGGAGATCGGCCGCGTCACCGAGTCGGCCGACGGCATCGCCCGTGTCGAGGGCCTGCCCAACGTCATGGCCAACGAGCTCGTCCGCTTCGAGAACGGGGAGCTCGGCCTTGCGCTGAACCTCGAGCTCAGCGAGATCGGCGTCGTGATCCTCGGCGAGTTCTCCGGCATCGCGGAGGGCCAGGAGGTCCGCCGCACCGGTGAGGTCCTCTCCGTCCCCGTCGGCGAGGGCTACCTCGGCCGCGTGGTCGACCCCACCGGCGCCCCGATCGACGGCCTGGGCACCATCGACACCTCCGGGCGTCGTGCCCTCGAGCTGCAGGCGCCCGGCGTCATGCAGCGCAAGAGCGTCAAGGAGCCGCTGGCCACCGGCATCAAGGCCATCGATTCGATGACCCCGATCGGTCGCGGCCAGCGTCAGCTGATCATCGGCGACCGTCAGACGGGCAAGACCACGATCGCGCTGGACACCATCCTGAACCAGAAGGCGAACTGGGAGAGCGGCGACCCGGAGAAGCAGGTGCGCTGCATCTACGTCGCCGTCGGCCAGAAGGGCTCGACCATCGCCTCGGTGCGCTCGACCCTCGAGCAGGCCGGTGCGCTGGAGTACACCACGATCGTCGCGGCTCCGGCCTCCGACCCCGCGGGCTTCAAGTACATCGCCCCCTACGCCGGCTCGGCCATCGGACAGCACTGGATGTACGAGGGCAAGCACGTCCTCATCGTCTTCGACGACCTCTCCAAGCAGGCCGAGGCCTACCGCGCCGTGTCCCTGCTGCTGCGCCGCCCGCCGGGCCGTGAGGCCTACCCGGGCGACGTGTTCTACCTGCACTCCCGTCTGCTCGAGCGCTGTGCGAAGCTGTCCGACGCGATGGGCGGCGGCTCGATGACCGCCCTGCCGATCATCGAGACCAAGGCGAACGACGTCTCGGCGTACATCCCGACCAACGTCATCTCGATCACCGACGGCCAGTGCTTCCTGCAGTCGGACCTGTTCAACGCGGACCAGCGCCCGGCGGTCGACGTCGGCATCTCGGTGTCCCGCGTCGGCGGCTCCGCGCAGACCAAGGCCATGAAGAAGGTCTCGGGCACGCTGAAGATCTCGCTCGCGCAGTACCGCGACCTCGAGTCCTTCGCGATGTTCGCCTCCGACCTCGACGGTGCGTCCAAGCAGCAGCTGAACCGCGGCGCCCGCCTCATGGAGCTGCTCAAGCAGAACCAGAGCTCTCCCTTCCCGATGGAGGAGGAGGTCGTCTCGATCTGGGCCGGCACCACCGGTCGCTTCGACGACATCGACGTCGAGGACGTGCGTGACTTCGAGTCGCACCTGCTGGAGCACCTCCGCCACAACGGCGGCGTGCTCGAGGCGATCCGCTCGACCTCGAAGTTCGAGCCCGCGACCGAGGAGGAGCTCATCGCGATCCTCGACGAGGTCAAGAAGGACTTCCTCGCCGGCAAGGGCAAGACCCCGCTGAACGACGTCGAGACGAGCCTCGAGGACGAAGACATCGACCAGGAGACCATCGCCCGCGGTTGATCCGATCACCGTGCCCGCCGTTCGCGGCGGGCACGGCGGATGATGCCGGTCGATCGCCACGTACGAGGAGAGACATGGGAGCACAGCAGAGGGAGTACAAGCAGCGGATCGGGTCCGCTCAGGGCATGAAGAAGATCTTCAAGGCCAAGGAGATGGTCGCGGCCTCGCGCATCTCCAAGGCACATGCCCGCGTTCTCGCGACGACCCCGTACGCCGATGCGCTGACGCAGGCGATCGGTGCCGTGGCGACGCATTCGCAGGAGGCGCAGCATCCGTTCCTCCAGGCGGACCGTGCGCAGAGCGGTCGCGTCGCGATCCTGCTCATCACCGCGGACCGCGGCATGACGGGCTCGTACTCGCACAACGCGATCCGCACGGCCGAGGAGCTCGCCAACACCCTGATCGACGAGGGCAAGACCCCGGTCCTGTACGTCGTGGGTCGCAAGGGGGAGGCGTACTTCCGCTTCCGCAACCGTGATCCTCACCGTGCCTGGGCACCGTACAGCGAGCCCGAGCTCGGGTCGCTCGGACAGGACATCGCGCACACCCTCACCGCCGATCTCCTGTCGGAGGATCCGGAGACGCATCTGGATGAGCTCTACCTCGTCGGGACGCGCTTCCTGAGCCGCTTCAAGCAGGCCGCACGGGCCAGTCGTCTGGTGCCGATGCAGCTCGTGGACGCCGAGGATCACGTCCCCGGCGCCTTCCCGCTCTACGAGTTCGCTCCGGACGCGGAGACGACCCTGCAGGAGCTCATCCCGCGGTACGTCGAGTCGCGCATCGTGAACCTGCTGATGCAGTCGATGGCCTCGGAGCACGCCGCCACCCAGCGTGCGATGCAGACCGCGACCGACAACGCACAGACACAGATCGACAAGTTCACCCGGCTGGCGAACACCGCTCGTCAGGCAGAGATCACGCAGGAGATCACGGAGATCGTCGGCGGCGCCGACGCCCTCGCCGGATCCGGGCGCACCGAACGCTGAGAACTCTTGGCCTGCGCTCCTGAGCGCGGGCCCGACCCCTTGGAGAGAACGAACATGACCACCACAGCTTCCGCCCCCGCGACCGCGACCGGACGCATCGCGCGCGTCACCGGCGCCGTCGTCGACATCGAGTTCCCGCCCGGGAACATCCCCGCCATGTACAACGCTCTGCACGCGAGCGTCGAGGCGAGCAGCGCCGGGCTCGATTCGGCCGTCATCACCCTCGAGACCGCCCAGCACCTCGGCGACGGCATGATCCGCGCGATCGCGCTCAAGCCGACCGACGGCCTGGTCCGCGGTCAGGACGTGACCGATACCGGCGCTCCGATCTCGGTGCCCGTCGGCGACGTCACCCTCGGCACCGTCTTCGACACCGTGGGCAACGCGCTGAACCTCCCCGAGGGCGAGACCCTCGAGGTCACCGAGCGCTGGCCCATCCACCGCAAGGCGCCGAACTTCGATCAGCTGGAGTCCAAGACCCAGATGTTCGAGACCGGCATCAAGTCGATCGACCTCCTCACCCCGTACGTGCAGGGTGGAAAGATCGGCCTGTTCGGCGGCGCGGGCGTCGGCAAGACGGTCCTCATCCAGGAGATGATCTACCGCGTGGCGAACAACCACGACGGTGTGTCCGTGTTCGCCGGCGTCGGTGAGCGCACCCGTGAGGGCTGGGACCTCATCGAGGAGATGACCGAGTCGGGCGTCATCGAGAAGACCGCACTGGTCTTCGGCCAGATGGACGAGCCCCCGGGCACCCGTCTCCGGGTGGCGCTGTCCGCGCTGACCATGGCGGAGTACTTCCGCGATGTGCAGTCCCAGGACGTGCTGCTGTTCATCGACAACATCTTCCGCTTCACGCAGGCGGGCTCCGAGGTGTCGACCCTGCTGGGCCGCATGCCGTCGGCCGTGGGCTACCAGCCCAACCTCGCGGACGAGATGGGTGTGCTCCAGGAGCGCATCACCTCGACCCGTGGTCACTCGATCACCTCGATGCAGGCGATCTACGTGCCGGCTGACGACTACACCGACCCGGCGCCGGCCACGACGTTCGCGCACCTCGACGCCACCACGGAGCTCTCCCGAGAGATCGCCTCGCGCGGTCTGTACCCGGCGATCGACCCGCTGACCTCCACGTCGCGGATCCTCGACCCGCAGTACGTGGGCCAGGACCACTACGGCACCGCGGTGCGCGTGAAGCAGATTCTGCAGCGCAACAAGGAGCTCCAGGACATCATCGCGATGCTCGGTGTGGACGAGCTCTCCGAGGAGGACAAGATCACGGTGTCGCGGGCACGCCGCATCCAGCAGTTCCTCTCGCAGAACACGCACCTCGCCAAGCAGTTCACCGGCGTCGACGGCTCGGACGTCCCGCTGCGCGACACCATCGAGGGCTTCAAGGGCATCTGCGACGGCGAGTTCGACCACATCTCGGAGCAGGCCTTCTTCAACGTCGGCGGCATCGACATGGTGATGGAGAACCACCACCGGATCCAGAAGGAGCTCGGGGCGTGAGCACCCTCGAGGTCACCTTCGTCACCAGCGACCGGACGGTGTGGACCGGCCAGGCCGCCCAGGTCGTCGTGCCTGCGGCCGACGGGTCGATGGGCATCCTGCCGCGCATGCAGCCCACTCTCGCCGTGCTCGGCGAGGGCGCGGTGCGCATCACCGGCGAGGACGGCACCGTCTCCGAGCGAACGGTCCATGGCGGGTTCGTCTCCGTCGATTCCGACATCGTGACGATCGGCGTCGACGACGCCGAGCTCGTCGAGTCGGCACGCTGAGCGGATTCTGAACCGTCCATGATCGACCTGAGCATCCCGGTCCTCCTCGAGGGGGTCGGGATGCTCTTTGTCGTCCTGGCCGTGGTGCTCATCGTCCGCAATATCGGGATGTCGCGCCGGCGCGGTGCCTTCGACTGCTCCCTCGAGCGCCGCGGGGTCACCGGGCGCTCGCACTGGTCGCCGGGACTGATGCGCTTCGGCACCGATCGGCTGCTGTGGTTCCGTGCGCTCTCCCTGCGGGTGGGGCCCGAGACGACCATCCTGAGAGCTGACCTGCTGGACGTGTCCCGCCGTCGGCTCGAGGCTCGGGCACAGGGCGAGGAGGACAGCTATCTGGTCGAGTTCCGGCTGCGTGGCGGGCGAACCGAGCTCGCGATCATGGGGATCTCCTCGGGCGCGGCGCTGAACGCCTGGATCGAAGCCGCACCGACCGGACTCGTCATCGGCGACGCCGACTGAGCCTGCACGGCCCTGCACGCCCCCGCAGCACGGTACGTGCCGACGGCCCTGCACGCCTCCGCGGCGCGGCACGTGCCGACGGCCCTGTGCACCGCCGCAACGCGGCACGCCCTGGCGGTGCTCGGCGACCTTTCTCGGCTCGATCCTCTGAGCGGGTCGCTCCCGTGGCGCGCGGTGAGGGGGGTCAGCCCTCGACGCGCTGACCGGCCCGCAGCACCGTCACCGGCCGCAGATCGGCGTCCACCAGCACGGCGTCGGCGCGGCGGCCGGGCTCCAGCGAGCCGATCCGATCCTCCTGGCCCAGCACTCGTGCCGGGACCGTCGTCGCAGCGCGCACCGCGGAGACCAGGTCCACACCCGCTTCGAAGACGGCGAAGCGGACCACCTCGAGCAGATGCGCCGTGCCACCGGCGATCGAGCTGCCCCCGGTGAGGGTGGCGATGCCTGCGTCGACCGTGACGTCCAGCGCGCCCAGACGGTACTGGCCGTCGGGCATTCCGGCGGCCGCCATCGCATCGGTCACGAGCGCGACCGTGTCCTGCGCAGCGACGGAGAAGATGTGGGCGACGGTCCGGCGATCCAGGTGGACGCCGTCGGCGATCACCTCGACGACGAGCTCGCCGCGGGCGGCGGCATCGAGTGCCGCGAACGCGGGCCCGGGATCGCGATGGTGGATCGGGCGCATGCCGTTGAACAGGTGGGTCGCCGTGGGGAGTGGGGAGCGGCCGTGCTCACGGCGAAGCTCGGCTCTCGCGGTGGCGACCGCCCGGGTCATCTGCTCGCTCGACCCGTCGGTGTGCCCGAGCGAGGGGACCGCCCCCACCTCGGCGAGGGCCTCGAGCACCGGGTCGGCGCCGTCGACCTCGGGGGCGACGGTCATCGTCGCGAGCGATCCGCCGGCGATCGCGGCCAGCTCACGCACCAGATCGGCGTCGCCGCCGATGATGTGCTCGGGGTTCTGGGCTCCGCAGCGGGCGACGGAGACGAACGGCCCCTCGAGATGGATCGCGGCGATCTCGCCATCGTCCGCGAGCTGCGCGAGATCCGCGACCCGTGCCCGCAGGGTCTCGGCCTCCGCGGTGACCAGCGAGGCGACCAGGGACGTGGTCCCATGGCGGCGGTGCTCGCGCACTGCGGTGAGCATCTCCTCGGGGGACGTCGAGTCCGGGAAGGAGACGCCGCCGCCGCCGTGGCAGTGCAGATCCACCAGGCCCGGCAGGATCAGCCCGTCATGGGCGATCTCCTCGGCGGCCGCATGCTCCGGGGCGTGGGAGGCCGGGCCGGACCACACCACGTCCGCGCCGGAGATCAGCACGAGGCCGTCGGGGAGCACGCCCTGCTTCAGCACGGTCGTCCCGTGCAGGGCGAGGTCGACGGCCAGTGGTGCGGTGCGGTCCGACGAGGCTGCCGTGGTCACGGGAACTCCTGGGGGTGGGGGAGGGATGGCTCAGAACAGTCGCGAGTCGACGTCGTCGATCCCGCGCAGGGCGTCGTAGTCGAGGGTGACGCAGTCGATCCCGCGGTCCTCCGCGAGAACGCGGGCCTGCGGTTTGATGGCCTGGGCGGCGAAGACCCCGCGCACCGGCGCCAGCAGCGGGTCACGGTTCAGCAGCTCGAGATAACGGGTCAGCTGCTCCACGCCGTCGATCTCGCCGCGGCGCTTGATCTCGATCGCCACGGCGGCACCGTCGGCGTCCCGCGCCATGATGTCGACCGGGCCGATCGCGGTGCCGTACTCCCGGCGCACCAGGCTCCAGCCCTCGCCGAGGGTGTCGATGTTCTCGGCGAGCAGGGCCTGGAGGTGCGCTTCGACGCCGTCCTTCTGGAGTCCGGGGTCCTCGCCGAGCTCATGGGAGCTGTCCTCGAGGATCTCGTGCAGACGCACGCGGAGCTTGTCACCGGTCTTGTCATGGGTGACGTCCCACTGCTCGATCCAGTCGCTGTCCGGATCGGCCTCGATCTCGTCGTCATCGCGACGCGTGGAGCGCAGCGTGCAGGGAGGAGTCATCCAGTTCAGAGGTTTATAGCTGCCTCCGTCCGAATGGACCAGCACGCTGCCATCGGCTTTGACGATCAGCAGGCGCGGAGCCAGGGGGAGGTGGGCGGTGAGTCGACCGGTGTAGTCGACAGAGCAGCGGGCAACGACGAGACGCACCCCGACAGGGTACGGCACGGGAAGGCCCGACGGCTCTGCGGAGCGCCGTCCCGTGCCTGATGAGAGGCGCATGGCATGCTCATGGAGATCTCTTTGCCCAGGTGCACATGGTCACGCGGAACTGTTCCAGGCCGTGCTGCGCACCCTATCGTGGGACGGTCCGCCGCCTTGGCCCCCTCGGGCCGCCTTCTAGGAGCACAACCCATCGTGAAACGACTCCTCGCCGTCCTCCTGGTCCTGCTGGGCCTGATCGGGCTGGCGCTGGGCCGCCTCGGAGAGACCACCTGGGCCCCCGCCACCGAGACCACCGCCTCCGTCGAGCTCAGCGATCCGGGCCCCGCCGTCGTGATCGATCCGGGCGTGCTCTACGTGGGAGGCATGGAGGGCGAGGTGACCATCGAGGGGGAATCGGACGTCTCCGTCATCACCGCGGACAACTCCGACATCGAGGCCTACCTGGAGGACACCGCCTACACCCGCATCACCGGGGCGAGCGACTGGAGCACCCTCAGCACCGAGGCCGTGCATCCCGACGGGGAGACGGAGATCAGCAGCCCCACGGACTCCGATCTGTGGCGCACCGTGGACACGAGCGCCTCGCCGTACACCCTTGAGGTCGCCGACTTCGCCGCGCAGGAACACGGCGAGAACAAGCAGGCCTACCGTTCGATCCTCGTGGTCACCGACGGCAGCGCCCCGGGCGCCGACTCGATCTCCATCACCTGGCCGGTCGAGGCCGAGAACGAATGGGTCCCCTTCGCCTACGCCGGCGGCGCCGCGATCGCCGTGATCGGTCTGGTGCTGCTCGTGGTCTCGATCGGCGGACGTCGCCGTGACGAGGAAGAGCTGGACGAGATCGGCGGCGAGGACGTCGCGACCGACGGCGTCGACGAGACCGACGCACCGTTCGCCGGCGGGGCGACGGCCCCGGCCGCCGCAGGAGCGGGCGCCATGGCCGCTCCGGAGGCCGATGACGACGTCTCGGCCGACGAGGCGAGCGTGACGAGCGCGGAGACCACCGACGTGCTCCCTCCGGTGGACGAGTCCCGGACGCACGCCCCGACGGACGACACCGAGGTCCTCTCCGCAGTGGGCCGCGCCGAGGAGCGTCCGACGGACCACGCTGGGGACCGTTCGACGGACCACGCCGAGGACCGTCCGACGGACCGCACCGAGACGCTCGCCCCGGTCGACGACACCGAGGTCCTCGCCCCCGTGGACGGCGACACCGACGCCTGGGGGTTCGGCCGGGCCGATGACGCTCCCGCGCACACGCTCGGAGGCGACAACGGCACCGCTGAGTCCTCCGATGCCTCCGACGGGCCCGATGGCTCCGACGGGTCCGACGCCTCCGACGGCTTCGGTGCGTCCGATGCGTCCGAAGAGCTCCCCGGCAGCGAGGACCCGCGATGACCCGCCCGACCCTGCGCCGCCCCGCGCGGAAGGACACGCTCATGACCGCTCGACCCGTCGCCCGCCGCGGCTTCTTCCTCGGTGCGGGCTCCCTGCTCGCCACCGGTGCCCTCGCCGCGTGCTCCTCCGAGCCCGAGGCCCCGCCGGCACCGCCCAAGGGTCCCGAGCCGGCCGAGCCCACGCCCGTGAACACGCACGAGCAGTTCGAGACCTGCGTGAGCGAGGTCAATGCCGCCGTGGTCGCCGCGGACAAGAAAATGGACGCCAAGAAGCTCGCGCCGCGCGTCTCCGGGTCCGCCGCGGACTTCCGCAAGGCCGCCTACGCGATGATCGAGGAGGCCGAGGAGTGGAAGGACTTCCTCACCACGCCCAGCGACACGCTGATCGTCCCCATGACGACCGTCAGCGCGGAGTTCCCGCGGGTGGCGATCGCGCTGGTCGAGGACTCCGCGAAGGAGGGCGTGCCGTTCTTCATGGCGCTCCAGCAGGCCGACGCGAAGTCCCCCTACTCCGCCTGGGGCTGGGCTCAGCAGGCTGCCGGCATCGAGATGCCGAGCGTGCCCAACGAGCTGGTCGGCTCCGAGGCGGTCGCGGCGGATGCCGATGACCTCCTGCTCACTCCGGACAAGGCGCTCGCGCTGTACGCCAAGGTGCTCTCGGACGGCAAGGACGCGGACGCCGACGACCTGCTCGGCGAGGACCCGTTCATGACGGAGCGCCACAAGCAGATCCAGACCGAGCGCACCGAGCTGAACACGGGCGTCGAGAAGGACGAGGCGGCGACCGTGAAGGAGACCTACGCGGTCAAGGAGGAGGAGTTCGCAGGCCTGCGCACCGATGACGGCGGCGCGATCGTCATGGGCACTCTGCTGTCCTCCCGCACGGTGTCCATCAAGGACCGCGCGACCATGCGGTACGGGGAGGACAATCCCTACACCAAGGTGATCGGCAAGCGGGAGTTCACCAAGGAGTACATCCGGAAGTTCGGCACCCACGTGGCGCTGTACATCCCCTCCAAGGACGCCGGCGGCACGATCCAGCCGATCGCCGCGACGCTCACCACCCTGGGTGCCGAGGGCTCGTGAGGCCCTGAGGGCCGACCCGCAGGAGCTGGGAGCGCAGAGCGGCTGCACTCCTTAGACTGTCGGAGTCCCGAACTCGTCGAAGGAGCACTTCCGTGACCGATCCGTACGGCATCATCGACCTCGCCGAGCTGAAGCAGCCCGCCGGTGGGTCCCCGAGCACCAGCGGCACCCCGTCCGCGCATGAGGTGGCGGTGACCGAGCAGGGGCTCGAGCAGCTCGTCGCCGATTCGCAGCAGATCCCCACGCTGCTGCTGGTCACCAGCGCCCGGGTCCCCGAGGGCGAGCAGTTCCTCAGCTCGCTGCGGCGTGGGGTCGACGCGAAGAACGGCGCTCTGCGCCTCGCGGTGGTCGATGCCGACACCCAGCAGCGCGTCGCCGGCGCCCTGAGGGTCCAGCAGCTGCCCACCCTGCTGCTCCTGATCCTCGGCCAGGTTCAGCCCATCGTGCAGTCCGTGCTGCCCGACGAAGAGGTCGACAATCTCCTGACGCAGGTGATCGACCTCGCCACGCAGCAGGGGCTGGACACCACTGCCGCCGGGGAGAGCGAGCAGCAGGCCCCGCCCGAGGAGCCCCTGCCCCCGCTCATCGCGGAGGCTTACGAGGCGATCGAGAAGGGTGACCTCGAGGCAGCTGTCGTGGCCTACGAGAAGCAGCTGAACGATTCCCCGGCCGACGCCGAGGCCAAGGCGGGCCTGGCGACCGTGTCGCTCATGCAGCGCACCCAGGGCATCGACGCGAACACAGTGCGCGAGGATGCCGCGCAGCGGCCGCAGGATCTCGACGCCCAGCTCCTGGTCGCCGATCTCGACATGCTCGGCGGCCACGTCGAGGATGCCTTCACCCGTCTGCTCGACCGCCTCCGGGGCGCCGACGCGGAGACGAAGGCGCAGCTCCGTGACCGTCTGCTCCAGCTGTTCGAGGTGGCCGGTCCCGCCGATCCGCGCGTGCCCGCCGCCCGCAAGCGCCTGGCGAACCTGCTCTACTGATCTCGCCTGCCTGATCGTGCAGTGCCGATCTCGCGTACCTGATCGTGCAGTGCTGACGGCGGGCGGCCGTCCGGGTGGAGATCCGCTCTGCTGACAGGCCAGCGGACCGGGGATGCCCCCGGCCCGCTCTTGATGCCGTGTCCGTGCCACCCGAGCCGCGCTACCTGCGCTGCGGTGTCCGAGCCGCGGTACCTGCGCTGCGGTGCCCGAGCTGCGGTGCCCGTGCCGTCTATGCGGTCGCGCGGTGTCCGGGCCGGTGAGGCGTCGAACTCAGCTCTCGCGCAGTCGCGCCGGCACGAGGACCACCGCGCCGAGCGGCGGCACCGTCAGTCGCACCGAATGACCACGACCGTGCAGCGGCAGCTCCTCGGCATGGACCCGTCCCAGGTTGCCGAGCCCGCTGCCGCCGTAGACCGGAGCGTCGGAGTTCAGCACCTCGAGCCAATCGCCGCCCTCGGGCAGCGGGATCCGGTAGTCGTGCCACGGCTGCGGCGAGAAGTTCAAGACCACCACCACCGGATCGCCGGCGCGGTCGCGCCGCACGAAGCTGATCGTGTTGTGCTCGGCGTCGTCCCCGATCAGCCACTCGAACCCGGCGGGGTCCTGATCGCCCTCGTACAGCGCGGGCAGCTCGGCCTGGAGGGCGTTGAGGTCCTTGACCAGCTGCTGGGTCCCGCGGTGCAGCGGGTACTCCAGCAGCCACCAGGGCAGGCCCGCCTGCTCCGACCACTCGGTGCCCTGGGCGAATTCGCTGCCCATGAACAGCAGCTGCTTGCCCGGGTGGGTCCACTGCAGGGCGAGGTAGGTGCGCAGCGAAGCGGCCTGCTGCCAGTCGTCGCCGGGCGCCTTGCGCAGCAGCGACCCCTTGCCGTGGACCACCTCGTCGTGGCTGATGGGGAGCACGAAGTTCTCGGAGTACTGGTAGACCATCGAGAAGGTCAGGTCGCCATGGTGGTATTGGCGGTTGATCGGATCCTGGCCGAGATACTCCAGGGTGTCGTGCATCCAGCCCATGTTCCATTTGAAGCCGAAGCCCAGGCCGTCGGCATCGGTGGGGCGGGTGACGCCGGGGAACGAGGTGGACTCCTCGGCGATCATCATGATGCCCGGGGCCCGCTTGTAGGCGGTCGCGGTGGTCTCCTGCAGGAAGGCGATGCTCTCGAGGTCCTCGCGCCCGCCATGGCGGTTCGGGATCCACTGCGCCTCCTCGCGCGAGTAGTCGAGGTAGAGCATGGAGGCGACGGCATCCACCCGCAGGCCGTCGACGTGGAACTCCTCGAGCCAGTAGCTGGCGTTGGCGACCAGGAAGTTGCGCACCTCGTGACGACCCGTGTCGAACACGAGCGTCCCCCAGTCGGGGTGCTCGCCGCGACGCGGATCGGCATGCTCGTACAGAGCGGTGCCGTCGAAGCGGGCCAGCGCCCAGTCATCCTTGGGGAAATGGGCCGGCACCCAGTCCAGGATCACCCCGATGTTCGCGGCGTGCAGCGCATCGATCAGATGGCGCAGCTCGTCGGGGGAGCCCAGGCGGGACGTCGGCGCGTAGTAGCCGGTGACCTGGTATCCCCAGGAGCCGCCGAAGGGATGCTCGGCCAGGGGCATGAACTCCACATGGGTGAAGCCGAGGTCGGTGACGTAGTCGACCAGTTCGGTGGCCAGCTCGAGATAGGTGAGGCCGGGCCGCCAGCTGGACAGGTGCAGCTCGTAGATCGACATCCGGGACGAGACGGGATCCTGTGCGGCGCGCTGGGCGAGCCAGTGCTCGTCGGTCCATTCGAACTCGCTGGTGGTGACGACGGAGCCGGTCGCCGGGGGCACCTCGGCCCGTCGTGCCATCGGATCGGCCTTGTCGCGCCAGGTGCCGTCGGCCCCGAGGATCCGGTACTTGTAGACCTCGCCGTCCCCGATCCCGGGCACGAAGATCTCCCACACCCCGGAGGCGCCCAGGGAGCGCAGCGCGTGGCTGCGACCGTCCCAGCCGTTGAAGGCGCCGATCACCTGCACGGCGCGGGCGTTGGGAGCCCATACCGCGAAGGACGTCCCCTCGACGTCGTCCAGCGTGCGCACATGCGCACCGAGCGCCCTCCACAGCTCCTCGTGGCGGCCCTCGCGGATCAGGTGGAGATCGAACTCGCCGACGGTGGGCTCGAAGCGGTACGGCTCCTCGAGCTCGACCGGCTCGGCGCCCTCCTCCCAGGTGACGCGGAGGCGATAGGACTCCAGCCGTGGCTCGTCGAGCGCGAGCGCCCAGATCCCGTCGTACTCGTGGGCGAGCGGATGGGCGCTCTCGTCGGGCAGCACCAGCTCGACGGCGCGGGCGAGGGGCTTGAGGGTGCGCACGGTGGTGGTGCCCTCGTACTCGTGCGCCCCCAGGACCGAGTGGGGGTCGTGGTAGCTGCCGGTGGCGGTGGCGCCGAGCTCGTGCACGCCCAGGGGCATCACCGCAGGGGCGGCGGGATCGATGTGGTCAGCCATGTCAGCTCTCCTCGGGGTGGATGATCCGCAGGACGTGCGCGGGCCGGTCGGCGGCGCTGAGGATGACGTAGGGATTCTTGTCCCAGGTGTAGCGCTCACCGCTCAGGAGGTCCTCGACCTCGAAGGTCGTGCCCACACCGAGAGCGTCGAGGTCCAGGTGCAAGGTGGTGGCGGCGTCACGGTCGTGCGCGGTCACCGAGGCCACCAGGATCGTGTCCGGGGAGCCGGTGCCGCTGGCCTCGGCGTCGAGGTGCTTGGAGAAGACCAGCACCTGCTCGTCCTCGGCCTCGTGGAAGCGGATCGCGGTGAGCGACTGCAGCGCGGGATGCTCCCGCCGGATGCGGTTGAGGTCCGTGAGCAGGGGCTCGAGGCTCTTCCCGGAGACGAGCGCACCGGCGAAGTCGCGGGGCTTGTACTCGTACTTCTCGTTGTCGATCTGTTCCTGGGCCCCGGGCCGCGGGACGTCCTCCACCAGTTCATAGCCGGTGTAGATGCCCCAGGTGGGCACCAGGGTCGCGGCGAGGATGGCGCGCAGCGCGAACGCCTGGCGGCCGCCGCTGGTCATGAACGGGGTGAGGATGTCATGCGTGGTGGGCCAGAAGCTGGGCCGCATGTACGGCGCGGACTCGACCAGCTCCTCGAGATACTCGCGCAGTTCCTTCGCGCTCTCGCGCCAGGTGAAGTAGGTGTAGCTCTGGTGGTAGCCGACCTTGCCGAGCGTGTGCATCATCGTGGGCCGGGTGAACGCCTCGGCCAGGAAGATCACCTCGGGATGCTTCCGGTCGAACTCCGCCAGCAGCTCCTCCCAGAACCGCACCGGCTTGGTGTGCGGGTTGTCGACGCGGAACAGTGTCACGCCGTGGGCGACCCAGTGCTCGAGCACGTCCCGCACCGCCGCGTACAGCCCGTCGTAGTCGGTGTCGAAGCTGAGGGGATAGATGTCCTGATACTTCTTGGGCGGATTCTCCGCGTAGGCGATCGTGCCGTCCGCACGCACGGTGAACCATTCCGGATGCTCGTGCACCCAGGGATGGTCCGGGGAGCACTGCAGGGCGATGTCGAGCGCGACCTCGAGGTCCAGCTCCTTCGCGCGGGCGACGAAGGCGTCGAAGTCCTCGAGAGTCCCGAGGTCGGGATGGATCGCATCGTGGCCGCCGTCGGCCGAGCCGATCGCGTAGGGGGAGCCGGGATCCTCGGGCCGCGGGTCCAGGGAGTTGTTGCGTCCCTTGCGGAAGGTCGTCCCGATCGGATGGATGGGCGTGAGGTAGGCGACGTCGAAGCCCATCCGGGCGATCCGGTCCAGGGAAGTCGCCGCAGTGCGCAGGGTCCCTGAGGTCCATCCGGTCGAGGGATCGAAATGGGCGCCCTCGGAGCGCGGGAAGAACTCGTACCAGGAGCCGTACAGCGCACGACGGCGATGCACGATCAGCTCGTACGGACCGGAGACGGTGACCCCTTCGCGCAGCGGACGCTCCGTGAGCAGTCCGCGCAGATCCGCCGCGAGCGCCGGGGCGACCCGGGCGGCGGCGGGAAGGTCGGAGGAGCGCAGGCTCTCCAACGCGGTGGTGACGACGGGGCCGTCGGAGGCGGGACGGTCGCCCTCGGCGATCTCCGTGAGCACCCGGTGCAGCACCAGCACGCCCTCGGCGCACACCAGGTCGACGTCGATGCCGACGGGGACCTTCACCTCGGCGGCGTGGGCCCAGGTGTCGTACGGCGCGGAATAGGCCTCGATCCGGAACGACCAGTGCCCGGTGGTCTCGGGCCGGACGGCGGCCTCCCAGAGGTCCAGCCCCGGGTTCGTGGAGACCATCGGCACGCGTTCCTCGCGGCCCTCGGGATCCACGAGGACGACCTGCACGCCCATCGCGTCGTGGCCCTCGCGGAAGGCGTTCGCGGTGATCCTCACCGTCTCCCCGTCGACGCAGGAGGCCGGGAAGCGACCGCCGTCGACCACTGGCTGGACACCCATGATCGGGATGCGCCCCACTCCGCCGTCCAGCCCGGCGGGCTCAGACGCCGCCGCAGGGGATGACGCGGAAGCAGACGCGGACGACAAAGAGGCCGATGCGGGAACCTCGCGGTGTTCGGTGGTCTCGGACATGACCTCTCCTGCCTGGCGGCTCGGCGCCTGCGACGTTCGCGGTGACGGTCCTCACGATAGCCGTTCGGGAGACTCCACCGGGCCGTCGGCTGCGATCCCGAGGACGACCACGCTGCCGGCGGGCACGAGCACCGTCCGCTCCGTGAGCGGGGAGGCCGGCAGATCGTCCTGACGCTCGAGCGACGTGTCCAGCAGCACCCGGGCGATGCCCTGCGGCCAGGGGGAGCCGGGCAGGCGCACCGCAGTGTCCTCCGAGGCGGCGGAGAGGATCACCAGGAGGTGGTCGGCGTCCGTGCGTCCGCGCGGGGCGGGGCGCAGCATCGCCAGCAGGTGCCGGGACGGATCCATCCAGTCCTCGTGGCTCAGGCCCTCCCCGTCGGCCCCGAACCAGGCGACCTGATCGGGTGCCAGCTGCTCGACGTCCGCCGGTCGCAGGAAGTGGCGTGTGCGCAGCTGGAGGTGCTTCCCGCGCAGGGTGAGGATCCTGGTGACGGTCTCGCGCAGCGCGCGGCCCCGGGGCGTCGGGGACCAGTCGATCCAGGAGATCTCGTTGTCCTGGCAGTAGGCGTTGTTGTTGCCCCGCTGGGTGCGGCCGAACTCGTCGCCGGCCGTGAGCATCGGCGTGCCCGAGGCGAGCAGCAGGGTCGCCAGCAGACTGCGCGCCGTGCGCGTGCGCAGCTCCAGGATGCGGGCGGAGTCCTCCGCACGCGGGTCGACCTCGCCCTCGTGGCCGTGGTTCCAGGAGCGGTTGTCGTCGGTGCCGTCCCGGCCGCCCTCGCCATTGGCGTCGTTGCGCTTGCACTCGTAGGTGGTGAGGTCGCGCAGCGTGAAGCCGTCATGGGCGGTGAGATAGTTGATCGAGGCCCAGGGGGCGCGCAGGCTGCGGCCTGCGGGAAGGCAGGGCGGGTCCTGCGCCGTGAGCAGATCGCTGGACCCGGCCAGTCGGGTGGCGAGATCGCGGATGCCGCCGAGGGACTCGTCGCCGGTGCGGGCGCGGACGGCCTGGTCGGAGAGCCAGAACGCCCGCACCTGGTCGCGGAAGGCGTCGTTCCACTCCGCGAAGGGCGGCGGGAAGCTCCCGGTCTGCCAGCCGCCGGTGCCCAGGTCCCAGGGCTCGGCGATGAGCTTCACCCCGCGCAGCACCGGATCGGTGGCGATCGCTCGCAGCAGAGGATGGTCGGCGCGGAAGCCCCGGTCATCGCGGCCCAGCGTCGCTGCGAGGTCGAAGCGGAAGCCGTCCACGTGCAGCTCCTGCACCCAGTAGCGCAGCGAGCCGAGGATCAGGTCCATCACGTGCACCGAGCGGGGGTCGAGGGTGCCACCGGTGCCGGTCATGTCCCGGAAGGCGCCGCTGTCGGTCCAGTAGTACTCGAGGTTCTCCAGTCCCCGCAGGGACAGCGAGGGGCCATCCGCGCCACCCTCCGCGGTGTGGTTGTAGACCACGTCGAGGATCACCTCGAGCCCGGCCGCGTGCAGCGCGCGGATCATGGTCTTCACCTCGTCGAGCACCGCCTGCGCTCCGGCGGCCTGCGCGGCGGCCGTGGCGAGGGAGGGCTCCGGGGCGAAGAACGACATCGTCGAATAGCCCCAGTAGTTCGTCATGCCCTGCCGGGTGAGATGCGGTTCGTCCATCGCGGCATGGATCGGCAGCAGCTCCACACCGGTCACGCCGAGGTCGCGCAGATAGCTGGTGACGGCAGGATGGCCGAGACCCGCATAGGTGCCGCGCTGCTCGGCCGGCAGCGCGGGATGCTGGGCGGTGAAGCCCTTGACGTGCAGCTCGTAGAGCACGGAGGCATCCCACTCGAGGATCGGTCGGAGATCCTCCTGCCAGTCGAAGGCGTCCGAGACGACCACCGACCACACGGCGTCCTCGCCGTTGTCGGCCTCGGCGCGCCGGGTGCGCTCCTCGACCCGGTCGAGCATCGCATCGACGTCGAAGGGGAAGAACGAGCTCAGCAGCGGCGAGGAGTGCGAGATGCCGCGGCCCCACGGGTCCTGGAGCAGGCGCTGCGGGTTCGCGAACTGTCCGGCACCGGGATCCCAGGGTCCGTGCACCCGCAGTCCGTACCGGGTGCCCGGCACCATCGAGGTGACCTGGTCCCAGTGCAGACCGCCGTCGACATGGCGCAGCCGTTGCCGGTGCTCGGTGGCGCCGTGCCGGATGCACAGGTCGACCGCCTCGGCGCGCGGCGCGGCGACGGCGAACGTGCCCCGGCCCAGCTCGTCCACGACGAGGCCTGGGGAGGTCGGAGGGACCGGGGGAGCGGCACGATCGGGAGGGTCTGCTGGCACGCCCGCATTCTTGCACCGAGCGGGGACGATCCCACCCTGACCGGCCCCGTACCGTTAGGATCGTCGCGGTGCCGTCACGCCCCTCGACGAGGGGCCGACAGGCGCCGCACAGTCATAGGACCGGTCACGGCCGCCGGCCGCCGCAGGGCACGGGCCGGGCGGAGAGATCGGGCCGCGAGCCTGCTCGCAAGGACAGCACGAGTCGAACGCACGACGGGGAGCAGCAGCGCATGAGCATTCCAGCCAGCCAGCCCGGCCACCAGGGCGGGCAGAGCCAGCCGCACGGGCAGGGCCAGCTGAGCCCGCAGCACCAGCAGCGACCGCAGCATCCCCAGCACCAGGAGCACCAGCCGGGCGGCCGCAGGGCCCCGGGACACGGCGCTCCGGACGCCGTTGCTCAGGGCCCGGCCACCCAGGGTCCGGTCACCCAGGGCCCCGTCGCCCAGGGCGCTGTGCCCCAGGGCGGCGTGCCCCAGGGCACTGCCGCGCAGGGTGCGGCGCCCCGTCGCTCCGGGGATTTCGCCCCGTCGTCGGCCGCGATCCCGCCGGCGGACCTCGAGCGCACCGGATCCATCATCGGCACCATCTCCCAGGTGTTCCAGTCCCGGGTGGTGGGCCAGGAGAACCTGCGCCTCACCCTGGTGGCGGCGCTCGCCGCGGGCGGCCACGTGCTGCTGGAATCCGTGCCGGGGCTCGCCAAGACCACCGCTGCGAGCGCGCTGGCCTCCTCGATCACCGGTTCCTTCGCACGCATCCAGTGCACCCCGGACCTCATGCCGAACGACATCATCGGCACCCAGATCTTCAACTACGGCTCGAGCACCTTCACCACCCAGCTGGGCCCGGTGCACGCCAACGTGGTGCTGCTGGACGAGATCAACCGCTCCAGCGCCAAGACGCAGTCGGCGATGCTCGAGGCGATGCAGGAGCGCCAGACCTCCATCGGCGGCGAGGTGTACCGCCTGCCCGATCCGTTCATGGTGCTCGCCACCCAGAACCCGATCGAGGAGGAGGGCACGTACGTCCTCCCCGAGGCGCAGATGGACCGCTTCCTCATGAAGGAGATCCTCACGTACCCCCGTCCCGGCGAGGAGCACGAGATCCTCGACCGCTCCACATCGGGCAGCCTCACCGGGCCGCGCGAGGCCGTGGGCACCGTGGACCTCGAGGACGTCCGCTTCCTGCAGGAGATGGTGGACGCGGTCTACGTCGACCCTGCCGTCAAGCGCTACATCATCGATCTGGTGTTCACCACCCGCGGTTCGGGGCCCCGCCCGGTCCCGAATCTCACCCAGTCCGTGCGCGTCGGCGCCAGCCCGCGAGGGTCCCTGGCGCTGATGCGGGTGGGACAGGCGCATGCGCTGCTCCACGGGCGCGACTACGTCACCCCCGATGACGTGCGGGCGATGCGCTATGGCGTGCTGCGGCACCGCCTCGTGCTCACCTTCGACGCCCTGGCCGGCGGCATCAAGCCCGAACAGATCATCGACGCGGTGTTCCACGCCGTGCCGATGCCCTGAGCGGCCCGAGCACGGCGCGAAGGACCGGAGACACCCCATGGCGACCTCGTTGCTGACCCGGGTCAAGGCCCAGGTCGATCTGCACACCTCGAACCGAGCGCGCGGCCTCATCCAGGGCCGCGGCCGCTCGCTGTTCAAGGGCAGCGGCGAGGACTTCGACGATCTGAAGTACTACCAGCCCGGCGACAGGATCTCCGAGATCGACTGGAAGGCGACCGCCCGTTCCGGCGAGCCGCTGATCCGGCGGTTCAACGAGGAGCGGGTGCGGCACCTCTCGGTCGTCGCCGACACCTCCTCGGCCATGGCCGCGACCGCTGCGGACGGCACGTCCAAGCGGGAAGCGATGATCCTCGCGGCGGGGATGATCTGCTTCCTCGCCCAGAAGAACGGCGACCTCGTGGGCCTGGTGGGCGGCCACGAGGGCCACCCGATCCAGCTGCCCTCACGCTCAAGCGACGGTCATCTCGAGCTGCTCCTGCGCAGCGTCCAGCAGGCCGCCACGCCGGCGGCCCCCGCGACGGACACCTCCTGGCTGCTCGAGCGCGCCTTCCGCGTCACCTCGCGCTCCACGCTGATGACGATCATCACCGATGAGGCGCATCCCGTGGTCGAGGACTACACCTTGCTGAGGCGCCTGACGACACGGCACGACGTGATGGTCATCCGCATCGCCGACGCCGACCCGCTGCAGCGCACGGAGCTGGACCACGAGGTGATCGACGTGGACCGTCCCCGCGAGATCGCCTCGCTGTCCCGCTCCTCGAAGCGCGTCGCCCAGGATGTCGAGGCGTACCGCCGCGCTCGCCGCGAGGGCATCACCGAGATGCTCGATCGTCTGCACGTGACCCACATGATCACCGAGGGCGAGACCACCGTGGTCGAGGACATGATCGCCATGCTGAGGTCGAGGGAGTACCGCCATGCCCGCGTCTGAGCTGCTCACCGGCGCCGGCGCGCTCCTGGCCGACCCCTCGCCGAAGGACATCATCGCCCCGCCCCAGTACTCGGTGGCATGGGTGATCCTGGCAGTGCTGTGCCTGCTGGTCATCACCGCACTGATCGTCGCCACCCTGAAGATCACCCGGGCGATCGAGAAGCGTGTCGCCTACCGGCGCCGCCCCACCGACGTGGACACCCTGAAGGCCGAGTTCCTGCGAGCCGTCAACGACATCGCCGACCGCCATGACGCGGGGGAGCTGGAGGCCCGCCCCGGCCATCACGAGCTCACCGCCGTGATGCGCCGCTTCGTGCGCCGCACCACCGGCCACGACGTGACCAGCCAGGACACCGGCACCCTGACCGCGGATCCGCGCACCCGTGACGTCGGCGAGCTGATCGCGGCACTGTACGAGCCCGACTTCGCGCTGTCCACGGACGCCGAGCTGCGGGACTCCGTGCGCCGCGCCCGGGAGGTGATCCGACGATGGTCATGACCTTCTGGTGGGTCACCCTGCTGCTCCTGCTGGCCGCGCTCGCCGTCTGGGGCATCACGTTCTGGAACCGCCGGGCGATGCGCAAGGCGCCGGTGCTGGTGGCCAACTCCCAGTACCTCGACCGCATCCCCAGCTTCGTGCGCGCCCAGCGGGTCGCCAAGGTGCTGCGGGTGCTGCAGATCGGGATCGCCGTGATCGCCGTGGTCTCCGCCTCCGTGCTCTCGGGCCGGATCGCGACCGAGCGGATCGAGACCCCGGAGTTCTCCTCGCGGGACATCGTGCTGTGCCTGGATGTCTCCGGCTCGATGTACGAGTACGACACCGAGATCCTCTCGACCTTCGCCGAGATGGTCGACTCCTTCGACGGGGAGCGGGTGGCCCTGACGATCTTCAACTCGACCAGTCGCACCGTGTTCCCGCTGACCAACGACTACGACCTGATCCAGCGCCAGCTCGAGGAGGGCGCCGAGGCGATCGACTTCGACGAGTTCGGGTACCGGCTCGGCAACCGCGACTATCCCGAGGACAAGGTGCGCAGCTACGTCGACTTCGTCGAGGGCACGCGCGGGATCCCGGACCAGGCCTCCGTGGTGCCCGACGGCCTGGCCTCCTGCGGGCAGGTCTTCGACCAGGCGGACACCGAGCGCTCCCGCTCGATCATCTTCGCCACCGACAACGAGGTCAACGGAGAGCCGATCTTCACCTTGGACGAGGCCGCCGACGCCGTCGCTGCGCGGGACATCGACCTGTACACCTTCTATCCCGGCGCGTACGACTGCGGCCCCGAGTGCCTCGAGGAGCTGCGCTCCGCGACCGAGGGTCATGACGGCTCCCTGTACGAGTCCTCGGACCCGCGGGCGATCCCGTCGATCATCGACCAGATCCAGAAGTCCCAGGCCCAGGCGATGGGGGCCGAACCCACCGTGGTGCGCACCGACCATCCGACGTTCGGGTTCGTGCTCACGTTCCTGTCCCTGATCGGCATCCTGGTGCTGGGCTGGAGGGCACGATGATCCGCCTGGAGCCCCTGATGCCGCTGTGGGCGACGATCCCCCTGTTCACGGCGATGCTCGCGCTGTGCGCGGTGCTGCTGATCCGGCGGCCGCGCCAGCGGATCGCGTGGCTGCGTCGCCTGCTGATGGTGGTTCTGCTGCTCGCCGTCGCCCTGCGCCCGGTGACCCCGCTGGACAGCGAGCAGACCCAGAGGATGAACGCGAACGTGTTCTTCGTGGTGGACCGCACCGGCTCGATGAACGCCGAGGACTATGCCGACGGCCAGCCGCGCCTGGAGGGCGTGAAGGCGGACATGACCCGGATCATGGGGATGACCGAGGGGTCGCGCTACTCGATCCTCGCCTTCGACTCCTCCGCCACGCAGCAGCTGCCGCTGACCACGGATGCCGGGGCCGCCCGCTCCTGGATCGACACCCTCACCACGGAGCCGACGGCCTACTCCCAGGGCTCGAACGTCGACCGCCCGCTGGAGTCGCTGATGGGACAGCTCGCAGCGACCCGGAAGGAGGACCCGGACTCGCAGATCCTGGTCTATCTCCTCACCGACGGCGAGAACACCGATGATCGGGACTCGGAATCGTTCAGCCCCATCGCCGGCTACACCGACGGCGGCGGCGTGCTCGGCTACGGCACCGCCGAGGGCGGACCGATGAAGGTCGAGGGCGGCGACGCCGACGGCGAGTACATCACCGACTCCAGCGGGGCGAAGGGCATCTCGAAGATCGACGAGGAGCAGCTGCAGGCCATCGCCGACCAGATGGGCGTGCCCTATCTCCATCGGGAGGACCCCGAGGCGGAGATCGAGGGCACCATGGAGGGGATCACGCTGCGCCCGGTCCCGATGGAGTCCGCGCGGGACGTGGCCAGCTTCGAGGACTGGTACTGGGTCGCCTCGATCCCGCTCGCCGCACTCCTGATCTGGGAGCTCGGCGCGATGACCTATCGGCTTCCTCGGCGGCTGGATCGGGACGACGTCACAGGAGCGCAGCGATGAGTGCACCCACGGCCCCCGGGCCCGATCCCTCCGCCCCGAGCGCTCCCAGCCCGTCGCCGGCGACGAGCCCGATGCCGCCCGCGCTCGAGCAGGACACCTCCGGCAGCCCGAAGGACTTCGGGCTGAACGTGCGCCGGCTGCGACGCACCCGGATCATCGTGTTCGTGGTGCTCGCGCTGCCGATCCTGGCGCTCGCGCTGCTCGCCGTGAAGTTCGTGTCCATGCCGATCACGCAGGCCGGTCACCGCTCCGCCTACGACAGCGGTGACTATCCGGCGGCGATCGAACGGCTGGCGCCCGTGGAGCTCGCAAACTGGTTCGAGCCCTACCTGCCGCATCTGTCCAAGGGCACGGCCCTGCTGCAGCAGGGGGAGAACGAGGCGGCGGAGGAGGAGCTGCGCATCGCGATGGACGAGTGGGACGAGCACAGCGACCTCAACTCCCCGTTGCACGCGCAGTGCAAGATCGCCAACAACCTCGCGATCTCCATCGAGCGACAGGCCGACGAGATCGAGGACGCGCAGAAGCGCGCCGATCGCCTCCACGAGGCCGAGGAGCTGCTGGCGGTCTGCGGCGGCGGTGGCGGCGGCGGCGAGGGAGAAGGCGAAGGCGGCTCCGGCGGCGGCGAGGAGGGCACCGGCAACGAGGACTCCGAGACCACCGAGAAGAACGGAGAGCGTGTCGAGGAGAAGCGCCGCGAGGCCGACGAGGAGGCCGGCAACGACCCTGCGGACCGCGATCAGGAGGGCGAGGGCAGCCCTCCGCCCGCCGGTGATCCCACCCGTGAGGACCCCGAGGGCGATGGCCCCGACGAGGAGGCCCCCACGGACGGCTCGGACGACCAGCAGAAGAAGGACGACGAGCTGGAGGAGCGCAACAAGGGCGCGCAGGGCGGCGAGGGCGACGACGAGCCCGGCGACACCGACCAGGATCCGAACAAGCCATGGTGAACAACGTCGGCGCCGAGCGCGCCTATCTCGACCATGCGGCGACCACCCTGCTGCGTCCCGCGGCCCGGGAAGCCCTTCTCGAGGCCTCGGCGACTCCGGGCAACCCGTCCTCGACCCATGCCACGGGACGCCGCGCCCGAGCCGTGCTCGACGACGCCCTGGAGTCGATCTCCGAGCAGCTCGGAGTGCCTCGCAGCTGGCTGATCATGACATCCGGAGGGACCGAGGCGGACAACCTCGCGATCCGCGGCGCGGCCACCGGGATCCTCGCCGCGGATCCCTCCCGCACCGCCGTCGCGGTGGCGGCCACCGATCACCCGGCCGTGGTCGCCACGGCGCGGTCGCTCGCACCCGCTCTCGAGGCCCGGATGCTGCCGGTCGATGGCCAGGGGATGCTGCGGTCCGAGGGCGTCGAGGCCGCCCTGGCCGACGGTGCCGTAGGGCTGCTCAGCGCAGCCCTGGTCAACAACGAGACCGGCGCGATGCAGGATCCGGCGGCCCTGGCTGCGCAGGCCCGTCCCCACGGCACCATCGTGCACACCGATGCGGTCCAGGCCCTGGGACACGGTGCCGCCCTGGGACACGGTGCTGACCTGGGGCACGGTGCTGCCCTGGGGCACGGCTCCGCTGGGGCGTTCCCCTTCTGGTCGTGGGACGACGTGGACCTCATGACGCTGTCCGGGCACAAGATCGGAGCCCCCGTGGGGGTCGGGGCACTGGTCGCCAAGCCCGACGTGCCCTTCGGGCCCGTGAGCACGGGCGGCGGTCAGCAGCGCGAAGTGCGCTCGGGAACGCTGGACCTCGCCCTCGCCGCAGCCTTCGCCGCCGCGCTGCGCGAGACCCTGTCCGATCGCGACCAGGAGATCAGACGGCTGCGCGCCCTCGCCGAGCGGCTGCGTCGCGGGATCCACGAGATCGACCCCACGGCCCGATTCACCCTCGCCGAGGACACCCCGCGCTCGGCGCACATCGTGCACGTCGTGTTCCCCGGCGCGCACTCCGACTCCCTGCTGTTCCTGCTCGATGAGCGCGGGATCGACGCGTCGGCCGGCTCCGCCTGCTCCGCCGGCGTCACCCAGGCCAGCCCCGTGCTGGCCGCGATGGGCATCGACGACGCCACCGCCCGGGGCGCACTGCGCCTTTCCCTGGGCTGGACCAGCACCGACCACGACGTCGACCTCCTGCTGCGCGCCCTGCCGGACACGCTGGAGAAGGCTCGGGCCGTCGGCGCGCTCCTGGGCTGACGCACCGGTCCGCTCGCGCCCTGCCCCCGGCACCGGGCCCCGGCGTCGGGCCGGTTGTTACCGGGGCGCATCTCACGTTCGGGCCACCTGCCCGGGACCATGCGCGACCGTAGACTTCTCGGGTGCGATTCAAGGAGGTGACGGGACGATGAAGGTGCTCGCAGCGATGAGTGGTGGGGTCGACTCGGCCGTCGCCGCGGCCCGCGCGGCCGAGGCGGGCCACGAGGTCGTCGGCGTCCACATGGCCCTGTCCAAGAACCGGGACCAGACCCGCTCCGGCTCCCGGGGATGCTGCACCGTCGAGGACGCCTCCGACGCCCGGCGTGCCGCAGACCGCATCGGCATCCCGTACTACGTGTGGGACCTCTCCGACGACTTCCACGACCTCGTCGTCGAGGACTTCCTGTCCGAGTACGCCGCCGGCCGCACCCCCAACCCCTGCGTGCGCTGCAACGAGCGGATCAAGTTCGCCACCCTCATGGACCGTGCCCGGCTGCTCGGCTTCGACGCCGTGTGCACCGGCCACTACGCCTCGATCCGCACCGACGGCCCGGACGGCGCGCCGTCCCTGCACCGCTCCCGCAACATGGCGAAGGACCAGTCCTATGTCCTGGCCGTGATGGGTCCGGACGCCGTGGGCCGCTCGCTGTTCCCGCTGGGGGAGTACGAGACCAAGGAGGAGGTGCGGGCCGAGGCCCGGGCACGCGGACTCGGCGTCTCCACCAAGCCGGACAGCTACGACATCTGCTTCGTGGCCGACGGCGACACCCAGGGCTTCCTCGAGCGCAACCTCGGGGCCTCGCCCGGCGAGATCCTCGACGCGGACGGCAGCGTGATCGGCTCCCACCAGGGCACCCACGGCTTCACCATCGGCCAGCGCAAGGGCCTGGGCATCCAGCACCCCGCGGCCGACGGCGCGCCCCGCTACGTGGTCGACATCGACCCCTCCTCCCGCCAGGTCGTCGTCGGTGCGGCGGAGCTGCTGTCCACCCGCGAGCTCATCGCCACCGACGTGATCTCCTTCGAGCCGCTGTCCGTCGGCCGCGAGGTGCGCGCCCAGATCCGAGCGCATGGCGAGGCCACCCCGGCCCGCCTGCTCGAAGTCCCGACCGACGCCACGGTCCCCGCCACCACCGCCGATAGCGCTGCCGCCGGGGCCACCGCCGATAGTGCTGCCACCGGCGCCGCTGCCACCGGCGCCGCCGCCACCGGGGCCACTGCCACTGGCGCTGCTGCCACCGGGGCCGGCACCGACCCTGACGCCCCCACCGCCGACTCGAGCCTCCGCGTGAGTCTCGAGACCCCGATCCGAGGCGTCGCGCCCGGTCAGACCCTCGTCCTGTACGACGGCGACCGTGTGATCGCCGCCGCCACCCTGGAGCGACGCGCATGACGACACTGGTCACCCTCACGGGCGACGGCACCTTCCGAGTGCCCACCCCTGCCGAGACGCTCCGCCTCGAGCTCCCCGACGATCCGCACCTGGCCGCGCTGATGCGCCTGCGCGCTCTGCTGGGCGACGATCTCGACGAGCAGATCGCGACCCGGCTCTACCTGCCCTCGGCGCTCGGCACCGACGAGACCGACCACCTGCTGCCGGCCACCCTGGCCCTGCTCGCCGAGACCACCGGCGACCTCGTCAGCTACGGCTGGCGGCTGGGCCCGGGCATCGGGCGCGCCTGGCAGCACGCCCGCGAGCTGCGCGACCGGCTCCTGGACGCCGCCCGCATCGCCCTGCTCGGCTACGAGGGACCGCTGATGACGACGGCGCTCGGCCCGGTCACCCTGGCCGGCGCCACCTTCCTGAACTCGGGCGAACGCACCCTCGGTGATCCCGGCGCCGTGCGCGACCTGCCGCTGCTGCTGGCCGAGGGACTCATCGACCACCTCACCGAGGTCCGTGAGCGGGTCCCGGGCGCGCGCCCTCACCTGCTGCTGCGTGAGGACGCGGTCGCCGGTGTGCACGAGGGGCGCATCCCCACCCCGTCCGGTCGCCGCGCCTACCCGGCCGTCCCGGCTCCCGAGATTGGGGCGCTGTGGCGCAGCCTGATCGTCGCGCTCGAGGACGCCGGCCTGGGCGCGGACTCGATCACCATCGGGATCGGCGCAGATCTCGAGCTGCTGCGCGCCGCACGCGATGCGGGCGTGCGCAGGATGACGCTCGGCCCGCGCCGCATGCCGACGCTCGAGGACCCCCGAGGTCGCGCCCTGTGGGAGGGGATCGCCGATGCCCGCGAGGCCGGCTGCTCCTTCGAGGTCGTCGTCGATCCGCGCCCCGGCGGCAAGCTCGCCCCCGAGCTCGAGAAGCTTCTGGGCATCTGGAACCAGATGGGATACGCCGACGCCGATGCGGCCGGCTGCACCCTGCTGGCGAACACGGGCGTCTCGCACGACGTCCACGCCGGCAGGCTCGATCCCTCAGCGCAGCCGGAGCTGTCGACCATGCTCGATGAGAACGCCCTGGAATCGCTCCTGCGCGCCGCGCCGCCGTGGGCGGAGCGCGTCGCGGGCTGATCCGCCCGGCTATGCCTTGTCAGGACGGTGGGTCACAATGTCCTGGTGAGTCAGGACGAGCAGGACACCCAGCACACCGCATCCACCGAGCGTTCGGGGGGCGACGCCACCCAGGCGCAGCAGCGCATCGCCGAGCTGACGGCTCAGATCGAGAAGGCGATCGAGGACTACTACGTCCATGACGCCCCGACCCTCGCCGACGCCGAGTACGACGCGCTGGAGCGCGAGCTGCGCGAGCTCGAGGAGCGGCACCCGCAGCTGGCCAAGGAGGATTCCCCGACGCAGACGGTGCACGGCGCGGTGGCCGAGGGTCTCGCGGAGATCGATCACGCGGAGCGGATGCTCAGCCTCGACAACGTCTTCTCCGTCCAGGAGCTGCGCGACTGGTGCGCCCATGCCGGCGCCGAGCTCGGCCAGGACGTCCGCTGGCTCACCGAGTTGAAGATCGACGGTCTCGCGATCAACCTCCGCTATGAGCGCGGCGAGCTGGTCACGGCCGCGACCCGCGGCGACGGGCGCACCGGCGAGGATGTCACCGCCAACGCGGTGCAGATCCCCGGCATCCCGCGGTCCCTGTCCGGCAGCGGCCATCCCGACCTGGTCGAGGTGCGCGGCGAGGTGTTCATGCCGACCGCGGACTTCGCCCGTCTGAACGACTTCCAGGTGGAGCTGCGTGAGCGCGCGGTCGCCGAATCCCGCTCGCGCTGGGAATCGCGTCAGGCCGCGGGCCGGCGCGCGTTCGACGAGGAACGGGAGCAGCTGGCCGCGACCCGCCGCTTCCCGACCTTCGCGAACCCGCGCAACACCGCGGCCGGAGGGCTGCGCCAGCAGCTCGAGAAGAAGACAGGTCTGGAGCGTGAGGCGGGCGACGCCCGGCTCACCTCCCTGCGGCTGACGGTGCACGGCCTCGGCGCCTGGCCGGACCCGCCCGTCGGCTCCCAGAGCGAGGTCTACGACCTGCTGGAGTCCTGGGGGCTCCCGACCAGCCACTACATGAAGGTCGTGACCTCGTCGGAGGAGGTGGTCGACTACGTCGAGCACTACGGCGAGCACCGCCACGACGTCGAGCACGAGATCGACGGCATCGTCGTGAAGGTCGACTCCTTCGCGCAGCAGCGGGCCCTGGGCGCGACCTCGCGCGCCCCGCGCTGGGCGACCGCCTTCAAGTATCCGCCCGAAGAGGTCACCACCAAGCTCCTGGACATCCAGGTGCAGGTGGGACGCACCGGCCGCGTCACCCCCTTCGGCGTCATGGAACCGGTGACCGTCGCCGGCTCCACGGTCGAGAAGGCCACGCTGCACAACCAGTTCGATGTGGAGCGCAAGGGCGTGCTGATCGGCGACACCATCGTGCTGCGCAAGGCCGGCGACGTGATCCCGGAGATCCTGGGCCCCGTCGACTCCCTGCGCGACGGCAGCGAGCGCCCCTTCGTGATGCCCACGCAGTGCCCGGCCTGCGGCACCACCATCCGGCCCGAGCGGGAGGGCGACAAGGACTGGCGCTGTCCCAACCAGAAGAACTGTCCCGCGCAGGTCACCGGGCGCGTGGAGCACGCCGCCTCCCGAGGAGGCTTCGACATCGAGGCGCTCGGTGAGGAGTCCGCCATCGCCCTGACGGATCCCGACAAGCGCCGCGGGGAGGCGCTCGCCGCCCTGAGCGCCGGGCACAGCATCCACCTCCCGATCCGCGAGGCCTCCGACGCGGAGCTCGAGAACTTCGTCGTGGTGAAGAACGGTCGGGTCACCCAGGGCACCGATGGCGTGCCGCTGCTGCAGATCACCTCGGCGGAGGATCCTCTGCTGCCCGGGCTGCAGGAGCCCGTGGTCACCATCGGCAGCAATCTGTTCGACCTCACCGTCGAGGACCTGCGGGACGTGGTCGTCTGGCAGCCGGAGCGTCGTGACGGGGAGCCGACGGGGGACTGGCGCATCCAGCCCGCCTTCTGGTCCCGTCCGCAGTTCAAGCACTTCAAGCGCGACGGCGTCTGGACGCAGCACAAGGCCCCGACCGTGCTGAAGACCACCGAGACCCTCGCCTCCGAGCTCGAGAAGGCGAAGAGCCAGCCGCTGTGGCGGGTGCTCGTCGCGCTGTCGATCCGGCACGTGGGGCCGACGGCCGCACGCTCTCTCGCCACCGCCTACGGGTCGATGGACGCCATCCGCGAGGCGAGCGTCGACCAGCTCGCCGACACCGACGGCGTGGGTCCGATCATCGCGGAGGCCGTGGTCGAGTGGTTCGACGTGGACTGGCACCGCGAGCTCGTCGATGCCTGGGCCGCGTCCGGCGTGCGGATGGTCGACGAGGTCGAGGAGGGCTTCGTGAAGACCCTCGAGGGCCTGACGATCGTGGTCACCGGCGGGCTGGAGGGCTTCAGCCGTGACGGCGCGAAGGAAGCGATCATCACCCGCGGCGGCAAGGCCTCGGGCTCGGTCTCCAAGAAGACCGACTTCGTGGTGGTCGGCGAGAACGCCGGTACCAAGGAGACCAAGGCCCGCGACCTCGGACTGAGGATCCTCGACGAGGCCGGGTTCGTCGCGCTGCTCGACGGCGGGGCCGACGCGGTCGTCGAGGCCGACGCCGAGGACGAGGCCGCAGCCGGAGACCAGACCGGAGCCGACGCCGAGGACGGGGCGGCCGCCCCGGACGAGACGGCGGTGGAGGAGAGCTCGGCAGACGAGACCGTCGAGGAACCGTCGACGGACGCGTAGTCCGACGGCACGGCGGGCCCCATGTCGGCGAGATCGCCGGCGCGGACCCGCAGCGCCGAGGTGCTCACGCCTCCTGGGCGAGGGCGATCGGCAGCACCGGACCGGAGCCCGCGCGCCGCAGCAGGCGCGCGGCGATGGTCATCGTCCACCGGGTGTCGATCATGTCGTCCACCAGCAGGATCGGGGCACCGTCCAGGGCCTGCAGGCGCTGCTGCAGCTCCGGGGTGACCGCGAAACGGTTCCAGAGGGCGGCGACCCGGAAGGCGCTGTTGCGAGCCCCGTTCAGAGGAGCCGCCTCGGGGGCGAGGCCGAGCTGACCGAGATTCTCGAGCCGACCGACCGACGCGATGCCCGAGGCGAGTGAGCTCACCAGATGCGGACGCGTGGCCGAGGGCACGGCCAGCACTCCGACGGGTCGCCGGGCCCAGTCCCATTCGGCGAGGACCTCGACGATCCGGGAGCCGATGCGCTCGGGCACCTCGGCGTCGACGCGGTGGCCGTTCTCGTCGGTGCGCAGCAGCTCGCGCAGGGGGACCGCCCATCCCAGATCCGACATGCGCGCGATCACGCGCCCCACCTCGGCCCGTTCGGATTCGGGGATGCGGCCCTTGGGAGGAGCGCTCCCGTCGAGAGTGACCTGCAGACGATCCAGGCCCTGCGGCCACTGAGCACGCGGCTCGACCGGCACGCCGACACGATCCAGCAGCGCGGCGACCTGGGTATCGGCCGCGGAGCCCGCCGCTGCCGGAGCGTCGACCGCGGGATACCAGGGTCCTGAGCAGACGTCGCAGCGGCCGCAGGGGACGGCTGTGGTGTCGTCGAGCTGACGGGCCAGGAACACCATCCTGCACTGGGCCGGGTCCGCAGCGACCGCCTCGGGGCCCTGGCCGTCCGCGCCGAGACGCTCATAGGCGAGCATCGCCTGCTGCTCCTCGCGACGAGTGCGCGCCACGTTCTCGTACCGCTCGGCGTCGTAGTGCCACGGAGCACCGGTCGCGATCCAACCTCCGCGCACGGCCTCGACCGCGCCGTCGACCGCGAGGACCTTCAGCAGCAGCTCGAGCGCGGTGCGGCGCACGTCCACCCGCGCCTCGAGAGCCGGCGTGCTCAGCGGGGAGCCGGACTCCGCCAAAGCGCTGAGCACCTGCGCCGCGGACTCCTGCGAGGGCATCGACGCCGTGGCGAAGTACTCCCAGATCGCTCGGTCCTCACGCCCGGGAAGCAGCAGCACGTCAGCAGTGTCCGTCGCACGGCCGGCACGCCCCACCTGCTGGTAGTAGGCGACCGGCGAGCTCGGTGCGCCCAGATGGATCACGAAGCCGAGGTCGGGCTTGTCGAAGCCCATGCCCAGCGCGCTCGTGGCGGCGAGAGCCTTGAGCCGATTGTCCTTGAGGTCCGCCTCGAGCTGGGCGCGTTCCTCGGCATCCGTGCGCCCCGTGTAGGCGCGCACGGGCCGGTCGGGACGGTTCAGCAGCGTCGCCAGGTCCTCCGCGGCGGAGACGGTGAGGGTATAGATGATGCCGGACCCCTCGAAGGAGTCCAGGTGGCGCACCAGATAGTCCAGCCGCTGCCGGTCATCGGGCAGGGACAGGGAGCCCAGTCGCAGGGATCGCCGGGTGAGCGGGCCACGCAGCGTCAGCACCCCCGAGGTGGTCGTCTCGGGGCCCTGCGCGATGACCCCAAGCTGCTCCTCGACGTCCGCGACCACGCGGCTGTTGGCGGTCGCGGTGGTGGCGAGCACGGGCACCTCCGGGCCGAGCTGCGCGACGAGATCCCGCAGCCGGCGGTAGTCGGGCCGGAAGTCGTGCCCCCAGTCGGAGATGCAGTGCGCCTCATCGATCACCAGCAGGCCGCAGCGCTCGACCAGGCGGGGCAGCTGCTCTCCGCGGAAGCGGGGGTTCACCAGACGCTCGGGGGAGACCAGCAGCACATCGATCTCATCGGCTGCGAGGCTCTGCTCGATCTCCTGCCACTGCGTGGGGTTCGCCGAGCTGATCGCCTCGGCCCGGACCCCGGCTCGCGCGGCCGCGGCGACCTGGTCGCGCATGAGCGCGATCAGCGGGGAGACGATGAGTGCCGGTCCAGCGCCGCGGCGACGCTGCAGCAGGGAGGCGAGGAAGTAGACGGCGGACTTCCCCCATCCCGTGCGCTGGACCACGAGCACGCGGCGCCGTTCCTCGACGAGTGCCGAGATCGCCTCGAACTGCCCCGCATGGAAATCGGCATCGGGGCGCCCGGTGAGCGCGGCCAGAGCCTGCTGCGCCTCGTCGTGCAGTGCCGAGTCGGACGGGGCGGGGGAGGGCTGCGAGGGTTCCATGCCCCCAGTGTGGCAACTCGTGCCGACGCGCGAGCTGGCAGAGCGCCGTGGTGGACAGAACCCGTCCCGGCCCCGATGGGGAGGAGAGGTCGCTGGGAGGCTCAGGTGTCGTCGGAGGCGGAGTTCTCGCGGGCCAGACGGCGCAGACGCTCCGACGTGGATTCGTCATCGCGCAGCGGATCTTCCTTGGTCGCCAGCGCGCGGCGCATCTTGGCCTCGAGCTCCTGCGCCTCCCGGATCGTCGGATCGTCCGAGGGCTGGTCCTCGTCCTCGGGATCGTGGGCGTGGTGATCGACGTTCGGGTCGACAGACATGACGGCGCCTTCCTTCAGGAGTCGGCCTCAGGGACCTCGGCTGGTGGGCGGAAGTCTACCGGGGAGGTGACTACGATCGATCAGGTGAGCCCTCGATCCCGTCGCACCTCGTCCCAGGCCGATCGCAGGTCGGCCCGTCACTCCGCACGCCCCGCGTCAGGCAGGGCGCTCGGCGGATACCACCTCGTCGAGGCGCTCATCGCCGGGTGGCGGCCGCTGCAGCGCCTGGACGTGGACGGCTTCGCGCTGCTGCGCTCGCGGGGGATCACCCGCCGCGCCAACAGCGCCGTCGCCGTGGACGCCCCCTCGGACGAGGCCTCGCTCCTCGCCGCGGTCGAACGGATCGAGGGACTGCTCGCGATGACCGGGGAGCAGGCCTGCTTCCGGGTCCTGGACGCGCACGGCCCCGAAACGCTCGACGGCCTCCTCGCCGCGCGCGGGTACGACGCCACCGGTCACAGCACCCTGCTCGAGCTCCCGCTGGACCGCGCCCGCACCGCGGCCCCGCATCCGTCGGCCGAGATCCGCACCGGAGCGCTGGACGAGGATTGGTTCGAGGCCGCCTGGTCGCTGGCGCCCCGCGACGGGGACGACGCCCGCGCCACGATGCACGACATCCTCGCCGGCACGCCCTCGGTGCAGGTGCTGCTCCGCTCCAACGGCAACGGCAACGGCAACGGCAACGGCAACGGCGATGACGTCGACGGCGGCGGCGCACCCGTCGCCGTCGGCCGCGCCGCCCTGGTCGAGGCGGGCCGGGGGACCGCAGCGATCCTGAACATGATCGCGGTGGATCCGCAGCGCCGTCGTGAAGGACTCGGCCGCGCCGTCTCGCAGACCCTGCTGGCGATCGCCGCAGTCCAGGGGGCGGATCTCGCCCTGCTCGAGGTCGAGCAGGACAACGCCCCCGCCGCCGCGCTCTACCAGGGACTCGGCTTCCGTCCCCGCGGGAGCTATCACTACCGGAAGCAGGCAGACGCGCCGCCGACCCCTGATTCCTGAGCCGCCTGCGCCGGTCGTCCCCGCCCTGTCGGCGAGCGCCTAGAATGTGCCTCATGCCTTCGATCGGACGAGATGACGTCGCACGCCTCGCCGACCTCGCACGGATCCAGCTCACCGATGAGGAGATCGACCGCTTCGCCGGCGAGTTCGACTCCATCATGGATGCTGTCGCCTCCGTGTCCGAGGTCGCCACCGAGGATGTTCCCGCGACGTCCCACCCCATTGCCATGACCAACGTCTTCCGTGAGGACGTCGTCGAGAACACGCTGACCCAGGAGCAGGCGCTCGCCGGCGCTCCTGACGCGCAGGACGGCCGTTTCGCCGTCCCGCAGATCCTGGGCGAGGAGTGAGAGGAGAGTGACCCCACCGATGAACGACATCATCCGTCGCAGCGCCGCCGCCCAGGCGGCCGCGCTGAACGCAGGCGAGGTCTCCTCCGAGGAGCTCACCCGCGCCCACCTGGATCGCATCAGCGCCGTCGACGGCGACCTGAACGCCTTCCTCCACGTCGACCAGGACGCCGCCCTCGCCACCGCTCGGGACATCGACTCCCGCCGCGCCGACGGCGAGGAGCTGCACGCGCTCGCCGGTGTGCCGATCGCCGTCAAGGACGTCGTGGTCACCGAGGGCCAGCCCACCACCGCCGGCTCCAAGATCCTCGAGGGCTGGATCCCGCCCTACGACGCGACCCTGGTCACGGCCCTGCGCGAGGCCGGCCTGCCGATCCTCGGCAAGACCAACATGGATGAGTTCGCGATGGGCTCGTCCACCGAGACCAGCGCCTACGGCCCCACCCGCAACCCGTGGGACCGCGACCGCATCCCCGGCGGCTCCGGCGGCGGCAGCGCCGCGGCCGTGGGCTCCTACGAGGCCCCGCTCGCGATCGGCACCGATACCGGCGGCTCGATCCGTCAGCCCGGCGCCGTCACCGGCACCGTGGGCGTGAAGCCCACCTACGGCTCCGTCTCCCGCTACGGCCTGATCGCCATGGCCAGCTCGCTGGACCAGGCCGGCCCCGTGACCCGCACCGTCGAGGACTCGGCGCTCCTGCACGAGCTGATCGCGGGCCACGACCCCCACGACTCGACCTCGCTGACCGATCCCGTCGGCTCCTTCGCCGCGGCCGCCCGCAGCAAGGACGTCAAGGGGCTGCGCGTGGGCGTCATCGAGGAGCTCGAGGGCGAGGGCTTCGCCCCTGAGGTCAGCGCCCGCTTCACCGAGTCCCTCGAGCAGCTGGAGCGCGCCGGCGCGGAGATCGTGCGGGTCTCCTGCCCGAACTTCCGCTACGCGCTGGGCGCGTACTACCTGATCATGCCCTCGGAGGCGTCCTCGAACCTCGCGAAGTTCGACGGCATGCGCTTCGGCCTGCGCGTGATCCCCGAGGACCACCCCACCGCCGAGAACGTCATGAAGGCCACCCGCGGCGCCGGCTTCGGCGACGAGGTCAAGCGACGCATCCTGCTGGGCACCTACGCGCTGTCCGCCGGCTACTTCGACGCCTACTACGGCAGCGCCCAGAAGGTGCGCACGCTCGTCCAGCGCGACTTCGCCGCCGCCTTCGAGCAGGTCGACGTGCTCGCCTCGCCGACCTCGCCCACCGTCGCCTTCCGCCTCGGCGAGAAGGTCGACGACCCGATGGCGATGTACATGAACGACATCGCCACCATTCCCGCGAACCTCGCCGGCACGCCGGGCATCTCGATCCCCAGCGGTCTCGCCGAGGACGGCCTGCCCGCCGGCATCCAGTTCCTCGCCCCGGCCCGCGCCGACGAGCGCCTCTACCGGGTGGGCGGCGCCCTGGAGGCACTGCTGGAGGACTCCTGGGGAGGCCCCCTGCTGGCCAAGGCCCCCGAGCTCACGTCAGGAGCGAAGTGATGAGTGCAGCAACCGACATCGAACTCGTCGACTACGACGAGGCCATCTCGCGCTTCGACCCGGTGCTCGGCATCGAGGTCCACGTCGAGCTGGGCACCGCCACCAAGATGTTCGACGGCGCGCCCAACATCTTCGCCGCCGAGCCCAACACGGCGATCACCCCGACCTCGCTGGGCCTGCCCGGCGCGCTGCCGGTCGTGAACCACAAGGCCGTCGAATACGCGATCAGGATCGGCCTGGCGCTGAACTGCTCGATCGCCGAGAACTGCCGGTTCTCGCGCAAGCAGTACTTCTACCCGGACCTCACGAAGAACTTCCAGACCTCGCAGTACGACGAGCCCATCTGCTACGAGGGCTGGGTCGACGTCGAGCTGGAGGACGGCGAGATCATCCGCGTGGAGATCGAGCGCGCCCACATGGAGGAGGACGCCGGGAAGAACACCCACGTCGGCGGCTCCACCGGGCGCATCCACGGTGCGACCCACTCGCAGGTCGACTACAACCGCGCCGGCGTGCCGCTGGTCGAGATCGTCACCAAGCCGATCCCGAACACGAAGGGCCGCGCCCCCGAGGTCGCCGCCGCCTATGTGCGCACCCTGCGCGACATCTTCCGGGCGCTGGACGTCTCCGAGGCGAAGATGGAGCGCGGCAACGTGCGCGCCGACATCAACGTCTCGCTGCGGGAGAACCCCGAGGCCGAGCTCGGCACCCGCACCGAGACGAAGAACGTGAACTCGTTCCGGTCGATCGAGCGCACCGTGCGCTACGAGATCTCCCGTCAGGCGGGCGTGCTCGACGCCGGCGAGAAGATCATCCAGGAGACCCGCCACTTCCACGAGGACACCGGGGGCACGTCCTCGGGCCGCCCGAAGTCCGACGCGGAGGACTACCGCTACTTCCCCGAGCCGGATCTGGTGCCCGTCGCTCCGAGCCGCGAATGGGTCGAGGAGATCCGCGGCAGCCTGCCCGAGCTCCCGGCGGCGCGCCGTCGCCGCCTGCTGGGCGAGTGGGGCTTCACCGACCTCGAGATGCGCGATGCGATCAACGCGGGTGCCCTCGACCTCATCGAGTCGACCGTCGCCGCCGGAACGAGCGCGCAGAGCGCCCGCAAGTGGTGGATGGGCGAGCTGGCGCGGGTCGCCCGCGAGCAGGATTCCGAGCTGGAGGAGCTGGCCGTCACCCCGGCTCAGATCGCCGAGCTGCAGGGCCTGGTCGACGGGAAGAAGATCAACGACAAGATCGCCAAGCAGGTGCTCACCAAGGTCCTGAGTGGCCAGGGAGATCCGGCCGCGATCGTCGAGAAGGACGGCCTCGCCGTCGTCTCGGACGACTCGGTGCTCACGGGCGCCGTCGATCAGGCGATCGCCGACAACCCCGACGTGGTCGCGAAGATCCAGGGCGGCAAGATCCAGGCCATCGGCGCTCTCATCGGCCCGATCATGAAGGCCACCCGCGGTCAGGCGGACGCCGGCCGCGTGCGCGAGATCATCATGGAGAAGCTCGGCGTCAGCTGAGCGGATCCGCGCCGGAGCACAGCGCTACCGGAGCACAGGAGCGCCCGGGAGCCGTCACCATGCGGCCCCGGGCGCTCCTGTGCTCTCGGACCTGCCAGGACTCCCGGCAGCCTGCGGCAGCCCGCGGCAGCCCGCGGGCTCGCTGCCCGCGCACGAGGAGGCGCTCAGCCCTCCAGCAGCCGCGCCGCCGCCGCAGGAGTGCCCTCCTCGGGCAGCGGGAGGTAGGAGACGACGTGGAGATCCGGTGCGTCCTGCGGCACGACGTTGACCTGCTCGAACACGAGACGTCCCACGACCGGATGGAGGAACTCCCGGCGCCGTGAGGCGAAGCGCTCCACCTCGTGGGCGTCCCAGGCGCGGGAGAACTCCTCGCTCTCGGCCCGCAGGTGCCCCACCAGACGCACATGCTGCGGACCGCCGGCCCGGCCACCGGCCTCGGCACGGTACTCGGCGAGGAACTGCCGGCTGGTGCGCTCCCAGTCCGGGAGCATCGAACGCACCCACGGGTCGGTGAAGATGAACTGCAGCAGGTTCCGCTGGGTCGCCTCGGCGTCCCGGACCGCAGGGAACAGTCCTTCGTACGCCCGGTTCCAGGCGGCGATGTCCCAGTGCGGCGTGAGCGCGAAGGCCGGGGCAGGGTCGAGGGCGTCCAGCAGATGCTGCACGTGCGAGGGAACCGGTGCGGGTTCGGCGAGCACGGGGCGCGGGGGAGGAGCGAAGCCGGCCAGACCGAGCACGTAGTCGTGCTCCGCCTCGGTCAGGCGCAGGTTCACGGCGACCGCGTCGACCACCTGGCGCGAGGGGTTGATGTCCCGGCCCTGCTCGAGCCACGTGTACCAGGTGACGCTCACCCCGGAGAGGAACGCGATCTCCTCCCGACGCAGGCCCGTGGTGCGCCCGCGGCCCACGGGCGGCAGGTCGTAGTCGGCCCGCACGACCTCGTTGCGGCGTCGTCGCAGAAAAGTGCCGAGCTCGGCGCGCGGTCCATCGGTCATGCAGCCTCCTGGTCGGCAGGTCGTCCCTGGCGTGAAAACTATCAGTTCCACCACTAGTAGTGGCGGCGTCTTGGTGCCGGGGCGTCCGGGGTGGTCAGATGTCCCTATGCCTCAGCTTCGTTCCCGCACCTCGACCCACGGCCGCAACATGGCCGGTGCTCGCGCCCTCTGGCGCGCGACCGGCATGAAGAGCGGTGATTTCGGCAAGCCGATCATCGCGATCGCGAACTCGTACACCCAGTTCGTCCCCGGTCACGTGCACCTCAAGAACATGGGCGATCTCGTGGCGAGCTCCATCGCCGAGGCCGGCGGCATCTCCAAGGAGTTCAACACCATCGCGGTGGACGACGGCATCGCGATGGGCCACGGCGGCATGCTCTACTCGCTGCCCAGCCGTGACATCATCGCCGACTCCATCGAGTACATGGTCAACGCGCATACGGCGGATGCCCTGGTGTGCATCTCCAACTGCGACAAGATCACCCCCGGCCACATGATGGCCGCGATGCGCCTGAACATCCCGGTCATCTTCGTCTCCGGCGGGCCCTCCGAATCCGGCAAGCCCGTCGAGGGTGTCACCGAGAACCGGATCGACCTGGTCGATGCGATGGCGCTCAGCGCCGACGACTCCATCACCGATGCGCAGCTCGCCGAGGTGGAGGAGAATGCCTGCCCCACCTGTGGCTCCTGCTCGGGCATGTTCACCGCCAACTCGATGAACTGCCTCACCGAGGTGCTCGGCCTCTCGCTGCCCGGCAACGGCACCACGCTCGCCACCCACGCGTTCCGCAAGGAGCTGTTCCTCGAGGCCGGTCGGAAGATCGTCGAGCTGGCCACGCGCTACTACGAGGACGGCGACGAGTCGGTGCTGCCGCGGGCGATCGCCACCAAGGCCGCTTTCTCCAACGCGATGGCGATGGATGTCGCCATGGGCGGTTCCACGAACACGATCCTGCACATCCTCGCGGTCGCGATCGAGGCCGGGGTCGACTTCGGTCTCGATGACATCGACCGCATCTCCCGCCTGGTGCCCACGCTGTCCAAGGTGGCCCCCAACGGCACCGCGCACGTCGAGGACGTCCACCGTGCCGGCGGCATCCCCGCCATCCTCGGGGAGCTCGACCGCGCCGGGCTGCTGGACCACACGATCCACACGGTGCACTCCCCGGACCTCGCCAGCTGGCTGGCGGAGTGGGACATCCGCGGCGGCTCCGCCTCGAAGAAGGCCGAGGCCCTCTTCCACGCGGCCCCGGGCGGCGTGCGCACCACGCAGGCCTTCTCCACCACGAACACCTGGGACGAACTGGACACCGACGGTGAGGAGGGCGTGGTCCGCGCGGTCCCGCATGCCTACACCAAGGACGGCGGCCTCGCCGTGCTCAAGGGCAACCTGGCCCGCGACGGCGCCGTGTTCAAGACCGCCGGCGTCACCGAGGACCTCTTCCACTTCGAGGGCAGCGCAGTGGTCTGCGACTCCCAGGAGGAGGCGGTCCAGAAGATCCTCGACAAGACGGTCAAGGCCGGCGACGTCGTGGTGATCCGTTACGAGGGCCCGCAGGGCGGGCCCGGCATGCAGGAGATGCTCTACCCGACCTCGTTCCTCAAGGGACGCGGTCTGGGCAAGACCTGCGCACTGATCACCGACGGCCGCTTCTCCGGCGGCACCAGCGGCGTCTCGATCGGCCACATCTCCCCGGAGGCGGCCGAGGGTGGCCTGATCGGCCTCATCGAGGACGGCGACACGATCATCATGGACGTCGACAAGCGCCTGCTGGAGCTCGATGTCCCCGAGGAAGAGCTCGCCCGGCGCCGTGAGGCGAAGGGAACGCTGCCGTGGCGGCCGGTGAACCGTGATCGCGTCGTCTCCCAGGCGCTGAAGGTGTACGCGCATCTGGTGCGCTCGGCGACCTACGGGGCGACCCGCCGCCCGCTGGACTGACCGCCGCTGGTCCGACCCGTCGCCCGCTGGTCCGACCCGCACCATCGGGACGCTCCGGACACTCCGGACGCTCTGGACACCCCCGACGCTCGGGGCCCGGGACCCCTCGGTCTCAGGCCCCGAGCGTCGCCTCGTACCTGTCCACGGCGATCTCCGCGACGAGCGGATGGTCACCGAGCGCAGCGGCGACCAGATCAGCGCCGGCGTCCTCGAGCTGGCTGGTGAACTGCCCTGGTGCGAGCAGGTAGTTCGCGACCACGACTCGGCGGGCGCCGGCGGCGCGCCGACTCGCGACGGCCTCGGCCACGGTGGGCGATGCCGCGGCGAGGAAGCCGACGCTCACCTCGCGGCCCAGACGCCGGGCGAGCACCCGGCCCATCTCGTGGGCCATGGCCTGCCCGGCAGGATCCCGGGTGCCGACCACGCCCATGACCACTGCGTTCTCGCTGTGGGTTCCGGCCTCCGCGAGCCGCTGCGCCATGACCTCGGCCAGGCGCGGATCGGGGCCCAGCGGCGCCCCGGCGGCCGCTTCCCGGCCCGTGACCGCGGCGGCGATGTCCTGGTTGACATGGAATCCGGTGGACAGCAGCAGCGGGACGACGACGGCCGCCGGCGCGGCGTCGTCCTCGCGGGTGCGCACGTCGGGCGCGGGCACGGAGAGGTCGGCGACCGCGTCGGCCACGTCGGGCGACTGCACATCGACATAAGCCTCGCGCACGGGGATCCCGGGGACGAGTTCGCCGATGCGTCGCAGGATCGCCCGCACCACGTCGCGTCCCTCCCGGGACCGGGTGCCGTGCGCGCAGCCGATCAGGACCGGGGCCGACGCCGCGATCGCTGCCGGGCGCGCGCTCTCGACGGCGGGGGCGGGGGCTTCTCGGCTGGGCCCACGGAGCGCGGTGCCGGAGGCGGACGGGTCCAGGAAGCCTGCGGCAGCGGTCCGGCCGACGGTGATCACCGCGGGATGGGAGATCTCGGCGTCTGCGGCCACCCGTTCGATGGTGGCCAGGGTGCCGTGCACGACCCGCTGGTCCGTGAGCGTCGCGCTCTGCACGATCGCCACGGGGGTGGAGGGGTCGACGCCGTTCAGCAGGGATTGCTCGACCAGTCGGGGCAGCCATTCCACGCCCATCATGAGCACGGTCGTGGTGCCCGGGTCCCGCAGTGCCGCGAGATCCGCCGGCCCCAGATCTCCATGGGCGTTGACGATGTGGAGCGCCACCGCAGCGCCGCGATGGGTCACCGGGACGTCCCCGACGGTGGGACCGGCGATCGCCGAGGTCACCCCGGGCACCACCTGGACCGGCACACCGGCGGCGCGGCAGGCGAGCACCTCCTCGCCGCCGCGGCCGAGCACGAAGGGGTCGCCGCCCTTGAGTCGGGCGACCCGGTGACCGGCGTGGGCCTTGCGCACCAGCAGCTCCTCGATCCCGTCCTGACGCACCGTGTGGGCGCCCGGCCGTTTGCCCACGTCGATCACCTCGACCTCGGGGCCGAGCAGCGCGGTGAGGCCGACGGGGCCCAGCCGGTCCACGATCACCACGTCGGCCTGGCGCAGCAGCGACAGTCCGCGGACGGTGATGAGGTCCAGCGCGCCCGGTCCGCCCCCGATCAGGGCCACGGCTCCTCGGTCGAGCATGGCGGTGGGCAGGGCGTCGCCGTGGGCGAGGTCGGTGGAGGGCATGGAGGGCATGGAGGTCTCTCGATCAGGACGGGACGGGAAGCTCGATCAGGAAGGAACCGGCAAGGAGGGGACAGCCTCGTCAGCCCCTGCGGGCAGGGCGCGTGAGGCCCGGTGGCGGCGCAGCGCCGCGGCGAGGAGCAGGAGACACGCCAGCGCCGCTCCGCTCTGCACCGCGAGCCGCGCCGGCGCCGGCACGGCGAGACCGCTGAGCGTCGGCCCGAGGTTCAGGGTGATGATCAGGCTCCCCACGAGCACTCCGAGGATGCCGGCGGGCAGTCGCCCGGCGAGCCGTGCCGCGAGGGGCGCGGCGAGCACGCCGCCGATCATCAGCGCGAGGGTCAGCCCGAGCGAGACCCGGTCGAGACCGAGCCCTAGCAGAAACCCGATGCTCGCGCAGACGGTGACCACGAACTCCGCAGTGGCCACGGAGCCGATCACGGTCCGCGGCGCCGTGCGGGAGGAGGTCAGCAGGGTCGAGGTCACCACCGGCCCCCAGCCTCCGCCCCCGGTCGAGTCGACGAGACCGCCGACCAGGCCGAGCGGGACCAGCAGCCCTCGCCGCGGGCTCGCACCGTCCGTCGTGACCGGCCGGCTGCGCCGGGTGACGAAGCGGACCATCACCAGGATCCCGAGGATCAGCAGCAGAGCGGACATCACCGGCGCCGCGGCCTGGAGGGACAGGGAGGACAGCACGGTCGCACCGGCCAGGGCGCCGAGCCCGCCGGGGAGCGCGAGCCTCGCCACGATCCGTCCGTCGACGTTCCGGGCCTGCCAATGGCTGGCGCCGGAGGCGAGCGTCGTGCCCAGCTGGGCGAACTTCACGGTCGCGGCGACCACGGCAGGAGCCATTCCCGTCGCGAGCAGCAGCGAGGCCGACGTGACCCCGTAGCCCATCCCGAGGGCGCCGTCGATCATCTGCGCGAGGAAGCCGGCAATCCCGGCGGGCAGCAGCTCCAGGAGCACGACGGCCGCCTCAGGGCCGCTCGGGATCATCGACCATCCCGGCGGCGAGAGTGGTGGCGTCCTGAGGGTCGATCACGATGAAGGCGCCGCCCGTCCGGGAGGTCAAGTACGCCTCCACGGGGAGGGCCTGGGCGAGGTCCAGATCCACGCGGACGAGGTCGTTGAGCTCGGCCTGGTCGGCCGGTTCGTGCTCGAGGGTGGAGATGTCCAGGCGATCCCGGACCGCGGTCACACGGGCCTGCACCGTGCGGGTCCCGTGCTTGATCAGCACGCGGGAGCCCGCCCGCAGCGGACGCTCGGACAACCAGCACAGCACGGCGGAGAAGCTGTCGCTGGGGGAGGGCACGTCCCCGGCGGCGAGCAGATCCCCGCGGGAGACGTCGACGTCCTCGCTCAGCCGCAGGGTGACGGACAGGCCTGCTTCGGCGCGCTGCACGCCGGAGCGGTCCAGATCGATCCCGGCCACCGTGGTGGCGCGGCCGGATCCGGCAATGGTCACCCGGTCACCGACCTCGACCGTCCCGGAGGTGATGAGCCCCGCGTAGCCGCGGTAGTCGACGTGCGTGGCGTCCCGGGCACCGTGCTGGGGACGGATCACCAGCTGGACCGGCATCCGGAACCCGTCGTGCTGGAGGTCGCGGGCCGGCGGCAGGGACTCCAGCAGCGCCAGCAGCGTCGGCCCCGCGTACCAGGGGGTCTCCTCCGAGGCATGGACGACGTTGTCGCCGCGCAGCGCCGAGAGGGGGACCACCGGGGGCACGGCGCCGGAGAGCGCCCGGGCCACGTCGGCCAGATCGGCGGCGACCTGCTCGTGGACCCGCTGAGGATCCTCGACCAGGTCGATCTTGTTCAGGGCCACGACCACGTGGGGGACCCGCAGCAGCGCCGCCACCGCGAGATGGCGGCGGGTCTGCTCGACCACCCCGTTGCGGGCATCGACCAGCACCACGACCACGTCGGCCGTGGAGGCGCCGGTGACGGTGTTGCGCGTGTACTGGACGTGGCCCGGGGTGTCCGCCAGCACGTAGGACCTCTCGGCGGTCGCGAAGTAGCGGTAGGCGACATCGATCGTGATGCCCTGCTCCCGCTCCGCCCGCAGACCATCGGTCAACAGCGCGAGGTCCGCCAGTTCGCCGGTCCAGCCGCGGCGTCGGCTCGCGTCCTCGACAGCCGCCAGCTGGTCGGCCAGCACGGACTTCGTGTCGTGCAGCAGCCGACCGATCAGGGTCGACTTGCCGTCATCCACGCTGCCGGCGGTCGCCAGGCGCAGCAGGGTCGGCGTCACCGGGCCCGCTGCCGTGCCGTCCGTCGCCGTCCCTGTCGTCGGCCCGGTCCTCGCGGGCCCGGTGGTGCTGGCCGTGCCGGCGCCGGTCTGCTCGGTGCTCATCGTCGTCGTGCTCATCAGAAGTAGCCCTCCTTCTTGCGATCCTCCATGGCGGCCTCGGAGAGGCGGTCGTCGGCGCGGGTGGCGCCGCGTTCGGTGACCGTGGTCGCCGCGACCTCGGCGATCACCGCCTCGACGTCGCAGGCGGTGGAGGCCACGGCCCCGGTGCAGGACATGTCGCCCACGGTCCGGTAGCGCACGGTGCGCACACTGGACTCCTCGCCCTCGCCGAGGTGCACCCAGTCTCCGGGGGACAGGAGCATCCCGTCGCGTTCGACGACCTCCCGCTCATGGGCGTAGTACAGCGTCGGCAGGGCGATGCCCTCGCGGGCGATGTAGCGCCACACGTCCAGCTCGGTCCAGTTCGACAGCGGGAAGACGCGCACGTGCTCGCCGGGCCGACGCCGGGTGTTGTACAGGTCCCAGAGCTCCGGACGCTGGTTCTTGGGATCCCAGTGCCCGAAGGAGTTGCGCAGGCTCACGATGCGCTCCTTGGCACGGGCCTTGTCCTCGTCCCGCCGGCCGCCGCCGAAGACGGCGTCGAAACGATGCTCCTCGATCGCGTCGAGCAGCGGCAGGGTCTGCAGGGGGTTTCGGGTGCCGTCGCTGCGCTCCTGCAGCCGGCCGTCGTCGAGGTAGTCCTGGACGGAGGCGACGTAGAGCTGGACGCCGTAGTGCTCCACGGCAGCGTCGCGGAACTGCAGCACCTCGGGGAAGTTGTGCCCGGTGTCCACGTGGAGCACCGGGAAGGGGACCGGCGCCGGCCAGAGCGCCTTCGCGGCGAGGTGCAGCATCACCACGGAGTCCTTGCCTCCGGAGAACAGCATCACGGGGCGTTCGAGCTCGCCGACCACCTCGCGGATGATGTGGAGGGCCTCGCTCTCGAGCGCATCGAGCAGGTCGGGGTGCCGGCGGGCGGTGTCCACGGCGTGTGGGTCCTGGACCGGAGTCGTCATGTGGGCTCCTGGGTGGTGTCGACGGTGAGCAGGGACAGAGGGGCGATGGTGGAGGGGGAGTCACCGGCCGGGTGGAGGCCGCACTCGGTCTTGTCGGAGTCGGCCCAGCGGCCGGCGCGGGGGTCCTCGCCCGGGGCGACGGCGCGAGTGCACGGCGCGCAGCCGATGCTCGGGTAGCCCTGCTCCAGCAGTGGGTTCTCCGGCAGGCCGTGGTCATGGGAGTACCCCATGAGCTGTCCGAACGACCAGGTGACCAGGGGGTTGATCTTCACCAGGTCGAAGGCCTCGTCATAGGTGACCAGGGGAGTGTCGGCACGGGTGGGGCCCTCCTCCCGGCGCACCCCGGTGACCCAGGCGTCGTAGCCGGACAGTGCCCGGCGCAGCGGGTCCACCTTGCGCAGTGCGCAGCAGGCGGCAGGATCGCGGTCGTGGAGCTGGGCGCCGAGGTCGGCATCCTGCTGGGGCACCGTGCGCTCGGGGAGCACGTCGACCACCGTCACGTCGAGCTCACGCGCCACGCGGTCGCGAGTCCGGAGGGTCTCGGGGAAGTGGTATCCGGTCTCGAGGAAGAGCACGTCCACGCCGGGGAGGTGCTGGGAGACGACGTGGGGGAGCACGGCATCGGCCATGCTGCAGGCGACGGCGAGGTCGGCGCCGAAGGTGTGTGCTGCCCAGGCGCTGACGGCGGCGGCGAGCTCATCGGGAGCCAGGGTCTCCTCGAGAGCGGCGAAGCGCGCCGAGGCCTCCTCGGCGAGCGCCCGCAGAGCAGCCGTGCGCGCGGCGGGGTCTGCCCGGGCATCAGCGGCGGCGGTGGTCGCATCGCAGGTCCGGGCGGCGGCGGGCCGGGCGGGCTCGTCGGCGCTGGTGGTCTGGACATGGGTGGTGCTCCGGCGGGTCATCGCAGCTCCTCGTCCTCGGCGCGGTGGGCCCAGACGGCGAAGGACTCGCCGGGGGCTCGGGATCCGACGAAGCGCCGCACGACGCGTTCGACGTAGTCGGGGAGATCGCGGGCGGCGACCTTGTGCTGGCGCAGGGTGCGGCCGAGCTGGGGCTGCTCGAGCCCGGGGGCGGCCAGAGAGCCGCCCAGGTGCACCTGGAACCCGGGCAGCTGCTCCCCCTCCTCGGTGGTGACGATCTGGCCCTTCAGCCCGATGTCCGCCGTCTGGATCCGGGCGCAGGAGTTCGGGCAGCCGTTCACGTGCAGGCTGATGGAGTCCTCGAGCTGCGGCGTGATGTCGCGGAGCCGGTCCTCCAGCACCGAGATGGTGTGTGCGGCGGTGTCCTTGGTGTCGACGATCGCGAGCTTGCAGAACTCGAGCCCGGTGCACGCCATGGTGGAGCGCCGGAACGGGCTGGGACGGGTGCTGAGTCCGAGCTGATCGAGCCCTGTCAGCAGCTCATCGACCCCGTCGGTGGGGACACCGAGCACCACGACGCTCTGGAACGGTGTCAGCCGGACCGCCTCCGCACCCACCGTCTCGACCAGGTCCGCCAGGGCGCTCAGCAGCCCGCCTCCGACGCGGCCCACCGTGGTGGTCGCGCCGACATACACGCGGCCGTCCTTCTGGGGGTGGACGCCGACGTGGTCGGCAGGGCCGACGGGCGCACCGGCGGCGGGCCCGTCGGCCAGCGAGTATCCGAGGTACTCGCTCTCCAGCACCTCGCGGAACTTCTCGGGGCCCCAGGCGGCCAGGAGGAACTTCAGCCGGGCCTTGTTCCGCAGCCGGCGGTAGCCGTAGTCGCGGAAGATCCTCACCACGCCGTGCCAGACGTCGGCCGCCTGGTCCTCGCGCACGAAGGCGCCGAGCCGTTCGGCCAGTCGGGGAGTGGTGGACAGCGCGCCGCCCACCCACAGGTCGTACCCCGGGCCCAGCTCGGGGTGGACCACGCCGACCAGGGAGATGTCGTTGATCTCGTGGACCACGTCCTGGCTGGGGTGGCCGGTGACCGCGGTCTTGAACTTGCGGGGCAGGTTCGCCAGGTCGGGGTCGCCGAGGTACCGCCGCTTGATCTCCGTGATCACCGGGGTGGGATCGATGATCTCGTCGGCCGCGATCCCGGCCACCGGGCTACCGAGGAAGCCCCTCGGGGTGTCGCCGCAGGCGGTCGTCGATTCGAGGTCCACCGTGGCCAGACGTCGCCAGATCTCGGGGACGTCCTCGATCCCGACCCAGTGGTACTGGATGTTCTGCCGGTCCGAGATGTCCGCCGAGCCGCGGGCGAACTCGGTGGAGATGGTGCCCAGCACTCGCAGCGCCTGCGGGCTGAGCGCGGCGCCATCGGTGCGCACCCTCATCATGAAGTAGCGGTCCTCGAGCTCATGGGGCTCCAGCTGTGCGGTGCGCCCTCCATCGATGCCCGGCTTGCGCTGGGTGTACAGGCCCCACCAGCGGAAGCGACCGTGGAGGTCGTCATCGGGGATCGAGTCGAAACCGCCGGGAGCGTAGATCCGCTCGATGCGCTCGCGCACGTTGAGCCCGTTGTCAGCGGCCTTGATCTCCTCGTTGGCGTTCAGCGGTGCGGTGCCGTCGACCTTCCACTGCCCCTGCGGCTTGCCCGAGCGGGACGGGCGCGCCCGAGCAGGGGCGGTCTGCACTGAGGAGCCGGCAGGTTCGCTCGCAGTGGTCGCAGTGGTCGCAGTGGTCGCAGTGGTCGCAGTGGTCGCAGTGGTCGTGGCGGCCGCGGTCGGCTCAGCGGTCACAGTGGTCTCGGCGTTATCGACTCGGGGCATACGGCGATCATGACGGCTTATGTGGGTCATTACAACTACTTTGGCCCAATGTGACGCCGTGTCATGGAAAGCACTGCCGGCGCGGCCCGACGGCGGCGAGGCGGCACGGCGCCGCCCGAGCGGGTTGGCGAGGAGCCGATGAGCGGGTCGACGAGCGGGTTGACGAACGGGTCAATGAACGGGCCGACGGGCGGGCCCACAGTCAGCGGTGGACGAATCGTCTCGCGATCCGGACGGATGGCCTGTGCCACTGGGAAGGCTCTACTGTGTGTGGCATGCAGACGATCATTCTCGTAGTTACCGAGCGCGGCTGACCCCGTTCGTTTCATCGAGACGTCAACCGCGCCCCTCCCTAGCCCCAGGCGGAGGGGCTTTTTCGTGTCCTCGTTCCTGGGCGCGGAGCGATCCGGGAGGGACCGCAGTCCGCATGAGCAGTTCACCGCCTTGCCCACCGTCCGAGACGACGAAGGAGTTCCGATGAACGGACAGCAGATGACCGGCGCTCAGGCGCTGGTCGAGTCCCTCAAGCACGCCGGGGCCGAGGTCGTCTTCGGCCTTCCCGGCGGTTGCATCCTGCCCACCTACGACCCCCTGATGGATGCCGAGGACATTCGGCACATCCTGGTGCGCCATGAGCAGGGCGCGGGACACGCCGCGAGCGGCTACGCCCACGCCACCGGCAAGGTCGGCGTGTGCCTCGCCACCTCCGGCCCCGGTGCCACCAACCTCATCACCGCGATCGCCGACGCCCAGATGGACTCCATCCCGTTGGTCGCGATCACCGGTCAGGTCGGCTCCCAGTTCATCGGCACCGACGCCTTCCAGGAGGCGGACATCGTCGGCATGACGATGCCGGTGACCAAGCACAACTTCCTGGTCTCGGACGCCGACGAGATCCCCAAGGTCATCAAGCAGGCCTTCCACATCGCCTCGACCGGCCGCCCGGGCGCCGTCCTCGTGGACGTCACGAAGGACGCCCAGCAGGGGATGACGCAGTTTGTCTGGCCCGAGGGGCTGGACCTGCCCGGCTACCGCCCGGACCCGCGTCCGCACAGCAAGCAGATCCGCGAGGCCGTCTCGCTCCTGCTCGAGGCCAAGCGCCCCGTGTTCCTGCTCGGCGGCGGCGTGCTGCGCGGTCGGGCCAGCGAAGAGGTCGGCGAGCTGATCGACGTCTCCGGTGCGCCGTTCGTGACCACGCTGATGGCGCGCGGCGCGCTGCCCGACTCCCATCCCAACCACCTCGGCATGCCCGGGATGCACGGCGCCGTCTCCGCGGTCTCCGCGCTGCAGCGTTCGGATCTGATCGTGAACATCGGAGCGCGCTTCGATGACCGCGTGACCGGTGTCCTGGAGTCGTTCGCCCCGGGGGCGAAGGTGGTCCATGCGGACATCGACCCTGCGGAGATCTCCAAGAACCGCGAGGCTCAGGTGCCGATCGTCGGCCAGGCAGCGGAGGTGGCCCGTGCGATGACCGCCGAGCTGCGCGAGCGCCTCGCCGAGGACGACCCGCGGGACTACGAGGCATGGTGGAACACCATGTCGATGCTGCGGGACAACTACCCGCTGGGCTGGACCGAGACCGAGGACGGCTTCACCGCCCCGCAGAAGGTCATCTCCCGCATCGGCGCGATCTCCGGCCCGGACTCGATCTTCGTGGCGGGCGTGGGCCAGCACCAGATGTGGTCCAGCCAGTTCATCAAGTACGAGCACCCCTGCACCTGGATCAACTCCGGTGGCCTCGGGACCATGGGCTACTCGGTGCCCGCGGCGATGGGTGCGAAGGTGGGCCAGCCCGACAAGGTCGTGTGGTCCATCGACGGCGACGGATGCTTCCAGATGACCAACCAGGAGCTCGCCACCTGCGTCATCAACGACATCCCGATCAAGGTCGCGATCATCAACAACTCCAGCCTCGGCATGGTGCGCCAGTGGCAGAACCTGTTCTACGACCAGCGCTACTCCAATACCGACCTGAACACCGGGCACGGCACCCGCCGCATCCCCGACTTCGTCAAGCTCGCCGACGCCTATGGCGCGGTCGGGCTGCGCTGCGAGCGCGACGAGGACATCGACGCCACCATCGCCCAGGCGATGGAGATCAACGATCGCCCGGTGATCGTCGACTTCACCGTGAGCGCCGACGCGATGGTGTGGCCCATGGTGCCGGCCGGGGTCTCCAACGACGAGATCCAGATCGCCCAGGGCATGAGCCCCGAGTGGGAGAGGGACATCTGAACATGAGCGCCAACCAGTCCACCCAGAACACCCCGGCGAGCACCACGGACTACGTGATGACGCCGCAGAGCCAGACCCTCTCGGTGCTCGTCGAGAACAAGCCCGGTGTGCTCACCCGCGTCACCGCCCTGTTCTCGAGGCGGGCCTACAACATCTCCTCGCTCGCCGTCGGCCCGACGGAGCACCCGGAGATCTCCCGGATCACCGTGGTCGTCGACGTGGATCAGCGTCGGCTCGAGCAGATCACGAAGCAGCTCAACAAGCTGGTGAACGTCCTCAAGATCGTCCAGCTCGACGCACGGCAGACCGTCCAGCGCGAGCTGATCCTCATCAAGGTGACGGCGGACAACTCCAGCCGCACCTCGGTGCTGGAGATCGTCCAGATGTTCCGGGCGAAGGTGGTCGACGCGGCCGCCGATTCCGTGACCATCGAGGCGACCGGCACGCAGGACAAACTCTCCGCGCTGCTGGGGATGCTCGAGTCCTTCGGCGTCCGCGAGATCGTGAAGTCCGGCGAGGTCGCCATCGGCCGCGGCGGGCGGGCGATCACCGATCGCAGCCTGCTGGGCTGACCAGCACGAGCGGATCGTCCCGAATCCAGAGACGACCTCTCACTCTTCAAGACAACCGGCGATAGGATCGTCCCGTCGCCCGGCGCGCCGCCCTGAGCGCGGCGCCCGCACACACCAACACGAAGGAGCACATCGTGGCTGAGATCTACTACGACGACAACGCCGATCTGTCCATCATCCAGGGCAAGAAGGTCGCCATCGTCGGCTTCGGCTCCCAGGGCCACGCCCACGCGCTGAACCTGCGCGACAGCGGCGTCGAGGTCCGCGTCGGCCTGCGCGAGGGCTCGAAGTCCCGCGCCAAGGCCGAGGAGCAGGGCCTGGGCACCGGCTCCGTCGCCGAGGTCTCCGAGTGGGCCGACCTGATCATGATCCTCACCCCGGATCAGGACCAGCGGAAGGTCTACGCCGAGTCCATCCAGCCGCACCTCTCCGAGGGCAAGGCGCTCGCCTTCGCGCACGGCTTCAACATCCGCTTCGGCTACATCGAGGTCCCCGCGGGCGTCGACGTGCTGCTGATCGCCCCCAAGGCCCCCGGCCACACCGTGCGCCGCGAGTTCGTCGCCGGCCGCGGCATCCCGGACATCGTCGCCGTCGAGCAGGACGCCACCGGCTCCGCCTGGGACCTCGCGTTCTCCTACGCCAAGGGCATCGGCGGCACCCGCGCCGGCGTCATCAAGACCACCTTCACCGAGGAGACCGAGACCGATCTCTTCGGCGAGCAGGCCGTGCTGTGCGGCGGCATGAGCCACCTCGTCCAGGCCGGCTTCGAGACCCTCGCCGAGGCGGGCTACCAGCCCGAGATCGCCTACTTCGAGGTGCTCCACGAGCTCAAGCTGATCGTCGACCTCATGCACGAGGGCGGCATCGCCAAGCAGCGCTGGTCGATCTCGGACACCGCGGAGTACGGCGACTACGTCTCCGGCCCGCGCGTCGTGACCGACGAGACCAAGAAGGCCATGAAGGACATCCTCGGCGACATCCAGAGCGGTGCCTTCGCCAAGCGCTTTATCGAGGACCAGGACGCCGGCGCGCCCGAGTTCACGGAGCTGCGCGAGGAGGAGGCCAAGCACCAGATCGAGACCGTCGGCCGCGACCTGCGCAAGATGTTCTCCTGGAGCGCTCAGGCCGTTGACGAGGACTACACCGAGGGCAGCGCAGCGCGCTGATCGACCCCCCTGACCGCGACGGCGGGTGCACCTTCGAGGTGCACCCGCCGTTGTTGTCCGTGCATCGTGCTTCCCGGTCGCCGGTCGGGGTGACCTGATGCTGTTACGTTGTCGGGCCGCTCTTCAGCGTCCCGGGATCTCGAACGAGCCCATGTCGGGGAACCGTCGCCGCAGGAAGCTTCGGACCAGCGCATCGACGCGTGCGGGGGAGAGGTCCTGCGAGGACTCGTTGAGGCAGAACGTCTGGAGCTCATGCCGGTCCGTCATCAGGGACTCGAGCTTCTGCGGAGCGTTCGCGGCTCCGATGTTCACGTACCGGTAGCGAATGCTCCGAGTGACCGCTCGGGATGTGGCATAGGCGTAGTTCATATGCAGAGCGCCGGAGAGGGTGACGTCCTCGAGCCGACGGAATTGCGACAGGCGGGTCTGCCGGACCACCTCGGGCCAGCGTTTCTCGATCTCGTTGGAGATCGAACGACGCAGGGGGAACGGGGTGTGGAAGAGCTTGCGGCTCACCCGGCGTCCCGAGACCTCCTGCACTAGAGTGCGAGCGTTCTTCCCTGCGGAGTCCGACGCGGGTTCGCCGAGCACCGGCGCGCCGCCAGCCACCTGGGCCTTCGAGAGATACATCGAGGCGATTCCGTTAGGCCCGAAGAACAGCTCGGGGACGACGGGCGAGGAGAGGAATACGTCGTCGTTGAAGTACAGGAAGTGCTCGCTGAGACCGTCGATGCGGTGGAGGTTCGCCTCGATCGCCTGAGAGTTGAAAGTCGGCAGCGCGGTGCCCTCGGGAGCGATCTCCGTGTGGTCGACGACGGTGATCCAGGGATCATCCTCCCGCAACCACGGCGGGCGCTGCTGATCGGTGACGAGATAGACGTGTCGCACCCAGGGGGCGTACATCTCGAGAGCTCGCAGCGAATACCGCAGCTCGTCATGGGCGATGAAGCGCAGATCCGATGCGGCGTCGTCGGACATCTCCTCACCGTGGAGCGCATCGAGGACCGAGCGCTTACGGGCGATCCAGGCCGGATCGGTGCCGTCTACCCAGGTGTAGACCACATCGATCGGGAAGGTGATCTCCATGAGGTTATCTGCGAGCAGCGGCTCGCGGGCATCGAGCACGTGCTGGGGCGGATCGATCAGCGGGCTGAAGGCTGACGTGGCGATGTATCCCGTACGCGGGGATCCCAGGCGCGGCACGACGGCGTCCTCGTTCGGAGTTCCTGGCTTCCCAGTGCTCCATCGCTCGATCCGCACTGCGCAGTCGAAACCGAACCGCTTCACCGCGATGCCGTCGTGGCGCGCGACGGCAGGACGCAGCAGGTACAAGACTCGTGAGGTCCGGAAGGCCTCGATGTCCATCGAGTCCACATACAGGGGACGAGAAGGGTGTGAGCGTCGTGAACTGCCGCCGTAGAGCATCTCGAGTCCGCTGTGCCGCAGGGCAGTCAACATCGTTTCCCAGTCGTCCTCGCGCACGCCGAAGACGATGTCGGAGACGGACAGTGACCGATGGGGCAGGAAGGGGATATTTCGCAGCTCGAACAGCTTCGCCACCTCTGCGCGCAGATCACTACGGAAAGCTTCGGGCGACTTCATGGGCACATCGACTGCGGGCAGCTCGCGCTCGAAGTGCGGCGCGAGTGCGTCGAACGCGTGCCGAGTCCGTGCGGAGAAAAGGCGGAGCGAAGCGTCGGACTGGCGGACTTTCCGTCGGCGGAGATCGCGCCGCACAGTTCTCTCCACGATCTTTCGGGCATGTCCGATCCGTCGGACCATCCGCGCCATGCGGTTCCTCCTGAGGTGTACTTCTCCGTGGGCTCCGCTCAACCTCGCATCCGAAGGGCGGGAGATCCTCGAGGGCGAACGACCGCTCGCGGCTCAAGGCCCGGCGATGTTACCAGGGGGGAGAAGGATTCCTGCCACGGGCCTCCGGCCAAGTGACGGATGGAGGCGCACCGAGGAGCACGCCCCAGCCTCGACGGTTCACCGGTCCACTGGTCCAGGATCCCGTCTCATCCCGTGACCTCCGTGACCGTATGGCGGACAGCGGTCTAAGCTGTCCCGGTACCCGTCGCCCTCGAGGATGCGTGCGACGACAACCATCCGTACTGGAGGAGTTTCCGTGACGCGTCCCGTCGTGCTCATTGCAGAAGAGCTGTCGCCCGCGACCGTCGAGGTCCTGGGGTCAGAGGTCGAGGTCAAGAACGTGGACGGCACCGACCGTGCCGCGCTGCTGGCCGCTGTCAAGGATGCGGACGCACTCCTGGTGCGCTCTGCCACCCAGGTCGATGCCGAGGTCTATGCCGCAGCCGACCACCTGAAGGTCGTCGCCCGTGCGGGCGTGGGCCTGGACAACGTGGACGTGCCCGGTGCGACCAACGCCGGCGTCATGGTCATCAACGCGCCGACCTCCAACATCGTCTCCGCCGCCGAGCTCGCGATCACGCTGATCCTCTCCTCGCTGCGCAACCTCGGCCGCGCGGACTCCTCCGTGAAGGCAGGCCGCTGGGAGCGGAAGCAGCTGACCGGTGTCGAGCTGCTGGAGAAGACCGTCGGCGTGGTGGGCTTCGGCCGCATCGGCCAGCTGGTCGCCGAGCGCCTGCGTCCCTTCGGCGTGACCCTCCTGGCCTATGACCCCTACGTGAACCACGCACGCGCCGCCGAGCTCGGCGCCCGGGTGGTCGAGCTCGACGAGCTGATGCGCGAGGCGGACATCGTCACCGTGCACATGCCCAAGACGCCCGAGACCACCGGGCTCATCGGCGCCGAGCAGTTCGCGCTCGCGAAGCCGAACCTGCACATCGTCAACGCTGCTCGCGGCGGCCTGATCGACGAGGAGGCGCTCTACGAGGCGCTCAGCAGCGGCCGTATCGCCGGCGCGGGCCTGGACGTCTACTCCTCGGAGCCGCCCGCCAGCTCCGAGAGCGCCAAGCGCCTGCTCGAGCTCGACAACATCACCCTGACCCCGCACCTCGGTGCCTCCACCGCCGAGGCGCAGGAGAAGGCCGGCGTGGCCGTCGCCAAGTCCGTGCGGCTCGCCCTGGCCGGCGAGCTCGTGCCGGACGCCGTGAACGTCGCCGGTGGCGCGATCGACGACCTGGTGCGCCCGGGCGTGGCCCTCGCCGACCGACTCGGCCAGCTGTTCACCGTGCTGGCGGGGGAGGCCCCCGAGCTGCTCGACATCGAGGTGCACGGCGAGCTCGCCACCCGCGATGTGACGGCCCTGAAGCTCTCCGCGCTGCGCGGCCTCTTCCGCAACGTCGTCACCGAGCAGGTCAGCTATGTCAACGCTCCCGTGCTGGCCGAGGAGCGCGGCATCACCGTGCAGCTCGTCACCGATGAGCACACCGAGCGCTTCCGCAACGTGGTCACCGTGCGCGGCACGCTGCGCAGCGGCGAGGTCGTCTCGGTATCCGGCACGCTGAGCGGCGTGGACCAGGAGCACAAGCTCACCGAGGTCGTCGGCCATGCCCTCGACGTCCCCCTCAGCGACCACCTGCTGATCATCCGCTACGAGGACGGCCCCGGCCTGATCGGCCAGTACGGCCTCCGCCTCGGCGAGGCCGGCGTGAACATCGCCGGCATGCAGGTCTCCCGGGCGGGCGACGTCCAGGGCTCCGAGGCCCTCGTGGTCCTGGATCTGGACGAGTCCATCGACCGGGAGTTCGCCGAGGAGCTGGGTGCGAGCATCGGCGCGCACTCGATCCACGCCGTCGACCTCGTGTACTGACATCCCCCGCAGAATCGGAGCCCACGCCATGAGCACCACCAGCGCCCCCGCCTCGTCGCCCGTCCTCAAGCTCGCCGTCATCGAAGGTGACGGCATCGGCAAGGAGGTCGTGCCCCAGGGACTGCGCGCCCTGCGCGCCGCCCTCGAGCCGATCGGCGTCACCGTCGAGACCACGGACTTCGACCTCGGGGCGGGCCGCTGGCACCGCACCGGTGAGACGCTCACCGATGAGGACATGGAGCGCCTGGCCGAGCACGACGCGATCCTGCTCGGCGCGGTCGGCGACCCCGAGGTGCCCTCGGGCGTCCTCGAGCGCGGCCTGCTGCTCAAGCTCCGCTTCGGCTTCGATCACTACGTGAACCTGCGCCCCACCAAGCTGATGCCGGGCGTGGCCTCCCCGCTGAAGGATCCGGGCGACATGGACTTCCTGGTGGTGCGCGAGGGCACCGAGGGCCCCTACGTCGGCAACGGCGGGTCCATGCGCACCGGCACCGATCTCGAGGTCGCCACCGAGGTCTCGCTGAACACCGCCGTGGGCGTCGAGCGCGTGGTGCGCTACGCCTTCGAGCAGGCCGAGGCGCGCCGCAAGAAGCTCACCCTGGTGCACAAGCACAACGTGCTGGTCCACGCCGGCCACCTGTGGCGCCGCATCGTCGAGGAGGTCGGCGCCGAGCACCCGGACGTCGCCGTGGACTACGCCCACGTCGACGCCGCCATGATCTACCTCGCGACCGACCCGGGACGCTTCGACGTGATCGTCACCGACAACCTCTTCGGCGACATCGTCACCGATCTGGCCGCAGCCGTCGGCGGCGGAATCGGGCTGGCCGCGAGCGGCAACCTCAACCCCTCCGGCGCCTACCCCTCGATGTTCGAACCGGTCCACGGCTCCGCCCCGGACATCGCCGGGCAGAACCTGGCCGACCCCACCGCGACGGTGCTGTCGGTCGCCCTGCTGCTGGACCACCTCGGTCACGTCGAGCCGGCCGCCGCCGTGCGCGCCGCCGTCGAGTCGGACCTCGCCGCCCGGACGGACTCCGAGGAGCTCGCCCGCCGCGGCACCACGCAGATCGGCGACGCCCTGGTCGCCGCGATCTCCGGCCGCTGACACCATCCACCTGACCGACTCGACTTCGAGGAGAGCCCCCATGAGCGCGCTGCAGTTCACCCAGACCGACCGGACCCGCCGCATCGGCGATGTCGAGCGCGCCCAGATCCTCGCCGACCCCGGTTTCGGCAGGTACTACACCGACTTCATGGCCCACGCCTCGTGGACCCGGGAGAACGGCTGGGGAGGATCCGAGGTCATCCCCTTCGGGCCGCTCTCGCTCTCGCCCGCGACCGCGGTGCTGCACTACGGGCAGGAGATCTTCGAGGGGCTCAAGGCGTTCCGGCACGCCGACGGCTCCGTGTGGACCTTCCGGCCGGAGCGCAACGCCGAGCGTCTGCAGCGCTCCGCCCGTCGTCTCGCCCTGCCCGAGCTGTCCGTCGAGGACTTCCTGGAGTCGTTGAAGGCCGTCGTCGCGGCCGACGAGCCCTGGGTGCCCGAGGCCACCAGCGAGGAGTCGCTGTACCTGCGCCCGTTCATGTTCGCCTCCGAGGAGTTCCTCGGGGTGCGGACCTCCCACGCAGTGGACTATTACGTGATCGCTTCCCCGGCGGGCCCGTACTTCCCCCGCGGGGTGCAGCCGCTCGTCGTGTGGATCACCGATGAGTACGCGCGTGCCGGCGCCGGGGGCACCGGCGCCGCCAAGTGCGGCGGCAACTACGCCTCCTCGCTGCTGGGCAAGGACGAGGCCGCCGAGCACGGGGCCGACGAGGTCCTCTTCCTGGACTCCGAGACGCACACCAGCATCGACGAGCTCTCCGGGATGAACGTCTTCGCGATCACCCGCGACGGCCGTCTCCTCACCCCGTCCCTGACCGGATCGATCCTGGAGGGCGTGACCCGCGAGTCGATCCTGCGCCTGGCCGAGGACCGCGGGCTCGAGGTCGTCGAGCAGAAGCTGGTCATGAGCGAGCTGCTCGAGCAGCTCGGCTCCGGGGAGATCACCGAGATGTTCGCGTGCGGCACCGCCGCCGTGATCAATCCGATCGGCGAGTTCCGCGCCCACGGCGGCACCTGGAGCGTCGGCGACGGCGGCTCCGGGGAGATCACCCTCTCGCTGCGCCAGGAGCTCACCGATATCCAGTACGGCCGGATCCCCGACCGTCATGGCTGGCTCACCCGATTGGTCTGAGGCGACGATGAACGCACCGCGCACTGCTCCGCTGGCCGCCTTCCACATCTACGACACCACCCTGCGGGACGGCTCCCAGCAGGAGGGCCTGACCCTCTCGGTGGCGGACAAGCTCGCCGTCGCTCGGCTCCTCGACGAACTCGGGGTGACCTACCTCGAGGGCGGATGGCCCGGGGCGGTGCCGCGCGACACCGAGTTCTTCGCCCGGGCGGCGACCGAGCTCGAGCTGCGCACCGCACGTCTGGCCGCCTTCGGAGCAACGCGCAAGGCCGGTGTCGCGGTCGCGGAGGACACGCAGGTGGCGGCGCTCGTCGACTCCCAGGCGCCGACCATCACCCTGGTCGCGAAGTCCGATATCCGTCACGTGCGCGGGGCACTGCGCACCACCGGTGAGGAGAACCTCGCGATGGTGCGCGACACCGCCGAGCACCTCACGGGCCTGGGACGCGAGGTCTTCGTCGACGCCGAGCACTTCTTCGACGGGTTCGAGCACGACGGCGACTACACGACCTCCGTCGTGGCCGCCGCCTTCGACGCCGGCGCTGAGGTGGTCGTGCTGTGCGACACCAACGGCGGGATGCTCCCGCACCGGGTCACCGAGATCATCGAGGACCTGCGCGGTCGCCTCGCGGCCGTGGGCCACGGCAACGCGCGGCTGGGCGTGCACACCCACAACGACTCCGGTTGCGCCGTCGCCAACGCACTGACGGCGGTCCGCGCGGGCATCACCCACGTCCAGGGGTGCGTGAACGGCTACGGGGAGCGCACCGGCAACGCCGACCTGCTCACCCTGGTCGCGGACCTCCAGCTGAAGATGGGGATGGAGCTCGTCGACCCCGACGTGCTCTCCGAGATGACCCGCATCGCGCAGGCCATCGGCGAGATCGTGAACATGCCCGTCGGCCACCGCGCCCCGTACGTCGGGGCGAGCGCCTTCGCCCACAAGGCCGGTCTGCATGCCAGTGCGATCCGCGTGGACCCGGATCTCTACCAGCACATCGATCCCCGTGACGTCGGCAACGACATGCGCATGATCATCTCCGACATGGCCGGCCGGGCCTCGATCGAGCTCAAGGGCCGCGAGCTGGGCTTCGACCTCGCCGGCAACCAGGACCTGCTCTCGCGCCTGGCGGCCACGATCAAGCAGCGCGAGGCGGCCGGCTACTCCTACGAGGCGGCCGACGCCTCCTTCGAGCTGCTCCTGCTGGATCAGCTCGGCGAGGTGCCGCAGTACGTCGACGTCGAGTCCTGGCGGGCCACGTCCCAGCTGGGCCGCGACGGCACCCTCGAGAGCGAGGCCACCGTGAAGCTCGTGGCCACGGGCGCAGGGGAGCCGGAGCGCAAGGTCGCGATCGCCGAGGGCAACGGCCCGGTCAACGCCCTGGACCTGGCCCTGCGGGCCGCTCTGCGCGACCGCTTCCCGATGATCGACGAGTTCGAGCTGCAGGACTTCAAGGTGCGCATCCTCGATGCGCAGCACGGCACCGACGCCACCACCCGGGTGCTCGTGCGCACCTCCGGGCGCGGGCTCGAGTTCCAGACAGTCGGCGTCGGCCCCAACGTCATCGAAGCCTCGTGGGAGGCCGTCTTCGACGCGTACACCTACGGGCTCTACAAGTCCGGTATCTGATCCCGCAATGATCCCGCAGAGGCCCTGCCGGCGCGCAGGGGAGGGGCTAGCCTGAGCCCATGACGACCTACGTGCTGACCGCCATCGGAGACGACCGCCCCGGCCTCGTCGCAGCCCTCGCCGCCGCCGTGGACGAGCACGGAGGCAGCTGGGTCGACAGCCAGCTCGCCCTGCTCGCCGGGAAGTTCGCCGGCATCGTCCAGGTGGAGCTGCCGGACGAGCACGCCCCCTCCTTCCTCGACGCCCTCCCCACCCTCTCCGAGCAGGTCGGCCTCGACGTCGTGGCCAGCGCCGGGGCCGGCGGTGACGACGAGGCCACGGGCCGCTCGCTGCAGCTGCACCTGCTGGGCCAGGACCGCACCGGGATGGTGCGCGAGGTGACCACCGCGCTCACCTCCCAGGGCGCGACCATCGACGGGCTGCGCAGCTGGACCCGCGAAGCGCCCGAGGGCGGCGGCATGCTCTTCGAGGCGGAGGCCGAGGTGCGCCTCGCCGGGGGCGCCGACGAGGACGGCATCCGCGATGCCCTCGAGCAGATCGCCGCGGAGCTCATGGTCGACCTGGAGCTCGACTCCCTCGAGTGATCGGGAGCGGCCGTGAGGGTGACCACACGGGCGATTGGTAGGTTCACGGGCATGGAACACACACTCCAGCTCTGCCCAGGCCCGCGCACCTCTGTGAGCCTCTCGAACGAGGCCTCCGGAGCAGCCGTATGACCGCCCGACGATCCCAGGATCCGACCGCGCGCGAGCACGACGAGGGCATCTCCTCGGCCGCCGAGCACTGGACCCCGCAGCGCCGTCGGAACGCGATTCCCGCCCTTCGCAAGGCCCCGCACCCCACAACCCTACCGAGCGGTCAGGAAGATCCTGAGAGACGTGTCGCCGCGAGCGAGGAGCGGGCGCTCGATTCGGAGAAGCCCGAGCCCACCTGCGAGAACGGATATGCAGCGACTGGTGAGGACTCGCCGCAGCAGGAGTGACCGGACGGTCACTAAGCGCTCTCACAGCAGTGGCGTGAAGGGGATCACACCGTCTAGCGTGGTCGCGCGGTCCTCCTCAGACCGTTCCCGTTCCCCTCCGAAAGGACCCCGCGATGAGTTTCTCCCCGGATGATCAGGACGACAGCAGACACCGCCCGGCACGCTTTCGCCGTGGCATCAGGACGGCAGGGGGACTCGCCTTCGCCGCCGCCCTGAGCCTGGGAGGGGCCGGGCTCGCCACCGCCGATCCGACCGGCGACAGCGCTCTGGAGACCACGACCCTCTCGACTGCTGAGCAGGATGCGGCCGTGGGGTACTGGACCGAGGAGCGCATGCAGGCCGCCACCCCTGCCGACGACCTCGTCGACGAGGCCGATGCCCCGGACGGTCAGGTCGAGAGCTCCGAGACCGCACGGATCCCGGCCGCCGAGGCCTCCCCGCAGGCCGAGACCGCCCGCAGCGCCGAGGCCCAGCCCGCCGCCGCGGCAGACACCGACCACATCGGCAAGGTCTTCTTCACCGTGAACGGCACCGACTACGTGTGCTCGGGCAACTCCGTCGCCTCCGACAACGGCTCGACCGTCTCGACCGCGGGGCACTGCACGAACGAGGCAGGCGCCTGGGCCAGCAACTGGGTGTTCGCTCCCGGCTACGACCAGGGCGAGACCCCGTACGGCCTGTGGAGCGCCTCGGACCTGTTCTCGACCGAGCAGTGGATCAGCTCCGAGGATCTCGACTACGACGTCGCCTTCGCGGTCGTCGAGCCCGAGAGCGGCAGCGCCTCGCTCGCGGACACCGTCGGCGCCTCCGGGATCGAGTTCAACACCGAGCGCGGTGCGCTCTACACGTCCTTCGGCTACCCGGCCGCCAGCCCGTTCGACGGCGAGAGCCTCGAGCAGTGCCAGGACACCGGCTCCGATGACACCCTCGGCGGATCCGATGACCAGGGCATCGACTGCGACATGACCGGTGGCTCCTCCGGTGGCCCCTGGTTCGTGGGCGACGGCCCCTCCGGCTACCAGATCTCCGTGAACAGCTTCGGCTACAACTCGCAGCCGAACGTCATGTACGGCCCGTACCTCGGTGACGTCGCCCAGCAGGTCTACGACGAGGCCGCTGCGGCCTGATCCGCGCGGACCTCTTCGTCGGGCGGCCGGTGTCTGTGAAGGCGCCGGCCGTCCGCTCGTCCGCTGCCGCTGCCGCTCACCGCAGGCGTCCGCAGCACGCCGCGCTGATGAGCGCATCCGCGGATCGCCCTTGTGTGATGTGGACAACTGTCAGTACTCTTCGGAGCACATAGTGCTGGGATCCGGTCCCGGTACGCGAAAGGTGCGGATCATGAGTCTGACGAGAGAAGCGCAGTTCCCCCGTACTCCCCGCAGGGCCAGGCTGCGCCTAGGAGCCCGTCTGGCCGGCGGTGCGGCGCTCGCCGCTGCGCTGACGATGGGCGGCGCCGGTCTCGCCTCTGCCGTGGAGGTCAACCCGCAGGTCGAGGTGAATCCTTGGAAGCACATCGAGGTGAACCCCTGGAAGAGCATCGAGGTCAATCCCTGGTGATCGGGCACTGACCGCTTCCCCACGATGACCGAGGCCGGCGTCCCCTCTCGGGGGCGCCGGCCTCGTGCTGTCCAACGCCCCGCGTGCTGTCCAACGCCCCGCGTGCTGTCCAACGACCCGCGTCGTGGTCAACGAACCCCGTACTGCTCGCTGCGCACTTCCTAGGGCACTTCCTACCGCTCAGGCTCACCGCTCACCGCTCACCGGTCACCGCTCACCGGTCCGCGATGTCCCCCACGTGGGTGATCGCCAGGACGGGCTCGCCGGCCTCATCGGTGGCCTCGAGATCCAGCTCGGCCTCGATCGCCCAGTCGTGGTTGCCGTCAGGATCCGAGAGCACCTGGCGGATGCGCCAGAGCTTGGATTCCTCGGTGATCTGCAGCAGCTGCGGCGAGCGCGCCGGGCCGTCGATGCCGACGTCGTCATAGGTGTCGTAGTACTCGTCCATCGCCTCGGCCCACCGGGCACGATCCCAGCCGGAGGCGCCGTCGAGCTCGGCCAGCCGTGCCTCACGCTCGAAGGCGAAATGCTCGACGCGCTGCCACATGGCGGCCCGGATCATCGTGCGCAGCACCTTGGTCTGGGCGGAGAGCCCGCGCGGAGAGGTGGGCCGCAGGTCGCTGGCGGCATCACCCTCGGCCTCCTCCGGGTGCGAGAGCGCCTCCCATTCGTCCAGCAGCGAGGAGTCGATGCCGCGCACCAGCACACCGAGCCATTCGATGAGGTCGTCGAGGTCCTCGGTGCGCAGCTCCTGCGGGATGGTGCGACGCATCGCCTGGTACGCGTCGGAGAGGTAGCGCAGCACGATGCCCTCGGAGCGCTGCAGCCCGTAGCGCTGCACGAACTCGCTGAACGTCTGGCCGGTCTGGTGGATCTCGCGCACCACGGACTTGGGGGAGAGGTCCTCGACGCGCACCCACGGACGGTTCTTCGCATAGATCTCCAGCGCCGCCTCGAGATCCTCCTCGAGGGGCTTGGGCCACGTGACCTCGTCCAACTGCGCCATGCGCTCGGTGTACTCGACGCCGTCGGCCTTGAGCTCGGCGAGCAGCTCGCCCTTGGCGGCGTTCTGCTGGGCCAGCAGGATCTGCCGGGGGTCCTCGAGGATCGCCTCGATGATCGAGACGGTGTCCATCGTGAGGCTCTCGGACTCCTCGTCGAGGGTGTCGATCATCGCGATGGCGAAGGGGGCCAGCGGCTGGTTCATCGTGAAGTCCAGCTGCAGGTCCTCGACCAGCGCGATCCGTCGGCCCAGATGATCCGGCTGTTCGAGCACCTCGATGATCTCGGCGTCCTGCAGGCCGCGGAAGATCTCCACCGCGTCCTTGACCAGCTTGAGCTTCTGGGTGCGGGTCTGGTGGCTGGTCATGATCAGGTGCCGTCCTGAGGCGATGGCGTCGCCGGGACGCGAGATCAGCGCGAGGACCATGCCTGCCGTGATCTTCAGATGCGGACGCAGCGGCTCCGGGGCGTTCTCGACCAGCTTGGTCATGTTCGCCTCGGACCACGACACTGCGCCATCGGGGATGCGCGGCTTGGGCTCCTTCTTGCGCTTCTTCGCATTGTTGGAGGTCTTCCCGGACTCCTCCCGGGCGCGCTGCTTGGCCAGCTCCCGCTCGAAGTCGATGGTCCACGACGGCGCCTGGACGACCACGTGGCCCACGGTGTCGTACCCCGCACGGCCCGCCCGGCCGGCGATCTGGTGGAACTCCCGGGCGTTGAGCAGGCGTGTGCGCTTCCCGTCGAACTTCGCCAGCCCCGTCAGCAGCACGGTGCGGATCGGCACGTTGATGCCCACGCCGAGCGTGTCGGTGCCGCAGATGATCTTCAGCAGGCCGGACTGCGCGAGTTTCTCGACCAGTCGGCGGTACTTCGGCAGCATGCCGGCGTGGTGCACGCCGATGCCCTCGCGCACGAGCTTGGAGAGGATCTGCCCGAAGCCCTTGGAGAAGCGGAAGTCGCCGATGATCTCGCGGATCCGCTCCTTCTCCTCGCCCGAGAGGATCTTCTGGCCGAGTAGGGCCTGTGCCTGCTCCAGCGCATCCTTCTGGGTGAAGTGGACGATGTAGACCGGGGCGTCGCGGTCCTGCAGGATCGTCGAGATGGTGTCCGGCAGCGGTTCGAGCGACCAGCGGAAGTCCAGGGGCACCGGCCGGGGGGCGTCGTCGATGACCGTCACGTCACGATCGGTGCGCTCCTCGAGATCGTCAGCGAAGGTGGTGACATCGCCGAGCGTCGCACTCATGAGCACGAACTGGCAGTCCGGAAGCTCCACCAGCGGCACCTGCCAGGCCCAGCCGCGCTGGGAGTCCCCGTAGTAGTGGAACTCGTCCATCACCGCGAGGCGCACGTCGCTCCCGGCGCCTTCGCGCAGGGCATGGTTCGCGAAGATCTCCGCCGTGCACACGATGATCGGGGCGTCGTGGTTCACCGACGAATCGCCCGTCATCATGCCCACGTTCTCCGCGCCGAACTGGCTCACCAGATCGAAGAACTTCTCACTGACCAGCGCCTTGATGGGGGCGGTGTAGTAGGAGCGCTCCCCGCGGGCCATCGCGGCGAAGATCGCGGAGAACGCGATCGTGGTCTTGCCCGATCCGGTGGGCGTCGCGGCGATCACATGGTCGCCCGCCGCGATCGCCAGCAGCGCTTCCTCCTGGTGCGGATACAGCTCGCGCCCCACGGCCTCCTGGGACTCGATGAATCCGTCGACGATCGTGTCCTGAGCGGTGTGTGAGGTGTGCTCGGGCAGGAACGGCGTCAGGAGAGGCATGGGTCCAGTCTGCCAGGGTCCTCCGACGGCGCGCTCCCGCCGATCGGCCGCATCGCCGCTCGCTCGGCAGATGGCTCGGTGGACGACAGGGTCACGGAACGGTCGCTGGTCCGGTGGAGGGCGGGGTCGAGGGCACGGTCGCTGGCATGGCCGCCGGTGGGGTCGAGGGGTCAGTCGATGGCCGGAGGCAGATGGTCCAGGATCCTGCTGCGCAGCGCATCGGCCCGTTCCGCGAGCCCGCGCTGGCGGCGCACGTACTCGGCCTTTCCGGAGGCGGTCTCGATCGGCACCACCCCGTAGCCGAGCGGCCGCACGTCGTAAGGACTCGCCTCCATGTCCAGCACGCGGGTCTCCCGGGCGTGCTCGAAGCAGTCCAGCACCAGGCCCGAGGGGATCAGCGGCGTCAGCTTCATGGCCCACTTGTAGAGGTCCATCCCCACATGCAGGCAGGCGGGGTTGTCGAGCTCCACCTGGGTCTCACGCGTGGGCTGCATCGCGTTGCGCGGAGCGGCCGACGGGGTGAAGAAGCGGAAGGCGTCGATATGGGAGCACACCAGATTCTCCCGTTCGACGACCTGGTCTGTCTCGGCCTGGCTCAGCCGCAGAGGCAGATCTTCGTGGCGCTGCTCGCCCTCCTGCACGCGGTGCACCATCGCCCACTCGTGCAGCCCGAAACAGCCGAACTGCGGCCGACGGCTGCTCAGCGAAGACGCGGAGAGCAGGCGCCTCATGAAGCTCAGCGCCGAGGCGCGGTCACGGCGATATCTCTCGACGTCGGCCCGGCGCAGCAGCACATCGGCCTTCTGACGCGGCAGCACATCGGCGTCCTGGCGCGGCAGGCGGCCGTCATGGCCGGCGGTGCTGCCAGTGCCCTCGGCGGTGTCCCTGCTGCCGGCGCCGGGACGGTCCGCGGGCGGGGCATCGAGGTAGTCGAGGTACCAGGAGCGATGCGCGGCGTCGTCGACATCCGTGATAAGCGCTGCGCCGCGCGAGTCGATGTCCGCCGTGACGGGATAGGCGACGTCCCACCCCGGATGCCATCGGCGCAGCTTCGCGGGGGAGAAGGGGTAGTAGGTGAACAGGAAGTCCTCGACCGGGTGCTTCTGCCCGCGCAGACGCCGCTCCCGATGTGCGGCGGTCAGGGCATCGGCGCGCTCCTCGTGCTCGAGGCGGGCTCGGGAGGCCTCCTCGGCGGAGAGCACGCGCGCGGGGGATTCGAGCGTGGACGAACTCATGGCCTGCGTGGACGAGCTCATGGCCTGCTCCTTCCCGAGGTGACGGCGGATGAGCCCATCGTACGAGTCGTACGAGCGGGCGACGCGGACGGTCGTGCCTCTCCTCCCCAGAGGGTGGTCATCCACACTGCGCTCCGGGGCCGGGATACGCCGCCGAGCGCTTCCTACGGTGGGCACCGGACCAGCAGGACCACGGCGAGGAGCCAGAGATGACCGGAATCGACTACGACTGCGCGTACTGCGGGGAGCACCATCAGGGCACCGACGGGAGCCAGGCGGATCCCTGGCCTGCGCTCGGGTTCCGCCGGCCCGACCCCTACCTCGACCTGGACACCCGCTCTCGTCGCATGAGCGCTCAGGCCACCGATGATCTGTGCGTGATCGAGCGCGGCACCCGGTCCGACTGCTTCGTACGCGCCATCCTGCCCCTGCCGATCATCGGCGAGACGATCTCTCTGGAGTACGGACCGTGGGTGCAGATCGGAGTGGGAAGCTACTTGGACTACGTCGAGCACTACGACGACCCGCATCACGCCCAGGACTACGCGGGGCAGCTGGCCACCGCCCTCCCCGGCTACGCGAACCCGCTGTCCGTGCCGGTGCAGGTGATCACACGCGGTGAGATGCGTCCGCTGCTGGTCCCGGATTCGACCTTCGGTCATCCACTGGTGCGGGACTTCTACGACGGGATCACGCGCACCGAGGCCGAGCTGCGGATCCGCTCGATGCTCCTGCCCGCGGCCAGCACCTGATCGGCGAGTTCTCCCTGGGCGACCACATTCCGGAACACCTGGGTGGCGGGAGCGGGAGATCCCTCGGAAGCGGGACGGGAGCGCCCTCGGCGTCGACGGTCACGTCGCCGAAGGCGTCTCCAGCCCGAAGGTCACCGGGCCGAAGGCGTCAGGATCGACTGCGCCTAGACTTGACGACATGCGCATTGCACGATTCACCACCGGTGACGACCCCATGTACGGCATCGTCCAGGAGAAGGACGGCCAGGACATGGTCTACGGGATCACCGGGGACCCCCTGTACACCGAGATCCGCCCCAACGGCACGATCGTCCCGCTCGACGACGTGCGCCTGCTCGCCCCTGTCATCCCCCGCTCGAAGGTCGTGTGCGTGGGTCGCAACTACGCCGCCCACGCCGCCGAGCTCGGCAACGAAGTGCCTGACCAGGCCCTGTTCTTCCTCAAGCCCAACACCACGGTCGTCGGCCCCGGCGATCCCGTGACGATCCCGTCCTACAGCCAGGAGCTCAGCCTCGAGGCCGAGCTCGCCGTGGTCATCAAGACCATGGCCAAGGACGTCGCCGCTGACGACGCCGCAGACGTGATCCTGGGTTACACCTGCGCGAACGACCTCACCGCTCGGGACTCCCAGCGCGCCGAGGACCAGTGGTTCCGCGCCAAGGCGTTCGACACGTCCTGCCCGATCGGACCCTGGATCGAGACCGACCTCGACCCCGCGAGCCTCGCGATCTCCTCGAGCGTGGACGGGGAGGTCGCCCAGGACGGGACCACCGCCGACATGATCCGTTCGGTCGCGGACCTCATCGCCGAGATCTCCACCGTGGTGACCCTGCTGCCCGGAGACATCGTCCTCACCGGCACCCCGGCGGGAGTGCGCACCGTCGACTCCGGCTCGAGCATCGACATCACCATCGAAGGGATCGGCACCCTGACCAATCCCGTCGTGCGCCGCTGACCCGGCCACCCGCACCACTCAGCCCTCCCCACCCCCAGGAGCATTCCGCGTGACCACCACTCCGGCCCAGGCCTCTGCATCGACCGCCACCACCGACGAGGTACGGGTGCGGTTCTGCCCCAGCCCCACCGGCACCCCGCACGTGGGCATGGTGCGCACCGCCCTGTTCAACTGGGCGCACGCCCGCCATCACGGCGGCAAGCTGATCTTCCGCATCGAGGACACCGACGCCGCGCGCGACAGCGAGGAGTCCTACCACCAGCTGCTCGACGCCATGCGCTGGCTCGGCATCGACTGGGACGAGGGCGTGGAGGTCGGCGGGCCCCACGGCCCCTATCGTCAGTCCGAGCGAGCGGACATCTATCAGGACGTCATCGCGAAGCTGAAGGACTCCGGGCACATCTACGAGTCCTATTCCACGGCTGAGGAGATCGTGGAGCGTCATCGCGCGGCGGGACGCGACCCGCAGCTCGGGTACGACGGCTACGACCGCGACCTCACCGACGAGCAGAAGGCGGCCTTCCGTGCGGAGGGCCGCGAGCCCACCTGGCGCCTGCGCATGCCCGATACGGACCTCACCTTCCAGGACATGGTGCGCGGGGAGATCACCTTCCGTGCGGGCTCCACGCCCGACTTCGTGGTGGTGCGCGCAAACGGGCAGCCCCTGTACACGCTGGTGAACCCCATCGACGATGCGCTCATGCGGATCACCCACGTGCTGCGCGGCGAGGACATCCTGTCCTCCACCCCGCGTCAGATCGCCCTGTACCGGGCGCTGATCGAGATCGGCGTCGCCGAGCGCGTGCCCGAGTTCGGGCATCTTCCCTATGTCATGGGCGACGGCAACAAGAAGCTCTCGAAGCGGGACCCCGCTTCCAATCTGTTCCTGTACCGCGAGCAGGGCTTCACCCCCGAGGGCATGGTCAACTACCTCGCCCTGCTGGGCTGGGGCTACAGCGCGGACGAGGACATCTTCAGCCGTGAGCAGCTGGTGGAGCGCTTCGACGCCTCCGACGTGAATCCGAACCCGGCGCGCGTGGACATCAAGAAGGCCACCGCCATCAACGCCGATCACATCCGGCTGCTGCCCGAGGAGGATCTCGCCGAGCGTCTGATCCCGTACCTGCAGTCCGGCGGCGTGCTGGGCGAGTCGGTCACCGAGGAACAGCGCGCCCTGGTCGCCGCGGCCACCCCGCTCGTCCAGACCCGCATGAACCTGCTGGGGGAGGCGTCCGATCTGCTGGGCTTCCTCTTCACCGCCGACGAGGACCTGGTGGTCCAGGACGACGCGCTGAAGAAGCTCGGCGATGATCCCGTCGGCGTGCTCGACCGGGCGATCCAGGAGGCGGACGCCGTCCCCGAGGGCTCGTTCACCGCGGCAGCGCTCGAGCCGGCCCTGCGTGAGGCCATCGTGGAGGAGATGGGCATCAAGCCGCGCCTGGCCTTCGGCCCGCTGCGCAGCGCCATCTCCGGGCGGCGCATCTCGCCGCCCCTGTTCGAGTCGATGGAGCTGCTGGGCAAGGCGTCCTCCCTGGCGCGCCTGCGCGCTCTGCGCGACCGGCTCGCCGCCGCGGCCTGAGCGGTTCTGGGCGCTGTGAGTCCGCGTGCTCAGGCTCACAGCGCCCAGGGGCCCTCTCGCTTTGTCTTGTCGCAGAAGACCCGGTAGAGTCTTACCTCGGTACGGCAAGCGAGTACAGCCCGGAAAGGCCGCGGAAACCACCGCGGAGAATCTCCGGTAGACTTCAAAAACGTGCTTTGACCATGGGGTATGGTGTAATTGGCAACACAGCGGTTTCTGGTACCGTCGTTCTAGGTTCGAGTCCTGGTACCCCAGCGCTACGCGGCTCTTCGGAGTCGTGCAGTCCGCGCCCCGTTCGTCTAGCGGCCTAGGACGTCGCCCTCTCACGGCGGTAACACCGGTTCAAATCCGGTACGGGGTACGACGCAGGATCCACGGATCATGCGCAGGCCCCGTTCGTCTAGCGGCCTAGGACGCCGCCCTCTCACGGCGGTAACACCGGTTCAAATCCGGTACGGGGTACGGACCAGGAGTCGATGTCTTCGGACATTGGCTCCTTTTCTGTTTCCGTCTGTCCCATCGTCGAGCTCAGGTGCTCCGGCTTTCCGGTTCCTCGGTTCTCCGCCTCTCCGGTTCCTCGGTTCCCTGGAATCCTGCTGCACTGCGGAGTACTGTCGGTGCATGACGCACGTCACGCCAATTGGACCCTCGTCGAGTTCGCCGTCGAACTCTCCGCCGAGGGTGACCGTGGGCGTCTTCGACGCCGATGAATCCGATCTCGCTGTGCGCTGGGCGGCCCGGCACGCAGCCCGCATCGGTGGCGTCCTCCATCTCCTCCACGCGTTCGTGTGGACCGAGCTCGACGTGAACACCGACCCGATCCCGGGGATGACCGGCTCGGGGATCCGCAACGCCGCCCACGGGCTCATCGACGATGCCCTGGCCATCGCCCGGAAGGAACAGCCCTCCCTGCCGATCACCTCGGAGATCGTGGACGGCAACGCGGTCCCCGTGCTCGTCGCGGCGAGCGAGGAGTCCGAGGTGATCGTCGTCGGGGGCCGCGGCCTGGGCCGGCTGCTGACACTGATCGTCGGCTCCAAGAGCCTTGCGCTGGCCGCGCGCTCACGCTGCCCCGTCGTGGTCGTGCGCGGGCAGATCGACAGCGACGGCCCGATCGGGCTCGTGCACCACAGCAGCAATGACGACGTCCTCGCCCGGGCCGCAGACCTCGCCGAGGCCTACGAGCGCGATATCCACCTCGTGGTGCGGGCCGAGACCGCGACCGAACAGGCGCAGGAGATCCTCGCGGCGACGAGCGAACGCATCTCGTTGTCCCATCCGGGCGTCTACGTGCAGGACGTCACGGTGGCCGGTGGGGCGAGCGCCAGAGAACTCGTGCGCGCCAGCGAGGGCGCGAGCATGATGGTGGTCGCAGGGGAGCGCATGCACGGGCCGGACAGGCCGGTCTCTGCCCCGCGACAGCTGGTCACGGTGCTGCGCTTCGCGAACACACCGGTGTGGATCGAACGCGACTGACCGCGACCGGGCGGGCGCGGCCGAACGGGCGGAGGTCCGTCAGGATCCTGCGCGGCGCAGCAGTTCGGTGAGGTGATTCGCGGAGCTCATCACCGACGCTGCATGCAGGCGCCCGGGCTGGCGCGTGATGCGCTCGATGGGGCCGGAGATGCTGAGGGCCGCGACGACCCGTCCGTTCGGGCCGCGCACGGGCGCCGAGACCGAGCCCACGCCGGGTTCGCGCTCCCCGATGGACTGCGCCCATCCGCGACGACGCACGGCCGAGAGCTGGGTGGCGGTGAAGCGGGCGCCGAGCAGTCCGCGATGCAGGCGGTCCGGCTCCTCCCAGGCGAGGAGGATCTGCGCCGCGGAACCGGCCTTCATGGTCAGGGCGGAGCCCAGCGGCACCGAGTCCCGCAGGCCGATCGGGCGCTCGGCCGCGGCCACGCAGATGCGGTGATCGCCCTGGCGGCGGTAGAGCTGTGCGGACTCGCTGGTGTGGTCTCGGAGGGCGGCGAGCACCGGGCCGGCGGCGGCGAGCAGGCGGTCCTCGCCCGCCGCGGCCGCGAGCTCCCCCAGGCGCGGGCCCAGGATGAACCGTCCCTGCATGTCGCGGGAGACCAGATGATGGAACTCGAGGGCCACCGCGAGGCGATGGGCCGTCGGTCGGGCCAGTCCGGTCGACTGCACGAGCTGGGCGAGCGTCGCAGGGCCTGCTTCCAGGGCGCCGAGGACGACCGCGGCCTTGTCGAGCACGCCGACACCGCTGCCGTTCTCCTCCGAAGTGTTGTCCATGCTCCGATACTGCCGTCTTATTTGGTGAGACGCAAGTGCGTCGGGTCGTGGACCCGCGCACGATGGCTGCTGTGCTCGCACCCCGAGCGCCTCACAGCTTGCAGTCGCCCCGAACCGGGGCGCCGACGGTACGCGTCCCGATGGTGGGCGCAGGGAAGGATCGACATGGCGGGGACCCTCGCGGAGAAGGTCTGGGCGGATCACGTGGTCCGTCGCGGAGAGAACGGCGAACCTGACCTGCTGTACATCGACCTCCAGCTCCTGCACGAGGTGACCAGCCCGCAGGCCTTCGACGGTCTCCGGCAGGAGGGGCGCGCGCCTCGCCGCCTCGATCAGCAGCTCGCGACCGAGGACCACAACACCCCGACGATCGACATCGACAAGCCGATCGCGGACATCACCTCGCGCACCCAGATCGACACCCTGCGTCGCAACGCCGAGGAGTTCGGCGTCCGCATCCACAGCCTCGGGGATCTCGACCAGGGCATCGTGCACGTCGTGGGCCCGCAGCTGGGACTGACCATGCCGGGCATCACCGTCGTGTGCGGCGACTCGCACACCTCGACCCACGGCGCTTTCGGAGCGCTCGCCTTCGGCATCGGCACCAGCGAGGTCGAGCACGTGCTCGCGACCCAGACGCTGCCGCTGACCCCGTTCAAGACGATGGCCATCACCGTCGACGGCACGCTGAAGCCCGGAGTCACCGCGAAGGACATCATCCTCGCGGTGATCGCGAAGATCGGCACCGGTGGCGGCGCGGGCTACGTGCTCGAGTATCGCGGCGAGGCGATCCGGAAGCTCTCCATGGAGGGCCGCATGACGATCTGCAACATGTCGATCGAGGCGGGCGCCCGCGCCGGCATGATCGCGCCGGACGAGACCACCTTCGAGTACGTCCAGGGGCGCCCGCACGCACCCCGCGGCGCGGACTGGGACGAGGCCGTGGAGTACTGGCGGACCCTGCGCTCCGAGGATGACGCGACCTTCGACGCCGAGGTGCACATCGACGCCGACGACCTCGAGCCCTTCGTCACCTGGGGCACCAATCCCGGTCAGGGCCTGCCGCTGTCGGCCTCCGTCCCCGCGCCCGAGGACTTCACCGACGACAATGCGCGCACCGCCGCCGAGAACGCCCTGGAGTACATGGATCTCGTGCCCGGCACTCCGCTGAAGGAGATCAAGGTCGACACCGTCTTCATGGGCTCGTGCACGAACGGTCGCATCGAGGACCTGCGCGCCTTCGCCTCCGTGCTCGAGGGGCGCGAGAAGAATCCTGATGTGCGGGTGCTGGTCGTGCCCGGCTCCGCTCGCGTGCGCGTGCAGGCCGAGCAGGAGGGCCTGGACCAGATCTTCCTCGACTTCGGTGCCGAGTGGCGCCAGGCCGGCTGCTCGATGTGCCTGGGCATGAACCCCGACCAGCTCGCGCCGGGGGAGCGTGCGGCGTCCACCTCGAACCGCAACTTCGAGGGCCGCCAGGGCAAGGGCGGGCGCACCCACCTGGTGTCCCCGGTCGTCGCCGCCGCCACCGCGGTGCGCGGCACGCTGTCCTCCCCGTCGGATCTGGGCGTCCCGACCGCGCCGTCCGACCTCCAGCCCGTCGCCTGATCAGGAGCACCGTCATGGAAGCCTTCACCACCCATACCGGCATCGGCGTCCCGCTGCGCCGCAGCAACGTCGACACCGACCAGATCATCCCGGCCGTCTACCTCAAGCGAGTGACGAAGACCGGATTCGACGACGGTCTGTTCAACGCCTGGCGCACGAACGACCCGGACTTCGTGCTCAACCGCCCCGCCTACAAGAACGGCTCCGTGCTGGTCGCCGGTCCCGACTTCGGCACCGGCTCCTCCCGTGAGCACGCCGTGTGGGCGCTGCGCGACTACGGCTTCAAGGCCGTGCTCTCCAGCCGCTTCGCAGACATCTTCCGGGGCAACGCCGGCAAGCAGGGCCTCGTCGCCGGCATCCTGTCCGAGGACGATCTCGAGCAGCTGTGGAAGATCCTCGAGCAGGAGCCGGGCACCGAGGTGACCGTCGACCTCGAGAACCGTCAGGCCCACGCCGGCGAGGCCACCTTCCGCTTCGAGGTCGACGACTACACCCGCTGGCGCCTCATGGAGGGGCTGGACGACATCGGCCTCACCCTGCGCTACGAGCAGGACATCACGGACTTCGAGGCCAAGCGTCCCGCCTGGATGCCCAAGACCCTCCCGGCGCGCAACGCCGAGACCGCCTGAGCCCACGCCGGAACCGCCTGAGATCCTCCGGCATCCGCCCGCGCTGAAGGGGCATCGCGACCTGTGATCCGGGATGCGATGCCCCTTCAGCACGCTCCGGTATGGTGACCCGGTCAGAACACCGGGCGTCCCTGACGCCTGTTCAGCAAAGCTAGGACACTATGAGCTCGACATTCCATGTGCGCGGAGGTCGTCCCCTCGACGGCGAGATCACCGTCCGCGGGGCGAAGAACCTGGTCTCGAAGGCCATGGTGGCAGCGCTGCTGGGGGAGGGGCCGAGCGTCCTGCAGTCCGTCCCGGACATCCGTGACGTGCAGATCGTCTCCGAGCTGCTCTCGATCCACGGGGTGAAGGTCGAGCGCGACGTCGCCGCCGGCACGATCCATATGGATCCCTCGAACGTCGAGCGGGCCCATGTGGTCGACATCGACGCCCATGCCGGCAGCTCCCGGATCCCGATCCTCTTCTGCGGCCCGCTGCTGCATCGTCTGGGCGAAGCGATCATCCCTGACCTCGGCGGCTGCCGGATCGGCGACCGTCCGATCAACTACCACCTCGACGTGCTGCGGAACTTCGGCGCCGTCGTGGACAAGCGCGAGCTGGGCATCTACATCACGGCGCCCCATGGCCTGCACGGAACCAAGATCCACCTCGAGTACCCCAGCGTCGGCGCCACCGAGCAGGTGCTGCTGACGGCGGTGCGCGCCCAGGGGATCACCGAGCTGACCAACGCCGCGGTGGAGCCCGAGATCGAGGATCTCATCGCCGTGCTCCAGAAGATGGGCGCGCTGATCTCCCTGCAGACCGACCGCACCATCACGATCGAGGGCGTGGAGAGCCTGGGCGGCTACCAGCACGTGGCCCTGCCCGACCGCATCGAGGCCGCCTCCTGGGCATGCGCCGCCCTGGTCACCAAGGGCTCCGTGTTCGTGCGCGGCGCCGAGCAGAAGCCGATGGCCACGTTCTTGAACATCTTCCGCAAGGTGGGCGGCGGGCTGGACATCACCGAGGAGGGCATCCGCTTCTTCCACCCCGGCAGCCCGCTGCGGGCGATCGCGGTGGAGACGGACGTGCATCCCGGCCTCATGACCGACTGGCAGCAGCCCCTCGTAGTCGCGCTGACCCAGGCCGACGGCATCTCGATCGTCCACGAGACGGTCTACGAGAACCGGCTCGGCTTCACCTCGGCACTGAACGAGATGGGTGCCCACATCCAGGTCTATCGCGAATGCCTGGGCGGTTCGAGCTGCCGTTTCGGCCGCAGCAACTACAACCACTCCGCCGTGGTCTCCGGCCCGAAGCCGCTCCACGCCGCGGACATCACCGTCCCGGACCTGCGAGGCGGCTTCTCCTACCTGGTCGCCGCCCTGGGGGCCGAGGGAGAATCCACCATCCGCGGGATCGATCTGATCGACCGCGGCTACGAATCCTTCCGGGAGAAGCTCACGGCGCTCGGCGCCGAGTTCTGGGAGAACTGACGGTGCCGGCAGGCCGACCATCCATCGCGAGCTGAGGGAGCAGATCATGAGCGCAGAGATCGATCGCCCGACGGGATCCGCACCGCACACGGGCTCGGCCGCCACGGCCGGGAGGTCGCTCGCGCTGCGCGACATCCCGATCCCGGACTACTGCGACGTCGTCATCGTCCCCACCGCCGGAGTCGACGAGCCCGATCCTCGGGCCTGGGCCGACGCGATCTTCTCCCACGAGAACACTCCGCTGTCCACGCGCGGGGCGCGCGCCCTGCGCGATGAGGCGATCCGCCTGTTCGACATGGTGCCGCCGCCGCAGAAGGAGTTCGTGGCCGACGAGGTGGTGGGCGCCGAGGCGCTGATCGTGGATGACGACGACAAGATGAGCGTCCGCATCGGAGTGGCGCTGCTGCCGGGCGGCGAGCTGCTCCAGATCACCACCGCGGTGAAGTTCCGCTCGGTGCGGGGCCGGCTCGCCTTCGCCCCGCGCAGACTGATGCATGCGGCCGCTGTGAACACGCTCGCCCGTCGGGCCCCCACCACTCTGCGGCGACGCACGATGGAGGGCGGATCCGCGATGCGGGCCGTGACGGGGCAGGCCACTCGCAAGGCGCTGGGCCGTTCCTCCTCCTCACCACGGTGAGCATCTCCCTGCGGCGCAGCTGGGATGTGGGCACCGCTCGTCCGCCCGCACGCCGGGCCGGGCTCGTCATCGGTCTCGCCCAGATCCCGCTGCGCCCGCTCCTGCGCCTGCTGACCCGGCCCTCCTGGGAGGGCCGGGAGAATCTTCCCGAGAACGGCGGGATCATCGCGTGCGGGAACCATCTGGGCCCGCTCGACGCCCTCTCGTACGGCCATCTGCTCCAGGCCTCGGGCATCGCTCCGCGCTTCCTGGCCAAGGAGGCGATGTTCCGCGTGCCGGGGCTCGGCCTGCTGCTGCGCCACGCCCGCCAGATTCCCGTTCTGCGCGGCACCTCCCGGGGAGGCGGTGCCCTGGACGCCGCACGGGCCGCCCTCGGCCGCGGCGAGCTGCTCATGGTGTTCCCCGAGGGCACCTACACGCGGGATCCGGACCTGTGGCCGATGCGCGCCCGCTACGGCGCGGCACGCCTCGCGCTGGAGACCGGTGCACCCCTGCTGCCCATCGCGAGCTGGGGCGGGCGGGCGCTGTGGCCCGTCGGCTCACCGCTCCCGCGTCCCCGCCCGGGCCGCCGCCTCCAGGTGCGCGTGGGGGAGCCGTTCACGGTCTCCCACCTCGAGGGCGAGAGCACCCAGCAGGCCGCGATCCGCAGCACCGAGGAGCTCATGGCACGCATCACCACCCTGCTCGGCGAGATCCGCGACGAGCAGCCCCCGGCCGTCCCGCACGACGGCCGCACCGACACCCATCGCCCCGAAGTGGGCAGGCCGCAGCCCGGCTATCGACCCGTGAGGCAGAGATGACACGACTGACAGTGCTCGGCGCCGGAAGCTGGGGGACCACCTTCGCCCAGGTGCTCGCCGACGGCGGCGCCGACGTGACCCTGTGGGCCCGCCGTGAGGAGGTCGCCCGGGAGGTCCGTGAGGAGCACCGCAACAGCGCCTATCTCGGCGACCACGAGCTGCCCGCCGGCATCGACGCCACCTCGTCCGTGAAGGACGCACTCGAGGGCGCCGACGGGATCGTGCTCGCGATCCCCGCCCAGTCGATGCGCTCCACCCTCGCCGGGTGGCCGGTGCTCCCGCCGGTGCCCGTCCTCTCGCTCACGAAGGGGATCGAGCACGGCACCGACCGTCGCATCACCGAGGTCATCGCCGACGCCGGGCAGGCGGAGCTCGAGCGGATCGGCGTCCTCTCCGGCCCGAACCTCTCCGGCGAGATCGCCCAGCGCCGCCCCTGCGCGAGCGTGGTCGCCGCGGACTCCGAGGAGCTGGCCTCGGTGCTCGCGACCTGGTGCGAGGCCCCGTACCTGCGCGCCTACACCTCGACCGACGTGGTCGGGGTCGAGATCGCCGGCGCCGTGAAGAACGTGATCGCGATCGCCGTGGGCGCCGCGACCGGGCTCGGCCACGGGCACAACACCACGGCGAGCCTGATCACCCGCGGCCTCGCGGAGATCACTCGTCTGGGCGTCGCCCTCGGCGGGCGCCGCGAGACCTTCGCGGGCCTGGCCGGTCTGGGCGACCTGGTCGCGACCTGCTCCTCGCCGCTCAGCCGGAACCACCGCCTGGGCCTGGCCCTCGGCCGCGGCCTGGACGTGCGGGCCGCCGCCGCCGAGGTGGGGCAGACCGCCGAGGGGGTCGCGACCGCCCGCGCCGTCTCCGATCTCGCGGCACGGCTCGGTGTGGACATGCCCATCGCGTCGGCCGTCGTCGATGTCGTCGATCACGATGCCCGCATCGACGAGGTCACCACGGCCCTGCTGGCGCGCGGCGTGCGCCCGGAATGAATATCCTGCAGGTATGAGAACCACCGTCGCCCTCCTGTTCGGCGGCCGCAGCGGCGAGCACGGCATCTCGTGCGTCACCGCGGGCGGCATCCTGTCCGCGATCGACCGAGACCGTTTCGACGTGGTCGCTATCGGCATCACCCGCGAGGGCGGCTGGGTGCATGTCTCCGACGATCCGTCGGACTGGACCCTCGTGGACGGGCGTGCCCCTGAGGTCGCCCCGGAAGGGCCCGAGGTGCTCCTGCCGGCCACGAGGCACCGGCCCGGGACCCGCAGCATGCTGCGCCAGGTGGTCGACGGGGTCGTCTCCCCGCTCGCCGAGATCGACGTGGTCTTCCCGCTGCTGCACGGCGCCTACGGCGAGGACGGCACCGTGCAGGGCATGCTCGAGATGCTCGACATCCCCTACGTGGGCTCCGGCGTGCTCGCCTCGGCGGGCTGCATGGACAAGGCCGCCGCCAAGCAGCTCCTGGGCGCGGCCGACATCGCCTCCGCCCCCGGGATCGTGGTCCACGAGGACCGGTGGGCCGAGGGCGCCGACGAGGTCATGGCCCACCTGGAGCGACACCACCCGCTGCCCTGGTTCGTGAAGCCTGCCCGCGCCGGCTCGAGCCTCGGGGTGAGCCGCGTCGACGATCCGGCCCAGCTCGAGCACGCGATGAAGGGGGCCTTCGCCGAGGATCCCAAGGTGCTCATCGAGGAGATGGTCGCCGGCCGCGAGGTCGAGTGCGGCGTGCTGCAGGGCGTGGACACGTACGAGGTGCGCACCACCGTGCCCGGCGAGGTGCGCATCGGTGAGGATCTCGACTTCTACGACTACGAGGCGAAGTACTTCGGCAAGGGGACCGTGTGCATCGACGTCCCCGCCGGCCTGCCGGACGCCGTCCTCGAGGAGGTGCGCGAGGTGGCCTCGCGCGCGTTCACGGTGCTCGGCCTGGAGGGGCTGGCGCGGGTGGACGTGTTCGTCACCGAGGATCAGCGCGTGCTCGTCAACGAGGTCAACACGATGCCCGGCTTCACGCCCTACTCGATGTTCCCGGTGCTCTGGGAGAACATGGGGCTCTCCTACGCCGACCTGCTCGCCGGGCTCATCGAGCAGGCCCGTGGCAGGCGTCTCGGCGCCCGCTGACCTCGCGGGCTACTCCTCCTCGTCGCCGGGGCCCACGCAGTAGTCGGTCGCCTCGATGTTCCGGCTGACCACCTGGGCGAGGTCCAGCGCTGCGCCCGAGGGCTGATCCGGTGCGGCGGACCGCGGCACCGAGACGTCGATCGCGGGGTCGCGTCCGAAGGTCGTGTACAGGAAGACATCGTCCTCGAGCTCGCGGACCACCCAGTCCACCTGCACCCCGTTGGCGTCCTCGAGCGTGGTGCACAGATCGGTGGTCGGACCCGGAGGGGTCACCCCGCAGCGCATCACGACCGCGTCCTCGCCGTGGCCCCAGGCCGCGGTGCCCTGGCTCGACGTCTCCACCCGGTCCATGCCCAGCACCTGCTCCGGGGCGGCGAGCAGGATGTCCGCGCAGACGGGATCCGTCGCGGAGGGGCCGGCGGGGACCTCGACGGTGCCGCACGAGGCGAGGGTCACGGTCATCAGCCCGGTGGCGGCGAGAGCGGGAAGGCGGGAGCGGAGCACGGGGGAAGGCTACCTGCCGTGCCTGCGTCCGGGCCGGGACCAGCGGTCGGGCACACTGGGAGCATGACCGGCGACACGCATCTCGGGGAGGCCGGGCTCCTGGCCCGCATGCTCCCGCACCTGTCCACCGATCCCCGCGTGGAGGTGGGTCCCGGGGACGACGCCGCGGTGGTGCGCCTGCCCTCGCCGAGGATGGTGGTCACCACCGACACCCTCGTCCAGGGCCACGACTTCCTGTTCCGCACCACGATGCCGCGCTGGATCGGTCACAAGGCCGCCGTGCAGAACCTCGCCGACGTCGCGGCGATGGGTGCCCGACCGGTCGCTCTGGTGGTCGCGCTGTCCGCGCCCCACCGCACCGAGGCCTCCGTCTTCGAGGAGATCACGATCGGCATCGCCCGTCGCGCCGAGGCCGACGGGGCCCGGGTGGTCGGGGGAGACCTGGGCAGTGCCGAGCAGCTCACGCTCACGGTCACCGCTCTGGGAGCGCTGCCGGAGGACCAGGAGCCCGTGCTGCGCTCCGGCGCCCGGGCCGGGGACGTGCTCACGATCGGCTCGCCGCAGCTGGGCCGCTCGGCCGCCGGGCTCGCGCTCGTGCTGTCCGGCCGCATCCACGTGCACGAGGGACGCATCGAGGGTGCGGGCGACCATGCGGACCTCGTCGCCTGGCACGATGCCCCGGAACCGGACCTCGCGCTCGGCTGGGGCGCCGGCCGCGGGGCGACGTCGATGATGGATCTCTCCGACGGGCTGGTGCGGGACGGCACCCGGATCGCTCGCGCCTCGGGAGTGGTCCTGGACCTGGACCGCGCAGTCCTCTCCTCCGACGCCTCCTCCCTCATGCCCCTCGCCGAGCTGCTCGGCGAGGACCCCTGGCAATGGGTGCTGCACGGGGGAGAGGAACATGCGATGCTCGCGACCTTCCCGCCCGAGGCGGTGCCCGAGGGCTTCCGTGCCATCGGACAGGTGCGGGACGCCGCAGGAGAGACCGATCACGGCGTCCTGCTCGATGGTGCCCAGATCCCTGGGACGGGCTTCGACCACTTCGAGGGCAAGGCCTAATCTGAGGTCAGCCCCTCACGGGCAGCCCCCGAACCGAAGGAGAATCCATGCCGTTCACCGTCAAGGCACTGCAGAAGACCGGCCCCGATCAGCCCTTCCAGGTCGCCACCATCGAGCGCCGGGACCCGCGCGCCGATGACGTCGTCATCGACATCAAGGCCGCCGGCATCTGCCACAGCGACATCCACACCATCCGCAACGAGTGGGGCGAGGCGCACTTCCCGCTCACCGTGGGCCACGAGATCGCCGGCGTGGTCTCCGCCGTCGGCGACAGCGTGACGGATTGGAAGATCGGCGACCGCGTGGGCGTGGGTTGCATGGTCGACTCGTGCGGCCGCTGCGAGCAGTGCCGCCAGGGCGACGAGCAGAACTGCCTCGAGGGCAACGTGGGCACCTACAACGCCACGGACGTCGACGGCTCGATCACCCAGGGCGGCTATTCCGAGAAGGTCGTCGTCAACGAGCGCTTCGTGTGCCGCATCCCGGACGGCCTCGACTTCGACCTCGCCGCACCGCTGCTGTGCGCGGGCATCACCACCTACTCGCCGCTCGCCCGTTGGGGCGCCGCGGAGACCAAGGACGGCGCCCCCAAGAAGGTCGCCGTGCTGGGCCTGGGCGGCCTCGGCCACATGGGTGTGCAGATCGCCGCCGCCATGGGCGCCGACGTCACCGTGCTCTCGCGTTCACGCAAGAAGGAGCAGCTCGCCATCGATCTGGGGGCGAGGCAGATGCTCGCCACCACGGAGGACGGCTTCTACGCCGATCACCGCGGGGAGTTCGACCTGATCCTCAACACGATCAGCGCCGACATCCCGGTCGACAAGTACCTGGGCCTGCTGAAGCCGCGCGGCGTGATGGCTGTGGTCGGCCTTCCGCCCGAGGCCCAGTCCCTCGGCTTCGGCTCCCTGATCGGCGGCGGCAAGGTGCTCGCCGGTTCCAACATCGGCGGCATCGCCGAGACCCAGGAGATGCTCGACTTCTGCGCCGAGCACAGCATCGCCGCCCAGATCGAGACGATCGGGATCGACGAGGCCGACGCCACCTACGACCGGGTGGTCGCCGGCGAGGTGTTCTTCCGCGCCGTCGTCGACACCGCCACGTTCGAGGACGCCGAGGTCGCCTGAGCCTCGTGCTCACGCTGATCTGACGTGACGTGACGTGACGTGAGATGCCCGCGTCGCCCTTCGAGGCGTCGCGGGCATCGTCATCCCAGACGCCGCACCGTCAGGTCGCGCTCGAGGACGCCGCCGGATCCGTCGGGTTCGATCCATGACGCTCCGGCGCCGTCCCGCTCGGAGACCGCCTCGATCAGCTCGGTGCCGCGGTAGAGCAGCCCGGCGCCGTCGTCCGTGCACACGGTCGCGCCGAGCGTGCCGTCCGCCACCAGCTCCCGGATCAACGGCCGTCGGCGTGCCTCGGAGTCCATGTGCACCCCGTTGGCGCCAGGCAGGAAGCCGAGGCCGTTCGTGACCGGGGCCAGCTGCGGGCCGAAGGAATCGGTGACCCCGCCCTCGAACCAGCAGATCGAGCCGGCGGAGACGCCGGCGAGCACCACGCCCTCCTGCCAGAGCCGGTGCAGGATCTCGGGGAGCCCGTGGGCGCGCCACACGGCCAGCAGGTTCACCACCGAGCCGCCGTTGACCCAGATGATGTCGAAGCTGCGCAGATAGGCCTCGACATCCTCCACGTTCGGCATCGAGAACAGGCTGAGGTGATGCAGCGCGTACCCGGCCTCCCGAGCCGCTTCCTCCATGTCCCGCTGGAAGCTGCGATCGTCCCCGGAGGCCGTGCCGAGGTGGCAGATCCTGATCGCACCGTCGCGGTCGCTCTCGGGCGCTTCACGGCTGAGCTGCCCGGCGAAGGCCATCATCGGCCCGAAGCGGAACCGCAGACGCGGGTGGGGGAGGTACCCCGCGCTGGTGGCGAGGATGGTGGGGGCGGATGCAGGCATGGGATCTCCTCGGGGGCAGCGTGGAAGCGAGGATATCCCGGCCCGGTCATGCGCAACCGATCACGCGGATCCGGTCATGCGCACCCGATCATCGTCGTCCGGCGATGCGCATCCGGAGAAGCGTATGAGCCCCACCCCGAAGGGTGAGGGCTCATACGGAAGGACCTGACGGTCCTGGTCTGTCGGTCGTTCCCGCTCAGGCGCCGAGCGTGCTGACCTTGCCCGCCTTGAGGCAGGAGGTGCACACGTTCACGCGCTTGCTGGTCCCGTTGATCACAGTGCGCACGGACTGGATGTTCGGGTTCCAACGACGCGAGGTACGGCGGTGCGAGTGGGAAACGCTCTTGCCGAAGCTCGGGTGCTTGGCGCAGATGTCACACGTGGAAGAAGCCACTGTCGTCTCCTGAAAAGTCGAATTCTGTTCGGGTGCCCGCCCGGTCCCACGACGTCAAGTCGGAGTCGGTGACCATGGGTGAGCGCGGGGGCGCCGGCCCCCGGAGGTCAGGGCAACCACGGAAGCATATCCCACGCGGCGCTCCGCATGAAGGGAGCCCGGTGTGGAGGGGCTGTGGACTCCGACACAGCGTCGGTCCCGAGTGGCACCATTGTCTCCGTGGCGTGCCCGTGCATCATCGCACGTGGCGCCGTGATCGGCGCGGGCGTCTCCTCAGGGGCGGCTCGCGAGGAACGGCGATCCAGCCCGCACGAGCCGGGACGGATCAGGACCACGAGCACGACCGGGACGACGAGCACGACGAGCACGACGAGGAGGCACCGCATGGCCAGGAGGCTGGAGTCCGCACGCGGCTCGATGCCGCTGTCGGAGCTCCTCGAGCGCAAGGAGAAGCTCGCGATGGCGTCGTTCGGCGTGCGCGATCTCGACACGATGATGCGCTTCGCCCCGCGCCGCTACACCGTCCCCGCCCCGCTGCGCTCCCTCCACGACACCCATGAGGGCGAGGAGGTCAGCGCGATCGTCACCGTGGAACGGGTGTCCTCGCGGAGCATGCGCAGCAGGCACGGCTCCATCCTCGAGGTGGTGGTCACTGACGGGATCGAGAACATCACCCTGACCTTCTTCCTGGCCAAGCAGCATCTCGTGGACTGGCACACCAAGCGTCTGGCCGTCGGCCGCCGCGTGCTGGTGCGGGGCACTGTGGGCCGCAACAAGATGACCGGGAACCCGCAGATCACCCACCCCGACTACGAGGAGTTCGAGGACTCCGAGGAGGGGCTGGCCCATGCCCAGCGCCCGCGGCCCGTGTACCCGCTGCGCAAGAACATCGCCCAGCGCACCATGCGAGCGGCCACCGAGAAGGGCCTGGAGTTCGCCGAGTACCTCGCCCGCCCGGTGCCCGCGCGGATCGTGGAGGCGCGCGGCCTGCTCCCACTGCCCGAGGCGGTGGCCGCCGTGCACACTCCGCGCACCGAGCAGGACACCCTCTCCGGCGTGGCGCACCTGGTTTACGAGGAGGCGTTCGTGCTGCAGGCGATCTTCGCCCAGCGTCGCACCCTGGACGAACGTTCGCCCGCGCCCGCGCTGCGGGCGGAGGGTCCGCTCCAGACAGCCTTCGACGAGCGCCTGCCCTTCGAGCTCACCGCGGGGCAGAAGGAGATCGGCGAGGAGATCATCGAGCGCGTCGGCCGCGACCATCCCACCAGCATGCTGCTGCAGGGCGACGTCGGCTCCGGCAAGACGGTGATCGCTCTGCGCGCGATGCTGCGCGCCGTGGACTCCGGCCACCAGGCGGCGCTGCTCGCACCGACCGAAGTGCTCGCCGAGCAGCATCACCGCACGATCCTCGGGCTGCTGGGGGACCTGGCCCGGGCCGGGCAGCTCGACGGCCATCTCGACGCCACCAGAGTGCGGCTGCTCACCGGATCGCAGAAGACCTCCGCGCGCCGCGAGACCCTGCTCGACGTCACCTCCGGCCAGGCGGGCATCGTCGTGGGCACCCACGCCCTGCTGACGGAGTCCGTCGAGTTCGCCTCCCTCGGGCTCGTCGTGATCGACGAGCAGCACCGCTTCGGTGTCGACCATCGAAGACGCCTGCGCAGCAAGGGGCCCGGCGGCATGACACCGCACGTCGTGGTGATGACGGCGACCCCCATCCCGCGCACGGCGGCGCTCGCGACCGTGGGCGACCTCGATGTGCTCACGCTCCGCGAGAGCCCGGGCATGCGCGCGGGCGTGGAGAGCTTCGTGGTCCCCGAACAGCTGCCCAAGTGGGAGAACCGCATGTGGGCCCGCGCGGCCGAGGAGATCGCCGCGCAGCGTCAGGTGTTCGTGGTCTGCGCCCGCATCGACGAGACCGACGACTCCCCGCCGCCCGCCACCATCCTCGACGAGAACGGTGAGATCTCCGAGACCCGGCTCGAGGAAGCGCGCGGTGTCACCGCGACGGCGGAGCGCCTCGCGACCCGACCCGAGCTGGCCGGGGCCCGGATCGGCGTGCTCCACGGCCGCCTGACGTCGGAGCAGAAGCAGCAGACCATGGATCGTGTGGTCGCCGGCGAGATCGACCTGCTGGTCGCCACCACGGTGATCGAGGTCGGAGTCGACGTCCCCAACGCCTCGGTGATGATCGTGCTGGACGCGGAGCGCTTCGGCGTCTCCCAGCTCCACCAGCTGCGCGGCCGGGTGGGGCGTGGCGAGCACCCCGGCATCGCCTTCCTCGACACCCGCACCACGCCGGAGCATCCGGCCTTCGCACGGCTCGAGGGGATCGCCGGTGCGGCCGACGGCTTCGCGCTCGCGGACCTGGACCTGCAGGTGCGCGGTGCGGGCGACCTCGTGGGGGAGGAGCAGTCCGGCCTCCAGCGCACGCTGAAGCACCTCGACGTGATCCGTGACGCCCCGATCATCGACCAGGCCCGACAGGACGCCTTCGCGGTCCTCGCCGCGGACCCCGATCTCACCGACCACCCCGATCTCGCCGGCGCTATCGCGAACCGCCTGCGGGACGCCGATCCCGACGTGGAGAGGAGCTGACATGCCCCGGATCATCGCGGGCGCCCTCGGCGGCCGCACCATCCCCGGCCCTCCCGGCAAGGGCACCCGGCCCACGTCCGACAGGGTGCGGGAGGCGCTGTTCTCCCGCCTCGAGGGCTGGGACGCCCTCGCCGGAGCTCGGGTGCTGGACCTCTACGCCGGCACCGGCGGCCTCGCCTTCGAGTCCCTCTCGCGCGGAGCGCGCAGCGCGCAGCTGGTCGAGCTGCATGGCCCCACCGCCAAGCAGCTGCGACGCACCGCGAGCGAGCTGGGCCTCGCCGAGCACTGCGAGATCCGCGCCGGCAAAGCCGAGACCGTGGCCGGCCAGCTCAGCGGGGAGCCGTTCACCCTGGTGTTCCTCGACCCGCCCTATGACGTCACCACCGACGCCCTCGAGGCGCTCCTGCTCACCCTGCGCCCGGCCCTGGACGACGAGGCCCTCGTGGTGATCGAGCGCTCGAGCCGCTCGCGCGCGCTCGATTGGCCCGAGGGCTGGGCCGACGACGGCACCAAGACCTACGGCGAGACGGTGCTCCAGTTCGGCGGGCCCGCCACGGACGACGCCACGGACGACGCTGCGGAAGACGCCGTCGACGACACCGGGGAGGAGCGCTGATGACCCCCGGCCTGCACGAGCTCGACTGGCCCGTCCGCACCGACCGTCTCGAGCTGCGCCTCGGACGGCCCGAGGACGCTGCGGCGATCTGGCCCTGGTACCGCAGGCCCGAGGTGCAGGAGTGGACCACCACGCTCAGTCCCACCCTCGAGGCCCATCAGGCCTGGTGGAGCTCTCGGCTGGCGACCACGGTCGTCGGCCTGCGCGAGGGACGGATCGTCGCGACCGGGGCCGTCACGGTGCAGGATGCCTGGTCCCAGGCCGACATGGCCGCGCAGGCCCGCGGACAGCAGGCCGAGCTGGGCTGGGTGCTCGACCCGGAGGCCCAGGGCCAGGGTCTGGGCACCGAGTTCGCCGCCGCTCTGCTGCGCCTCGCGATCGAGGGTCTCGGGGTGCGCCGGGTCGAGGCCGAATGCTTCGCCGAGAACCTCGCCTCACGCCGCGTGATGGAGAAGATCGGCATGCGCTGCGAGGGCGTCTTCATCGAGGAGTCCCTGCACCGCAGCGGACGCTGGCTGGACGGGATGACGTTCGCGCTCCTCGCCCGCGAGTACCGCGCCCGACGGGGCTGAGTACCGCGCGTGCCGCGCCCGACGGGGCTGAGTACCGCGCGTGCCGCGCCCGACGGAGCTGAGGCTCGCCGAGCCGCCGGCTGCCGAGCGATCCGGGCACTGCCTGGCCAGCCCCCGTTCGATGCTGGGATACTCGGGCCATGACGATTCTCGAGGCCACGTTCACCGTCGACCTGCGGCCGGGTCAGCAGCTGCCCGCCGCCGGCGGCCGCTTCGACCTGTCCAAGACCTGGACCGGGCAGCTCGAGGGCACGAGCACCGGCGTCATGCTCACCGCGGGTGACCCGGCGAGCGGGGACGCCGGCTACATCGCCATGGAGCAGTTCCACGGTGTGCTCGACGGCCGACGCGGCACGCTCACCCTGCAGCAGCTCGGCACGATGGCCGGCGGTGACCCCACCCTGGAGTACGTGATCGCCCCGGGCTCGGGCACCGAGGAGCTGGCAGGCGTGACCGGCACGCTCACCATCGCCGGGATCGACGACGACGGCACCCATCACGTGACTCTCGACCTGGCCTGATCGGCACTACAGTGGCGCCATGAGCACCGTCGTCCTGCCCGGCTCGTTCGACCCGTTCACCCTGGGGCACCTCGACCTCACCCGTCGGGCCGTCGCCCTCGGGCATCACGTGGTGATCGCCGTCTCCCACAACCCGTCCAAGCAGGGTCTGCTGGATCTGGAGACCCGCAAGGCCGCGATCACCGCGAGCCTGGAGGCCGAGGGCCTGAGCGGCGACACCGAGGTGCGCACCCTCCCGAAGGGACTGCTGGTCGACTTCTGCCGCGAGATCGGCGCGAGCGCCGTCATCCGCGGACTGCGCTCCCAGCTCGACCTCGCCTACGAGGAGCCGATGGCCCGCATGAACCACCATCTCGCGAGCACAGACACCGTCTTCCTGCTCACCGACACCGCGTTCGCCCACATCTCCTCCTCCCTGGTGCGGGAGGTCCACGCCCTCGGGGGTGACGTCTCCGACATGCTCCCGGACGCCTCGCTGGATGCCCTGCGCGCCGCCTCGCACGTATCCTGAACAGCCCCCTCGATCCGAACAGGACCCTTTCACCATGTCTTCCGACACCGTTCCCGCCTCGCCCCTCGACAAGGGCCTGATCTTCGACGCCGTCGACCTCGTCGGCCACACCGGCTCGCACCGGCGCGTCGAGCACACCTTCGCCGCTCCGGCCCGTGAGGTCGGCGGCGCGGCGATGCAGGCCCCCGAGGGCGAGGACATCGCCCTGGACCTCGAGTTCGAGTCCGTCGTCGAGGGCATCTACGTGCACGGCACCATCAGCGCCCACCTCGAGGGCGAGTGCTCGCGCTGCCTGGATCCCGTGGAGCAGGACGTCGCCACGCGCGTCGACGAGCTGTTCATGTACCCCGAGAAGGTCAAGGCCGACGAGCGCGAGGACACCACGATGCTCGAGGGCGACTCCGTGCACCTCGGAGGGCTCGTGCGCGACTCCCTCGCGATGGAGGCCGAGGACCGGCCGCTGTGCCGCGAGGACTGCCCGGGCCTGTGCAGCCAGTGCGGCTTCCGCATGGAGGACGACCCCGACCACCACCACGATGTGATCGATGATCGCTTCGCCGCGCTGCAGGGCCTGTTCGAGGACTCTGCCGACACGGAGACCGACGCCGAGGGCTCCGAGGACGCGACGGAGGCCGAGGGGGAGGGCCGCTGATGGCTCGCAAGCGGCGCGCCGTCGAGGCGGCGGACCCCCAGGCTCTGCTCGACGCCCTCCCGCTGGACGGCGCCCAGGCGGCGGACCTGCGCGGTTCCGGCCTGCTCGATCTCGCCCTGACCCACCGCTCCTACTCGTACGAGCACGACGAGATCCCGCACAACGAGCGGCTCGAGTTCCTCGGCGACGCGGTGCTGCAGCTGGCCGTGACCGAGCAGCTCTACACCACGCATCCCACGCTTCCCGAGGGGGACCTGGCACGTCGACGGGCGGCGACCGTGAGCACGCGTGCGCTCGCCGTGATCGCCTCACAGCTCGACCTGGGCGCCTACGTGAAGCTCGGCCGTGGTGAGGACCTCACCGGCGGCCGTGCGAAGCCCTCGATCCTCGCGGACACCACCGAGGCCGTCATCGGATCGGTGCACCTCGCGCTCGGCCAGGACGTCTCCCGGCGCTTCGTGCTGGACCTGATGCGGCCCCTGCTGGACTCCGACGAGTTCCTCGAGACCAGCTACGACTTCAAGTCGCGCCTGCAGGAGATCGCGGCCGCCGCCGGCACCAGCCCCACCTACCGGATCACCGAGACGGGCCTGGAGCACGAGAAGGTCTTCTCCGCGACGGTCACCATCGACAGCGTCGTCACCGCCACCGGTGAGGGACCCTCCAAGAAGGAGGCGGAGCTCGCCGCCGCCCAGAGCGCGGTGCGCGCCGTGCTCGCCGAGCGCGGCGAGACGCTCATCCCGAGGGGCTGAGACATGCCCGAGCTCCCCGAGGTCGAGGTGGTCCGTCGCGGCCTCGCGCCGCGCACCGTCGGCCGCACCATCGAGGCCGTCGAGGTGCTGGATTCGCGGATCATCCGCCGCCAGGTGGGCGGCGTGGACCGCTTGCGGGGCGCACTGGTCGGCACCCGGATGACCGCGGTGGTGCGTCGCGGCAAGTTCCTGTGGTGGCGCCTGGCCGACGGGCCCGACGCGGCGGAGGGGGCCGGTGCGGACACCGGCGAGGCCCTCATGGGCCACCTCGGCATGAGCGGCCAGCTGCGCGTGCGCACCCCCGGCCCGATGTCCCCGCCCCTCGACTCGGAGGGCCCGGCCTCGGATCCGCTGCGCCACCGTCGCCTCACCCTCCATCTCGACGACGGCACGGCGATCGATCTCATCGACCAGCGCCTCTTCGGCGGCCTGTGGACGAGCCCGCTCGAACCCTCGGCCGACGGCCGCCTCGCCGGGCTGGGCAGCCCGGACACCCTGCTCCCGGAAGCTGCCTCCGGCATCGCGCGCGACCTGCTGGACCCGGCGGCGGATCTTCCCTCGATCGCCCGCACCCTGCGCACCCGGCGCGCCGGCGTGAAGTCCCTGCTGCTCTCGCAGAGCATCGTCAGCGGGATCGGCAACATCTATGCGGACGAGGCCCTGTGGGCCGCCCGCACCCGCTACGACACTCCCGGCACCGAGCTCTCCCAGCGTCGTGCCCTGTCGATCCTCCGCGCGGCGGGCGAGGTCATGGAGCGGGCGCTCGCGGTGGGCGGCACCAGCTTCGACGCGCTGTACGTCAACGTGGACGGCCGCAGCGGCTACTTCGCCCGCTCGCTGGCCGTCTACGGACGTGAGGGGGAGCCGTGCCCGCGGTGCGGTAATCTGCTCAGACGCGCGCTCCACCAGGGACGGAGCAGTCACTACTGCCCCCGCTGCCAGCGCCCTGCGCCACGACCCAGGAGGGATGCCCGGTGACCACGAGACAGGAGCCCTCCCCGGGATCGACGATCCGGGTGATGCTGGTCGACGACCACGAAGTGGTGCGCCGCGGGATCGTCACAGTGATCGACGCGCAGAACGATCTGAGCGTGGCGGGGGAGGCCTCGTCCGTGGCGGAGGCGAACCGTCGCCTGCCGGCGATCCGCCCCGACGTGCTGGTGGTGGACCTGCAGCTGCCCGACGGCACCGGTATCGACGTGATGCGGGCGGCCCGTGAGATCGACCCCGAGCAGACGATGCTCGTGCTCACCAGCTTCGACGACGACTCCGCGCTGCAGGAGTCCCGCTCCGCCGGGGCCGCAGGACTCATCCTGAAATCGGTGCGCTCGCAGGAGATCGTCGCCGCGATCCGTGCGGTGCAGGAGGGCAAGCACGTGTGGCCCGCAGACCGCGCCCCGGAGCAGAACGAACTGTCGGTCTCCGACCAGCGCATCGTCGACCTCATCGGCGACGGGCACTCCAACCGCGAGATCGCCGAGGAGCTCGGCATCGCGGAGAAGACCGTGAAGAACCGGGTGACGGTCATCCTGCAGTCGCTCGGCATGCAGCGACGCACCCAGGTCGCCGCGATGGTCGCGGCCCGACGACGCGCCGGCTGGAAGTAGCCCGCCGCACGGCCGGCACTCACGGCACTCACGGCACTCACCCGGTCGACTCTCACCCGGACGGCTCTCACTCCGTCGGCTCTCAACCAGCCGGCTCATACTCCGTCGGCAGTCACCCGGTCGACTCTCACGCCGTCGACTCTTACGCCGCCGGCAGGGTCACCCGCCAGGAGATCATCGTCCCGGGTTCCAGGGAGAGCGCATCGACCCACCCGGAGTGGCGTCGAGCCCGGCTGGACATGTTCGCCAGGCCGCTGCGGCGCTGCACCGTCGGATCGATGCCGCGCCCGTTGTCCGAGACGTTCACCTGCACCACGCGGTCGACGCCCTCGGAGAACAGGCTCACCGAGACGGCGACCGCGCTGGCATGCGCATGGCGTGCCGCATTGGCCAGGCACTCGCGCACCACGGCGACCACGTCGTCGGCGATCTCCGAGGGCAGCTCGGCCTCCATCGCTGCAGGATGCGGGGGAAGTCGCAGGGTCGGCACGAAGCCGAGCCCGGCGGCGGCGAGGCCCACCTCGTGGCGCAGCTGCTCGGTGAGCGTCGCCTCGAGCCGCTCACGCCGCAGGGACTGCACGATCTGCCGGATCTGGGCGACCGCGTTCTCCAGCCCCTGCACCGAGGAGGCGACGGAGGAGCGGATGCGGGTGTTGGACGGCGGCTGACCGGGAGCGGCCAGCGCATCGGTGAGCGCTTCCAGCTCCATGCCGACGGCGAACAGCTCCTGGATCGCGAGATCGTGCAGATCGCGCGCGATGCGGCTGCGCTCGTCGTCCAGCTCGTCCGAGACGCCCGGGGCGGGGACCCGCAGGGTGAGCAGCACGAGGGCTGCCAGCGCATCGAGGCGTTCGCGGTCCGCCCGGGTGAAGGCAGGATCGGCTGCACCGTCCGGGCCTGCACCGTCCGGGCGATCCCGCAGCACGGCGAGAAAGCCGGAGCCGTGCTCCGCGCCGTCGACCACAGCGAGCAGCGCGGGAATGTCCTGCTCCCCGACGAGGAGGGTGCCGATGCGTTCGAGCGCCTCGGAATCCGTCTCCTCGAGCGCGGCGCCGGCAGGAGATCGCGGTGTGAGCGTGCGGCCCAGCAGATCGGCGGCGTCCGGGCCGTCGACGAGTTCGAAGGTCCAGGTCCCAGGGGCCAGGGGAAGCACCAGGGCGGCGCTGCGCGCGCCGAGGTCGGTGCGGGCGGAGTGCACCAGCAGGTCCAGCAGATCCTCGGTGTCTCCGCCGGCGAGCACGGCGCCGGCGAGATCCTGCACCCGAGGGCGGTCGGGCCGGGGCGGTGGGGCGATCGAGGTCATCAGCTCTCCTGGGTGCGGGTCCCGTCATTCTCCCCGATCCGCAGGATCGGCGTGCCCTCGGGGAGTGCCTCGGGCCGATGGGTGACCACGACGACCGTGCTGGTGGCGGGGACGAGGGTCTCATCGGCGGGGTCGAGCAGAGCGCGCAGGAGGGCGTCGCCGCGGGCGGTGTCCAGATGCTCGGTGGGCTCATCCAGCAGCAGCACCGGGCCCCTCCGGATCACCGCTCGGGCCAGCAGCAGGCGTCGGCGCTCGCCGCCGGAGACGGTGGTGCCGTCCGGGCCGAGCATGGTGTCCAGGCCGTGCGGGAGGGTCCGCACCCAGTCCATGAGGTCGACGGCCTCGAGCGCCGCGAGGGCGGTGTCGTCCTCGAGATCCCTGCGCACCACCCGCAGGTTCTCCCGCAGCGTGGTGGCGAAGACGTGGGCGTCCTCGGCGAACAGCACGACGTTCGGATGCAGCGGCGAGCCGTCCTCCAGCTCGACGGTCCCGGCGAGCGGCTCCAGCAGTCCGGCGAGGGTGGCCAGCAGGGTGGTCTTGCCGCTGCCGGATCCGCCCACGACGGCGAGCCGCGAACCCGCCGGCAGATCCAGGTCCAGGTCCCGCACCCGGGCGGCGCCGGGCTCCCACCCCGCGCTCAGACCGGTGGCTCGGAGCCGCACCTCCCCGTCCGGTGCCAGGCGTCGAGTTTTGTCCGCTGAGGACCGATGCGCGGTCGAGGATCGGTCGTCGGGGGACATTTCTGCGGGCGCGGCGCGGTCGGGGGGCGAGGAGCTCACCGCGCGCGCTGTCCGGTGGGTGGGGGACGGGCGTGCCGCGGACGCGGCCCGGTGGGTGGGGGACGGGCTCGGCGAGGGCGCCCCGCCCGGGCCGGCCAGCTCGGCGAGACGGGCGGAGGCGGCGCGAGAGCGTGCGTACTGCGAGGCGGCGGCCGGCAGGGCCGTGGCCGCTTCGAAGGAGGACAGCGGCAGCAGCAGGAGCACGCCCACCTGGCCGGCCGAGGCGCCGCCCGTGGTCCAGGCGGCGCCGGCGGCCAGCAGCGAGCCGGCCATCGCCAGGATCAAGGCCAGTGGCACCGCTGCGGAGGCCACGGCAGAGGGGAGCGCGGCGCGATCGATCGCGGAGTCGTGCTCGTGCTGGCGGGCATCGAGCTGCGCGAGCGCCACCTCGAGCCGCCCGTCGACCCGCAGCGAGGTCGCATCATCGAGCACCTCGAGCGCCTGGGCGGTCACGGTCGAGCGGCTGGAGACCACGGCCTGCTCGGCGAGGCGGGCGGCGCGGTAACCGGCCAGCGGAGCGAGCACGCTCGCAACCGCGAGGGACAGCAGCATGCTCGCGGTGGCGAGCAGCGAGAGCGGCGCGAAGGTCACCAGCACCACGACTGTCATCACCCCGGCGACGAGCGCGGGCACCACGGCCTTGATGACGTGGTCGCCGAGCTCCTGGGCATCATCGCCGAGCCGGGCGAGCAGGTCTCCGCGGCGCAGCCGGGTCACGGCGTCGTCCGGGCGTGCGGCGAGCGCGGTGAACAGGTTCGTGCGCAGCGAGACCACGCCGCGGAAGGCGACGTCATGGGTGAGCATCCGGTCCAGCCAGCGGAACACGCCGCGGGAGACGCCGAGCGCCCTGACCATCACCACGGCGACGGTCAGGTCCAGCACCGGCGGCATGGTCCAGGCGCGGGTGACCAGATAGGCGGAGACGGCCGCGAGGGCGAACGCGGAGCCGAGCGTCGCGCAGGCGGCGAGCACGGCGGCCAGCAGCCGTCCGCGGGGGATCTCGAGCGCAGCGATCATGCGGGCACCTCCGGTCGGTCCTCGACCAGGGACCGGGAGTCGACCCGGGCCACGTCGTCGGCCACCTCGACCAGCCGCGAGCGATGGGCGATCACGAGCACGGTGCGGCCCTGAGCGCGCAGGGTGCGGAGGAGGTCCAGCACGATGGTCTCGGTCGCGCCGTCGAGGTGGGCGGTCGGCTCGTCGAGCACGACGAGCTGGGCGGGGGAGAGCAGAGCGCGCGCGAGCGACAGGCGCTGCCGTTCGCCCAGGGAGAGGCCTCGGCCCGCACGCCCGAGCTCCGCGTCCCAACCGCGCGCGGCGATCACGGCGTCCAGGCCGGTGGAGGCGGCGACCTGCTCGAGCTCCTCAAGGGTCGCCTCGGGCCGCACCGCCGAGAGGACCGTGCGGAGCGAACCGGGCGGGAGCACGGGGCGCTGGGGGAGCAGGGCGACCTGGTCCCAGTAGCTGCGCCGGGAGAGCTCGCGCACGTCCGTGACGACGCCGTCGGGGCCGCGCACCTCGGCGCGCCCGTCGTCGGCCTCGAGCAGTCCCAGCAGCACCTGGACGGCGGTGGTCTTGCCGGCGCCCGAGGGGCCGACGAGCGCCAGCACCCGGCCTGGACGCAGCACGAGCTCCGCCGCGTGCGGGGCGTGGCCTTCCCGCGAGCGCACCGAGACGCCGCGCAGGGCGAGGGTCGCGGTGCTGAGGTCCGGGCAGGAGACGGAGCCGTCGGGCAGCGGCTGCTCGTCGAGCACCTCGAACGCGGCGGTGACCGCGGCGAGCCCGTCGGTCGAGGAATGGTACTGGGAGCCGACGTTGCGCAGCGGCAGGTAGATCTCGGGTGCGAGGACGAGCACCGCGAGGGCCGGGGCGAGGTCCATCTCCCCGTAGACCAGGCGCATCCCGATGCTCACGGCGACCAGGGCGACGCATAGGGTCGCGAGCAGCTCGAGCACCATCGAGGAGAGGAAGGCGAACTTCAGCGATCCCATTGCGGAGATGCGGTGGCGGTCGCCGAGCTCCCGGACCATCTTCTCGGGGCCCCTCTCGCGGCCGAGGGCCCGCAGGGTGGGCAGGCCGTCGACCAGGTCCAGCAGCTGCGACCACAGCGTGCGCATGTCCGCCAGCAGCGCTTCGGAGCGGCCGACGGTCATGGTGCCCACCAGGATCATGAACAGCGGCACCAGCGGGAGGGTGATCAAGGCGATGACCGCGCTGAGCGGATCGAGGATCCCGATGGTGAACAGGCACAGCGGGGTCACCGTGAGCGACAGCATCAGCTGGGGCACGTAGCCCACCAGATAGGGGCGCAGCCTCTCGACCCCGGTGGTCGCGAGCGACGTCAGGTCCGCTCCGCGCCCAGCGCTGCGACGAGGGCCGAGGGCCGCGGCGTGCGCGACCAGCCGCCCGCGCAGATCGCCGATCGCCGCGGTCGCCGCGTGGTGCGCCGTGCGCTGCTCGAGGAGGACCGCACCCGCGCGGACGGCCAGGGCCGCCAGCAGCGCGGTCAGCAGCAGCGGGGCATCCTGGGGCAGACGCTGCTCGGTGAGCAGCTGGGCGCCGAGCCGGGCGACGCTCAGCGCGGTGACGATCACGCACAGCGACTGCACGAGGCCCAGGGCGACCGTGCGCATCACGTGGTGCCGGGCCGCACGGACCTCCCGCACCAGGCGGGGGTCCAGCGGTGCACGACGGGCGCGGCGGGCGCGACGCTCACGGGGCATCGGGGTCACTCCTGCTCGAAGGCCTCGCGGTAGCCGGCCTTCGCCTTCTCCAGCAGTGCCGAGCCGGGAAGGTCCGACTCCTCGTCGGTGACGCGGTGGCGGAACACTCGGTACGCCCAGAACGTGTAGGCCAGGATCAGGGGCAGCAGGATGCACAGCGCCACGAGCATCACGGTGAGGGTGTGCTCGGTGGAGGAGGCGTTGGCGACGGTCAGCGAGTGGGCCGGGGTGTTGCTCGCCGGCAGCACGTAGGGGAACAGCCCGCCGAACAGCGTGACCACGGAGGCGCTGATCGCGGCGACGGTGGCCGTGAAGGCGAGCCCCTCCCTGCGCAGACGGTTCAACGGCACCACGGCCACCAGTGCCACGGCGGCGATCAGCAGCGGGACCCAGGTCCAGCCGGCGTGGGAGTGCGCCAGCTGGTACCACAGCAGGTATGCGGCGCCGGCGAGGATCGTCGGCCACACCAGGATCCCGGCGAGCCGGTTCGCGGCGGCGCGCAGCTCGCCGGTGACCTTGAGCGTGAGGTACAGGGTGCCGTGCAGCCAGAACAGGAGCACGAACACCACGCCGCCCAGCAGGGCGAAGGGGTTCAGGAGGCCGACCAGGGAGGTGGTCACCCACCGGTTCTCGTCGATCGCCACCCCGGCGACGATGTTCGAGAAGGCCACGCCCCACAGCAGCGCGGGGGCGAAGCCGCCGAGGACGTGGACGATGTCCCACGAGGTGCGCCAGCGTGCGCTGTCCACCTTGCCGCGCCACTTGAAGGCGCACACCCGCACGATGAGCACCAGCAGGAGCAGCAGCAGCGCGAGGTAGAAGCCGGAGAACAGGGACGCGTACCACTCCGGGAACGCCGCGAACAGCAGCGCGCCGCCGGTGATCAGGAAGACTTCGTTGCCGTCCCAGACGGGGCCGACGGTCTTCAGGACCGTGCCGCGGGCGGCATCTCCGCGGCGCCAGAACGCGCCCACGTTCATCTGCACCCCGAAGTCGAAGCCCTCGAGCACGAAGTAGGCGAGGAAGAAGAAGCCGATGAGGGCGAACCAGAGGGTCTGCAGGACCGTCGGATCGAGCATGGTGTCCATGATCTGTGCGGTTCCCTTCTCAGTACTCGAAGGAGAGGGTGGGGGTGTCGAGCTCGTCGCTGTCCGGATCGCGCTTCGGCAGCGGAACGCCCTTCAGAGCGGCCTTGCGCATCATCTGGAACCAGATCACGGCGAGCACCCCGTAGACGAGGGTGAAGGCGATCAGGCTGGTCGCGACCATCCAGCCGGGATTGCCGGAGACGGCCTGGGTGGTCATCAGCCGGATCGTGGGATCGTCCGGATTGGGATGGACCACCCAGGGCTGCCGGCCCATCTCCGTGAACACCCAGCCGGCGGAGTTCGCGAAGAACGGCATCGGGATCGACAGCACCGCGAACCACTGGAACAGCTTCGAGCCGGTGGTGCGCGCGTTCTCGCCCTTGCCCCGCGTCACCCAGAGCGCCCAGAAGGCGAGGATGCCGCTGAAGGCAGCCAGGCCCATCATGAGCCGGAAGGACCAGTAGGTGACGAAGAGGTTGGGCCGGTAGTCGACGGCGATCTCCTGGCCGTGGACATCGGTGACCGTCTCGCCGAACTGCTCCTGGTACTGGGCGCTGAGATCGTTGACGCCCTGCAGCTCCGCATCGAAGGTGTGGGTGGCCAGGAACGAGGTCACGTAGGGGACCTCGATGAGGTGGGTGACGTCGTCGCAGTTCTCGCTGAAGGCGTTCGGGCCGCCGACGGTGAGGATCGAGAAGCTCGCGCCGGTCTCGGTCTCGCACAGGGCCTCGGCCGACGCCATCTTCATCGGCTGCTGCTTGAACATGATCTGGGCCTGGAAGTCGCCGGAGACCACCAGCACGATCGCCGAGATGAACATCGCGATCACGCCGAAGCGCACCACCGGCCGGTAGAGGTCACGGGCGGCGTGGTGGTGCTCCTCGCCCTCGGGGGTCTCCAGGCCGATGTCGCGCGCCCTGTTGTGGTGGCGGACCATGTGCCAGGAGGCGACGCCGGTGACGAAGGCGCCCGCGACCAGCCAGGCACCGGAGACGACGTGCGGGAAGGCGGCCATCGCGGTCACGTTGGTCAGCACCGCCCACAGCGAGCCCTGCGAGGGATCGAGCTCGGCACGGCCGGTCTCGGGGTTCAGCATCGCGCCCACGGGATGCTGCATGAACGAGTTCGCGGCGATGATGAAGTACGCCGAGAGCGTCGAGCCGATCGCCACCGCCCAGATGGTGAGCAGATGGATCTTCTCGGGCAGCTTGCCCCAGCCGAAGATCCACAGTCCCAGGAACACGGATTCGAGGAAGAAGGCGGCGAGCCCCTCGAGCGCGAGAGGCGCCCCGAACACGTCACCGACGAACCGCGAGTACTCCGACCAGTTCATCCCGAACTGGAACTCCTGGACGATGCCGGTGGCGATCCCGATGCCGAAGTTCACGATCAGCAGGGAGCCGAAGAACTTGGTCATCCGGGTCCAGGCGTCCTTGCGCACCGGGTCCTTGGACAGCACCGACGTGGTCTGCATGACCGCCACGAGCAGCGACAGACCGATCGTGAGCGGGACGAAGATGAAGTGGTAGACGGTCGTGATGCCGAACTGCCATCGTGCGATGTCCAGGGCTTCCATGGATCCTCCTGGGAGTGCGATACGCCATCACGAAATCTATGGCTCCGTGGGGGCGTCCAGCAGGACCATGGTCCTCCCCTTCGGCGCTCCTGCCCAGGGCGTGCGCGTTCGTGCATGTCGCTCGCGGGGCGCGAAGAGGGCTGTGCCATACTGACGCTGGCACTCTCCTGCTCCGTACCGGGTGGGGGAACCTCCCGGCGTCGTCACGTCGGAGCACCGGCAACGCGTCCTACCGCGACCGCTGTGCTCCCGCGATCGGCATCGCAGCGCTTCCGTCCAGGGAGCTGCGCGACGGCGAGGGCTTGAGACTTCCGTCCTCAGGGACGATGACCATCCGGAACCAGGGTGCGCTGGTTCCTTCAGAAGGAGACGGCCGCATGGCTGACAGCACCCGTAATCCCGAGAACGACTCGTCGGATCCCACGCCCACCACGCGGCGCCGCCGCCGCGCCGGTGCGCCGGCAGGGGCTCCGGCCCCGGTGACCCCGGAGCCCCTGGAGGCTCCCGAGCAGTCCGCAGCACCCCGGACGATCGTCGCGCAGCAGAGCGACGCCCCCGCCGAACCCGCCCCGTCGGCTCCGACGAAGCGCCCCCGGCGTCGAGCCGGCGCTCCCGCGGGTGCACCGGTGATCCCGGCCGCTGAGCCGGACAGCGCGATCGCTGAGCCGGAGAGCACGACCGCTGAGCCGGAGAACGCCGCCCCCGAGGCTCCTGAGGCCCAGCCCGACACCGAGGCCCAGCCCGAGCGCACCGAGCCGAAGCGCACGCGCCGCACCCGCACTCAGCGCCGGGCCGCCGCGCCGGAGCCCACCGAGCCCACCGAGCCCGAGGCCACCGAGCCCGCAGCCGAGACCGACGAGCTCAGCACCGACGCCGAATCGACGGAGGAGTCTGAGGACCACCCCGTCGTCGACGATCTGCGGGCGCTGGCCACGTCGCGCGGCGCCGCCGACGATTCCGGGACCGCGAAGGACCCCGAGGTCGACGACCGCGCCCGCCGCCGTGAGCAGGTCCAGATGGACTTCGCCTCGCTGCTGTTCCAGGCCCCGACCCCGCAGCCGCGCACCACCGTCGGCGCCGGGGACGCCCCCGTGGGCGGGGAGACGCAGCACGTCGCCGACGCGGACGAGGATTCCTCGCAGGACGACGACACCGACGCGGACGGATCGGGACGCTCGGACAGCTCCGAGCAGGACGAGACCGGCACCTCCGGCCGCTCCCGCTCGCGCCGGGGCCGCACGCGCCGCTCCTCGCGCCGCGGCACCGGTTCCGACGACACCGTCGAGGAGGACACCAGCACCGAGGACTCCTCCGAGGAGGAGTCCGACGAGGACCACGAGACCGCGGGCAGCTCGCGCCGTCGTCGCCGCCGCGGGGGCCGGGGCCGACGCGGTCGCGGCCGCGGAGAGGACGACGACAGCAGCGCGGAGGAGGACGAGTCCGACGACGAGCAGGACTCCGGTTCTCACGATTCCCGCGACTCCCGCGACTCCGAAGGGGCCGACGGCAGGAGCCGCCGCGGTGGGCATTCCGCGGGCAGCGCCGAGTCCGACGACACCGGTGGCACTGGCGACTCGGATTCGAGCGATCACGGCGAGGGATCCGACCACGGCTCCTCGAGCTCCTCGAGCTCCCGCCGGCGCCGTCGTCGCCGCCGCTCGGGCGGCGGGAACGGCAACGGGCACGACGAGTCCTCCTCCACCACGGACGATCCGCCGAACACGGTCGTGAAGGTCCGCGAGGCGCGGGACGAGGTCAAGGCTGTCAAGGGCTCGACCCGCCTGGAGGCCAAGCGTCAGCGCCGCCGCGAGGGTCGCGACAACGGCCGCAAGCGCAATGTCATCACCGAGGCGGAATTCCTCGCCCGCCGGGAGTCCGTCAAGCGCTCCATGGTGGTGCGCGAGCGTCCCGGCCGCACCCAGATCGCCGTCCTCGAGGACGACGTGCTGGTCGAGCACTATGTCGCACAGAAGTCGCAGACCTCGATGGTCGGCAATGTCTACATGGGCAAGGTCCAGAACGTGCTGCCGTCGATGGAGGCCGCCTTCGTCGACATCGGCAAGGGCCGCAACGCCGTGCTGTACGCCGGCGAGGTCAACTGGGACGCGGTGGGACTCGAGGGACAGCCGCGCCGCATCGAGCTCGCGCTGAAGAGCGGCGACCCGGTGCTGGTCCAGGTCACCAAGGACCCGATCGGCCACAAGGGCGCCCGGCTCACCAGCCAGATCTCCCTGCCCGGCCGCTACGTCGTCTTCGTGCCCGGCGGCTCCATGACCGGCATCTCCCGCAAGCTGCCCGACACCGAGCGCACGCGGCTGAAGAAGATCATGCGCCAGATCATCCCCGAGGACGCGGGCGTCATCGTGCGCACCGCCGCCGAGGGCGCCAGCGAGCAGGAGCTGACCCACGACGTCGAGCGTCTGCGCACCCAGTGGGACAAGATCCAGAAGGCGCAGAAGAGCAAGTCCGCACCGGTGGCGCTCTCGCAGGAGCCGGACATCGCCATCAAGGTGGTGCGCGACGTCTTCAACGAGGACTTCACCTCCCTGATCGTCGAGGGCAGCAAGGTCTACGACGACGTCCACGAGTACGTCTCCGACGTCGCGCCCGATCTGCTGGAGCGCGTGACCAAGCACGTCTCGGACAAGGACGTGTTCGCCAAGCACCGCATCGACGAGCAGCTGCTGAAGGCGATGGACCGCAAGGTCTACCTGCCCTCCGGCGGCTCCCTGGTCATCGACCGGACCGAAGCGATGACTGTGGTGGACGTGAACACCGGCAAGTTCACCGGCTCCGGCGGCTCCCTCGAGGAGACCGTCACCAAGAACAACCTCGAGGCCGCGGAGGAGATCGTGCGCCAGCTGCGGCTGCGCGACATCGGCGGCATCATCGTCATCGATTTCATCGACATGGTGCTCGAGGCCAATCGTGACCTCGTGCTGCGTCGCCTGGTCGAGTGCCTGGGACGTGACCGCACCAAGCACCAGGTCGCCGAGGTGACGTCGCTGGGACTGGTCCAGATGACCCGCAAGCGGGTGGGCCAGGGTCTCGTCGAGACGTTCTCCGCGAACTGCGAGCACTGCAACGGGCGCGGCCTCGTCGTCGACATCGACGGCGACCTCGGTCACGATCACAGCAACGGCGGCAATGGCGGCAATGGGAACGGCGGCAACGGCGGCGGGGACGACTCCTCGAAGTCCTCGAAGCGTCGCAACCGTCGCTCGCGCGGAGGCTCCGCCAAGGAGGACTCCTCCTCGGAGGATTCCTCGGGTGAGGACTCGCGCGACGTGCACCGCCTCGAGGACGATGCCGACAGCCGCGCCGCAGCCCGCGCGACGATCGCCTCGATCGCCGCCGCCTCGACCAGCGCCGCGAGCGCTGACGCTGCTGGTGGTGCGGGCGAGACCGGTGGGGCCGACGCCAGCGGAGGCACCGCGGGCGTCGCGCAGAGCGCACCTGCGGGCAGCACTGCGGACCAGCAGCAGGCGACAGATCAGGGCAGCTCGACCGAGCCGTGACGTGTTCCACAGGGTGTGACCGCGTTCTCGCAGGTCGCAGCACGTCTGGTGGTTGACCTGGAGTGCTGGGGATCGTAAGCTGTTCCCTGGCGCAAAACGTGCCGCAGTCGTGTTTCCCGGTAGGTATCGCGCGACCGCATCTCCCGCCTGAAGCCCCGTCCGGGGCATGAGGGTCAGGTTGACGGTCGCAGGTCCGCGGTCCTGCCGAGCAAGGCGCATGACTCAAGTGCAGATCCGAATCACAAGATGGAGCAGTGACGTGGTGTACGCAATCGTCCGCGCAGGCGGTCGTCAGGAGAAGGTGTCGGTCGGTGACACCATCGTGATCAACCGCGTGGCAGGCGAGGCGGGCGACAGCGTCGATCTCGCTCCCGTGCTGCTGGTTGACGGTGACAAGGTCACCTCCGCCCAGACCGAGCTGGCCAAGGTGAAGGTCACCGCCGAGAAGGTCGAAGACCTTCGCGGTGAGAAGATCCGAATCCTCCGCTACAAGAACAAGACCGGGTACAAGAAGCGCCAGGGCCACCGCCAGGAGCTCACCCGGCTGAAGATCACGGGCATCGCCTGAGCGATCCCTTCGAACACAGAGAAGGATTGATTCCAGATGGCATCAAAGAAGGGCGTCAGCTCCTCCAAGAACGGGCGTGACTCCAACGCTCAGCGTCTCGGCGTCAAGCGCTTCGGCGGCCAGGTCGTCGGCGCGGGCGAGATCCTCGTGCGTCAGCGCGGGACCAGCATCCACCCCGGTGACGGAGTGGGTCGCGGAAACGACGACACGCTGTTCGCGCTGACCGCGGGCACCGTCGAGTTCGGCCGCAAGCGCGACCGTCGCGTGGTCAGCGTCGTCGAGACGGTCTGATCCACCCGCCCCGTATCACGGGGCACCAGCTGCCTTCGAGGGGCGGAGCAGAACGCTCCGCCCCTCGACGCAATTCTCGAGCTCTTGGAGGAATCCCCATGGCCACGTTCGTCGATCGTGTCGTGCTGCAGGTCGCCGGCGGATCGGGCGGCCACGGCGCCGCCTCCATCCGTCGCGAGAAGTTCAAACCCCTCGCGGGCCCCGATGGCGCCAACGGCGGCCGCGGCGGTGACGTGATCCTCGAGGTCAACTCCTCCACCACCACGCTCCTCGCGTACCACCACCGGCCCCATCAGCGGGCCACCGGCGGCGGCTTCGGCAAGGGCGACATGCGCCACGGAGCCCGCGGCGAGGACCTCGTGCTGCCCGTCCCCGACGGCACGGTCGTCCTGGACGAGGACGGCACCGTGCTCGTGGACATGATCGGCATCGGGACCCGTTTCGTCGCCGCCCGCGGCGGCTCGGGCGGCCTCGGCAATGCGGCGCTGGCCTCCACGCAGCGCAAGGCGCCCGGCTTCGCCCTGCTCGGCGAGGAGGGGCAGGAGCGCGATCTCGTGCTCGAGCTGAAGACCGTGGCCGACGTCGCCCTGGTGGGCTTCCCCAGTGCCGGGAAGTCCTCCCTCATCGCAGCGATGAGTGCCGCGCGTCCGAAGATCGCGGACTACCCCTTCACCACCCTCGTGCCCAATCTCGGCGTCGTCGAGGCCGACCAGTTCCGTTACACCGTCGCGGACGTGCCGGGGCTGATCCCCGGCGCGAGCCAGGGCAAGGGACTGGGACTGGAGTTCCTGCGCCACATCGAGCGCTGCCACGTGCTGGTCCATGTCCTGGACGCGGCGGCCCTCGAATCCGATCGTGACCCGCTGAGCGATCTCGAGACGATCGAGAACGAGCTGGCGATCTACGCCGACAGCCTCGACGAGGAGGCCGAGACCCGGGTGCCCCTCATGGAGCGCCCCACGGTCATCGTCCTGAACAAGACCGACCTGCCCGACGGCACCGAGATGGCGGACATGGTGCGCGAGCGCCTCGCCGACCGCGACGTGCCGGTGCTCGACGTCTCGGCGATCTCCCACAAGGGCCTGCGCGAGCTGTCCTTCGTGCTCGGCGAGCTGGTCGACCAGGCACGCGCCGCGCTGCCCGAGCCCGAGCCCGCTCCCATAGTGCTCACCCCCAAGGCGGTCGACGACAAGGGCTTCCGCGTCGTCACGGAGCAGTACGACGGCGGCACCGCCTTCCGCGTGCAGGGCGACAAGCCCGAGCGCTGGGTGCGCCAGACCGACTTCACCAACGACGAGGCGGTGGGCTACCTCGCGGACCGGCTCGCGAAGCTCGGCGTCGAGGACCAGCTGTACAAGGCCGGCGCCGTCCCCGGATCGACGGTGCTGATCGGCCCCGGGGACGACGCGGTCGTCTTCGACTGGGAGCCGACGATGGTGGGCGGCGCCGAGCTGCTGCTGGGCCGCCGCGGGACGGACAAGCGCCTCGAGGACACCCATCGCCCCACCCGCGACGAGAAGCGTGCGGATCAGCGGGCCCGCACGGAGGCTCGCATGAACCGCATCGCGGCGATGGACGCCGAGCGCCGCTCCGGTCACTGGGCCGACCCCGCATCGGACGACGAGGCTCGCTGAGCGTGGCCCCGTCGAACGCCGGGAACGGGGCCGGGCTGCGCCAGCCGGCCCGGATCGCGTCCCGTGAGGAGCTGGGCGCCGCCGAGCGGATCGTGGTGAAGATCGGGTCCTCGAGCCTCACCGACGAGAACGGTCGCCTCGACCAGTCGCACGTCCATGCGATCGCGACCACGGCCGCGCATCTCGCGAGCCGTGGCACGGAGGTCGTGATCGTCTCCTCGGGCGCGATCGCGGCGGCGCTCGGCCCGCTGGGCCTGGAGCGGAGGCCGACGGAGGTGCCGCTGCAGCAGGCGGCCGCGAGCGTCGGCCAGGCCCTGCTGGCCACCGCCTGGTCCACCGCCTTCGCGGACCACGGACGGATCACCGGGCAGGTGCTGCTCACCGAGTCGGACGTGATCCGGCCGCAGACCTATCGCAACGTGCGCAGCGCCCTGGAGTCCCTGCTCGAGCTGGGCACCCTCCCGGTGGTCAACGAGAACGACACCACCGCGACCCACGAGATCCGCTTCGGGGACAACGATCGCCTGGCCGCGCTCGTCGCCCAACTGCTCGGCGCGGATGCGCTGTTCCTGCTCACCGACGTCGATGCCCTGTACACGGCCCCGCCCCGCGAGCCCGGCGCACGGCGCATCGACCACGTCGAGGACGCCGCCCGCCTGAGCGGCGTGAGCATCGGCAGCGTCGGGTCGAAGGTCGGCACCGGCGGCATGGTCACCAAGCTCTCGGCCGCCCAGCTCGCCTCGACCACCGGGACCGCCGTGCTGATGACGTCGGCCGCGCAGTTCGCCGCCGCCGCCGACGGCGCGGACGTCGGCACGTTCTTCCCCGGCCACCATGGTCGCCGTCGCTCGCGACTGGTGTGGCTGCGCTTCGCGACCCGCGGCGCGGGCACGCTGGTGCTCGACGAGGGCGCCGCCGAGGCCGTGCGCAGCCGTCGCCGGTCCCTGCTCGCCGTCGGCATCGCGGAGGTGCGCGGCACCTTCCCCGACGGGGTGCCGGTGGATCTCGCCGCCCCCGACGGCGAGATCGTCGCGCGCGGACTCACCGGATTCAGCAGCGATGAGCTGCGGGCCATGACGGGCCGGGGGACGGACGAGCTGCGCGAGGTGCTGGGGGAGCGGTTCCGCAGGCCCGCGGTGCACCGTGACCAGCTGGTCGTGCTCTGAGACGGACCTGCCCTCGGCCCGGTCGGCCGCCTAGGATCCGGTCATGACCGTTCATGCTGTCCACGACGCCGCCCGGGCCGCTCGGGAGGCCCAGCCGAGCCTTGCGCGCCTGCACCGCGACACGAAGGATGCCGTCCTGCTGGCCATGGCCGACGCCCTGGTCGCGCGGGCCGAGGAGATCGTCTCCGCGAACGCCCGCGACCTCGAGGCGGCCGACGCCGCCGGAATGGCCGCCGGTCTGCGCGACCGCCTGGCCCTGGACCCCCAGCGCGTCGACGCGATCGCCCAGCAGCTGCGCGACGCCGCCGCGCTGCCCGACCCGGTCGGTGAGGTGATGCGCGGCTCCGTGCTGCGCAACGGCCTGGAGCTGCGCCAGGTGCGGGTGCCCCTCGGCGTGATCGGCATGGTCTACGAGGCCCGCCCCAACGTCACGGTCGATGCCGCCGGCCTCGCGCTGAAGTCCGGCAACGCTGTGGTGCTGCGCGGCGGCTCCGCGGCCCTGCACTCCAACACCGCGCTGATCGCGGTGCTGCGCTCGGTGCTCGCCGAGCACGACCTGCCCGAGGACCTCATCGTCGGGATCGACGAGCACGGTCGTGACGGCGTGGACGCCCTGATGCGGGCCCGCGGCCTGATCGACGTGCTGATCCCGCGCGGCGGGGCCGGCCTGATCAGGAGGGTCGTGGAGAACTCCCTGGTCCCCGTCATCGAGACCGGCACCGGGAAGACCCACATCCTGGTCGACGCGAGTGCGGACCTCGACCAGGCCGAGGCGATCGTCGTCAACGCCAAGACCCAGCGCGTCGGGGTCTGCAATGCGCTGGAGACCCTCCTCGTGCACCGCGACGTCGCCTCCGAGGCCCTCCCTCGCCTGGCCGCGCCGCTCGCGGAGGCCGGCGTGCGCTTCCACGTGGACGAGGAGTCCGCCGGGATCCTGACGGCGGCCGGGACATCGGCCGAGATCGTGCCGGCGACCGAGGAGGACTGGGACACCGAGTACCTGGGCCTCGAGCTCGCGGTGAAGGTGGTCTCCGACCTGGACGACGCGCTCGCCCACGTCCGGGCGCACTCCACCGGGCACACCGAGTCGATCCTCACCCGTGATCTGCTCTCCCAGCAGCGATTCCTCGCGGAGGTCGACTCCGCCGTCGTCATGGCCAACGCATCGACGCGGTTCTCCGACGGGAGCGAGTTCGGCTTCGGGGCGGAGATCGGCATCTCGACCCAGAAGCTGCACGCCCGCGGTCCGATGGGCCTGGTGGAGATGACCACGGGGAAGTGGCTCGTGGTCGGCCAGGGCCATGTCCGGCCGTGACCGCGCTCGCATCACCCGCGTGGGAGCATGACCGCGGGCGGGCCTGTGGGATGATGGGCCGGTCACTCGTGGAAAGGCCCCCAAGAACATGATCGACCAGCTGATGATCCTCGCCGAAGCAGGCGAACACGCGTCCGGCGGCGTCACCCCACCGATGGTCGGGATCGGCGTCTTCGTGACCATGATGATCCTGCTCGGCTTCACCTACCTCACCGGCGGCACCAACCAGCGCCGCCGCAAGCGCGACGAGCACGACGAGCGCGGCGGTCACTGATCCTCGTGGAGCAGCAGCGACGTCGGATCGGGGTGATGGGCGGGACCTTCGATCCCATCCATCACGGCCACCTCGTCGCTGCCAGCGAGGTCCAGAGCGTGTTCGGCTTGGACGAGGTCGTCTTCGTCCCGACCGGACGCCCCTGGCAGAAGGCTGAGCGGTACATCTCCGATCCGGAGCACCGCTACCTCATGACGGTGGTGGCGACGGCCGCGAACCCCGTGTTCACGGTCTCGCGGGTCGACATCGACCGCCCCGGCTCCACGTACACGATCGACACGCTCCGGGACCTGCACCGCCAGCAGCCGGAGGCGGACCTCTTCTTCATCACCGGGGCGGACGCGCTGCAGTCGATCCTCACCTGGAAGGACTCGGCGGAGATCTTCTCCCTCGCGCACTTCGTGGGGGTCACGCGCCCCGGCCACGAGCTGGACACCTCGGGCCTTCCGGCCGACGGCGTGAGCCTGATCGAGGTCCCGGCGATGGCGATCAGCTCGACCGACTGCCGCACCCGCGTCGCGGCCGGAGGACCCGTGTGGTACCTCGTGCCCGACGGCGTCGTCCAATACATCAACAAGTACGCCCTCTACACAGGAGGTGACGGCGATGACTGAGCCCGACACCACTCCGCGGCGCGGCCGCCGCGCCCGCGCGCTGAGCCCCGAGGAGAGCGCTGCCCTGGAGTCCCGCACTGCTGCTGCGATCACCGGGGAGCAGGCGCCGGTGCCCGGCGTGCGCGGTGCCGTCGCGCCTCCGGGACCGGACAGCCCTGTGCCGACCCTGCGCAAGTTCGGGCGACGCGCCCGCATCATCGAGCTCAGCGACGATCCCGAGGCGACCGCAGTCCTGGGCCCGGTCCCAGACGAACCGCAGTCGGCCGACGCCATGGAGCACGACTCCGATCCCGCCGCCGACGACGACGCGACGACGTCGGCCTCCGCCGGGACGGACGGCAGCGGTGTCGAGGCGCTCACCGGCGCAGCGACGCCCGAGGGCTCCTCGGGCCACGCCGAGTCCGCCGTCATCGATCGCGACCACGACGGGGTCGAGCTCGGAGAGGTGCCCGTGACCGAGGCGCCGTCCCCGCGCCCGGCACCCCGCTTCGACGGCAAGGTCCTGCACCGCCCGGAGACCTCCGCCAGCCGACCTCTGGTGTGGGCGGTGTGGGCCCTCATCGCAATCGCGCTCATCGTGCTGGTCGCCCTTCTCCTGACCGGGGTCCTCGGCCCCACCGAGGCATCCGCCCTGGGTGCTTCGACCCCCGAACTTCTCGACATCCATGACGCCCTGGAGGTGGCAGCCGCGTGAGCGCTCCCGAAGAATCCCTCGACCTCGCCCGTGTGGCCGGCCAAGCCGCCGCCGACAAGCTCGCCGAGGAGGTCATCGCTCTCGACGTCTCCGAGCAGGTCGTGATCACCGACGTGTTCCTGGTGTGCAGCGGGGACACCGAGCGCCAGGTCGCCGCGGTCGTCGGCGGCATCGAGGAGGCCCTGCAGAAGGAACGACGTCGCAAGCCGCTGCGCCGCGAGGGCGAACGGGACGCCCGCTGGGTGCTGTTGGACTACGGCGACATCGTCGTGCACGTCCAGCATGCCGAGGACCGCGCCTTCTATGCGCTCGAGCGGCTGTGGCGCGATGCGCCCGTCATCGACCTGCAGATCGATACGGACCGCTCGGAGTGAAGTCCTCGCATTCCACCGGGGGCGCCGTGCGCACCCGCCTGGTGCTCGTGCGCCATGGGCAGACGGAGTTCAACCGTGAGGGTCGCCTGCAGGGACAGGTCGACATCCCGCTGAACGAGACCGGGGCTCGGCAGGCCGCGGTGCTCGCCGCCGCCATCGCCGAGAATCCTCCGGACCTCATCGTCTCCTCGCCGCTCGAGCGCGCCCGGGACACGGCACGCATCGTGGGGCAGGCCTGTGAGCTCGACGTGACCACGGATGAGGCCTTCCTGGAACGCAGCTTCGGGCAGTGGGAAGGCCTGCGCGGTGAGGAGATCCGACGCCATTGGCCGGAGGAGCACGCCGACTGGCGCGCCCACCGCCCGGTCGCGGGCCTGGATCTCGAGGACCGCCCCGAGGTGGCCGCTCGCGTCGCTGAGGCGTGCCGCCGCCTGGCCGCCGAGAACACCGGCCGCACGGTGATGGTCGTCGCTCATGGCGCAGCCATCACGCTGGGCATCACGGCGCTGCTGGGCCTGGACCCGGACGGGTTCCGCGGCATCGCCGGCCTGGAGAACTGCCATCGTTCGGTGCTCGAGCCGCTCGTCTCCGACACCACTGGTCAGAGGATGAGGTTGGTGTCACACAACCTGGCTCCGGATTTCATCTGAACCGCAGATCGGGGTAATCTTGAGCAGTCGCCCGATGAGGGGGACACCCGATACGGGGCTATGGCGCAGTTGGTAGCGCGCTTCCATGGCATGGAAGAGGTCAGGGGTTCGAATCCCCTTAGCTCCACTCGAGAAACCGTGAGACAGTGACTCGTCAGAAGGGCCCCGCCGTGAGGTGGGGCCCTTCTGCTGTCGCTGCGGCGTCGGTGGCGCCTCAGCGCTCGCTGTCGAGCTGGTCCATGAACGCGGTGGGATAGCGATCGCCCTGGGCCGCTCCGACGGGAAGGGCCGCGTCGATCATCGCGAGGTCGTCCTCGTCCAGCCGCACCGCGGTGCTGCCGAGCATCGAGGTGACCTGGTCGAGGCGCCGGGCCCCGACGAGGGGCACGATGTCCTCACCGCGGGCCGCGACCCAGGCGATCGCGAGCTGTGCCATGGAGGCGCCCTTCGCGGCGGCGATCCCCTGGATCTGCTCGAGCAGCGCCCGGTTGCGCGCGAGGTTCTCGCCCTGGAACCGCGGGAACATGTCCCGGGATCCGCCGCTGCGTCCGGCCACCAGCCCCTTGGCGAGGACGCCGTAGGCCGTCACCGAGATGCCGAGCTCGCGGCAGGCGTCCAGGATCCCGTTGGTCTCGATCTCACGGGTCAGCAGCGAGTACTCGATCTGCAGATCGCTGATCGGGGCGACGGCGGCGGCACGCCGGATCGTGTCCGCTCCGACCTCGCTGAGGCCGATATGACGGACGTACCCGGCGTCGACCTGCTCCTGGATCGCCCCGACGGTCTCCTCGATCGGGACCTCGGGATCGAGGCGGGCGGGCCGGTAGACATCGACATGGTCGACGTCGAGCCGGCGCAGCGAGTACGCCAGCGACGTGGCCACGTGCTCGGGACGCCCGTCGAAGCCGACCGGCATGCCGCTCGGCGCGATCGTCGCCCCGAACTTCACGGAGAGCACGGCGTCCTCCCGCGAGCGCTCCCGCAGCGCGCGGCCGATGAGCATCTCGTTGTGGCCGGCCCCGTAGAAGTCGGCGGTGTCGAGGAGGGTGCCGCCCGCGTCGAGGTACGCGTGAAGCACGCGCAGGCTCTCGGCGTCGTCGGTCGGTCCGTAGACGCCGGACAGGCTCATGGCGCCGAGCCCCGGCGAGGAGACGGAGGGCCCCGTCGCGCCGAGGCGACGGGTGGTGGTGCCGAACGACTCTGGAGCTGCTGGAGCGGCTGGAGTGGCTGAAGTGGTGTTTCCTGTGGTGGTCATGTCCGACAGCCTGGAGGTCCCTGGCGCTCGGCACGAGGCCCGGTGCATCCGGGGAGCGGCCGTCCCTGGATAGTGCCCCGCGGACGGAGCAGGATGGGGCGATGATCGATCGCCGGGGACTTGCCGACTTCCTGCGCCGCCGACGCGAGCAGCTGCGTCCGGTCGATGCGGGGCTGCCCGCGGGTCCCCGTCGCCGCACCCCCGGTCTGCGCCGCGAGGAGGTCGCGATGCTCGCCGGGGTCTCCGTCGACCACTACACCCGTCTCGAGCAGGCACGGGGCTCTGCGCCCTCGGCGAGCGTGGTGGCCGCCATCGCGCAGGCGCTGCACTGCGACCGGGAGCAGCGCGATCATCTGCTGCGGCTCAGCGGTCACGCGCCGCCGCCGCGTCGGGCGGGCCATCACGTGCGGCCGGGTCTGATCGCCCTGGGCAATCGGCTGACGGATCTGCCGGTGGTCGTCCTGACGGATCTGGGCGAGGTGCTCTGGACCAACCCGCTCGGCCAGGCGCTGGTCGGGGGACTGCTGGGGACGAGCTCCCAGGCGCGGAACATCCTCTGGCGCTGGTTCACCGAGCCGTCGGCCCGACCGATGCCGTCGGAGCACTGGGAGCGCATCTCCGCTGCCCACGTGAGCGACCTGCGTGCCGCGTCCGCCCGCCGCGGCGGAGACGCGGAGGTCTCCGCGCTGGTCCACGCACTGCAGGAGCGCAGCGCCGAGTTCTCCCGGCTGTGGGCGCTGCACGACGTCACGCAGCGGCAGAGCGATCTGAAGGTGTTCCTGCATCCCGAGGTGGGCGCGATCGAGCTGCGCTGCGAGGTGCTGCTCACGCCCGACGAGGACGTGTCGATGCACGCCTTCTTCCCGCTCGAGGGCACGGACGCCGCCGAGAAGCTCGAGCTGCTGGGCGTCATCGGCACCCAGGTGCTGCAGGACCCTGAGGCGCAGCGCGTCAGACGCCCTTGGCGAGCCACCTGATCACGTCGGCCGCGGAGCCCTCCGGCGCGTGCCGCCAGCCGGTCCCGGCCCACAGGTGCAGACGGTCGGCGTCCCCGGCCCTGCCCGCCGCCCGGCGCAGCTCCCGCGTGAGGTGATGGATCGCGGGATAGCCGGTCGGTGCGGACGCGTCGTGGCGCTCGAGGAACGCGTTGTGCAGAGAGCGGGCGGGCCTGCCGGTGAAGGCGCGGGTCAACGATGTCGAGGTGAACGAGGCGTCCGCGAGCGCCGCCCGGTGCGTCGGGGAGGTGCCGGCCTCGTCGGTGCGCAGCAGCAGGGTGCCGACGGCCACGCCCTGGGCGCCCGCGGCGAGGATCCGGTGCACCGCGACCGGCCCGTCCAACCCGCCGGCGCCGATCACCGGCAGGTCCACCGCGGTGACCACCTGGCGCACCAGCTCGGGCGTCGAGATCGGTGCAGGGGTGCGGGAGGGGTCGTGAGTGGCGCTGTGACCGCCCGCATCCGGCCCTTGGACCACGAGACCGTCGACGCCGATCTCGGCGGCGGCGCGGGCTTCCTGGGGCGTCGTGACGCTCGCGAGCACGGTCGAGCGCACCGCCTGCAGGGCGGCGACGTGCTCGGGGAGGGGCAGCGCGAAGGTGAAGGAGACGACGGGAACGGGGCTGCGGGTGAGCAGCTCCAGCTTCTCGTCGAAGGAGTCGTCATCGGTGCGGGGCGCCGGCTCCAGGGTGACGCCGAGGGCTGCCGCCTCCTCCGCGAGCTCTGCGGCGTAGGCCGTGAACGCCGCCTCGTCGATCGGGCGCGGCGGCAGGGCGAAGAGGTTCACCCCGAAGTCCGCGTCGAGCCGGCGCGCCTCATCGATCTCCGCACCCAGCGCGTCGGCCGTCGTGTTCCCGCCCGCGAGGAACGGGAAGGCGCCGGCGCTCGAGACCGCCCGGGCGAGCGCGACGGTCGAGGGCCCGCCGGCCATCGGCGCGGCGACGAGAGGGAGACGGGATCGCAGCAGGGGACGCATCATGTCGTCGATCTTCTCAGGCCCACCACGCCCCCTGCCAGCATGCCGACCAGCGGCAGCACCGGCCAGATCCAGTGGAGCCCGTCGGGTCCGACCATGCCGGCGTCGGCCATCACCGCGAGACCGGAGCACACCAGCACGGCGGCGAGGAGCGGCTGCCACAGCGGCGGCGCGTGGCGGTCGTCCGTCCGCGGATCCTCGAAGCGGCCGAACAGCAGCACCAGCAGGGCAGTGACGCCCAGCAGCACCAGCGCCCACAGCGGCCTGGTCGCCCACCACAGGCCGCTGAGCGGCGTCGGCCCCAGCCCGGGGCCGCCGAGCGCGAGCAGCAGATGCGCGAGCCCCACCAGAGCGGTGAGATGCCACAGGAACCAGGTCATGATCCGCTGGTTCACGAGCACCGTGACGAACCACGGCCAGGGTCGGGCCAGCCAGGCCGTGAGCGGCCGTTCCAGCAGGAGCACCAGACCCGCCTGGAGCATGCCCAGGAACGCCATGGTCACGCGGGTGGGGCTGGAGTTGCTGATCTCGTCCGCCCCCGACGTGATCATGGAGACGGGGTACGGCCCCAGGCCCACGAGCAGGGCGAGCCCCACGGCACCGATCGCGACGAGGGCGAGACGGCGCCCCGCCCCGGAGAGACGGCCGTCGAGCCAGGCGAAACCGACCTGGTGGAAGGTCGCCCACACCAGCACGTAGTTGGGGTAGCCCAGCAGCGGCCGGTCCAGGGAGATGCTCACGGCATCCACCAGTCCGGCCAGCACGATCCCGCCGATGAGCGACCACCAGCCGAAGCGCTCCCACAGCACGAGCAGCGGCGGGGCCACCACGATCACGAGCAGGTAGGCGGCGAGGAACCAGGTGGGCACGAGCGCCATCTGGGTGGCGAGCTGCAGCGCCGCGGTCGGAGCGCCGGCCGCCAGGGCGATCACGCTGATCAGCAGCCAGGTCACCAGCAGCGGCAGCAGCGGGATGCCGAGCCGGCGCAGTCGGGCGCGCAGCCACTGGGCGTATCCGATCTGCTTGCGCCGGGCCGAGCGCCAGGACAGGGCGTTGGAGTATCCGCCCACCAGGAAGAAGATCGGCATCACCTGGAAGACCCAGGTCAGGGGATGGGTCCAGCGGGCGGTGTCGAGAACGCCGTGCGGGGAGATCCCGCCACCGGCATCCACCGCGACGATCGTCCAGTGCCCGAGCACCACCACGGTGATCGCGGCGGCGCGCAGGAAGTCGACCACCCGGTTGCGGGACTCAGGAGTGGCGGCATCGACCTTCTCGGCCCGGGCGCGCAGTGTCGTCGTCACAGGTCACATCTTCTCATCGACCGCTCAGCGCGCTCCGCGCGCCGTCTCGATCTCGATCAGCGCCGCCTCCATGTGGTGGAGCACCCGAAGCGTCGCGTCGAGCTCGGCGCCGGTGAGATCCCCTCCGACGCGTCCCATCAGCTCGTGCTCGCGCTCGGTGACCGCCTCGATGGCGAGCAGTCCGGTGGAGGTGATCCTCACCAGGGACGAACGCCGGTGGGCGGGGTTGTCCACTAGCTCCACGAAGCCGCGATCCCGTGCCTCATGGACCATGCGCTGGACGAACTGCCTGCTGAGATCCTGAGCGCGCGCGAGCTGGGGCACGGTGCGCTCGCCGGTGCGGCGCAGCTGGTCCAGCACGTTGCGCACGCCGACGGCCAGTCCGCTGCTGTGCTCGTCGTGCTCGACGATCCGGGCGACGCGGCGGTAGACGGGACCCAGCGCCACATAGACCTCCGCGAGTCGATCGGCCAGGTCGTCGGGCGGCAGGGGAGTGCTCATCCCGCCATTATGACAACCCGGTTGTCTACGTGCGTGAGATATGACAACCTGGGTGTCATGAGTCCTATGGAGCATCATCGTGTGGAGCATCATCTCGACCTGACCGATCAGCGCATCGCCTATGTCGATGCGGGGGAGCGGTCCTCGAGCGCGCCACCGCTGGTGCTTCTTCACGGCGGCGCGGTGGACAAGCGCATGTGGCACCCTCAGCTCGAAGCCTTCCCCGGCCGACGCATCCTGGTTCCCGATGCCCGCGGGCACGGCGGCTCCTCGGACGCCGAAGGGCCGTACCGCCTGGTGGATGACGTGTGCGCCTTCCTGGACGCGCTCGGGATCGAGCAGGTCGTCGCGATCGGCATCTCCATGGGCGGAGGGACCGCCTGCGACCTCGCTCTCGAGCATCCGGACCGGGTCGCCGGGATCGTGGTCAGCGGCACCGGCACCAGCGAGCCGCAGTTCTCCGACCCCTGGGCGGTGCAGGCCTTCGCGGACTGGCGGGCCGCCGAGCAGGGCGGAGACCTGCAGGCCTGGATCGACGTGCTCCAGCGCTTCACCGCCGGGCCCCGTCGCACCCTGGATCAGGTCGCCCCCGACGTGGTGGAGCTGATCGGGACCATGGCCCGGGACACCGTCATGAACCATCTCCGTCTCGCGGAGGACGGCACCCCGCTCCCGCCGCATCCGCCCACGCCCGTCGGCAGGACCTGGGAACGGCTGCCCACCGTGGAGACCCCGGTGCTCGCAGTGTGCGGCGCCCTGGACGGCGAGGATCACCGCCGCAACGCCAGGCGGCTGGCGGGTGCGGTCCCCGACGGCCGCTTCGTCGAGGTCCCTGGAGCCGCCCACTATCCGAACCTTGAGAACCCGGGCGCTTTCGACCACGCCGTGCGCGCGTTCCTGTCCTCCAGCGGGTCATGAGGGGCCCGGTCGCGCCCTCGCCGCGGCTCGCGATGCCAGCTTCCCCTCCTCGACCAGCAGCCCGTGCAGCTCCGCCAGCTCGGCGACGCTGAACGCGCCCCGCTCGAGGGCCGGGGCGACGGCCCGTCGGAACGCGGGATAGGAGCCGGGGACCTGAGCGCCGCGCGCGCGAAGCACCCGTCGGGCGTACTCGTCGCAGATGAATGCGGGCCGGCCGAAGCAGTACAGGCTGATCACGTCGGCGGTCTCCGCGCCGATCCCCTCCACGGACAGCAGCTCCGACCGCAACGCCGCGTCGCCCAGGGCGCGGGCGTGCTCGGCGCGTTCCGCGACCCAGCGGGCGAGGGCCTGCACCCGTCGCGGCTTGGCGGTGGGGAAGCCCGAGCCGCGCACCAGCTCGCGCACGTGCTCCTCGTCGGCCGCGGCGAGCGGGCCGGGTGCGAGCAGACCCGCCGAGGTGAGGTTCCGGATCGAGATCGCCGCCTGCTCCCATCGGCTGCGCTGGACCAGCACGGCCCCGACCGCGATCTCGAAGGGCTCCTCGCCGGGCCACCACCAGCCCTGGGGCCCGTGGCGGTGCAGGAGCTCCCGCTGCAGCGAACGCAGGTCATGCATCGGGGACCAGCTGCTCGGTGCTGTCCGGACGGGCGAGGGTGAGCAGCGCCCGTGTCACTCCCGGCTCCTCCTCCAGGAGGTCCTCGACCGCCTGGACCCGCTCCTGGAGCGCCGATTCGCCGAGGTCTCCGACCAGGTCCACCGAGGCCACCACGAACAGCCGGTCCGCGCCGACCCATTCGGTGTGCAGGAAGGTGACCCGTTCGATGTCGGGATGCTCGCTGAGCACGCGGAGCAGGTGGTTGCGCGTCCGCGGCGACCCGCCCTCACCCGAGAGGAACGCGGCATTGCGGGAGATGAGGATCAGGGCCACCACGCCCAGCAGCAGGCCGACCAGGATCGAGCCGATCGCATCCCAGACGGGATCACCGGTCACCTGGTGCAGTGCGAGGCCTGATGCCGCGATGACCAGGCCGATCAGCGCGCAGGCGTCCTCGGCGAAGACCGCGCGGAGCATCGGGTCCGAGGTGGTGCTCACGTGCCGCAGCGCCCCGATGCGGCGGGTGCGGGCACCGCTGCGGGCCTGGCGCAGCGCCTGCAGGAACGAGATGCCCTCGAGCACGAAGGCGATCGCCAGCACCACATACGCCCAGGTGTAGCTGGTGCCGTCCTCCGCCTCGGCGGTCAGGGACTGGATCCCGTGCCACACGGACACCCCGGCGCCGACGGCGAACAGCCCGATCGCGGCGAACATCGCCCACACGTACCCCACCCGTCCGTACCCCATCGGGTGGCTCGCATCGGGCACGCGCTGCTGACGGCGCTCGCCGATCAGCAGGAACACCTCGTTGCCGGCGTCCGCCCAGGAGTGCACCGCCTCGGCGAGCATCGAGGCGGAGCCTGTCAGGACAGCCACGATCGTCTTGGCGATCGCGATGAGGAGGTTGGCGGTGAAGGCGAGGACGACGGTGAGGCCGCTGCCCGAGGAGGAGTCGCTCATCGGGCCATTGTGCGCCGCGTCAGCACCTCACCGCACGGGACGCACGGGATATGCGGAGGCGCCGTCCTCGGTGACCACCATCGCGATCGTCCGTCCCGGACGCAGCTGCTGCTGGGCGATCTGCTGGGGCGGCACGTCGGCCGCGATCCCGTCGGCGCGCACCCGCACCAGGTCTCCGAGAGGTTCGAGCGAGAGGATCTGCCGGCGCAGCCGCGGGCCGGGAACGGCGCCTTCTGCCTCGGAGGTGAGGATCGAGACGGCCGACGGGCGCACCGCGAGATGCACCTCGCAGCCCTCGGGCACCGCGCCATCGCACGTGGCCGGGACGCGTTCGCCGCTCGGCAGGACGGCGTCCTCGCCGTCCCAGGTGCCCCGCAGCAGGTTCAGCCCGGCGAAGCGTGCGGCGAAAGGGCTGCGGGGGCGGGCGAGCACGTCGAGCGTCGGCCCCTGCTCCACGATCGCCCCGTTCTCGAGCACCGCGAGACGATCGGCGAGGGTCACCGCATCCAGCACGTCATGGCTGGCCACCACTGCGGTGCGCTCGCCGAGGAAGCGCCGCAGCAGCTCGCGCAGCGCGGGCGCCACGTCGATGTCCAGCGCCGCCATCGGCTCATCCAGCAGCAGCAGGCGAGGGTCCGACGCGAGGGCGCGGGCGATCGCGATCCGTTGCGCCTGCCCGCCGGAGAGCTGGGCGGGTCGGCGACCGGCGAGCTCGGAGAGGCCCACCTCCCGCAGCCACCGCATCGCCTCGCTGCGGGCGGCGGCGCGGGACCTCCCCTGGGAGCGCAGGCCGAACATGATGTTGCCGAGCACGGTGAGGTGCGGGAACAGCACGGCGTCCTGCGCGAGGGTCGTGACGCCCCGCGCGTGCGGAGGCACCCAGGTGCGGGTGGCGGTGGCGGTGAGCACACGGTCGCCGAGGACAATCCGCCCGTCGGCGGGGCGCAGCGAACCGGCGATCAGGGACAGGATCGTGGACTTCCCGGCGCCGTTGGGGCCGACGAGGGCGAGGGTCTCGCCGGTGGCGACCTCGAGCTCGACCTCGATCCCGCGCTCGGGGACCACGGCCTGCAGCGAGAGGCTCATGCCGGCACCCTCCGCCGGGCGAGCGCGATGATGAGGATCGCGACGATCATGAGCAGGAAGGACAGCGCGACCGCGGCCTGCGGGTCGCTCTCGCGCTGGAGGTAGATCTCCAGCGGCAGAGTGCGGGTGCTGCCCTGGAGGCTGCCCGCGAAGGTGATGGTGGCCCCGAACTCGCCGAGCGCCCGGGCGAAGCACAGCACCGTGCCGGAGACGAGCGCGGGCAGCACGAGGGGCAGGGTGACGTGCGTGAGCACCCGGGTGGGGCGCGCCCCGAGGGAGGCCGCCGCCGCTTCGTACCGGGTGCCGGCCGTGCGCAGCGCACCTTCGAGGCTGATCACCAGGAACGGGAGCGCCACGAAGGTCTGGGCGAGCACCACGGCGGTGGTGGAGAACGCGATCTGCACTCCCAGGACCTCTAGGTGCCGGCCCACCAGGCCCTGCCGCCCGAAGGTGTAGAGCAGGGCGATGCCGCCCACGACGGGAGGCAGCACCAGCGGGATGAGCACCAGGGAGCGCAGGATCGACAGCCCCGGGAAGCTCGAGCGGGCGAGCAGCAGGGCCAGCGGCACGCCGAGCACCACGCAGACCGCGGCGCTGGTCAAGGAGGTCTGCAGGCTCAGCCGCAGCGCTGCCAGCGAGGATTCGCTCGTGATCAGCCGTCCGAACTCGGTCCACTCCACGCGCGCGGCCATCGCGACCAGCGGCAGCAGCACGAACAGCGCGCCGAGCAGGCCGGGGATCAGCACCCAGCGGGGGAGGGCCCTCATGGCCGACCGAAGCCGTATCCGTCGAGGACGCGCTGGCCGCTCTCGCTCGTGACCAGGTCGACGAACTCCTGGCCGAGTTCCTGCTGTGCGGAGTCGCTGATCGCGGTGATCGGGTAGGTGTTCACCGCACTGTCTGACTCGGGGAAGTCGATCCCCTCGACCTCGTCGCCGGCCTTCTTCACATCGGTGACGTAGACGAGGCCCGCGTCGGCCTCTCCGGTGGTGACCTTGTTCAGCACATCGGTCACCGACTGCTCCTCGCTGACCGGCGCGAACTCGACCCCGGCGGACTCCTCGACCCGTCCGGTCGCCGCACCGCACGGCACCGCCTTCGCGCAGACGACGAGGTTGACGCCATCGTGCGTGAGCGAGGCGAGGTCGGTGACGTCGGCCGGGTTCCCTGTGGGCACGGCGATCATCAGGGTGTTGGTGGCGAAGGGGACCGGATCTGCCGCCTGGAGATCGGCGTCGACGAGCGTGTCCATGTTCGGCTCGTCGGCCGAGGCGAAGACATCGGCCGGTGCGCCCTGCTGGATCTGCTCGACAAGGGTGGAGGAACCGGCGAAGTCGAACTCCACCTCGACGTCCTCATGGGCGGCCTCGAACTGCTCGCCGAGCTCCTCGAAGGGTTCTTGGAGCGAGGCGGCCGCGTAGACCACCAGTGTCGAGGATTCGGCGGCGTCCACGTCACCGGTGCCGCAGCCGGAGGCGCCGACCGTGACGAGGAGGCCGAGCAGCGCCGCCGCAGCGGGACGGACGAGATGACCAGGACGGGCGCGATGACGGGGCGCCCTCATGCTGCGCCCTCCGGAGTGCTCGGGGTGCTCGGGCCGGTCGGTGCAGCGGCGGGTTCCGCCTCGATGACCACGTGGGTCGCCTTGATGACGGCGCTGGCGATCTTCCCCGGCTCCAGACCGAGCTCGCGGGCCGCTTCGCTGCTCATGAGCGAGACGACGCGGAACGGTCCGCACTGCAGCTGGACCTGGGCCATGACCGTGTCCATCACGACGTTCGTCACGATGCCCACGAAGCGATTGCGTGCCGAGGACCTCGCCCCACCCGCGAGCTCTGGAGTCACCGCCAGCTCGCGGGCCATTCGTGCCACTTCGGTCCCCTCGATGACCGTTCTGCCGCGGGCGTCCGCCGCGGCCTCCAGTGTCCCTTTCTCGATCCAGCGACGGACGGTGTCGTCGCTGACCCCGAGGAACATTCCTGCATCCCGCACCCGTATCTGCGTCATGACAGTCAGTGTAGGCCCGCAGATGCGGCGGAAAGTCAGGCGATCAGCAGCACGCCTCCCACTGCGATGGCCGCCACGAGGAGTGTGGCGAGCGCCGCCAGGACGAAGGGGCGGGCCCCGACATGGAGCAGCTTGCGCACCTTCACCCCGGTGCCGAGCGCGAACATCGCCGCGGAGAGCAGGGTGGTCTGCAGGATCGAGCCGGCATCGAGCATCAGCTCGGGCAGCGGCACGACGGAGCGCACCAGCACCAGGGCGAGGAAGCCGATCACGAACAGCGGGACCAGGGGCGGGCGTTTCGCGTCGGCCGCACCGCGCGAACGCTCCCGGGCACCGAGCACCGCCATCACCGGTGCGAGCATGAGGATGCGGGCGAGCTTCACGATCACCGCGACGGTCAGCGCGCCGCCGCCGAGCACGCCACCGGCGGCGACCACCTGGGCGATCTCGTGGATCGACGCGCCGGCCCATAGTCCGGCGTCGTGGTCCGACAGGCCCAGCAGCAGGGCGGCCGCGGGCAGTGCGGCGATCATGAGGGTGCCGAAGATGACCACGAGAGCCACCGCGGTGATCGTGTTCTCCTCGTGCTCGTCCTCAGGGTCGGTGACCCCGGCGGCTGCTGCCACCGCGGCCGCGCCGCAGATCGAGAAGCCGCAGGCGATCAGCACGCTGAGGCGCGGGTCCACCTTGAGCAGCTTCCCGAGCGCGATGGTGCCGAAGATGCCGCCTCCGACGACGCAGACCACCACCAGCAGCATGGGTGCCCCGAGCGCCAGGATGTCGCCGAGCACGAGCTGGAGGCCCAGCAGCACGATCCCCGCCCGCAGCAGCTTCTTCGCCGCGAAGTCCGTGCCCGGCGCGAAGGACTGGGGCACGGAGACGGTGTTGGCGAGGGTCACGCCCACGACGATCGCGATGATCAGTGCGCTCACCCCGGGGATGAACGGGGCGATCACCTGTGCGACGACGGCGACCCCGATGCTGAGTGCGAGTCCGGGCAGGAGGGAGGAGCGGAGTGACGGGGGAGCGTCGGTGAGGGTCTGGGCCATGAGAAGAACGGTGTCATCGCTGCGTCCCCACTGGTAGACGGCAATAGTCGAGTAGGGCATATCCTTCTGATATGCCCGATCAGCTTCCGAATCTTCAGGCTCTCTCGCTCTTCGTCGCGGTCGTCGACGAGGGCGGGCTCGGCGCGGGCGCCCGGAAGCTCGGTATGTATCAGCCCAATGCCAGCCGGATGATCGGCCAGCTGGAGACCCAGGCGGGGGTGCCCCTGCTGGATCGCAGTCCGCGGGGTGCCCGGCCGACGTCGGCCGGTCTTCTGTATGCTGCCCACGCTCGTGAGCTCCTCGAGGCGGCCGGCGACTTCTCGGCGTGGCTGCGGCACAGTCGCGACGAGGACACGCTGGACCTCCGGGTCGGGGCGTCCATGACGATCGCGGAGAACCTCATGCCCGCCTGGCTCACCGATCTGCGACGGTCGAGCCCTCGTGTGCGGGTGGATCTGAACGTGCTCAACTCCACGCAGGTGCTGGAGCAGGTCCGCAGCGGCGAGCTCCAGCTCGGCTTCATCGAGACTCCTCACGTGCCGCGCTGGGTGCACGCGCTGTCGTTGCGCCAGGACGAGCTCGTCCTGGTGGTCGCCTCGCACCATCCCTGGGCCCGACGCACGGAGCCGGTGAGCATCCAGGAGCTCGCCACGACCGCCCTCGTGGTGCGGGAGGGCGGTTCTGGGACACGCGATGCCTTCGAGGAGCTGGTGCCGCAGGCCGCGTCGACCCCGCCGGTGCAGCAGCTCAGCAGCAACGGCGCGGTCCGGATCGCGGTGGCATCCGGTGCCGGCCCGGCCGTGCTGAGCATGCTCGCCGTGCGCACGCAGCTGGAGGCGGGCCAGCTGGTCCGGGTGCCGGTGGCAGGTGCTCGGCTGCGTCGTCCGCTGACGGCCGTGTGGAAGGGTCCGAGACGGCTGGGCGGCCCGGCGGCGGATCTCGTCGCCGCTGCCACTGCCACTACCGCCGCCACCGTCTCCACGACCTCCACCGCAGCAGACGGTTGACCAGAGAAGAACCTTCGCAGGTCCTCGACGACTATCCCTCCACGACAAGGAGCCCACCCATGCCCCTCCTCACGAACACCTCCGAGCTGCCTGACGAGCCCCGTCGCGGCGCCGCCTGGTCCATCGCCGAGCCCGGCCGAGAGCTGGACTCGAATGTGATCCGGCTTCCGGCCGGCGAGAGCATCCCCGCCCATGTCGGTGCGGAGGTCGACACCCTCATCCATGTGGTGCGCGGCGACGGCGTGCTCCTCACGGAGGGCGGCGAGGAGCCCTTGCGCACCGGCGACATCGCCCTGCTGTCGCGGCGCACCGTGCGTGGTTTCCAGGCAGGCGGCGAGGGCCTCGAGTATCTGACCGTTCACCGCCGGAGGAAGGCGTTGCAGATCGGAGGCCGTGCGACCGGAACCGATGGCTGAGCGGGCTTGCTCAGAACGGAGGCGGGTCATTCGGGTCCCAGTCCCCCGGGGGAATCCCGGGTCTGAGCGGGATGGGCGGTGGGGGAGCCGGCGAGTCGGGTGGTGACGTCCGCGAGGCGAGCCGGTGCGGAGGCGGATCCTGCGTCGATGATGCTGCTGACTTCCGCCGCGACTGGTGGACCCGCCAGGCCGTCTCGAGCTGTTCGACCGCGATCCGGGTGGCGAGGTCGATATCGTCCGCGACGATGACCTGGTCACCGTCGCGTCCGATCCGCCACCGGGTGCGCCCCGCCTCGCGCGTGCCGGTGGGGATCCTGGTGGGATCGAGCAGCCCTGCGGTCTTGTCCTGGTGGTGCTGCCAGCACAGCATGTGCAGGTTCTCGAGCTCCGTGCGACCGCCCTGCGCGGGGTTCTCGTGATCGAACTCCTCGATGTGGTCGCACTCGGAAGCCCAGGACGCGGGCCGCGTGCAGCCGGGCACGGCACAGGTCGCGTTGCGCAGTCGCAGGTGTTCGAGCATCGCCGGCGTGGGCTGGTAACGATCGGCGGGCAGAGGGAGGAAGGCGCCGGAGCACGGATCGGTGAGCACCCTGAACCAGGTCCCCTCCCGCCCGGCGAGCTCGCGCGCCATCTCCGGCGGGATCGGTGTGGTGCCCTCGAGCAGACCGGGCGCATCGGAGGCGCCCAGGAGAGTGAGGGCGGGAACCGTGACGTGGAGGCGGAAGCGCTGCGTGGGCACGCTGATCCCCTCGGTATCGAACTCGGCGTGGAGCTGGAGCTCGTAGCGCAGTCGATCCAGCGGGAGCGGACGGCCGGACGTCGTCACCAGTTCATCCACGTCGTACGGGATCTCGGTGCCCTCCCGAAGAGCCTTTCGCTGCGCTGCCTGGATCGCCCTGGCGGTCTCGTCGAGTCTCTTCCAGTAGGCGAGGATCTCGGGGATCGGACCCCGTGCGGTCATGGAGCCGACGCCGCTCGTCGAGTCGGGCGCGATCGTGACCTCGCGTGGCGGAGGCGGCGCTGCCTCAAGGTCCTCCTCTTCCCGGCGAGCGAGGAGGCCGACCAAAGCGCGGAGCAGAGTGATGAAGCGGTCGACGGGGATGTCGGTCGACCACGTGGCGACAGCGATGTCCAGCAGACGACGGGACTCGTCGGAGAGGTTCTCGGATTCGCGCAGCATGCGCTGGAACCACCAGGAGGGAAGGTCGCCGGCGGAGAGGAGGTCCAGCGTTCGGGGCAGATGATGCACTGCACGGTGAGCCGAGAGCAGTTCCCACCGGGCGACTCCCTGCGTGACGCGCAGGGTGATCGACGCCCGAGCGGCCTCGAGGTCGCTCTCCTCGGGGACCTCGCCGACTTCGCAGGTGACAAGCTCTGCAAGTGCCCGGAACCTTTCTGCGAGGGCGGTCGCGCTGCCGTTCTCGGCATCCCAGACACGTCGCGCGGCGGCGCTCAGCGTGGGGTCATCCGCGCAGTCCGCACGTTGCGGCAGTCCGTCCCGGGTGAACGGAGACCGCGCGTTCACGATGCGCAGCCGGAGCGGGAGCGAGTTCAGGAAGCGCTGCTCTGTCGCGTCGTCCTCGTCGTCATCCCATGACGGGAGGCACTTCACCGCGCTCATTCCCTGACCCCCGTCCGTTCACTGACACCGACCGCCCCGCGCCCGGCACCCACCTCTCTGAATATCTCGAGACTACTGCGAGAAAACGCGTGATGAAAGGTCTGTGGACAACTCGAAAAAGTTCCCGAGCGGTATCCGCAGAATGTGGAGGAGGTGCTGTGGAAAACGACGGTATGTGGAGGAGAGGTGGGGCGTGTGGAGGAAGGGTTGTGTGACGGATCCTCCACAGTCCTCGCGCTGCTGCCGACTGAGTTCTGTGCAGTGCGCCGTTTTGTGCAGTCCAGGGTGGCCCCGGTGGGTCTTTCCAGCACTGTGACCCGGTGCGAATTCATGAAGGTCGGCCGAGGCCGAAGGGGAATGTGTCAATAATTCTCCGTACAACGCATGCCCGATATGCGGCGAAGGAAGAAATTCGTGAACGGTCGTGCATTCAGTGGGTCGTTCCCGCGTGTGCCGACGACGGCCGGCTTTCGCCGACGACCGCCTCCGGGCTCCCTGAGTCCGTCAGCCCAGGCCAGGTCGTTCCTCCTCGCGCGTTCCTCTTCCCACAACCGCCGGCCCGCGCGCGCTGTCGTCGCCTCGGGGGTGCCACACCAGGCAGACTGGCCCCATGGCCGAACACTCTGATCCCCGCGTCGCCGTCTATCTCGACTTCGACAACATCGTCATGTCCTGGTACGACCGCGTGCACGGACGCAATGCGTACAGCCGTGACCGCCAGCGCATCATGAACGACCCCACCGAGCCGGAGATCGCCGAGCGCCTGGCCAAGGCGACGGTCGACGTGGGCGCGATCATCGACTACGCCGCCTCGTTCGGATCCCTCATGCTCACTCGTGCTTATGCTGACTGGTCCTCGCCGGTCAATGCCGAGTACCGCTCGCAGCTAGTGGCCCGTGCCGTGGACCTCGTCCAGCTCTTCCCCGCGGCCGCCTACGCCAAGAACGGCGCTGACATCCGCCTCGCGGTGGACACCGTCGAGGACATGTTCCGCACCCCCGATCTCACCCACGTCGTGATCGTCGCCGGCGACTCCGATTTCGTGCCCCTCGCGCAGCGCTGCCGGCGGCTGGGTCGATACGTGATCGCGATGGGCGTCGCGGGCTCCACCGCGAAGTCCCTGGCCGCAGCCTGCGACGAGTTCGAGGCCTATGACAACCTCCCGGGCGTCGAGCGCCCTGACGCCCCCACCCGCACCCGCACCCGCCGTGGTCAGGGCGGCGGGCAGGCAGCCAGCGGGAACGGGGGACGCTCCAAGGGGAAGGGCGCCGACGGCACCGCGGAGGCGGAGACCACCGCACGGACCGCCTCGGACGTCGCCGACGAGGTGGAGGACGAGGGCTACGACGAGATCGAGGATCCGCAGGAGGCCGCGACCCGCCTGCTCGAGCGCGCTCTGCAGCTCGGCGGCCGCGGGGACAGCGAATGGCTGCACAGCTCCGCGGTGAAGTCGCACATGCGACGCATGGACCCCTCGTTCAGCGAGAAGACCCTCGGATACCGCACGTTCTCCGAGTTCCTCAAGGCGAACTCCGACATCGCAGTGCTCGAGGAGACCGGCCACGAGCGGCTGGTGCGCGCCCGCGACTGACTGCAGCGGACGGGACTGCGTCGCCCCACACGGCCGATGAGCCCGCTCTCTGGTCCGCACGGTCTCTGGTCTGCCCGATCTCTGGTCCGGCTGATCTCTGGTCCGCCTGTCGCTTCACCTGACAGCACGCAGCGGACGGGGGATACTTGAGACCCCGATGAAGGAGACGCCCCGATGAACATGCTTCTGTGGATCCTCGCCTTCGCCCTCGCTGCCGTCTTCGTCGGCTCTGGGGCGGCCAAGCTGCTCACCGCTCGCGACGATCAGATCCAGCGCACGCCATATGTCGAGGACTTCCCGCACTGGATGATCCGCGGCATCGGGGTGCTGGAGATCCTCGGCGCGCTCGGCCTCGTGCTGCCGGCACTGTCCGGGGTCGCCCCGATCCTCGTCCCGCTCGCCGCGGCCGGTCTCGCGATCACGATGGTGTTCGCCGCGCTCGTGCACATCCGTCGCGGCGACGGTCCGAAGGCGGCACTGCCCTCGATCCTCCTCGCGATCTGCTCCGTGTTCGTCGCGTGGTCCCGGTTCGGACCGTTCCCCGTCTGATCCGCTCTGATCCCCCTGATCCGCGCTGATCTCCCCTGATCGGGACGTCCGGTCGGATCCTGGCCACGCGCACGATGGTGAGGCAGGATCGCTGTATGTCACCCACCGATGTGATCTCCTGGCTGCTCGATTCCGACCCCGCGCTGCGCTGGCAGGTCGAGCGGGATCTGCTGGATGCCCCGCCATCCCAGTGGGAGGCCACCCGAGCACGCATCCCCGTCGAGGGATTCGGTGCTGCACTGCTGGCGAAGCAGGATCCGGATGGCCAGTGGGCGGGCGGGGCGTTCTTCCCGGCCGGCTTCTTCGACGACCCCGCGAACCAGAACCTCCCGGGCCAGCCGTGGACCGCGACCACGTGGACGCTGACCACGCTGCGCGAATGGGGCATGGATCCTGCGCCGCTGATCGAGCGCGGCACCGCTGAGCTCCTGGCGGAGAACTCCCACTGGGAGTACGACCGTTCGCTGCCCTACTGGGCGGGCGAGGTCGACTGCTGCATCAACGCGATGACCCTCGCCAACGGTCTGTGGCTGGGAGCGGACGTCGAGCCGCTCGCGACCTGGTTCGTCGAGCACCGCATGGAGGACGGCGGCTGGAACTGCGAATGGGAGAGCGGATCGGTGCGCTCGAGCGTGCACTCCACGTTGAACTCCCTGCGGGCGCTGCTGATCCATGAGCAGACCACCGGGGGCACGAAGGCCACCCGGGCCGCACGCGCCTCCGGCGAGGAGTACCTGCTGGAGCGGCATCTCGCCTGGAGGCTCAGCACCCAGGAGCTGCTGGGCCCGTGGGTCGACCACTTCCTGTACCCGCCGCGCCACATCTACTCGGCACTGCGGGCACTGGAGCACTTCCGTCTGGCGGGCCGTCGTGATCCCCGGATGGAGGAGGCGGTCTCCATGGTGCGCGAGGCGCAGCAGAGCGACGGCACGTGGCTCCAGCAGAAGGTCCTGCCCGGAGAGGTGTGGTTCGACGTCGACGTGCCCGAGGGCGAGCCGTCGAAGTGGATCACCCTCGAGGCGCTGCGCGTGCTGCGCTGGTGGAACGAGGGCTGATACCCCAGGGACGCCAGGCACCCCACGAGTTCCGGGAAGGGCCGAGCCTCCCGGTCAGCGGCTCGCCCTGCCCCGTGCGGCCGTGCTGGCATCCGTCGTGGTGGTGCGGATCCGGTACAGGCTCGAGGACGCCGCGATGTAGAGGGTGCGGCCGTCGTCCCCGCCGAAGCACAGGTTCGCGGTCTTCTCGGGCACGGCGAGGTCCAGCAGGCGCTCGCCGTCCGGGGTGAACACCTGCACGCCGGACAGGCTCGAGCTCCAGATCCGTCCTTCCACGTCGACCCGGATCCCGTCGGGGAGCCCGGGGGAGACCTCGACCAGGGGCCGCCCGTTCTTCGCGTGCCGGCCCTCGACGACGTCGTACACGTGGATCGAGTGGTCGCGCGGTCGCGCCGTATCGGTGGTGTCGGGATCAGCAGGGGAGAGTGAGGAGTCGGCGACGTAGAGCAGGGACTCGTCGGGGGAGAAGGCGAGGCCGTTGGGCGCCTCCACGTCGATCACGACGGGAGTGAGGACGTCGGCCTCCTCGTCATAGCGGAACACATAGCGATCCCCGTACTCCTCGTCCCCGGCGTGGCCCTCGACGGGGCGCTTGATGCCGTAGGCGGGGTCGGTGAACCAGATCGCCCCGTCGGATGCCACCACGACATCGTTGGGGGAGTTCAGGCGCGCGCGGCCGAAGCGCTCGACGAGAGTGATCGGGCGGTGCGCGTCCCCGGGGCCGACGGCGGTATCGCGCTGGACCGCGCGCCGGCCGTGCGAGCACTCCACGACGTGCCCGTCCAGATCGAGCGTGCGGCCGTTGGTGTACTCCGCGTCGTCGCTGACCACGGTGAGCTCTCCGGTCTCCTCCGAGTACTCCAGGATCCGGTTGGTGTGGATGTCGCTGAAGCGCACGGCACGACGGCGCGGCAGCCAGACGGGCCCTTCGGCCCAGGTGGCGCCCGTGGCGACGCGCTCGAGCCGTGCGCCCTCCTCCACCAGGTGGTGCGGGGCCGACGGATGCTCGGGCATGGGATCTCCTTCGATCGCTCGCGGATCAGCGATGCTACCCCCGCTCACGTCACGGTTCCATGACGGGATCGCGTTTTCCGTCGTGGAGGGCGACGTGGCTCGGTGTCGCTGGTACCTTGCTGAGCACGCCTCGGTGCGCTGCCTCACACACGGCGGCGTCCCAGCTTCACAGTGCCGTGATCCCCGCGGACAGTCCCATTCCCCTGGAGGAACCCATGTTCGATGCCGCGTTCACCCCCAAGCGACGCACGATGCTCCTGTCGCTCGCCGGGGTCCCCGTCCTGCTGTCGGCCTGCGCCCAGACCACGGACGACGGCGGCTCGGGCGGCGGCGGAGGCGGTGCCGACGGGGCCCTGACCGTCGGCACCACCGACAAGGCCACCGCCCTGGACCCGGCAGCCGCCTACGACAACGGCTCCTCGACCGTATGGACCCAGGTCTACGGCTACCTCATGAACACGAAGATCGGCTCCGAGGACGGCAAGCCCGAGCCCGACCTCGCCGAGTCCGCCGAGTTCACGAGCGAGAACGTCTACACCGTGACGCTCCAAGAGGGGCTGACCTTCGCCAACGGCAACGAGCTCACCAGCGAGGACGTCAAGCACACCTTCGATCGCCAGCTCGCGATCGCCGACCCCAACGGCCCCTCGAGCCTGCTGGGGAATCTCGAGAAGGTGGAGGCCGTCGACGACCTGACCGTCGAGTTCCACCTCAAGGAGCCCAACGACCAGACCTTCCCGTACGTCCTGTGCAGCCCGGCCGGGCCCATCGTCGACGCCGAGGTCTTCCCGGCCGACGAGGTGCTCCCCGATGGCGAGATCGTCTCCGGGAAGGCGTTCTGCGGTCCGTACCAGATCACCAGCTGGAAGCTCAACGAGCTGGTCTCGTATGAGGCCTTCGAGGGTTACAAGGGGCTGTTCGGCACGCCCGCCACCTCCAAGGTGTCGATGTCCTACTACGCCGACCAGAACAACATGAAGCTGGACATCCAGCAGGGCAACATCGACTGCGTCTGGCGCTCGCTGTCCGCGACCGACATCGAGGACCTCTCCGGGGACGACGCCGTGGCGGTCCATGACGGACCCGGCGGCGAGATCCGCTACATCGTGTTCAACTTCGACACGATGCCCTATGGCGCGAAGACGGAGGACGCCGACCCGGCGAAGTCCAAGGCCGTGCGCCAGGCCGCCGCCGACCTCATCGACCGTCAGGCCATCGCGACCTCGGTCTACAAGGACACCTACACCCCGCTGTTCTCGTACATCCCCGAGGGCCTTCCCGGCAACGGCACCCAGTTCCAGGACCTCTACGGCGACGGCGAGGGCGGGCCCGACGCCGCCAAGGCCAAGAAGCGGCTCGAGGACGCGGGCGTCGAGATCCCGGTGAAGCTGAGCCTGCAGTACAACCCCGATCACTACGGGAACTCCTCAGGCGACGAGTACGCGGCGGTGAAGTCCCAGCTCGAGGCCGACGAGCTGTTCATCGTGGATCTCCAGTCCACCGAGTGGGTCCAGTACTCCACCGACCGCACCACCGACGTGTATCCCGCTTACCAGCTGGGCTGGTTCCCCGACTACTCGGACGCGGACAACTACCTCACGCCGTTCTTCGTCACGGACAACTTCCTGGTGAACCACTACAGCAGCGATGAGGTCAACGAACTGGTCGCCCAGCAGCGCGGCACCGAGGACCCCGATGAGCGCGAAGCGCTGTTCGTGAAGATCCAGGACATCGTGTCCGACGAGATCTCGACCCTGCCGCTGCTGCAGGGCGCGCAGATCGCCGTCTCCACGGCCGACGTGCAGGGAGTCACCCTGGACTCCTCGTTCAAGTTCCGTCTCTCGCCGCTCAGCAAGTGACCACGGGTCTCGACACCGAGGTCGAGAACACCCCCGCCAGCCCCGCGGCGCGTCCACGCCGACGGGCCGGCGGGGGTCTCGGCCGCTACATCCTGGTCCGCTTCCTCCTCATCATCCCGACCGTGTTCATCCTGATGACGGTCGTGTTCTTCCTGATGAGGATCACCGGCGACCCGATCACGGCGGCCCTCGGCGGCCGCCTCACCCCTGATCAGCTCGCGCAGCGACGCGCCGAGGCCGGCTACGACCGGCCGCTGATCGTGCAGTATTTCGACTACCTCGGCGGCGTGCTGCACGGCGACTTCGGCATGTCCTACACCGACCGCACCCCGGTCTCGGAGATCCTCACGACCTATGGCGGCGCCACCTTCGAGCTGGTCGTCTACGCCGTGGTGGTCGCACTGGTCGCCGGTGTGCCTCTGGGCATGATCGCCGCGCGCACCCGTGACCGGTGGCCGGACGCCGTGCTGCGCGTGGTCGCGATCCTCGGTTATGCGACACCCGTGTTCTTCGTGGGCCTGCTGCTGAAGCTCGTGTTCTCCGTGGGCCTGGGATGGCTGCCGGTGGCAGGGAGGATCTCGACCCGCGGCGAGCTCACGATGGGCACGATCCTCAACCCCTCGCCGTTCTACCTGCTCGATGCGCTGCGCCTGGGCCGGATGGACGTGCTGATGGACGTGGCCGGCCATGCCGTGCTGCCGGCGATCGCGCTCGGCGTGCTCACCGGGGGCATCTTCCTGCGCCTGGTGCGCACCAACATGATCGGCACGCTGGAGATGCAGTACATCGACTCCGCGCGCTCCCGGGGCGTCTCCGAAGCCCGCCTGACCACCCGCCACGCCCTGCGACCGGCACTGATCCCGATCGTCACCGTGATGGGCATGCAGATCGCCATGATGCTGGGCGGAGCCGTGCTCACCGAGACCACCTTCGAGTGGAACGGACTGGGCTACATGCTCGCGGAGTACATGAAGGCCCGCGACTACGTGGCCGTGCAGGGCATCGTCATGATGCTCGCGGTCATCGTCGCCCTGTCGAACTTCGTGGTCGACGTGGTCGCCGCCCTCATCGACCCCCGAGTGAGGTACTGACATGACGCTCTCGAACCCTGTTCCTCCCGGCGAGGGCGGCGCCGACGACCTCTCCGTCGAATCGGCGACCGTCGCGGCCACCGCGCGCTCTCCGTGGTACCTGCGGCTGCCCGTGGTCAGCCACCTGCGCCGCAGCGTCGGCCTGCAGCGCGGCATGCTCGTCACGGGGCTCGTCCTCGTGATCGGCCTGCTGCTCACAGCCCTGTTCGCCCCGTTGCTCGCGCCCTACGGCTTCGCGGACACCGGGGTCGACGGCGTGAAGTTCGGCGGGCAGCAGCCGCCGTCGGCCGAGCACCTGCTGGGCACCACGGTGACCGGCTTCGACGTGCTCTCGCGCGTGATCTGGGGGACCCGCACAGCGGTCGCCGTGATGGTGTGCGCCGTCGTGGCCTCCCTGTTCCTCGGGGTCGCGCTGGGCCTGCTGTCCGGCTACGTGGGCGGCTGGCTGGACCGCGTGCTGGTGATGCTGGCCGACGCGATCTACGCCTTCCCCTCGCTGCTGCTCGCGATCGTCATGTCGATCGTGATCTCCGGCGGCCAGTCCGGCGCCTGGGGCGGCATCCTCGCCGCCGCCATCTCCATCACCGTCGTGTTCGTCCCGCAGTACTTCCGGGTGATCCGCGCGGAGGTGGTGCGGCTGAAGGCCGAGCCGTTCGTGGAGGCCGCGAAGGTGATCGGCACCGGGCATCGGCGCGTCATGGGCACGCACCTGCTGCGCAACTCCACCCGCACTCTGCCGCTGATCTTCACGCTGAACTCCTCCGAGGCGATCCTCACGCTGGCCGCCCTCGGGTTCCTGGGCTTCGGCATCGAACCGACCAGCGCCTCCGAGTGGGGCTACGACCTCAACCGCGCCATGAGCGACGCGACCAGCGGGATCTGGTGGACCGGGATGTTCCCGGGCCTCGCGATCGTCGCCGCCGTGCTCGGCGTGACCCTCGTCGGCGAATCCATCAACGATCTCAACGATCCGCGCCTGCGCACCCGCAAGAAGCGCTCGCGCGCGCAGAAGAAGGTGGCGGCATGAGCGCGACGCGCAGCGACATCCGCAGCCCGGAACCGGGCACGGCCCGCCTGGAGATCACCGATCTCGACATCCACTTCGCGACGGACGGCGGCGACGTCCACGCGGTCGACGGGGTGAGCCTCAGCGTCGCCCCCGGGGAGATCCTGGCGATCGTCGGAGAATCCGGCTCCGGCAAGTCCGTCACCGCCCGCTCGATCCTCGGGCTGCTGCCCGAGACGGCGGAGGATTCCGGAGCGATCCTGGTCTCCGGCACCGATGTGGTGGGACTCAGCGGCAGGCGCCTCCGGGAGCTCCGGGGCGAGGACGTCTCGATGATCTTCCAAGAGCCCTCGAGCGCCATGAATCCCGTCTTCCCCATCTGGTGGCAGATCGGGGAGGGGCTGAAGGCCCACCGCCCCAAGATCACCCGGAAGGAGATCCGGGCCGAGGCGATCACGGCGCTCGAGTCCGTGGGCATCCCCGATCCGGCAGAGCGCATCGACCGCTACCCGCACGAGTTCTCCGGCGGGCAGAAGCAGCGCATCATGATCGCGATGGCGCTCGCGCTGGGGGCGGAGCTGATCGTCGCCGATGAGCCCACCACCGCCCTGGACGTCACCGTGCAGGCCGAGATCCTCGAGCTGCTGCGCGATGTGCGCGACCGTTTCGGCACCTCGGTCATCCTCATCACCCACAACATGGGCGTGGTCGCCGACCTCGCCGATTCGGTGGCGGTCATGTACCGCGGGTCGATCATCGAGCGCGCCGGGGTGCAGGAGCTGTTCGCGAATCCTCGCCAGGAGTACACGCAGAAGCTGCTCGCCGCGGTGCCGCACCTGGGGCGCCGATCGGCCTGGACGGCGCTGAGCACGCAGCAGCAGCAGGAGATCGAGGACGCTGCCCCGGTCGTGGTCGCGAAGGACCTGGTCATCGAGTATCCGGGTCGCCTGGGACGCGCTCCGTTCCGTGCCGTCAAAGGAGTGGACTTCTCCATCCGCGCCGGTGAGGTGTACGGGCTGGTGGGGGAGTCCGGCTCCGGCAAGACCACCATCGGCCGCACCATCGCCGGTCTCGAGCGGGCCACTGGAGGGAGCCTCCAGGTGCTCGGGCACCAGATGAACGGGGTGCGGGAGAAGGACTTCAAGCCCGTGCGTCGGCGGATCGGGTTCGTGTTCCAGGACCCGGCCACCTCGTTCAACCCGCACCTGACGATCGAGGAGTGCATCGCCGAGCCGCTCGTCGTGCACGAGCCGGGCCAGACGACGACTCAGCGTTCGCAGCAGGTGCGCTCCCTGCTGGAGTCCGTCGAGCTGCCGTCCGCGTACGCGACGAGGTACCCGCACGAGCTCTCGGGCGGTCAGCGCCAGCGCATCTCCCTCGCCCGCGCCCTGGTGCTGGATCCGGAGCTGCTGATCGCCGACGAGCCGACCAGCGCCCTGGACGTGTCGGTCCAGTCCACGGTGCTCGACCTGTTCCGAGACCTGCAGGCGCGCCTGGGCTTTGCGGCGCTGTTCATCAGCCACGATCTGGCCGTGGTGGACTCGCTCGCCCACCGGATCGGGGTGCTGCTGCGCGGCGAGCTGGTCGAGGACGGTCACGGGCCCGACGTCCTGCAGCGCCCGCAGCACGACTACACCCGCCGACTCATCGCCTCGCTGCCGGTACCGGACCCGGTGGAGCAGGCGAAGCGTCGCGAGGCGTTCCAGCGCGAGTGGGGACGCGGGGCGACGGATTGACCGGGGGCGGGGCGGCGGCCGCGACGCCGACGGCAACATCGATTCCGCTCCGCTCCCACTGCGGTATGACCTGGTAGGGGGCCGCGCTCTCCCCCTGCAGGGGGACAGAGGATCGACCCGTGCGCCGACGCGCTGGATCGCCCGCAGCGGAACGCTGGGGGCATGACATCGAACTCGCCCGTTCCTGCTCCTCGCGGCGGCTCCGCGACCGCGCTCGCGCCGGTCCGCGACTCCGCCCGCGCACCCGACCACCAGCCTGCCCACGAGCGCGCGGCGACCCGGATCGAAGCCCTCGATCTGGTGCGTCTGCTCGCGATCGTCGGCATGATGACCGCGCACCTGCTGGCGCCGTTGGCGCTCGTGCCCGACGCCGACGGGATCCAGGCACTGCTCGCCCAGGTCGCGCACGTGCTCACCGAGGGCACCTCCTCGACCCTGTTCGCCGTGATCGGAGGCTGCAGCCTCGTGCTCGCGACCCGGCGTCGGCTGGAGATCGGTGACCGTCGTGGGGCCGTCCTCTCGGTCCTGGTGCGCGGTGCCTGCGTGGTGGCGATCGGCCTGCTGCTGGAGCTGCTGCCCTCGTCCGTGATGGTGGTGCTGGTGCCGTTCGGGCTGGCGATGATGCTCACGGCACCCCTGCTCCTGGTGCCCAGCCGAGCGCTCGTGGCGCCCCTGGTGCTGCTCGCGGCAGCAGGTCATCCCCTGGCGCAGAGCGTGCCGGGACCTGTCGAGTTCGGCACCGTGACCCTGCTCAGCCTCGACGACCCGATCGGGGTGCTGCGTGGCATCATTCTGACCGGCCAGTACCCGCTGATCACCTGGGTGCCGTACCTCGTGCTCGGGATGATGCTGATGCGCCGTCTCCTGCACGCCCAGCAGACCGGGCAGGTGCGGTGCTCCGCCCGGCGGATCGCCGCGATCGGGGTCCTGGCAGCGCTGCTCGGCCACGCTCTTCCGCTGGTCGCCCGGATGCTCGGTGCGTCCACCCAGGGTGCCTGGTACATGGCGGCGCCCCACACCGGGACGCTGGGAGACATGCTCGCCACCGGCGGTGTCGCCGTCGCCCTGATCGCCTCGGCGATCTGGCTGCTGCCTCCGGGACGGCATTTCGTGAGGCGCTCCGCGCGCATCCTGCGCAGCGCCGGGGCCGCGCCGCTGAGCCTGTACGTGCTCCACGTGCTGCTCACCTCCGTCGGCCTGATCGCCGCAGTCGTCCTCTCCGGAGGGGAGCTGACCACGATGCCCTGGTACGTCGCGGGCATGGGAGTGCTCGGCGTGCACCTGCTGCTCGTCGTCGCAGTCGGGGCGGTGCTCGCCCGGCGAGGGAGCCGCGGACCGCTGGAAGCGCTGCTGGCCCGCATCGGCCGACGGGTGGTGCCCGCATGAGGCAGCGTCGCGGACTTCACCGCGACAGGGATGACCGCAGCAGGCATGATGGGCACCGCCGGGGCCGATCCCGCCCCGGCGGCCCCACCGGAGCGGCCCCCTCGACCGAGCGAAGGCATCGTGCGCAATCAGCTCTCCTTCCATGACGACGGCACCTTCACCGTCGTCCAGTTCAACGACACCCAGGACGGCCATCGCACCGACCAGCGGACCATCGCCCTGCAGGAGGCCGTGCTGGACGACGTGCGGCCCGACGTGGTGGTCATCAACGGCGACGTCATCGACGGGTCGCCCACCACCGCGCTCGAGGCGAAGCAGGCGATCAACAACGTCGTGCGACCGATGGAGGACCGCGGGATCGCGTGGGCGCTCACCTTCGGGAACCACGACGAGGATTCGAGCGCGGCCACCGGCCTGGACGAGGCCGCTTACCTGACCTTCGTGCAGCAGTATCCGCACAACGTGAACACCGTCGGCGCACGGGACGTGACCGGAACCGGCAACCAGGTGCTGCCGGTGCGCTCAGCGGACGGCACCCGCGACGCCTTCGCCCTCTGGCTGCTGGATTCCGGCCGCTACGCGCCCGAGACCATCGCCGGCCAGGACTTCGAGGGCTACCCGTCCTGGGACTGGCTGCGCCCGGATCAGGTGCAGTGGTACGTGCGTGCGTCCGAGGAGCTTGAGCGCAGGAATGCCGCGCGCGTGCCGGGGCTCGTGTTCCAGCACATCGCCCTGTGGGAGCACCGCTTCATGTGGTTCGCGAGCGTCGATTCGCGTACGCCGGACGATCATGACCGCGCCGTCGCGAAGCATTCCCTGGTGGGGGAGCGCAACGAGGACGAGTGTACGGGGCCCTTCAACTCCGGCATGTTCGCCGCTCTGCTGCAGCGCGGCGACGTGAAGGGCCTGTTCGTGGGGCATGACCACATCAACACCTACGTGGGCGACTACTACGGCATCCAGCTCGGCTACGGTCCCGGCACCGGGTTCGGGGCCTACGGACTGGGCGGCGCCGAGGACCACCGCCTGCGCGGAGCTCGCGTCTTCCACCTCGATCAGAGCGTCGAGGAGGTCTATGCGGGCACCGAGCTGCGCTTCGCCGCGGACTACGGCATCGACCTCTCCGAGGGCGGGCAGCCCGGCGAGCCGGCGGACTTCCCGGCCGGGGTGCACTGAGGCCCTCCGCAGGGCCCTTCAGATTCTGCCGGTCCTGCTGGTCCTTCAGGCCCTGCTGGTCCTGCCGGTCCTGCTGGTCCTGCCGGTCCTGCTGGTCCTGTCGATCCTGTCGATCCCGTTCGACATCAGGATGAGGACGGCGAGAGACGCCGTCCCTTGAGGAGGATGATCCCGATGGCTCGCTACACCGTGTTCCTGTACCACCCCACCAGCCAGGCCACGACCGATCCCGAGCAGCTGCAGGCCGAGATGGCCGAGCACGATGCCCACGGCAAGGAGCTGCTGGACGAGGGGGTGATGATCTTCGGCAGCCCGCTCGAGGATCATGACGCGACCACCTCGATCCGGGCGGACAGCCTCGTGGACGGACCATTCGTGGAGGTGGACGAGGTGATCGTGGGCTTCTACGTGATCGAGGTGCCCGATCTGGACGCCGCGATCGCGGTGGCACGGCGCAACCCGATCATCCACCAGGGCGGCGGCGTCGAGGTGCGACCGATGACGGTCGGCGAGGCGGGCGTGCACGGGAGCGTCCCTGCGTGACCGACGCCCTGCGCGCGGACGTCCCCGATGACGTCGCTGCGGCCGTCGCCGCCGCGCACCGTGACCACTGGGGCACGGTGCTCGCGGCGACGGTCGCGCTCACCCGCGACCTGGACCTCGCCGAGGACAGCGTCCAGGAGGCCTGCGTCCAGGCGCTGAGGGCCTGGACCCGCGAAGGCATCCCGGAGAATCGGGCCGGCTGGCTGACCACGGCGGCCCGGCGCCGCGCGCTCGACGCGATCCGGCGCTCCCAGACGCTCCAGCGCAAGCTTCCGCTGCTGGTGTGGGACGCGGAGGGCCACAGAGACGATGCCATGGCCGGCACCATGGCCGACGACGGGCCAGCGACGGTCCGACGGATCGAGGACGAGGCAGCGCCCGTGGTGCTCGATGAGCGGCTGCGGCTGATCTTCCTCGCGGCGCATCCTGCGCTGGCCCCGACCTCCCGGATCGCCCTCACCCTGCGTCTGGTGAGCGGACTGAGCACCGAGCAGATCGCTGCCGCGTTCCACCTCCCGACGGCGACGATGGCGGCGCGGCTCACGCGGGCGAAGAAGCGCATACGCCTCAGCAGGATTCCCTGCCGGGTCCCGGGAGCCGCTGAGCTCGATGGTCGGCTGGTCGACGTCCTCGACGTCCTCGATGTGCTCTCGGTGCTCCTGGCCGTGGGAATGCGCGGAAAAGCTGAGGCCGGGGGCGACGCCGGACCGCGAGCAGCGGGCGACGGGGAGACCACGAGGACGACCGACGCCCAGGCCGCAGTGCTCGACTCCACGGTGCACACGCTCCAGGTGCTCGGGGACCTCCTGCCGCACCACTCGGAGCCGCGCGGACTCCTGGCACAGGCACTGCTGCTGCAGGCACGGGCGAGCACTCGGATCGATGAGCGGGGCCGTCCTGTCGCGCTGGCGGAGCAGGATCGGACGGCCTGGGACCGCGAGCTGATCGAGCGCGCCGATCACCTGGTGATCGGTTCCCTCGCCCGGGGCGGGCGCGGCCCGTACCTGGTGCAGGCCGCGATCTCGGCCGCCGTCGCCGTCCCTGCCCGACACGAGGACATCGACTGGTGCGAGGTGGTCGAGCTCTACGACGCGCTGCTGATGCACTGGCCCACAGCCCTCGTGCAGCTCGGGAGGGTCGTCGCGGTCTCGGAGGCCGAGGGCGCTGCCGTCGCCTTCGACCATCTCGAGCCGCTCGCCGATGAGCTCGACGCCCATCGCTCGTTCCATGTCATCCGCGGCGAGCTGCTCGGCCGTCTGGGTGCGCATGAGGCCGCGGCGTCGGCCGTCCGGACGGCGCTGGACCGGCAGGGCAGTGCAGGGGAGTCCGAGGTGCTGCGCGAGATGCTCCGCGTGAGGTGACCGGAGGCGGCCCGACGGTGCCAGGCCCGGCCGAACCTCGGGGCGGGGCCGTCGACGATGACACGGAGGATGCCCTGCGGGATGCCCCTGCGGGATGCTGCGGGATGCTGGCGGATGCAGGCACGAACAGCGGAGCGGACCAGCACGTGGTGCTGGTCCGCTCGGGAGATCGAGCTGTGCGGGTCGGCGATCAGCTCCAGGTGACGGGCAGATCGGGATCGGCCATGTCCACGCTCGGAGTGCCAAGGCCCCCGCCCATGAACATCTCGCAGGTGCCCTTCTGGTCTCCCTTGGTGCAGTCCATCGTCGTATCGATGGTGCCGATGTACTCACCCTCGACATAGGTGGGCTCGTCGTAGCTCGGCGTCGCGGACATCTTGTCGATCGTGCGCTGAGCGTCCTCGGGAAGACTCCGCTTCACCGTGCCGTCGGTGAGCGTGTAGCCGTCGGACGTCTCGGCCGGGAGCTCACCGATACCGCAGCCCGCCTCGAGGGTGTCCTGGTCGATGCACGTGTCCACGGCCTTCTGCACGGCGGCACGGAAGCTGGCCAGACCGTCATCGGTCAGGGTCGCCTCGGGCCATTCGAGGTCCGACTCGAAGTCCGAGTACACCAGCGGGTCGGTCTCGGACGGGGCGAAGCCGTCCACACCCAACGCGATCTCGTAGGAGCCCGGAAGCATCGCGATGCGGGTGCCGGAATCGGTGGGCAGCTCGGAGCCGTTGATCGTGGCGCCGAGACCGGCCAGGGCGTCCGGTCCGTAGACGGACCAGCGAGGAGCGTCGAGCTCGAAGCTCTCGTCGGAGTCGTAGTCGCTCACCGTGAAATCGTAGGAGACCTCCTCGCCGTCCACGGTGAACGTGGTCGGCACGGTGCCGTCGATCCCTGCAGGGTCCATCACCGGCGCCCCCACGGAGACGTCAGCCACCGGTGCCGCCGCGAGCGCCGCGTCGTACGCCTCGGCCGGCAGCATCTCGATGTCGCTCGAGCTCTTGGCGCTGAGGTCGAAGGCTGCAGCGGAGTCCCCGGCGACCAGCGCGTCCATGTAGTCGGTGACCAGGGTCGTGGCCTGCTCCTCCGGGCCGGCGGCCGTGTCCCCGCCCCCGTTCTCGCCGCCGTCCGTGCTGGCTGCGCCGCCGCGCATGGCGAAGAAGATGATCAGGCCGATCACCACGAGCACGGCGATGAACAGGAGCGCGGCCCCCGCCACGATGCCGATGATCAGGCCCGTGCGGTTCTTCTTCGGCGGTGTCGGCGACGGTGGCTGGGGCGACACCGGGCCACCGTACTGGGGCATGGGGGACGCGGGAGGCTGGGACACGAGGAGCTCCTGGGACTTCGCTGACAGAAGTGCCCAGAATATCCGGATCGCGGACGGGGAGGGCCGTCGATGCCGGATCGAGACCGGTGCGTGCCCGACGCGCTACTGGCCGAGGGCCTCCAGCACCGCGTCGCCGTACTCGGCGAGCTTCTTCGCGCCGACGCCGCTGATACCGCTGAGGGCGTCGACGGACTCCGGGCGCGACTGGACGATCGCGACCAGCGTGGCATCGGAGAACACCATGTACGGCGGGATCTGCTTGTCCTTCGCCACCGAGGTGCGCCAGGCGCGAAGAGCCTCGAAGCGCTCGCGCTCGGCGATCTCCAGCCCCTCAGCGGCACGGGAACCGCCGCCGCTCTCGCCCCGGGACGGCCGCGGGCGGGACCGGGCCGACTTGGCCGGAGTGCGGTCCACGGCGAGATCGACGGTCTCCTCGCTGCGCAGCACGGGGCCCGCCTGCGTGCCGGGGATCAGCACTCCGTACTCGCCCTCTGCGTCGACGATGCCGCGCGCCAGCAGCTGGCGCATCACCGAACGCCACTCCTTCTCGCTCAGCTCGTCACCGATGCCCCACACGCTGAGCTCGTCGTGCCGGGACTGCCGCGAGCGATCGTTCTCCCGCCCCAGCAGCACGTCGATGATCTGCCCGGAGCCGAACTTCTGGCCGCGCTCGCGGTCCAGCCGGATCAGGGCCGAGAGCAGCTTCTGCGCGGGAACGGTCGCATCCCAGGTCCGCGGCGGGTTCAGGCAGATGTCGCAGTTGCCGCAGGCCGGCGTGCCCAGTTCCTGACCGAAGTAGCGCAGCAGCTGCACACGGCGGCAGGAGACCGTTTCGCACAGGCCGAGCATCGCGTCCAGATGGGAGCGGGCATTGCGCTTGAACTGCTCGTTGCCCTCGCCCGAATCGATGAACCTCCGCTGGCTGACCACGTCCCCCATCCCGTAGGCCAGCCACGCGGTGGAGGGCTGACCGTCTCGGCCGGCGCGGCCGGTCTCCTGGTAGTACCCCTCGATGGACTTGGGCAGGTCCAGGTGGGCCACGAAGCGCACGTCAGGCTTGTCGATCCCCATGCCGAAGGCGATGGTCGCGACGATGATGAGACCCTCGGCGCGCAGGAACCTCTCCTGGTGATCCTGGCGGACTCGGGCGTCGAGCCCAGCGTGATACGGCAGCGCCGGGATGCCGCGGTCGTTCAGCCAGCTCGCGGTGGTCTCGACGCTCTTGCGGGAGAGGCAGTAGACGATGCCGGACTCGCCCTCGTGCTCGGCGGTGATGAGCCGCAGCAGCTGCTCACGCGGGGAGGCCTTCGGCTCGATCCGGTACTGGATGTTGGGGCGGTCGAAGCTGGAGACGAAATGCTTCGCGCCCTCCATCCGCAGGCGCTCGGTGAGCTCGCGGTGAGTGGCTTCGGTGGCGGTCGCCGTCAGCGCCATCCGCGGCACCGTCGGGAAGGCGTCCGCCAGCACCGACAGGCCCATGTAATCGGGGCGGAAGTCGTGGCCCCACTGGGAGACGCAGTGGGCCTCGTCGATCGCGAAGAGCGCGAGCTCGGCGCGCTGGAGCAGGTCGATGGTGCGCGGCAGGACCAGGCGCTCCGGCGCCATGTAGAGCAGGTCGATCTCGCCGGCCAGCAGCTGCTGCTCGACGGCCTGCGCCTCGTGGCGCTCGAGCGTGGAGTTCAGGAACGCGGCACGGATGCCGACGGCCTCGAGCGCGGCGACCTGATCGGACATCAGCGCGATCAGCGGGGAGACGACGATGCCGGTGCCCTTCCGCAGCAGCGCCGGGATCTGGTAGCACAGCGACTTGCCGCCTCCGGTGGGCATCAGCACCACGGCGTCCCCGCCGCCCGCGACCTGCTCGATGATCTGGGCCTGCTCGCCCCGGAAGGAGTCGTATCCGAAGACGGTGGAGAGGATCTGGAGGGCGGCATCCGTCTGCTCGGCATCGCCCTCACGGAGAGCGGAGATCGGGTCGGCGGCGCGCAGGGATTCCATGGTGCCCACTCTAGGAGGACGGCCGACGGAGCGTGACCATCGGCGGGCGGTGTGTGGACGGTCAGCCGGCAGGGGAGGACAAGGGGCCGGCGGGCGGACCGCGGTCGGAGGCGACCGATCGCTCACAGCGTGCAGTGCGGATCCCGACCCGTCTGCAGAAGATCGTCTCCCGCTCGAAGGAGGACCGCTGATCCGGTGGTCACGCACCACGACCATCGCAGGCGTGAGCTCCTGCCGGAGCTCACTCGTCCTTCGCCCACGCCCCGGTGTCCACCGGCTTCCCGATGAAGAACGCGGCGACCACGCCCACCAGGGACAGCACCACCGGCAGGAGCAACGCATCGGCCATGGCAGAGGCGAAGGGAGCGTGGAGGAACTCGGGCAGGGTGCCACCCATGGAGCCCTCGCCGCCGGAGGGCACCTGCCCTCCGGCCTCGCCGACGGTGTCGGAGATGCGGGCGGCGATGCGGTCGTTCATGAGCGTCGCGATCGCAGCGGAGCCGAGCACGGAGCCGATCTGACGGGTCTCGTTGTAGACCCCTGAGCCGGCGCCCGCGAGTGACGGCGGCAGGTTCCGGGTCGCGGTGAGCGACAGCGGCCCCCAGATGAATGCGTTGCCCAGCCCCACGAGCACGAAGGGCAGCAGGAGCAGCACGATCGACGCTCCGGGCTCCATGATCCGGGAGAGCCAGAGGAGCCCGACGGCGAGGGACACGAATCCGCCCAGCGCCATCCAGCGCGGGTTGTGGGTGATCATCCATCGGCCGACGAACGGGGCGAGGCCGAGCGAGACGAGCGCCATCGGCGTCGTCATCAGCGCGGCCTCGGTGGGGGACATGTCCATCACCCGCTGGAAGTACAGGGTGATGGGGAAGGACAGGGTCAGCACGACCGCGCCCATCATCGCGATCGCGACGTTGGCGACCGAGAAGTTGCGATCCCTGAACAGCGACAGGGGCACCAGGGGCTCGCTCCGGGTCAGCGCCTGCCAGCCGATGAATCCGACCATGATGAGTGCGCCGGCGATGATCAGACCGGGCACGCTGAGCGGGAGACCGGTGTCCCAGGAGCCGATCTGCAGGGAGTCGGTGACCGTGCCCCAGTCATAGGTGTTGCCCTCCTGGATCCCGAAGACCAGCAGGAACAGGCCCGCTGCGGAGAGCACCACGCCCAGCCAGTCGAAGGAGTGGGCGCGGCGCGAGAAGCGAGGGACATTCCTCCAGGCCAGCACCAGCGCGAGCACGCCGACCGGGATGTTGACGAAGAAGATCCACTCCCAGCCGGGCCCGTCCACCAGCAGGCCGCCCACGATGGGACCCACCAGGGTGGCGACGCCCGCGGTCGCGCCCCACAGGGCCATCGCCTGGCCGCGATCCTTCGGGGCGAACAAGCGGGTGATCATGGACATCGTCTGCGGGGTCATCATGCCGGCACCGAGTCCCTGCACCACGCGGGCCACGATCAGCATCTCGACGCTCCCGGAGAGTCCGCACCACAGGCTCGAGGCGGTGAACACGAACAGGCCGGCCACGTACATCGTCTTCAACCCGAAGCGATCACCGAGTCGCCCCGTGATCAGCAGCGGCACGGCATAGGCCAGCAGATATGCGCTCGTCACCCACAGCAGATTCGTGAGATCGGTGTCGAGATCGGACTGCATGCGGGGGATCGCGACGGTGACGATCGTGGTGTCCACGAGGATCATGAAGAAGCCCAGGACGATCGACCACAGCGCCGGCCACGGACGGTCCAGGCGCGGGTCACGGCCGGTCGCGGAGGGATCGGCGGGAACAGTGTGCTCAGTGGATGACATGGAGGGCCTTCGACGCGAGGGGCGGCGCTCCGGTGGGTGCGCCGAGGGAAGGGTACGCCGGGCTGCGCACGGCACCGAGCCCGACGTGACACGCAGGACAGTGGACGGTGAGATGAGTCCGCGGTAGTGCGTCCGCGTGACCCGGTCAGCCTGCCCGCACCACCCCCTCGGCGATCCGCAGCGCGTTCGCATAGATCGTCAGCACGGGGTTCGCTCCACCGTTGGTGACGTGCGTGGACCCGTCGGCCACCACGATGTTCGGGTGCTCCCATAGCCGCCCGTCCGGACCGACCACCGAGGTCGCCGAATCTGTGCCCATGCGACAGGTGCCCGCCTGGTGCTGTCCGCCGCTGGGCGGCGTGGGCAGACGCATCGGGCTCATCGGCCGCACGTCGACCGCCCCGGCTTCAGCCAGCCAGTCCGCGGCGCGCGACGAGAGCAGGTCCCGGCCCCGAAGATCCTCACGATGGAGGCTCCCGGACAGGCGCACGATCGCCCGGCCGAAGCGGTCCCGACGGGACCTGTTCACCTGCACGCGGGAGTCAGCGCTGGTGACCTCCTGGACGGGGCCGACGACCTTTCCCAGGCGCAGCATCGCCCGTTCCATCTCGGGGGAGCCGACGGGCGCATCGGCGGCGACCAGGCCGGTCTCGCGCAGGTAGCGCTGCGTGCTCGAGGGGGTGGGCACGAACTCGTCGGCCAGGATCCCGCCGCCGATGATGCCCTCGTTGCCGTGGCGGAAGTCCGCGGTGGAGATGTCGACACCAGGACCACGCAGGTCCACCACCCGCTCAGCGAACAGGGCGCTGGCACCGCCGTAGACATGGCCCTGCAGGTGACGGCCCACCTGGTCGGCGGCATTGCCGAGGCCGGCGGGGTGCTGGTCGGTGGCGCTGTCCAGGAGCAGGCGGGCGCTCTCGATCGTCCCGGCGGCGAGGACCACCAGATCAGCCCGCACGGTGCGGTGCCAGCGGCGGCCGTCGCGCTCGCCGACGAGCTCCACAGAGCGTGCGCGACCGTCGGGCCCGACGTCGATGCGGGAGGCCTGGGCGTCGCCGAGGAGGGTGGCGTTCCCCGTCGCGAGGGCCGAGGGGAGCGTGGTGTTGTGGCTCCCGGCGCGGGCACCGACGGGGCAGTCGAAGCCGACGCACTGGGCGCAGCGGAGGCAGGCCGCTCGACCGCCGCGGCGCCGCGTGTTGATCAGCAGCGGAACCGGCTGGGTGCCCAGACCCAGGCGTTCGGCCGCCGCAGCGAGCAGGGACCCCAGCGGCGAGCGGGACAGCGGCCCCATGGGCAGCTGCTCGCTGCGCGCGCCCTCCCACGGGTCGGTCGACGGGCCCCCGCTCACCCCGAGCATCTGCTCCACACGCGTGTAGAACGGCTCGAGCTCGTCGTACGTGATCGGCCAGTCCGCGAGCGAACTGCCCTCGGGGACGCCGTAGGTGCTGGCCATCGCCAGATCCTTGGGGCCGAAGCGCCAGGCCTGCGCCCCGTACATGCGGGTGCCGCCGCTGCCGGGGGAAGGAATCATTC
>NZ_NRGS01000016.1 GCF_002332425.1 Brachybacterium alimentarium | reverse complement strand
GATGTCCTGCGACATAACACGCTCGCATCGGTCGTGAGGCCACAAAACTCGGGGAAGCGTCGACGCGTCGACCTGCGCCTGCCGACCTGTGTCGGCCGGCATGGGCCGGGCCCGCCCGCCGAGCTCAGGCCTCGACCGCGGTCCAGGCCTCGGCTCAGTCCTCGATCTCGAGCAGGTCCGAGACGCTCTCGAGGGTCTCGTGCTCGTCGCCGCCCTCCTGCTGCATGCGCTCGAGATAGGGCTGCGAGCGCTGGACCTGCTGCTCCAGGGCGTTCACCGTGGTCAGGAAGTTGGCGTTCGCCTGGGTGCGGAAGGAATCGATGCCGTCCATCGTGGTGAACAGGTTGTCGAAGGCCTTCTGCAGGGTCTCGGGGGAGACCCCCGAGGTGGCGGCCTGCTCCTGGATCTTCAGGGTGTTGTCCGCGAGCATCTGGGAGGTGCGATCGATGAGCGAGTCGGTGGTGCGGTTGACCGCGTCGATCTGGTCCAGCACCAGCTTCTGGTTCTCGAGCGCCTGCGCCGTGATCACCGCAGTGCGCAGCGCCGTGACGGTGGTGGTGCGCGCACGGTCGACGCCCTGGGCGAGCTTGGTGTTGTTGTCCTCGATGAGGCCCATCGCGAGATAGGCCTGGACGGTGACGGCGATCTGGGTGGCGACGTCCTGGCGGCGCTGGCGCACGGCGAACAGCACATCCCGTTCGAGGGCGTCGGCCGCATCGGGCTTGCCCTCGCCGCGCAGCCCGTCGGCCCTGCGCACGGTGCGCTCATCGAGCAGACCCAGCAGCGAGGACGCCTTCTGCAGCGCGCCGAGATCCTCCCAGAGGGCGCGGCGCTCGACGGACAGCTCGGCGTTGTCGCGCTGCAGCATCTCCTGCCCGCGGCCCAGCGCCGCGAGCACTTCGTCCAGCTGCTTCTGGTTGGACTCGTAGCTGCGGAAGTACCGCTTCGCGGACTTCTTGCCCGGCAGGAACGACAGCGCCTTCGACCCGAAGGTGTCCTCCTTCGGCGCGAGGTCCTCCATGGTGGTGCGCAGCTGGGACAGGGACTTCGAGACCGACTCCTGGCCTCCACCGCTCTCCTTCGCATCGCGCAGCGACTGCTGCATGAAGCGCGAGGAGGTGCCGGAGGTGCGCTCGAAGGTGCGGCGGGCCACCGCGCCGAGCGCGTCGACCTGGGCGCTGAACTCCTGCGAGTGGGGGTTCAGGGCGGAGATCTGGTCGACCCACTGGTCGGCGCGGGCGGCGAGGTCCTGCTGCTGCTCGTCGGGCAGCTCGGGGAGCATCGAGACGGCCCGGTCCGCAGGGACCTCCTCGACAGGCTCGGAGGGGGTGATCTCGGGCTCGGGTGTGGGCGGCTGGAGCTTGTCCATGGGGGCCTCCTCGGGGCGATGGGGCTGGTGGATGGTGGGGGATCAGACGTCGATGATCGGGCTGAGGTGCTGGTCGGCGAAGCGGGCGCGGAGGAACTCGGCGTGCACGTCCAGGGAGTGGGAGACGCCGGCGACGATGTCGCTCTCGACCCGTTCGACCCCTTCGGCGAGCACGGCGAGCTGCTGGTCGATGTCCTCGAGGTTGGCGAGCGCCTCGCGTCGGGCGGATCCTGCGAAGGTCGCGAGGAATCCGACGATCTCCTCGACGCTGTCGAGCAGCTCGGGGACATAGCGCGTGGCGATGCCCTCGAGCAGCGTCACCTCGCTCTCGTAGGGGCGCTGCCCGCGCAGGGTGTCGGAGTCGGCGAGGGCGTCGATGCGCCGGGCCAGGGAGTCGACGTTCTCGAGCACGAGGCCGACCGTCGGCTCCGAGGCCCGACGACGCAGCTCCGCGGTCCGTTCCCGGCTGCGGGCCGTCGCCGCCCGGATCTCCGCGAGCATCTGCGCGGTGGTCCCCGATTCTCCGGCCGACGCTGTGACCTGCAGGGTCGTCGGCGCGCGGAGAGCGCGCACGGCTGCTCCGCTGCCTCCAGCGGCGATCACTCCGGCGCCGGCGGCGATCCCGAGCGCCGCGAGCGGGCCGACGATCGCCGTGCCGAGGCCCACCACCAGGCACGCCGCGGCGACCAGGCCGCCGGTGAGCAGGGGGACGCCGATCGAGAACAGGCCGGAGCGTGCGGAACGAGGGTGGCCGACGGCTGCGGAGCCTGGGGCGTGCACGGTGCCCTCGAGCGGCTTCTGGATCGGGCCCCAGAGGGAGCGGCGCTCGGCGGTCGCCTTCCAGGGCAGGTCGATGTCCCCCGGGGAGACGTGCACGCTGCTCGGGGAGACCTCGTCGGTGCCGGGGTCTTCGGGCTTGAGGGGGCCGCGGGGCGTGGTGTCCCCGGTGTCCGGCCTGCGGGCCGGTGGATCGATCCCTTCGTTCACGCGAATCCGCGATTCCCTCCGACAGCGGGGACGAGGTGCTGCGCAACGGGGCGATGCGGCGTGTCCGCTCCGTATCCCGCGCGTGCCTCGTCCGGGGCGTCATCGAAGACTAACGCGGGTGGCTGGACGGCTCCAGGACCCTGCTTCGACGGAGGCTCCACGGTCTCTCGACGCACCGCGCACCGGATGCCCGTCAGCGGGGCTACTGTGGCCCTCAACCCGGCAGCCGACGGGCCCGGATCATCCCCGCGTCGAGCCGCCGCCGTGCCGGACCACGGCGGCGCTCGGGGCGGGGATCTCCTCGTCGAAGGGGATCATCGGCCGTTCGATCCGCGAATGGCTGAGCCGCACCAGGTTCTGGTCGACACCACCCGGGGTGAGTGCGAGCAGCCAGTCCGCCGCGGCCTCGTACTGGTCGGGCTCCAGGTAGCCCATCTTCACGGTGACCACGTCGAAGCCGGTCATCGACAGGCCCAGGCGTTCGAACATCTCATGACGCGCCCACTGCGAGCGCCGCGCGGTGACCACGGCGGTCAGGCCCGTCGGCCGGGCGGCCGCGAGATCCGTGGTCGTGCCCTCGCCGCGCACGCCCACGTCGAGCACGCGCAGAGCGGCGGCGCGGCCCGTCGAGCCGGACTCGTCGAGCGCGGCCACCTCGACGGCCAGCGGCACCGGCCCGGGCTCACGGGTGTCGATCCGTGCGCCGACCTGCACCTGGATCCTCCCGCCGACGCCCGCCTCCCAGGCGGCGTCGGCCGAGACCTGATCGACCAGGGAGACCATCAGAGCGCTCACCGCTCCGGAGCGGATCTCCTCGCGCTCGGCCAGACGGGCCAGGCAGTGCGTGGTGTCGTCGGCCCCTCCCGCCCCGGGGTTGTCCCCGGAATCGGAGATCCAGAACGGCCGGGCCGACGAGGCGATCGCCTGGTCCAGGCACTCCTCGAAGGTGCCGGTGGGAGCGACGAACTCGAAGTCGTGGCGAGCCTGCCAGACGCTGCCGGCGAGCTCCAGCGCCGCCTGCTCGACGGCGGAGGCCTCGTCCCCGAAAGCCACGATCGCGGCCTGGCAGCGGGGCTGATCGGCCCAGGCGAAGCCGATCCAGTACGAGATGTCCGTGATGCCCTCGCGCTGCGTGATCGCGGGGATCCCGGCATAGATCGACTTCGCCGGCTCGATGCGGGTGGAGGTCTTCTCCCCGGGCAGCAGGATCGGCACGTGCACGAGCGCCTTGTGGGGGAGCGCGCCGCCGTCCCGCACGGAAGCCGCCGTCTCGACGAGATCGCGCAGGCCGCGCTCGCGGGTCTCCCAGGCGTCGATGTGCGGAGCGTGGCGATAGCAGGTGAGCAGGTCGCAGGCGTCGAAGAGGGTCTCGGAGACGTTCCCGTGCAGGTCCATCGCAGTGCCCACCACCACGTCCGGCCCGATCACGGAGCGGATCGCCGTGATCAGGCCCCCCTCGGCGTCCTCGAGGCCCTCCACGCTCATCGCCCCGTGGATGTCGAAGAAGAAGCCGTCCAGCGGCGCCTCGGCCTGCGCGGCGGCGAGACCCTCCGTGATCTCCTGCTTCCAGCCCTCGTAGACCTCGCGCACCAGCTGGCCGCCGGGCAGAGCGCGCGCATGCAGCACTCCGACGTACTCGGCGGCCTCTCGCAGCGCACGCCCGGCCGGCGACGGACCGCCGCCAAGACCGCTCGAGGCCGCGGGCCCCGGCGCGGATCCCGGATCGTCCGCGCCGCTGAAGAAGGGGTACCTCTCCAGGATCGCCGAGGTGCCGCGACGCACCTCGAAATCCTCGGCGGTGGAGCGGTAGGGGGTGAAGGTCGAGGATTCGATGGCGATGCCGGCGATCGCGATGCGGGGGAGTGTCATGGCTGCCTCCAGGAGGTATTGATATGGACTGTCGGACGTGGCGGCTCAGGCGGGAGAGTCGGAGCCGGGGATGCGCACGGGGGCGAGCTCCTGCGCCAGGCGGGCGAGCCCGAGGAGGGCGGCATCGGAACCCGCGCTGCTGGTCGCGATGGTGAGGCCCTGGGTGTTCATCGCCAGGCTCGAGTCGTAGATCGCGCTGCGCACCGCGGCGACGTACGCGTCGACGCCGGAGAGGGCGCCCCCGATCACGACGGTGCTCGGATTCAGGAAGTTGACCAGCGGGGACAGGGCCGTGCCGAGCTGCTTCCCGGAGCGGCGGATAGCCGCTGTCGCGGCGGGATGGAACGTCAGTGCAAGGTCGACCACGTCGTTCATGGAGCTGATCTCCACACCCTGGTCGAGGAGCTCTTGGGTGATTGCGGCTCCGCTCGCGACGGTCTCGAGGCATCCGACGCGGCCGCAGCTGCACTGGCGGCCTTCGGCACCGGGAACGGGCACATGGGTGATGTCGCCCGCGACCCCTGAACCGCCGCGCACGACCTCGCCCCGGTGAAGGAGGCCGGCGCCGATGCCGGAGCCGGCCTTGACGTAGATGAGGTCCTGGCTCTCCTCCGCGCGGGCGAGATGCTCTCCGAGCGTCGCGGCGCGCGCGTCGTTCTCGATGCTGATGGGGATCGCGAGCTCTTCCGCCAGGTCCCGGGCGAACGGTGCGCCGTGCCAGCCGGGCATGCGCGCTGGGGCGATGAGGTCGCCGGTGAGGGCGGAGACCGGACCGGGGACGGCGACGGCGCCGGCGAGGACAGTGGACGCCGGGTGCTCGTCGATCAGCTCGCGCCAGGACGCGGCGAGTGCGGTGACGCTCGCGGCGTGCCCCTCGGAGATGTTCATCCGATGCTCGCGAACCCCCTCCAGCCGTCCGTCGGCCGTGGAGAGCCCCACGCGCATGTGGCTGCTCCCGAGCTCGGCGACCAGCCATGCCGAGTCGTTCGCGGCCGCCTGCAGGCGCGCCGGGCGGCGACCGCCGGTGGAGGTCCCGTGTTCGCTCTCGCTCACGAGACCGGACTCGATCAGGCGGCGCACGAGGGCGGAGGCGGTCGACGCAGAGATGCCGAGCCTCTCGCGCAGCTCTGCACGAGAGGTCGCCGTTCCCGCGACGATCAGTGCGAGTGCCTGCTTCTCCGCATCGCTCGTGCGCGCGGCCCGCGGGCGCTGAGCCGCCGTCTCGGGCGTGGGGGGCGGCGAGGCCTGGGGTCCCATGGAAGCTCCTGATGTGTGGGGCTGGACTGGCGTCACTTTATGCAGTGACGGCCGAAGTTGTGCCAGATTGTGATCACAATGCGATAACGACGGCTGTTTCAGGATGAAGTTCTGCCACTAGAGGTTGCACACTGCATACGTCGGATCCCTCGAGGGGTCCGGCAGCCCGATCGGCCTATCGACCGAGCTGGACGACCTCTGACATCGGAGGTCTTCCCGGTCGTTTCGGTTCGTGCGGTGCAGCGAAGCACATCCGTCCTCCGTCCCCCTCTGCGGGACCGGACCCACCTCGGAAGGAACTCCTCATGAGAGCCACGATCGGGAGGTCTTCTCGTGCGATCGGCGCGGCGGCCGCAGCGGTCGCCCTGCTGCTGGCGGGATGCACCGCGGGCAGCTCCACGCCCGAAGGGGCCGCGGCCGACGGCAGCTCGGTGAGCGTCGCGATGACGACGCCGACCTGGATCCTGCCCATCTCCCAGCCCGGGAAGACCGGGGGCGAGAACGACATCTTCGGACAGGCGCTCTATCCCTCTGTGTTCTCCTACGACCTGGGCGGAGAGGATGAGTACAACCTCGACCACGAGCACTCCGTGGCGGAGAGCGTCGAGGTCTCCGAGGACGGGCTGACCTATACGACCGCGCTCAAGGACCTGGAGTGGTCCGACGGCACCCCGATCTCCGCGCGGGACGTCGAGTTCTGGTTCAACCTGATCGCTGCCAACAAGGCGGACTGGGCTTCCTATACCGAGGGCGGCTTCCCCGACAACGTCGAGAGCTTCGACGTCATCGACGACACCACGTTCTCGATCACCACCACCGAGGTGTACTCGCCCGGCTGGTACATCGGGAACCAGCTCAACTCCCTGACCCCGATGCCCCAGCATGCCTGGGACAAGACCTCGGACGAGGGGGAGGTAGGGGACCTCGACCGCGACCCGGACACCGCCCAGGACGTCTTCGACTACCTCGTCTCGGCGGCTGAGGACCCGGCGTCCTACGCGACCGACGATCTGTGGAGCACCGTCTCGGGCCCGTGGACGCTCGAGAGCTTCACGCCCGGCGGGGAAGTCGTGCTCGCGGCCAACGAGAAGTACACGGGGGCGGATGCCGCGGAGCTGTCGCAGGTCGTCTTCCAGCCGTTCACCGATGACACCTCCCAGTTCAACCTGCTGCGATCCGGAGGGATCGACTACGGGTACATCCCGCCCAACGCGCTCGACCAGCAGGAGATCATCGAGCAGAACGGGTACACCGTCGAGCCGTGGGACGGCTGGTCCATCACCTATGTGGCCCTGAACTTCGCGAATCCCGAGAGCGGGCCGCTGTTCGAGCAGAAGTACCTCCGGCAGGCCATGCAGCAGCTCATCGACCAGGAGTCGATCTCGGAGGTCGTGTGGAATGATGCCGCCTCCCCGACGTGCGGGCCCGTCCCGCAGGAGCCGGGTGCTGCGGGAACCTCCGAAGGGTGCGCCTACGGGTTCGATCCCGAGGCGGCGACGACGCTCCTGGAGGACAACGGATGGGACGTGGTCCCCGACGGAGCGAGCACCTGCGTGAACCCGGGCACGGGGGAGGGCCAATGCGGTGAAGGCATCGAGGAGGGGCGGGAGCTCGCCTTCACGATGACGAGCCAGTCCGGATCCACCGCAGGCTCTCGCATGATGGCGGAGATCCAGAGCCAGTTCTCGCAGGCTGGCATCGGGCTGGAGATCAAGGAGGTCCCGGACTCGGTGGCGGTCAGCCAGGTCTGTGAGGAGGGCGAGGAGTGCTCGTGGGACATGTCGTTCTTCGGCTCCCAGGGCTCCTGGTACTACCCCGTCTACGCCTCGGGGGAACGTCTCTTCGCCACGGATGCTCCGGTGAACCTGGGCAGCTACTCCGATGAGACGGCGGACGAGCTGATCGACGCCACGCGGTTCTCCTCCGATCCGGAGGCGCTCCAGGAGTACAACGACTACCTGGCCGAGGACCTGCCCGTCCTCTGGATGCCGAACCCCGTCAACAAGGTGAGCGCTTTCTCGGAGGACCTCACGGGGATCTCCCCGCAGGATCCGATGCTGCGCATGTACCCGCAGGACTGGACCCGCGGGTGACCCGCTCGGGGCCGACGTCGTCACGATGCCGCCCCCGGTGCGCCGATCCCCCACGCTCTCGGACGAAGGAGAACCTCGTACATGTGGCAGTACATCCTGCGCAGAACAGGGCAGGCGATGGTGGTGATCATCCTGGTCACGTTCCTGACGTTCCTGCTCCTGCACAACCTCCCCGGCGGGGCCGCGCGCAGCGCCCTGGGGCTCGACGCCACCCCGGCGCAGATCGACGCGTACAACGAGCAGATGGGGTACGACAAGCCGTTCCTCATCCAGTACATGATGTATCTGGGTCGCCTGGCCTCCGGTGACCTCGGATTCTCGTTCCAGCAGAACCAGCCCGTGGCCGACCTCATCGTGCAGCGCCTGCCCAAGACGATGCTGCTGTCCTTCCTCGCGGCGTTCGTCGCCCTCGTGGTGTCGATCCCGCTGGGAGCGATCCAGGCGGTCACCCGGGGCAAGGTCCCCGACTACTTCGTGACCGCCGTCGCTCTCTTCGCCTATGCGACACCCCTGTTCTTCCTCGGGATGCTCCTGATCGTCCTGTTCTCGCAGACCACCTCCCTCCTGCCACCGCAGGCACCGCAGGGCTTCGGCCTCGGGGAGATCCTCGCGGACTGGCCCGGGCTGATCCTGCCGGTGGCCACCCTCGCCATCGCCACGCTCGCGGCGTACACGCGGTACGTGCGCTCGTCGATGATCGACAACCTGCAGGAGAACTACATCCGTACCGCGAAGGCGAAGGGTCTCTCCGGTGGCCGGGTCGTGGTCAGGCATGCGCTGCGCAACAGCCTGTTCCCGGTGATCTCCCTGCTCGGCATGTACATCCCGGCGCTGTTCTCCGGCGCCCTGGTAGTCGAGCAGCTCTTCAACTATCCCGGCATGGGGCTCATGTTCTGGCAGGCCACACAGACCCGAGACTTCCCCATCCTGCTGGCCACGACCACCATCGTGGCACTGGCGACGGTGATCGGCTCGTTGCTGGCCGACTTCGCCTACGCGGTGGCCGATCCCCGTGTCCGACTGAGCGGAGACTCCTGATGACGTCGACCATTCCAGCTGGCGGGCACGGCAAGCCCGGTGCCACGTCAACGGGCCCTGCCGGCTCCGCAGAGACGCCCCTGGAAACACCCCCTGGACTCGCTGCACGGGGCCGGGGAGGCCGGAGCGGCCGACGGCGCCGCAGCAGCCTCGGGCGGCAGGGCGCAGCAGTGTTCTTCGAGAACAGGCTGGCCGCCGTCGGCCTCCTGCTCATCGTCGGGCTCGTGGCCTTCAGCTTCCTGGGGCCCCTGCTGCATCCCACGGACCAGGTGCACACCGATCTGGCGAACGCCTACGCCGCCCCCGGCGTCGAGGGATACGCGCTGGGCACGGACGGCGTGGGCTATGACCAGCTCGGCCGCCTGATGTTCGGTGGACAGACCTCCTTGATCGTCGGCCTCGCGGCCGGTCTCCTCGCCACGGCTTTCGGCACGCTGTGGGGAGCGACCGCCGGATTCGTCGGAGGCTGGGTCGACGCGGTGATGATGCGCGTGGTGGATGCGCTGCTCTCCATCCCCGCCCTCTTCCTGTTCATGCTGATCGCCACCATCATCACGCCGACGGTGCCGATGCTGGTCCTCACCATCGCCGCCTTCGCCTGGCTGAACCCCGCCCGCATGATCCGAGGCGACTCCATCGCGCTGCGCTCGCGAGACTTCATCGTCGCCATGCGCGGGATGGGAGGAGGCTCGCTGAGGGCGGTCCGCACCCATGTCGTCCGCAACGCGATCGGCACCGTGATCGTCAACGCGACCTTCCAGATCGCCGACGCGATCCTCTACGTCGCCTACCTCTCGTTCCTCGGCCTCGGGGTGCCCCCTCCGGCCGCGAACTGGGGCGGGATGCTCTCGTCCGGCCTCTCCGAGATCTATTCGTCGCACTGGTGGCTGGTGTACCCGCCCGGGATCCTCATCATCCTGCTGGTGCTGTCCTTCAACTTCGTGGGTGACGGCTTGCGTGACGCCTTCGAAGTGCGACTGAGGAAGCGGTGACGCGATGAGTCACGACCTGACCACAAGGAATGAGATGACCCCTCCCGCCCCGGCAGATGATGTCCTGCTGGACATCTCCGACCTCCACGTCTCCATCCCGCAGCGCAAGGGTGTCGCCACCCCTCTGCGTGGCGTGGATCTGACGGTGCGCGCCGGACGCATGCTCGGCGTGGTCGGAGAGTCCGGGAGCGGCAAGACGATGACCGCACTCGCCGTGATGGGGCTCCTGCCCGGCAACGGTCACGTCTCCTCCGGATCCATCCGGTTCGACGGGGTGGACCTGACCGCCGTGAGCGGGAGGGAGTCGCGACGCCGGCGCGGGACCGAGATCGGAATGATCTTCCAGGACCCCATGACGTCGTTGAACCCGACCATGACCATCGGGGCACAGGTCTCCGAGGGCGCCATGATCCATGAGGGGCTCTCGCGCCGCGACGCCCGGACCCGTGCGGTGGACATCCTCCGACGGGTCGGGATGCCGCGAGCAGATCGCATCGTCGACGACTTCCCGCACCAGCTCTCCGGCGGTATGCGGCAACGCGCGATGATCGCGATGGCGCTGGTCAATCATCCCCAGCTGCTGATAGCGGATGAGCCCACGACCGCTCTGGACGTGACCACTCAGCGTCAGATCCTCGATCTGATCGAGGACATCCAGGACGAGTTCGGATCGGCCACGATCCTGGTCACCCACGATCTCGGTGTGGTCGCGGGGCGAGCGGACGAGGTCGCCGTGATGTACGCGGGCCGGGTGGTCGAATCCGCCCCTGCCCAGGAGCTCTTCCGCGATCCGGCGCACCAGTACACCCGGGCGCTGCTGGCCGCGCTGCCCGAACGTGCACGGCAGGGGGACGACCGCCTCTTCGCGATTCCCGGCATGCCACCGGACCTCCGCAGCGAGACCACCGGCTGCCCGTTCGCCCCGCGTTGCCACGCGGCCCAGGAGGACTGCCGGAGCGGTCCGGTGCCTGTGATCACGCGCGGCGACCGTCATGAGGTCGCCTGTCTGCACCCCGGCGATCTGGCCGAGGCCGGCCACGACCTCGACGACGTGCGCACGCCCGAGACGCCCGTCGGTGGCCGAGGCCACTCCGCGGCCACGGACGCAGGCGAGGCACCGGGGACCGTGCTGGATGTCGCGGGTCTGACCAAGGAGTACCCGGCCCTGGGGGGATCGTTCATCCGCCGCACCGTCGGGACGGTGAGCGCCGTCAGCGACGTCAGCTTCTCGGTGCGGGAGGGCGAGACCTTCGGGCTGGTCGGGGAGTCCGGGTGCGGGAAATCCACCCTCGGCCGGTTGATCGCCCTTCTGGAGAACCCGACCCGAGGGGAGCTGCGGCTGAACGACGAGGACGTCACCGTGGTCACGGGCCGGCGCGAGTCCAGGGCGGCGCACCGTGAGGTGCAGATGATGTTCCAGGACTCCAGCGCGGCGATGGATCCACGGATGCGCATCGACGAGGTGCTCTCGGAGCCCCTGGTCATCCAACGGATCGGGACGAAGGACTCGAGGTCGGAACGTGCCGAGGAGCTCGTGGCAGACGTCGGACTGGCCGACGACGTGCTCGAGCGCTATCCGCATGAGTTCTCGGGCGGGCAGGTGCAGCGCATCGGTCTGGCCAGGTCGCTGGCACTCGGCCCCCGGCTGGTGGTCTGCGATGAGCCGGTCAGTGCTCTGGACGTGTCGGTCCAGGCGCAGGTCCTGAACCTCATGAAGGACGTCCAGGCGGAGCACGGCCTCGCCTACGTCTTCATCAGTCACGATCTGTCCGTGGTGCGGCACATGGCCGACCGGATCGGCGTCATGTACCTGGGAATGATGGTCGAGCAGGGGCCCGCCGACGTCGTGAGCGAGACGCCGCGGCACCCGTACACGCGTGTGCTGATCGATGCGGTCCCGACGGTCGACCGCGAGGACGAGCGCGACCGGCTGCTCGTGGAGGGCGAGCTGCCCAACGCGACGGATCCTCCGTCAGGGTGCCGGTTCCGCACCCGCTGCCCCTTCGCCCAGGAGATCTGCGCGACCACTCCTCCCGTGCACGAGTTCGGGGAGGAGGGCGACTCCCACTCGGTCGCCTGTCACTTCCCGCTGCCCGCCGACGGGAGCCTTCCGGTGCGTGCTGAGGCTTCCGCATGAGGCCGGGAGCGGTCCTCGGCGTCGATATCGGAGGGACCTCGGTCACCGCGGACCTGGTGACCTGCGACGGGGTGTCCCTGGAGGCGCGTCGTCGCCCGACGGGGCACGGCGACGCCGCTCTGGACACCCTCGCCTCGCTCCTCGTGGAGTGCGCGGGCATGGCCGCGACGCACGGGGTGCAGCTCCAAGGGATCGGTGTGCTCAGCCCTGGGCACGTCGAGGAGGCCTCCGGTGTGGTGCACTTCGCGTCGAACCTGGGGTGGCGGGAGGTGCCGCTCGCCGCGGCCCTCCGTCGGATCCCCGAGATCGCCGAGGTGCCTCTCACGGTGGGGCATGACGTCCGGTGGGCGGGGATCGCGGAGGGAACGTTCGGCGCCGCCCGGGACGCGCGCGATTACGCGGTGCTGTCGATCGGGACCGGCATCGCCGCGTGCCTGGTGGCGGACGGGGCCGTCCTCTCCGGTGCCACCGGAAGTGCGGGAGAAGTCGGGCACGCGATGGTGGTCGCGGGCGGTGACCTCTGCGCGTGTGGCCGGCGCGGATGTCTGGACGCCTATGCCTCGGGCGCCGGACTGCTGCGGCGCTATGCGGCCCGGAGCGGCCGTACCGACGTCGACTCCGTCGCGGAGCTCGTCGCAGCGAGGGGCCACGACCACGACGCACGCGTCGTCTGGGACGAGGGGATCGACGCGCTGGCCGCGGGCCTCTGCACCCTGATCATGACGATCGATCCCGCAGTGATCAGCCTGGTCGGAGGCGTCTCCCGAGCCGGAGTCGCACTGACCCAGCAGCTGGGAGAGCGGCTCTCGGCGGAAGCCGGCTGGAAGTCTGTGCCGCCCTTGGTGGTGAGTCCGCTGCACGCCATGTCCGGCAGGGCCGGAGCGGTCCTGCTGGGAATGCAGAGCGCGGGCTGCGAGAAGCATGCGGCCACCTGGTCCGCACAGGACGTCTCCGCCTGGGGGCGATCACCGCACGCTGAAGGAGCTCGATGACGCTCCCTGGACTCACCGCGCGCGAGGGCGACGCTCTGCCGGACATCGTCGTCGTCTTCGCAGATGATCTAGGCCATGGCGACCTCTCCTGCTACGGCGCGAGAGCCTTCACCACCCCGGTGCTCGACGCGCTCGCCGCATCGGGCCGCCGGTTCACTGACGCGCACGCCGCGTCGGCTGTGTGCACCCCGAGCCGGTACGCGCTGCTCACCGGGCGGTATCCGTGGCGCAGCCCCTTGCAGTCGGCCGTCCTCGGGGGGACCGACGGAGCTCTGATCGCCGAGGATGTCCCGACCATCGCGCATGCTCTGCGCGAGATCGGCTACCGGACCGCGGCGATCGGGAAGTGGCATCTCGGGCTCGATTGGGCCCTGGCGGACGGCGGCCGACGACACATCGATCCTGAGCGTGGTTTCCAGCCGGCGATGGAAGCCGACGGCTGGGACGTCGACTACACGCGCCCGTTCGAGAACGGACCGCTGGACCGGGGCTTCGACCACTTCGTCGGGATCTCGGGGTCCTTGGACATGCCGCCTTACTGCTATCTGGCGGGCGACCGCGTGGAGAGCCTCCCCACCGAGACGAAGCAGCCGCTGGTGACCTCGCAGCGCCCCGGACCTGCCGCACCCGGATGGCGCGACGACGAGGTCGACCTCCGCTTCGCCGAGGAAGCCGTCGAGTGGCTGCGCCGCACCGCACCGGACCGAGCAGAGGATCCGCCCCGATTCCTGTACCTGGCGACGGCTGGTCCTCACCGTCCCTGCGTTCCTCCCGAGGAGTTCTGCGGACGGTCCGGGATCGGGCCACGGGCGGACTCGATCCTCCTGGTGGATGACATCGTCGGGCGAGTCGAGGCGGCGCTGGAGCATTCCTCCCGCCCGCGGCTCATCATCTTCGCCTCGGACAACGGGGCCCCGACCTGCTATCCCGAAGACGGCTCGCTCGAGGACCACCTGCCCAACGGTGAGCTGCGCGGGCAGAAGGCTGATGTATATGACGGCGGGCATCGCGTGCCGCTGATCGTGGCCGGCGATGGCCTGGCCCCAGGCACTGACGCCCGCCTGGTGAGCCTGCTGGATCTGTTCCCCAGCCTGCTGGAGCACGTGGCCGGCAGGGTGCATGGCGACCCGGCGGGGAGGCCCGGCGGGTTGCCCTCGGCCTCGCTCGCCCTCGACGGAGCGGGCGATCTGCTGCACGCCTCGGGCTCCTCGTCGAGAGTGGTCGGGACCACCGCCTTCGACGGCTCGCTGGTGCTCATGCGCGAGGCGCAGACGGCCGTGTTCTCGACCGGCTCCGGAGGGTTCAGCGAGCCCGTCGGCGTCCCGACGCGCATGGACAGCGACGAAGGGCAGTTCTTCGATCGCGCATCGGACCCTCAGCAGACCACTGACATCTGGGAGGCTTCGGCGGCCGGACGCCGAGAGATGGTCGCTCGATTCATCGATGACACGGGATATGGAGAGTACTGATGATCAGCTTCGATGACCGCCACGGACCCGAGGACGCCGCACCTGCGACGGCGTACCCGCGGCTGTCCGTGCCCGACTGGTACCGCGACGCGAAGCTCGGGGTCTTCGTGCACTGGGGCCTGTACTCCGTGCCCGCCTGGGCCGACGTGCTGGACCGCCACGACGTCACGGCCGAGAACGCCTACGCCCGCCATCAGTACGCCGAGTGGTACGCGAACACGGTGCGCATCGAGGGGAGCCCCACGCGGGAGCGCCACGAGAGGCTCTACGGCGTCGGGCACTCGTACGAGGATTTCGCCGACGACTGGGACCCGGCGGTCGACGCGGTCCCCGGGATCGTGGATCTCGCGCGCCGCGCCGGTGCCCGGTACGTGGTGCCGACGACCAAGCACCACGACGGCTTCTGCCTGTGGGACAGCGCCACCACGCCCTTCACCGCCGCGCGTCGCGGGCCGGGACGCGACCTGATCGCCCAGTTCTCCGCCGCGGTGCGCGAGGCCGGGCTGCGGCTGGGTCTCTACTACTCGGGCGCCCACGACTGGCACGCGAGCGAGTTCCCGCCTCTGACCTCGAACGACGAGCTGTTCGCGCTGCGGCGCAATGACGAGGCCTTCGCCGGCTTCGCCGCGTCCCAGCTGCGCGAGCTGATCAGCCGCTTCGCCCCGGACGTGCTGTGGAACGACATCGACTGGCCCGACGCGGGCAAGTACTCCGGCCCGGACTCCCTGCAGGAGCTCTTCCGCGGCTACCTCGACGCCGTTCCGGACGGCCTGGTCAACGACCGCTGGGGCGTGCCCGCGCACGGCGTGCTCACCCGCGAGTACCAGGACATCGGGACCGTGCAGGACGAGGTCTTCGAATCCACTCGCGGCCTGGGCCTCTCCTTCGGCTGCAACGCCGATGAGTCGACCGACCACGCGCTCGACGGCACCGCTCTGATCCGGCTGCTGGTCGACGTGGTCTCCAAGAACGGGAACCTGCTGATCAACGTCGGCCCCCGGGCCGACGGCAGCATCCCCGAGCTGCAGGCCCGCGCGCTCGAGGAGCTGGGGGAATGGCTGGCACGGCACGGCACGGCGGTCTACGGGACGCGGCCGTGGTGCCACGAGGCGGTGCGGACGCCGCCACCGGGCGTGCGCTTCACGCTCGGCGCGTCGGCCGACGGCGGGGAGGTGCTCCATGCGCTGCTGCTGGATCCAGCGGCCGGGCCGGTGACCCTGAGCGAGGAGGTCTCCAGGGCGCTGCGCGATCTGGCCGAGATCCCGGCGGGTGCCGACGGTGCGCGCCTCGAGGCAGGGCGCGTGGTGCTCACCCCGACCGGTGGAGACGCCGTCGTGGACGTGGGGCTGCCCCTGCGGTGAGGGCCGGCGGGCCTCCGCCCCGCTGGTCAGACGGCCTCCACCGCGCGCAGCCGCCACCCTGTCGAGGCGTCCTGCTGCGACCAGAACTCGGAGAAGCGGCCGCCGGCCTCGAGCAGCTGCTCCACGCCGCCGTCCTCGACGACCTGGCCGTTCTCGAGGAAGACGACCCTGTCGGCGGCGCGGATGCTGGCCAGCCGGTGCGCGACGATCACCCGCGTGCGAGCCCGGGGGTCCTCGGCGAGAGCGGCGGTGATCGCGGCCTCGTTCTCGGTGTCCAGGGCGCTCGTGGCCTCGTCGACCAGCAGCACCGGGGCAGGTTTGAGCAGGGCTCGAGCGATCGAGACGCGCTGGCGCTGCCCGCCGGAGAGCATCGCACCGCCCTCGCCGACGGCTGCTCTCCAGCCGTCGGGCAGCTGAGCCGCGAACTCGTCGACCCGCGCCATCGAGGCGGCGGCGTGCAGTCGTGCGTCGGGCGCGTCCGGATCGCCCACCAGGATGTTCTCCTCGAGACTGCCGTCGAACAGGTAGGGGTGCTGGAAGACCATGCTGGTCAGACGCTGACGGGACTCGCCATCGAGGGTCTCGGCGTCGACCCCGTCCACCAGGACGCTGCCCTGCACCGGATGGTGGAGACCGGCGAGGAGCGCGAGGACGGTGCTCTTGCCCGAGCCCGAGGGGCCCACGATCGCCGTGGTCGTCCCCGGGGCGAAGTCCAGGTCGAGGTTCTGCACCACCGGAGGGCCGTCCGGTCCGTACCGGAAGGTCGCGTTCCGCAGCGTGAGCCGTGGGGGAGCGGTGGGCTCGAGGTGCACGGGCCCGAGCGGATCCGTGGGAGAGGCGAGCACGTCCCGGAGGCATCGCAGCACCCCGGTGGAGGCTTCCACCCCAGCGGAGAGCTCGCCCAGCATCGTGATGGGTTCGAGGTAGCGCACGCCGACGACGATCAGGGCGACAGCCTCCGGGGCACTGAGAGTCCCGTCGACGGCCAGGACGACGGTGGTGCCGGCCAGCATCAGCAACGCGAGCTGACCGGCGACGCCGAACAGGAGATGACCGGGCACCTGCATCCCGAGCATGCGCAATGTCGCGCCGTGCTGCCGCTCCAGCGCCGCCCCGACATGGCTGCGCTCGGGGGCGACCCGGCGGGCGGCTCGCAGCGTGTGCTGAGTGCGCGCGAACTCCACGATCCGCTCGGTCAGGTCGCTGTTCGCCTGCGCAGCGGCTCGATCCGCTCGCCGACCGAGCGCCCCGGAGAGGACGTAGGCGCCGAGCATCAGCGGGACCCCCGCGAGGGCGACCACGGTCAGCTCCCAGGAGACGGTGAGCAGGGCCAGGGCGATCGCGATCGGGAGCAGCACTGCGCTGAGCAGGGGCGTCACGAGATAGACGATGAGCCCTACGAGGTCCGGCCCGGTCGCCCCGATCGCCTGCCGGGCCCGCGCGGTGTTCTCCGCGGTGAACCAGGTCAGGCGGGTGCGGGTGAGGCGGTCGGCGATGTCGTGCTGACTGTGATCGAGCACTCCGAAGCCGAGCTCGAAGCCGATCCCCGCGATGTGGTGGTCCACGACCCAGCCGATCACGGTCGCGAGCACGACGCCTCCCGCCCAGGGCCAGGCGGAGGCGGGGTCCGGGCCGAACAGCGCGCCGAGCAGCGGGACCAGCAGCACGGCGGAGAGGGCCCGGGCGATCACGCTCAGCACGGTCAGGGCGAGGTGGGCGGTGACGGTGCGCCTGCTGCCCTCGGGCAGCAGCGCGAGCACGGTGCGGATCATCGCGGGTCCCCTTTCAGGGCGGCGGGTCGAGCGGTGCCTGATCGGGCCGTGCCTGATCGAGCGGTGGCTGATCGGGTCCCGACGGGCGGGGAGGTGTCGGGCCGGGATCCGTCGGCGTCCCAGAGGCGGCGGTAGCGGCCATCGGCGGCGAGCAGCTCCGTGTGGGTGCCGTTCTCCACGACGCGGCCTTCGTCGAGCACCACGATGCGGTCCACCTCGGTGATGGTGTGCAGGCGGTGGGCGATGACCAGGACGGTGCGGCCCGCGGTGAGGCGGTTCAGCGCTCGCTGCACGAGGTACTCCGATTCGGGATCGGCGAAGGCGGTGGCCTCGTCCAGGACCAGCACCGGAGTGTCGGCGAGCAGGGCACGGGCGATGCTCAGCCGCTGCCTCTCGCCGCCGGACAGGGCGGCGTCGGGTCCCAGCTCGGTGTCATATCCCTGAGGCAGGGCGAGGATCCGATCATGGATCTGGGCCGCAGCGGCGGCCTCGCGGACCTGCTCCTGGCTCGCTCCGGGCGCCGCGAGGGCGATGTTCTCGCGCACGGTGCCCTGGACCAGCTGGGTCTGCTGGAACACGAACCCGACCTGGGAGTAGAGCTCGTCGGTGCTGAGCTGCCGCACATCGCGTCCGCTGAGCCGGATGGCCCCGGCGGTCACGTCGTGGAATCGGGCCAGCAGCGCGGCCAGCGTGGACTTGCCCGAGCCGGAGGGCCCCACGAGGGCGGTCACGGTGCGCGGCTCGAGGGTGAGCGAGACGTCTTCCAGCACGGGGAGGCCCGGACGGTAGGAGAAGTCGACGTGGTCGATCTCGACACGGCCCCTCGGGACAGCGGCGCCCTCTGCGGAGGTGTCGTCGTCGGCCTCGTGGGTCGTGAGCTCGGGCTCGTCGAGGGTCACCTGCAGCCGGCGTGCGGCCTGAAGACCTCCGCGGAGACCGGACAGGCCGAAGCCGATGCCCAGCAGCCGGGCGCCGAAGGTGGTGCCCAGGAGCAGGAACGGCACCAGGGTGACTGCGTCCATCTGGCCGGCGGTGATCAGTGCGGTGCCGACGAGGACGATGAGCATCAGGAACGTCGAGGGCCGTGTCGCGAGATCCATGAGGGTCTTCTGCCCGGTGAAGGGCCGCTGCCAGTCCCCGAGGAATCGCACGTAGCCGTCGAGACGGCGTCGGAATGTCGAGGCCGCCGCACCGCCGAACACGCGCACGACGGGCTGACCCTCGAGATAGCCGCCCGCCTCGCTGGTCATCCGTTCGGCCCAGCGGCTCGCCTGCCCCATCCGGGTGATCGACTGCAGCACCATCCGGTACATCGTCAGGATGTAGACCAGCACCGGCAGGAGCAGCACCAGCGCGAGCCGCCAGTCGACCACGAACAGGTAGGTCAGGACAGCGACGGGAGCGACCACGGCCTTCACGCCGTCGGGCACGGCGTGGGTGACGAGGTAGTGCAGCGAGAGCGTGTCGTCCTGCACGACCTGCGTGACCTGACCCGAGGTGCGGCGGTCGAACCACCCCAGCGGCAGGCGCGCGATCTTGCCCAGCAGGCGCCGTCGCAGGTCACGCTCGAAGCGTGCGTCCACGAGATGCCCCCAGACCATGAGTGCGGTGGCGAGCAGGACCCCCGCTCCCATCAGGGCGAGGGCGAGGACCCCGATGCGCCACATGTCCTCGGCCTCTGCGCCGGAGAGCAGTCGCCGGGACAGCTCGGTCAGCAGCACGAAGGGGGACAGCTCGAGCAGGGTGACCAGGACCTGGACGACGCCGGCGAGGATCAGCCCCGATCGCAGCGGAGCGAGGAGGCGCCCCCCGGCTTGGGAGCGCCATGAGCCCCGTGGGATGGACGGTGCGGGTGCGGGTGCGGGGGCGGGTGCGGGTGCGGCCGACGGCTGCTCGGCGCCGGGGGCTGGACCGGCCGACGGCGCCACGCTCGAGCCGGCGGTGGTGGAGCCCGTTCCGACGGGTTCCCTCACCTGATCCGGCGTGCTGGCCGGGTCCTCTGCCGACGCTGTGCTCCGGGATCCGGTCGTCGACGTGCTCGTGGCTTCTCGGCCATCAGCGGTGGCAGCGGCCTCGGCGGCCGAACGTCGCTTCCCGAAGGCGCGGCCCTCGTACCAGTACGCCCGGGCGTGGACCTCGCCCTTGGGGAAGCCGAATCCGTCGCGCAGCCGGGTCCGCAGATGCCTGAGCGATCCCGACTCGGGGGCACCCCACACCGTCCAGTCCGACCAGTCACGTGCCTCGAGCGCTGCGGCGAAGGACTCCTCGCCGCGTCGCGGGACCCACTGGACGCGCAGCCGTGGGTGTCCGACGAGGGGGATGAGGCGATCGTCGGGATCGTGCTCCTCGAGATAGACCTCGAGCGGGATGTCGTCGGGGACGGCCGTGATGATCCCGTTGATCGCGGGGATCGAGGCGGAGTCGCCGAGGACCAGGTATCCCCGCGGCGGCTCCTCAGGGACGTCGAACGCCATCGAACCGGAGGAGGAGACCGAGAGGGACGCGCCGGGAGAGGCGTTCCGGGCCCAGTGGGAGGCGGGCCCCTCCGGCTCATGGAGCACGACGTCGATCGCGAAGCGGCCCGTGGCCGGATCCGCCTCGGACAGGGTGTACCCGCGCTGGTGCTGGGCCCCGGAGCCGTCGGGGTCGGGGAACCAGAACCGCAGCCAGGCGGTGGGTCCCGGTTCCACCTCGTCGAACAGCGTCGGTGAGGTCATGCGCACTCGGACGAACTTCGGGGTCAGGTGCTCGACGCCGGTGACGGTCGCATCGTGGTCCTTCATCCCGAAGCCGCGCATCAGGACCCCGGAGAGGCCGCGCCCCGCCATCAGGAACGCCCCGCTGTGCTCTCGAGCGCGTCGATGATCTCGTCCACCGGGCGCCCCGGCGGTGCGGCGGCCAGGATCCCGTTCACCACCGCTGCGAGCAGGAGGCGCGTGTAGCGCGCGTCGTCGATCTCGGGCAGGGCCTGGCGCGCATCCCCGAGGCGGCGGTCGGACTCGACACCGGCGAGGGCCGCGCTCTCCTGCACCGCGAGCTCCTCGCCACGGGCCCGCCGAGCGTCCTGCGCGGCGGCGTGGGCGACGGCGACACCGGCGACCGCGCTGCACACGACCATCGCCGACTCGGGGGAGTATCCCCGCCCGACCAGGACGGAGATCTCGTCGGCGAGGATCCGGCGACCGCCCTCCCCGCGGGGGAAGAGCGTCTGCACGTAGGCACCGAGACCGGGACGCTCGAGCAGGAACGCCCCCAGGCGCACTCCGAAGGAGACGAGGTGCTCGGCGAGTCCGTGCTGCGGATCGTCCGGGAGCCGGAGATCGTCGAGGAGGTCCTCGCCCACCAGGCGCTCCAGCCCCCAACGGCCATCGACGAGCCGGTACAGAGCCGTCGAGGAGACGTTCAGCCGGGTGGCGACCGCGTTCAGGGAGAGCTCGCGCATCCCCAGCTCGCGCCCGGCGCGGACCACGTCGGCCTCATCGATCTGTCGCGGCCTGCCGCCACTGCGTTCGGACACCCCGCTACCTCCTCACAAAGTTATGGGTACCAACTTAGGTGAGGCTACCCTTGTCGACGTAAAGAGGGAAGGTATGTCCGAGCCGGCCGCGCGGGTGGGGCCCGCGGCGGCCGGATCAGCCCAGCAGGAGCCGGACGCCGGTACCGAGCGCGAGCAGGGCGCCGACGAATCCCAGCAGCATCACGAGGCGCTGGATGGTCCGCTCGCTCAGGCGCTTCTGCACGGCCTCGCCGAGGAAGAGCGAGGCGCCGACGATGATCACGATGGCGATCCACATCCCGGCGGGCATGTCCGGCAGCTGGCCGCCGTCCCACGCCCACTTGGTGGCGAAGGAGACCGACGAGATCAGGACCCACAGCGGCTGCAGGGTCGCCACCATCGGCAGCACCGGCCACCGCGAGAGCACCGCGTAGACGGTCACCGCCGGCCCGCCGACTCCGCCGAGGACGGTGCCGAGCCCGGAGCCGATGCCCGTGATGACCTGGGCCCCGCGCCCTTCGACGGTGGTGTGCACCCGGGCAAGTGCTACCGAGACCACCAGGCTGAGCAGGACCAGCGTGGCGACGACGAGATAGAGCGGGCCGGGCGGGGAGATCGAGGACACCCAGGCCGCTCCCGGCATCACGGCCACGGCCGGCAGCCCGATCCAGGCGACCGTGCGCCAGTCGATCTGCGACCAGATGCGCGGCAGCAGCAGCACCGGCATGAGCGTGCCCAGGAAGTTGGCCAGCATGATGCCCTCGTGCGCACCGATCAGCACGACTGCGTACGGGGCGAAGAGCATCCCGAGGCCCAGTCCGGCCACGCGCTGGATGACCGCGGCGATCAGCACGAGGGCGAGGAGGGAGATGGATACGGCGATGCTCACGCTTTCACCTCGTGCGGCACGGGTTCCTCCAGGCGGGACGGAACGACGGGCGCCCCGACGGGCAGTCAATCAGAGAGGTGGACGACGGCGCTCCGCGGTCCGACGGGGCCGGACGGCCAAGGATGGTCAAGGACTGCCGGGCCGCCATGCAGGTCGCCCCAGTCGGGTCAGCGGTGCGCCGCGGTCTCACCCTCGTCGAGCAGCTCCGCGATCTGCGGGTGGCCGGCGATGTAGCCCTCGAGCAGTTTCGCGCCCAGCTCCGGGGAGCTGACCAGGGGATGCATCGAGAAGCCCTGCCAGGCGGCGTCCCGGGAGCCCGTCCTGGCGGCGTCGAGGATCTTCCGCTCCGCCGCGCGCAGCGAGCTCATCATGCCGAGCCGCCCGAGCTCGACGGGGCCGATCGGCAGGGGATGCACCCCGTCGCCGTCCACCTCGCAGAGCACCTCGAGCACGGCGTCCGCCGGGAGCTCCGGCACGATCCGCTCCGAGGCCGGGGCCTCCTGGCGATCGGCGCCGATGTTGCCGACGTCGAGGATCATCCGCTCGCGGCGCCCGGTGGCCAGAGCCGTCATCAGCCGCAGCGCCACCTCCTGGTAGCCGCCGCCGGCGACGTCTTCCTCGCGACGCTCCTCGTCGCGGGACTCGGCCATGTACGTGGCCTCCCGCTCGTGCAGGGTCTCGCGCCACAGGTCCAGGGGGGAGGTGCAGCAGGCATCGGCCGACCGGGCTGCGCCGGTGCCGGTCGACGTGGGCGCGTTCCCTGCTGCGTCCGCGCTCCCCGCCGCGAGGTAGAAGTCGCCCTGCTGCTTGGCCAGGAACTCGCCGCGCGTGGTGGCCGAGCCCGTGATCCGGTCGATCGCCGAGGCGGTGTGGAGGTAGTAGTACAGGTATTCGTTGGGCAGCGCCCCGTCGGCCCGCACCCAGTCCTTGCCGATCAGGCGGGCCTCCTCGATCTCCTCGAGGGCGGCATCGTCCGCGAGCAGGTCGGGCAGGCGGTCCGTGCCGTCGACCGTGACCGAGCGGAGCCAGCCCAGGTGGTTCAGGCCCACGTAGTCGACCTCGGCGCCCCGCTCGCCGGCCACCAGATCCACGTCCAGCAGGCGGCCCACGCGGCGCACCAGCCCGATCGGGGTGTCGCAGATGCCCACCACGCGGTCCCCGAGCACGCCTCGCATGGCCTCGGTGACGATCCCGGCGGGGTTGGTGAAGTTGATGACCCACGCCGCCGGGGCGACCTCGGCGACCGTGCGGGCGATGTCGAGCGCGATGGGGAGGGTGCGCAGCGCATAGGCGAGGCCGCCGGGCCCGATGGTCTCCTGACCCAGCAGGCCCAGGCCGAGCGCGACCCGTTCGTCGACCGTGCGGGCCTCGGCGCCGCCCACCCGCACCGCGCTGAACACGAAGTCCGCTGCGGTGACGGCGTCGCGCAGGTCGGTGGTGGCGACCAGGCGTGGGGCATGGCTGATCCGGCCGTCGGCCTCGAGCTGCGCGCGGAGCCCCTCGATGACGTCGGCGATCGTGCGCAGGCGGTCCGGATCGACGTCCTGCAGAGCGATCTCGTCGACCTGCAGGCCGGTGGCGCCGGTGGCCACCGCCTCGTACACGAGCGGCACGCGGAAGCCGCCACCGCCCAGGATCGTGAGCTTCATGCGAGCAGGACCTCCAGGTCTTCCCCGTCGGGAAGGGTGAGCGAATCGGGGGAGCGGTCGGTGACCAGGGCGGTGAAGCGCCCCAGGGTCGAGACCTCGAGGAAGCCCGAGCCCGGGAACTTCTCGTGGTCGGCGAGCAGGAACGCCGAGGTCGAGACGTCGAGCAGGCCGCGCTTGACGGGGACCTCGCTGGGCGTGGAGTCGAGCACGGTGCCGTCGGGCCGGATTCCCGACGTGCCCACGAACGCGGCGTCCACGCGCACCTGGCGCAGGGCGGATTCGGTGAGCGTGCCCACGAGCGACTGGTAGTTGGGGCGCAGCAGCCCGCCGAGCACCACGATGTCGATGCTCGGGGCGTCCGCGAGCGCCTTGACCACCGCGAGCGAGGCGGTGACGACGGTGAGCGAGCGATTCACCAGCAGGGGGCACATCGCTGCGACGGTGGTGCCGATGTCCAGTGCGATCACGTCGCCGTCGGAGATGCAGCCGGCCGCGCGCTCGGCGATCCGTCGTTTGGCGGCGGAGGCCGAGGTGGCCACTTCGGCGAAGCCGCGTGCGTCGGCCTCGGGGCGCACGGAGCCGCGCACATCGCAGGCGCCCCCGCGCACCCGGCGCACCACGCCGGAATCGGACAGCATCTCCAGGTCACGCCGGATGGTGGCCTCGGAGACGGCGAAATCGACGCTCAGCGTGCCGACCGATGCGGAGCCATGACGGCGCACGAAGGCCGCGATGGCCTCGTGGCGTTCTTCGCTGAGCATGACGTCACCGTAGCACCGTCCGCGCAGTTTCGAGCAGGATCGCGCATCACCTGTCATCTCCGCTCACGATGTGCCATCATGGTGCTCTGCGCCACAGCATCGCGGCTGTCGCCCCACGCCCCTCAGGAGGACCCCATGCGTCGACTGCCCCGTCGTCTTTTCCTCGGCTCGAGCGCTGCCGCCGGGGGCCTCGGCCTCCTCGCCGCCTGCGCGCCCGGTTCCGATTCCGGCTCCGGCGGGAGCGACGGCGGCGGCTCCGGCCCTGCCGCGTCCGACGTCGAGACCGACCCGGCCGCACTCGGCGAGATCACTCTGAAGGTCTGGGACCAGGAGGTGCGCGGCGCGCAGAACGACGCGATCGAGGCCCTCATCGAGGCGTTCCAGAAGGACTATCCGAACATCACGGTGGACCGCGTCTCGCAGTCCTTCGACGACCTCCAGCAGCAGACGGGCCTCGCGCTGTCCGGCAACGACGTGCCGGACGTGCTGCAGGTCAACAACGCGCGCGGCGACATGGGCGAGTTCGTCAAGGCCGGCCAGCTCACCGACCTCTCCGGCTACGCCGAGGCCTACGGCTGGGAGGATCGCTTCGCCGACTCCGTGCTCGCCAAGGCCCGCTACTCGGCCGACGCCGTCACCTTCGGTGAGGGGCCCCTGTGGGGACTTCCGCAGACGGGCGAGGTGTGCGGCATCTACTACAGCGCGACGAAGCTCGAGACCCTCGGGGCGGAGCCTCCCGCGAGCTGGGAGGACCTGTTCGCCCTGGTCGAGGCCGCGCAGAAGGCCGACGAGCAACCGCTCGTGCTCGGCAATCTCGAGCAGTGGCCGGCCCTGCACGTGTTCGGGCCGCTCCAGGCGCACTTCGTGCCCAGCGACGAGATCGTCACGCTCGCCATGGGCAACGCCGGCGCGGACTGGACCGACGACGCCAACGTCCAGGCCCTCACCCAGCTCGCGGACTGGGCCGCCAGCGGCGCCTTCGGCGACTCGCCCAACGGCCTCGCCTACGACACCGCCTGGGCGGACTTCACCAAGGGCACCGGCGTGCTCCTGATCGGCGGCTCCTGGCTCGGCCCGGACATGGAGGCCGTGATGGGGGAGGACCTGCGGTTCATGGCGCCCCCGGCGGGCACGGACGGCACGGTCGCCACCACCGGCGGCACCGGGCTGCCCTTCGCGATCCCGGCCCAGGCCGCCCAGGCCGACGCCGCCGCGGCATACATCGACTACATCACCAGCGACACGGCGATGGAGCTGATCGCCGACAAGGGCGGCATGCCGGTGCTGAACACCGCCGATCTGGCTCCGTCGTCGGGCGTCAACAAGGACATCTACGAAGCCTTCGACGCCGTCTCCACCGACGGGGTGCTGCTGCCCTATCTCGACTACGCGACGCCGTCCTTCGCGGACACCGCGGGCGCCGCTCTGCAGGAGGTCATCGGAGGCCAGTCCGAGCCGTCGGCCGCCGCCGAGACGCTGCAGGCGGACTACTCCGAATTCACCGCGGGATCCTGAGCAGCGCATGGCATCCGAACAGGCAGGCGGGGCCCGGCCCGGCTCCACCGGTGGGACCCCGCTCGGCTCCACCGGTGGGACCCCGCTCGGCTCCACCGGCGGGGCCCGGTCCGGTTCCACCGGCGGGGCCCGGTCCGGTTCCACCCGCGGGGCCCCGCCGGCCACTGGTGAGCTCCCGCCAGCCACCGGGCCTGTTCCCGACGGGCCGCTGGTGAGGCGAGGTGGCATATCTGCCAGATGGCGTCACCAGCGGCCCGCCCAGGACACGCGCCGGCGTCGGCGCCCCGCTGGGTCGTCGGCCGTGACGCGGCGCCGCCCCTCGGCCGTGGCGCGGCACCGTCCCTCGGCCGTCGTACGGTCCCATGCCACCCCGTACCTGTTCATCCTGCCCGCGTTCGTCGTATACGCGGCGTTCTCGCTGTACCCGCTGGTGCGGGCCGCACAGTTCTCGCTCTTCGAGTGGCCCGGCTTCGGGCCGTCCACCTTCGTGGGGCTGCAGAACTACGTGGATCTGGCCTCGGACGCCGCCTTCCTCGCGGCGATCGGCAACGCCCTGGTGCTGATCGTGTTCTATGCGGTGCTGCCTCTCGTGATCGGACTGGTGCTCGCCGCGATCTTCCGACGCGGGCAGGTGCGGGGGATGGGCTTCTTCCGCTCTGTGATCTTCCTGCCGCAGGTGATCGCGCTGGTCGTGGTCGCCGTCGCCTGGCGGAACATCTACGCGCCCGGCGGGCCGCTGAACGAGGCGCTGCGCGCCGTGGGGCTAGACGGGCTCGCTCGCGGCTGGTTGGGGGACCCCGGCGCGGCCCTGCCCGCCGTGGGCTTCATCGGCACCTGGCTCGAGATGGGGCTGGTGATGCTGCTCCTGCTGGCCGGGATGAGCCGGATCCCCGATGATCTCTTCGAGGCCGCCCGCCTCGACGGTGCCGGCCCGGTGCGGGAGTTCTTCGCGATCACCCTGCCCTCGGTGCGCGGAGAGATCGTGGTGGCGCTCGTGCTGACCATCATCGCCGCGCTGAAGACCTTCGACCTGGTCTACCTGACCACCTCCGGCGGGCCCGGCAATGCCACCACGGTGCCCAGCTACGAGGTCTACTTCCGGGCGTTCCAGCTGCGCGAGGTGGGCTCCGCGAGCGCCGTCGCCATCGTGCTGACCCTGCTCGTGTTCGCGATCAACGTGGGCGTCACCCGGATCGGGGAGCGTGCCTCATGAGGGTCTCCTCCGCCGAGCGGACGATGAACTACGTGGTGCTGGGGGTGTTCGCCCTCTTCGCGCTCATCCCCGTGATCACCATCCTCGCCACCGCCGTCTCACCACAGATCGGCCAGGCGCCGGGCCTGCACCTGGCCAACTTCCTCGAGGCCTGGAAGGTGGGCGGCTTCGGTCGCTCGCTGGGCAACTCGTTGATCATCGCGGCGATCGTCGTGACCAGCGCGGTCACGCTGTCCGTACTGGCCGGCTATGCGTTCGGCACGATGCGCTTCCCCGGATCGACCGTGCTGTTCTACGTGTTCCTGCTCGGGCTGATGATCCCCACCGAGGCCACGGTCATCCCGCTGTTCTTCGACCTGCGCACCGTGGGGCTGACCGACACCTATGCCGCGATCGCCCTGCCCCAGATCGCGCAGTCCGTCGCCTTCGGCACCTTCTGGCTGCGGGCCCAGTTCCGGTCGATGCCGGAGAGCATGCTCGAGGCCGCCGCGATCGACGGTGCCGGCCCGATGCGCACGCTGCTGCGGATCGTCGCCCCCGCCTCGGTGCCGGCGCTGACCACACTGGTGGTGCTGGTGTTCATGTGGACCTGGAACGAGTTTCTCATCGCCCTGGTGATGGCACCGGGCGGCAGTCTGCGCACCGCGCCGTTGGGCCTGGCGAACTTCCAGGGCCAGTACACCGCCGAGACCGCGCTGCTCTCGGCGGGTGCCGTGATCGTCGCCCTGCCGATGGTGATCATGTTCCTGTTCCTGCAGCGCCACTTCATCCGAGGAATGCTCGAAGGAGCCGTCAAATGATGACCCCCGACCCGACGACCCCCGACCCGACGACCCCCGGCCCGACGACGCCCGGCCCGACGACGCCCGGCCCGACGACGCCCGACGGGACGACGCCCGACCCGACGGCCCTCGGCCCGACGACGCCCGACCCGACGACCCGGCAGCCGTCGGCGTCCGAGTCCCCGACGATCGCGCCGACGAACGCGGGCATACCGCCGCCCGCCCCAGGTGCCGGCCCCTGCACGCCCGAGGAGATCGCCGCGCTCGACGCGGCCCACGAATGGGATCCCCTGGCCGCGCAGCGCGGTGCGGACGATCCGCCCCTGGACGTCCTGCTCTCCGGCACGGTCTTCTTCGACATCGTGTTCACCGGGCTGGAGCGACTACCGCAGCCCGGCGAGGAGCTGTGGAGCAAGGGCATGGGATCCAGTCCCGGCGGGATCGCCAACCTCGCCGTCGCGGCCGCCCGTCTGGGCCTGCGCACCGGGCTGGTCGCCGGGTTCGGGGACGACGCCTACGCCGACTGGATGTGGCACACCATGGCGCATGAGGAGGGCATCGACCTCAGCGCCTCCCGTCGCTTCCCCGATTTCCACTCCTCCCTGACGGTCTCCGTCGCCACCCAGGGGGACCGGGCGATGACCACCCACGGGCATGACCTCCCCGAGCCGCTCTCCGCCCTCATCGCGCAGGCCCCTGCCGCGCGCGCCGCGGTCGTCGATCTCGCGGGGGAGACCGCCTGGTGGGCTGACCTGGCCCGGCGCGGCTCGAAGATCTTCGCCGACATCGGCTTCGACGAGACGGGGCGCTGGGACCTCGCCGACCTCGCTCCGCTCGCCCACTGCCATGCGTTCACGCCCAATGCGCTCGAAGCCATGAGCTACACCCGCACCGACAGCCCCGACCGGGCGGTGCGCAAGCTCGCGGAGATGGTCCCGCTCGCGGTGGTGACCGACGGCGCCGCCGGCTCCTACGCGATCGACGGCACCACCGGCGAGGAGGCGTACTGCCCGGCGGTGCCCGTCACCGCGACCGACACCACCGGCGCCGGCGACGTGTTCGCCGCCGCCATGGTGCTGGGCACCCTCGCCGACTGGCCGCTGTCCGAGCGCCTCAAGTTCGGCTCGCTCTGCTCGGCGCTCGCCGTGCAGCAGTTCGGCGGGTCGCTGGCCGCGCCCGGCTGGGGCGACATCACCGACTGGTGGCGACATCTGACCGACGCCTCCGACGGCGGCGACCTGCGCGCCGCCTACACCCGCGACGGGTACTGCTTCCTCGAGGACATCGTGCCCGACCACCAGGTGCAGGGCCGACGTCGGGCCCAGGGAACCTTCGCCCTGCGCTCCGACGCCGGGAAGCACTGACCTGATCCCAGCGCCGCACCGTCGCGGCGCCCGTGAGAGACGAGAATCCCATGTCGACCACACCCCTCCTCTTCGATCCCGCCGCTCCGCACCCCGACCGGACTCCTCGCAGGCGCTCCGAGCGGGGCCCGGAGCTCTCGCTGAGCAGGCGGCGCCTGCTGCAGGGCTCGGCCGTGCTCGGCCTCGCCGCCGGAGCGAGCGTCCTCGACCTTCCGTCCCTCCCGCCGATGGAGCGCGCGCTCGCCGACGGCGGTGTCGATCTCGACATCCTGTACATCGGTGCGCACCCGGATGACGAGGCGTGGACCCTCGCAGCCTTCGGGCAGTGGAACGAGTTCGCGGACCAGAAGGCCGGAGTGATCACCGTGACCCGCGGCGAGGGCGGCGGCAACGCGGTGGGCCTCGAGGAGGGCCCCGAGCTGGGCCTGATCCGCGAGACCGAGGAGCGCACCGCCGTGGGCTACGCGGGCATCGAGCACGTCTTCAACCTCGACGCGGTCGACTTCTTCTACACCCTCTCGGCACCCCTGACCTACGACGTCTGGGACGGCGCCGAGATCCTCAGCCGCCTCATCCGAGTGGTGCGCGCGACCCGGCCCGACGTCATCGTCACCATGAACCCCTCCGCCGTCGAGGGCAATCATGGCAACCATCAGCAGGCCGCGATGTTCGCCGTCGAGGCGTACCACCTGGCCGGGCGCGAGGACGTGTTCCCGGAGCATTTCGAGGAAGGCCTCGCCCCGTTCTCCCCGAGCCGGATCCTGCGCTCCGGATCCAACGGCAGCTCCGGGACCGGACCCGACGCCGTCTCGCAGGGATACGAGCCCGAGGTGGCCAGCGACGTGGTCTTCGGCGCCTGGGACGGCACCGAGTCCGCGCACCATGACAAGCGCTGGAGCGCGGTGCGCGACGACTCCGTGCACGCCTATCGCACCCAGGGCTGGCACGTGAACCCGCCCTCGCCCACCGACCCCGAGCAGATCCCCGCGACCTGGTTCACGCTCATCGATTCCCGCACCCCGCTCGCGGATCCCACCAGCTCCGACACCGCCGCCCTCGAGGGCGCGTCGCTGCCGATCGAGGGCGGCCTGCCGCTGGGCACACGGCTCGAGGTCACCGCTGACCGTTTCGCCGTCCTGCCCGACGGAGAGGTCGAGGTCACGGTGCGCATCGCCGCGCCCGGCAGCGCCCTGCCCGGCGTGCAGGTCGCGCTCGAGGGCCCCGACGGATGGAGCGTCGGCCGGGCCCAGGGGATCGGGACGATCCCCGCGCACCAGGAGCGCACCGCGACGTTCACCGTGTCGGTCCCCTCGGGCGCCGCCACCGGGGAGCACGTGCTGCTGCGCGCCCGGGTCACCTCGCGACGAGGCGACGGCGAGAACGTGCTGCCGCTGCGCACCGCCGGGCCGGTCGAGGCAGGGCTCGTCGAGCGCCCCGAGATCGCCGCGTTCCTGGAGTGGACCGAGGAGCTCGGCATGCAGCGCCTGGACGCGCTGGTGCCCACGCGGCGCGCTCTGGGCTCCGGACGCGCCGAGACCTTCGAGATCATCGCTCGCAACCACTCCGAGCACGACCAGGACGCCGAACTGGTGCTCGAGCTGCCCGAGGGGATCACCGCGGATCCGCCCGAGCTGCTGCTGGAGGCAGTTCCCGCCGGCGGCACCGCCTCCGCCGAGGTGCGGATCGAGAACACCGATCCCGACCTGCCCACGGCGAACCGCGCACCGAACGGCGGCGTCTACCCGCTGACCGCGACCACCACGGCGGACGGCATCACCGCGACCCTCACCCAAGGACTCCACCTGGTTCCGCGACTGGTGGCCGCGCGCAGCGACGGCGTCGAGGTCGACGCGCAGCGGGGCGACACGGAATACCCCGGCGATCCGATCGACATCGGCACCCTCTGGGAAGGTGAGGAGGTCACGCCCGAGGACGCCTCCGGCAGCACCTGGGTCACTTACGACGACGAGAACCTGTTCGTGTTCGTGCAGGTCAACGACGACACTCTCGGCGCGTTGCTGCCCGCGGAGGACAACAAGCAGCGCTTCCGCACCGACTCGATCGAGATCATGATCGATCCGCGCGGCGCCTCGGACGACACCTCGAGCACCTTCATCCTCGGGGTCCTGCCCGGCACCGCTGCCGAGGACGGCATCGGCGGGCCGGTCGCGGGCCGCGATCATGACAACCGGCAGGGACCGATCGACGAGGTCGCGCCGGGCGTGCGGATCGCGGCGAGCATCTCCGAGCCGTACGAGGGGTACGTGATCGAGACCCGAATCCCGTTCGCGGAGCTGCCCGACGGCGTCGATCCCACGAACATCGGCTTCAACGTGGTCGTCTACGACTCGGACACCGACGACCAGACGGGCCAGTCCCGGATCGGATGGTCCACCTTCCCGGGCATCCAGGCGGATCCCTACCGCTGGGGCGTGCTCGAGCTGCCCGACCTGCCCGCCGGCGAGGAGGCCCCGGTCCAGCCCCGGATCCCCGACTCCGCAGCCCGTTCCGTGGAGTCCCCGGCCTCGATCCTCCAGGCCGCGGTCGACGGCACCGGCCTCGGCGGCGCTCCCGCGCTGCCCAGCGGCAGTCTGCGCCTGGATCAGGCCCGACAGGACGGAGAGATGATCTCCGTGCGTCTTCGCAGCCAGGAGGCCGGCACCTTGCGTGTGTACCTGTGGGACGGGACGACGATCCTCGGGGAGCTCGAGGCGGGTGAGATCACTGCGGGCACGCAGCAGCTGGAGGTGCCGCTCGACGAGGACGCGGCCGACGGCGCGAGGCTGCGCGTGGTGGCGTCCCTGGAGGGGGAGAGTGGAACGTCCGCGGCGGCCGCCGCCCTCTGAGCACGGCGGTGGAACGCCTCCTCCGATGCGCTGTCGCTCGGATGCTCCGGTGCCCGGTGCCCGGTGCCCGGTGCCCGGTGCCCGGTGCCCGGTGCCCGGTGCCCGGGGGAGAGGACTGCTGCGCACCTTGCGCGCTGTGTCCAGCGTCCCTGTGACCTCGGTGACCAGTGTCCAGAAACCCGGAGAAAACGGGTAGTTGAACAGTAAGCTGCAACTGCGTCCCGTCGGGGCGCTGTGAGCAGACGGCCGGTGCCTACGCTCCGGCTCGGAGGCGCCCGGAAGGCGACCCTCGGGCATCGGTGACGACTTCCAAGGATGCGCATGACTCCGCAGCGCCCTGCCCCGCAGCCCCATGACAGCAGCCAGGACCCCCTGAGCGCCTCGTCCGCCAGCCAGGATTGGCCCAGCGCCCCGCCCGCCGGGCAGGATTGGCCGAGCGCTCCGGCCGGGCAGGACTGGCCCAGTGCCCCGCCCGCCGGGCAGGACTGGTCGAACGTGTCGGCCTCGGGGCCGCACCACCTCAAGACGCCGCTGGCGTCGTCGGCCTACCGCACGCCGCAGAACGGGCTGTCGGCGCCCGGCAAGAGCTACGCCGTCGCCTGGGCGCTGTCGCTGTTCCTCGGGGTGTGGGGCGTGGACCGCTTCTACCTCGGACGATGGAAGACGGGCCTGCTGAAGCTCGTCACGATGGGCGGCTTCTTCGTCTGGTACCTCATCGACCTCGTGCTCCTGCTCACGGGCACGGTGCGAGATGCGAAGGGGCGCCCGCTGCAGCAGTTCGAGACGGCGAAGTGGCCCTCCCGGGTGATCTCAGCGGTCGCGGTCGCCAGCGTCTTCGCGCTCTTCGCCGTGGCCGGCTCGATCGACACTCCCACGCCGCCGGAGCCGGAGTCCCAGGTCGCAGCGCCGGCAGCGGAGGCCAAGGACCTCCAGGCGCCGGTGGAGGAGACGGCGGAGCCGGTCGAGGATCCGACCACCGAGGCCGCACCGACCACCACCGCCGCACCGGACCCCACGCCCACCACCACGGAGCCCGCCCCGACCACGGACGCCGTGATCGCGGCCGACGGCACCGCGCTCGCAATGCTCGCCGGCCTCGAGGAGAAGGGCCGCGCGCCGAAGACCGACTACGACCGGGACTCCTTCGGCTGGCGGAACGACGTGGACCACAACGGCTGCGACACCCGCATTATCTCAAGCTCCCCGGTTCCGTAGGATCCGGTTGTGGACGTGACCATCGGTAACGTGACACGTGGACACAAGGATCGAATGGCTGGCACTAGTGGGACAAGCTCCCTGCTACGAGCTTTGAGCTCCCATAGAAGCTGAGGAGCTTGGCAGCGCACACCCGTGCTCCCGTCACGGTGGATGTTTCGAAGCCCGTCGGTCGATGCGAGCTGTCTCGTTGGTTCCGGGGTAGGCCTCGAGCGCATCTGCGGCCCCATCTCCCGCGAGGGCGAACGCGTGGCGTGGGCGCAGTGCGTCCGACTCCTGGTCGTCTAGCATCCGCAGCAGTCCCCTGGGGCCGCTGAGTCTGGACAACTGTGGGGGCCGGACGGGCCCCGGGTACCGCCATACGAAGCCCATGAAGCACCACCAGGGCAACCCTATGATCTGCATGTTTCCTCAAACAAGGCGGGCAATGTGAGCCGTGTTACAGTGACGCGGGCCTGTCGATCCGCGGGTCGCGCATGAGGCGGAGGCGTGTGTCTAGTGTCGCGTTTCTGAAGTGGTTGGACGCTTGGCTTTCGTGAGGATTTGGCCGGCGGTTTTGGTCCAGGCGAAGGGCTGACAGTCCTTGTTGTAGGTCTCGATGAAGCGCCGGATCGCGGTGGTGAGTTCGCGGACGGAGCGGAAGGTGCCGCGGCGTATCGCTTGGCGTTCGGTGAACCGACCCGGGTTC
>NZ_NRGS01000015.1 GCF_002332425.1 Brachybacterium alimentarium | reverse complement strand
TGAAAAAAGGGAGTGGGAGGAGCGAAACCCGTGAAGGTCTCCAGCTCACTCCCACTCCCACAAAGATGTCCGGCGGCGACCTACTCTCCCACACCCTTCCGAGTGCAGTACCATCGGCGCAATCGAGCTTAGCTTCCGGGTTCGGAATGGAACCGGGCGTTTCCTCGACGCTATGACCGCCGTAACACGACGAGACTCAACCAGACCTCAACACCCACCACCCCCTACGGGACGATCAGTGTTCAGGAGTTGTTTCTCCAGAACCACACAGTGGACGCGAACAGCAGCAAACAAAAAATGTGTTGTTAAGTCATCGGCCATTAGTACCAGTCAGCTCCACACGTTGCCGTGCTTCCACATCTGGCCTATCAACCCAGTCATCTACTGGGGGCCTCTCACACCCGAAGGTGTATGGATATCTCATCTTGAAGCAGGCTTCCCGCTTAGATGCTTTCAGCGGTTATCCCTTCCCAACGTAGCCAACCAGCCATGCTCTTGGCAGAACAACTGGCACACCAGAGGTCAGTCCATCCCGGTCCTCTCGTACTAGGGACAGGACTTCTCAAATATCCAACGCGCGCAGCGGATAGGGACCGAACTGTCTCACGACGTTCTAAACCCAGCTCGCGTACCGCTTTAATAGGCGAACAGCCTAACCCTTGGGACCAACTCCAGCCCCAGGATGCGACGAGCCGACATCGAGGTGCCAAACCATGCCGTCGATATGAGCTCTTGGGCAAGATCAGCCTGTTATCCCCGGGGTACCTTTTATCCGTTGAGCGACACCCATTCCACAATGGAGTGCCGGATCACTAGTTCCTGCTTTCGCACCTGCCCGACATGTCTGTCTCGCAGTCAAGCTCCCTTGTGCACTTACACTCAACACCTGATTGCCAACCAGGCTGAGGGAACCTTTGAGCGCCTCCGTTACTCTTTAGGAGGCAACCGCCCCAGTTAAACTACCCATCAGACACTGTCCCTGATCCGGATCACGGACCGAGGTTAGGAATCCAAAACGACCAGAGTGGTATTTCAACAATGACTCCACACTCACTGGCGTGAATGCTTCCCAGTCTCCCACCTATCCTACACAAGCCGTTCCGAACACCAATATCAAACTATAGTAAAGGTCCCGGGGTCTTTCCGTCCTGCTGCGCGTAACGAGCATCTTTACTCGTAATGCAATTTCGCCGAGTTCGCGGTTGAGACAGTGGAGAAGTCGTTACGCCATTCGTGCAGGTCGGAACTTACCCGACAAGGAATTTCGCTACCTTAGGATGGTTATAGTTACCACCGCCGTTTACTGGGGCTTAAATTCTCAGCTTCGATCCGAAGATCTAACCGGTCCTCTTAACCTTCCAGCACCGGGCAGGCGTCAGTCCGTATACAGCGTCTTACGACTTCGCACGGACCTGTGTTTTTAGTAAACAGTCGCTTCTCCCTGGTCTCTGCGGCCCTCGGAGCTCTCACTCCTCGGGCCCCCCTTCTCCCGAAGTTACGGGGGCATTTTGCCGAGTTCCTTAACCACGATTCTCTCGAACGCCTTGGTATTCTCTACCTGATCACCTGAGTCGGTTTAGGGTACGGGCGACCGTATTCGTCACGCTGGAACTTTTCTTGGCAGTACAGGATCACTCACCTACGCCCATACGGGATCCCCATCACGTCTCACCCAATACGGCACCGCATTACCGGTGCTCGGGCTGCACGCTTAGACGGACTATTCCATTAAGTCCGCGGAAGCTACCTCTCTGCGTCATTCCTCGCGCTGACCTACTACAACCTTGGTTCCCAGCCTCACCAACCTCCACACCCCGAAGGGTATGGGGAAAGCTCGGGTGGTTAGCATCAGCTGCCTCGGTATGGGTCCTCCTACGATCGGTTCGGGAATATCAACCCGATGTCCATCGACTACGCCTGTCGGCCTCGCCTTAGGTCCCGACTAACCCAGGGCGGATAAACCTGGCCCTGGAACCCTTGATCAATCGGCGGACGGGTTTCTCACCCGTCTTTCGCTACTCATGCCTGCATTCTCACTCGTGCAGCCTCCACCACTGGGTTCCCCCGCGGCTTCGCTGGCTGCACGACGCTCCCCTACCCATCCAGACACAAAGTCTGAATGACACAGCTTCGGCGGTGTGCTTGAGCCCCGCTAAATTGTCGGCGCAGAATCACTTGACCAGTGAGCTATTACGCACTCTTTCAAGGGTGGCTGCTTCTAAGCCAACCTCCTGGTTGTCTCAGCAACTCCACATCCTTTTCCACTTAGCACACGCTTAGGGGCCTTAGCTGATGTTCTGGGCTGTTTCCCTCTCGACTATGAAGCTTATCCCCCACAGTCTCACTGCTACGCTCTCACGTACCGGCATTCGGAGTTTGGCTAAGGTCAGTAACCCGGTGGGGCCCATCGCCTATCCAGTGCTCTACCTCCGGCACGAAACACGTAACGCTGCACCTAAATGCATTTCGGGGAGAACCAGCTATCACGAAGTTTGATTGGCCTTTCACCCCTATCCACAGGTCATCCCCTCCATTTTCAACTGAAGTGGGTTCGCGCCTCCACGCGGTCTTACCCGCGCTTCACACTGCCCATGGATAGATCACTTCGCTTCGGGTCTAGAGCCGGCGACTGAACGCCCCGTTCAGACTCGCTTTCGCTACGGCTACCCCACACGGGTTAACCTCGCCACCGACCACTAACTCGCAGGCTCATTCTTCAAAAGGCACGCCGTCACCCCTCAAGGCTCCGACGGATTGTAAGCGCACGGTTTCAGGTACTATTTCACTCCCCTCCCGGGGTGCTTTTCACCTTTCCCTCACGGTACTTGTCCGCTATCGGTCAAGAAGTAGTATTCAGGCTTACCAGGTGGTCCTGGCAGATTCGCACCGGATTTCACGGGTCCGGTACTACTCGGGAACAGCGTCACGCCATGAACCAGTTTCGTCTACGGGGGTCACACCCTCTACGCCGTCGCACTCAACACGACTTCGACTACCAGAACACGTACACGTCGGACCGCCGGCAGACGACCCAGACACGTCCCACAACCCCTGACCTGCAACCCCTGCCGGGTATCACACAGACCAGGTTTAGCCTCCTCCGATTTCGCTCGCCACTACTCACGGAATCACTATTTGTTTTCTCTTCCTGAGGGTACTGAGATGTTTCACTTCCCCTCGTTCCCTCCACACCACCTATACATTCAGTGGCGGGTACCGCGACATGACTCGCGGTGGGTTTCCCCATTCGGACATCCTCGGATCACAGTTCGGTTGTCAACTCCCCGAGGCTTTTCGCAGACTCCCACGTCCTTCGTCGGCTCTTCTTGCCAAGGCATTCACCGTGCGCCCTTTAAAACTTAGGCAACACACAAAGACACAAAATCTTCAAAATTGCTTACAATGATGCTCGCGTCCACTATGTAGTTCTCAAGAAACAACCCCACACCAACACCAGCCCGCATACACGGCACCAGCATCAGGGAGGACCAGCCACACATCCCCGACTCCCCCAGCCACCACAGTGACCAAGCAAACCGAGAACTGCGTGCAGCCTCATAACCCAATAGCGTGTCTCCACCTCGAACCACCCGGCAACCCCTCGTTCCACACCCCCGAAGAGGTCGTACTAGAGAAGCCACACCGACTGGTGAAGCGCCTATCCGTTGATGTTCCACCCTTGAGCAACCACCCCCACCACACTCGGGCAGGAAAATGGCCACCATAATTGGTGATGCTCCTTAGAAAGGAGGTGATCCAGCCGCACCTTCCGGTACGGCTACCTTGTTACGACTTAGTCCCAATCACCGATCCCACCTTCGACAGCTCCCTCACGAGGATGGGCCACTGGCTTCGGGTGTTACCGACTTTCGTGACTTGACGGGCGGTGTGTACAAGGCCCGGGAACGTATTCACCGCAGCGTTGCTGATCTGCGATTACTAGCGACTCCGACTTCATGGGGTCGAGTTGCAGACCCCAATCCGAACTGAGGCCGGCTTTTTGGGATTCGCTCCACCTCACAGTTTCGCAACCCATTGTACCGACCATTGTAGCATGCTTGAAGCCCAAGACATAAGGGGCATGATGATTTGACGTCGTCCCCACCTTCCTCCGAGTTGACCCCGGCAGTCTCCCATGAGTCCCCGCCATTACGCGCTGGCAACATGGAACGAGGGTTGCGCTCGTTGCGGGACTTAACCCAACATCTCACGACACGAGCTGACGACAACCATGCACCACCTGTGAACCAGTCCGAAGAAAGCCACATTTCTGCAGCCGTCCGGTCCATGTCAAGCCTTGGTAAGGTTCTTCGCGTTGCATCGAATTAATCAGCATGCTCCGCCGCTTGTGCGGGCCCCCGTCAATTCCTTTGAGTTTTAGCCTTGCGGCCGTACTCCCCAGGCGGGGCACTTAATGCGTTAGCTACGGCGCGGAAAACGTGGAATGTCCCCCACACCTAGTGCCCAACGTTTACGGCATGGACTACCAGGGTATCTAATCCTGTTCGCTACCCATGCTTTCGCTTCTCAGTGTCAGTAATGGCCCAGAGACCTGCCTTCGCCATCGGTGTTCTTCCTGATATCTGCGCATTTCACCGCTACACCAGGAGTTCCAGTCTCCCCTACCACACTCTAGCCTGCCCGTACCCACCGCACGCCCGAGGTTGAGCCTCGGGTTTTCACGGCAGACGCGACAAGCCACCTACAAGCTCTTTACGCCCAATAATTCCGGACAACGCTTGCGCCCTACGTATTACCGCGGCTGCTGGCACGTAGTTAGCCGGCGCTTCTTCTGCAGGTACCGTCACTCTCGCTTCTTCCCTACTGAAAGAGGTTTACAACCCGAAGGCCGTCATCCCTCACGCGGCGTCGCTGCATCAGGCTTTCGCCCATTGTGCAATATTCCCCACTGCTGCCTCCCGTAGGAGTCTGGGCCGTGTCTCAGTCCCAGTGTGGCCGGTCGCCCTCTCAGGCCGGCTACCCGTCATCGTCTTGGTGAGCCATTACCTCACCAACAAACTGATAGGCCGCGAGTCCATCCCCCACCGAAAAACTTTCCAACAACCACCATGCGGCGGAAGTTCATATCCGGTATTAGCCACGATTTCTCGAAGTTATCCCGAAGTGGGGGGCAGGTTACTCACGTGTTACTCACCCGTTCGCCACTAATCAGACCGAGCAAGCTCGGTCGTCATCGTTCGACTTGCATGTGTTAAGCACGCCGCCAGCGTTCGTCCTGAGCCAGGATCAAACTCTCCATGAAAACATAGAAAAAATCCTGACAAACAACAAACAACCAGCATATAACTGCTGTATCATCCGTTAAAATTTGCCATCAAAATAATGGCATCAACAAACAGACACGCTATTGAGATATCAAACAACACGCGCAC
>NZ_NRGS01000014.1 GCF_002332425.1 Brachybacterium alimentarium | reverse complement strand
CTGATCGTGCATCAGTCCCTGCGGAGCGGGAATCTGGTGCGCGCGAGCGCGCGCCCGACAGGACTGGGGGCAGCCCCCGTGCGTAAGAAGTGCCGTTAACCTGCGGTGATCCTGACTTTGCGAGAGGGGGTGGATTGAGTGGACGGGCCCCCAGGGTGCTCTGTGGTCACGTGCGACGAGCGTGGGGTGCGCTGAAGCGTGACCGCCACCGCTGGATCGGCCCGTCGACACCGATCCTCTCCCGCTTCTTTGTGCGACCACCTTTCCTCCCCAATGGCAGTTATCCACAATCGCTCTTTCGCTCTTCTTTTGTCAGGGGTGCCCGGGAGAATAGGAGCATGACGGAGACACTGCAGGGCGATGACGCGGAAGCCGGGGACCCCACCCGGCAGCTGCTCGACGCCGTGCGGGGCCGAGGGCCTCTCGCCCTCGCCGAACTGCTCGGTGATCAAGCCTTTCTCCTCATCGAGCTCGCCACGCAACCGGGCATCCTGTTCGACGCCGCCGGTGGGGGAGAAGAGGCGCACACGCCGGAGCACTATTCCGCGGTGGTCGGCCGTCTGCACGAACAGCAGGCGGCCCTGGAGGCACTCGAAGCGCGTGCCGTCGTCGGCCTCGCCGATGCGATCCGGCTAAAGGCACGGGCAGACGCCATGGCGAACGCGGCGCAGGAGCCCGAGGCCGCTCCGGCACCGAAGGCGACCGACGAGCGGGCCGAGCGCACCGCGACGCGCGAACTCTCCATGATCACGGGAGCCTCTCCCGCTCGTGCTGGGCGCACCCTCGGCAGGAGCCGCCGACTGGTCGAGTCGATGCCCGAGATGCTCCACGCCCTGGCCACCGGGCAGGCGGCGCCCGAGAAGGTCCGCAGCGCGGCCGTTTCCGTGGCGCCTCTGTCCCCGGCGCAGCGAAAAGAGGTCGATCGTGGACTCGCCCGTCGGCTGCCCTCCCTCGACGGCGCCGGCGTGAAGCGCTGGAAGCGCGAGGTCACCGCACAGATCGAGGCCTCGGACCCCACCGGCGCGGCGCGTCGGCACCAGCACGCGCGCACCAAGCGGCACGTCACGGTGCGTCCCGGCGAGCACGGCATGGCGACGGTCTCCGCGCACATCCCTGCTCTGGACGCTGCGAAGATCCGCAAGCGCCTCTCCCTCGAGTCGGAGCGCCTGCGCGCCCATGGTGATCGACGAGGACACCAGGCGATCCAGGCCGACACCTTCATCGACACCCTCCTGGGCCGCGAGGACGGCATGGACCCCACCCGCCTCGACATCGGGGTGATCATCACCGATCGAGCCCTGTTCTCACCCAGCCGCGGAGACCTCGCGCGGATCGAGGGATATGGACCCGTCCCCTCCGAGTCCCTCCGTGAAGAGCTGCGCAGCACGCTGAGCAGGCGGAAGCAGCAGATGGACTCCGCCCTCGGCCAGGATGGGCCCGCTGCCCGCGCCGACCTCAGGCGCCTCTACACCCACCCCACCACCGGAGAGCTGGTGGCGATGGATTCCGTCGGCCGCGCCTTCCCACCGGCTCTCGCCCGGTTCATCCTCTGGCGCGACGTCACGTGTCGCGGCCCCTTCTGCGATGCCCCGATCCGCCAGACCGACCACATCCGGCCCTATGCGGCCGGTGGCCCGACCTGCTCGGACAACGGCGAGGGCACCTGCGCGTTCTGCAACGACAAGGAGAACCAGGTGCGCAGCGTCGAGCGGTCCGGCGACACTGTTGACTCCGGGCACCGCGTCACCTGGACCAGCAGCACCGGCGTCACTCGCACCACCACGGCCGAGCCGCTCTCCCTGCCGGACCAGGCAGACGAGCGGGTGGCTGATGATCATGCGCAGTCACCGCAGTCACCGCAGTCACCGCAGTCACCGCAGTCACCGCAGTCACCGCAGTCACCGCAGTCACCGCGGTCACCGCGGTCACCACAGTCACCGGAGTCACGGGGCCTCGAAAACACCGCTGGGGCGGAGCACAGCACCCCCGCCGACGATGTCGGCCCCGCTGAGGACGCCCACCGCTTCGATCCCCCCGAACACCGGATCAGCCTCGCGCGTCGATTGCGGAACGCGCGCAGGCACTCCGGATCGGTCCGGCGGCGCATCGTCCGACGTTCCTCCGGACGAGGAGAGATCGCCCCGGACGCAGGTCGCGAACCCGGCTGAGCAGGCCCAGCTCCGGATGACTGCTCACCCCCTGATCAGCGGCGCCGACCATTCGTCGTGGGCGCGGGTCCTGTTCCTCGTCAGCCTGCTCGCGCTGATCACGTTGGTGGTGGCCGCGGTCGTCATCGCCCTCAAGGCGCCGTCGAGGCGCGGCCGATCAGCTCACGCCGACGCGGCAGCCTTCGCGGCGCCGGGCAGTGCGGCGGCGATGCGGTCCAGCACCGATTCCGTGTGCGCGGTGGAGACGAACCAGGCCTCGAAGGCCGACGGCGGCAGGTAGACCCCCGCGTCGAGCATCGCGTGGAAGAACCGGGTGAAGGCCGCCGTGTCCTGGTTCTTCGCGTCCTCGTAACCGGTCACGGGCTCCTCGCGGAAGAACACCGAGAACAGCGTCCCTGCGGTCTGGATCACGTGGGGCACCCCGGCAGTGGTGAGCGCGTCGGCCACCAGCTGTTGCAGGGTGCGCGAGGCCGAGCCGAGGGTCTCGTAGGCGGCGGCGTCGAGCCCGGCGAAGGTCGCCATGCCGGCGGCCGTGGCCAGCGGGTTCCCGGACAGCGTGCCTGCCTGGTAGACGGGGCCGGCCGGGGCGAGCAGGCCCATCAGGTCCTTCCGGCCGCCGAACGCACCGACCGGCAGACCTCCGCCGATGACCTTGCCGAACGTCATCAGATCGGGTGCCCAGGCATCGTCGGTTCCCGTCGGCCCGTCCACGCCGTAGTAGCCCTCGCGGCTCGCACGGAACCCGGTGAGCACCTCGTCGCTGATCAGGAGCGCGCCGTGGGCATGCGCGGTCTCCGACAGGAAGCGGTTGAAGCCGATGCCGTCGGCCTCGAGCGGCGGGACGACACCCATGTTCGCGGGCGCCGCCTCGGTGATGATCGCGGCGATCTCGGAGCCGCGCTCGGCGAACAGCGCCGCGACCGCGTCCCGATCCCCGTAGGGCAGCACCACGGTGTCCCGCGCGGTCGATGCCGTCACGCCGGCCGAACCCGGCATCGCGAACGTGGCGACGCCGCTGCCCGCCTCGGCCAGCAGGGCATCGACGTGCCCGTGGTAGCAACCGGCGAACTTCACGATCACGTCGCGCTCGGTGGCCGCACGGGCCACGCGCAGCGCGCTCATCGTCGCCTCGGTCCCGGAGTTCACCAGGCGCAGCTGTTCGACCGGGCCGACGCGGGAGACGACCTCCTCGACGAGGGTGACCTCGCCGGCCTGCGGAGCGCCGAAGGAGAGTCCGCGGCCGGCGGTCTCCCGCACGGCCTCCACGACTTGCTCGTTCGCGTGGCCGAGGATCATCGGGCCCCACGAGCCCACCAGGTCCACGTACTCCTTGCCGTCGGCGTCGTGCAGCAGGGCGCCCTTGGCATCGGTGAGGAACGGCGGGGTGCCGCCCACCGAGCCGAAGGCACGCACCGGCGAGTTCACGCCGGAGGGGATGACCTGCTGGGCGCGGGCGAAGAGATCGGCGGAGGAAGTGCTGGTCATGAGGGAACTCCTTCGAGAGGAACGAGGGGGCGAGAGGAACGAGGGGGCGAGGGTGGGGCGGGGCCGCCTGATGCCGACTGGCTCATGCCGACTATCTGACATCGACTGGCCGATGCCGACTAGAGCGCCGCAGTGCTCACAGGAACTCGCGCAGGTGCGCGGGCAGACCGTCGCGGTACCAGCCGGCGACCTCGCTCGCGTAGTACGTCAGCACGGTCGAGGCGCCGGCCCGGCGGAAGGCCAGCAGTGATTCCAGCACGCTGCGGTCGCGGTCGATCCAGCCGTTCGCGGAGGCCGCCTCGATCATCGCGTACTCGCCGGAGACCTGGTAGGCGCCCACCGGGACGGGCGAGGCCTGGGCGACGTCGCGCAGCACGTCGAGGTAGGGCATGCCGGGCTTGACCATCACGAGGTCGGCGCCCTCGGCCAGGTCGAGCTCCAGCTCGCGCAGGGCCTCGTGGCTGTTCGCCGGATCCTGCTGGTAGGTGCGGCGATCGCCCTGCAGCGAGGAGTCCACCGCCTCGCGGAAGGGGCCGTAGAAGGCCGAGGCGTACTTCGCGGTGTAGGCGTAGAGCGCGGTGTCCTGGCGGCCGGCGGTGTCGAGCTCGTCGCGGATCGCCGCGATCTGGCCGTCCATCATGCCCGAGGGACCCAGCAGGTGCGCACCGGCCTCGGCCTGGGCGAGGGCCATCTCGCGGTACCGCAGCAGGGTCGCGTCGTTGTCCACGCGGCCGGCCGCATCGAGCACGCCGCAGTGGCCGTGATCGGTGAACTCGTCCAGGCAGAGGTCCGCCATGATCACGGTGTCGTCGCCCAGCTCGGAGCGCAGGCGGGCGAGGGCCCGGTTGAGGATGCCGTCGGGATCGGTGGCGCCTGACCCGATGGCGTCCTTGTGCTCGGGGACGCCGAACAGCATCACGCCGCCCACCCCGCGCTCGACGGCCTCGGTCGCCGCACGGACCAGCGAGTCCATCGAGTGCTGCACGACGCCCGGCATCGAGCTGATCGGCGCGCTCTCCTCGGCGCCCTCGCGCACGAACATCGGCAGCACGAGGTCTGCCGGGCGCAGGGTGTGCTCGCGCACCAGCGAGCGCATCGCGGAGGTGGAGCGCAGGCGACGGGGACGGTCGAGGGGGGCGGTCATGATGCTCCTTCAGGAGAGACGGTTCAGGAAAGGTCAGGGGCCGACGGCGGGGTCGACGGCAGGGTCGAGCGTGGGCCCGACGGCGGGGTCGACGGTGCGGCCGACGGCGGGGTCGACGGTGCGGCTGAGGGAAGTGGCGACGGCGGGCCCGACGGTGCAGCTCCGAGCACGGCGTGCACCGCGCGGGCGAGGGCCTCGTCGGTGGCGCTGTCGGCCTGCGCGGCGACGGCCAGTCCCGCGGCGCGGGCGGCCTCGGAGGTCGGGTGGCCGAGGGTGACGACGGACGTCGACTCGTGCACGCCGTTCTCGGCGGCGGCGCGGGCGATCATCGGACTGGTTAGCGCGATCGCGCCGTATCCGCCGGTGCGCAGGGCCGACGCGACTGCGGCCGGCAGTTCGACGAGCTCAGGGTGGTAGGCGGTCACCTCGTCCACCCGGTAGCCCTTGGCGGCGAGCCCCTCGGGCACGGTGCGGGACGCCGCGGCCGACGCGGGGAACAGCACGGTCGCGTGCGGGGGAGCGGTAGGCATCTCCTCGACCAGCGCCGCGCCGGAGCCCCCGGCAATGCGGTGGACGGGCAGACCCGCCGCGCGGAGGGCGTCGGCCGTGCCGGCGCCGACGGCGACCACCTCGGTGGTCGGCGGGGCCACGACGGGCACGATCGTCTCGACCGCGGTGCGGGAGGTGACCACCAGGTGCGTGTACTCCCCACCGGCGAGGCGGGCGCGCAGCGCGCCGAGCTCCTCGTCGGGGGCCGGGACGAGCCGGGTGAGCGGATGGTGCTCGGCGGTCAGACCGAGCGCGGTCAGGCGGTCCACCAGCGCGTCTCCGCGCCCCGCGGGCCTCGTGACCAGGACCGGCCGCGTGGCGGGACGGATCCTGGAGGAGGGGTCGGGGCGCGGAGCGCCGGTGTCGGCCGGACCGCGGCTCATCAGGCCTTCGCCTCCGCGAGGATCTGCCCGGCGCCGCGCTCCAGCAGGTCGGCGGCGAGCTCCGCACCGAGCTGGAAGGGCAGCGAGTCTGGGCCGGAGGCCTGGTCGTCGGCCGGATCGAAGGCCACGCGGGCCGCGCCCTCGACCACATGGGAGCCGTCGGTGCGGATCGCGAGGGCCCGCATCGAGAGCTCCCCGCCGTCGATCTCGGCGTAGGCCGCGACCGGGGCCGAGCAGCCCGCCTCGAGCGAGCGCAGCAGCGAGCGCTCCGCGGTGACGGCGGCGCGGGTGGCCGGATCGTCGACCGCCGTCAGACGCTCCGCGAACCAGGCCGGGGCGGAGTCCGCCGTGGCGCCCTCGAGAGCGGCCGTGGTGACCTCCACCGCGAGAGCTCCCTGGGCGGGGGCCGGCAGCATGACGTCGACGCTCAGCAGCTCGCTGATCACCTCGTCGCGGCCCACGCGCTGCAGGCCCGCGGCGGCGAGCACCACCGCGTCGAGGTCCGCGTCCTCCCCGAGGGCTCGTGCGAGACGGGTCTCGATGTTGCCGCGGATCCCCACCACGTGCAGATCCGGGCGGGCGCGCAGCAGCTGGGCGGCGCGGCGGGGCGAGCCTGTGCCCACGGTCGACCCGGCCGGCAGCTGGTCCAGGGTGAGGCCGTCGCGGGCGCAGAGCGCGTCGCGCGGGTCCTCGCGGACCGGGATGCTGGCGAGGCGGATCTCCTCGAGCGGCTGCGTGGGCAGGTCCTTGCAGGAGTGCACGACCACGTCGACCCGGCCGTCCAGCAGGGCCTGGCGCACCGCGGTGACGAACACCCCGGTGCCTCCGATCTGGGCGAGCGGACTGGTGCGGTCCTGGTCCCCGTGGGTGCTCACGTGCACCAGCTCCACCTCGCGGCCGGTGCCGGCCACGATCTGCTCACCGACCTGCCCGGACTGGGTCAGGGCGAGCTGCGAGGCGCGGGTGCCGAGGGTGAGCGGTCGCAGCGCGGCCGTCATGCCGACGCTCCGGCGGGGACGACGCCGGGACGGGCGACATCCTGCTCGCTCTGCTCACTCTGCTGACGCTGCTCGCGCTGGTGCGCAGCGATCTCCGCCAGCGAGTTCACGTGCTGCTCGACCGGCACGGCGCGACCGGCGTGGACCTGACAGCAGTTGTGGCCGCACACGTCGTCGACGGCGCCGATCTCGGTGACCGCGACGCGCTCGCGCGAGGGGTCGAGGTGCTCCTGGACGATGTCGGCCAGGGCCGCGATGAAGCGCGGATCGGTGCCCGAGGTCGCCACCCGGCGGAAGCCGAGCCGCTTCTCCTCGGCGGTCTCCTTCGCCTCGGTGTCCAGGTCCCAGATCACCTCGACATGGTCGGAGACGAAACCGATCGGCACCACCACGACGGCGTCCGCAGTCTCCTCGGCGGCGATCGTCGAGATGACGTCGTTGATGTCGGGCTCGAGCCACGGCACGTGCGGCGCGCCGGAGCGGGACTGGTAGACCAGCTCCCACTCGGGGGTGACCGGCATGTCGTCGTGCAGCTGGTCCATCACATAGCGGCAGGCGGCGAGGTGCTGGTCCACGTACCAGTTGCCCTGCTCGCCGTCCACGGTCCGTGCCCCCGTCGGGCCCGACGCCTCGTTCATCGCCAGCGGGATCGAGTGGGTCGAGAACAGCACCCGCACCCGGTCGGCGTCATGGCCCTCGCGCTCGAGATCCTTCACGGCGTCGTGCACACCGTCGATCACCGGGGCCAGGAAGCCGGGGTGGTTGAAGTAGGAGCGCGACTTCTCGATCGTCATCTCGTCCAGCAGGCCCGCCTCGTCGAGCCGGAGCGCGAAGTCCTCGCGGTACTGGCGGCAGCCGGAGTACGAGGAGTAGGCGCTGGTGATCAGGGCGAGCACGCGGCGGTGCCCGTCGGCGTGGAGCGAGGAGATCGCCTCCGCCGTGTACGGCGCCCAGTTGCGGTTGCCGAAGTAGATCGGCAGATCCACCTCGCGCGTGGCGAGCTCGGCCTGCAGCGCCGCGATCATCGTGCGGTTCTGCTCGTTGATGGGGGAGCGGCCGCCGAGGGCGCGATAGTGCTCGGCGACCTCCTCGAGACGCTCATCGGGCACGCCGCGGCCGGCGGTGACGTTGCGCAGGAACGGGATCACGTCGTCCTGCCCCTCGGGGCCCCCGAAGGAGGCGAACATGATCGCGTCGTACTGCTGGGAGATGGTCATCAGGGTGTTCCTCCAGGAACGGGTGGTGGCGGGGTGCTCAGGCGAGCAGAGCGGCGACGTCCTCGAGGGCGTCGATCCGTCGGCCGGTATGGAAGGGGAGCTCGTCGCGCACGTGCAGGCGCGCGTCGGAGTAGCGCAGGTGGCGCATCATGTCGACCAGATCATGCAGGTCGTCCGCCTCGAAGGACAGCAGCCACTCGTAGTCGCCGAGCGCGAAGGCGGCCACGGTGTTGGCGTTGACCTGCGGGTACTCGCGGCCCAGCATGCCGTGCTCGCGCAGCATGCGGTTGCGCTCGTCATCGGGCAGCAGGTACCAGTCGTAGCTGCGCACGAACGGGTACACGGTGATCCACTGCTTGCGCTCGAAGCTGGGGACCATGAACGAGGGAACGTGGCCCTTGGCGAACTCCGCCATCCGGTGCACGCCCATGGCGGCCCACTCGCGGTTCAGCCAGGTGCCCGCCAGCGAGTTCTCGAACTCCCGCAGCGCGACCTGCAGCGACTCGGGCCGGCCCGCCGAGAGCCACAGCATGAGGTCGTCCTCGGCGCGGAAGCCGGAGACGTCGTAGAAGCCGAGGATCTCCACGTCGCCGTCGGTGGCGGTCTGCATCAGCTCGGTGGCCTCGCCGAGCGCGGCGGTGATCTGCTCGGTGGTGACCTCGCCGTCCTCGGTGAGACCGGCGAGACGACGGAAGACGGTGTAGCTGGTGTAGCGGGTGGTCTGCGCGATCTGCTCAGGATCAGTCGACGGAGCCGACTGAGCCGACTGAGCCGACTGAGCCGACTGAGCCGACGGGGTCGAGGGGTTCGGGGCCTCGTTCATGAGGTGTGTCCTTCCACTGCGGGTGACCTGGTGGATCGCAGGTCGCGGGTGAGGGTCGCGGCGTCGGCGCGGACGATCGCGTCGATGCCGGTGCCGGCTCTCCAGGAGCCGACGAGTTCGAGGGACGGGTCGGTCTCCAGGAAACCGGTGAGCGCGTCGAGTGCCGCGCGGTGACCGGGCAGGGACTGCCGCATCGCGCGGTCCCAGTCGATCACGCGGGAGGCGAGCAGGTGCTCGCGGGTCAGCGGAGTGCCGAGGATGCGCGAGGCGTCCGCGAGGGCGAGGTCGACGATCCCCTCCGGATCCGGCAGCGGTTCGCCCGGCCGGCCGAAGGACAGGCGCACCACGTGCGGGCTGCGGGCCGACGGCAGGGCCTCGCGAGCCTGGCGCTGCACGTGCTCCCACTTGGCGGTCGCATGGGTGAGCGCCTTCGCGCGGATCCCGCGGGTGCCCGGTGCGACCAGGGCACCGGTGCCGGAGGGGAAGGCGTCCAGCCCGGGCGCGTCGAGCACGAGCACGACCAGGCGCACGGCGGCCGACGGGGCCTGCGGGATCACGGCGGCGACCTCGGGCGCGGCGCCCTCGAGCAGCTCGTGCGCGGTGTCCGGCGGGCAGGCCAGGACCAGACGGTCCGCGGTGAGCGTCTCCTTGCCGGTGGTGCGCACCCGCCATCCGCTTCCCGCGCCGGTGCGCTCGATCGCGGAAGCCTCCACGCCGGTGCGCAGCAGACCGCCGTCGGCGAGGAATCGCTCCTGCAGGGCGCCCGGCAGAGCGGCCATGGTGGGGGTGAGGGCATGGACGCGGGTTCCCGCACTCCCCGCGCTCGCTGCGCCGGTGCGGTCGCCCGAGTTCTTCCCGGAGCGTCGGGGGAGCCCGCGCGCTCGGCGCACGGCCGCCGTCAGCGAGCCGTGCTCGGCCAGGCCCCGGCTGAGCTGCGGGGAGGCCGCGGCGAACTCGAGCGTCGCCGGGTCCGAGGAGTGCACCCCGCCGACGACGGGGGCCACGAGCCGCTCGAGCACCCGCGCGCCCAGCCGTCGGCGCACCACCTCGGCGACGGTCGCTCCGGAGCGGGCGCCGACGGAGGCGGGCAGGAAGCGCTCGAGCTCCGCGCGCAGGGAGCCCCAGGTGCCGAGCACCGCGCGGACGTCGGCCGCGAGCGGCCTGCCCGGGATGCCCAGCAACGAATCGACCGGAGCACGATGCACCCCCGCGTCGGAGACGACTCGGCTGCCCAGGCCGCCGCGCGGCGCGACCACCTGAGCGGCGAGACCCAGCTCGGCCACCAGCGCGTCGACCGCACCGGACGCCGTCGAGTAGGCCTCGGCGCCGGCGCTCAGCATCAGCCCGGGGGCGCCGGACGGCTCGACCTCGGCGATCGCGCCGCCGACGGCCCGGCCCGCCTCCAGGAGGATCACCTGGTGCCCGGCGCGCTGATGGCGACGGGCCGCGAGCAGGCCGGCGAGGCCCGCGCCGACGACGAGGGTGCGGTCGGTCATGCCCGTGCGGTGCCCTGCTCGTGCAGGAAACTCACCAGATCGGTGAGCACCTGCGGGTCCGCGTCCGGCGGGACTCCGTGGCCGAGGTTGACCACGTGACCGCTGGCCGCCGACCCGGCGGCGAGCACCGCGCGGGCCTCGGCGAAGCGGACCTCCTCGGAGGTGAACAGCACCGCCGGATCGATGTTGCCCTGCACCGGGGTGCCGGCCGGGAGCAGGTCCAATGCCTGGTCCAGGCGCAGACGGTGGTCCACGCCCATGGCGGTGGCGCCGGCCCCGAGCATCGGGCTCAGCAGGTGCGCGGCACCCACCCCGAAGTGGATCCGTGGCACCGGGAGGTCCGCGACATGGGCGAGGGCGGCGGCCGAATGGGGCTGGACGGAGGAGACGTACATGTCCTCCGAGAGCGCACCGACCCACGAGTCGAACAGCTGCACGGCGGAGGCGCCGGCGAGCACCTGGGCACGCAGGAAACGGCCCGAGAGCTCGGCGACCCAGGCCGCCAGGCGCGCCCACACCTCGGGCTGGGAGCGCATGAGCGCACGGGTGCGCAGGTGATCGCGGCTGGGACCTCCCTCGACCATGTAGCTGGCCACGGTGAAGGGGGCCCCGGCGAAGCCGATCAACGGCGTGGTGCCGAGCTCGGCGACCGTGAGGCCCACGGCCTCGCGGATCGGGGCGAGCGCTGCGTCGTAGACGTCGTCGAGCGGCGGCAGGGCATCGACGTCGGCCTCGGTGCGGATCGGGTGGTCGAAGACCGGGCCCACGCCGGGCTTGATCTCCACGCCGAGACCCGCGATGCGTGCGGGGACCACGATGTCGGAGAAGAAGATGCCGGCGTCCACCTGATGGCGGCGCACGGGCTGCACGGTGATCTCGGCGGCCATGTCGGGGCGCACGCACGAGTCGAGCATCGTGGTGCCCTCGCGCAGGGAGCGGTACTCCGGCAGGGAGCGTCCGGCCTGTCGCATGAACCACACGGTGGGAGTGTCTGCTCGCTCACCTCTGAGCTCCCTCAGGAGTGAGGAGTCGCCCACACCGCCCTCGGCGGAGAGGCTGCGAGCGGGGTGCCCGAGGGGCAGAGAAGTGCCCTCCGCGGCCGGATGCAGCGCATTGTCGGAAGTCTGGAACGGTGCCGCGGTGGGGGCGTCAGGAGTGCTGCCACCGTCCGGGCCTGCGGTGATCCCGGTTTCTGACACGCGTCGTGAACGATCTGACGCGATGTCGGCAAAATGTGGCTCTGACGTGCTGTTCTGTGTCATGACACTTCTATTGTGCACGTCCTCCCCGAGAGTCCAAACGTCCCGACGGCGCGGTCCGGGGCATGCCTAGACTGGCGACATGCTTGCTGCCCTCCGCGCCTCCCATGAACGCGTCGACCTCGACGTGCTGGACGCCCTCACCCGGGACGCGGACACCCTCCCGGCTGTCATCGAGGAGCTCCAGGCCGAGCGCACCGGCACCACCGGTGCCGCGCCGGTCGTGGCCGGCCAGGTCGTGGTGAGCACCTGCAACCGGCTCGAGGTCTACCTCGACACCGACAGCTTCCATGAGGGTGTCGACCTGGTGGTCGACGCGATCTCCCGCACCAGCGGCATCGAGCGCGACGTGGTCTCGCTGTGCTTCGACGCCGCGATGGACACCCCCGTGCCCCAGCATCTGTACGAGGTCACCTCGGGCCTGCGCTCGATCGTGCTCGGCGAGGCCGAGATCGCCGGCCAGGTGCGCCAGGCCTTCGAGGCCGCGCGCCGCGAGGGCCGCACCACCTCCATGCTCCACGATCTCTTCCAGCACGGCTTCCGCTGCGCGAAGCGGGTCGCCACGCAGGCTCCCGTCGGCGCCGCCGGCCGCTCCGGGGCGTCCGTCGCCGTGGACCGGGCCGGGATCGAGCTGGGCGGCTTCGAGGGCCGCACCGCGCTGATCGTCGGCACCGGCGCCTATGCGCGCCTCGGCCTCGCCGAGCTCACCCGGCGCGGCGTGACGGACCTGCGGGTGTTCTCCCCGTCGGGTCGGGCCGCGGGCTTCGCCGACCGCCACGGTGCCCAGCGCGTCGAGGCCGGCGAGCTCGACACCGCGCTCGCCGAGGCGGATCTCGTGCTGGCCTGCTCCGGGCGCGGCACCTCCCTGTTCCCCGAGCAGTTCCTCGGCGCGGGCCGCACCGTGGTGCTCGACCTCGCCCTGCACTCCGATCTCCACCCCCTGGTGCGCCACCTCAAGGGCATCACCGTGCTGGGCCTGGCGGACCTCCACGTGGGGGTCGAGGCGGCCGACGACCCGGCACTGGTCACCGCGCGCGGCATCGTCGCGGAGAACGTCGAGGCGTTCCGCACCCAGCAGGAGGTGCGCCGGATCGACCCGGCGATGGCCGCGCTGCGCCGCGAGGTGGCCGACGCCGCCGACGACGAGGTGGACCGTCTGCGCCGCGACGTCTCCGGCGAGACCGCCGAGGTGCTCGAGCGCAGCGTGCGCAGGATCCTCGCGAAGGTCATGCACCAGCCCGCCGAGCGCGCCCGCCACCTCGCCGAGACCGGCTTCGCCGACGCCTATGTCGAGGCCTTCCACACCATCTTCGGGATCGACATCTCCACCGGTCACGCCGCCGGCCCCCAGGAGGACGACGCCGAGGCCGCGGCCGCCGGCTGGATGCGGGTGGACCGCACCGTGCCCTCGCAGCCGGGCACCGCGATGGCGGCGGGCGTGAACGCCATGACGGCCGATGCGCTGCGGAGCGTCCAGCAGGGCCCGGCCCAGGTCTCCGCGGCGACGCTCGCCTGGGCCGCGATGCGTGAGGGCACCTGCCCGGCCGGGTTCGGCGCGGCGGCGAGGGCCGACCGCGTCAGCTCCGAGGCCTGAGCCGACGGTCAGCGTCGGCGACCGAACAGGCCCCGACGGCGGTGGGGCTGCGGGGCCGACGACGGCTCGGGAGCGTCGGGAGCGTCGGGCTCCTCCGGCTCCTCCGGCGCCTCCGGCTCCTCGCTCCGCAGGCCGTCCTCGTCCAGCCAGTCGTCGGTCCAGCCGACGTCGGACTCGTCGCGCGGCCGGTAGGCACGGCGCGGGCCCAGGACGTCCTCCACCTCGGCGAGATCGATCTCGCGAGGAGGTGCGACCTCCTCGCCCCGATGCGGGACTGGACAGGTCCAGAAGTAGGGGCAGCCCGGGCACCCGGCGGTCTCCTCGTCCGGAGCGGCCTCGCGCTGCATCTGCACCCCGTCGATCTGCTGCAGCATACGCAGACGCGACTCGTAGGGATTGATCTCCATGGCCCGCTCAGACTACGGGTCCGGGCCTGCTGAGCAGGGCACGTAGGATCACGGGCGACCAGCCTGCCCCGAAGGAGCCCGCGATGAGCACCCCGCACGAGCGCGTCGATGACGCCACCCGCCGACTGCTGGACCTGCTGGAGCGCGGGGAGTCCCTCTCGCTCGAGGCGATCGACCTGCGCGCGGAGCTCGCCGTGGCCACGGCCGAATCCGGCCAGCTCGAGGACGCGTTCTTCCAGGTCGACGAGCTGCTGAAGGATGCCCAGCGCGAGCACGGGCCCGAGCACGACGTGGTGTCGCGGGTGCGCTCCGCGGTCGCCGAGGTCGAGACCCTCGCCCGACGCAGCATCGAGGGCAGCTGAGCGGGTCTCCCGCGCTCACCAGCGGAAGCCGGCCTCCTCGAGCTGCCGGGCGACCTCGTCCCCGGAGGATTCCATGTAGGTCGCCGTGAGGTGGTCCTCGTCGAACATGACGTGCACGTTGCCGATGATCGGCAGGCACGCGTGCTCCGGGCAGATCACCGGCACCAGGTCCACCGGGAACACCTCGCCCTCCCCGCGGGCGGCGAGCGTCTCGAGCACGGCGGCGTCCGTGCGCCGCTCGGGCATGATCTCCGGATCCAGCGTCTGGGTGCAGTCCTCGACGTCGCCCGCCTCGAGGCAGGGCACCGGGCTCTCGGGAAGGCGCGGCGTATCGCGCAGCGCGATCACGTCCGTCCCGTCCTCGAGCAGCCGGGGCACCTCGCCCTCGGTGACCAGATCGACCCGTTCGGGGCCCTCATGGGGCAGCAGGGTGGTCGAGACGGCCACCGCCTCGGGCTGCAGCTGGTCGATGTACTCGCTCGCGGCCTCGTTGTGGGCATCGCACTCCGGCCCCAGGTAGGAGGCGCTGCCGGGGGTGAAGCCGCAGCTCGGAGCCCGCACGATGATCAGCCGCCAGCCGTTCTCCTGCGCCGGACCCGTGAGGGAGACGGCGGTCTGGGCGAGGCGTGAGTTGCCGGCCGCGACGATCACCGGGGCGCCGGCGGGCGCATCGGTCATGCGGCAGGAGTCCGCGAGCATCCCGTCCGTCGGGGCGAACTCGCCCTCGCAGGACAGCGGCAGGTTCTCCCAGTCCTGGGGGAGGATCGCGGCCGACGGCAGGGGCGCGGCGTCGGGATCCGCGTCGGGGTGCGGAACGAAGTCGGGGTCGAGCACGCGGGCGCCGGGGTTGTCGGCCGTGGCGCGACGCTCGGCGTCGCGCTGCTGGGTGAGCAGGTACTGCTGGGCGGCGAGTGCCGGTGTGAGCCCGAGAACCAGGCAGGTGAGCGCCACGGCGCCGGAGCGCCAGGCCTTCGCGCTCGCCCACGGCCAGCGCCGGATCGGCGTGTCCACCACGCGGGTGAGCAGCCAGGCGGCGGCGAGGGAGGCGAGGATCAGCAGCAGTCCGTCGAGCACTCCGGCGCGGTCCTTGCCGGTGTGGGCGAGGTACAGCGTCAGCAGCGGCCAATGCACCAGATAGAGGCCGTAGGAGATGTCCCCGAGCACCTTCGCGGGGCCGGTGGACAGGATCCGGTCGACGCTGAACCGGTGCCCGGTGGTGCCCACGAGCAGCACCACGGCGGCCGCTGCGAGCGGCCACGCCGCGATCCAGCCCGGGAACGCGCCCTGCACGTCGATCAGCAGGCCGCACGAGATCAGGCCGGCGATGCCCGCCCAGCCGGCGATCACCCGGAGCGGGGGCGCGGCACGGGGGACCGACCGCCTGCGACCGGAGCGGCGAGCGGCGGCGCGCTCCTCCCACAGCGGCAGCAGCAGTCCCAGCAGGCTGCCCGCGGCGAACTCCCACAGCCGGGTGAAGGTGTCGAAGTAGGCGATCTCCTGCTGGGTGGCCGTCGAGTGCACCGACCAGGCGAAGGAGGCCACGAGGACGAGCGCGAAGACCACGCCGAGCACGACCCGCGGGGAGCGGCGCAGCACGCGCGCGACCAGCACGCCGGCGGCGATCAGCAGCGGCCACAGCAGGAACACCTGGCCCTGGATGGACAGCGACCAGAAGTGCTGGAAGGCGGAAGGACCGGTCTCGGCGGCGGCGTTGTAGTCCACGCCCCGCTGGATCAGCACCCAGTTCTCCACGTGCAGCAGCGAGCCGATCGCGTCCGTGATCGCGGGCATCCACCGGTCGGCCGGGAGGATCAGGTAGACCCCGCCCAGGGTGGCGAGCGAGACCACGGCGGTGGGCGGGAGCAGCCGTTTGAAGGTGCGCCCCCAGTACGCGAGAGGGCGCGTGCCCTCGCCGCGGTCCACTCGGCGCAGGAACGTCCCCACCAGCAGGAACGAGGACAGGAACAGGAAGACGTCCACGCCGCCGGAGACCCGGTCGAACCACACGTGGTAGAGCACCACCAGGGCGATCGCGAGGCCGCGCAGCCCGTGGAGCTCGGGCCGGAAGCGTCCCGCGGCGGTGCCGCCGGTCGTGCCTGCGGGGGAGGAGGAGCCGGACCGGTGGGGCCGGTGGGGCCGGCGGCGCTGGTGGGGCGTGGAGGGCATGGAGGGAGCGGGGCGCCTCTCAGCCGCGCAGGAAGGCGGCGCAGGCCTGCTGGAGCAGGAGCGGGTCGGTGACGGCGCACATCTCGCGCGCCGAGTGCATGGACAGCAGGGTGAGGCCGACGTCGATCGTGGTCATGCCCAGTCGGGTCGCGGTGATCGGACCGATCGTGGACCCGCAGGGCATGGCGTTGTGCGAGACGAAGTGCTGGTAGGGCACCCCGGCACGATCGCAGGCGGCGGCGAAGGCGGCGATGCCCACGGCATCGGTCGCATAGCGCTGCTGGGCATTGATCTTGAGCATCGGCCCCTCGGCGAGCCGGGGCCGGGTGACGGGGTCGTGACGCTCGGGGTAGTTCGGATGGGCGGCGTGGCCGGCGTCGGCCGAGAGCACCATCGAGGAGGCGAACGCGCGGCGCCGGGACGCCTCGTCCCCGCCGACGGCGGCATGCATCCGCACCAGCACGTCCTCGAGGAAGGGCCCCGCGGCGCCGGAACGGGAGGCGGACCCCACCTCCTCATGGTCGTTGGCGACCATCAGCGCGATCGGGGCGCCCTCGTCATGACCGGCGGCCGCGACCGAGATCAGGGCCTCCACCTCGGCGTGCACCGAGGTGAGGTTGTCCAGCCGGCCCGAGGCGAGGAACTCCTCGTGGGCGCCGAACAGGGCCGGGGCCTGGGCATCGACCGTCACCACGTCGAAGCCGACGATGTCGTGTGCGGGCACGCCGGCCTCGGCGGCCAGCAGCTCCATGACGTCCACCGAGCCCAGGCCGAGCACCGGCTGCAGGTGGCGCTGCGGGTCCAGCTGCAGACCGTCCTTGTTCACGGCGCGGTCCAGGTGCACCGCGAGCTGGGGCACGCGGAGCACGGGCCCGGTGCTGACCAGCACGGTGCGGCCATCGGCCAGGGCGAGGCGCCCGGCCAGGCGCAGCTCCCGATCAAGCCACGAGTTCAGCAGCGGTCCGCCGTAGACCTCGACGCCCACCTGCGCGAAGCCCTCGCCGCCGAGGTCCGGGTTCGGCTTGAGCTTCAGCGCGGGGGAGTCGGTGTGGGAGCCGACGATGCGCCAGGTACTGGCCGGGTCGGCTCCCTCGGGCGCGGACCACGCGATGAGCGAGCCGTCGCGCAGCACGTACCGGTCCCCGGCGACGTCGGCCGCCTCCCACGGGGCGGTCTCGTCGAGCTCGGTGAAGTCGGCCTCCTCGAGCCGGCGGGCGGCTTCGCGGGCGGCGTGGAAGCTCGACGGGGACGCGGTGACGAAGTCCCCGAGGTCGAGGGCGGTGGCGCGGGCGCGCGGGGACGGGGCGGAGGCGGAGTAGGGAGTCACCGGTTCATTGAACCATCGGTGGCGCGGCGGCAGGACGACCGGAGCCGACACGACGTGCGCGCCAGCGGGGCTCTCCGCCGCACGCCACCTGGGAGTTCACGCGAAGTTCGAACGCGGTTCAGACGCATGCCTCGGGGAGGTCATCGGCTTGGCGAAGGCTCCGTCAGGGCAGCGTGCGTCAGCGCGAGGGACGGCGAAGTGGAGCCCGGAAGGCATGTACTGGACGGAGATCGTGCCGGCGCTCGTGCTCGGCGCCCTGGTCATCACGCTCCCCGGTCTCGCGATGGGGGCCGTGCTCGGTCTGCGCGGCATCGCACTCGTCTCCCGCGCCCCCGTGTTCTCCGTGGCCATGATCGGTGTCGCGGCGGTGCTCGAACCGATGCTCTCCGTGCCCTTCACCCCGCTGACGATCGGTGCCGGCTGCGCGGTGCTCACCGTGGGGGCCTGGGGCCTTCTCCTCCTCGTCGGAGGGCGTCGTGGCCGGCCCGACGGCGTCCCCGCAGCGCCGCTCGGCGAGCGGCTGCTGGTCGCCGGCGCGGTCGGCGTCGCGTTCATCGGGATCTTCCTCCGGGTGAAGCAGGGGATCATCGTGCCCGATGCCCTGGCGCAGCTCAGCGACGTCATCTTCCACCTCAACACGGTCGAATACATCCTCGATACCGAGAACGGATCCACGCTGACGGTCGGGGCGTCGGTCAGCCCGGGAGGAGCTCCGTCCGTGTACCCGGCCGCCTGGCACGACGTGCATGCGATCGTCCATGCGCTGTCCGACCTGCCGATCGTCGCGAGCGCGAATGCGACGGTGATCATCGTCGCCGCGCTGGGATGGCCGTTGTCGCTGCTCGCCCTCGTCTGGTCCCTGCGGTCAGGTGAGGGACCCCCGCAGTCGTCGCGGCTCTCGTTCTACGCCGTCGGAGGGGGCGTCGCCGCCGCCGCGTCGGCCGTGGCGTTCCCCAGCACGATGCTCACCTGGGGCGTCCTCTACCCGACGATGCTCGCGCTGGCTCTGGTCCCCGCAGTCGTCGCTATCGTCATCGAGCTGATCCGTGCGGTCCGGAGGCGGCAGCGCCGTGAGATCACGAGCCTCAGCCTCCAGGCGCTCATCGGCGCGTCCGCTGTGACGCTCGCGCAGCCCAGCGCCCTCGTCTCGGCCGCTGCCCTGCTGCTCCCGTTCCTCCTCGGATCCCTCTGGGCCGCTGAGAGCAGGCCGAGCCCTCGGCTCCGCTCCACGGCTGTGAGCCTGGGCATCTCGCTGCCCGTCGTGGTCGGGCTGTGGATCCTCGTGCGCCCGCCGCGGGAGAGGTGGTGGGAGCGCGGTGTGCTCGGCCACGGCGAGACCTGGGGACCGACCCTGCAGGAAGCCCACGCGCTCGGCGACTTCCTCACCTCCGCCCTCGGCAGCGGATCGGTGATCTGGGTGTTCGCCGTCCTGACCTGGCTGGGAGCGTGGGCGTGCTGGCGCAGGCCCGGGAGCCGCTGGCTGGTCATCGCCTGGCTCTTCTCGGGGTTCCTGTGGATGGTCGCCGACTCCTGGGACTTCTCGCTGGCCCGGGCCGTGCTCGTGGGGCCCTGGTACAACGATGCGTTCCGGCTGGCTGCGATGACGGCCACGCCTGCCGCGCTGCTCGCCGGATACGGTGCCGCCACGATCGCCGACCGGGCGGAGCAGCTGCTGGGGCGCGCCGGGCCACGGATCCCCACGGGCTGGGTGCGAGGGGCGCTCGCCGTCGTGATGCTCGGTGCGCTGCTGCTGACCAGCAGCAGTCGCCCGGCGCGAGACGCCTGGGGCCCCGTCTCGCGGGACTACGAGGTCCATGAGCACTCCCTGCTCCTGACCGAGGACGAATACACCGTGCTCGAGCAGGTGCCCCAGCACGTGCCCGAGGAAGAGGTCATCCTGGCGAACCCCTGGGGTGGAGGGGCGCTCGCCTACTCGATGGTCGATCGGGAGGTCAGCTCACGACACGTCTCGACGATGGTCGACAGCCCCTATGCTCCGATCGTGGAGGGGGTCGGTGACCCGGCACAGCGGGACGAGGTGTGCCGGGTGGTCACCGCCACCGGCGCCTACTGGTATCTCGACTTCGTGGACTCCGCCGACATGGGCGGGGCGCAGGACGAGGTCTTCGCGCCTCTCGTGGAGGCCGCGCAGTCGGGCCTGCTGGACCCGGTGGTCGTCGAGGGCGAGGTGGGCCTGTATCGCATCGACTTCTGCTGAGCGGTCCCGGCCGTCACCGCACGGCGCCATCGAGCTCCTCGGTCACCGGCCCCGCGAGGTTCTCCTCGACGAAGAGCCTGGTCAGATGGTCGTCATCCATGTAGACGGCGACGTCCCCGAGCACCGGGGAGCAGCGTCCGTCCGGGCAGATCCGGTCCGAGAGATCCAGCAGGGTGACCCGCGCGTCGCTCCCCGGATCCGCGGGGACGAGATCGGCGAGGGGCTCGGCGGGGTTCGAGGCCGCGAGGCGGTCCGACGCCTCCGCGCCGCAGTCCTCGTCGGCGTCCACCGGGGTGCCGCCGCCGTCGATCACCGCCTCGGCGCACTGGTACTGGTCCTCCTCCCAGCGCGGGGTGTCCCGGGCCGCGATCACGTCGATGCCGCGATCCAGCAGCGCCTGCACGGAGGATTCGGCGCCGTCCGGCAGCGTCTCGTCCGCCGTGTCGGCCTCGGTGAGGGTGACCGTGGACAGCACCGTGTCGGGCTCGACGGCGTCGAGGTAGGAGAGCACGTACTCGTCGTAACCCGCGCAGTAGCTGTCGCGCTCGGCCCCGGCCAGGAACTGGCAGCCGTCCATCGACAGGTTCACGATCTGCAGATCCTCCGCCTCGGCCGTGGGGAGCAGAGCGGGGATGTACTGCCGGGAGTGCGAGCTGCCCACCACCACGATGGTGCCGGAGGCCTCGGCGTCGCCGGGCAGCAGCTGCTGGCAGAGCACGTGGGGGAAATCGGCCGACGGGGCCCAGTCTCCGGCGCAGCGCTCGGGGAGGTCCGGCCACTGGGAGCCGAGCTGCCAGCCGGCGGGACGGAGCTCGGTGGGTGCCTCGGTCGCGACCTCGTCAGTGGGCAGCTCCTGGGAGGAGGCAGCGGGGGCCTGCGCGCCGGACCCGCTCAGCACCAGCCACCAGCCGCCTGAGGCGGCCGCCACCAGGGCGAAGCTCGCGGCGACGGCCGTCAGCGCCCGCCAGGGCTTCGCCTCCAGCCAGCGTGAACGGCGCACGGGCGCGTCCACCGCCCGCGTGACCAGCCAGGCCAGGAGCACCGAGCCGGAGAGCACCACGAGGCCGTCCAGCAGCCCGGCCCGCTGCTGGCCGCTCTGGTGCAGCCAGAGCACGAGGATCGGCCAGTGCACGAGATACAGCGCGTAGGAGATGTCGCCGATGAAGGCCGCCGGGCGGGTGGAGAGCAGCGCATCGATGCCCCAGCGGCGACCCGAGTATCCCGCCACCACCACGGCGCCCGCCGCGGCCAGCGGCACGATGGCGATCCAGCCGGGGAACATGGTCGACACGTCCAGCACGATGCCGCAGGCGAGCAGGGCGGCGATGCCCGCCCACCCGAGCAGGGCGCGGCCGGTGCGCAGGCGCGGCAGCGCACCGGCCTCCGGGCGGCTGGCACCGGTGAGCCGGTCGATGACGGGCAGGGCGAGCGCGAGCAGGGACCCGGCGGCGAACTCCCACAGCCGGGCGGCGGTGTCGAAGTAGGCCACCTGCTGCTGGGTCTGGGTGCTGATCACGGACCAGGTGAGCGACGCGGCCGCGATCGCCAGCATGAGCACCACCAGGGGCCGGCGCACGCTCTGGCCGCGCCGCGCCCGGCGCACCACCAGCAGGAACAGCAGCGGCCACACCACGAAGGCCTGCCCCTGCACGCTGAGGGACCAGAAATGCTGCAGGGGAGAGGCGCCGCCGGCATCGCGGGCGTGATAGTCGACCTGCAGGAACACCAGCAGCGCGTTCTGCACGTACGCGGCCGAGGCGACCGCTTCCTGCATCACCGTGGGCCACAGCGAGGAGGGCAGGAACGCCGCCGTCCCGACGAGGGTGAGCACGATCGTCACAGCCGCGGGCGGCAGCAGGCGTTTGAAGGTGTGCAGCCAGTACCGGGGCACACCGAGGGGCCGGCCGCTCTCCAGGCGCCGCACGAAGGTCCCCGTGAGGAAGAAGGCGGACAGGAAGAGGAAGACGTCCACCCCGCCGGAGACCCGGCCGAGCCAGATGTGGTAGATCGCGACCAGTCCGAGCGCGACCGCTCGCAGGCCGTGCAGCTCGTGGCGGAAGACCGGGCGGGCGTGGCGCGCCTCCGCGGCGGCCGGCGTGCTCCGGCCGCCTGCACGGGCGGCATCGTCGGCGGTGGCCGTGCGGGAGCGGCGCTCCTCGTCGGCCGGGACCCAGGTGCCGGAGACGGAATCCGCCGTGGACCAGGCGTCCTCGGCCTCCCGTTCGGCGTGCAGCTCGATCGGGCCCTGGAGCCAGTCATCGAGCGAGGACGTCGCCGTCGGCAGTGCGCCCGCGGTCCACGCGGAGAGCTCGGAGCGCGGCGGCTCCTTGTCGGGCTGCGCGGGCTCCGCGGCCGCCTCCTGGGTCCAGTCCTCGAGGGAATCGGCAAGGGGGGCCACGGGGGCGGCCTCGGACTGCGCTGCGAGCGCGCGGGCGATGGCGGCCTGGCGGGCCTGCTCCTCCGCGCTGAGCGGGCGGGCGCGGCGGCCGCCCGCGCTCCCGGACGTCGGGGTGCGGGGATCGTGAGGCGAACTGATCGCGATCCCCTTCCGTGCTGCGGCGGCCTGAGCGTCTGCCGCGCCGGTGGGGCGTGGGCAGTGCTCGGCTGGATTCTAGTGGATCGACGTCTGCGCGACGTGGCGGGCCGCGCTGACGGGCACCGGACCCTGCGGGCGTGATGCGCGTCGCGGTGGCGATCCGGCACGTCCGGGCGGGGGACGTCGTGGGACCATGAGCCAGTGACCACCGACGCCCCCGAGCCGACGCCGCCGCTGCCCACCGCCGCGGGACCCTCCGTCCCTGCGCCCTCCGCCCATCCGGGCCGGGCCGAGACCGGGTTCGAGGTCACGGCACGCCACGGGGACAAGGCCCGCGCCGGCGTGATCACCACTCCGCACGGCGAGATCGCGACCCCCGCCTTCATCCCCGTCGGCACCAAGGCCACCGTCAAGGCCGTGCTGCCGGAGTCGATGAGCGATCTGGGCACCCAGGCGCTGCTCGCCAACGCCTACCACCTCTACCTCCAGCCCGGCCACGACCTGATCGACGAGGCCGGGGGCCTGGGCGCCTTCATGAACTGGCCCGGCCCCACCTACACCGACTCCGGCGGCTTCCAGGTGATGAGCCTCGGCGCGGGCTTCAAGAAGGTGCTCTCGAGCGAGTTCTCCGGCGGGGAGAAGGCCCGCACCTCCTCCGGGGAGGACGACGCCGTCGCCGAGGGCAAGGAGCGCCTCGCCCACGTCGACGACGACGGGGTCACCTTCCGCTCCTTCATCAACGGCGACGAGCACCGTTTCACGCCCGAGATCTCCATGCAGATCCAGCACGGCCTGGGGGCGGACATCATGTTCGCCTTCGACGAGCTCACCACGCTCATGAACTCCCGCCGCTACCAGGAGCAGGCCCTCGAGCGCACCCGGCTGTGGGCGATCCGCTGCCTCGCCGAGCACGCCCGGCTCACCGCGGACCGCACGCATCGCCCCTACCAGCAGCTGTGGGGCGTCATCCAGGGCGCCCAGTACGAGGACCTGCGCCGGCAGGCGTCCCGGGACCTCGGCGCGATGGACGTGGAAGGCTGGAGCTTCGACGGCTTCGGGATCGGCGGCGCGCTCGAGAAGGAGAACCTCGGCACCATCGTGGACTGGGTGACCGACGAGCTGCCCGAGGCCAAGCCCCGCCACCTGCTGGGCATCAGCGAGGTCGACGACCTCTTCGTGGCGATCGCCTCCGGTGCGGACACCTTCGACTGCGTCTCCCCGTCCCGGGTGGCCCGCAACAGCGCGGTCTACACCCGCACCGGGCGGGTGAACCTCACCGGTTCGCGGTACCGCCGGCAGTTCGCACCGATCGACGAGGCCTGCGACTGCTACACCTGCACGCACTACACCGCCGCCTACGTGCACCATCTGTTCCGGGCCAAGGAGATGCTCTCCTCGACGCTGTGCACGATCCACAACGAGCGCTTCGTGGTGCGCCTGGTGGACCGCATCCGCGCCGCGCTGCACAGCGGCGACTTCGACGCTCTGCGCGAGGAGACGACCGGCGCGTACTACGGCGCTCCTCGCTGAGCCCCTGACCCCTGACCCCGGACCCCTGCGGCTGACCGGTCGTGACAGAGCGACGGCCCGACCCCTGAGGGGACGGGCCGTCGCCGGCAAGAGGGGAGGTGGCGCGAGGGTCACGCGTTGCGCTTCACCCAGTTCCGCGCCATCAGGCCACCGACGATGAGGCCGGCGAACACGACGAGCAGACGGACGATCTCGACCACGACAGAGATGATCGATACGGTCTGGATGGTGGAGAAGTCACCGGCGTTGTAGAGGACGGCGGTGAAGATGCCGGAGAAGATCCAGTACACGATGACGGACACCACGAGGGTCGCCGCGACGATGATCGCGCCCGCGCGTCCGCGCCCCGTGGACTGCACAGCCACCATGATCGAGAGGACGAGCAGGCCCAGCGAGACCAGCCCGTTCACGAGCAGGAAGAGCAGACCGACGATGACGCCTCCGCCGGCGACGGCCATGCCGTTGTCCATGGAGCCGCTGCTCATGGCCGCATTCCCGACGAGGGACGTCACGATGCTGACGATCTCGCGGATCACGCGCACCACGATCACGGCGGCCACCAGGATCAGCATCCACTGGGTGAGCTTCGCGAGTCTCGAGCCGGAGCCTGAGCCGGCTCCGGAGCCGACGCCGTTCGGTGCGGAGTGCCCGGGGGCGCCGGGATAGGCGGCAGCGGCCGGGGCGCCCGGGTAGCCGCCCGGTGCGGGAGTGGGCGCCGGGGAGGCCGGCTGCCACTGCGGCTGCGCGGGGGACTGCGGCTGCGGGGCCGGCTGCCACTGCGGCTGAGCCGGCTGCTGCGGGTTCTGGTCCCCCTGGCCCCACTGCGGCTGCTGCCCGTTGTTCGGTCCGTACCCCTGAGTCATGCGTCTCCCTGTGCCGTATCCACGAAACGCCGCGCGACGCCCCGGACCAGACTATCGGCCCGGGGCGTCGCGACGATCACGGCGAGGTGTCGGGTCAGGCCTGCGAGGGCGCCAGGCGGAACGAGAAGGTCTCCTCGCGCGCCGAGAGCACGTACTGCGGCAGCGGCTCGGGCCCGCAGGCCGCGGAGCCGACGCCCTGCAGCGCCGCCGACAGGGTCACCCAGGTGCGGCCGTCCGGGCGCAGCGCCCCGTCGTGCGCCTTCTTATCGAGCTCGGCGCTGGACCACGGTCGCACCGCGAGCCCCAGACCCTCGGGGGAGCGCAGCTCGAGAGCGCCCCCGGAGCCACCGCTCAGCACCGCGGTGACCACGTGCGCCCGGTTGCCGTTCTCCTGCGGGAACACGTACGGCACCTGGAAGTCCGCGAGGGAGGAGGACCAGGCGGCGAAGGTCGTTCCGCCGCCGGTGTCCGGGTAGGACTCGTGCGGACCGTAGCCGGAGTACTCGACGTGATCGGGCGCCGACGGCAGGGCGAAGCTCCAGCCGATGCGCGGCAGCGGCAGGTCCTGCGGCCAGATCTCCGACGGGGACACGGTGACCTGCACGGAGAGACCGTCCTGGTCTGCGCTCCAGCGCTCGGTGACGTCGGCCCCGAGCGCCGAGCCGTCCAGGCCCAGCCGGCTGCGGACCACCAGGGCCGCGCCGTCGGCGGCGTCCTCGGCGCTGATCTCGACCAGGCGGCGCCGGGCGACGTCCAGTCCGATCCGCTTCCAGCGGGCTTCGAGCGGGTACCGGGTGCGGGAGCGTTCGTTGTCCACCGGAGCGCGGTACAGGTCCACGCCCGCCTGCTCGATCTTCAGCGCGCCGACGCCCACGAGGCGGCCCAGATCATCGAACCGGGCCGGCCCGAGGGTCCAGGAGCCGTCCTCGTCCTGCTGCGGGGCAAGGGCCGCACCGGCCGACGGGGCGGTCTGGGCGCGCAGGCGCTCGGAGTCCACGTGATCCGCGGCGACGATCAGGTGACCCGAAGGGACCGGGCCCTGCGCCTCGCGGGTGGTGAGCCGCACCGTGGTGGTCGCGCCCTCGTGCTCGGGCAGCGCCACCTCGGCGGTCTCGCCCGGGGCGATCTGCGGCAGCTCGAGCTCCTGCCAGCTCGCCTGGGAGTCGAGGGACACCTCGGCGCGCAGGTGCGAGAGGTCGGAGAAGGCATAGCGGTTGGTGAGCCGCACGCTGCCGGGGGAGACGACGAGGCCCACCGGGGAGTAGTGGTGCTTCGCATCCAGCAGGGCGGGGGACGCGGTGCGGTCCGGCAGGACGAGCCCGTCGGCCACGAAGTTGGAGTCGTGCAGGCGCTCGCCGAAGTCTCCGCCGTAGCCGTAGATGCGGTTGCCCTCGGCGTCGGTGGTCTCCAGGCCGTGGTCGATCCACTCCCAGATGAAGCCGCCGTGCAGCGCCGGGTACTTCTCGGTGAGCTCCATGTACTCCTTGAGGGAGCCGGCGCCGTTGCCCATCGCGTGGGCGTACTCGATCCACAGGAACGGCTTCGTCAGCGCCGGTGGGTTCGCGAAGCTGCCCTCGGGGACGTCCAGCGCGAAGCTGCGCAGCATCCGCGTGAGCTTGTCCTGGTACTCGGGCGTCAGCTCCCGCCGACCGATCTGCTCGGTCTCGTCCACGGTGGAGTACATCAGCGAGAAGACATCCACGTAGGAGGCGGAGTAGTCCTGCTCGTAGATCACGGGGCGCGTGGAGTCCGTCTCCCGCACCTGGGCGACCATCGCCTCGGTGACCGGGCCGCTCGCGGCCTCGTTGCCGATCGACCACAGGACGATCGAGGCGTGGTTGCGGTCGCGGCGCACGAAGCGGTCCGACCGCTCCACCAGCGACTCCTCGAACAGCGGGTTCTGCGCGGGGCCCTCGGCGGCGCCGGAGCCGTCCTCTCCCCAGGTGGAATCGGCGTGGAAGCCGTGGGTCTCGAAGTCGCCCTCGCAGATCACGTACAGCCCCGCCTCGTCGCACACCTCGAGGAACCGCTGATGGGGCGGGTAGTGGGAGGTGCGCACCGCGTTGAGGTTGTGCTGCTTCATGAGCGCGACGTCGAGGTCCTGGTTCTCGAGCTGCTGGGCACGGCCCACCACCGGATCCGCCTCGTGCCGGTTCACGCCGCGGAACACGATGCGCTCGCCGTTGACGCGGAAGATCTCGCCGTCGACCTCGACGCGGCGGAAGCCGATCTTCAGACCGACCGTCTCGGAGTCGGTGCGCACGGTGACGTCATACAGGTGCGGATCCTCCGCGGACCACGGGCGCACCTCGCCCACATCGAGCGCGTCCTCGCCGGTGGGGGAGGAGAGCTCCAGGCCGGGCACCTCGACCCGCGCCGCGAGCGGGGCTCCGGTGGCGTCGTAGGCGGTGGTGCGCAGCGTGCCGCGCCCGGTGGCCGGATCGAAGTCCGCGACCGTGACCAGGTCATGGATGCCGCCGACCGGCCGCAGCAGCAGGTCCACGCTGCGGAAGATGCCCGAGGCCCACCACATGTCCTGGTCCTCGACGTAGGTGTTCACCGACCACTGCACCACGCGCACGTCCAGCCGGTGCTCGCCGGGCGCGTCCGCAGCGGTGAGGGCGTCGGTGACGTCGAACTCCTGGGTCAGGCGGGAGCCGGCGGTCACGCCGATCTCCTGGCCGTCGATCCACACCTTGGCGGCGGAGTCCACGCCCTGGAAGCGCAGCAGCACGCGGGCGCCGCCGGAGAGCTGCTCGGCCCAATCCGCAGGGACCGTCACGGTGCGGGAGTAGTGCCCGGTGGGATTCTCGTCGGGCACGTGCGGGACATCGCGCGGGATCGGGTAGATGACGTTCGTGTACTGCGGAGCGCCGTAGCCCTGCAGCTGCCACAGGCCGGGCACCTCGATCTCGGCGCTCTCGCCCAGGTCGGAGCCGTCCGCGCGGGTCCCGTAGCGGAAGTCCCAGGTGCCGTCGAGGCTCAGCTCGGCGGCATCGGAGTGCAGGTGAGCGCGGCCGCGCAGGCGGTTGCGCCCGGCGGGCAGCTCCTCCCACCAGCGGTCGGTCGGGTCTGCGAGCGGCAGCGGTGTGCTCATCGGTGAGGCTCCTCCTGAAGTCTGGGCGGGACGTCCGGCGTGGCTTCGTGAACGTTCCCGTAGGCAAGGCTACTCGGGATGGCCATCAGCTGGCGTCACGACGGCGTGTGGCGCCGCGGCCGGCCCTGGGTGATCCTTGACCGTCGGATCCAGGGGCCTACCGGTACCGGTCGGCTCGCTTGCTAGGGTGTGCTACATCGTGTTATGAGGCATCCGACCGTCAGGAGTTCTGGGGCCATGTTCACCATCACGCACCGCGAACTGCGTGATCACAGCACGGAGATCCTGCGTCGGGTCGAGGCCGGGGAGACCATCTCGATCACCAACAACGGTCGGCCGTTCGCCCGCCTGGTCCCATACTCCAGCTCCCCGCTCGACGCTCTGCGAGAGGCGGGCAGGGTAAGTGCTGCCCGCCCCGTCGATCTGGAGGCGATCCCGCTGGCGCACGGCGTCAGCAGCCGCGAGATCCTCGACGATCTGCGGGGCGAGGAATGATCGTCTACCTCGACACCTCGGCCGCGATGCGGGCCATTACGCCGTTCGGCCCAGAGGCCTGAGCGGCCGGCGTCCTGGTGCGGAACTCCACGGTCCTCCCGGTCACCTTCCAGATCGTCGCCCAGAAGGCACAAGTCTCACGCTCCTGGCTCTACACGCAGGAGGACATCTGCGCCGAAATCCGACGGCTGCGCGACCTCCGACGAGGCAGATCCGGCGCACAGGTGCCTGCGTCCCAACGTTCGACCGATGCATCCTTGCTACGCCGCCTCGAGGTCGCCACCGCGCGCGTCCGCGACCTTACCGCCGAGAACCAGCGACTCCGGAAGCACCTGGAACACGCCCTCGGTCGGCTACGGGCATCGAACTCGGATCGATGACGGGCCGGCACCGAGCCGCCTGATGGACAGCCCAAGGTAACCATGTCCACCAGGAACACTCCCGATGCCCGGCAGCCTCGTGCTGGGCGTCACGGTCACCCCGCATCGCACCCCAGATGACGATCTTCTCCGGACGCTGAGCTTGCGTCATACTCGACCGGTTCGTTGCCCCTCGGATCGAGATGCAGATGCTCTCCCTGAGGTCACGGCAGCGGATAGCTGCGCAGCTCGCCGCCCATCGTGGCCGCGATGTAGTGACTCTGGTCTGGCGACAGCACTGGTGTGGAGAACACATAGTCGGGAGCCATCTGACCAACAGTCTCACTGGCCCCGTCATTCAGGTCGACCGTGGCCACCAGCCCGCCGACGCTGGTGATGATGACAGTGGTGTCTCGGATCAGGAAGTCGGCATTCTTGATGTATGGGACCGTCTCCACCTCGAGATCCGCGTCGCCAGTAGCGGGGTCGAGCAACAGCACGGTGCCGTTGTTGCTGACGGACAGCACCTGATCGCCCCACATCCGGGCTCCAGGGCAGACGCTGAAAGAACCCTCGCGCTCCCAGAGCAACTCACCGTTACTGCGTTTGACTGCCCGCATCGAATCAAAGCTATAGGCCAGGAGCGCGTCGTCGGGGAGCAGCAGACGACGCGCCTGCCAGGGCCCGTAGAGAATCCTGTGGTATTTGCTGGTCTCGCCGCCGGCCTGCTCGATGCTCCACCCTGGTTCGCCGGTGCGTACGTCGAAGGCCCAGGTATGGCCGTCGGCGAGGCCGAGGTAGATCTGCTCACCGTCGCACGTGGCGGGACCGCGACTGAATCCGGCCAGCTGCTGCTGCCACCGGAGGGAGCCGTCATCGGCGTTCAGGCAGTACAGCGAGTCGATAGCGACCGCCAGAATGATCTGGCCGTCGTCGGTCGAGGCCGTTGCCAGGTCCGACATCACCGGCGCGCCCAGATCGGTCTGCCACAGGCGCTCACCAGTGGTGGAGTCCAGCGCATAGACGTGGTGGTCCGAGGAGGGCAGAAAGATCTGGTGCCGGTCGGCGATGGCGACCGGGTCGTTGTGGACGGGGCCGATGTGGGTCCGCCAGACGGGTCGGACGCGGCGACCTTCGTTGCGCAGCGCCCAGATGTGGCCAGCAGTGGTGGCAGTGATCACCAGCTCCTCGTCTGCGATGAGCGCGGCGGTGGTCGTACCGCGAAGCGTGAACGTCCAGTCCGGGATGAACCCCTCCAGCTCGAAGTGGAGGGTGGTGCGCCACAAGTTCCCGCCTATGGGCCCGGCCCCACCGGGAGCGGAGACCCGGATCAACGCGCGATTCTCCCCTGCCGGAACATCGGTCAGGTCGAGAATGCCTGTCCACGTGTTCCCGTCGGAAGTCAGCGGCTGGTAGTCGTCGATGTTGCCGCTATCCAGTTCCGGCCCCATCACGGCAGCCTCGACCTTCTCAACCTGGGCATCGGGTCCCAGGTCTACCTCGATCTTCAGCCCCTCCGCCGTGACACGAGCCTCGGCCCGCCCGGGCCGGAGCCGATTACGGTCGGTCGGCGCCAGGTCGATTGCAGGAAGTGAATGGCGGCCGGGCTCGGCCTCGGGCTTGGTGGGGTCCGCGATGTCGACGCGTTCCACCTCGAACACGTCGCTCTCCTCGGTGGTGTGCCGAGTCAGCTGGTAGTAGCCAGGGTCGGCGCCATTGGAGACGCCGGTAAGCTCGGTCAGCCCGTTGACCACGTTGGAGCGTTCGCTGTGGATATGTCCGCACAGGTAGGCCCCGGCCCCGGCCTCGGTGAGAACGTCGAGCACCTTGTCGCCATTGCGGATCTGGTTCGGTGTCAGCGCCAGGATGTGGTGGGAGACCACCAGAATGGGCCGTCCGGCTGCCTTGGCCAGGTCACGGCGCAGCCAGGCTACCTTTTGGTCGTCGTAGTCGGCGATACTCTGCCCGGGGATGGAGTCGTCGTTGAGGACAATGTGGATGTCGTCGAGGTCGATCGAGTACTGCCTCGGTCCGATCTCGGACTCGTAGGCCTCGTACGCGTCGTTGGTCCAGGCGGCTTCGTGGTTGCCCGGGACATGGTGGATCCGGTCGCGGAACGACGCCGGGAACATCTCCATCCAGGTACGCAGTGCCAGGGTAGTGCCGTGATCGGTGAGGTCTCCGCCGTGGAGGACCAGATCCGGATCGAGCTCGACCAGAGCATCGGCGCATGCTTGGGCACGCGCGGTCTTCACCTCCTCTTCGGGGTTGAGGTGCACATCGGTGACGAAGGCGATGACCTGCCCTCCACCTGGAGTTGTTTCGGCCGCCTGCGCTGGCAGAGCCGACGGGCCTGGGAGAGCGGCCGCCAGGGGCAGCGGTGTCAGTGCGAGGAGTCGTCGGCGATTGAAAGTGACGGCATTGTCGGCCATTGGAGTGTCCTTGCGATCAGTGTTGGACGGGCTCGGAGCGACAACAACATCGGGCTGGAGCGCTCCACGAGCGATTGTTCGAACAACGGGCCCCGTGCGGGTCCCTCGGCGGCATCGGTGTCGTCCCCGGGGGGTCTTGGTCGCCCGGCGAGTGAGGCGCCACCGGCAGCTCCGCTGGTGCGGGCCGATCAGCTGCACAGTGTGGTGCCGGGATAGCCCCATGCTGGATCGACCGGGACCGCTAGATGGTCCATGAGGGTCGGGGCGAGGTCCACCGGCTCTGCCTCCTCACGCCATTTCGCATCGGTCGTGCCGCTCAGAAGTCCGGCGATGATGAACGATTGGCGTTCCTGCCAGGACCCGCCGCCGTGTCCACCCTCGTCGAGATGCCCGTGATCGGTGCTGAGCATGACCAGCCACTCCTCCCGGTCGTATGTCGGCCGCCTGCGCACGGCCTCGAGAAGCCGCCCCAGATAGTCATCCAGCACGCCGATCACCTCGCGGTACTCATCGCCCACGCCATGCTCATGACCCACCTTGTCGGCCTGTCCGAAGTAGACGAAGGACAGGTCATGCTCCCCGGTGCGAAGCTCCCGGACGGCCTCGTCGAGCACCAGGGGATCGGTGTCCGAGAATCCCTCGCGGTAGTCGCGGCGATCGAAGAACGAGAGCTTGTTGACCCCGGGACCCAGGATCGGGCCGGGCCCGTAGTGGGTGCCGAAGATGAGCGCCGATGCTGCTGCGTAGGTGCGGATCTCGCGGTCTGCGCTGTACGCGCGGGTGAGCACGGACGGATAGCGGTGCAGCAGGTGGAACTCGTCCTCGTTCCCGGAGACCTTGTGCGTCGAAGGCCAGACCCCGGTGAGAAGAGTCGACCAGCCAACCGCGGTGACCGTCGGTGCGACGTCGACGTCTGGCAAGGTCGTCGTCCACCAGCGGCCGTGGGAGGCCAGATCCTGGACCGCAGGCGGGGCGAGCGCTCGCAGGACGTCGTCGCGGACTCCGTCGAAGCCGACGAAGAGTGCTTTGCGCCGCTTGCCATCGTGGGTGTATCTCATGGTCATCCTTTCAATGCTCCTGACATCAGGCCTCGTTGCAGACTTCGAACTCCGACCAGCAGCACCACCACGGTCGGCACGATCGCCATCACCACGGCTGCCATCACCACCGGCCAAGCGGTCATCTCCTCGCCCTGCATCATCTTCAGCCCGATCTGTACGGTGCGCACGCTGTCATCGCTGGTCACCAGCAGCGGCCACAGATACTTGTTCCAGGTGGTCAGGAATCCGTACACGGCTAGCGTGGCGAGCATCGGCCGCGACAGGGGCAGCACCATGGTCACGAAGAAGCGCCGGCGAGGGCAGCCGTCGATCCGTGCCGCGTCGTAAAGATCGTTCGGGAGGGTGAGGAAGGACTGTCGCAGCAGGAAGATGCCGAAGGCGGTGGCGAACGACGGGACGGACAGACCTGCGAAGGTATTGAGCCAATCGAGGTCCCGCACGGTCTGGAAGTTCACGATGATCGTCGCTTCCCAGGGGATCATCATCGTGCTGATGATCACCGCGAAGAAGAAGCTGCGCCCGCGGAACTTTACGAAGGTGAATGCGAAAGCCGCCGTCGAACTGGTGACGAGCAGCGCCATCGTTACCAGCAGCGACATGACCATGGAGTTCAGAAGGTACTTCAGTAGCGGGAAGCTCTCCGTCGCGCGGGCATAGTTCTCGGGCGTGAACTCGGTGGGGAAGAAGGCACCTGCATTGAAGTCCTCCTGCGACATCAGGCTCACCGAGAGGGCGTAGAGCACCGGGAAAGCTGTCATCAGTGCGAGCGCGACGAGCACTGTGTAGGTGATGACCTTGGACCACCGGCCGGTCACGGGCGTCACTGGTAATGCACCTTCTTCTCGGAGAACTTGAACTGGAGAGCCGTCAGCACGAGGACGATCACGAAGAGGACGACGGCCTGGGCACTGGCGAACCCGACCTGGTTCCGGGGGAAGGCGTTCTGGTAGATCTCGTACACGATCAGGTTCGTCGCCCCGGCGGGCCCGCCCTGGGTGAGGATGTCGATCTGCCCGAAGGACTGGAACGAATCGATCACCAGCACGATCCCGACGAACAGCAGCACTGGTGAGAGCAGGGGGATCGTGACGTTCACCAGTCGGCGCCAGCTCCCCGCTCCGTCGATCATGGCGGATTCGTAGAGCTCGTCGGGAATGGACTGCAGACCGCCTAGCAGCACGAGGAAGTTGAACCCCAGGCTCATCCAGATGGTTGTGAGGGCCACGGAGATCAGCGCAACGGCGGGGTCCGTCAGCCAGCCGACACCGGGCAGGCCCACCAGATCGAGAATCTTGTTGAACGCTCCGGAGCTGGGGTGGAACAGGGCGCGGAACATCACCGCGGCCGCCGCCGCGGAAACGGCCATGGTGGAGGCATAGGTCGTGCGGAACACCGTGATGCCGCGCAGCCGTCGGTTGGTCATCACGGCCAGCAGCAACGCGATGACGATGGTGCACGGCACCGTCATGAGGGTGAACAGGAGTGTGACGCGCATCGAGGGCAGGAAGGTCGACGAGGTGAAGACGTTCCAGTAGTTCTCCAGGCCCGCCAGGTTCACTGCATCGCCACGCACGTTCGTGACGAAGGCGCTGAGGTACCCGGTCTTGACCAACGGGTAGAAGAGGAACACCCCCAGGATCAGCAACGCGGGGGAGAGATACCCGATGCCGCTGGCCACCTCCACCCAGGAGCGCCGGCGACGCTTTCTCCCCCGCTCAGTCGTTGGCATCGTTGTAGGACTCAAGAGCGCCCGTGACCTCCTTGGCGGCGGCATCCAGCTCATCCTTCGGATCCGCTCCGTCGTAAATCTGCTCCCAGGCGTCCGCGACGTACTCCGACGGCGTGACACCGGCGATGATCCCCAGCGACGCCGGGGTAGTCTCGGTATCCCCGACCTGTTCATTGGCGACCCGGATCGATTCGATCTCCTCCATCGCGGTCGTCAAAGCGGGTTCGTCGTAGGACGCGGTGGTGATCGGGTAATACCCGGTGCCGGCTGCCCACCGCGCCTGTACGTCAGGGGACAGCAGATGATCGACGAACTCGAATGCCGCTGTCTGCGTCTCCTCCGGGGAGTCGGCGAAGATCCAGAGATCGGCGCCCCCAATCGTCGGCCCCTGCGGGTCGACACCGTCGGGGACCGGGACGTATCCGGCACCGACCTCGAAGTCGGTCTCCCCGTCATGAATGATGGAGGCAGCGCTGGTGTCGAGGATCATCGCCACATCTCCGGTGTACCACGGAGGGCGGAGGTCGTCGTAGGAGCGGCCGAAGTTCGCTAGCAACCGGTCCTCGTGGAGATCCCGGATCCACGTCATCGTTTCGACGCCAGCATGGGAGTTGAAGATAGCCGTGGTGGGCTTCCCGGATCTGCCGTTGTCGTGGTCGTACAGGAGCTCGCCCTGGTTGGCCATCAGGTCGGTGAACGGGCCACCGTCCGTGAGCATCGCGATGCCATGGTCGACGAGTCCGGAGTCGACCAGCGCCTGCGAGGCATCCCGGATCTCGGAGTACGTTTGGGGTGGATCGTCAGGATCCAACCCCCCTTTCTCGAACAGCTCGCGGTTGAAGAACAGCACAGTGGCTGAAGTTGCCTGTGGCATCGAATGGAGCATCTCGTCGACTTGCCGGGACTGCAGGATGCTCGGCTGGATCGTCGAGGTATCGAAACCGGCGGCGTCGACCAGCTCCTGCATCGGTCTCGCGATGCCGCTGTCGATGATCTCCCGCTTCGCCCCAGACCCCAGCTGCATCAGATCGGGGGCGTCTTTCGTGCCGGCGAGTTGCATCAGCTTCGTCTGCGCCTCGTCGTACATGCCCTGGAACGAAGCGTCGATACGGACATCGTCCTGGGAGTCATTGAATTCCTGCACAAACCCCTCGAGCTGTTCGGCGTTGTTCCCCCGCATCGAGTGCCAGAAGGTCACGATGATTTCGTCGTTCGGCCCGCGTTCGGCGCTGCTCGATCCATTGCAGGAGGACAGGGTGAGGCCGGCGGCCGTTGCCGCTGCGGCGAAAGAAAATGTACGGCGTCTCATGGTTGAGTCTCCTTTGACTGACTGTGCGGCTGCGGATGGGCTCAGGAGTTCGACGTGATCATGAGGTCGGGTATGTCCATGCGAGCGCCGAGGTAAGCACCAGAGTTGAGCAGTCGTGTCTGAAGGTCGGCGACGTCGACCTCGCGCGGCTCGAGGTGGGTGAAGACGGCGCGGGCTGCGGCGACCCCGGCAGCTTCGCCGATAGCGAAGGCGGGCGGCATGACACGGATTGCGGCGAGTGCTTCATGGCTGCCGGAGATGCACCGGCCTGCCATGATCAGGCCATCCAGCTGTGCCGGAACAAGTGCGCGGTATGGGATCTCGTACACATTCGCCGTCGGCGGGACACCATCGTCGAAAGGACCGTTGATCGAAGTAGGACTGTGGATGTCGACCGGATACCCCGCCACAGCGATGACATCGTCGAAAGCGCGGCCCGCGACGAGGTCGTCGAGCGTGATCGAGTAGATGCCGACGATGCGGCGGGTCTCTCTCACCCCGATGGTGCTGGCGGTGTCGAGCAGGCGACAGGAGCCCATACCGGGCAACTCGTGATGGAAGAACTCCAGCAGCTGTACTACTTGCTGGCGGGCGGCCACCTCTGCCGTGGTGAGGTCATGGACGTTCGTGCCGTTGACCCCGGTGACCCTGGTGGTGTTGACCCGCCATACCCCGGATTCCAGGGTCTTGAACAGCTGCACCCCGCGACGGGGCAAAGAATACGTCCCCGCCTCGTGTGCTCGCTCCACGATGGACTGGAAGGGGAAACGCTCATCCGGGTGCTCTGCCTGGTAGGCGCTGACCGCCTCGTCATCAACGTCGCGCACCCGGAAGAACAAGGTCATCGGCTGTACGCCGCCGTCGGAGTCGCGGCCATAGTCGAAGGCGGCGCCGCCTCGGGCGGCGACGTCGCCGTCCCCGCTGGCATCAATGGTTACGGTGGCCGGGACGAACGACATGCCTCCCTTGTGCGCGATAACTATTCCGGTGACCGTTCCATCCTCCACCACGGTATCCACGACCATGGAGTGAAGCAGGAGCTCGACGCCGGCCTCGAGAGCCATCTCCATCGATACCCGCTTGGCAACCTCTGGATCGAACGGGGTGACGGCCTCATGACCGAAAGTCATGAATCCGGAATACGGGCTGCCCGACACTGTCTGTGAAGGATGGACGGCCCCGCCCAACGACTCCATCCTCCGCACGAACTCATCGAAGATCCCCCGGATGAGTTGAGTCTTTCCGTCCAGTGAGAACGAGGTCATGCAGGGTCCGACGAGCCCGCCGGTCAGGTTCCCTCCGAGGAATCCGTACCGCTCGACCAGTCGGACCGATGCGCCGCCGCGTGCTGCTGCGATCGCCGCGGCCAGGCCTGCTGGGCCGCTGCCGACGACCACGACATCGGTGGCCTTCTCGATGGTGAGGCTCCTGGTGTATTCCCGCATCGTCACGCGCCCTTCTCGACGGGAGGTTTTGTGTGCTCAGTCAGAGCGTGCAGAGTGACTCCGGGGCGCACAAGGGCGATGAACGGATGTTCGTCGATGGTGATGAGGGTGCGCGGCGTCACGTGCGTGTTTGCGGTGGCGTGAACGGATGCGCACTCCACGATGTCGTCGCTTGGCGACCCTGCCAGGGAATTCTCGGGCGGTGGACCGGCCTCTCCGATCAACCGGCCGGTGGCCGTATCGTGAGCAACGGATGAACGGTGGTGCACCGAAGAGCGGAGCAGCGGCGAACTCGGGCCGGCTCTGGCAGGATCCGGGCATGCACAGCTCTGAGGAACGATCGCCCGTCGAGGGTCCGGAGATCACGTCCGATCAGGACGGACGCGCGGTGCGTGCGGCGGTCGCGTACTACGTGGAGAAGAAGACGATGGATGCGGTGGCGCGGGAGCTGGAGACCTCTCGCGCCACGGTCTCCCGCCTGCTGGCGCGTGCCCGTGAGGAGGGCATCGTGGAGATCAAGGTGTTCCAACCCGGTGCGCTGGCGTCACGACTCGCGGAGCGCCTGGCGAGCAGGTACGGGGTGCGTCCGCTCGTCGTCCCCGTCGCCGAGGAGGCCCCGGCCGAGGAGAAGCACGCGCGGACGGCGGAGGTCGCAGCCCGTCTGCTGCGCGACGTCGTGACCTCTGATGTGGTGCTCGCCGTGGCGTGGGGGACCATGGCCAATGCCGTCAGCATCAGGCTGCGGCCCAAGGCGGTCACGAACTGCCGTGTCGTCCAGGTCAACGGGATGGGGAATGGTACGGCCGTCGGTGTGCACTATGCCCACGCGATGATGGATCGGTATGGGCACGCCTTCGGGGCGAACGTGCTGCAGCGTCCGCTGCCGCTGTTCTTCGATACCCCGGGTCTCGCGGGAGCTCTGGGGCGTGATCGTCTGATCCTGCAGACGACGCAGCTCACCCAGAACGCCGATGTCTTCCTGTTCAACGTGGGCACGGTGTCCGCCGGACTGCCCAGCGCGCCTCACCTGTACGGGAGCTTCCTGGATGACTCGGACTTCCGGCTGCTCGAGGAGGACGGGGCCGTCGGCGACATCGCGACGTCCTTCTTCGATGCCGCCGGGGACAGTGCGCCCGTGCGCCTGAACGCGCGCACCAGCGGGCCGGACCTCGATGCCCTGCGGTCCATACCGCGACGGATCTGCGCGGTCTCGGGGATCCACAAGATCGGCGCTCTCCATGCGGCACTCGTCGGCGGGCACATCTCGGACCTGGTGATCGATGAGCGGACCGCGGATGCCCTGATCGACGCATATCCCACCGCGTGACCGTCAGCGCGTCCGCGTGAGGGTCGGCGCCCCTTCCCGCCCTCGCTCAGCCCTTCACGGAGCCCTGCATCAGCCCGGCCAGGAAGTACTTGCTGAGCAGGATGTACACCACCAGCGTGGGCAGTGAGGCGAGCAGGGCGCCCGCCATCGAGATCCCGTAGTTGGTCAGCAGAGCGCCGTTGGCCAGGTTGTTCAGCGCCAACGTCACCGGGCCGTTGGCTGGGGAGGAGAAGAAGACGGCGAACAGGAAGTCGTTCCACGCGTTGGTGAACTGCCAGATCAGCACCACCACGAAGCCCGGCACCGCGAGCGGCAGCCCGATGTGCCAGAAGGTGCGGAACATGCCCGCGCCGTCGACCTTCGCGGACTCGATGAGCTCGTGCGGGACGGACTCGAAGTAGTTGCGGAAGATCAGCGTGGTGATCGGGATGCCGAACACCACGTGCAGCAGGATCAGCGAGGGCACGCCGTTGGGGACGCCCGCCCACAGCAGCATCTGCATCAGGGGGATCATCACCGCCTGGTACGGCAGGAACATGCCGAACAGGATCAGTGTGAAGACGATGTCCGCTCCGGGGAATCGCCAGCGCGAGAGCACGAAACCGTTCATGCAGCCCAGCACGGCGGAGATGATCGTCGAGGGGATCACCATCTGCAGGCTGCGCAGGATCGACGGCGCGAGGGTGTCCCAGGCCTGCGTCCAGTTCTCGGTGGTCCAGGTGGTCGGCAGCGCCCAGGCCCGGGACGGGGTGGCGTCCCCGATGCCCTTGAAGCTCGTGATGACCAGGATGTAGACGGGGATCAGCACCACGACCACCCCGGCCAGGACCACGAGATAGCGCAGCAGCCGTGCCCAGCGGAATCCGGTGCCGGGGCGCTGGGAGGAGGGTGTCGGCGCGGGGGCGGCGACGGACGTGGTGGAGGCGGAGGTGCTCATCGGGTGCGGCTCCGATGCTGCTGGACGAGATACGGGATGATCAGGAACGCGATGATGATCAGCAGGAAGGCGCCGACCGCCGCGGAATTGGCGTAGTCGAAGCTCGACTTGAACACGAACATGTCCACCGCGGGGACCTTGGTCTGGTATGCCGACGGGGAGGAGATCGACATGATCAGGTCGAAGGACTTCAGCGACATGTGGGCGATGATCACCACCGCGCTCATCAGCACCGGGGTCAGCTGCGGGAAGATCACCAGGCGGTAGACCTGCCATTCGGAGGCGCCGTCCATGCGTGCGGCCTCGCGCAGCTCCTCGGGGACCCCGCGGAAGCCGGCCAGGAACAGGGCCATCACGTAGCCGGAGAGCTGCCAGATCGCGGGCAGCGCGATCGCCGTGATCCCGAAGGTGACGTTGTTCCACCAGGGGTTCTGCAGGGAGTCCAGGCCGATCATCTGGAACAGCCGGTTCAGGCCGCTCGCGCTCTCGCCCTGGTTGGAGTTCAGCAGCCAGCGCCACACCACGCCGGAGGCGACGAAGCTGATGGCCATCGGGAACAGGTAGACGGTCTGGAAGGCGCGGCCGCCCACGATGGGGCGCTCCAGCAGCCAGGCCCAGACGAAGCCGACCACCAGGGCGCCCACCAGGAAGGTGACGGTGAACAGCACCAGGTTCACCAGCGAGTGGCGGAAGTCCTCGGTGGCGAGCAGGTCGAGGTAGTTGGACAGTCCCACGAAGACGACGGGCTTGCGGCCGGAGGCCTGCCCCGCCGTGTGGTTGTCGGTCATCGACGTCCAGAAGTTCGCGCCCAGCAGGCCGTACACGAAGACACCGATGAGGAGGATCGACGGCAGGATCATCAAGAGCGGGGCGCCGTAGCGCCCGAGGAGGCCCTTCACATCCGCTCCTTGCTCCCGGCGCAGCCGGGACTCAGGACGCGAGCGCGCCGTGGCCGGTGCCGGGGCGCGCTCGCGTCGGGATGGTCAGTGATCAGGCCGAGGTGTTCGACTCGGCGATCGTGGCGAGCTCCTCCTGGTAGCCGGCCACATCGCTCGCGCCGGTGGTGAACTTGCTCGTGGCGTCCGAGATCTGGTTGAGCCAGGCGACCGGGGTCGCCGCGCCATGGGCGAGCGAGGAGCAGATTGTGTCCGCCGCATAGGACTCGATGGCCGTCTGCTGGTAGGCGGGGAAGTCGGCGGTGTCGACATCGGTGCGTGCAGGGATCGATCCCTTGGCCAGCGAGAAGGCGAGCTGACCCTCCTGCGAGCTGATCGTGTCCAGCCAGGCCTTGGCGCCGTCGGGATTCGGGGCGCCGACGGGCAGGGTGAACGAGTCCGCCAGGAAGCCGAAGATCTTCTCGTCGCCCCCGGCGAGCGGGTAGTAGCCGAAGTCCTCGCCGTCGGCCCATTCCGCCTGCTGGAAGGAGGCCACCGCCCAGTCGCCCATGACGTTGTAGGCGGCCGTGCCGTCGATCTGCTGCTGGGTGGCATCGGTCCAGTCCAGGCCGTCGCGATCGGAGTTGGTGAGCTCCATCAGCGCCGAGAAGTGCTCGAGCGCCGTGGTGACGTCCTTGCCGGACCAGTCCGTCCCGCCGTCCCACAGGCCGTTGTAGCCGGCGCTGCCGAGGTCGGCCATGAGGATCGCCTCGAGCAGGTTGACCTGCGTCCAGGTGGTGCCGACGGACAGTCCCGTCACACCCGAGGCGGCGGCCTTCTCGACGTCGGCGATGAAGGCGTCCACGTCGGCCGGGACGGCGGACGGGTCGATCCCGGCGGCCTCCAGCAGCGCGGTGTTCGTCCACACCACGTTCGAGCGGTGGATGTTCGAGGGCACCGAGTAGATCTCGTCCTCGACGGTCAGCAGCTGGACCAGATCATCGGGGAAGGCCTCCGTGAGCCCGTACTCCTCGTAGAGGGAGGAGACGTCCTCGAGCTGGCCCGCATCGATGTAGTCGGCGAGCTCGAGGCCCGCGTGCGCCTGGAAGGTGTCCGGCGGATCGCCCGCCTGCAGGCGGGACTGCAGCATGTCCTTGGCAGCGCTGCCGGCGCCGCCGGCGACCGAGCCGTTGACGAAGGTGAGGTCCGGATAGTCCTTCTCGAACTGCTCCATCAGGGCATCCAGGCCGGCCTTCTCGGAACCCTGCGCCCACCAGGTGAAGACCTCGACGTCCGATCCACCGCCGCCGTCGGACCCTGATCCGCCGCTGCTGCCGCAGGCGGCGAGACCGGTCGCGGCGAGGCCGGTGCCGGAGAGGAGGAGGAAGTTTCTGCGACGCATGGGAGTTCTCCTTTGAACATGCCGATGACTGGGAGGATGCCTGCGCGTCAGTGCGACCGGCAGAGCCCCATCACCGTTCGACATTACCGGAGGAAATGTCCGGATCGGGGGTCCTGCAGGGCACAGCTCGGCAACGAACGGTGCCCGGCCACCCCGTCCGGCCTGCGCCGGTAGACTCCCTCCTCGTGACCACGACCGAGCCGAACCGGTGGACCGACCGCCGCAGCGACGCCGTCTCCGCGCGCAAGGAGACGTACGAGCAGCTGCGTCGGGCCAGCACCTGGCGCCTGCTCGCCGCGACCAAGGCGCCCGCCGTCCTCGCGATCCTGCAGTCCGTGTTCCCCGGCGGCGACCGTCGGCTGCCGCGCAGCGAGCTCATCGCACGCGTGGGCGCGCACCTGTCGCTGCTGCACGACGACGAGTCCGTCTCCGAGGCCCGCGAGGCCGACGGCGAGGCGGCACCCGCCGGGGGCCGCACCGCGGCCGAGTACGTCGACGGCTGGGTGCGCGAGGGGTACCTGACCCGGCGCGATGATCCCCAGCGCACCGAGACCACCTTCGAACCGTCCCCGGCCACGATCGACGCGATCCAGTTCATCGCCTCGCTCGAGGAGCACCGGCCCACCACCACCGAATCGCGCCTGACCCTCGTGGTCCAGCAGTTCGAGCGCCTCGCCGAGGAGACGGAAGCGGACCGCGACGTGCGCCTGGCCGATCTCCAGCGGCGCCGTGAACGGATCGAGGCCGAGATCCGGGAGCTGTCCGAGGGCGAGCTGCTGCTGCCCAGCCCCGAGGCCTCCACCGACCGCCTGCGCGACATCCTCCAGATCGCCTCGGAGCTCTCCGGCGACTTCCTCCAGTACCGCGAGGACCTGCGCGCCGTGGATCTGCACCTGCGCGAGCAGATCCTCTCCCCGGAGACCTCGCGCGGCGAGATCCTCGAGCAGCTGCTCGCCGGCGACGACCTGCTGGGGCAGTCCACCGTGGGCCGCACCTTCACCGCGTTCTTCCGGATGCTCAACGACCCGGCGCAGACCCGCGCCACCCAGGAGGTGGTGGACCGACTGCTCGAGCGCGACTTCGCTCGCACCCTGCAGCGCAGCGAGCGGGAGCGCCTGGCCAACGTGTTCAGCGACCTCTACGAGCCTGCGCAGGAGGTGCTGGACGTCAAGACGGAGCTGTACCGCTCGCTCGCCCGTTTCGTGCGCTCCCAGGACTTCCGCCAGCACCGCGTGCTGCTCGAGGCGCTGCAGGAGGCGCAGGGACTGGCCCTGTCCCAGAAGGACGAGGTCACCACGCGCACCCCGTTCCCGATGGAGCTGGACCTTTCGCGCGTGCAGCTGTCGTCGGTGGCGCAGCACCGGTTGAAGGACCCCACCGATCCCGGGGCGCCCGCCGAGGCCGAGGTGCACGACGCCACGGCGCTGAGCATCGAGGTGCTGCAGGATCTGGTGCGCACCAATGACATCGACATCGTGGGTCTCACCGGCCATGTGAACGAGGTGCGCGGCCTCAGCGGCCAGGCCTCGATCGGTGACGTGCTGCGCGCCCGGCCCGCCGAGCAGGGGCTGGCCAGCGTGATCGGGCTGATGTTCCTGGCCACGAACTACGCGCAGGAGCGCGAGGGCTCCACCGAGATCGTCGGCTGGCAGGAGCTGGACGGCAACCAGTACGCCGCGAAGGTGCCCTCGTTCTACTTCCTGGACGACGTCCCGGTGGAGTGACGTCCTGGTGGCGTGACTCTCCCGTGGCGTGACGTTCCGGTGGTGTGACGTCCCCGTGGCGTGGCGTGGCGTGGCGTGGCGTGACGTGCCGTAGGGAGTCAGCGGCGTCAGTCCTGCGCGCGGTGCGACCCCGTGGGATCTGCGCTGAGATCTGCCGGTTATTCCAGATCTGCCAGATCTGCCAGGTCTGCGCAGGCGCGCTCGGCCGCTTCGGCCAGGAGGTCGAGGTCCGCGCCGAACTCCGCCATCCGGCAGCCGCGCCCGTTGGGCTTCACCACGATGCCTTCCGCCTCCCAATGGGGGAGGGCGCGCGCCAGCAGGGGGTGGTCGCCTGCGGCGTTGGTGACGCGCCACCACGGCACCCCCGAGCCCCAGGTGCGCATGATGCGGCCGACGAGCCGCGGGCCGACGCCCACGATCGCTCCCACCTCGCCATAGGCCGCGACCCGGCCAGGCGGGATCGCCTCGACCACGCGCAGCACCCGCTCGACGGTGACGTCGTCCATGCGGGCGCGAGGGCGAGGCTGATGCGGCTGATCCAGCTGATCCGGCTGATCCGGCTGATCCGGCTGATTCGGGGGCATGGGCCAAGTCTGGCACTGGGATGCGAGCGAGTCGCCCCGGTTGCCCGTCCCTACCCCGCCTCCCGTCCGCCGAGCGTGCCGACTCCCGGCTCCTCGCCGTCCCCGCATCGGCTCCGCAGCGCAGCCAGTCGGTCATGAACCGTGACATGGGTTCCGCTTATGTCATCCCTTAGCTACCGTTGGGCGAATGATTCTCACCGGCCTCCTCATCGGCGCTGCGCTCGGCTACGTGCTGCAGCGCTCCCGCTTCTGCGTCACCGGCGCCTTCCGCGACATCTACCTCTCCCGCTCCACCCGCTACTTCACCCCGTTCGTGCTGGCGATCGCCATCCAGGCCGTCGGGGTCGCCGCGCTCACCAGCGCGGGCGTGCTCTCTCCCGAGGCCGCGTCCTTCGCACCGCTGGCCGTGATCGGCGGCGGGCTGATCTTCGGCGTGGGCATCATCCTCGCCGGCGGCTGCGCCACCGGCACGTACTACCGCGCCGGCGAGGGACTGATCGGTTCATGGGTGGCGCTGATCTTCTACGCCCTGTTCGCCGCGGTCATGAAGTTCGGCCCGCTGGGAGGCTTCACGGAGGCCGCCCGCGCACGTACCGTCGGCTCCGCCACGATCCAGGAGACCCTCGGCGTGAGCGTCTGGGTGCCGACGGTCGTCTTCGCCGGGCTCGTCGCCGCGCTCGTGGTGTGGCAGGTGCGCCGCAACGCCGCACGCTCGGCGGGCCGGCCCGCCGTCTCCCTGCCGGCGCGTCGCACCGGGATCGGCCACTACCTCGCCGACATCCCCTGGAGCCCGTGGGTGGGCGGTGTGCTGCTGGGCCTGATCGCGATCCTCGCCTGGGTGGCCTCCACCGCCGCCGGCCGCAACGGCGGCCTCGGCATCACCACGCCGTCGGCCAAGATCGTCACCTTCCTGTCCACCGGCGACGTGACCCTCGTGGACTGGTCCGTGATGCTCGTGCTCGGCATCCTGGTCGGGTCGTTCATCGCCGCGAAGCTCGCCGGTGAGTTCCGCTGGCGCGTGCCGGACGCATCGACCATCCTGCGCAGCGCGGGAGGCGGTGTCGCGATGGGTGTCGGTGCGGCGCTGGCCGGCGGCTGCACCATCGGCAACTCCCTCGTGGAGACGAGCCTGTTCAGCTACCAGGGCTGGGTGTCGCTGATCGCGATCATCCTCGGCACCTGGGGCGCTGCCTGGTTCCTGCTGGTGCGCCCGCAGCGGGCCGCCGCCTCGAACCGTCCCGCCCCCGTGCTCACCCCCGCGGCTTGACCCGCGCCCCGCGTATCGAGCCCGTCGAACTTCCCGATCCCACGACTACTGCCACTGCACTCCAGGAGGACCCCATGGCCGCTTACACCCTCGAGACCAACGGCGCCGTCTGCCCGTTCCCGCTGATCGACGCGAAGAACGCGATGGAGCAGCTGACCACCGGCGATGACCTGATCATCGGATTCGACTGCACGCAGGCGACGGACTCGCTGCCGCAGTGGGCCGCTGAGGCGGGCCACGACGTGGTCGCCTTCGACCGCGCGGGCGAGGCCGGCTGGACGATCACCGTCCGCAAGGGCGCCTGACGCGTCGCGGACTCACGCCTCACACGCGACTCACGCCTCACACGCACTGCGGGCCGGGAACCTCGGAAGGTTCCCGGCCCGCAGTGTGTGGAGCAGTGGAGGAAGTCAGCCGCGGAGGTCCGGGCCGTCCTCGTCCAGACGCTCGCCGTCGTCCAGGCGCTCGCCCTCGATTCCCTGGCCGCCGGCGTGACGGCCCCGCTGCGGATTCTCCTCACGGGGGTCACGGAACTCCGGGGCGCTCGGCGGGACATTCCCGTCGGCGTCCTCGAAGCGCGGCTCCGTCTGGCCGCCGTCGTCCCGGGTGAGGGGCCGGCCCTGGTGCGGCTGTCCGGAATCGTCCGGGTTCACGGTCCGGATGTGCTCGTCGTAGCCGTCCTGCTGGAACTCGGCCGGCTCCGCCCCGTACTGACCCGCCCCGTAGGGCGAGGCCTGTCCGGGCTGCTCGCCGAAGCGTGCGGCCTCGGCGTCCTCCCGCGAGGTGGGCTGCGCCGCGGCGCCGGCACCGGCTCCGGCTGCGCCACCGGCCGCCGCGCCGCCGGCATGGGCACCGGTCGGCGGAGCACCGGCATCGTTCGGCGCAGAGCGCTGCACCGGATGATCGGCCGGCTGTGCGGGGGCACTGCCGCCGCGGCCCTCGACGCTCCCGCGCTCCGCAGTCTCGGCGCGGCCCTGGGCGCTGGCCGCGTCGTCGTCGCGGTGGACGCGATCGCGGAGGGTCTCGTCATCCAGCGGCTCTCCCTGACGGGGTCCGTCGCCGGCAGGAGCCTGCTCGGCGCGGGCGTCCCGGCCGATCGACTCATCGCGCGGGGGCGCACCTGCGGTCCCGGCACCGGCGGCACCGACTCCCGCAGCACCGGCAGCGCCGGCACCGGGATGGCCTGAGCGGTCACGCTCGATCGGCTCGCCGCGGTCCTCGCGGGGAGCGAGCGGTTCCTGTGCACCGCGGCCCTCGCGGGACGCGGCAGCATCGCGGGTCTCGCGGGTCTCACGGGTGTCGTGCGTTCCGCGGCCGTATGCGTCCCGATCCTCCGCACCGGGGGCAGCGGCAGCTCCGGCGCCGGCCGCGCCGGCTCCGCCGACAGCTCCGGCACCGGCGTCGCGGTGATCGGGGGAGCGGAGCGCATCCTCGTCGCGCTCCGGGGCACGCCGCTCAGGGGCCGCCCCTCGCTCGGGAGCGGGCTGATCGGCACGGTGCGCGCCGGGGTCGGCTCCGGCGGGGCCAGCGGCCTCACGCACCGGCTCACCACGACCTGCCTCGTCACGGACGGGGCCGTCGGCCTTGCGGCGACCGCCCTCGTGCGCGGCGGCACCGGCAGCGGTGCCACCGGCCACTGCGCCGCCTGCTGCGGCGCCACCGGCCGCGGCCCGACGGCCATCGGCGGGGGTATCGGGATCGAGCCGATCCGCCTCGGCGAGCTGCTCATCCACGGAGCTGCGCTCCTGCTCGACCGACGCACGCTGCTGATCGGCCTCCTGGCGGCGACGCTCGGCGGCCACCTGCTCCTGCTCGGCCGCCTTCGCCTTCTTCTGCGCGTCCAGACGGGCACGGTCGGCCTCGAGCTCGGACTCCTTCGCCGTCAGGTCGCGCTCCTGGACGGCTCTGTCCTTCGCCTGCGCTTCCTGCCGGAGCTCGTCGGCGCGCCGACGGTCTTCTTCCTGCTGCTGGGCCTTGCGGCGCTTCGAGGACTGCGCGCCCACCACGATCAGAATGACCAGGAGGACGAGCACTACCACGATGATTCCGATGAGGACGGGCAATGAGATGGGGAGGTCGTTCATCGTCGGCTCCTTGCTATCGGCTCCTCCGCTCGATCGAGCGAAGGGAATCCTGCTCTCGACACGATTGCACCAGATCTGCCGCCCGAACGCACGAAGTTCGCCTCCACGGGTCTCGTCATGGCCCCGTTCACGTCCGTGATATCGCCGCCGCCGCGGGGTCGCCGGTAAGGTGAGTCCCTGTGACCAGCTCAGCGTTCCGCACCGCAGCCGACGACGCCCCGGACCCCGGCGAGGAGTCGCCGTCCCTGCCCGGCTCCGCGCTCGTGGACGAGTCCCGACGGGTGCTCGTGCACCTCATGCAGGGCCCGTTCCTCGACGGCCGGCGGGACCCCGCCCGCTACGCGCAGCTCCTGCGCGACCGCGCGGCGATCGAGACCCGTCTGGCCGATATCTTCCTCGAGCTGGTGGTGGACGACGACGCCCAGGTCGCCTTCGTGCGCCAGAGCGAGGCCGACGCCGACGCTCCGAAACTGCTGCGCCGCCTGACCGGCCTGAACCGTCTGGACTCGGTGCTCCTGCTGGTCCTGCGGCAAATGCTGCTCACCCAGTCCTCCCGCGGCCAGCGCACCGTGGTCTCCGAGGCGGAGGTCCAGCAGGCGCTGGCCGCCTATCGCCGCACCACCTCCACCGACGAGGCCGGCTTCGCCAAGGAGGTGCGTGCGTCGATCGCCAAGATCCAGCGTGCGGGCCTGCTGGACGAGCAGGGCGACGACTACGAGGTCTCCCCGGTGCTGCGGCTCATGATCGGCCCGGACACCGCCCGCGAGTTCATCGCGCTGTACCGGGAGGCCGGCGTGGGCGGGCTCGAGGATCCGGCCGACGAGACTCAGGACGACGACGAGTCACCGACTCCCGCTGCGGGTTCCGACGACGTCTGAGCGCGACATGCGGCGAGCGTTCGACCGGATGGTCAGGGCGCGCTGACGCCAAGACGTGACGCCGGACCGGAAGCCGACGCAGCTGACATTCCGGACGAGGACAGCGACACCAGGCATATAGCGCTGAGGCCCGGATCCACATGGATCCGGGCCTCAGTGTCTTGTGTCAGAGCTTCGACGGGGTGACCGCCGAGCGATCAGCTGAACAGGATCAGTTCTCGCTCTCCTGATCCTGTCCGTCGTCCTCACCGACATCCTCCTGGCCGCTGCTGATGGCGTTCGGGGAGTCCTGGCCCTCGGAAGTCTGCTCCTCGGAGCCTCCCTCCTCACGCTCGGTGGGAGCGTTCTGCGCGGCAATCGACTTGCGCTCATGGAGCACGACGTGTCGCGCGGCATCGACGAAGGCATCGGCATAGTTCTCGGACGGGAACGGGCCGAGGTAATGATCGCGGGTGGCCTTGCGCTGATCCGCCTTGGAATCGTGCACCAGCAGCTCGTCGAGAGCGTCGCCGAGGCTCGTCAGCTCGCGATCGATGACATAGGCGGAGCGCGCGAGCGGGAACGCCTGCTCGAACTCCTCGATCGTCGAGGTCATTGTGACCAGTCCGTACGGCTTGCCCGAGTACAGGAAGTCCGGGACCACCGAGGAGACGTCCGAGATCATGGCGTCGGCCGCGTTGAAGCAGCCGAAGGCGTCGAGGTCCTTCTCGGCCGGGCGGCCGAACAAGTGCTCACGGCCCGTTGCCTCCGCGTCCGCGGTCAGAATCTGTCGAATCTCTCGGATGCGCTGTGCAGCCTCGGGATTGCGGTAGCTGAAGGGATGCGGGCGGAAGATGACCGTCCGCTCCCGAGCCACCAGCTCGCGGATGATCTCCGGCCCCACCGGCAGCGAGCCGTAGTTCGTATCTGCGTAGTGCCCCTCCCAGGTGGGGGCGTAGAGCACTGTCTGGACAGGGATGTTCTCGGGCCCCTGCTGCTCTACGGTCTCGACCTGCGGGCGACCCACGATCGTGAACTTCTCCTTCGGGATGTTCACGCCGTTGTCCTCGTAGCGGTCGATCGCGGCCTGGCCGGCTACGAAGACCTTGTCGTAGAGCGCGGTGACGGGGTTGAAGCTCGAAGCCTTGTCACTGTCGCCGTGCAACAGCTGGACATGGATCATGTGCGGGTAGCGGACCAGGTGAACGTTCGGGGCGGAGTTGTTCACGTAGAACGCAGCGGTCATGTTCGGCGTGATCACATCGTCGAGCTGCCAGATGTTCGTACGCACCACCACGGGCGCATCGGTGAGGTTCGCGATCTCGCGGAAGGCGGAGGTTCGGCGAAGCACGACGATGAACTTCTCGCCGATGCGCTCGAGGTACTCGATCCACATCCCGACCTGGTACGACGAGCCCGAGGGGACGCCGTAGTACAGCACGAACCGGGGGTCGTAGGCCTCGACGGCCGCATAGAGGTCGTTGTCCGCGTGCACCGACTCGCGGATGCGCTGGAACGAGTCCAGTGCGGAGAACCCAGCCAGGCCCAGCGCGATGATCGGCAGAGGGAGGAGCGCACCCGCCGGGACGTGGACCAGCAGCAGAATGCTCGCGAGGGCCGTGAGCGACAGGTCCGTGACGAGGATGAGGTTCACGGGCAGGCGCGGAGGCCGCGTGTCGGTGATGCCGGGAAGGTTCTCAACGCGGAGCTTGCGCCCTGGGGCGACCCGGGCGACGACCGGCTCGGCCAGGGGCACCAGTGTGAAGAGGCTGAGTGCCACCCAGCCGACAGGCCCAGCGGCGCCCATGCTCCAGGCGATGCCGAGCGGGAGGAGGGCGAGCGCGAGGCGGATCCCGTGCTCACCCGACAATGCGGTGCGTGACACACGCTTGCGCAGACGGCGGTACCCGCGGCGGATCAGGATGAAGAACGGATAGACAGCTGGGATGGCGGCGATTGCGGGGTGCACCCCGATCGCGAGCAGGACCAGCGGGGCGAGCGCGAACACCGTCTGGGTCAGTCGCCTGCGGAGACCCGCCATGCGGGCCCAGGGGATCCTCATCCGGCGTCCGGGGGCAGCTTCGCTGCCTGGGCTTTCGTTCTGAGTCATCGCCGAGAGGCTCCTTGGTGGGCGGATCGTACGGACGTCGGGACTTCTGCCTCCTATAGTGAGGGCTTGCCTCCGACAATCTGGCACGCCGAGGATACCGGCTTCGACGTGCCCGTTCGGAACTCCAGCCGGACCATCCCGCCACACGAACGCGAACTGAGGGAGCTTCCCCCCATGACGACTGCTGCAGAACCGACGACGCCTCTCGTCTCGATGGTGGTGCCGGTCTACAACTCGATCACCTACCTCGCGGAGACGCTTGACTCCCTGCTGGTTCAGGATGTCTCGGAAGAAGAGCTCGAAGTCGTCATCGTCGACGACGGATCCGATGACGGGTCAGAGAAGATGGTGGACGAGTACGCCGCGCGCCACCCGAACTTCCGAGTGATCCACCAGGAACAGTCCGGAAGCCCCGCTTCTCCGTGCAATGAGGGTGTCTGGGCATCGCGCGGCAAGTACTTCTTCATCCTTGGCTCCGACGACGTCATGGCCCCAGGCGCCCTGCGCGAACTCGTCGACGTCGCCGAACGGGAGCACTCCGACGTGGTCCTGGCGAAGCTCGGGAGCCTCGGTGGCAGGCGCACTCCCGGTAGCGTGTACAAGAAGACCGTGTACGACGCCGACCTGGTGGAGCACAAGATCTTCAACACGCTCGCCGCGGTGAAGCTCTTCCGGCGCGACCTCGTGGACATCACCGGCGCGTTCCATCCGCCGCACCTGCGTGTGGGATCTGATCAGCCGTTCGTCGCCGCGCTCTTCCTCGCCGCGAAAAAATTCAGTATTTGCGCCGACCGCGAGTACGTCCTCATCCGGAGGCGGGACGACGGCTCGAACATCACCCGGACGTTCCGCTCGCCGATCGAGTACGTCGACCTCTCTAGCGCCGTGCTCGGCGCCATCGTCAAGGGGACCGAGCCGGGTCCGCTGCGCGACGGGGTGGTCCGACGGACGTTCCGGCGTGAGATCCCACAGATCGTGGGCCGCTCGTTCCTGGATCTCTCGGAGGGCGAGCAGCGCACCCAGATGGGCCGGGTCCGGGAGATGCTCGCCCCGGTGTACAACGATGCCACCGCCGTGCATTTCGATCCCCGTACTCGCACGAAGATCGACCTCATGATCGACGGCGACCTGGACGCGCTGCGTGAATTCATCACTTGGGAGCATTCGAACACCGATGCCCCAGTGGTGCACGACGGCACAACGTTCCGATACTCGGTCCCCGCAGATCTGGCAGCGCAGATCGGCCCGCACCGGCTGCACGCTCCGACCGTGAAGGCCGAGACCAAGCTGACCGCGGTCTCGGTCACGGGGACGGTTCTCGAGATCAGTGCCTTGGCGATCGCGTTGGAGAGCGGGACCGCTTCTTCCGAGACCTTCTTGCGACTGCGTGACCGCTCGACAGCCGATGAGGTCGACGTCCCGTCCGAGACGGTGACGGAGCTGACCCGGTCCTCGGGCAGCGGCCATGAGATCCGGGCGCGGGTGGACCTAGGCGGATACTCGATAGGAGTCTGGGACGCCTACATCGTCCAGCGCTTCGGCGAGGACGAGATCGTCAGTCGCTTCGGCGCGCAGAAGGCCAAGGACGTCCCCACGAACGCGACCTATCTCTTTTCCAGCGGAGAGGAGCCGCACGCAGTAGGAAAGCTCTACTACACACGCGGTCCCGGGAACCTTTCTGTCGATCTCGGGTTCACCCTCACGAAGAATGAGCTGCCTGAAGTGACCATCCGCGGTGTTGTCCAGCAGCGCGGGGGAGGCGAGCTCGCCGTGGCTCGCGTGCTCAGCGACGGCGCAGTCGAGTTCCTGTCGTCGTCGTCCGACGGCTCGTGGGCCACGGTGCCGTATGCCTCGTTGACGGGTGATCTGTATGTCGTCGAGTTGCCATCCAGTCTGCCGCGAGGCGGAGACAGCCGTCGGCTTCTGGTCCGCAGCGGCGGCGAGGAGCGGAAGGTTCCGCTGGGAGAGTCTTCGCCTCTCAGCGAGGCAGGAACGTGCGACATGGCCGAAGCAGATCCGGTACGACATGAGGGAGAGCACACCGTTGACATCTTCCGTGGCGCGGTCGGGGACCTTCGCATTGTGGGTCGCCGGTCCGCTCGGCGTGCTGGGCGAGAGGTGAAGTCCCTGGTCCGGCGACTGCGCGGGGCCCGTGGACGCGACCACAGGTGAGGACCGCCAGCGGACGGAGAGGACAGCGGCATGGTCGCCGAGTGTCGACGTGAGGTCCGTCGCGTGAACGGGCAGGTAGCGTCGCCCTCGCTATGATGAACGGCAGTCCGATGGCCCCTGCATGCGCAGAGGAACAGCTCTCGGTGAGATTGGAGCAAGGCCTTGACCGTTGGCGAGGAAGTGCGTGGCGAGGCACCGCTGGTGCCGCCGCCGCTGGAACGCACCTTCGACCAGGCAGAGGTGGACTCCGCTGCCCGGGAGAACGGACTGGAGCCGATCGGGGTGCGCCCGCATCTGGGTGCCTACCTGAAGGATCTGTGGTCGCGCCGCTCCTTCATCAAGGTGATGGCCATCTCCAAGGCCTACGCGGAGAACCAGAACACCTACCTCGGGCAGCTGTGGACGCTGTTCTCTCCGATGATGAACGCCGCTGTCTACGTGGTCATCTTCGGGTTCATCCTGCAGGTGGGCCGCGCGGGCATCGAGAACACGATCGCCTTCATCGTGTGCGGCGTGTTCATGTTCCGCTTCTTCGAGCGCTCCGTGATGGCAGGCGCCCACTCGATCAACAAGAACCTCAATCTGGTGCGGTCGGTGAAGTTCCCTCGAGCCGTGCTGCCGATCGCCGGGGTGCTCTCCGAACTCGCCATCCTCGGGCCTGCCGTAGTGGTCATGGCCGTCATTTCGTACGTCTCGGGCTTCCTGCCCTTTGCCGGCAAGGTCACCATCGACTGGTACTGGCTGCTGACGATCCCCGCGATCGGCTTGCTCTGGATCTTCTCCACCGGCTGCGCCTTCCTCATGGCGCGCTGGGTCGCGATCACGCCGGACCTCGACAACCTCATCCCGCACGTGATGCGCGTGATGATGTACGCCTCCGGCGTGATCTTCTCGATCGACCGTTACCTCGGCCAGTTCAGCTGGGGCTGGATCGCCCAGTACCAGCCGGTCGCCGTCTACCTGTACTTGGTGCGCTCCTGCCTGCTGAACGAGCCCGCATACCCGCAGTCGCTGTTCATGTGGCTGCTCGGCATCGGCTGGGCGATCGTCTTCGCGGTCGTAGGCTTCCTCGTGTTCTGGCGGGGAGAGGAGCGGTACGGACGTGACTGAAGCTGAAGAAGTCGATTTCGAGATCGATCCGGAGGACCTCGAGGGCGGGCCGGTCGTTGCCGCCCCGTCCGACCACCTCTCCCTGCTCGTCAACGACCTGCACGTCACCTACCGAGTCTTCGGTGCGAAGAAGGTGGGGCACGGCCCTGGCGACAAGCAGGGGCCCTTGCAGAAGCTGCTGCGGCGCGGTGCCCGCCAGCCTCCCGTGCGCGAGGTCAAGGCGGTCCGTGGCATCACCTTCGCCGCCAAGCATGGTGAGTCCATCGGGATCATCGGGGTGAACGGCTCTGGCAAGTCCACCCTGCTGCGTGCGATCGCCGGACTCATCCCGCCGGCCGCCGGCACCGTGCACGTGGCCAGCAGCCCCTCCTTGCTGGGCGTGAACGCCGTGCTCATGAAGGACCTCACGGGCGAGCGCAACATCATGATCGGCGCGCTCGCGCTCGGCCTGACCACCAAGGAAGTCGAAGAGCGCTATCAGGAGATCGTGGACTTCGCCGACCTCGGTGAATTCGTGAACCTGCCGATGAAGGCCTACTCCTCCGGCATGGGTGCGCGCCTGCGCTTCGCCATCTCCGCCTCTGCTGTTCCGGACATCCTCATGATCGACGAAGCTCTCGCCACGGGCGACGCCGCTTTCCGGGCCAAGAGCAAGGCGAAGATGGACTCGGTGCGTGAATCCGCCGGCACCGTGTTCCTGGTCAGCCACTCGCTCGGCACCATCCAGAACATGTGCAGCCGTGTGCTGTGGGTCCACGAGGGCAAGCTCGTGATGGATGGTGACCCCGAAGAGGTCTGCGGCCGGTACAAGCAGTTCGTGGCCGAGTCGAAAGAGCATGCCAAAGCGAAGGCGAAGGGGTGACCTTTTCGCCGGTAGACATGTAACAGCAGGCCGAACGTTCCCCGCCATGCCTCCTGATGGAGGGCGTCGCATGGGTTATGTTCACCGAGCGTGCGCTGCTCAGGATCATCGCTGACGGGCGACAAGTAGAGTCAGGAAGAAGGCGTCATGGTCGAGAAGTCGGCGCCGTCTCGTCAGCGGGTCGAGATCGTGGACCAACTGCGTCTCCTCGCCGCAGTCTCGGTCGTGGCGTTCCATTACTTGTACAACGGGATCAAGAACGGCAAGGTCGACAGTATCGACCATGAGCCCATCGCGGCGGTGGCTCAGTACGGATACCTCGGCGTGAACTTCTTCTTCATGATAAGCGGGTACGTCATCTTCGCCTCGGCGCGGGGGAAGTCCGCACGCCAGTTCGCCGTTGGTCGTGCCCTGCGGCTCTACCCTGCATTCTGGGTCGCACTGATCGTGACCACAGCCTTCTCACTCTTTCTCGGCGGGGACCAGATGGGCGTGACTTTCCCGCAATTCCTCACGAACCTCACGATCGTCCCGAATCTGCTCGATCAGCCGCTCGTGGACGGGGTGTACTGGACGCTGCTGTACGAGGTGCAGTTTTACTTCTTGGTGTTCCTGCTCATCCTCTTCGGACAGGGGAAGCGGCTCGAAGTCCTCATACCAGCCTGGGCGATTCTCATGTTCTACCTGACTATGGCAGCGCCTGAGATGACGAGCAGCGCTCCCTACCTCGGCGGGTACTTCATCTGGTTCGCAGCCGGTGCGATCATCGCGTCCATCGTTGAATCCGGGTGGTCAACCTACAAGGTAGTCGGGCTCCTCGCGGCTTACCTGCCGATCAGCCATTTCGAGCTGACGCTCTTGACTGGCCTCAAGACTCTGATCTTCGTGGTCCTGCTCGTTACGCTCAGCCCGAGAGTTCGTAGTCTGAGGTTGCCGGGGTCCAAGACCGCCGGAGCCCTGACGTACCCTCTGTACCTCCTTCACGCCCATATCGGCTATATGCTCCTGGACCGGTTCGCGACGGAGGAGAACAAGTGGGTCGCCTATCCGGTGATCCTTGCATTCGTGGTCGCCCTAGCCTTCACTCTCCATCGGCTCGTCGAACAGAACCAGGCCTCCCGGCGCTTCTGGTCCTGGCTGTTCTCCAATGCCCTCGGCAGTGTCGTCGACGTGCTCCAGCGCATTGTCGACCTGATGCTGCCTGCCGGGGCGAAAACGGAATCGGGTGCGATTCCCGGCTCGAGCCTCGCAGACTCCACGACATCGATAATGCCGGCTGAGCCTTCCAACGTCTCTGCCGAAGGGCGTTCCAGCCTGTCGCCTGAGCTCGTGAAGGCCCCAGAGAGCTGAGTGCCGTATCGGCCCACAGTTCGCGCGCACTTCCCGGGTGCACACAGAGGTGTGCCCCCGCTCAGGGAGCGGGGGCACACCTTCCGTCGATCACGGCCCCGTCGGCCGGGAGCGACTCACGCGTAGAGGCTCATTGCCGCACGACGATGTTCTCCGAGTCGATGAACTTGCCGACGGAGGACGACAGCGTGCTGATCACCTGAGCGACGTGCTCGGGCTGCATGATCGTCGTCGGATCCTCGTCAGGTGCGAGGGTCTTGCGCAGAGCAGTCGCGGTGCGGCCGGGGGAGAGGCACACCACGCGGGTGCCGTAGATCGACAGCTCCTCGCGCATCACCTGGCTCATGTTGATCACTGCGGCCTTGGAGGCCGAGTAGGTCAGCCAGCCGGACCGGCCGTTGATGCCGGCGGTCGAAGCGATGTTGACGATGAGATCGAACGTGTTGCCGCGGTTCAGCAGCGCCTTGATGATCGTGAACGGCGCGTAGACGTTCACCTCCATCGTCTTCTCGAAGTCGGCCATCTTGACCTGCTGGAGCGGCACCGGATTGGTGTAGCCGGCGTTGTTGACGAGGATGTCGATGTTGCCGACCTCGTCATAGGCGCGCTTCACGGCCTTCTTCAGTGCGGCGCGGTCACCCACGTCGACCTTGTACGGCACGAGCTTGCGGCCGATCGGCAGCTCCTTCTCGAGCTCCGCGACGTTGGTGTCGAAGTCCTCCGAATCACGGGCGAACATGACCACGGTGGTGATGTCGTCGTGGTTGAGGATGAACCGGCGGGTGGTCTCGAGGCCGATGCCACGCGACGCTCCGGTCACGAGTGCGGTCTTACTCATTGTCGTCCTCCTCCGGGCGCAGGAGGAACCCTGCCATCTTGAGATCCGTGTTCGTGGTGACCTTGAAGTTCTCGTCCGACCCGTCGATGAAGTGGACGGGGAAGCCGCTGTCTGCCACGAGGGTGGCGTCCTCGGTGAACTCGATGTCCTCGCGCACTGCGCGCTCGTGGGACGCCTCGAGATCGGCCTTGGAGAACTTCTGGGGGAGCTGGACGTTGCGCAGCCGCGCGCGGTCCAGCGAACCGGTCACCTCGGAGGTCTCCGGGTCCACCGGAGCCACCGTGAAGGAGATCTCGGACATCAGCGAGACGTTCTTGTGCTTGGACTCGATCAGTCCGCGGAAGTCGCTCTCGCGCACCAGGGGGCGAGCGGACTCGTGGATGATCACGTCGTCGTTGGTGCAGTGCGGCAGCATCGCGGCCACCGAGGCGTGGCGGGAGTGGCCGGCCTCGACCAGTGTGACGGGAGTCGAGATCGCGTAGGCCTGGAGGACCTCTTCGATCTGCTCACGCCACTCGGGCGGGTAGTTCACCACAATCTGGGAGATCTTCTCGACGCGGTCGGCGCTGACGAGCGCGTAGACGAGGATCGGGATTCCGCGGAGCTTCAGGAGCTGCTTGGGCTGACTTGCACCCGTGCGACTGCCTATTCCGCCATTGAGGAGGATGAGTGAGTACATATAGACGTTCCTTCGTGCGGGTCGGCGGCGCTGCCGGGTGACGTGGAGCCACACCTGCAGTGACCGCATCCGTCGAGTTCACCGGGTCGCTACGGGAGAGACCCTCTGCGGTCACCCTACGATGCCACGCCCCGACAAATGTGCGGCGCGCGGAGAGCTGAGCGTGTTGAGCGTGTTGCCTCGTCGAGCCGGCCCCGGAGCCCGCTCGGATCGATCGTGAAAAGATCCGGCCAGCGTTCGAGGAGGGTGTGGCCCGGCGCTGTGCGCTGGGGGACCGGGCTCTGCGCAGAGTCTGTCGGCCAGTGCGCACGCCGTCCGCGCGGTGTGTGTGCCCGCGGACGGCGGAGCATCGGACCGGGCGGGGCGCCCGGGCGACGGAATGATCTGTGTCACCGAGGCGAGGGCTGCGAGCCTGCGGCGTGCAGTGATGCGCGCCCGGTCGGGCCGCGACGGTGGACGGCAATTGCGCGCCGAGCGGCTTGCGGAATAAGGTCAGGCATGCCTAATCGCAGTGCGCAGGGCCGTTCTCGGCCCGGCGCGGCGAGGGCATCTCGTCGGTGGCGCTGCCGGCCTGCTGAGGCCGATGGACCACCCGACCCCTGCGACCGGAAGGTGACCTGCTGATGGCACTGATCGAGGCTCGCAATCTGCACCTGGCCTACGACCGTCACGAGGTCGTCCGCGATCTTGATCTGACGCTCCCCGAGGGGCTCATCACGATCATCGTCGGCGCCAACGGCTGCGGGAAGTCCACGGTGCTGCGTGGCCTCTCGCGCCTGATGACGCCCCGCGGCGGGTCCGTGGTCCTCGACGGCAAGGAGCTGCAGGCTTTCGGCGGCAAGGACCTCGCCCGGCGCCTCGGGCTGCTGCCGCAGTCCCCGCTCGCTCCCGACGGAGTCACCGTGCGCGAACTCATCGCCCGCGGCCGCTTCCCCCACCAGGGACTGTTCCCGCAATGGCGCGACGACGACGAGCGCGCCGTGCAGGAGGCGCTGGAGGCCACCAGCACCGTCCCCCTGCAGGACCGACCGGTGGCCGAGCTCTCCGGCGGCCAGCGCCAACGGGTCTGGATCGCGATGGCCCTCGCCCAGCAGACCGACGTGCTCCTGCTGGACGAGCCCACCACGTTCCTCGACCTCACCCACCAGCTCGACGTGCTCGACGTGGTGCGCGACCTCAACCGCGAGCGCGGCACCACCATCGGCATCGTCCTGCACGACCTCAACCTCGCGGCCCGCTACGCCGATCACCTGATCGCCGTGAAGGACGGCCGCATCCACACCGAGGGACCTCCCCGCGACGTGATCACCGCGCAGATGGTGCACGACGTCTTCGCCCTCGACGCCCGCATCGTTCCCGACTCCCTCACGGGCACCCCCATGGTGCTGCCGCACGGGCGCGGGAACGCACACCACGACGCCTCCGAGGAGGACGCCATGACCACACTGATCACCGACCCGGCAGCATCCGTCTCCGAGCAGCTGCCCGCCCTCGAGAACAGCTCGATGCTCGCCTTCGACCTCACCGTCGCCGCGCGCAAGCCGCTGGGATCCACCCTGGTGCGCTTCACCTTCACCAGCCCTGACCTGGTGCACTTCGGCACCAACTCCCATCCACTGGACATGCGCATCAAGATGGTCATCCCCGGCCCCGAGGCGAGCGCGGACCACTTCGCCGGCGTGCGCCCCGGAGCGATGGCGGATCCCACGTTCTTCGCCGAGTGGTACCGCCAGTGGCTGCAGATCGATCCTCGCGACCGCGGCTGGATGCGCACCTACACGGTGCGGGACTTCCGCGCCGCCGGGCACCCCGGCAACGTCAGCGAGCACCCGGAGATCGACGTCGACTTCGTGCTCCACCTCGAGCCCGAGCAGGCCTTCGGCAGCGGGGTCGCCGCGCACTGGGCCCACGGCGCCGAGGTCGGCGACACGGTCTCCATGCTGGGCCCGAACAAGCACCTCGTCGGCCCGGACTACGGCGGCATCGAGTTCCGTCCCGGCACGGCCCGCACCGTGCTGCTGGTGGGCGACGAGACCGCCCTGCCCGCGATCGGCTCGATCCTGGAGTCGCTGCCCGCCTCGATCACCGGCCATGCGCTGGTGGAGATCCCCGATGCGTCCGACGAGCAGCACATGCTCACGCGTTCCGGTGTGCAGGTGCGCTGGCTGCCTCGCGAGGGCCGCCCGCACGGCGAGCTGCTGAGCGCCGAGGTGAAGCGCCTGATGAGCGAGGACGCCCAGGCGTTCCACGCCGAATGCCCCGACGGCGACGAGAGCCCTGTCGCGGAGCTCGAGGACGTCGACGTGGACTCCTCGATCCTCTGGGAGACCTCCACCGGTCACGGCGCCTTCTACGCGTGGCTGGCCGGCGAGGCCGGCGTGATCAAGTCCCTGCGCCGGCACCTGGTCAGCGAGCTCGGCCTGGACCGCAAGCAGGTCTCGTTCATGGGCTATTGGCGCACGGGTCGGCCCGAGCACTGAGCACGCCGAGCCTGCGACTCGGTGCGGAGGCTCAGTCCACGCGGGGCAGGTGGCCCATGCCGTCGGACCCCTCGATCCGCGACCACAGCGCGTCGCGCTGGGCGCTGAGATCGCGGCAGGCGGCCAGGAACCGCTCGAGCGAGGCACCGGGCGTGGTGTCGCCCAGGTAGTACTCGGTGAGCAGCCGACGCTCCTCGCGGTGAGGATCCACCTCGAGCTGCTCGGCCACCAGCTCCGCAGTCGTCTCGGCGTTCGCCGCGTCCAGGCGCGGCAGCACCTCGAGCATCCGCGTGGCCGCATCCTGCGCCTCGAGCCCCGCCGAGCGCGTCACGATCGCCGGCTTGCCGGTGGCCAACCAGTCGTTCGCGACAGCGGAGACATCGCAGATCAGCAGATCGGACTCGACGAAGTCCAGCTGCAGGGGCCGGTTGTCGGAGATCGTGTGCCAGCCGCCTTCTAGCAGATCCCGCACGGCGCGATCCGCTTCCCCGAACTCCGGCACGCGCACGCCCGTGAGCGGATGGGGGCGATAGATCACCCGATATCCGGCCGCGAGCAGCGAGCGCAGCATCGGATCGGCGTGGGTGCGCAGCGAGCTGTAGGCGACGCTCGCCTGCCCGCCCTCCCAGGTCGGCGCGTACAGCACCACGGGCTGGTCACCGCGCTGTGAGGAGGAGCTGACCTGCGCCCGGTCGGTGTCCAGCGCGGGCCGTCCCACCGCGATGCAGCGCGACGCGGCATCGAACAGCGAGGTGTAACGGGCGAAGCGATCGATCGCCGCCTGCCCGGCCACGAAGGAGTAGTCGTAGGCCTTGACCTGATTGGAGACGGAGACGCCCTTGTCGGAATCGCCGTGCAGCAGCGAGACGTGCAGGGCCGAGCGCGCCCGCAGCGGTGCCATGTTGAGCGGGTTGTAGTTCACGTACAGGATCAGTTTCGTGCCGCTGTTGCTGATGAGCGCATCGAGCGTCGCATCCTGCGCGACCGTCACCACCGGCACGTCGATCTCCCCGCGGATCGTCGCGGCGACGCGGGAGTCCATGCAGATGATGGTGAGGCCCTGGGCGCGGTGCAGCTCGCGCAGCGGCCCGTACCAGCCGCGCAGCTGATAGAGGCTGTCCGCGGTGTCCGGGAAGTACAGGATCACGTCGCCCGAGAGCGTGGTCCCGCGCAGCGACTCGTCGTCCCCGAGGCCGTCCGGCATGCCGCCGGGAAGCATCCCGAAACGGCGCAGGAACTTGCCGCCGGCGCTGCGGATCCGACGGTTCAGCGTGTTCTCCCGCGGCTGCATCACCGGCCCCCTTCCGCTTCGGGCGGCGAACCGGCGCGGTCGAACAGCGCGGACCAGGCCTGCTCCGTCGTGGCGCGCGGCAGGTCGCGCTCGTAGCGGCGGTGCAGCGAGGACCAGCGCAGCGCCATGCGCAGATGACGGCGCAGCGTGCCCAGGAGCAGGCTGCGCGCGGTGGACCCCTGCACGAGATGCGCTGTGCCGTCCGGGACGCCCGCGCCGGTGACCACGAACGCATCGGCGCCCATGGTGGTGTGCCAGTGCAGCTCCTCGGCGGTGACCTCGACGACCACGCGTGGGGCGCGGTCCGGGGTCACCAGGCGGAGCGCGGCGCGCAGCACAGCGGGCACGAAGGGCAGCGGGGCGCGGCGCGCGGGCGGCAGCTCGGAGGCGGCGACGGGATGGTCCTCGTGCCAGCGGGTGACGATCTCCTGGCCCTCGGCCCGGGCCCGCTCGAGGTCATGACCCAGCCAGGCCGACGGGCCTGCGAGGAAGCCCTCGATGCCGTCGTCCCACAGGGCAGCGGTGAGGTGATGGCCGGAGAGGATGTGCTTGCACTGGTGCACCAGCGAGGAGAGGATCACGCCCCGGCGCGGGCTGTAGGCGGCCGCGGTGGCCAGGCGATTGCGGTGCAGGACGCGCGAGGTCCACGACATCTGGGTGCGATAGGCGTCCCACGGCGGATGGTGCACGCTGGTGCCCGGCAGCACCACATGACGGTAGCCGCGCCGGGTGGCACGCAGCCCGTACTCGGCGTCGTCCCACTTCAGGAAGAACGGGGCGGGCAGGCCCAGTTCTGCGACGGTGCCGGGCGGGAACAGGGTCGCCCACCAACCGGTGTAGTTCGCCTCCCCACGGGGACGCAGGAAGTCCCAGTCCTCCGGGGACGTGCCGGTGAGGTCGACCGGGGCGCGCACACCGTCGGCGGCATGCCATTGGAAGTCGTTCGCGCGCACCGCCTCGGACAGGGCGATCAGGCGCAGCGGCTCCTGCGCGGAGAACAGCGGAGTGCCGAGGATCGTGGGCTGCGCGGCGAGGGCCTGATACGTGGCCATGCGCAGCAGCGACTCCTCGCTGATCACGGCGTCGTCGTCGGACAGCAGCACGGAGTCCTCCGGGAACTCCTGGGAGCAGAGCATCCCGCGGGCGTAGCCGCCGGACCCTCCGAGATTGGGCTGGGAGATCAGGCGCACACCGGGGGCGGACTCCTGGAGTGCGAGGAAACCGGGATGCTCGGCGAGGGAACCGCCCTGATCCACCACGATCACCTGGTGCACGCACTCCATCCGCGCGAAGCGTCCCGCCTGCGCGACCGCGTCCTCCTCGCGGCGGAAGGTGGGCATCACGACCGTGACGGGCGCGAGCTCGACGGACCGTTCGACCGTCCAGGCCACGGTGCGCACGTCGCCGTCGATCCACAGCCAGTCGTGCTCTTCACGGGCGAGGCAGATCTCGTGGGAGCCGGCGGTGAGCGGGCGGAGCGCTTCGCGTCGACCATCACGGGATCCCATGAGCACGAGCGCCGCACCATCAGCACTGCCCGTGCTGCCCGTGCTGTCCGTGCTGCCAGCGCTGCCCTCACCGTCAGTGGCGTCAGTGGCGTCAGTGCTGCCCGTGCTGCCGGAGCCGGAGTTCACGTGGACGGTCACCGTGCCCGCACCGAGCACCGTGCGCCAGGCCGCGACCGGGAACGCCTGCTCCCAGAGCGACGCGCGCTCACCGGCGGAGAAGGTCGCCAGGGTGAGCGTGGGGGCATGGGGGCCGGAGCTCATGCGATGACGGCCCTCCCTCGAGTGCTGGAACGGGGCTCGCGCGCGATCCCGAGGAGGATGCAGCGAGCCGGATGCTGGTGCCGCGCACAGGAGATCGCCAGGAGCGAGACCGTCCGGAGCGTGCGGAACTCGGACTATAGCAACGTGAACTGGCCCGGAACACGAGGCACCCTGTGGCGGGCCCGCCTCCCGCGGACCGTAGACTGCGCTGTGTGAGCACGACCCGGCGTATCGCAGCGAAACTGCACAGGGGAGATGCGGCCCGTCGGCTGAGCCTGTCGGGTCGCGCCCTCCTGCCTGCGGCGGACCCCGGAAACGTCTGGACCGGACTGCGACCGCGACTCCAGCAGGCCCGCTCCCTCGAGGCCCCCGATCTGCATGCCGAACGTGAGCAGAGCCTCGAGACGGTGCTCCAGGCGCTCGCCCCGTACCAGCCGATCCTCACCGCGCCCGTCGAACGTCGGCCGTGGCGGCTGGCCGTGCGCGCCGACGAGATCACGGCGGTGCGTCGCCGGCTCGGCGGCCTCCCCGCCCACTGGGAGATCCGCGAGGAGCCCCGCGACCAGCAGATCATCGCCCGCCCGCACCTGGCCGTCGCAGACCGACCCTTCGAGCCCATTGCGGGCCTCGACGTGATGATCGACGTGCTGGAGCGCGAGCAGGGCCGTTACGTCGGCCGTTCCCAGGGCGCGCTGCGCCACGTGCCCGCCGAGGACTGGGCGGCGCTGTCCGAGCAGAGCCTGAGGGGCGACGCCCGTCGGCCCTGCGCCCCGGAGCCGGCCGTGCCGATCGACCTGGTCTACACCTGGGTGGACGGATCCGATCCGGCCTGGCGGGAGCGCCGTGACGCGGCACTGCACGCGCGCGGCGAGGGCCTGCCTGCGCGCCATGACTCCGCCGTCGATGCGAGTCGCTTCCTGAACTCCGACGAGCTGCGGTTCTCGCTGCGGTCGGTGCACCGCTACGTGAACTGGGTGCGACGCATCTACATCGTCACGGACCAGCAGGTGCCGTCGTGGCTGATGCGGGAGGACCCCCGGATCCGGATCGTGGACCACCGCGACCTGCTGGGCGGCAGCCGCTTCAACTCCCATGCGATCGAATCCGCGCTGCACCGCATCCCGGGCCTCGCCGAGCACTACCTCTATCTCAACGACGACGTGCTGTTCGGGCGCATCGCCTACCCGAGCGACTTCTTCGCCGCCGAGGGCATCGCGAAGTTCTTCCCCTCGGACCTGCCGATCGACCCCGGCCCCGTGACCGGCGGGGACCTGCCGATCATGGCGGCGGCCAAGAACGGTCGCGACCTGCTGGCCTCCCGCTTCGGCCTCGCCGTGCGCACGAAGATCCGTCACACCGTGCATCCGCAGCTGCGCACCATCGGCGAGCAGATCGATCGGGAGAACCCCGAGGCGGTGGCCCGCACCCGCAGCGCCCTGTTCCGCTCGCCGACCGACCTCTCCCTCGCCTCGTCGCTGCACCACTGGTACGCCTATGCCCAGGGCCGGGCCGTCCCCGCCCAGCCCAACTACCTGTACGTCGATCTCGCGGCACCCGGACTGGGGCAGCGGCTCGACGCCCTGGACTCGCTGCGCCGCTACGACACCTTCTGCCTGAACCAGGAGGAAGGCGCGGCGACGGACGACGTCCGGCGCGAGCTGAGCGCGTTCCTGAACAGCTACCTGCCGTATCCCGCGCCGTGGGAGCGCTCGGCGCCGGCGTCGGCACCACGCAGGCCCGTGGAACTCGGTACCCTGCAGGAGTGAATTCCGCAGCCGAGACCCTCGATCTCCCGGGCATGCCCGAGACCGACGCGCCCACCGACCAGGTGGGCACCGACCCCGAGCATCCGCATCCGGGTCAGTGGCGCCTGGTCGCTGTGCAGATCTCGAACTGGGGGACCTTCCACGGCACCCATGACCTGACGATCTCGCCCAAGGGCTTCTTCCTCACCGGCGGGCCCGGCACCGGGAAGTCCACGCTGCTGGACGCCATCAGCGCACTGTTGACGCCGCCGCGCACGCTGCAGTTCAATGCCGCCGCCTCCGATGCGGGCCCGGCCCGCTCGAAGTACCGCCGCACCGTGGCCAGCTACGTGCGCGGGGCCTGGGCGATGCACTACGACCAGGCCACCGGCGAGTTCAGCCAGGAGGTGCTGCGCGACAAGACCACGCTGTCGGTGCTCACGCTGCGCTACGGCGACGGGATGGGCGGCACCGTCCAGCTCTCCCGCCTGCTCCTGCTCCATGCGGGCCACAGCGCCGACTCCGACGTGAAGAGCCTGTACGTCATCGCCCGCAAGCCCCTGGACGTCACCGACCTGCGCCAGTTCGTCTCCAGCCAGATCGAGGGCAAGGCGCTCGAGGCCGCCCACCCCGGCACCGAGACCTTCCGCCAGTTCCGCGAGTACCGCGCCGCCTTCAGCCAGCTGCTGGGCATCCCCGACGAGAAGGCCCTGGGGCTGCTGCACAAGATCCAGTCCGCCAAGGAGCTCGGCGACGTCAACGCCCTCCTGCGCGACTACATGCTCGATGCGCCGCGCACCTTCGAGCTCGCCGACCAGGCGCTCGCGAACTTCCAGAACCTCTCCGAGGTGTACGAGGCGCTGGTCACCGCCCGTGAGCAGCGGGACCTGCTGCGCGGCCTGCGGGGCAACCATGAGGACTGGACCGCGATGCGCGAGCGCGGCGGAGAGCTCGTGGACCGTCGGGCGGACATCGACGTGTACGCCGCCCAGCACCTGGTGCGCCTGCTGGGGGAGGAGACCGGCCGCCTCCAGCTCGAGCGCGACCGCCTCGGTGCCCAGCAGCGCCGCCTCACGCAGGACGTCAACGAGGCGCGCGCGGATCTGGGCCAGCTCAAGGAGCAGCGCAAGCGCGCCGGCGGCGGCGAGATCGACGACTGGAAGCAGCAGATCGCCGGCCTCGAGGTGGAGCGGGACCGCCGCCGCGAGCGCGGCACCGAGTTCGCCTCCCAGCTGGCCACCGTCGAACTGCGCACCCCGGCCGGTGAGGACATGTTCCTCGCCCTCCAGCGCGAGGTCGAGGAGCTCCGCGAGACGCTCGAGACCGAGGAGAAGGGCGCCGATTCGGCCCGCTGGGAGGCCGAGGCGACCGTCCGCGAGCTCACCGCGACCCTGGCCCGCACCCGCGAGGAGCTGAAGTCCCTCACCACGCGCGCCTCGAACCTGCACTCCGAGGACATCGCCCTGCGCGATCACATCGCCTCCGAGGTGGGCATCGCCCCCACCGAGCTGCCCTTCGCCGCCGAGCTGCTGCAGGTGCGCGAGGGCCAGGAGGAATGGACCGCGGCCGCTGAGCAGGCGCTGCGGGGCCTGGCCCGCTCGATCCTCGTGCCCGATCGGGTCTACCGCGAGGTGGCCGCGGTGATCGACCGCACCAAGCTGCGTCGGCGCATCTCCTACAACCGCGTCAACACCGATCTGCGCCGCCCCGCGAAGAACATCGACGACCGCTCGCTGGCCGCGAAGCTCGACGTCAAGGACGGCGAGTTCCACGTGTGGCTGAGCCACGAGATCGCCTCGCGCATGGACTACACCTGCGCGGACACCCTCGAGGAGTTCACGCGCCTGAACCGGGCCGTGCTGCGCTCGGGCCAGATCAAGCACTCCGCCACCCGGCACGAGAAGAACGCCGACCGCCAGATCAACGACCGTTCCCAGTGGGTGCTGGGCTTCGACAACCGCGCCAAGCGGTCCGTGTTCGAGGCCGAGCGCACCCGCGCCGAGCAGGAGCTGTTCGAGGCGCAGGCCCGCCGCAAGGACGTCGAGTCCGAGCGCGAGCAGCGCCGCGAGCGCCTCTACGCGCTGCAGTCGATCAGCCAGGTCACCTGGGACGACATCGATGCCGCGTCGGTCGCCCGACGCGTCGCCAACCTGCGGGACATGGTGCGCGCCGCGGAGGACGGCTCCGCCGCGCTCAGCGAGCTGGCCCGCCAGATCGACGACGTCGAGAGCTCCATCGCCGCCTCCGAGGAGGAGCTGCTGGAGGTGGTGCGCTCCGCCGGCAAGCTCGGGGAGCAGACCGAGCGCGCCGAGGAGCGGCTGGTCGAGGCGAAGGAGCGCGTGGCCGAATCGTCCCTGGCCCCCGAGGTCGAGGCCGAGCTCGCCGAACGCTTCACCGCGATCGCCCCCAGCCTCGTGATCGGCAACATCGACCAGGTCACCAAGGACGCCTCGGCGACCCTGGACGCCGAGCTGATGGCGCTGACCCGCCGCACCTCCCGCGCCGAGGAGGACATGCGCACCGCGATGCGCGAGTTCTCCCGCCGCTGGCCCGCCCAGGCGGGGGACACCGCAGCGACGCTCGAAGCGGCCGACGACTACCTCGCGATCCTGCAGCGGATCGAGGAGGAGAAGCTGCCCGAGGTCGAGGACCGCTTCTTCGAGTTCTTCACCGGCAACACCCTGGGCGACGTGCAGGCGCTCGCCACCGCGATCGCCCGCGAGCCCGCCGAGATCCGCAAGCGGCTGCAGCGCATCAACGCGCTGCTGACCCAGGTCGAGTTCCACTCCGGCCGGTTCCTGCAGCTGTCGATGCGCCCGGTGCACCTCACCGCACTGGATGAGTTCAAGCGGGCGCTGGAGGATGCGGTCGCGGACACCGCGCTGAACGACATCAGCCGCGACCGGGACCTCGCCGAGGAGCGCTTCCTCTCGCTGCGCCACCTGATGGACATGATCGGCGCCGCCCGCACCCGGGACGACCAGATCTCCCGCGTGATCCTCGATGTGCGCCGGCACGTGCACTTCCATGCGGAGGAGGTCGACACCGAGGGCACCGTGGTCCATGCCCACGAATCCGGCGGTCCGCTCTCGGGCGGCCAGAACGAGCGCCTGGCCACGTTCTGCCTCGCTGCAGCGCTGCGCTACCAGCTGGCCGGCACCGGCCACGAGGTGCCGCGCTACGCCCCGATCATCATCGACGAGGCCTTCTCCAAGGGCGCCGGCAAGTTCATCACCGCAGCGATGGAGTCCTTCCGCCACTTCGGCTTCCAGGTGATCCTGGCCAACCCGGGCAAGAACCCGCAGGCGCTGGCCCCGTTCATCGGCGGCGTCGGCGTGGTCTCGATCCGGCAGGACCGGTACTCCTCCGTCGCCCCGGTGGAATTCGTCCCGGTCGAGGAGTGACCCCGCCCCCTTGCTACGCTGATCCGGTGCCCGAGACGATGCCGCGTCCCCTGTGGCGCGCGCGCCTGCGCAGGGCCGTCGCGCGCGGTGCCGCACTGTGCGCCGCCACCGCCTTCGCCGCCTCGCTGACGCTCCCGGCCGCCGCGCTCGGGGAGGACGGCCCGTTCGACTTCCCCGCCGAGACCACCACGGTGACGATGATCCCCGGAGCCGTGACGCGGGTGCCGCTGACCGCGCTGCTGGAGGACGACCTCGAGGCGGAGGTCGACCTCGAATCCGCCCAGCTCGCCGTGCCGGAGGACCTCGACGAGGCCGAGCGTCAGCTGATGGAGGTCTCCGACGACTCCCGCAGCATCGGCGTGGCGGGGGAGGGGACCTGGACCCTGATCAGCGACGCCCTCGTCTTCACCCCGCTGCCCGGTGCAGAGGGACCGGCCACCCCGATCGCGCTCACCGTCGAGGGCGATTCCGGCACCCGCTCGCAGCCGGCGACCTTCACCCCGGAGGTCGTCGAGCTCGAGGAGATCTCGCTGCGCGGATCGGCCGGAGACGTCGAGAAGATCCCGCTGGACGACTCCCTTCCCACCGACGGCTCCGTGCGGCTCGAGCTCGCCGGGCTCCCCGCCGGCTCCACCGTGACCGAGGACGGCAGCCGGGCGACGGTCCCGGAGCAGGGCGTCTGGCAGCTCTCGGCCGACGGCACCACCCTCACCCACACCCCCGCCGGCACCGCGCTGGGGCGGCAGCTGGACCCGGTGCGCCTGGTCGCGGAGGATGCCGAGGGCGGGGTGGTCAGCGCCGCCGAGGTGGTGCTGACCGTCCCGATCATCTCCGACCTCGACCGCTCCGCGCCGTTCGGCGAGGACATCGTCTTCGCCGTGGGCGAGGGGCAGCAGCACGTGGACCCCGCCACCCTGCGCCTGACCCCACCGGCGGGGGACACCGGCGTGACGACGTCCGACGACGGCACCCAGGTGGTGGTCCCGCAGCAGGGGACCTGGAGCCTGGACCGCGAGAGCGCCAGCGTGCGGTTCAGCCCCGAGAGCGAGGACGTGCATGTGACCGCGCCGATGGGCATCGTGGGCGGCGACGGCAAGGGCGCTGAGTCGGCGACTGCTCTGCTGAGCACCGCCTACCCGATCCTCGCGGACCGGAGTGCGGCGTCGGCCCCCGGGACCGCACTGCAGTTCGATCTGACGCTCGGCAACCGCGACGTGCGCTCGGACTCCCTGCGCTTCGACCAGGACGCGCTCCCCGAGGGGGCCGAGCTCTCCCACGACGCCACCCAGGTGCGCGTGGACGGCGAGGGCACCTGGAGCATCGACATCGAGGACCGCACGGTGACGATGACCCCCGAGGAGGAGTTCACCGGCACCGCCTCACCGGTGGGAGTCACCGCCCGGGGCGTCTTCGCCGACAACCCCGTCTCGGCGACCTTCGAGGCCGTCTTCTCACCGGTGATCGCCACGATGCGCGACGACGAGCAGCGCACCGCCCCGCAGACCTCGCTCACGATCGACGTGCTGGCCAACGACACCGCGGGCAGCGGCTCCCGCCCCCTCACCCCGAGCACGCTCGAGATCGGCTCGCTCGAGGCCACCAACCTCACCGAGCTGGAGGACGGGCGCGGCAAGCGCCTCGTGGTGCCCGAGGAGGGCACCTACACGGTCAGCGCGAACGGTTCGGTGACCTTCACCCCGGAGGACGGCTTCGTGGGCCGCACCACTCCGATCACCTACGACGTGCTGGACAGTGCCGGCACCCCCACCTCCGCCAAGCTCGCCGTCGAGGTGGATCCGAGCCTCACCGGCGCTGCGGAGACGGGCAACCAGTCCGCCGGCATCAACACCCTGCTGACGGGCCTGATGCCGTCGGCGCCGGCGACGTTCCTGGTCTTCGGGACCATCGTGCTGCTGCTGCTCTTCGGCGGCGGCCTCGCCCTGTGGATCGGCGTGCAGATGGAAGCCGACAAGCGCGACTGGGAGAACTGAGCGGGAGGCCTCGTGCGGCCCCGCCCGCAGGCTTGCGCTTCGATCACTCCGAGGGCCCCGTCCGCAGGCTCGCGCCCCGATCACTCCGTGGGGCCCCATGCGCCGGCTCGTGCGCCGTTCACTCCGTGCGGCCCGCGCCTGCAGGCCCGCGCCCCGATCACTCGGTGGGGCAGCCCTCGGGCATCTCGACGGCGTCCTCGAGCGCGGCGGCCGCGTCGTCCTCCGGCGCGAGCTCGGAGAAGCCGTTGCCGAGCAGGAGATCCACCTCGGCGCCCTCGCGGTCGTCCAGCCGCAGCGCGGCGTCGGGCACCTGTGTGCGCACGGACTGCGCGGCGAGATACCCGTCGGGCCCGTACACGATGGTGACCGCGGAATCAGCCTTCTTCGTATTGCCCGCGTCGCCCATCGTGAAACCTCTCGAGCCGAGCTGCTCGGTGACCTCCCCGGCGAGGCCCCCGCGGCTGGTGCCGTTGAGCACGGTGACGGTGACGTCCCCGGGCGGCAGCGGGACGGCGCCGGGATCCGGGCAGGTGACCTCGGCTTCCTCCTCGCCGAACGACTTCTGGGCGATCACGCCCTGCTCGGCGCTGGGCCTGCGGAACTCGCCCACCGCGTAGACGCCCACCCCGATCAGCACGATCACGAGCAGCGAGAAGATCGCCAGCTGCACCGCGCGCAGCCGACGGGTGCGCCGCACCCGCAGCTCGCGGCGGCGCACATCGTCGGACGATCGCCCGTAGGGATGGGCGTCGCGATGGGACGAGGGCGGGACCGTCATGGTCAGTCCAGCGGGCGGTACCGGATGCCGAAGGCATCCAGGCGCGGCAGATGGGCCCGCAGCCGCTCCTCGAACTCCTCCCAGCTCTGCTCGGGCGAGCCCCAGGCGCGCTCTGCCAGGGCGCACATGCGCGGGAACGCCATGTACTGCAGCTGAGCCGCATCGGGCAGGTATTCGGACCACAGCTGGCCCTGCAGGCCGATCAGCAGCCGCTCCTGCTCCTCGCCGAGCTTCTTGGGGGTGAAGTCCGCCGTGTAGACGTCCTTGACGGTGGTCAGGCCGCCGATCGCGAGCGGCTCGCCCTTCGGATCGGCCTGGTAGAAGTCGAAGTAGGTGTGCTCGCTGCTGGCGATGATGGTCTGGAAGCCGCGCTCCGTGGAGGTCTTCAGACCGTCGGCGCCGCGCCAGTTCATGACCACGGTGTCATCGGGCAGATGGCTCTCGAGCACCTCGTCCCAGGCGACGATCCGCTTGCCGGACTCGGCCAGCACGTCGGCCGCGAACTGGGTGAAGCGGCCCTGGATCTCGGAGACCCGGGTCAGCCCCCACTCGTTCATGCGGGCGCGCGCCGCGGAGGAGCGCTCCCATTCCACGCGCGGGCACTCGTCCCCGCCGATGTGGACGTACGGCGCGGGGAAGATGTCGGCGATCTGGGTGAGCACGTCGCGGAGGAAGTCGAAGGCCGCGTCGTCCACGCCGAGCACGTGATCCGAGATGCCCCAGACCTCGCGCACCCCGACCTGCTGCTCGGGGAAGTTCCCGAGATTGGGGTAGGCGGCGATCGCGGCCTGCATGTGGCCGGGCAGATCCACCTCGGGCACGATCATGATGCCGCGACGGCGCGCGTACTCCACGAGCCCGCGCAGCTCCTCCTGGGTGTAGAAGCCGCCGTGCGGGGTGCCGTCGAACTCCCAGGCGTCCTCGTCGCCGCTCATGTGGCCCACGAGGGTCTGATCGCGCCAGGCGCCCACCTCGGTGAGCTTCGGGTAGCCCTTGATCTCCACGCGCCAGCCCTGATCATCGGTGAGGTGCAGGTGGAGGATGTTCAGGCGGTGCAGCGCCATCGCGTCGATCAAGGTCTCGATCTCGGCCACGGCGAGGAAGTGGCGGGAGACGTCCACGTGCATGCCGCGCCAGGCGTTCTTCGGGAAGTCGCTGATGGTCACGCAGGGGATCGAGTCCCCGGCGCCGGTGACGATCTGCGCGAAGGTGTTGCGGCCGTCCGCGAGGGCGGCTTCGCTGCCGGCAGTGAGGTTCGCGCCTTCGGGAGAGATCGACAGGGCGTACTCGGTGCGGCCCAGATCCTCGGTGAGACCGACGGAGAGCTCGTCCCACGGTGCGGTGGTCTGCCATGTCCCCTCGGACCAGATCACGGACTGCGGGTACGGGACGAGCGCGATCGGATCGGGCATCAGCTTCTCCTAGGACCTGGACGTCGATGTGCAGATCCCAGTTTGCCACGCGGCGTGCGTCGCCGAGACCCGGTCGCGCGGGCTGGCGGGCTCGTAGTGGCCCGGACGCACGGGAGCCCGGTCGGCAGTGCCGACCGGGCTCCCTCACTCCGCCCTGCTCCTTCCCGTTGACGCTGATGCGTCGAGCAGGCCGTCGTGGCTGGTGGGCGTCTTCCTCAGACGCTGATCAGCAGATCAGCGGTAGGTGACGAAGACGTGCGGCGAGTTCCAGATGGAACGCTCGACGACCTGCTGGCGCGAACCGGAGGCATCGATGATCCGGCCGTTGCCGACGTAGATCCCGATGTGCCCGTAGTTGTTCGCGGTGAACGCCACGAGATCGCCGGGCTGCGCCTGCGACTGGGAGATGATCTTCCCGCCGAAGGTGTATCCCTTGGCCGTCTTGCGCGGCAGGTTCATGCCCGCCTGGCCGTACGCGTAGTGCACGAGGCCGGAGCAGTCGAACCCGGTGGAGGGCGAGCTGCCGCCCCACGTGTACCGGACGCCTGTCTGGCTGCGTGCCGCGTTGATGATCGCCTGGCCGTTCACGGAGGTCCCGGAGGACGCTCCGCCGGAGCTGCCACCGATGGTGGCGTTTCCGTACAGCGCGTTCCAGGTCTTCGGGCCGACGACACCATCCACGCCGATGCCCGCAGCGCGCTGGAGCGCACGGACGGCGGAGTTGGTGGCGGGGCCGAAGGAGCCGTCGACCGCGATGGAGGCACCGCGGGCGTTGAGCTGGGACTGCAGGGTGCGCACGGCCGTGCCGCGCGATCCCTGCCGCAGCTTGGGCTGCGAGGACGACGAGCCGCCCGAGGACGAGCTGCCGCTGAGGGCGTTCCAGGTCTTCGGACCGACGACGCCGTCCACGCCGATGCGCGCTGACGACTGCCGGTTCTTGACCGCTCGCAGGGTGGCGGAGCCGAAGACCCCGTCGACCTTGAGCGAGGCGCCGTGGGCGTTCAGCCGACCCTGGAGGTAGGACACGGCACTGCCGCGTGCTCCGAGGCGCAGCTTCACGCTGGTGTACTGGGAGGAGGCTGCCGGGGCGACGGCCGGGGCGGCGCCGCGCACGGTGCCGACGGCGGAGGCCGACGGACCCTTCGCGGTGGCGGTGGCTGTGCCCGTGAGAGCGGCGGTGGCCGAGACGGCGCCGATGACGGCGACGCCCCCCACGCCTCGACCGACCGGAGCGGCGAGGCCCCGGTAGTCGATCACGGCACGGCCGGCTGCCCGGTGTGTGCCTCGGGGAGTGGTGCGGAACATCAGCGGTATTCACTTTCTCCGTCGCCTCGCAGAAGACCGGACGCGTCGCGCGCGAAGGGTCTGCGCCCGTCACCCAGGGAAGCGGAGGAAGGGTCCATGCCGGTGACGGGGAGGCGGCGACATGGACGGCACCCCAGGTCAAGGCGGCACCATTGGCCACTGTATGTCCAGGTGGAATCCAGCCCACAGGGGGGTTTACCCAGGGAGACCGACACCTTTGCCAAGAATTTACCTAAAATCGCTGATTTTCACCGTGTTGCCCGTGAAATCGGACAATTCATATGGTAGTTACACGATTGTTATTCACGACGGTGTGAACGGTGTGCGGCGGGGCAGAGGGGCGCGAGGCGAGGCGCGGCCCGTGAGTGACGGCGGCGAGGCTCGGGAGCGACGCTTGAGATCGACGCCTGGGAACGACGTTTGAGAGTGACGCTAGAGAGCGACGCCCGGGAACGACGTTTGAGAGTGACGCTTGAGAACGACGCCCGGGAACGACTCAGGGCCACGATCGCGTCTCTCGACGTTCTCGCGGCCCTGAGCAACCGGTCGGGGTGACAGGATTTGAACCTGCGACCTCCTCGTCCCGAACGAGGCGCGCTACCAAGCTGCGCCACACCCCGGTGGTGCGCCACCGAAGCGGTGCACCGGAGAGCAACTTTAGCAGGCGTCGGAGGGGGTCAGCGCCCCGTATCGGGCCGCGAGGCACGCAACGTGAGCAAGGTCGCCTCCGGAGGGGTGAGGAAGCGGTAGTTCGAGTAGGGGCTCGCGCCCATCCCCGCACTCACATGCAGCGGCACTCCCTGCCAGCTGGACAGTCCTCGCGCCTGCTGGCGCGGCAGATCGCAGTTGGTCACGAGGGCCCCGACGCCGGGCAGCCGCAGCTGGCCGCCATGGGTGTGACCGGCCAGGATGAGATCAGCGCCGTCGGCCGCGAAGGCATCCAGCACCCGGCGGTACGGGGCGTGCGCGACCCCCAGGCGGAGCACATTGCCGTGATCGGGGGCAGAGGGTTCAGGGGCCGGCCGGGCGGGCATCTCGTCGCGCTCGAGGTGGGGGTCGTCGACGCCGGCCAGGCGCACTTCGAGGCCGCCCAGCTCGATGCACGCCCGGGTGTTGGTGAGGTCCTTCCAGCCATGTGCCGAGAGCCGTCGGGCCAGCTCCTGCGTGGGCAGGTCCGGGTCGCGGGGCTCGGTCATCCCCTCGGGGCGCGGATCCGGCAGCAGGTACCGTGCCGGGTTCTTCGGCCCCGGGGCGAACATGTCGTTGGATCCCATCACGTACGCCCCGGGTCTCTGCAGGAGCGGGTCGAGGGCGTCGGCGAGCACCGGCACGGACGCCGCCGAGGCGATGTTGTCGCCGGTGTCGATCACCAGGTGCGGCCGCAGCGAGGCGAGGTGCCGCAGGAACGCGAGCTTGCGGTGCTGATCGGGCATCAGGTGGATGTCGCTGATGTGCAGCAGGCGGATCGTGCGTGCCCCCGGCGGCAGGATGCGCAGTTCGTGCTCGCGCAGCGTGTACCGGTGGATCTCGACCTGGTGGGACCAGACGTGCGCTGCCGCAGCGGCGCCGAGGCCGGCCAGGCCCACGGCTCCCGCGGCGGCGGCCAATGGCCGCATCTCAGCCCTTCCCGGTGGACTGGCGGATGACGACCGTCTGGCCCTCGGGCAGATCCGCCCCGGGCTCGGGATCCGTGCCGATCGCGTAGCCCTCGCCGACCGAGTCGGAGCTCTCCTCGCGCACCTCGGTCTTGTACCCGGCGGCCTCGACCGATGCCGTGGCCTCGGACATGACCTTGCCGTTCACGTCGGGGACCTTGCCCTTCTCCACTGCGTCGTTCGCCTCCGTCTTGGTCTCCGGCGGAGCGTCCGGGAAGGACTCGCTGGGCAGATCCTTGTGCACCTCGGTCATGTACTCCTGCCACGTGGGCAGGGAGATCGTGTTGCCCCAGACGTGGCCGGTGCGGAGCATCGTCCCGTCGACGTCGAAGCCGCCCGGGCGCTTGTCGCCCTGGGGGTGGCCGAACCACACGGCGGTGGACACCTGCCGGGTGAAGCCGACATACCAGGTGTGGTACTGCTTGTTCGAAGTGCCGGTCTTGCCGCCTGCAGGGTGGCCGGGGATGATCTTCCCCTTGCCGGTGGCCTTCGGGTCCTCGAGGTCCTGCTCGAGCGTCCAGGCCATCGTGTCGGCGACCTTCTTCTCGACGGCCTGATGGCAGTCGGCGCCCGAGATCCCCATCGCGTCGCCGTTGCGGTCGGTGACCTCGGTGATCGCCTGCGGCTTGCAGTACGTGCCGCCGGCGGCCCAGGTCGCGTACGCGCCGGCCATGTCGAGCGCGGAGACCTGCAGCTGCCCCAGCACCACGGCCGACGGGGCCAGCGTGGTGCCGTACATGTCGGCGATGTCCATGTCGTAGGTGGCCGGGTCGAAGGGGTTGTACTTGCCGGGCACCACGCCGATGTCGCGGGCGCCGTCGGCGATGTCGCACAGGTCGATCTGGCGCGCCATGTTCGCGTAGGCGGTGTTGATGGAGAACTTGGTGCCGTTCAGGACGGACTCCATCGGAGCGATGTCCACGGAGACGGCGTTGTCCGGGTTGTACCCGGGGCTCTCCCGCCAGGCGCCACGAGACAGGCAGCGCGCGGGGAAGTTCGACATCGCCTCGCGCTTGGTGCTGACGCGGTCATCGATGCTGTGGCCGCTCTTGAGCCATTCCTGGAGCACGAAGGGCTTGAACGTCGAGCCGACGGGGAAGCCGTTGGATCCGCCGAGGGCCTGCGGCACGTTGTAGTTGATCGCGGTCTCGCCCGCGCCGACCTCCTCATAGGGGTTGAACACGCGGTTCTCGGCCATCGTGAGGATGTTGCCGGTGCCCGGCTCGACGCTCACGATCGAGTGGCCGAAGCCGTTCGAGGAGTCGCCGGGGACCTTGCGCTGCAGAATGTCGGTCGCCGTCTTCTGCATCTCCGGGTCCAGGGTGGTCTTGATCGTGAGACCGCCGCCGTACAGGAGCTTGCGCCGCTCCTCGTAGGAGGGGGCGAACTCGGGGTCGTTCAGCAGCGACCGGGTGACGTAGTCGCAGAAGAAGCCGCTGTCGCCCGCGTCGGCGCAGCCGGCCCGCGTGTTCGTGATCGAGAGCATGTCCTCGACGGGCTGGTCGGTGTACTCGTCGTACTCCTCCTGCGAGATGTGGCCCTCGCGCTTCATGTCGGCGAGCACCTCGTTGCGGCGCTTCTGACCGGCTTCGGGGTGGGAGACGGGGTCGTACTGGTTGGGCCCGTTGGTGACGCCCGCCAGGAGCGCCGCCTCGCCGGGGTTGAGGTCCTTCGCGCTCTTCGAGAAGTAGTGGCGCGCTCCGGTCTCGACGCCGTACTGCGAGGGCCCGAACTGCGCGACGTTGAGGTACGCGTTGAGGATCTCGTCCTTGCTCCACTGCTTCTCGAGCGAGATCGCCAGCTTCGCCTCGCGCGCCTTGCGGCTGTACGTCTGCGCGGTGGCCTCGTCGATCGCTTCCTTGTCGCCACGCTGCACGGCGTCCATCAGCAGGGCGTTCTTCACGTACTGCTGCGTGAGGGTGGAGCCGCCCTGGGTGGCGCTGCCGCCCGCGTTGGAGGCGAAGGCACGGATCATGCCCTTGGCGTCGACGCCGCCGTGCTCGTAGAAGCGGCGGTCCTCGACCGAGATCACGGCCTGCTGCATGTACGGGGAGATCTCTTCCAGCGGCACCATGATGCGGTTCTCGGTGTAGAACGTCGCCAGCAGCGAGCCATCGGCCGCCTCGATGCGGCTGGCCTCGTTGAGGGGCTCGACCTCGAGCTCCGTCGGATAGGACTCGAACAGGGCGACGCCGTCCTCGGCGACCTTCGAGGAGGCGGAGACCGCCGGCAGGAAGAACGCGGCCAGGAGCACCCCGGCCAGGACGGAGACAGCGAGCATTCCCAGCAGCAGGTACAGGGTCTGCGCCAGGGCGACGGGGAGGGAGCGTCCGGAAGCGGAGCTGGACGGAGTGCGGGCCATGCTCCAACAGTACGGGGGCGACGGACGGCGAGCCATGAACCGAGGCCCGCGTCGAGGAATCTTCACGATTCCGCCCCAGCGGTGGGGCGCGAAGGCCCTTATCACGTCACGGGCAGGTCACGGAGTGGAGTCGGATTTTGCGCTGTGGCATGCGTCTCCTTACAGTGGTCGAAGAAATCGGGTCAACGAAGATTCGGAAAGAGGATGCACATGACCATCGGGGCGATTCCGACCACCGAGGATTCGAGCTGGGCGACACGAGGCGCATGCGTGGGCATGGACCCGGACGGGTTCTTCGTCCAGGGGGCTGAGCAGCACACCGTGAAGGTGGCCTGCGGTGCGTGCCCGGTGAGGACCGAGTGCCTCGCCGACGCGCTGGACAACAAGGTCGACTTCGGGGTGTGGGGCGGCATGACAGAGCGGGAACGTCGGCGCCTGCTGCGGCGCAACCCCGACGTGAGCGACTGGTCCGCGGTGCTGCGCCGCGCCTCGCAGGAGGCCGTGGGCAGCTGAGCCGGACGGTCGGCCAGCCCCGGTGGCGGGTCCGGCCGGTAGGCTTCGGGGCATGAGCACTATCACCCGCTGGGAGTACCTGACCGTTCCGCTGCTGATCCACGCGACCAAGCAGATCCTCGACAACTACGGCGAGGAGGGCTGGGAGCTGGTTCAGGTCGTCCCCGGACCGAATCCGGAGAACCTGGTCGCCTACCTCAAGCGGCCCCTGACCGAGGGCTGAGCTCGTGACCACGTCGCCTTCCGAGACTCCCGGCTCCGCTGAGCGCGCCGGGGCCGCAGCCCCTGCGGGCACCGGATCCCGCATCCGGGCACGTCTGGATGAGCTGGGCCTGACCCTGCCCGTCGTCGCCGCACCGGTCGCCGCCTATGTCCCGGCCGTCGCGGTCGGCTCGGCCGTCCACACCTCCGGCCAGCTGCCCTTCGTCGAGGGGTCCCTGCCCGCGACGGGCAAGGTGGGCGCCGAGGTCACTCCGGAGAGGGCTGCCGAGCTCGCTGCGATCTGCTGCCTCAACGCCCTCGCCGCCATCGAGGCCCTGGTCGGCGATCTCGACCAGGTGGTGCGCGTCGTCAAGGTCACCGGCTACGTCGCCTCCGACCCGCAGTTCACGGCGCAGCCCGCCGTGATCAACGGGGCCAGCGAACTGCTGGGCTCGATCTTCGGCGATGTCGGCCAGCACGCCCGCAGCGCCGTCGGCGTCGCCGTGCTCCCGCTGGATTCCCCGGTCGAGCTGGACCTGCACGTGGAGCTCGCATCGGCCGCCCAGGCCGCTGCGGCGACCGCACCGGCCGCCGCGCCGACAGCCTGAACGAGACACCATGACCGAGGACGATGCCCTGCGGGACCCGGAGGCGGGCGCGGTCGAGCTGCTCACCGTCCCCGCGAACAACCCCGGGCCCATGACCCTCACCGGGACCGTCAGCTACGTGCTGCGCGACGAGGACCAGATCTGGGTGATCGACCCCGGCCCCAGGGACCCCGAGCATCTCGCCGAGCTGCTCGTGACCTGTGGAGAGGGAGTGCGCCCGATGGGCGTGCTGGTCACCCATCGGCACCTCGACCACACCGCCGGCGCGGCGACCCTGGCTCGCCAGCTCGCCGCCCGCAGCGGCCTCGAGGTGCCGCTCTGGGCCGCCGACCAGGCCGCCGTGCCGGGGTCGCGCCCGCTCCCGTCGACGCTCGAGGGGGACCACGGCGTGGTGGGCCACGTCATCCACCTGCCGGGCCACACCTCCGACTCCGTCGGGGTGCTCGTGGACGGCGGGCGCCTGCTCAGCGGGGACACGCTCCTGGGCGGCTCCTCGACCGTCATCGTGCCCGACGACGGCGGCGACCTCGCCGAGCACCTGCAGTCCCTCGCGATCCTGCGGGCGATGGCCGAGGACGGCCGGATCGGGTCGATCCATCCTGGCCACGGACCGGCCTACGAGGATCCGCTCTCCGCGCTCGAAGCGCTCGAGGGCGCTCTCGCGCATCGCCACGAGAGGATCGAGCAGGTGCGTCGTGCCCGCACCGCCGGCGTGCTCACCCTTGAGCGGCTGGTGCGCTCGGTGTACGGCGCCGACCTCTCCGAGGAGCTCGAGCAGGCCGCCCGCTGGAACCTGCGCGCCACGCTCGACTACCTCGCCCAGGAGCACTGAGCCGGGCTCCCTCGCTCGGCGCACGCCCTCTCCCTCCGCGCACGCCCCCCTTGCTCCGTGCACACCCTCTCGCCCCGCGCACGCTCTCTCTCCGCGCACGCCCCGTGTGCGGGCCCCGTGCGGCCACTGCGCGAGGGGTCGGCTCCCGGCCGTGACGGACCAGCATGACGAAAACCCCCGACCTGGCACCTGAGGTGCAGGCCGGGGGCTTTCGCGAAGCGTGTCGGGGTGACCCCGCACGAACCTGTCAGCGGGCGCGGCGGCGCAGACGCTCGACGTCCGAGATGAGGACGGCGCGTGCCTCGAGCCGGATCCACCCGCGGGAGGCGAAGTCCGCCAGCGCCTTGTTCACGGTCTCGCGGGAGGCGCCGACCAGCTGGGCGAGCTCCTCCTGGGTGAGGCCGTGGGCGACCATCACACCGTCATCGGTCTGGCGACCGAAGCGCTGCGCGAGATCGAGGACGTTCTTGGCCACGCGGCCGGGAACGTCGGCGAAGACGAGATCGGCGAGCGACTCGTTGGTCTTGCGCAGGCGACGCGCGAGCGAGGCGAGCAGGTGACGGCCGACCTCGGGACGCTGCGCGAGGACCCGGTACAGGTCCTGCTGGGACAGCGAATAGAGCGTCGACTCGGCGACCACGGTCGCCGTCGCGTTGCGCGGCGCCGGATCGAACAGGGACAGCTCGCCGAGCGTCTCGCCCGGGCCGAGCACGGCCAGCAGGTTCTCGCGGCCGTCGCCCGAGGCGTGACCGACCTTGACCTTGCCCGAGCCGATGATGAAGAGACGATCGCCCGGATCGCCCTCGCGGAAGATGATCGCGCTGCGGTGATAGTCCTCCTGCTTCATCGACGCCAGCACGGCCTGCTTGCCGTCCTCGTCGAGCGCAGCGAACAGCGGCGATGACCGTACGATGTTCTCGTCCACGGAACCTCCTGATGGTGGGGCCCCGAGTGCCGGGACCAAGCTGTGCGTGTCTGTGACGGATGCCACCAACATCGGTGGTGGCTGTCACATGATGAGGAAACACTATCGCGCCCCGGCCATTGTTATGTGTCACACGCAGGATGAGGAGTGTTTCTGATGATGTCCGTGAGCCCTCGCCGTGCTGCCGCGAACGACTCCGCAGGCCCTGCGGATGCCGCCGTCGTGGCGTCCCGGCTGCGCGATCTCCACATCGATGCCCGCACCGAGCTCGACCACTCCGATGCCTTCGAACTGCTGGTCGCGACGGTTCTCTCTGCGCAGACCACCGACGTCCGGGTCAACCAGGTGACCCCTGCACTGTTCGCCTCCTGGCCGGACCCCGCCGCCCTCGCCGGAGCCGACGAGGGCACTGTGACGGAGATCGTACGTCCGTTGGGCATGGGAGCCACCCGGGCGCGTCGGATCATCGGACTGGCCCGCGGACTCGTCACCGACCACGGCGGCGAGGTGCCCGATGACCAGAAAGCCCTCGAGAAGCTCCCCGGCGTGGGCCGGAAGACCGCCCACGTGGTGCGCGGTGCGTGGTTCGGGCATTCGCTCCTGGCCGTCGACACCCATGTGGGCCGGCTCGCCCGCCGACTGGGATGGACCGAGCGGACCGATCCCCGCGGGGTGGAGGACGACGTGGTCGCCCGGGTCGAGGCCGACGGCAGCGGGAGCGCCGATGAGGACCTCACGATCCTGGGATTGCGCCTGATCCTGCACGGACGGCGCGTCTGCACGGCGAGGTCGCCGCACTGCGGGGACTGCGTGCTGGTCGACGTCTGCCCCAGCGCCGGGATCGCGTGAGGACGGTCCGCGCGCCGGCGGCGCGGGTGGGGTAAGCATGAGGGCATGAGGGATGGACGTGACGACGAGACCGAGGGAGGCGGCATGCGCGACGAGGCATCCCTGGCCACGCCCGATCCGCGGCCTGCGCTGCCCGGTTTCCTGACGCGGCTCGCCGATCGCGCCCGGCACGGCGATGTGCTGGTGCACCGCAACGCCGATCCGCGGACCCCGCCGACCCCTGAGCGAGTGCGGCGCAGCGCAGTGCTCATCCTGATCACCGGGACCGGGCTCGACGATGCGCAGGTGGTGCTCGAGGAGCGGGGCCACGCGCTGCGCTCCCAGCCCGGCCAGTTCTCCCTGCCTGGCGGCGGCTCGGACCCGGGGGACCGGGACGACGTGCACACCGCGCTGCGCGAGGCGCAGGAGGAGACCGGCCTGGACCCTCGAGGCGTGCAGGTGCTCGGAGCCTTCGAGCCGATCCCCATGCCCTGGCGGGCGCAGCAGGTGACCCCGGTGCTCGGCTGGTCGCCGACGACGCCTCCGCTCGGCGTGCAGGACCCGATCGAGGTCGAGCGCGTGGTGTGGGCGGCGCTTACCGGGGGCGGCTCGCTCGCCGATCCGACGCATCGGCGGCGCGGACTGCTGGGCGGTCAGGCCGTCGGCCCCGTGTTCGAACTCCCCGAGGACGCCTTCGTCTGGGGTTTTACCGCGATGATCCTCGAACAGGTGCTGGTCGGGGTCGGGTTGGACCCCGTTCCGCCGGACTCCCCGGCCCTCGAGATCCCGGCTTCGCGCCGACGCTGATCGCGGGCAGTGGACACAGGCGGCCGGGCAGACGGTGGCCACGGTCACGGCCGCGAAATCGGCTCGCCACGAGCGCAGGCCAGCGCGCTAGACTGGACCGTTGCCGGAGTGTCTCCGGCGCCCCGGAGCTGCAGGAAGCGCATGGCCCCGCCATGGGTCCGTGAGAGTCCGGGGCCCCGACTCATGGGACCACCATCAGCAGAGAAGGAATGGGATCCACGTGCCACGCGGCAAGGTGAAGTTCTACGACGCCGAGAAGGGCTTCGGCTTCATCCTCGACGACGAGGATGGTCAGAGTGTGTACGTGCACGCCTCCAACCTGCCCGAGGGCGTCACCGCGCTCCGGCCCGGCGCCCGGGTCGACTTCGACATGGTCGATGGCCGTCGGGGTCCCCAGGTGCTCGCACTGCAGCTGATGGAGCCCGCTCCGTCGATCAGCCGCGCGCGTCGTCCCAAGCCCGACGAGATGGCGGGCATGGTCGAGGACCTGATCCGTCTGCTGGACGACGCCTCCAACGGCCTGCGCCAGGGCCGCTATCCCGATCGCGGGCACGCGCAGAAGATCTCCACCGTGCTCCGTGCCGTCGCCGACAATTTCGAGGCCTGAACAGATGACTCAGCCGACCACCGCCACCCGTCGCCCCCGCGCCGCCCGGCCCCGCCTGGACGCGATCGCCGCCGATGCCGTCGAGCTCGCCCGCGAGGCGCTGCTCGAGGTCACCGAACCCGGCCAGGTCGGCGAGCACCTGCGCGCCGAGGCCACCGGTGATCGGCTCGTCACCCATGTCTTCGACTGCACCATGCCCGGGTATCGCGGCTGGTCCTGGGTGGTGGTGGTCTCCCGCGCCTCCCGCGCGAAGGCCGCCACGGTCGCCGAGACCGCGCTGCTCCCGGGCGACGACGCGATCCTCGCCCCTGAGTGGGAGCCGTGGTCCGAGCGCCTCAAGCCCGAGGACGTCGGCGCCGATGACCTGCTGCCCTTCCGGGAGCAGGACGAGCGCCTCGAGGAGGGCTACGAGGCCACCGGCGACGAGGACGCCGACCGCGTCGCGCAGTGGGAGCTCGGCCTCGGCCGCGCCCGCGTGCTGTCCCCGCAGGGCCGCGCAGAGGCCGCGGAGCGGTGGATCGACGGCGAGTTCGGCCCCCGCCAGACCTCCGGTCGCGGCCGCCGCGGCACGGTCTCGGCGACCTGCATGAGCTGCGGCTTCCTCTCTCAGCTGTCGGGCTCGCTGCGTGGCGAGTTCGGCGTGTGCACCAACGAGTGGTCCCCGGCCGACGGTCGCGTGGTCCATCTCGGCTTCGGCTGCGGTGCGCACTCCGAGACCGGCCAGGAGGAGAGCGATCGCGAGATCCCGCGCTCCGGCGGCGTCGTGATCGACGAACTCGAGGTCGACTTCCAGAAGCGCTCCGAGGGCGAGAGCTCTGCGGACAGGGCGAACGATCCGGCTGCGCAGTCCCCGGAGACGTCCGAGAAGCCGGCAGAGGCAGCGGCCTCCGAGGCCGTCGGGACCACGGACGTCGCCAAGGCTGCCGAGTCTGACAAGGCCGCTGGGCCCGGCCAGGCTGCCGAGTCTGACAAGGCCGCTGAGCCCGGCCAGGCTGCCGAGTCCAGCACGGCTGGTGAGCCCGGCAAGACTGCCGAGCCCGACAACGCGGCAGAGTCCGCCGGTTCCGCCGAGGCGGCCGGGTCCGAGGACACCGCTCCCGCCATCGAACCCGTGGACGTGGTGGACGTCGTCAAGCCGGCCGACGCCGAGGAGTCGACGGACGACACGGTGACTGCTTCCGCCGAGGCCCCCGATGCCACCGAGCCCACGGGTGCCGCTGAGCCTGCAGATGCTGCTGAGCCGGCGGACGCCGCTGAGCTGGCGATTGCGGCTGAGCCCGCGGACCTCGAGGAGCTCGCCGTGGCGGTCGACGTCGTCGAGCCGGCCGCGGATGAGGTGCCCGAGGCCGATTCCGAGGACGACGACGCCCTGGCCGCGCCGGAAGCCCCGGCTGCCGATGATCGTCAGGACCAGCCGAACACTCTCTTCGACTCCTGAGCCGACTGCCCGTCGGCAGGTGGGCAGCCCTCCTCGTCGGAGGGCTGCCACCGCCCCGGCGGGGAAACCCTAAGAGACCGCGATGCGGGCCAGCAGCGCCTCGATCGCCAGCAGCGGCGGGACATTGCCGCTGATCCGCTGACGCGCCACCTGGATGGCCTCGAGGAGCTCCAGCGTGGCCTTCCCGGTGCCGCCGGATGCGGCCTGGTCGATCTCCGCGGCCACCTCGACGTTCACGAGCTCGCTGTCCGTGCCGAGCTGACGGCTCAGCACGTCGCGGAGCACCGAGTGGGCATCGAGCAGGTAGCGATCCAGCACGTCGCGCACCAGACGCGTCTGCCGACGCTTCGCATCCTCCTCCAGCTGGCGCACCTGGGAGCGGAGCGACGGCGGCACCTTCCCGTCGTCGATCCCGGCCGAACGCAGGAAGTGCTCCTTCTCCTCCGTGGCGACGGCGTCGGCGTGCGCCTTCGCCTCCGCCGTGGCTCGATCCACCAGGCCCTGGGCCGCGAGCACCGCATCGCCCGTGGTGCGCAGGTCCAGCAGGGTGCGCGCCGAGTCCTCTCGGGCTGCGAGTGCGCCCTCCTGCGTGGCGTAGCGCAGGGCAAGGCCGATGTGGCCCTGAGCTGCCCGCGCCGCGCGCACTGCGAGGTTCCCGTCGATCCCGTCGCGGCGCCGCAGCAGCTCGGCGACCACGTCCGAGGATGGCACCGAGAGCGACACCAGGCGGCAGCGTGACTTGATGGTGGGGGCGAGGTCCTCAGCGGACGGAGCGCACAGCATCCACACGGTGGAGGGCGGGGGCTCCTCGATGGACTTCAGCAGCACGTTGAACGACCCGGCGCTCATGCGGTCCGCGTCCTCGACGATGAGCACCCGGTGGCGCCCGGTGGCCGGGGCTCGCTGCGCGGTCATCACCAGGCCGCGCACCTCCTCCTTCGCGATCGACACCTTGTCGGTCGCGACCACGGTGACATCGGGGTGGGTGTTCGCGAGGACCGTGCGGCAGGGATGGCAGTGCCCGCAGCCGGTGCCCGTCTCGCACTGGAGGGTCGCGGCGAAGGCGCGGGCCGCCGTCGAGCGTCCCGATCCGGGCGGTCCGGTGATCAGCCAGGCCTGCGCGAGAGAACCCTCGGGGGAGGCGGCACGGCGGAACTGGCGCACGGCGGCGTCCTGGCCGACCACGTCGGCCCACACCCCGTGGGCGGGGCTCGCGGGATCCGCGGTGCTCATGGGGTTCCCGATGTCGGCCGCGGTCGGTGCGCTCGAGGAGGTGGCGTCGCTCGCCGTCACATCTCGTCCCGGTGCTTGGTGGGCGGCGCGGGCTCGAACGTCGGATCGAAGATGCTCAGCACCTCGGCGACCGCCTCGAGCACCTGAGCATGGACCTCCTCGCGGGGGAGCGTCCCGTCGATGACGGAGAAGCGTTCCGGATCCGCAGCGGCGAGGTCGAGGAACTCCTGGCGCACCGTGGCGTGGAAATCGCCTCCGGCCTGCTCGAGACGGTCGTGGGTCTCGTCCGCACGGCGCTGGCCCAGGGCCTCGGGCGGTACATCGAGCAGGATGGTGCGATGGGGCATCAGACCGTTGGTCGCCCACAGCGACAGCGACTCGATCTCCGAGGCCTCGAGCTCCCGCCCGGCGCCCTGGTAGGCGATCGAGGAGTCGAAGTAGCGGTCGCCGAGCACGAGACCTCCGCGTGCCAGGTGGGGGCGCACGAGCGTCTCGATGTGATGGGCGCGGTCCGCGGCGTAGAGCAGCGCCTCGGCGCGGGGATCGACGTGCTCGCCGTGCAGGAGGAGCCCACGGATGCTCCGTCCGAGCGGGGTGCCGCCCGGTTCGCGCGTGGTGAGGATGAGGTCCTCGGCGACGGAGCGCTCGGTGACCAGATGATCGCGCAGCATCTGCATCTGCGTGGTCTTGCCGGCGGCCTCGCCTCCCTCGAAGGAGATGAAGACTCCCCGCTTGGGTCGGCGCGGCAGCGGGATGCGCAGGCCGCGGGTCACGTCCAGGATGCTCATGCCCCCTCCTCCCCGGGGTAGATCACGCCGAGCTCGGACCGCACGGCATCCATCGTCCCCATCACACTGAGCGTATCCTCCCAGCTCATCAGCGGTGATTCGAGCTCTCCGGCCCTGATCCGGCGGGCCGCCTCGGCGATCTCGTAGGCCATGCCGTCCCCCGGGGCGCCGGGATGCTCGACGCTCGCCGTGCGGCCGTCGAGCAGCGTGACGGTCAGGGTGCTGGGCGCGAAGAACGCGCCGGACAGCCGCGCCGAGCCCTCGGTGCCGCTGACCACGGCCTCGGTGGGGGTGCGGGCCAGCAGCGTCGAGGACAGCCGTGCCCGGCCGCCGTCGGCCCCTGTGGCGAGCAGACCGAAGTACGCATCGACCCCCGTGTCCGTCAGCGAGCCGCGCACGGCCAGGTGGGAGAGGTCACCGAGCACCATCTGGGCGAAGGAGATCGGGTAGACGCCGAGGTCGAGCAGGGCGCCGCCGCCGAGCTCGGGGGCGTACATGCGATGGGTCGGGTCCGCGGGGAAGGACTGGCCGTGGTCCGCGGCCACCTCGATGATGTCGCCGAGCATGCCGGAGTCGAGCACCTGGCGCAGCACGTCGTACTGCGGCAGGAAACGGGCCCACATCGCCTCCATGGCGAACACGCCGCGCTCACGGGCGAGGTCCAGCAGATCACGGGCCTGCGGGGTGTTGAGGGTGAAGGCCTTCTCGACCAGCACGGGCACGCCGGCCTCGAGCACGGGGCGCGCCAGCTGGTGGTGCTGGGCGTGCGGCGAGGCGATGTAGACGGCGTCCAGCCCGCCCGCGGCGAGCATCGCGCCCACGGAGTCGAAGGCCTGCTCGATGCCGTGCGTCGCGGCGAACTCCTCGGCGCGCTGCTGGGACCGGGAGACCACGGAGACCACCCGCGAGGACGTCGCTCGATGCGCGGTCGCCGTGAACTGGTCGCCGATATGCCCCGGAGAGACCACGCCCCAGCGCAGGCCCGGTGCTGCCGCCGGGTCGGGGACGGTGGTGGTCGGCAGTGCCAGGGGGGACTGCGCGGCGTCGGCCCGGGACTCCTCGATCGTGTTCATGGGTCCAATCTACCGAGCGGCCCCGACACCGCGGTGGTGTCGGGGCCGGTGTGGAGGAGGGTCCGCCCTCGGCTGAATCCGTGGGGAGCCGTCCGGGCCATGTCCTCAGCCCTTGACGGAGCCCGCGGTCATGCCGCGCACCAGGAACCTCTGGAGGCCGAAGAACACGAGCATCGGGATCACCATCGAGATGAAGGCGCCCGCGGTCAGGAGCTCGGCGCCCTGCCCCTGGGTGCCCAGCATCTGCTGCAGGCTCACGATGATCGTCTTGTTGCCCCCGCCGCCCAGGAACAGCTTGGCGATGAGCAGGTCGTTCCACACCCATAGGAACTGCAGGGTGGCGAACGCCGCGATCGCCGGTGAGGCCATCGGCGCCACCAGACGCCAGAACGTCTGGAAGTGCGAGGCGCCGTCGATCTTCGCGCTCTCCACGACGGAGCTCGGGAGCGTCGCCATGTAGTTGCGCAGCGTGTAGACCGCCAGCGGCATGCCGAAACCGGTGTGCAGCATCCAGACCGCGACGAACTGGCCGTTGATGCCGAGACCGCGCGGGCCGAGCAGGTCCAGCATCGGCTGGAAGGACACCTGGATCGGGACCACCATCACCGCGACGATCGCGATGAACAGCACGTCCTTGCCCCGGAACTCGATGAACGTGAACGCGTAGGCGGCGAACGCCGCGAACATGATCGGCAGCACCGTCGCCGGCACCGCCACCACGATCGAGTTGACCAGCGAGCCGGAGATCGACGGATCGCCGAGCACCGTGGCGTAGTTGTCGAGCGTCCAGCCGCCCTCCCAGAGGCTCGTCCACCACCCGGTGGAGGCCGCGGCCTCCCGCGAGCGGAAGCTCGTCACCAGCAGTCCGATCGTGGGGACCGTCCACAGCAGAGCCAGGAGAGGCATCGTGATGGTCGCGAGCAGCGAGCGCCTGCGCCCGTCCTTCATGGTCCCGTTCATCGGTTCGCCTCCTGGTCCCTGAAGCTCTTGACCTGGTAGATGAGGATCGGCACCACCAGCAGGAGGAGCACGACGACGACCGCCGAGGCCTGCCCCGCCTGCTGGTCCGTGAACAGCTTCCGGAAGAAGAGGTTCGCGATGACATCGGAGTCGTAGCGACCGTTGGTCGTCACGTAGATGATGTCGAAGACCTTCAGGACCAGGATCAGCACCGTGATCAGCACGGCGATGAGCGTGACCTTCACCTGCGGGAAGATGATCTGCCAGAAGATGCGCATCTCGCTGGCGCCGTCCACGCGGCCCGCCTCGACGGTGTCCTCGGGGACGCTCTTGATGGCGGAGCTCAGCAGCACCATCGCGAAGCCCGTCTGCAGCCAGATGAGGATCACCATCAGCAGGATCGAGTTCAACCGTGCCGTGTCGATCTGGTACCAGGGCTGCGGGTCGCCGCCCAGGCCCGTGACGATCGCGTTGAGCAGTCCCGTCTGCGCCTCGCCCGGCGAGTTGTAGGCGTACACCAGGCCCCAGATGGTCGCCGCGCCGACGAAGCTGATCGCCATCGGCAGGAAGATGAACGACTTCGCCGTCTTCTCCCCGGTGGGGGAGAGCTTGTCGGCGAGCACCGCGACGGCGAGGCCGAACGCGACGGAGATGACCGGGACGATGAGGATCCACAGGAAGTTGTTCAACAGCGACGACCAGAAGACACCGCTGCCGAAGATCGCCCGATAGTTGTCCAGCCCGACCCAGTCCGTCGAATCGTCGTTCGCGAAGGAGTACACGATCGTCTGCACGGTGGGATAGAGCAGGAAGATGCCGATCAGGCTGAACCCCGGCAGCAGGAACGCATAGGGGATGAGCCCTTCGGCGAACCGGCTGGGGAAGCCCTCGATGCACAGGTTCAGGAAGTAGAAGAACAGCAGCGAGCCGCCGATGCCGATGACCAGGCCCAGCACGCCGATGAGGACTCCGGATCCCAGGAACCACTGCGGGTAGTACGCGAAGGCGAGGAACGCGTTGCACACGAACCAGGCCGTCAGCGCCATGCCGATCGCACCGATGAGCACCCGCACCGGTCGGGCCGGAGCTCCCTTGTGCTCGTTCCGCTCCAGGGGCGCCGAACCGTTCGACCCCTGCAGGGTGGAGGTCGCGGTGCTCACTTCGGCCACCCGGCCTCGATGTCGTCGCAGACCTCCTGCGCCGTCTTCGTGCCCTGCAACCACTGGACCATCCCGGTCCAGAAGGATCCGCCGCCGACTGCCGTCGGCATCAGGTCCGAGCCGTCGTACCGGAACACCTGGGCGTTCGAGGCGATCTCGGCGACCTGCCGGGTGATCGAATCGGAGTACTGCGACAGGTCGAAGGTGCGGTGGGGGCTCAGCCAGCCGCCCGCCTCCGCCCACTCCCCGCCGAAGGCGTCCGAGGTCAGGAACTCCATGACCTTCACGGTGTCGTCGTTCAGCGTGAACAGAGCGGCGAGATCGCCGCCGCCGAGGATCGGCTGGCCGTCGAAGCCGCCCTCCCAGGTCGGCATCGCGTAGACGCCGACCTCCTCGTCCATGTTGGCCTGGACATCCTCGGGGAAGAAGCCCGTGACGAAGTTGCCCTGGCGCACCAGCATCGCCTTGGGCGGATCCTCGAACAGCGCCAGAGGAGCCTCGGAGAACGGGGTGTTGAGGATCGAGTCGGTCCCTCCCAGCACGTTGCCCTCGCCCTTGAGCAGATCGCCGGCGATGTCGAAGACCTCCACGACCTCCTTCGCGTTGAAGGGGATGCGGTGCTTGGTCCAGTCGTCGTAGACGACCGGACCGTGGACCCGCAGCATGAGCTCCTCGATCCAGTCGGTGCCCACCCAGCCGGTCGCCTGGCCGTCGTCCCAGCCATCGCTCCACGGGGTGATCCCGTCGGCCTTGATCTGGTCGGCGATCTCGGTGAGCTCCTGCATCGTGGCGGGCTCGGTCGAGTAACCGCCCTTCTCGTACGCCTTCTTCGGATACCAGATGAGGGATTTGCAGGCCATGCGCATCGGGGCGCCGTACACGCGCCCCTCGTACCGTGCCGAGTCCAGGAAGCCGGGGATCAGCGTCGACGCCAGCTCGTCGTAGTCCAGATACACGTCGATCGGGGTGATCAGCCCCTTCGCGGCGAGGTCGAACATCCCGCCGGGCTGGGGGAACAGTGCGATGTCCGGCGGATCGCCGGCGCCCGCTCGCTGCTGGATGGTGTTGGCGAAGTCCTTGTCCGGGGTGTAGTTGATGGTGATCCCGGAATCGGCTTCGAAACCCTCGAGGGAGGCCATGAAGGCCTCCTGCTCCTGGCCGCCGTAGGCACCCAGGATGCTCACCGACCCGTCGCCGGGGGAGTCCCCGGCGGAATACTTCTGGCCCCCGCCGCCACCCCCGCCGCCACCGGGGTCGGGATTCTGCAGGCATCCTGTCATCCCGATCGCGGCAGTGGCCGCAGCACCGGACATGACCGCACGCCGAGTGAGACGTCGATCCATGATCACTCCTTCGTGAGTCAACAACGAGCTCTGGATCACACTGTAAGCCGGAACTGCTGGTGGCTGCGCCACGGGAGGCTGTCTCGACGGGGCCGACGTCGCCCCCGCGGCGTGCGCCGGCGCCGTCGCCACGACGCACGAGGGGCACGGACCTCATGGTCCGTGCCCCTTTTCGCGGCGGCTCCCCCTGTCAGGGTCCGACCGTCGTCACTTCTTCGCGGTGGTGCTCTTCGCCGTCGTGCTCTTCTTGGCCGTGGTGCTCTTCTTGGCGGGAGCGCGCTTGGCGGCCGGCTTCTTCTTCGCCGGACCCTTCGCACGCTTCTCCGCGAGCCTCTCGATCGCGATCTGCTCGCTGATCTCCTCGACCTTCTCGGTCGAGCGCAGCGAGACGTTGGTGGCGCCGTCGGTGATGTACGGGCCGAAGCGGCCGTCCTTGATCACGATCGGCTTCTCGCTGGTGGGGTCCGTGCCGAGCTCCTTCAGCGGGGGCTTGGCGGCGGCGCGACCACGGGTCTTGGGCTGGGCGTAGATCTTCTCCGCCTCCTCGAGGGTGATCGAGAAGATCTGCTCCTCGGTCTCCAGGGAGCGGGAGTCGGTGCCCTTCTTCATGTACGGGCCGTAGCGACCGTTCTGGGCCGTGATCTCGGTGCCGTCCTCGGTGGTGCCGACCACGCGCGGCAGGCTCAGCAGCTTCAGCGCGTCCTCAAGGGTGACGGTCGCGAGGTCCATCGACTTCAGCAGCGAGCCGGTGCGGGGCTTGGGCTGCTTGGACTTCGGGACCTTCTTGCCGCCGCTGGTCTCCTCCGGAGCCGGCAGCACCTCGGTGACGTACGGCCCGTAGCGGCCGTCCTTGGCGACGATCTCGTGACCGGACTCCGGGTCCGTGCCCAGCACTCGGCCGTCGTCCTTGGCCCGCTCGAGCATCTCCTCGGCCTTCTCTACCGTGAGCTCATCGGGCGCGATGTCGTCGGAGACCGGGGCGCGCCGCGGATCGGCGCCCTCGATGAGCTCGCCGTCCTCGTCCCGCGCCGCACGCTCGACGTAGGCGCCGTAGCGGCCCACGCGCAGCGTGATCCCGTCGCCGATGGCGATGCTGTTGATCGCCCGGGCATCGATGTCGCCCAGGTGATCGACCATCTGCTTCAGCCCGATCGGACCGTCGGTCCCGTCGGAGAGGTAGAAGTTCTTCAGGTACTCCGAACGCCCCAGCTCGCCCTGGGCCATCCGGTCCAGCTGCTGCTCCATCTGGGCGGTGAAGTCGTAGTCGATGAACGGTCCGAAGTGCTCCTCGAGCAGGCGCACCACGGCGAACGCGGTCCAGCTGGGCACCAGTGCGGTGCCGCGGCGCAGCACGTAGCCGCGGTCCTGCACGGTCGCGACGGTCGACGCGTAGGTCGAGGGACGGCCGATGCCGCGATCCTCGAGCGCCCGCACCAGGGACGCCTCGGTGTAGCGCGGGGGAGGCGTCGTGGAGTGACCGTCGGGCGTGAGCTCGCGGGTGTCGAGCGTCTGGCCCTCCTCCATCTGCGGCAGTCGCTTGTCGCCGCTGCCGGCGGCCTCGTCGCTGCCGTACCGGCTGGCGTCGCGGCCCTCCTCGTAGGCGGCGAGGAAGCCGCGGAAGGTGATCACGGTGCCGGCGGCGCGGAAGGTCGCGGTGCGGCCGGACTGCTCCAGGGCGAGCTCCACCGTGGAGGTGGTGCCCTTCGCGTCGGCCATCTGCGAGGCGACGGTGCGCTTCCAGATCAGCTCGTACAGGCGGAACTCGTCGCCCGAGAGGGAACCGGCCACGTCCGCCGGAGTGCGGAAGCGGTCGCCGGCGGGACGGATCGCCTCGTGCGCCTCCTGCGCGGCCTGGGACTTGTTCTGGTAATAGCGCGGCTTGTCCGGCACGTACTGGGCGCCGTAGAGCTCGGCCGCCTGTCCGCGCGACGCCTTGATCGCCTCACCGGAGAGCGTGACCGAATCGGTACGCATGTAGGTGATGTAGCCGTTCTCGTACAGCGACTGGGCCACCCGCATGGACTGGCGTGCGCCGAGACGCAGCTTGCGCGAGGCCTCCTGCTGCAGGGAGGAGGTGGTGAAGGGGGCCGCCGGCCGACGGGTGTACGGCTTGGATTCGAGGTTCGCGACCGTCGCCGGGGCATCGGTGAGCGCCTCGACCAGTGCCGTCGTGGTCTCCGCGGTGAGGACCGTCGCGGAGGACGCCTTGGGCTTCAGGGTGCCGTCGTCGGCGAAGTCGCTGCCGGTGGCGACCCGTGAGCCGTCGACCGTGGCGATCTTCGCGGTGAACTGCTCGGTCTCCGCGCCGAAGGTGCCGGTCACGTCCCAGTAGTCGGCGGCGACGAACGCCATGCGCTCCCGCTCGCGCTCGACCACCAGGCGGGTGGCGACGGACTGCACACGGCCGGCCGACAGGGACGGCTTGATCTTGCGCCACAGCACGGGGGACAGCTCGAAGCCGACCAGACGATCCAGGATGCGGCGGGTCTCCTGCGCATCGACCAGATCGGTGTCGATCTCGCGAGTGTTCTCCAGGGCGCCGAGGATCGCGTCCTTGGTGATCTCGTGGAACACCATGCGCTTGACAGGGAGGGATTTCTTGGGCTTGAGGGTCTCCAGGAGGTGCCAGGCGATCGCCTCGCCCTCCCGGTCCTCATCCGTGGCGAGGTAGAGGGTGTCGGCGTCCTTGAGGGCCTTCTTGAGGTCCGCGACCGTCTTCTTCTTGTCCGGGCTGACGATGTAGTAGGGGTCGAAGTCGCCCTCGACGTCCACCCCGAACTTGCCGTAGGGGCCCTTCTTCATCTCCGTGGGCAGGTCGCGCGGCACCGGGATGTCACGGATGTGTCCCACCGATGCTTGGACGATGTACTCGTCCCCCAGGTATCGGCCGATGGTCCGGGCTTTCGCCGGGGACTCGACGATGACCAGATGGCGTCCGCCAGTCACGTTGATATGTCCTTCCTCGCCGCGAGTCGTCGCGGGACGTCCGCCGTGGCCGTGTGCCGTGGTCCGGGTTCCGCCGGACGCTGCGTGAGCGCTCGACGATTGCTCACGGTACACGTTCAGCCGCACGGCTCCTGTGTGATGTCGGCGTGCGCAGGATCAGCACCAGCGCCATCCAGGAGGCCGTGCCTCCGGCGATCAGCGCGGCCGTGGCGAGGAACGACGTGCTCTGCTGTGCCGGGTCCTGGAGGTCCAGCGGCAGCTGCAGGCCGACGATCCCGGCGGCGCCCAGCGCGAGCGCCCCGAGGCCCACCACACCGAGCAGCACGGCGACGGCCGTGGTCGCCGCCCCGGTGCGCGGAGGCGTGAGGACAGCGGGTGCGTCGGACGCCGGAGCGCCCAGGCGCCGACGGCCGCGGCCGGTGCCGGCCAGGGCCTGTGCCCGGGCGAACCGACGGCGGCTGCCCAGCGCATCCAGGGCGAGGACCAGGAAGGTCCAGGCGGCGACGATCACGATCGCGCCGATCGCATCGCTGGGTCGGTGCCAGCCCACCACGAGGGTGCCGATCCCGGCCGCCGCGGCCCACAGCGCACCGATCGGCGCGAGCAGCACCTTGGCGCGTCCGGAGGCGAGCACGACGGCGACCATGGAGGCGGCGGCGAGGGTGGTGTGCCCCGAGGGGAAGGAGTTCGGGGTGATGTCGATCCCCGGCCCCAGCACGTCGCGCACCACCACCAGGTGCTTGAGCACCTGGGTGGTGAGGTTCGCGCCGGCTACCAGGAGAGCGAGCGGAAGCAGCAGGGAGAACTCCCGACGCACGAGCACCAGCACGAGGGCGATGCCGAGCAGCACGGCCATGACCGGGACGCTCACCGTCCCCACCGCGACCTCGGCGTACCGGGTCAGGGCGCCGTCATCGGCCTGCGCGCCGGAGAAGATCAGCTGGTCCAGTCGCTGCCCCTTCGCGGTGTTCACGGAGGCCTGGGCCAGCAGCGCCGTGATCGCCGCGCAGACGGCCGCGGCGAGCAGGGCGAGGAGGGCCCGGGCGAGGCTGCGACCGCGACGGGCGGCGGTCTGGTCGTGCCGGAGGCGGGCGGCGTTCTGCTCCCACGGAGCGTCCTCCGCGGGGCCGCCCGTCTGCGGGCCGCCCGCAGGCGGGGAGCCCGCAGGCGGGCCGGCCGGGTGCGGTGCAGCCGGGGGCGGAGCTGCCGGGGGTGGGGCGGCGGAGCCGTTCGCGGTGGCGTCGCGGGGGTCCAGGGGCGAGCTCACAGGGTCACCATCCCCGTCACGAGCAGATCCCGCACGAGCGGGAGCATGCGTTCTCGGGATTCGTCGACGTCGGCGTCGGTCAGAGCGCAGACGGCACCGATGACCTGGTCCAGGGTGAGGGTGCCGTCCAGGGCGCCGACGGTCGCGGCGAGCAGCTGGTCCGCGCGCACCACTGTGCCCAACCCGGCTCCCTGCGCGAGCTCGATGAGCATCGGGTCCCATTCCCCGGGGGTGAGGTGTCGGCGCTCGACGACATCCGCCGCCCGGACCGGTCGGGTCGCGGCGAGTGCGTCGTCGTCGAGATGGGACAGGGTGTCCAGGGCGTGCAGGCCCTGGGCGAGGTGAGCGGCGAGGGACCCGGTGCCGGTGCCCGCGGCCTGCTCGGTGCGCAGCACGCCGGGGCGCGAGGGGCTGCCCGCCTCGGGGCGTCGCAGCAGCAGGTAGCCGAATCCGATGCTCTCCACGTCGCGGGTCGCGAAATCGTCGAGCCAGGCGTTCTGCAACTCCGGCCAGCGCGCATCGCGGCTGGTCACGCCGCCGTCGCGAGCCCAGGTCTCCGCGTACTGGGCAGGATCCTCGTGCTCGCGCTGGATCACCCAGGCGTCCACGCCGTCCTCGGTCGCGGCGCCGAGCCAGGCGCGGGGATGGACGTCCCAGGCGTGCTGTGCGCCGATCTCCCAGTTGCCGAGCATCACGGCGCTGCCGCCCGGCGCGAGATGCGCGGGCAGCGCCGTCAGCAGGTCGGCGAGCAGGCTGTCGCCTGCGCGGCCGCCGTCGCGGTAGGTCCAGATCTCGTCGGTGCCCGCTCCCGCGTCCTCGCGCGCGACCTCTCCCGCTTCCACTCGCGCTTCCGCATCGGCCGTGACCGGGGCTGCTTGCCTGCCCTGGCGCGGGGTGATCACGAACGGCGGGTTGGAGACGATCAGATCGAAGGTCTCGGTCTCGACCGGGTCCAGGAGCGAGCCCTGGCGCAGCTCGAGCTCGGTCTCGTTCAGCGCCGCGTTGAAGGCGGCGAAGGCGAGCGCCCGGTCCGAGAGGTCGGTGGCCACCACGTGATCGGCGTGACGAGCGGCATGCAGTGCTTGGATGCCGCCGCCGCAGCCGAGATCCAGCACCCGCCCGACCTTCGCGCGCGGTGTGATCCGCGCCAGCGTGAGGGAGGCGCCGCCCACACCCAGCACGTGCTCGGAGTCGAGCGCTCGGCCGGTGACGAGCTCGGAGAGATCCGAGGCGATCCACCAGGTGATCTCGCCGATGTCGTCGCGCGCGGAATAGGGCGACAGCTCGACCCGGGCTGCATGCAGCGGGTCGGGGTCGTCGGCCGCGTGGTCGTCCGCCCCGATCAGCGGGCGCAGAGGCGCGGGCCCGAGCAGTCCCAGCATCGTCGCGCCCTGCGCACCGAGCGTGGGCAGCGCCGCGTCCACGAGGGACCGGGGGACGGGCGTGCCCAGCGCGAACAGGCGGAACAGCACGGCGGCCGGTTCCGTGAGCGGGTCGAGCGCGCGCCGGGCTGGGATCGGGTTCTCGCGGCGCAGCGCTTCGAGGGCGACCTGCCCCATCAGGGCCTCGGTGGTCTCGACCGTGTACCGGGCGGCCACGAGATCGGTGCGCAGAGCGGTGATCTGCTCCGGCAGGGCCGTCGGAGGTGAGTAGGGCGCAGAAGGGGCGGAGGGCGCCGTAGATGCGTCGGTGGGCATGGCTACGATTGTGCAACAGCCACCTGGCCTGCGACCGACGTCCAGGTGTGGGAAATGCACAGGGAATGAGGAGTCGATGCGAGCAGGCAGAGCAGCAGATCTGCTGGCCGACCTCTCGCAGCCGCTCACCCGTCGCAGCTGCCTCACTCACGTCGAGCAGCGTCCTGCCCGTGACGGACGCCGCGGCCGCTTCCCCGACTGGGTCGATCCGCGCCTGCTCGAGCATCTCGAGGAGCAGGGGATCGCCGCGCCCTGGATCCACCAGGAGGAGGCCGCGCAGCTCGCCCACGACGGCCGCGATGTCGTCCTCTCCACCGCCACGGCCTCCGGGAAATCCCTCGCCTACCTGCTGCCCGTCCTCACCGCAGTCGGCGCACGGGAGCTCGATCCCGACGCGCGCCGCGCCACGACCCTGTACCTCTCGCCCACGAAGGCGCTCGCCGCGGACCAGCTGACGAACATCACCGCGATGGCCGACGGGGCGGGGATCCGTGACGCCCGGGTGGCGGTCTACGACGGCGACACCCCCACGGAGCAGCGCCGATGGGTGCGCCGCCACGGCACCGTGGTGCTCACCAACCCCGACATGCTGCACTTCGGGATGCTGCCCGGTCACGAGCAGTGGGCGAGCTTCTTCCGAGCACTGCGCTACGTGGTGATCGACGAGTGCCATAGCTATCGCGGCGTGTTCGGCAGCCACGTGTCGATGGTGCTGCGGCGCCTGCGACGGATCGCCGCCCACTACCGGGCCGATCCCACCTTCATCCTCGCCTCGGCCACCACTGCGAACCCCGAGCTCTCCGCCAGCCGCCTGGTGGGCCGGGACGTCACCGCGGTCACCGAGGACGGCTCGCCGCGCGCCGGGCTCACGATCGGCCTGTGGGAACCCGGGACCATCGCCCGCGTGGACGGTCGGGGCCCGATGACGACTGATCGATACGGTGCCGGTGCCGGTGCCGGTGCCGGTGCCGAGGACGGTGTCGGGAGCGGCGTCGGTGCCAACTCCCACGCCGACCCCGACGGGGACTGGCCGGACGGCGACGAGCCCGCGGCCGAGGACGGATCGACGAAGACGGCCGACGAACCGCTGCGTCGCTCTGCCACCAGCGAAGCCGGCGCGCTCCTCGCCGACCTCGTCGAACGGGACGTCCAGACGCTCGTGTTCGCGCGCTCCCGGCGCGGCGCCGAGCTGGTCTCCAGCGGCGCCCGCCGCATGCTCGAACAGAAGTCCGAGCACACGGGCGACCCCCACCTCGCGGACAGCGCCCGGCGCGTGGCCGCCTACCGCGGCGGCTACCTCGCCCGCGAGCGCCGAGGCCTCGAGGACGCCCTGCGCTCCGGCGAGCTGAAGGCGCTCGCCTCCACGAACGCGCTGGAGCTGGGCATCGACATCGCCGGCCTGGACGCCGTGGTGATCGCCGGTTGGCCGGGGACCCGGGCCTCCCTGTGGCAGCAGTTCGGGCGGGCAGGCCGACGGCAGGATCGTGACGGCGGAGCGCTGGCCCTGTTCGTGGCCCGGGAGGATCCGTTGGACACCTACGTCGTCCACCACCCCGAGACGGTGTTCGGCGCAGAGGTCGAAGCGGCCGTCTTCGACCCCGCCAACCCCTATGTGATGACTCCGCATCTGTGCGCGGCGGCCTCCGAGCTGGCGATCCGCGACGGCGAGGAGGGCATCTTCGGGCCCACCGCCCGCGAGCTGCTCACCACGCTGGCCGCCCGCGGCGTGCTGCGGGCGCGGCCCACCGGCTGGTTCTGGACCATGACCGAGTCCGCCCACGAGCTGACCGACCTGCGAGGCAGCGGCGGGGAACCGGTGCGCATCGTCGAGGAGGCCAGCGGCACGCTGCTGGGCACGGTCGATGCCGCGAGCGCGCACACCCAGGTCCACGACGGGGCCGTGTACCTCCACCAGCGCACCAGCTACGTCGTGAACCACCTCGACGTCGAGCAGGCGGTGGCCTTCGTGCACCGGGAGGATCCGCTCCACTCCACGCATCCGCAGACCACCTCCACGATCCGGATCCGGCAGACCGACCGCGAGGTCGCCTGGGCCGGCGGCGTGCAGCTGTGCTTCGGCACCGTGGACGTCACCGACCAGGTCACCGGCTACCAGGTGCGTGACGTGTTCACCCAGGCGGTCCTCGCCCAGCATCCGCTCGATCTGCCGCCGCGCACACTGACGACGAAGGCGGTGTGGTGGGTGATCCCGCAGGCCACCACCGACGGCGCCGAGATCCCCGGTGAGGAGCTGCCTGGCGCCCTGCATGCGGCCGAGCACGCCGCGATCTCGATGCTGCCGCTGCTGGCCACCTGCGATCGCTGGGACATCGGCGGGGTCTCCGCCGCGCAGCACGAGGACACGGGCGAGCCGACGATCTTCGTCTATGACGGGGCACCGGGCGGCGCCGGGTTCGCCGAGCGCGGGGCGGACGACGCCGATGCCTGGCTGCGGGCCACGGCGGACATGATCGCCGAGTGCGGCTGCGAGGCGGGCTGCCCGGCCTGCGTGGTCTCGCCCAAGTGCGGCAACGGCAACGAGCCGCTGTCGAAGTCCGAGGCCGCACGCCTGCTCGCGCTGATGCATCCCTGACGTCACGGCAGGTCACCGGGGCCCTGGGAGGGGCCGGGACCGGCGCGGGCCCTGGCGGTCATCGCAGGCAGCGGGTCCGCCTCGACCTGGACCTGCACCAGGACGTCCCATTCGCGCTGCTCGCAGCTGGTCAGTCGGGCCCCGTTCCTCTCGGCGGCCTCGGCGGCGATCACGCAGGGCTGCCCGTTCGCCGCCGCGAGAGCATCGGCCCCGGCGAGCGAGGAGAGATCTGCGGCCGTGCCGGCGCGCGACTGTGCGAGCACTCCTGTCCCCAGCAGCGCGAGGCCCGCGACCACTGCGGTCGCGGCTCCGGTCCAGGCCAGCACGCTCGCCGCTCCCGTGCTCACGGGGCACCGCTGTCGACCAGGTGCGGTTCACGCCGGGCCTCGGCATCGGCGCTCAGCTCCCAGCGAGCGCCGGCGAGCCATCCGCTCGGGGCCTCCAGGGCGCGGCTGACCTCGACCCGCACCCAGATTCCGCTGCCGGAGACCTCGACCCGGGCGCCGTCCCCGGCGATCCGCTGCGCCGTCTCCGTCGCGGCTCCGGACTCCTCGCCCCGAGCCAGTTCGCGGGCCGCTCCGCGGGCAGCGGATTCCAGTCGCAGCTGGGCGCCGAGCCCGGCTCCGGTGAGGAGGATGACGACCACCATCAGCACCACCACGGGCAGCACGATCGCCGTCTCCGCCGTGGCGGACCCCCGGTCGTCCCGCAGGCGGGACGACCGGGCGGACCGCGGCATCACGACCCCATCGACAGGGCTGAGGTGATGATGCCCATCAGCAGCGAGCGCACCTCCCCGGACGCCAGCAGGGCGACCAGGACGGCGGCGAAACCGCAGGCGGCGAGCACGGTGATGGCGTACTCGGCGGTGGATGCCCCGGTCTCGTCGCGCAGCACGCGATCGAGGGCGCGGTGCATCCGGCTCTTCGTGGCGGACATGGTTCTCTCCTTCTCGTCGGGGCGGCCGAGGCCGCCCTGGGTGAGCGGTGGGAGCCGCTCGGGAGGGACGACGGCTGTCGCCCCGGGTGGCAGCCGCAGCCGCCTGGCGTCGGCCCGGGAAGGGGCCTGCGCCCCGGGCTCGAGCCCGGAGATCGGTGGGAAGTGGAGGGAAGTTCGTGCGAGTTCTGGCGATCGCTGAGGAGCTCTGGCGGGGCGCGGGGACGCTGCACACGGGAGGCGCTCACAGCGCTGCTCCTGACGCGGTCAGGGCGAAGGTGCCGCCGAGCAGGGAGATCACGGTGGGGATGATCCCGAGCACCACGAAAGCGGGCAGCAGCGCGACGCCGGTGGGCAGCACCAGCCGTACGGCCAGCTGCGCGGCGCGCACCTCCGCGTCGCGGGCCCGGCCCCGGCGAGCATCCCGCGCGGCGGACCGCAGCACCCGGGCGAGGTCCGCCCCCGCGGATTCCGCGAGCACCGCAGACTGCCCCAGCGCGGTGAACTCGCTGGGCAGTTCCGCGGTGGCGAGCACGGCGGGGAGCCCGGCGTCGAGCGCTCCCGCGAGCCGACCGAGGGTCTCCTCGTCCGGACCCGAGGGCAGCGCGAGCGCGACGGAGCCGACCGACCGGGCCAGCGGCAGCCCGGAGTCGAGAGCCCCTGCGATCAGCTCGAGCACCACCGATGGATCCACCCGTCCTGTCTCCGGCGGATCGGCCCGATGGATCAGGCGCTGCATCCACCACCAGCCCAGACCGGTCAGAGCGATCCCGAGGGCGCCGAGCAGGTGGCCCGACGGCGAGCTGACCAGCAGCCGCAGCGGGTCTCCGCCCAGGAGGACCCCGAGCCCCAACCCGGCGAGCGGGAGCACCAGGAGGATCTTGGCGGTCGATCGGGGGCCGGTGAAGGCGCTGCGTCGTGCCTGTGCGGCGTCGTGGAGATCCCGCAGGGCATCGGCGAGGCTCTGCAGCATCCCGGCGGTCGGAGCGCCGGTGCGCTCGCAGACGCTGAGCGCTGCGCCCAGCGAGCCGATCGTCTCGCTGCGGGCGAGCGAGCCGGAGGCGGCGCGACGCGGATCCGCGCCGGCCGCGGCGGCGCGGGCCATCTCGGCCAGCTCGCCCTCGGGCATCGAATGGGCCACAGCGGCCCAGGCCTGCCGCACCCCGGCGCCGGAGCTGATCACGGTGGCCAGCTGCTCGACCATCCGCGCGACCTCGAGCCGTCCGGCGCTGGCACGGCGTGCCGCCCTGGCGGCCGGGCCGGGCCTGCTCGTCAGGAGCGGCGGCGCACAGACCCAGAAGACCGCCATCAGCGCGGCCAGCAGGATCGCGACGGAGATCATGCCGCTCTCCGACCGGGGGCGACGGGGGCCTGTGAGCTCTCACCCAGGCGGGCGGCGAGCTGTGCGGCGGCGGGCCCCTCCTGGAGCCCCTCGGCTGTCGCGCGCAGCGCGGTCGAGGCCCGCAGCATGCCCTCGCGGTCCCGGTGCAGCAGGGCGATCTCCTCGACGGTGCGCCGTCCCTCCCGTCGTCCGAGGTGGACCACCACCTCCAGGGCGCTGCTCACCTGGGCCGCCAGTGCGCCGCGGTCGAGCCCGCCGAGCGCCCCGAGAGCCTCGAGCCGCGCCGGGACGTCGCCTGCGGTATTCGCATGGACGGTGCCGCAGCCACCTTCGTGTCCGGTGTTCAGGGCCTGGAGCAGCTCCCGGATCTCACCGCCGCGGCACTCGCCGAGCACGATTCGGTCCGGGCGCATGCGCAGGCTCTGGCGCACCAGAGCGGTGAGGTCCACGGCACCTGCGCCCTCGCTGTTGGCATGCCGGGACTGCAGATGCACCGTGTGCGGATGGTCCACGGCGAGCTCGAGGACGTCCTCGACCACGACGATCCGCTCATGGTGGGGGACCTCCCGGAGCATCGCGGCCAGCAGGGTGGACTTCCCGGTCCCCGTGCCACCGGTGACCAGGAACGGCAGCCGGGAGCCGATGATCGCGTGCAGCACCGTCCGGGTGGCCGCCGTGAAGGCGCCGAGAGACTGGAGGGCGTCGAGATCCAGGCGCACCCCACCGGGCAGGCGCAGGGAGAGGATCGCGCCTCCGGGGGAGAGCGGCGGGAGGACGGCATGGAAGCGCAGACCCGAGGGAAGGTGGGCGTCGGCCCAGGGCACCGCGTCATCCAACCGCCGGCCACCGGAGGTCGCCAGCCGCACGGCCAGGTCGCGGGCCTGGCTGGGGGAGAGGTGCACGGGCGTCGGGTGCAACCCGTCGGCGTCGTCGACCCAGACGCTCCCGTCGTCGTTGACCAGCAGGTCCGTCACGCCGGGGGCCATCAGGTCCTGGAGGGGCCCGAGCCCCTCGACGTGGTCGCGAATGCGCGCGGTCAGCTCGAGGGTCGCAGCGGCGCCGAGCACCCTGCCCTGCCGGCGCAGCGCGCGAGTGATGCGGGGGACGTCGATGGTGCCCGGGGAGCGCACGAGGTCCTCGCGCACCAGCTCCACGAGGGAGGCCAGGTTCTCGTCGAGGGTCCCGGCAGCGATCCCCTGGGCCGGGGTGCGGGCGCAGTCGTCGCTCATGCCGCCTGCTCCTGGTGCAGGTGCGCCATCAGCCGCCGTGCCGAACGATCCGCGCCACGGCGCCTCACGTCCAACAGGGGGACCGCCGCGGCGGGGCCGTCCCGGAAGGAGGCCGCGAGGGGGAGGCCGAGGTCCTGGGACACCTCGGCGGGAGTGAGCGGACCGCGCCGTCGCACGACCACCTGAGCGATGGCGTCGGGCAGCTGCCAGCTGCGCAGGCGGCGTGCCGTCGCCCGGACCGCATGATCGGAGGCGGGAACCACCAGGAGCAGCTGGTCGAGATGCTCGGCGCAGTCGGGAACGAGCCCGTCGGCCAGATCCACCACGACGGTGCTGCCGAGCGGACGCAGCGCCGTCAGCACTCTGGCCAGGGGCTCCGGGGCCGGGCCCACGTGATTCGTCGCCGCCAGCAGGCGCACGTCGTCCACCGCCGGAAGGCCGTCGTGCAGGGCCTCTCCATCATCGGGACCGAGGCCCGAGACATCCGCCCAACCGATCCCGGCGGCTTCGGGCGCCTCGATCAGGAGGTCCAGGCCGCCGCCCAACGGATCGGCATCGATCAGCACCGTCGACCCGTGAGTGAGCGCCGCGGCGGCCAGGCGTGCCGCGAAGCTCGAGGTGCCCGCGCCGCCGCAGCCGCCGACCACCCCGAGGATCCGGGAGGCGGCGCGCGGACGGGAGAACTCGGCCAGGTGCGAGAGGAAGCCGTCCGATCCCGCGGGCAGCGGAACAACGGCCTGGGCGCCGACGGCGAGGGCCCTCTCCCAGACCTCCTGCGGAACCTCTGGCGAGGCGGTGACCACGAGTAGCGGGAGACGCCCGGTGCGCACTGCGCGCTCCTGATGCTCGAGCGCGGCAGCGTCCACCACGAGGCAGACGGTCGTCCCCTCGGAAGGGCTCTCGGACAGCTCCATCCCCAGCGCGCCGGCGTGGTCGCGGACCAGCTCGCGCAGCCCCTCATCCGCACCCGCCCAGCGCACCAGGAGAGGCCCGTCGGCCGTTGTCGGAGGCGCGGCGGAAGGGCCGGGGAACCGCGCGGGGCGGCGCCGCGGACCGGCCGACGACAGGAGGGCGGGCGCGGCCGCGAGGGCGTCCCCCGGGGAGCTCGAGCCGTGCGGTGCGCTGCCGCGTGGACGCATGGTTGTGCTGGTCATGCGGCCATCGTTGCCGTGCCGGACGGTTGCTCACCGGGCGGGAGGCGCGGCGGTGGACAACCGCCCTCTGGGGAGGAGAGGTGCCGCGCGCAGAGGGCTTGCTAACCGCTCCGGTCCGGCGTAATGTGACGTGGACAACGACGAATACCGGCACCGGAACCCACGTGCGACTGGTCCCCGCAACGGACCGGCTGTGAGGCGTCGAAAGCGCCACCGCAGCCACTCACCGTGCACGCCTGATACCGATGCCAAGGCTCGTCCGGAGCGGCGCCGCAGTCACTGCGACGCCGCTCCATTCTGTGCGGGCCGATGTTCGCGCCATGCGTCGACCGGGCCGATTCGCTCACGGGCCGGTTTGTCGACCGAGCCGGTTTGTCGACCGGGCACATTCGCCCACCGGGCCGGCTTGTCGGCCGCGCCTCGTGCGCCGGGCCGCAGGGCCGCAGGACCCAGGCTCTCCGGACCTGCCGCCCCGTCGGCCTCGGAACCCCGGGTCGGCGTCGGCCTCAGAACTCCAGGTCGACCACCACGGGCGCGTGATCCGAGGCGCCCTTACCCTTGCGCTCCTCGCGATCGATGAACGATCCGCTGACGGCGCTCTGCACGGCGGGGGAGCCGAGCACGAAGTCGATGCGCATGCCTTCCTTCTTCGGGAAGCGCAGCGCCTGGTAGTCCCAGTAGGTGTACACGCCCGGACCCTCGTGATCGGGGCGCACCACGTCGGCGTAGCCGGCATCGACCACGGCCCGGAACGCGGCGCGCTCGGGCTCGGTGACGTGGGTCTTGCCCTCGAAGAAGCTCATGTCCCAGACGTCCTCGTCCAGCGGGGCGACGTTGAAGTCGCCCACGAGCACGGCGCGCGCGGCCGGATCCTCGGAGAGCGTGCGGGAGGCCTCGGCCCGCAGGGCCTCCAGCCAGCGCAGCTTGTAGGCGTAGTGAGGGTGCTCGAGCTCGCGGCCGTTGGGCACGTACAGCGACCAGATCCGCAGACCGTCGCCGACGACACCGCTGAGGGCACGGGCCTCGACCACGCCCGTTTCGTCCTCGGGCCAGCTGGGCACGTCGGGCAGCTCGGTGCGCACGTCGCTCAGGCCCACGCGCGAGATCAGCGCGACGCCGTTCCACTGATTCAGCCCGTGCGCGCTGACCTCGTATCCGGCCTCCTGCAGAGCGGTGAGGTCCAGCTGCTCGGGTTTGGCCTTGGTCTCCTGCAGAGCCAGCACGTCGACGTCGTGACGCTCCAGGAAGGCGAGCACGCGATCCATTCGTGCTCGCAGAGAATTGATGTTCCAGGTGGCGATGCGCATGCCGACGATCCTACGGGGGAGCGCCGACCTTCGTAGATGGTCATGAGTGGCCACGAAGAGTCGTAAACTCAGCTCATGGCGCGCGCACTCGTCACCGGATCGACCTCAGGGTTGGGCCTGGAGTTCGCCTGGCAGTTGGCAGGCACCGGGCATGATCTCGTGCTGGTCTCACGGGATGAGGACAGGCTGCGCGCCGTCTCCGAGCAGATCCGGGACGTCCACGACGTCGACGTCGAGGTGCTCGCGGTGGACCTCTCGGACCGTGAGCTGCTGGAGAAGGTCGCCGTCCGGCTCACCGACCCGGTGGATCGCGTGGACCTGCTGGTCAACAACGCGGGCTACGGACTGCGCGGCGGCTTCCTCGAGGTGGGCATCGAGGACCACGAGATGCAGATGGACACCCTCATGAAGGCTGTCCTGGTGCTGTCCCATGCGGCGGCGCGCACCATGGTGCAGCGTCGGCGCGGGGCCATCCTCAACGTGAGCTCCCTGGCCGGCTATACCACGGCGGGACCCTATGCGGCCTCCAAGAGCTGGGTCACGGTGTTCACGGAGGCGCTGGCCATGGAGCTCAAGGGCACCGGCGTCACGGCCACCGCTCTGCTCCCGGGCTTCGTGCAGACCGAGTTCCATGAGCGGGCGGCCATGACGATGGACGGTCTGCCGCGGATCACCTGGCTGAAGGCGCCGTTCGTCGTGGAGCAGGCGCTCAAGGACACCGCCAAGGGGAACGTGCTGTCGATCCCCTCGGTGAAGTATCGGACCGCAGGCGAGTTCTCCCGGATCGCGCCGCGGTCGATGGTGCGGGCGCTGACCTCGCCGAACTGGTACCACCGCATGCAGCAGCGCGCCGTGCTGCGCTCCCGACGCCGGGCCTCGAGGCGCAACCTCCGCGCTCCCTGGCAGCGCGAGGGCGAGTAGTTCCGGCAGCTGCGTGGCGACCCGGAGCGTCAGCCCGGCTGCTTCCCGACTGCTCGGAGCGGCGACCTGTCTGCTACCGCTGCTCGGGGCGGCGACCTGTCTGCTACCGCTGCTCGGGGCGGCGACCCGCCTGCCACCGCTGCTCGGAGCGCCAGCCGGGCTTCTCCTCGTCAGCCCCCGGCGGCTCCACGGTCCGGCGCGGACGACGCCGGGGCGGCGAGGTCCATTACCCTGGCGGCATGCCCGAGACCAGCACCGGCCCCGCCCTGCCCGCCCCGATCGACGCCGCCCGTGAGCGCTTGCGTGAGCTGATCCGTGACCTCGCCGTCGTGCGCGGCCACGTCGTGCTCTCCTCGGGCGCCGAGGCCGATCATTACGTCGACCTGCGCCGCATCACCCTCCACCACGAGGCCGCACCGCTCGTCGGCCGCGTGATGCTCGACCTGCTGCAGCGCGAGGGCCTCGTGCCCGGCGTCGAAGCCGTCGGCGGGCTCACCCTCGGCGCCGACCCGGTCGCCACCTCGATCCTGCACGCCTCCGCGGCCGACGAGGCGATCGACCCGCTCGACGCCTTCGTGGTGCGCAAGGCCAACAAGGCGCATGGCCTGCAGCGGCGGATCGAGGGGCCGGACGTCACCGGTCGTCGCGTGATCGCCGTCGAGGACACCTCGACCACGGGCGGCAGCGTGCTGACCGCCTGCGAAGCCCTCACCGAGGCCGGTGCCGAGATCGCAGCGGTCGCCGTGATCGTGCACCGTTCGGACGCCTCCCGCGAGGCCGTCGAGGCCGCCGGTTACCGCTACCTCTCCGCCTACGACCTCTCCGAGCTCGAGATCTGAGACGACGCGCGGCCGACGGGTGTGTCGGGGTCCGTTCGGCCCCCGCAGACTCGGCGCGGAATCGCTCGGCGCCCGCTGTCCCGACGAGAGCCGTTCGGCGCCCGCCCTCTCGACGAGAGCCGTTCGGTGCGCGCTGACGCGACGAGAGTCGTTCGGCGCCGGATGACGCGACGAGAGTCGTTCGGCGCGCGCTGATTCGACGCGGGCCCGCGCGACCTCCGACGGGCCGGGTCAGACCCGTTCGACGGAGAAGGTGTCGCAGGACTCCACGGTCCCCCGCTCGTAGCCGGTCGTGAACCAGGCGCGACGCTGCTCGGAGGAGCCGTGCGTCCAGGTCTCCGGCCGCACCTCACCACCGGCGACCGCGCCCTGGATGTGGTCATCACCCACCGCGCTCGCCGCGGACAGCGCCGAGTCGATGTCCTGCTCGGACAGCGGCGACAGCATCGTCTGCCCCTGATCGTCCGTGGTGGACGACGCATGGCTGGCCCACACCCCCGCGTAGCAGTCGGCCTGCAGCTCGATGCGCACCCCGTCGGACTGCGGGCCGGTCTGGGAGCGGTCCGCGCTCTGCATCGTGCCGGACAGGTATTGGATGTGGTGGCCGTACTCATGAGCCACCACATACATCTTGGCGAGCTGGCCGCCGTCGGCCCCGTACTGCGTGGACAGCGAATCGAAGAACGACACGTCGACGTAGAGGGTCGCGTCGGCCGGGCAGTAGAACGGGCCGATGTCGGCCGTGGCCCCACCGCAGCCGGTCTGCACCGAGTCGTCGAACACCCGCCCCTGGGGCTCGACGAAGTCGATGCCCGACTCGGGGCCGAGCCGTGCCCACAGCGAGTCCGCGGATTCGACCGTCGCCTGGACCAGGCACTCATCGCGCTCGTCGGCGTCCGCCCCCGTCTGGCACTCCTCGAGCGCACCGCCCTCGGCGGCCGGGCCGTTCTCATCGGTCCCGCCCAGGAAGGTCGCCGGATCGATCACCCCGGTGAACGTGAGGATCAGCAGGACCACCAGCAGGAGGCATCCGCCGCCGCCCCCGAGCTTCAGCCCACCACCGGGCCGGAATCCGCCCGGACCTCGACCTCCGCCGGCACCGCCCGCGCGGGCGACGTTGCCGGAGCGGATCTCCGCACTCGGGGTGAAGGTCATAGCGACAGAGTAGACCGAGAGATCCACGTGAGCAGGCTGAATGGCGTTCGTGAAGGTCCTGCGCACTCGCTGGCGCAGGAGCGGCAGGATGCCGCCGCCCCTCTACGATATGAGCAGGGCAGGCCGCTGCCTCGGACCAGGACGGGACGGCACCGGCCATCGACGGATCGACCGGTGCGGAGCCCTCCCCGCAGGACCGGCCCACCATCACATCCCAGCCGCCGGCGGCCGGACCGAGCACTGAGGAGACCTGCATGAACATCGTCGACTGGGCGGTCAGCGCGATGGACGCCATGGGCGCCCTCGGCCTCGCCCTGCTGATCTTCCTCGAGAACGTGTTCCCGCCGATCCCCTCCGAGGTGGTCCTGCCGCTCGCGGGAGTGGCGGCGGCGGGCCCGCAGCACAGCTATGCGGCGATGCTCCTGGCGTCGGTCGCAGGCTCCCTGCTCGGGGCCTGGCTGCTGTACGGACTGGGGCGCCTGCTGGGCCCGGTGCGGCTGCGGACCATCTTCCTCACGCTGCCGCTGCTGCACGTGACGGACTACGACAAGACCGTCGCGTTCATGGACAAGCACGGGAACAAGGCGATCTTCTTCGGGCGCATGGTGCCCGGCGTGCGATCCCTGATCTCCATCCCGGCGGGTCTGTACGCGATGCCGCTGTGGAGCTTCAGCCTGCTCACCGCCGCCGGCAGCGCGATCTGGAACGCGATCTTCCTGACCATCGGCTACTCCCTGGGGAGCAACTGGACCGTCATCGAGCCGTACACCGGTCTCTTCTCGAACGTCGTCTACGCGATCATCGCGCTCGTGGCGCTGGTCTTCCTGGTCCAGCTGATCCGCCGCGAGGTCGCCCGGCGCCGACTCGGCCTGCCGGACCCCGATGAGGTGCTGCTCGAGCAAGAGCAAGAGCAAGAGCAAGAGCAGGAGCAGGAATGGGCGCAGGAACAGGAGCAGGCGCAGGAGCAGGAGCGGACGCAGGAACAGGGCGATCTGGCGGACGGCACCGGCCACGGAACCGAGCTCTCCCGATGACCCCGTCGGCCGCCGACCCCTCGCGCACGAACGAGATCCCAGATACGTCGGAGACCTCCAAGACCTCCAAGACCTCCAAGATCCCTGAGACCTCCGAGAAACTCGTGACGTCCGAGGCCCCCGAGCGCGCTGTCGGCGTCGGCCCGCATCCTCTGCCCTGGCCGGAGGGAGAGCACTGGGATCCGGAGCTGCTGCAGCACGGGGACCGCCGCAACGTCGAGGACCGTTTCCGCTACTGGCGGCGCGAAGCGATCGTCACCGAGCTCGATGCGCACCGCCATGATCTGCACGTCGCCATCGAGAACCTCGAGCACGACGCGAACATCGGCTCGGTGGTGCGCACGGCGAACGCCTTCGGGGTGGGCGCCTTCCACATCGTCGGCCGGCGCCGCTGGAACCGTCGCGGGGCGATGGTCACCGACCGCTACCAGCACGAGATCCACCACCCCGACGCCGCAGACCTCATCGCCTGGGCCCGCGAGCAGTCCCGCCCGATCGTCGCGATCGACCTCGTCCCCGGTGCGATGCCGCTCGAGCACACGACCCTGCCGCGCAATGCACTGCTGGTCGTGGGGCAGGAAGGGCCGGGTGTGAGCGCCGAGATCCTCGCGGCGGCGGACCTCGTCGTGGGCATCACGCAGTTCGGATCCACCCGCTCGATCAACGTGGCCGCAGCCGCCGCGATCGCCATGCACAGCTGGATCCTGCAGCACGCCGAGATCCCCGACGGCCCCCTGCGCTGAGCGCCGCCCAGGGCGGGTTGTCCGCGTAGGACCTTCGACCCGGGGCAGTCAGGCGCACTGTGGAACAATGAGAGGGATCGAACGACCCTGCGCCGTGTTTCCGCACTGCCGGTCGTCTCAGACTCTCTTCAGCGAAGGAGAATGCCTCATGGCAGTCGCAACCCCGGATCAGTACGCAGAGATGATCGACCGCGCGAAGGCGGGCAAGTTCGCCTACCCGGCGGTCAACGTCTCGAGCTCCCAGACCGCCATCGCCGCCCTGCAGGGCTTCAGCGATGCGAACACCGACGGCATCATCCAGGTGTCCTTCGGCGGTGCCGAGTACCTCTCCGGCTCCACGGTCAAGGACCGTGTCGCCGGTTCGCTCGCGCTCGCCGAGTTCGTGCACGCGGTGGCCAAGAACTACCCGATCAACGTCGCGCTCCACACCGACCACTGCGCCAAGGAGGTTCTGCCCACCTGGGTCGAGCCCCTCATCGAGTGGGACCTCGAGAACCGCGTGAAGAAGGGCCTGAACCCGCTCTTCCAGTCGCACATGTGGGACGGCTCCGCCGTGCCGGTCGACGAGAACCTCGAGATCGCCGAGCGTCTGCTGGAGAAGTCCGTCGAGGCCAAGAAGATCCTCGAGATCGAGGTCGGCGTCGTCGGTGGCGAAGAGGACGGCGTGCAGGCCGACGTCTCCAACGACAAGCTCTTCTCGACCCCCGAGGACGGCCTGAAGACGGCCGCCAAGCTCGGCCTGGGCGAGCGCGGCCGTTACCTGACCGCTCTGACCTTCGGCAACGTGCACGGCGTGTACAAGCCGGGCAACGTCAAGCTGACCCCGTCGATCCTGCTGGACATCCAGAAGGCCGTCGGCGCGGAATACGGCAAGGACATGCCGTTCGACCTCGTCATGCACGGCGGCTCCGGTTCTTCCATCGAGGAGATCCAGACTGCGGTCGACAACGGTGTCATCAAGATGAACATCGACACCGACACCCAGTACGCCTTCACCCGCCCGGTCGTCTCGCACATGTTCGAAAACTACGACGGCGTCATGAAGATCGACGGCGAGGTCGGCAACAAGAAGGCCTACGACCCCCGCGCCTGGGGCAAGAAGGCCGAGGCCGGACTGGCCGCACGCCTGGTCGAGGCAGCGGAGAACCTCCGCTCGGCCGGCACCCACGTGTGAGCAGTCGCGAGCTGATCTGCCGTTAGGCAGGCCCATTACGACACGGAACCCCGGAGCTTCGGCTCCGGGGTTCCGTCGTTCCTGGTCCGCCGTTTTCGGGCCCGTCGTTTTCGGGGGCGTCGGTCCTGGCCCGTGGTCCCTGGCCTGTCGTTCCCGGGCCCGTCGTTCCTGGCCCGTCGTCGCTGGGCCCGTCGTCCCTGGGTCGGGTCCGGCGTTGGTGTCGGCGTGGGCGTGGGCCGGGTGGGCATTCGGGGTGGTGGTCGCGTCGCCGATGGGCCGCTGGTGATGTGCACGGGTTATATCGCCAGTGCACCTCACCATTGGCCCGCCGGTGACACGGGAGCTTGCCGGAGACGCGAAAGCTTGCCGGTGACACGGGAGCTCGCTGGCGCCGTGGGAGCCCGCCGGAGACTTGGCGGTCCGCGGGAGACGCGGCGCCCTGCTGGGGGCGTGGGAACGTGTCGGCGACACAGCCCCGATCGTCTCGACCCGCTCATCGGAGCCGTGGGGCACGGAACCTGTCAGTGTTGCGGGTACCCGTCAGCTCTGGGGGAACCCGTCAGTTCTGCGGCCGCTCATTGAACTGGAGCTTGTGCCCATCGGGGGCATCGACCGTCGCGTACGTCCCCCAGGGCTCGCGCGTCACCTCGGACGTCCTCGCACCTCGCGCGCGCAGTTGCTCGACAGTCGCTGCGACGTCATCGGCGGCGAAGGTGAGGTACGCGCCCTCACCGGGCTGCTTCCCGAACGCTGCGGCGGCAGCCAGGACGAGGGATGTCCGAGCGCCGGACGGCCTGACCTCCAGCCATCGCGAATCCTCCTCCATCTCGGCGTCCATCACGACGTCGAAGCCCAGGACGTCGCGGTAGAACTCCAGAGCTGAGTCCTGGTCGCTGACATAGAGGATCGCGGAGGCCACCGAGGTGATCATTTCTGGATGCTATGCCGGTCGATGCGGAGCCGCAATGGCTGAGCCGCAATGCAGGAGGTCGAACCGCCGCGCGTGACCGCCGACCGCCGCGCGAGACCGCCGACCACCGCGCGTGACCGCCGACCGCCACGAGTGGCCGCCGACTATCGCGAGTGGCCGTCGAACCGCCGCGAGTAACCGCCGACCATCACGAGTGACGACGAGTCACCAGCGGTTGCCCGCGGCGCGGCCCATGACGCGCTTGAGCGCGGGGAGCACGTCGGCGAGGAAGATGCCCGAGATGATCACGCCCGCGAGCATGAACAGCATCGAGGAGCCGCCCCGGCCGATGGGGTAGGGCAGCGAGAGGAAGCCGAGCAGCATCGCCACACCGGTCAGCACGCACCAGAACACCTTCGTGCGCTTGCTGGCCGCGACATAGGCGTCCGCGCGGAAGCGCAGTGCGTTCACGAAGGCCCAGATCTCGACGGCGAGCAGGGCCAGCGAGAGCACGAGGAAGATCCACATCTGGATGGCAGCGATCATCGGGACAGGATACGGGGAGCGCCTGGACGGCTCCCGGGCGCGGTCAGCGTCGGCGGGTCGGATCGGAGCGATCGGTGATCAATAGCTCGATCGCCTCCGTGGTCGCGGGCGGTTCGAGGGCACGCATCTCCTGGGTCATGGGGCGCGGGCCGATCGCATCGCCGTCGGCGACGACCACCAGGCTGGGCAGGAACTGCTTGGCCTCCACGGAGGTGAGTCCTGTGGCCTGCAGCAGGTCGATCGCGAGGGAGCGCAGCTGGATGGCGAGCGTGACGCCCTCGAAATGACCGGCTCGGCCGGGTCGGACGCCCTCGTCGTTGCGCAGCAGCATCTCCGGGGTCAGATAGGACGAGTACAGCCGAAGCTTCCGTCGCGCCTCGGTGAAGTCGACGGCATCGTGGGTGACGGCGGCGCTCAGCTCGGTGACGGCATCGCGGGCGGCGAGCAGGGCGTCGGCGAGGGTGGAGTGGGCGTCGCCGTGCACGGCGTCGAGGAACTCCGTCTCGCGCCGCGCGATCACGCGCATGTTGCGCATCGCCCGGTCCGAGCCGATCAGCAGGTGCTCGAGCCGGCCCACGTCGCCCGCGTGGCGCAGACCGGATGGAGCGAAGGTCGCCATCTCGTTGGCGACATCGTTGGCGAGCTTCCACTCGTCGGTGTACTTCTGGGACGTGTCCCGGACGGACACGAGCGCCGCCTGGGCCACGTCGCGATCGCCGCTGCGGGCGGCCAGGGCGAGCGAGACCAGGGTGTTCTCCAGCTCCCGGTAGAAGGAGATCGCGGCCTCGCTCTGCAGGCGCCGCGGATCCCCGGACAGCAGCAGGTGGACGATGATCGCGACCACCACACCGGTGACCGCATCGAGCACGCGCCCGCCGGGAGTCATCCCGGGGGTCATCGGCATGATCATGACCAGCAGGGACTGGATCGTGGTCTGGAATCCGAACAGGTTCGACTTGTCGATGAAGCGGGCGAGCATCCCCGCGCAGAACACGACCACGAGGATCTGCCAGGTGCCCGAGCCGAGCAGCTGTCTGGCGATCTCGCCCAGCAGCACCCCGAACATGACGCCCGACGCCATCTCGACGATCTTGCGCATCTTCTTCTCGATGCCGAATCCGATGATCACGAACGCGACGATCGAGGAGAAGAACGGGAACTCATGGCCCCACAGCAGGCTGCTGAGCATGTAGGCGCAGCCGGCGGCGACCGCGGCGCGGCTCACCGTGAGCACGTCGTGGCGCCCGCGGGACAGCCCGGTGGTGAACCAGTCCGCGACGGCCGCGCGGGCGTTCTCCAGCTTCCTGCGGCGAGGCGAGGGGGCGGCGGGACTCATGGGCGCACCGGATCCTCGAGCCGCATCTGCAGCAGCTCGGGCAGGTCGAAGGAGTCTCCGTCGCGGGCGCCGCGACCCACCACCAGCGGTGCGGGTCTCGGCTCCGGAGTGGCTCCCTGGAGGCGTGAGCGCAGGCCGCCGTCGACCCGCATCACGTAGTAGCGACCCTCGGTGTCCACCGCGAGGGTGCGGTCCTTCTTCAGGTACCAGCCCTCCAGCGCAGTGCGTATCGTGCCGGGGCCGGCGTACGGCTTCGCCCGGAGGGGGACCGGCGCGATCCCGGCCTCACGGAAGCGCGTGATCGCCTCCCGGATCATCGTGGTCGCCTTCTCGTGCTCCGCCTGGCGCGCGGCGTGCAGCGCCTGCTCCTTGGCCTCGAACACCTCCTGGCGGTGTCGGGTCCAGTCCTCCTGGTCGCCCTGTGCACTCATGATCGCCATTCTTCCAGGTCCGTGTCACCGATGCGGGTGGGAGCCGTGGGGACGGCGTGCACATGATGTGGCGGATCCTTGACCCCGGAGGCGTCGGCCACACCGGCGTGCCCGCCGACGACGCCGGCTGCGCCGGACAGCGGCACCGTCCGCCCCGGACGCCCGACGTCGTCCGCCCTGAGAGCGGTACCGGCGCGCCCGCCGTGCGGGCGGCGCCGGCGTCCCCGCCGACGACACTTGCCCGACGCCGGACGCCGGACGCCCGACGCCCGACGCCCGACGTGCGGGGGAGGAAGTGGCGGGGTCCGGTGCGCTCAGAGCCTCGCGGTGGCGGGGCGTGCGCCGTGCTCGCGCGGGAGCACGATCGGCTCCTGGCTCGCATCGATCCACGAGGCCGTGGTCTCGCCGTCGGACGAGCTCATGAGCACCTGGACCGACAGGCCGGCGTCCAGCGGGACCGCGCGCCGCACCACGGCGAGGGCGATCGGGCCCAGGTCGGCGTGCAGCGCCGCGGAGGTGACGGTGCCGACGACCTTGCCGTCGCTGTTCTCCAGTCGCACTTCCCCGCCGGGGGCGACGGGGATGTCCTGGGAGCCGTCCAGGTGGAGCATGACCAGGCGGCGCGGCGGCTGGCCGAGGTTCAGCACCTTCGCAACGGTCTCCTGGCCGCGATAGCAGCCCTTGGTGGTGTGCACGGTGGTGCGCAGCAGGTCGAGCTCGTGGGGGATCGAACGCTCGTCGACCTCGCGTCGCGCGCGGGCGCGGTGGTCGGCGATGCGCAGCGCTTCCCAGGACGTCATCCCGGCCAGGTGCTCTGGCTTCCACGGCAGGTCGGCGAGCGCGGCGGCGTCCAGCACGGTGAGCACCGCACCCACCGGATCCTCCGGGTCGGGACCGTAGGCGATGCCGCCCGGTGCGACCTGCGGCCAGGGCTCGGACCAGACGGCCGCCGGCTCCGGCAGCCCCAGCTCGGGGAGCACCTCGGAGGCAGGGGCGAGCGCGCCGACCACTCGCAGGTCGTCGCGGTCGGTCAGCTCGACGCGCGCCGCGAAGCGCATCATCTCGAGGTACTTCCGCAGGCCGGCGCGGCAGTCGGCGTCCAGCACCAGCAGCACGGCGTCCTCGGCGCTGATCACCGCGGAGGCCAGGTGCTCGACGCGGCCCGTCGGGGAGAGCACGGCGAGGCTGGAGGAGGAGCCGACCGGGGTGCCGGCCAGCACCTGGGAGGTGGTGGTGGTCAGCCAGGTGCGGGCGTCGGCGCCGCTCACCTCGAGCACCTCGAACTGGCCGAGGTCCACGACCGCGCGATGGTTCAGCAGTCGGCGCTGCTCGCGCAGCGGGGCGCCGTAGTGGGCGGGCACGGCGGCGTCGGGGCCGTCCCCGAGCACGGCGCCTGTGCGCAGCAGCGGATGGATGTCCCGCGAGGGGTCAAGCACGGTTGAGCTCCAGAGAAAGGTAGGGAGCCATGGTCGGAGCATCCGATGCGGTGCTCTCGGCTCCCTCGGTGGTGGGCAGACGCTGCTCCCACAGCCACATGAGGCGGCCGCTGATGTACCCGAACATGCGGGTTGCAGTCACCTCACGTCGGCCGGGAGCGGAGTGGGCGAGCTGGACGCGAGGCCCGCGGACCTCACCGGCCCAGGTCTCCTCGCTGCCGTCCTGGCGGGTGAACTGCGCCTGCAGGGAGTGCGACAGGAAGGCGGCGGGGTCGCCGGGCTTCGCGGCGCGGGCCGCGGCGATGTCCTGGCCCGGCAGCGGATCGCCGACGGTCCAGATGCCGTCCTCACGCATCAGCAGGGTGCGCTCGCCGGTTCCCGCAGGAGCGGGCGTCGAGTCGTCATCCCGCGCGAAGACGCTGGTGGGAGGCAGGGGAGCGGCTTCGTCGACCTCGTGGATCGTGGAGCGCCAGGCGAGGGTGCCATCGTCCTGTGCGGTGCAGACCAGCTGCTGTTCGATCCGTCGATCAGGGGCCTCGTCGTCCCCGGGCCGTTGGACGGCGCCTTCGCCGGACCAGGTGCCGATCAGCCAGGCCAGCGGGTACAGCGACTCGGGCAGTGAGGTGTCCAGCGAGATGGGCATGGGAGTCCCGGGGCCGATCAGCTGGAGAACAGGCGCGTGAGCACGAGGAGGGCGAAGGCCAGGGTGCCGAGGCCCACGAGGACCACGAGGGCGATGAAGACGAGGGAGAGCGCAGACATGTCCCCGAGTCTATCGCGCCGCCGCGCTGTGCGAGGAAGGCGCGGGACCGGCGGATCACAGGCACGGAGGAGTGCTGGAGCAGGCGCACGGAGCTGGCGACCAGGGCGCCAGCGGTTCAGGGGAACAGCGGTTCAGGGGATCAGGAGCGCGGCGAGGTGGGCGACCACGCCCACGGTGGCCACGGGCACCGCGCCCACTGCGAGGGAGGGCAGCGGCTCCTTGGCGACCAGTGAGGAGCCCACCAGCAGCTGCGCGCAGGTGGACCCGACCGCGACGAGCACGCCCACGGCGATCGCGAAGGGCAGGGCGACCCCGGCCAGCGCGATCGCGAGCACCGCCGTCACCGCGGTACCGGCGGCGAAGGACAGCGCCAGGCGCACCCAGAAGGGGAGGGGGGTGGCGTTGAGCAGCAGGGTCGTCGCCAGTCCCAGGGCGAGCGCGGCGATCACAGCGGATCGTCCTGTGGCGACGGCCTCCGTCTGGGCGAGGGCCCAGCAGGCGGCGGTGCCCGAGACGAACACTCCGGCGACGGTCCCGGTCAGGGACGCGGTGAGGTCGCGGCGCTCCGGCCGCAGCATCTGCTGCACGAAGGAGGCGAACACTCCGACGGCGCACACCATCACCACCCCGGACATCGGGGTGAACCGTTCGGGGGTGAGGACCGCGAGCGCGGCTCCCACGATCCCGACCGCGCTGATCACGATGGCGGTGCCCCGGGGGGAGGGCAGCTCGAGCAGGGACGGCCAGGCGATGCCGACCAGCAGGGCGAGCACGCCCACGCAGATCGCCATGAGGACGGGGGAGAGGCTTCCGGTGAGAGAGACCAGGGCCAGCAGGAGCGCCAGGGCAGCGCCCAGCGGGGCGCGCTCGGGAGCGGTCATCGTGCCTCCCTAGCACTCGGTTCCGGTCTCTTGATCGCCGCCGACGGACGTGGTCGGTCGGGCGCTACAGTGGCAGTCTACGAGCGCCCGCCGGTCGGGGGCACACTCAGCGACTCCCTTGAGCCCCGGAAGGACCCCATGATCACGACGGACGCTCTCTCGCCCGCCCACCATGACGCCGTCCGTGACCTGCTCGATGCGGTCACCGCCCACGACGGGATCAGCCCTCTGGACGAAGCGGCACGTCTCGCGCTGGTGGGAGGCACCGCACAGCATCTGCTGTCTCCCGTCGACTTCGGTAACGGCACCGATCACGCCGGTCGGGCGGCGGCCGAGGCGGCCGACGAGGGCGCGCTGGCCGGTTACGTCAGCGTGCTGGAGGACGGGACCGTGCAGGGCATGGTGCACCCGGAGCACCGTCGGCGCGGGCACGGCACGGCTCTGCTGCGCGCCGCCCTCGCGCTGCGGCCCGACGCCGGGGTCTGGGCGCACGGCGCGCTCGAGGCCTCCATGGCATTCCTCTCCGCGGCGGGCCTGCACGAGACCCGTCGGCTCCTGACCCTGCATCGCCCGCTGGATGCGGCCCATCCGGTGCCTACCGTGCCCGCGCCGACGCTCGAGGGGCTGCGGTTGGACACCTTCGACGTCGAGCGCGATGCGGACCGCTGGCTCGAGGTCAACGCTCACGCCTTCGCCGATCACCCGGAGCAGGGAGCTCTCACCCGCTCCGACCTCGATCAGCGCATGGCCGAGCCGTGGTTCGACCCCGAGGATCTGCTCGTCGCCCGGGTGGACGACGAGCTCGTCGGCTTCGTCTGGGTGAAGCAGGAGGCCCCGGTCGGGACCGCCGATGCCGACGACAGCAGCGACAACGGGGCCGGCCGCGACAGCCGCGACAACGGGGCTGGCCGCGAGAACCCGGCCGGCCGCGACAGCCAGAACGTGGTTCCGCAGGACGCCGAGATCTATGTGGTCGCCACGGCGCCCTCGGTGCAGGGTCGCGGCGTCGCCGGATACCTGCTGGCCACTGCGCTGGAGCGACTGCACGAGGCCGGAGTTCCCGGTGTGGAGCTGTACGTCGAGGCAGACAACACGCCCGCGCTGCGCCTGTACGAGACCTGGGGATTCACCGTCTCGGGTCGTGACGTCCAGCTGCGCGCCGCGGGAGAGGGCTGAATCGTGCAGGTCGCCCCGGGGAAGTCGCCGCCCGTGCTCGCGGCGGGAGCGCTCGCCTGGCGCGAGGGCAAGAAGGGCACCGAGGTGCTGCTGGTGCACCGTCCCCGCTACGACGACTGGTCGATCCCCAAGGGGAAGCTCGACAAGGGGGAGACGTTCCCCCAGGCCGCGGTGCGCGAGGTCGCCGAGGAGACCGGCTATCGGGTGCGGCTGCACCGTCCGCTGCCCGCCTCGGTCTATCGACTGCCCGATGGGCGCAGCAAGATCGTCCACTACTGGTGCGGCACCGTACGGGCGAAGCTGGCGCCGGGACCGGAGGACGCCTCGGAGATCGACGAGGTGCGCTGGGTGCGTCTGGACACCGCCGAGAAGCTCCTGACGAGGCAGGGCGACCTGGTCTGCCTGACCGCGCTGCGCCGTTTCCAGGACGATGACGAGCTGCGCACCGTGCCGATCATCGTGCAGCGGCACGGGGCGGCGAAGTCCCGGGCGAAATGGCGCAAGGGCGAGAAGAGCCGGCCGCTGAACTCGAAGGGCCGCAAGCAGGCCCTGGCTCTGCCCCCGCTGCTGGATGCCTTCGACCCGAGCAGGGTCGTCAGCAGTCCGTGGAAGCGGTGTGTGAGCACGATCGAACCGCTCGCCCGGGAGGGCGGTCTCGCGCTCCGCACGAAGGATGAGCTCACCGAGGCCGGGCACGAGGACCATCCCTCCCGCACCCGCGCAGTGATCGAGCGGGTGCTGCACGAGGGCCAGGCGGCCGTGGTGTGCACCCACCGACCGGTGCTGCCCACGGTGATCGAGGCGGTGCGTGAGGCGTCCCAGCAGGGCGCTGCGCTCGAGCTGCCGCGCGAGAACCCGTTCCTGGCCGCGGGGGAGGCGCTCATTCTGCACACGACCTCGAGAGGTCAGGTGGCAGCCGTCGAACGACATCTGCCGAACATCGACTGAGCATCCAGGCGGCTGAGCGCCCGTCGCGGTCGAGCCCTGCGGGAATCGACGACGGGAATGGCCTGACGGACTGGCTGGACGGGGAGACCGGAGCTGCGGGACCGCGGGTTCTGCGCCGCCACGGGACACATCACGGGACACCATCGGAATCTTCCACGAAGCGCGGCTGAGCGCTTCGACCAGTACACGCGAGAGAACGTAGGGGACGAGCATGAGCACGAATGATGGATACGGCCCGTTCGGAGCCCCTGACGACTCGGGCCCCGACAGCTCCGGTGCCTACGGGTCGGGCGGCGGCGACGCGGGGTCGTACGCATCGGACTCCTACGGGGCAGGGGCAGGGTCCTACGGATCCGGCACGTACGACGGAGGCGCCTACGGGTCCGGCACTTACGGCGGTGGCACCTATGGATCGGGCACGTACGACGGGGGCTCCTACGGGTCGGGCACGTATGGCGGTGGCACCTATGGGTCGGGCACCTACGACGGAGGCTCCTATGGGTCGGGCACGTACGACGGAGGCTCCTACGGGTCCGGCACCTACGACACGGGCCCCTACGGATCGGGGCCCTACGGATCAGGCCCGCACGGCTCCGCTCCCTCCGCCTCCGATCCGTATGCGGCCGCGAGCAGCAGCGAGGACCCGTACGCAGCCGACGCTGTGTCGGCCGACGACTTCGGGCCGGAGTTCTCGAGCTCCTTCAGCAGCGGGAGCACCGGTCCGACGGCGGCGGTCCCGATGCCGACCGGCGGACCGGTGCCCGTGTACAGCCAGGGGTCGTACTACGGGGGCCAGTACCTGCCGCCGGCACCGACGTCGGGACTGGCGCTCGCCGGATTCATCGTGAGCATCGCCTCGCTGATCGTGTGCACCGGGCTGCTGTCCCCGGTGGGCCTGGTGCTGTCCATCCTCGGGATGCGCGATACCTCGCCGACCTCCGGGACGGGCAAGGGCGGCCGCGGTTTCGCGATCGCCGGACTCGTCATCTCGATCCTCGGGACCCTCCTGGTGGTGGCGTACATCGGCTTCTTCGTGCTGATGGCCGTGCTCGGATCGGCCTCCTCGACGTACTGAGACGGTCGCGGCATCGCCGCTGATCCACCCGGCACGACCGTCGGGCCGTCAGGAACGGTCCGACGGTCCGTCATGCCGTCATGCCGTCGTGCCGTCGTGCCGTCGTGCCGTCGTGCCGTCGTGCCGTCGTGCCACCGCCCCGGCGCCGTGCCTCCGCCCCGCCGCCCGCCCGCCGGTCGCCGCGACCATAATGTGACCTGATCGTACTTACGTTCTGACCTGCAGGTTCATGGGCCCTGACCGGCTGTTCACCTGGAGTTCATGCAAGAACGGGTGCGGCGTCATCTGTGCTCCTTAGCGTCTGCGACGTCAGGATCCCGCACGATCTCGCACCTCATCTTCCTGGGCTCAGGCCCCGAAAGGACTTGCAGTGAACGTTCGCAAGAACCCGCTCGTCTCCCTCGCCGCGCTCGGCCTGGTCGGCGGGCTCGCCCTGACCGCCTGCAGCGGCAGCTCGGACGCCTCCGGGGAAACGTCCGACGGCGGTGCCTCCTCGGGTGGCTACGCCGAGCTGAGCGGCAACCTCGCCGGCTCCGGCGCCTCCTCCACGCAGAACGCGCAGACCGCATGGACCGAGTCCTTCATGGGCCTCGTCCAGTCCGAGGGCGGCGACCTGCAGGCCACCTACGACCCCACGGGCTCCGGCACCGGCCGCGAGCAGTTCCTCAGCGGCCAGGTCCAGTTCGCCGGCTCCGACGCCGCCCTGACCGAGGAGGGGCTCGCCTCCTCCACCGAGCAGTGCAATGGCGAGCAGGCCATCGACGTCCCCGTGTACGTCTCCCCGATCGCGGTGGTCTTCAACCTCGAGGGAGTCGACGACCTGAACCTGTCGCCCGAGGTCATCGGCGGGATCTTCGCCGGCGACATCACGAACTGGAACGACCCCAAGATCGCTGCGGACAACCCCGATGCCGATCTGCCCGACCTCGCGATCGTCCCGGTGCACCGCTCCGACGACTCGGGCACCACCGAGAACTTCACCGAGTACCTCTCCGAGACGGCGCCCGACGCCTGGACCGAGGGACCGGTCGAGACCTGGCCGATCGAGGGCGGGCAGTCCGGTGACGGCACCTCCGGCATGATCTCCACCGTCGAGGGCGGCAACGGCACGATCGGCTACGCCGACGCCTCCCAGGCAGGCAACCTCGGCATCGCCGCGGTGAAGGTCGGCGACTCCTTCGTCGAGTACAGCGCCGACGCCGCCGCCAAGGCCGTGGACGTCTCCCCGCGCGCCGAGGGCCGCGAGGACGACGACATCGTCTTCGACCTGGATCGCACCACCACCGAAGAGGGCGTGTACCCGATCGTCCTCGTCTCCTACCTGGTCCTGTGCGGCTCCTATGCCGACGCCGCCCAGGGCGACGCGGTGAAGGCCTACGCCTCCTACATCACCTCCCAGGAGGGCCAGCAGGTCGCTGCGGACAACGCCGGCTCCGCCCCGCTGACCGAGGAGCTCTCGGACGAGGCGCAGAAGGCCATCGACGGCATCACCGTCGGCTGACCTGCGCTTCAGCACACGGGCGTGCTGTCGGGACGCATACGTCCCGGCGGCACGCCCGTCTCCGCCCCACCCCATCGATCCGTCCTGAGGAAGGTTGCCCGTGAGCACGACTGAGGTCACGCCGGACACCCACGAAGGGTCCTCCGTCTCGCTGCAGAGCTCCCGCCGCCGCCTCGGCGACTCGGTGTTCTCGGCCCTGAGCGTCGGGTCGGGACTGCTCATCTTCGTCACCCTCGCCCTGGTGGCGATCTTCCTGACCACCGAGTCGATGCCCGCGGTGATGGAGAGCAGGGAGGCGACCGGCTCCGCATCGGGCTTCTCCCTGCTGGAGACCACGCTGCCGCTCGTGTTCGGCACCGTCCTGGCCGCGGCGATCGCCCTGGCCATCGCGATCCCGGTCTCGATCGGCATCGCCCTGTTCATCTCGCACTACGCACCCCGACGCCTGGCCTCAACGCTCGGCTACCTGATCGACCTGCTCGCGGCCGTGCCCTCCGTGGTCTACGGCCTGTGGGGCGGGCTGTGGCTGGTGCCCCGCCTGGAGCCGCTGTACCTGTTCCTGAACCAGACCCTGGGCGCCTGGCCCACCTGGCCCGGATTCGTGCCCTGGGTGGGCGGCGACCCGGTCATCGCCCTGTTCGCGGGCGAGCCCCATGCGCCGATGCGCAACCTCGCCTCCGCGGCGATCGTGCTGGCGGTGATGGTCCTGCCGATCATCACGGCCGTGGCCCGCGAGGTGTTCCTGCAGACCCCGCGCCTGCAGGAGGAAGCCGCGCTCGCCCTGGGCGCGACCCGCTGGGAGACCATCCGCACCGTCGTGCTGCCCTTCGGGCGCAGCGGCGTGGTCGCCGCCTCGATGCTCGGTCTGGGCCGTGCGCTCGGCGAGACCATGGCCGTGCTGATGATCCTCGCCCCCGGGGCGACCTTCTCCTTCAGGATTCTCGAGGTCGGCATGCACCAGTCCATCGCGGCGAACATCGCCTCGAAGCAGGCGGAGGCATCCGGCACCGAGATGTCCCTGCTGATCTTCACCGGTCTGGTGCTGTTCGTGCTGACCTTCCTGATCAACGCCGTCGCCCGTTGGATCGTCGCGCGCAGCGGCGTCAAGAGCTGAGGCCACCATGAGTTCCCCCTCCACCTTCGAGAACGTCTCCCTGCTGCGACCGGGCGAGGAGCGCCGGCTGCCCTGGTACCACCTGGTGGTCACCGGTCTGGCGGGCCTGCTGGTCGCCATCGCCCTGCTGGCGATCTTCGACGTGCTCACGGTGCCCAGCGCGATCCTGCTGGGCTTCGTGCTCCACCTGCTGTTCGGCTACACCTACTCGCGGATCCGGGAGGGACGCCGCTGGGCGATGGACCGCCTGATGACCCTGGTGGTCATCGGCGCCTTCGCGATCGCGATGTTCCCGCTGTTCTCGCTGCTGTGGGCGGTGGTCGGCAAGGGCCTGGTGCGCGTGATCGCCGCAGCCCCCACCCCGTTCGCGTTCTGGACCGCGGACATGTCCGGTGTGATCGGCGGAGCCGACGCCGGCGGCGTGTTCCACGCGACCGTGGGCACGCTGCTGATCACCCTGTGGGCCTCGATCATCTCGATCCCCGTCGGCCTGTTCACCGCGATCTTCCTCGTCGAATACGCGCACCACGGCTGGCGGCGCCGGCTCGGCCAGGGCGTCACCTTCCTGGTCGACGTCATGACCGGCATCCCCTCGATCGTCGCTGGCCTGTTCGGCCTCGCCGTGTTCATCGCGTTCATGCCCGACCAGAGCGTGCGCATGGGCATCATGGGCGCCGTCGCGCTCTCGCTGCTGATGATCCCGACGGTGGTGCGCTCGAGCGAGGAGATGCTGCGTCTGGTCCCGATGGACCTGCGGGAGGCGGCCTACGCACTGGGCGTGCCCAAGTGGCTGACCATCGTCAAGGTCGTGCTGCGCACCGCGATCGCGGGCCTGAGCACCGGCATCACCCTGGCGATCGCCCGGGTGATCGGCGAGACCGCCCCGCTGCTGCTCACGGTCGGCATGGTGACCTCGGTGAACTGGAACATGTTCGACGGCCGCATGGCCACGCTGCCCACGTTCATCAATCAGCAGTACCGCGCCGGCAGCGCGAACTGCATGAGCGACACCGTGACCAACCCCGTGAACCAGGAGGTGTACGCCTGCTCGATCACGACGAACATCGATCGTGCCTGGGCGGCCGCCCTCACCCTGATCGTGATCGTGATGATCCTGAACATCATCGCGCGCCTGATCAGCCACTACTTCTCCCCGAAGCTCAGCCGCTGAGCGGCAGCCCCCTGCGAAAGGACATCTGATGGCAGCGCCCCAGCCCATCAACGTCGAGGACCTCAACATCTACTACGGCGACTTCCTCGCCGTGGAGGGCGTCGACGTCCAGATCCGGCCCCGCTCCGTGACGGCGCTGATCGGCCCCTCCGGCTGCGGGAAGTCGACCTTCCTGCGCACCCTGAACCGGATGCACGAGGTGATCCCCGGCGCGTACGCCGAGGGCACGGTCGAGATCAACGGCCAGAACATCTACGACTCCCGCGTCGACCCGGTCAACGTGCGCCGCCGCGTGGGAATGGTCTTCCAGAAGGCGAACCCCTTCCCGACCATGTCGATCCGCGACAACGTGCTGGCCGGCGTGAAGCTCAACAACCGCCGGATCTCCAAAGCCGCGGCCGACGAGCTGGTGGAGCGGTCGCTGACCGGCGCGAACCTCTGGAACGAGGTCAAGGACCGCCTGGACAAGCCCGGCATGGGGCTCTCCGGTGGTCAGCAGCAGCGCCTGTGCATCGCCCGGACCATCGCCGTGGAGCCCGAGGTGGTCCTCATGGACGAGCCCTGCTCGGCGCTTGACCCCATCTCCACCCTCGCGATCGAGGACCTCGTCCACGAGCTGAAGGAGGAGTACACGATCGTGATCGTCACGCACAACATGCAGCAGGCCTCCCGGGTCTCCGACCGCACCGGCTTCTTCAACATCGCGGGGACCGGCAAGCCCGGCCACCTCATCGAGATCGACGACACCGACACGATCTTCACCAACCCGACCAACAAGCAGACCGAGGACTACATCTCCGGCCGCTTCGGCTGATCGGCCCCTCCCGCGCGGGGCCTGAGGCCGGTGACTCGGGACGCCGGCGCTCCAGTCACCGGTGATTCGAAACGCCGGCGGCTCCGGACGCCTGTCGCTCCGGGCAGGATCCTCCGGGAAGAGCTCGAGGGACCGGGCTACCCGGGGCAGGTTCCTGGGGCAGGTTCCCGGGGGAGGACCCCGGGGAGGACCGCGGACGTCAGACCGTGGGATGACGTCGGGACCGGGATATCGATCCCGGGGCCGACGCGCGAGGCGGGGCCCGCGGACGAGTCTTGGACACATGAACAACGCGCCCCACACCCGCCCCGCCCCTCCGGCCGCCACCCCCTCTCCCGAGCCGACCCGCTACGCGTCGGCCCAGACCGTGCCTGCCGCGGACCCGTCGAACCCTCGCGCACAGCCAGTACAGCCCACGCAGCCCGCACCCGCACAGCCGGCACAGTCCACGCAGCCTGCACAGCCCACACAGCCCACACAGCCTGCGCCGACGGGCCCGGCCGCCATGCATCCGGCCCCGGTCCTCTCGGCCCGGCGTCTGGTCATGACCTACGGCACGCAGGGCACCGCGACCCACGCGCTGGACGGCGTCGACCTCGACATCGCCCGTGCCGATTCGCTGGCCGTGATGGGACCCTCCGGCTGCGGCAAGACCACGCTGCTGCACATCCTCGCCGGGATCCTGCGTCCCACCTCCGGCACCGTCCGGCACGACGGCACGGACCTCTCCTCGCTCGGCGACCGCGCCCGCACCCGCATGCGCCGCCAGGACTTCGGCTTCGTCTTCCAGGACGGCCAGCTGCTGCCCGAGCTCACGGCGCTGGAGAACGTGATCCTGCCGCGCATGCTCGCCGGCATCTCCCGTCGGACCGCCGCTGCGGACGCACGCAGCTGGCTGGACCGCCTGGGGCTGCAGGGGATGCACGACCGTCGGCCCACCCAGCTCTCCGGTGGCCAGGCCCAGCGCGTGGCGATCGCCCGGGCGCTGGCCGGACGGCCCTCGGTGGTCTTCGCCGATGAACCCACCGGCGCCCTGGACCAGACCACCGGCCAGTCCGTGCTGCAGATCCTCGTGGACACCTGCCGCGAATCCGGCGCGAGCCTCGTGATGGTCACCCATGACGCGAAGGTGGCGGCCGTGTGCCGCCGCACCGTCGCCATGCGCGACGGCCGTATCGCGCAGGAGTTCGTGCGCCCGGCCGACGCCGCCACCGAGACTCAGGCGGTGGCCCGATGAGCGCCCTGCTCCAGTCCGCCCCGCTCCTGCTGCGTCGCCGCGGCGCGCTCGCCGACATCCTGCCCGTCATCGCCTTCACCGCGGCGACCGCGATCACCGCGACGGTCGTCGGCGGCGCCGCGGCCTTCGTCGGCCGCCTCCCGGAGGGGAGCACCCCGATGACGGGGGAGGCCTCGATCATGGGCTTCCTCGTGCTGTGCGCGATCACGGCCTCGGTGCTGCTGGTGCCCAGCGCCGTCGGCCTCGGCGGCTCCGCCGCGCGGCTGTCCCTCGCCCGCCGCGAGAAGGACCTGGCCACGATGCGTCTGGTCGGCGGGACCAGCGGCCAGGTCGGATCCCTCGCGGTCCTCGACGTGGTCGGCCAGTCGCTGCTCGGCGCCGTGCTCGGCCTCGGTGCGCACGTCGCCGTGACCCCCGCCCTCACCGGTCTCGATTTCGGGATCACCCCGTTCACCGTCGCCGATCTGCTGATGCCGTGGTGGGCCTACCTGGTCCTGGTGGTCGCCCTGGTGCTGATCGCCGCGGGCTCCGCGGCGGTCGCGCTGACCGGCGTGGTGCTCAGCCCGCTGGGCGTGGCCCGCGACTCCCGCGTGGTGCGGATGTCCGTGATCCGCGTGGTCCTCTGGGTGGTCCTGATCATCGGCTTCGTCGGCTTCATGCAGGTGGGCACCACCCTCATGGGGCAGAGCGGTGGCGGAGGCGCGGCCATCGCCGTGATGGTGCTGTTCATCGCCGCGATCGTCGCCGGACTCAACGTGGTGGGCCCCTTCATCGTGTGGGTCACCGCGCTGCTGCTGGCGAGGACCGCGCCGTTCCCGTCGCTCATGGTGGGCGCCCGGCGGCTCGCCGGGGACCCGCGAGCGGGCTGGCGAGCCGTCTCGGGCATCACGTTCGCTCTGGTGATCGCCGGGTTCCTCACGATGATCGCGGCCTTGGGCACGGGCGAGAACCCGGACGAGATCATGATGAACACCGCGATGTCCACCGGCGGGCTGCTCACCCTCGGCATCGCCGCGGTGCTCGCGGCCGTGAGCACCGGGGTCACCCAGACCGCCCGCGTCATCGACCAGGCCCCGCGCCTGCGCGCCCAGCACATCGCCGGCGCCGAGGTGGGGCAGCTGCACCGGGCGCGGCTGGCCGAGATCGCCGTGCCCGTGGGGCTCAGCTCGATCCTCGCCACCGGCACCGCCCTGCTGGTGATCTCCACGGTCATCGGCGGCGCCCCGAAGGACGCGACGATGCTGGTCCAGTACCTGGTCAGCGTGGTCGCCGCCTATGCGGTCGTGATCGCTGCCGTGCTCGTGGGAACGCCTCTGGTCAAGCGGTACGCGAGGCGCGCCGCCTGAGCCGCGACCGCGCGCATGCGCCGGAGCACTCCGTCGCGCGACGACCGCGTGCGGGCCACGAGGTCGGCGGCGGGCGGCCGGTCCCTTCCCGGGCCGGCCGCCCGCCGTCGTGCACGACGTGATCCGCCGATCCCGCGGGGGACGGCACTCTCCAGAGGGGCCGGCGGGGGCCGACGAGATCCGCCGGAGAGCGCGCGAGCTGTCCGTCCCATGCTCGGACCAGGGGGATTAGGCTGGAGAGCATGGAACTCGAGAACGTCACCCCGTCCGAAGTGCCCGAGGGCGCGCACCTCATCGACGTGCGTGAGCAGAACGAGTGGGACGCAGGGCATGCGCCCACCGCTCAGCACATCCCGGCCAGCTCCCTGATGGAGAACCTGGACAAGCTCCCCGAGGATGACGAGGCGCTCTACATCGTCTGTCGTGGGGGAGGCCGCAGCTTCCAGGTCGCCCAGTGGCTGAACGTCAACGGCTTCGAAGCGATCAATGTCGCCGGCGGCATGGACATCTGGTTCGAGTCCGGCCTGCCGATCGAGTCCGACGGCGAGGACGACGCCTACATCCTCTGAGGCGTGGTGCTCCGCGGCTCGCCCGACGGTCCCTGATACTCCTGCCGGAGCCGGTGCCGGCTCAGGTGGCGATGAGGCTCTTCAGCAGGGCATACCCCACGAAGGCGAAGACGTCGATCAGGGTGTGCGCGACGATGAGCGGCATCGTGCGGCGGGAGCGCCGGTAGAACTCCCCGAACACGAGTCCCATCGCGAGGTTCGCGAGACCCGGGCCCACCCCCTGGTACGTGTGATACGCCCCGCGCAGCAGGGCCGAGGCGATGATGATCCGCCGGCCCGACCAGCCCAGCCGTTCGAGCCGCTGGTAGAGGTAGCCGACCACGATGACCTCCTCCAGCACGGCGTTCTTCACCGCATGCAGCACGAGCACCGGCACCGTCCACCAGTGGGTGTCCAGCGCCGCCGGGATCACCTCGACCGTCGCGCCGAGCGCGCGGCCCGCGTAGTAGACGGCGAGTCCCGGCAGGCCGATGCCTGCGGTGAGCGCGAGGCCCCAGGCGAGGTCCTTCCCGGGGCGGCCGAGGTCCACGCCCAGATCCCGCAGCGCCTGGGCGAACGTGCCCGCGCTGAGGGCGAGCAGCAGCACCACGAGCGCCACAGGGGTCAGGGTGAAGACGATCGAGAGCAGCTGCTGGAGGAGGTCCAGCCAGGGGTTCTCCTGGAGCGAGGAGTTCAGCGAGGTGCTCTGCCCGGACAGCGGCCCGGCCGCGAGCGCCTGCACCAGCGCGATCAGCGAGTACACGGCGCTGCGCCCCAGCGAGAGCGCGAGGACGACGATCACCTCGACCCGCAGCCAGGTCCTGTTCTCCGTGAGGGTCTGCACGACGACATGGTCTCACTGCGGCGGATCCACGGGCCGACGAGCGCCCCGGGCGCAGCGGGCTGAGGAGTTCCTCGACGGGCATGACAGACTCGTCGTATGAACGACTCGTCGCAGAACCCTGCCCCCACCAGCACGTCCCGTCCCGCCGTCCTCATCACGGGAGCCAACCGCGGGATCGGCCGCGCGGTCGCCGAGGACCTCGCCCGTGATCACCACCTGATCCTGGGCGGCCGTGACGAACAGGCGCTCACGCAGCTCGCGGCGCAGTTCCCCTCCGCCGAGGTGTTCGTCGCCGAGCTCACCGACTACGCCGCCGTCGCCGCCGCGGTGGATGCCCTGCATCTCTCCGCCGGGCTGGCGGGCGTCGTGCACTCCGCCGGGATCCTCGCCAACGGCACCGTCGAGGAGTCCGCGCCCGAGCAGTGGACGGAATCCTTCGAGATCAACGTGGTGGCCGTCGCCGAGCTGACGAGGGTGCTGCTGCCGGCCCTGCGTCGTGCCCGCGGCACCGTGGTGATGATCAACTCCGGCTCCGGGATCAACGCCGTGCGCACCCGTGGCGCCTACAGCGCCTCGAAGTTCGCGATGCGTGGCCTCGCCGACTCCCTGCGCGCCGAGGAGCGCGACAACGGGGTGCGCGTCAGCTCCATCCACCCCGGGCGCGTGGCGACGGACATGCAGCGCCAGCTGCGCTCCTTCGAGGGCGGCGAGTACCAGGAGGAGAACTATCTGCAGCCGACGTCGGTCGCCGCGGCGGTGGGGCTCGCGCTGCGTCTGCCCGAGGACGCCTCGCTCGAGTCGGTCTCGATCCGTCCTCGCTGACCCGACCCTGCTCCGGCAGCCTGGTCCCGGCCAGTGCACCATCGACCTGGCACGCCGTGCGCGGGGCCGGTCAGCGGTTCATCAGACCGGGCCCGGAGACGGTCGGGTCGCCGACGATCCGGTAGCGCCAGGGGAACAGCTCGGGGTGCGAGGCCTCCTCGCGCAGGCCGATCCGCGGGCCGACGGCCAGCTGCGGATGGGGCAGGAGGGGCTCCTCGCCCGGCTGCTCCCCGTCGGGCCGATCCTGCGGATCCAGCCGGCCGGTGAGGTGCATCCCGGAGCCCGGGTCGCACAGGTCCAGGCCGTCGTCCGCGAAGGTGATCCCGCTGGCCACGGTGGCGCGACCAGGGCCTCGCGCGAGGTCCCGCTCGGTGCGGCACACCCCGGCGGCCTGGCGTCGGGCGAGCGCGGTCTCGACGCCTCCGACGACCTCGCCGGCCCGGATCAGGCACCCGGTGCCGGTCCCGGCGGCGTCCGCCACGATGTTCATGCACGAATGCAGGCCCATGTGGCGGTACACGTACAGGTGCCCCGGCTCGCCGAACATGGTGGCGTTGCGCGCGGTGAGCCCGCGATAGGCGTGGGAGCCGGGATCCTCGGCACCGACGTACGCCTCGACCTCGGTGATCCGCAGGGCGACGCCGCGCCCCACCAGGACGCAGCCCAGCAGCAGCGGTGCCAGCTCGAGCACGGGGCGATCGAAGAACTCGCGCGGCAGGGCAGGCGGGGGCACGTCGGACGGAGTCACTTCATGAGCCGTCGGACGGCACCCATGATCTCGTCCATCTTGCGGTCCAGCTCCTCGCTGTCCCCGGACGCCGCGGCGTCGTGCACGCAGTGATGGATGTGGTCGTCGACCAGACCCAGGGCCACCGATTCGAGCGCCTTGGTGACCGCGGAGATCTGGGTGAGCACGTCGATGCAGTAGGTGTCGTCCTCCACCATCCGGTGCAGGCCTCTCACCTGGCCCTCGATGAGCTTCAGCCGCCGCAGGTAGGGCGACTTCCTGCCCTGGTAGCCGGGATCCCCGTGGGTGCCGTGGTCCCCGGGCTTCGTGGGGACGGGCGTCTCCGGCGCCGCGGCGGCCGACGCGGCGGCGCCCGCATCCGCGGATCCGTCCGCCTCGCGGCCGACGGGCACCGCAGGCTCCTCGGCGGTGCTCATCAGGACCGTCCGCCCTCGTCGCCCTGGTCGCCCTTCGTGTCGAGGTGCTCGACGAGCGAGGCGGCATAGCCGACGTAGGTCTGAGGGGTGAGGGCCAGCAGACGCTCCTGCTCCGCCGCGGGCAGGCCCAGGGTGCCGATGAACTCGCGCATGCCCTCGCCGGTGACCCGGTGCCCGCGGGTGAGGTCCTTCAGCCGCTCGTACGGGTTGTCCATCCCGGTGGTGCCCTGCACGCCGAGGGTGCGCATGACGGACTGCACGGCCTCGCCGAGCACCTCCCAGTTGCCCTCGAGGTCCGCGGCCATGGCCTCGGCGTCGACGTCCAGGCCCGAAAGTCCTCGGCGCAGGTTCGAGATCGCCAGCAGCGAGTGCCCGAGCGCCGGCCCGATGTTGCGCTGGGTGGTGGAGTCGGTGAGATCGCGCTGCAGACGCGAGGTGACCAGGGTCTGGGAGAGCGAGTCCAGCAGCGCCCCGGAGATCTCGAGGTTCGCCTCGGCGTTCTCGAAGCGGATCGGGTTCACCTTGTGGGGCATCGTCGAGGAGCCGGTGCCGCCCTGCGCGGAGAGCCGCTGACGGAAGTAGCCCATCGAGATGTAGGTCCAGATGTCGGTGGCCAGGTTGTGCAGGATGCGGCCGGCGCGCGCGATGTCCGCGTAGACCTCGGCCTGCCAATCATGGGACTCGATCTGCGTGGTCAGCGGGTTCCAGGTGAGCCCCAGGTGCTCGACGAAGCTGCGGGAGACCTGCTCCCAGTCGGCCGACGGCACGGCGACGGCGTGCGCGGCGTAGGTACCGGTGGCGCCGTTGATCTTGCCGAGCATCTCGTCGGCGCGGAGGCGTCGCGCCTGACGGCCCAGACGGTGGGCGAACACCGCCATCTCCTTGCCCAGAGTGGTGGGGGTCGCCGGCTGGCCGTGGGTGCGCGACAGCATCGGCACGTCGGCGGTCTCCCGGGCCAGGACCTGGAGGTCGCCGATGAGCTGCTCGAACGCCGGCAGCCACACGTCGTGGACCGCCCCGCGGATCATCAGGGCGTAGGAGAGGTTGTTGACGTCCTCGCTGGTGCAGTAGATGTGCACCACCTCGGCCAGCGGCTCGAGGCTGGTGCCGGCCAGGCGGCGCTTGATGTAGTACTCGATCGCCTTGACGTCGTGCACGGTCTCGCGCTCGATCTCGGCATGCTCGGCGATGCCCTCGGCACCGAAGTCCTCGGGGATTGCCCGCAGCAGGGCGCGCTCGTCATCGCTGAGGCGACGCAGACCGGGGATGACCTCCCCGTCGAGCAGATGGATCATCCACTCGGTCTCCACCACCAGGCGAGAACGGTTCAGCGCGGCCTCGGAGAGGTGATCCACCAGCGGCGCGGCCTGCGCGCGGTAGCGGCCATCGAGAGGGGTCAGGGCGATCGGCGGCGTGATGTCCGCGAAGGAATGAGCCATGGGGGCATTCTCCCAGAATCTCGGCCCGGGATGGGCGCCGGTCCGTGCCGGGCCGGAACCGCCTCGGACCGGGTCAGTCGCGCACCTCGCGCTCGTCACCGATCCCGGTCACGGCCTCGACGATCGCGGAGAGGATCCCGATGATCACGCCCGCCAGCAGTGCCCACCAGAAGGTGTCGAACTCCAGGGTCAGGCCGAGCAGACCCGAGACCCAGCTCGTCAGCAGCAGCATCAGGGTGTTGATGACCAGCTGGAACAGGCCGAGGGTGAGGCAGGTGATCGGGAAGGTGAGGAACGACAGGATCGGCTTCACGATCGTGTTGATCAGAGCGAGGATCACGGCGATCACGGCGATGGTGATGACCTGGGTGAGCATGGCCGCGCTGTTGTCGCCCAGGTGCATGCCGGGCAGGATCAGGGCGGTGACCCACAGCGCGAGGCCGGTGACGATGATGTGTCCGAGGAATCGCATGGCCCCATTGTTCCAGCCCGGTCCCGCAGAGGCACGGGGGAAAACCTCATCGTCGGGCGTCGGGCGTCCGTCGCGCGCTGTCCGTCGTCCGTCGCGGACAGCGCGCGGGGCCCACCGAGATCCGCCTACGCTGGAGGCATGTCGACCACGCCCGATCCTGACGTCGTGCCCGCACCGTCCGAGACCATTCGTGTCCGCTCCGTGCTCGAGGAGCTGCCCGCCTATGTCGCCGGCAAGCCCGCCGCGGAGGACGGGAGCCGACGCTTCAAGGCCTCCTCGAACGAATCGCCGTTCCCCCCGGTGGCGGCCGTCCGGGACGCCGCCGCCGCAGGCCTCGAGGTGACGAACCGCTACCCGGATGCGGCAGCCCACGAGCTGCGCGAGGCGCTCGGGACGAAGCACGGCGTGGATCCCTCGCAGATCGCGCTGTCCACCGGATCGGTCGCGGTCACCGGTGATCTGGTGCGAGCCCTCGTCGACCAGGGCGACGAGGTCGTCTACCCCTGGCGCTCCTTCGAGGCCTACCCGATCCTCGTCGGCTCCCACGGCGGTGTCTCGGTGCAGGTGCCCCTCACCGCCGAGCTCGAGTACGACCTCGACGCGATGGCCGCAGCGGTCACCGACCGCACCCGTCTGATCATCCTGTGCACCCCGAACAATCCCACCGGGGCCTCGCTGTCCACCGCGCAGATCGAAGCGTTCCTCGGCGCGGTCCCCGAGGACGCCGTGGTCGCGATCGACGAGGCCTACCGCGAATTCCACGACCCGGCCACCGTGGCGGGCACCGCCGGGATCTTCCGCCGCCACGGCAACGTGGTGCTGCTGCGCACCTTCTCCAAACTGCAGGGCCTGGCCGGCCTGCGGATCGGCTATGCCGTCGCCCACCCCCGGCTGGCACGTGCGCTCAGCCAGGTCACCGTGCCGTTCGGGGCGAGCATCCCCGCCCAGACCGCAGCCCTGATGAGCCTGCGAGGAGACGTGCAGCAGGAACTGGACCGACGGGCCGTCTGGATCCGCGAGGAGCGGTCGCGGGTGCTGTCCGCGCTCGCCGAGCAGGGCTGGCAGATGCCGTCCGCACAGGGGAACTTCGTCTACTTCCCCCTGGGGGAGAAGACGACGGAGTTCGCGGAGTTCGCGGACCGGCGCGGGCTCGTGCTGCGCGCCTACGGGACCGACGGAGTGCGCGCCACCATCGCCGAGCAGGAGGCGAACGACCTGCTCATCGAGGTGGCGAGGGCGTGGCGGGAGCGCCGACCGGCCTGACCACGCTGCCGGCCAAGAGGTCATGGGGCCCACGGCCGCTGCCGCGCAGGCACATCACCGCGTAGGCCGTGATCAGGACGTAGACGACGATCGAGGACGTGTAGGCGACCGGATCGCCGTCCTCGAACCCGCCCCACATCGCCGCGATCGCCGTCACATGCCCCGCCTGCCAGGGCAGCAGGATCTTGAGCGTGTTCCGGGCCAGCGCCGCACCGACGGTGAGCGAGCCGCCGTCGGCCACGGCGACCACCTCCAGCCCCACCCGGCGCCGTGCCCAGCGGGCCGGCGGAGGGCGGTCGGCTCAGCCGACGATCTCGTCGGCCTCCCCGGTCATCCCGATCCTCTCGGCGACGTAGTCGATGTCCTTGTCACCGCGGCCGGAGAGATTGACCAGCAGGTTCGTCTCGGGCGGGAGCGTCGGGGCGAGACGGATCGCGTGGGCGAGAGCATGCGCGGACTCGAGCGCCGGGATGATTCCCTCGGTGCGGCTGAGCTGCTGGAAGGCCTCGAGCACGGCCTCGTCGCCCACCTTCTCGTACTCGACGCGGCCCAGATCGCGCAGATGGACGTGCTGCGGCCCCACCCCGGGGTAGTCGAGCCCCGAGGCGATCGAGTGCACCGCGGCCGGTTCGTCGTCCGCATCCTGCAGCACCAGGGTCTCCATGCCGTGCAGCATGCCGGGGCGCCCGAAGGTCATCGTCGCCGCGTGCTGCCCGGTCTCCTCGCCGTGCCCGCCGGGCTCCACGCCGATCAGGCGCACGTCGGCATCCTCGAGGTAGGCGGTGAACGCACCGATCGCGTTGGAGCCGCCGCCCACGCAGGCGATCACCGCGTCGGGCAGGCGTCCGTGCGCTGCGAGGAACTGGGCGCGGGACTCGCGGCCCACGACCGACTGGAAATCGCGGACCAGGTCCGGGAACGGCGCGGGGCCGACGACGGACCCGATCGCGAAGAGGTAGCGCTCGGGATCGGCGGCATAGACGCCGAACGCCGAGTCCACAGCCTCCTTGAGGGTCTTCTGGCCCACCTCGACCGAGACCACCTTCGCACCCAGCAGGCGCATGCGCACCACGTTCGGACGCTGCTTGGCCACGTCCACCGCGCCCATGTGGATCTCGCACTCCAGGCCTACCAGTGCAGCGGCCGTCGCGAGCGCGACCCCGTGCTGACCGGCGCCGGTCTCGGCGATCAGGGTGCGCTTGCCCATCCGCCGGGCCAGCAGCGCCTCGCCGATCGTGTGGTTGATCTTGTGCGCGCCGGTGTGGTTGAGATCCTCACGCTTGAGGTGGATGCGTGCGCCGCCGAGCGCGTCGGAGAGCCTGTCGGCCGGGGAGATCGCCGACGGACGGCCGACGTAGTCGCGCAGCAGGCGGACGTACTCGGCGTAGAAGCCCTCGTCGTGCCGGGCCTCCTCGTAGGCGTCGGCGACCTCCTGCATCGGGCCCACCAGCGGCGGAGGCAGGACGGCCCCGCCGTAGGAGCCGAAGCGCCCGCCGGTGTTCCCGGTGAGCTCAGGGGCGCGGGTGAGGTCGGCGGCCTGCGCGAGGGTGCGCGGTGCGGCATCCCGCGTCGCGCCGGGGGAGGCAGAGGTGTGTGCGCGGAGGGGGTCAGCGGTGGTGCTCATCGGGTCGTGGTCCTTCGTCTCGGGCCCGATGCGGGAGCGTCCGCCGATGACAGGAGCCGCCCCACAGCGGGCGGCTTCGGTGTCAGCGCATGCGACAGGGGACCGCCCTCAGGCGGTCCACCAGGTCATCGTCGTCGTGATGCGCATGCCCCGGACTATAGGCCCCGAGCGAGGAGCATGGGGGCGCCGTGTCCACAGGATGAGCGGGCCGACGCGCCTCGCTGAGGGCAAGGGGTGGTCAGGAACGCGGCGATGACCTCGACGGGTATAGCCTCGACGCGGTCGAGAAACACCTCACGAGCTGGAGAGCAGGATCATCATGGGCGCCCGCGCGGTCGACGCCAAGCACCTCGGAGGCACGCGCGCCTACGTCGTCTGGATCGCGGCGGTGCTCGCGTATTCCGTCGCCGTCCTGCAGCGCACCACGATGGGGGTCTCCGGCCTGGAGGCCACCGAGCGCTTCGGCACCTCGGCGACCATCGTCTCCACCTTCGTCGTCCTCCAGCTGCTGGTGTACGCCCTGGCCCAGGTGCCCGCGGGCCTGCTCCTGGATCGTTACGGCTCCCGCGTCACCCTCACCGGCGGCGCCGTGCTCATGACCGTCGGGCAGCTCCTCATCTCCCAGACCGACCTGGTCTGGGTCGCGATCGTGGCCCGCGTGGTCGTCGGCGCCGGAGACGCCCTGACCTTCTCGAGCGCCGTGCGCCTGGTCCCCGCCTGGTTCCCGGCCGCCCGGGTGCCGGTGCTCACCCAGCTGACCGGCATCCTCGGACAGGTGGGACAGATCGCCTCCGCCGTGCCGTTCGTCGCGATCCTCTCGGTCTCCGGATGGAGCACCGCCTTCGCGACCACGGCCGGGGTCAGCGCCTGCGCCGGGCTGCTCGCGCTGCTGGTGGTGCGCGCCAGCCCTCCGGGGATCCCCAGGCCCCGCTCCCAGCAGAACCTCGCGCGGATCCCCCTGGTCCTCGGCCGGATCATCCGGCACCCGGCCACCCAGCTGGGCTTCTTCACCCACTTCACCGCCGGCTTCACGGGCATCTCCTTCTCGATGATGTGGGGCTATCCGTATCTCACGGCGGGGGAGGGGCTCAGTCGTCCCGCCGCCTCCGCGATCATGACGTTCCTGGTCGTGGTCGGGATCGTCGGCGGTCCCGCGATCGGAGCCCTGACCACCCGTCATCCGCTGCGCCGCTCCACGCTGGTGCTGCTCATCCTCGCCACCATCGCCGCTCCGCTGATCGCGATCGTGCTGTGGCCCGGCCCGGCGCCGATCTGGCTGCTGCTGTTCCTGGTGGCGGGCTTCTCGATCGGCGGTCCGGCCTCCTCCGTCGGCTTCGACTTCCCCCGCACGGACCTCGCGAAGCACCGACTCGGCACCGCCACCGGCATGGTCATCATGGGCGGCTTCCTCGGCGGCCTCATCTCGATCCTGCTGATCGGCATGGTGCTGGACCTGCTGCGGCCCGACGGGAACTACGACCTGGTGGCCTTCCGTGCCGCCTTCGCCGTCCAGATCCCGCTGCTGGCGATCGGCACCGTCGGCATGCTCGTCACCCGGCGCAGGCTCCGTCGGCGGATGGCGGCCACGGGGCAGCACGTGCCGCCGTGGCGGGACGTGTGGCGCAACGGCCGCTGGCGCCGGATCTGACCGGCGGTTGCCGCAACGGTTCGCGGTGACGTAGCGTTCCTCCTGACACTTAATTTCAAGGAGGAAGTATGTCGTTCACCCTGGGTATCGTCGGGATCGGCCAGTTCGGGTCGCACTTCGCCGAGCTGTTCGCCGCCCATCCCGAGATCGATGCGCTGTATGCGGTCGACTCCGTCCCCGAGCGGATCGATGCGGTGGAGGCGCGCGGGGTGGCCTTCGACCGGCGCTACGACACCCTCGAGGACCTGCTCGCCTCCGACGTCGACGCCGTCGCGATCTTCACCCAGCGCTGGACCCATGGACAGCACGCCCTGGCCGCGCTGCGCGCCGGCAAGCACGTCTACTCCGCGGTGCCGATGGCGATCGAGGAGGACGAGATCCGGCAGATCACCGAGGAGGTGCAGCGCACGGGCCTGGTCTACATGATGGGCGAGACCAGCCAGTACAACGCCGCCGTGGTGCTGGCACGCCGCATCCACCGCACCGGGGCCTTCGGCGAGGTGTTCTACGCCGAGGGCGATTACGTCCACGACATGGATCTCGGCTTCTACGACGCGTACAAGTACTCCGGCGGCGAGAGCTGGAAGTCCACGGCGTCCTATCCGCCGCTGCTGTACCCGACGCACTCGATCGGCGGCATCCTCGGGGTGCTGGGGGAGCGGCACGCCGTCTCCGTCTCGGCGCTGGGCCGGCCCGACACTCGCGGGGACGGGGTGTTCGACAAGGACGTCTCGATGTTCGGCAACGACGTCTCCAACGCCTTCGCCCTGTTCGGGATGGACAACGGCGGAGCCTTCCGCACGAACGAGCTGCGCCGCGTGGGCTACCCCAGCCACAAGCGGGAATCCCGGTTCCGCTTCTTCGGCGAGGAGTCCTCCTTCGAGGAGACCATCGACGTCACCTACTGGCACGACAAGAAGCGTGTCCTCGAGGTGACGGATCTGATCCGCACCGATCGGACCATGAGCCTGGACGATCCTCGCCTCGCGGACGTCTCGCCGACGCTGCGTGACGCCTTCGTGGCGGGCGCCGCCCGCTCCCACCACCAGGCGCGCCTGCCCCAGGAGTTCCTGGGCATGCCCAACGGTCACGAGGGCGCCCACCACTTCCTGGTCGACGACTTCGCGCGTGCCGTGGTCGACGGCAAGCAGCCCATGGTCAACGCCTGGCAGGCCGCCCGCTACACCCTGCCCGGCGTCATCGCCCACCAGTCGATGAACCAGGGCGGCGAGCGCCTGGAGATCCGCGACCTCGGAGACTGCCCGCTGCCGGTCCAGGACCTCGACGCCGATCAGGAGCCGCTGGACCTCGACGCGCTCTACTCCGAGCAGGAGGCCCGCACGGAGGTCGCCGTCGAGTGACGCGCGGCGCCGCACCGGTCGGCGCGATGATCCGGCGGCGCGGCCCGATGCAGAGGGAGGCCCGGCGGCAGATGCTGCCGCCGGGCCGAGCCCTGCACCGGACGGAGAGCCTGCACCGGACGGAGAGCCTGTGCCGGTCGGAGACCGGGCGCTGAGCGGTTCAGCCGCCCGCCGTCGGAGCAGCCGGTGCGTGCTCGCCGTCGCCGTGCCCGGCAGCGGCGCCCGGAAGACCGGTGTCGGGGCGGGCGTGCCGCGGCGTGATCGCGCCGGCGACGGCGGCGGTCAGCACGATCCCGATGAGGCCCAGCGGGGTGTCGACGAACCAGTTCAGCGAGGCGACGGTGTCGCTCGTGGCGACCACGCTGAGCGTGAGGCCCAGGGTCGAGTTCAGCACCGAATGGGCGAAGGCCGACGGGATCGGGTTGCCACCCGCACGCTCGGTGATCGCGACGAAGAGGTAGTTCAGGGCGATGCACGCCGGGATGAACATGGCGACCGCCGCCCAGCGGGGCTCGCCGGTGTAGTTGTGGCCGATGAGCGTGATCGGGAGATGCCACAGCGACCAGATCGCTCCACCGAGCACGATCGCGGGCAAGGCGCCCAGGGGCTTCAGCTCGCGCCACAGCCAGCCGCGCCAGCCGATCTCCTCCCCGAGCGCGGGCACCACCGTCAGCAGCATGCCGAGGAAGGTGACGGCCAGGATGAGGGCCACCGCGGCCGCCGTGGGCATCTCGGCGCCGTTCTCGGCCATCGCGCGCGAGACCTCGGCGGCCCAGGTGCTGCCGGTGAGATCGCCGGGCACTCCGCGCAGCACCATGATCACGGCGGTGGCGAGATTGATCGCGAACATGATCAGCGCCGCGAGCGGAGCCCACAGCAGGATCCGCTTCCACTTCCCGCGGAAGCGCAGGCCCACGGCATCGCGCCACGAGGTGCGGTCCACGAGTTTCGCGACCACGACCGAGGCGATCGTCGGAGCGAACATCCCCGCGCCGATCACGAGCGTGTACAGCGGATGGGCGATGCCGCCCTCGAGCACCCAGAACGGTGCCGCGCAGAGCGCCAGCAGGCCGTAGGCCACCGCGCCGAAGATGACGACGCTGCGCCAGGAGACGCGACGGAGCGCCGCGCTCGCGGAAGCAGAGGAGGTCGGGGAAGCCGGGGAAGTCAGGGACGCCGCGGGAGGGAGCGACGTCCCGCCCTGCGCATCCGCGGCGCCGTGCGGTGCGTCTGGGGCGGCGCTGCCGGCAGGTCGCGCGCCTGCCTCCTCCTGGTCCCGGCGAGGGGGCGGCGGGGCCGCTCCGGGAGCGGTCCACGGGTGCGGCGGAGTCTCGGGACGAGAGCTGGACGGCTGTGATGAGGAGGGCATGACTCCACCGTCGTCCTCCGAGAACCCCTGGTCAACGACATGGGCCGGGCTGTAGACGATGGTCGCCCGTCGATGGGCGTTGGTCGTGGTGCGACGCCGACCTCGGGTGGGGAGTCCGGGGGACGGACGTACACTGGAGGGGTCGGGCTGCGCACCGTCGTCACGCTGAACATCGCGGACCGGGGACCGGTGAGGGCAGCCTCGGCGCTGATCACGCTCCCGATGGTGATCTTCTTCGTGCTGGTCCGGCGCACCCTCGCCTCGGGCCTGACAGCAGGGGCGGTGAAGGACTGATGACGAGCATTCCGGCGGATGCCGGCACGACCCCGTGGGACGCGGACGTCCTCGGGGTGCTCATGGCGCCGTTCACCGGCACCGACCTCCCCGGCTGGATGGGCGACGTGCTCGAGGCGGGCCTGGCCTCCGTGATCCTCTTCGGCCACAACACGCCCGATCCCGAGACCACCCGGGCTCTCGCCCGAGCCGTCCATGCCCGCTCCGAGGACTGCGTGGTCGCCATCGACGAGGAGGGCGGGGACGTCACCCGCATCCAGGCGGCCACCGGCTCCCCGCTGCCCACCGCCTGGGCGCTGGGGGAGGCCGACGACATCGAGCTGACCCGGCACGCCGGCCACGCGCTCGGGGACGTGCTCGCGGCCTGCGACGTGGACCTCGATCTCGCCCCGGTGCTGGACGTCTCCACGGACCCGGCGAACCCCGTGATCGGCACCCGTGCCTACAGCGACGACCCCGATCGGGTCGCCGCCCATGCGCGCGCCTTCGCCACCGGTCTCATGGAGGCGGGGCTCGGCACCTGTGCCAAGCATTTCCCGGGCCATGGAGCCACCTCGACCGATTCGCACACCGCGCTGCCGCTGATCGCGCTGGACCGCGCCGAGTTCGAGCGTGAGCACCTCGCGCCCTGGCGGATCGTGCCCTGGCTCGACGCCGTGATGACCGCCCACGTGCTCGTCCCCGCCTTCGGCGACGGACCGGCCTCGATCTCGCCGTGGGCGCGCCCGCTGCTGGATCGCACCGCCGGCGGCACCTTCCGTGGCCTGCTCATCACCGATGCCCTCGACATGGCCGCCGTGGCTGCGGATCCCGGCTTCGGGGAGGCTGCGGTGCGTGCCCTCGAATCCGGCGCCGACCTGCTGTGTCTGGGCACCTCGATCCGTCGCGACGACGAGCAGATGGTCCGCGAGGCGCACGACGCGGTGGTGGCGGCGGTGGAGAGCGGTCGTCTTCGCCGCGAGACGCTGCGTGAACGTGCCGCCGGCACCCGCGCGCACTGCCGCAGCCTGCGCACCCGTCGCAGCTTCGTGCCTCCTCCCGATCTCCAGGATGCGCTGCGGCACGCCGAGGAGCTGGGAGCCGACGCCGCCTCGCGGGCCGTCCGCGGGCGCGGAGCACGCCTCGACCTGAGCCCGGTGGCGGTGCTCGATCTGCGAGCCGCCGCGCACCACGCCTCCGGAGCGCGCTCCCAGCAGCTGGTGCAGGCCCTGCGCGATCAGGGGGTGCAGGCCGACGTGCCCGACTATCCCGGCCAGCCCGGCCAGCCCGACCGGCCCGGCCAGCCCGGCCAGCCCGGCTCTCCCGGCCCGGTGGCGGATCGGCCGCAGGTCCTCGCCCTCACCCGCCTGCCGCGCAGCGATCCCGACGAAGGGCGGCGGCTGGCCGCGCTGCTCGCCCGTCGGCCCGACACAATCGTGGTGCACGTCGGCGTGCCGGACGCCGCCCCCGACCATCGTCGCCTGGTCCTCGCCCACGGCGCGGGCCGCACGATGATGCGGGCCGCCGTGGACCTGCTGCTGCACGGGGACCGGCGATGAGGGTGCTCGGGATGATGTCCGGGACCAGCCTGGACGCGATCGACGTGGCTCTGGTCGAGTTCACGCGGGACCCCGCCGATCCGTCCCTCCTCACCGCCCGTCCGCTGCACCTCGGGGAACAGCCCTGGCCGGCCGCCACCAGCGCGTCGCTGCGCGCCGTGCTGCCGCCCGCCCCCGCGGACGTCGCGACCTGGAGCCGCCTGCACGCCGCAGTGGGGGACGCCTTCGCCGCCGCTGCCACCGCGGTGCTCGCCGAGCACGGGGACGCCGACCTGGTCGCCACGCACGGGCAGACCGTGTACCACGACGTCCAGGACGGTCGCACGCTCAGCACCCTGCAGATCGGGGACCCCTCCCGCCTCGTCGAGGCCACCGGCCTCCCTGTGATCCACGACCTGCGCAGCGCGGACGTCGCCGCCGGAGGTCAGGGCGCGCCCCTGGCACCGCTGCTGGACCAGCTGCTGCTCGGCGGCGACCCCGAGGAGCGCACCGCCGTGCTGAACATCGGCGGGATCTCCAACGTGAGCCTGGTGGGCGGTGGGAACGGGCCGGGAGAGGTGATCGCCGGGGACATCGGGCCGGGGAACGCTCTGCTGGACGCCGCCGTCCACGCCGCGACCGGCCGCGCTGCGGACCACGACGCCCTGATCGCGCGCACCGGCACCGTCGACCGCCCCGCCCTGCAGGCCCTGCTCGCTGATCCCTTCTCCGCGCAGCCGCTGCCGCGCTCCACCGGGCGTGAGCACTACGACGGCCAGTACGTGCGCCGACTGCTCGGGCGGGACGCGGCGGACGCGCTCGCCCTGCCCGACCTGCTCGCGACCCTCACCGAGCTCACCGCCGTGACCATCTCGCAGGCGATCCGCGAGCTCGGCGCGAGCCGGGTGGTGGCCTCCGGCGGCGGGATCCGCAATCCGCTCCTGCGCGAGCGTCTCGCCCACCACCTGGGCCCGGTGCTGCTGCTGGACGCCGATGAGCTGGGGATCCCGGCCGACGGCAAGGAGGCTCTGCTGATCGCCCTGCTCGGCTACCTCGGCGCCCACGGTCTGCCCGGCACCCTGGCCGGCCCCGACGGTCCCGCCCACACCGGTGCGCGCGGCCCGCGCGTGCTCGGATCCCTCACCCCGCCGCGCGGCCTGAGCGCGCTGCCGCACGGCCCTGCCGACGAGGTCCCCGTCGGCCGCTTCGAGATCGTCCCGGACCGATCGACGCGCACGACGCACCGCTGAGCAGGGCCTCTTTCCTCCTTACGGCACCGTAGGTTACGCTCCCGCCGTGAGTGTTTTCCGATCCACGATCCCCGATGTCGCGGCCCAGGAGCCGATGGTCCAGCTCCTCGCAGCCGATGGCACCCGCACCCCGCACGCAGACCTCGACGCCGCATTGGCCGGCTCCGGCGGCGAGGACGACCTCGCCTCCCCGGAGCGCCTGCGCGGCTACTACCGCGACATGGTGATGATCCGTGGGGCGGACCTCGAGGCGACGAACCTGCAGCGTCAGGGCCAGCTCGGCCTGTGGGCGAGCGCGCTGGGGCAGGAGGCCGCGCAGATCGGCGCCGGCCATGCCTCCCGCGAGCAGGACTACCTCGTGCCCACCTATCGCGAGCACGGGATCGCCTGGGCCCGTGGCATCGAGCCGTGGCGCCTGCTGGAGTCGTACCGCGGGGTAAGCCACGGCGGCTGGGACCCGAACGCGCTGCGCACCCACCCCTACATGATCGTGCTCGGCTCCCAGGCGCCCCACGCCGTCGGCTACGCCATGGGGCTGCAGCGCGACGGCGTCGTCGGCACCGGCGACCCCGAGACCGACACCGCCGTGCTCGCGCTGTTCGGCGACGGCGCCTCGAGCGAGGGAGAGGTCTCGGAGTCCTTCACCTTCGCCGCGTCCTTCCAGGCCCCGGTCGTCTTCTTCACCCAGAACAACCAGTGGGCGATCTCCGTGCCCACCTCGGTGCAGTCGCGAGTGCCTCTCGCGCAGCGCTCGCGCGGCTGGGGCATCCCCTCGGTGCGGGTCGACGGCAACGACGTGCTCGCCGTGCTCGGCGCCGTGCGCACGGCCCTGGACGCCGCCCGCGCGGGGGAGGGCCCGCGGTTCATCGAGGCCGTCACCTACCGCATGGCCGCCCACACCACGAGTGATGACGCCTCCCGCTACCGCCCGTCCTCCGAGGAGGAGGAGTGGGGCGAGAAGGATCCGATCCTGCGCCTGCGCCGCCACCTCGAGCAGCTCGGGGAGATCGACGAGGCGTTCATCGCCCGCTGCGACGAGGAGGCCCACGACCTCGCGATGCAGCTGCACCACCACATCCACGGCATGGAGGATCCGGACCCGGTGGGCATGTTCACCCATGCCTATGCCGAGCCCCACCCGATCGTCGAGGCCGATCGCGACCAGTACCTGGAGTACATCGCGCAGTTCGAGGACGATGACGAGGACGCCGAGCAGACGGGGAAGGACGCATGAGCGCGACGTCGACCACCAACCTCCCGATCGCCAAGGCGATCACCGCTGGGCTCCGCGATGCGATGCACGCGGACGACAAGGTGCTGCTGATGGGTGAGGACATCGGCGTGCTCGGCGGCGTCTTCCGCGTCACCGACGGCCTGCACGCCGCGTTCGGCGGCCAGCGCGTGGTCGATACCCCGCTGGCCGAGGCCGGGATCGTCGGCACGTCCGTGGGCCTCGCCGTGCGCGGCTACCGACCCGTGGTCGAGATCCAGTTCGACGGGTTCGTGTTCCCCGCGTTCAACCAGATCACCACCCAGGTCGCCAAGATGCACAATCGCACCGCGGGGGCCGTGCACATGCCCATCGTGATCCGGATCCCGCACGGCGGCGGGATCGGCGCGATCGAGCATCATTCCGAGAGTCCGGAGGCGCTGTTCGCGCACACCGCGGGCCTGCGGATCCTGGCCCCCTCGAACGCGCAGGACGCCTACTGGATGACCCGTCAGGCGATCGAGTGCGAGGATCCCGTGATCCTCTTCGAGCCGAAGAAGCGGTACTGGGTCAAGGGAGACGTGGACCCCGACCACCGCCCCGAGATCTCCCCCTGGCAGGCTCAGGTGGTGCGTCCGGGGACCGATGCGACCCTGCTGGCCTGGGGTCCGAGCATGCCCCTCGCGCTCGAGAGCGCGGAGGCCGCCGCCGAGGAGGGCATCGACCTCGAGGTCATCGACGCCCGGTCGCTGGCCCCCATCGACTATCCGACGATCATCGCCTCGGTGCAGCGCACCGGGCGCCTGCTGATCACGCATGAGGCCCCGGTGCTCGGCGGGATCGGCGGCGAGATCGCCGCCCGGATCTCCGAGGAGTGCTTCTACCACCTCGAGGCGCCCGTGCTGCGGGTGGGCGGCTACCACCTGCCGTACCCGCCGGCGCGCATGGAGCACGCCTACCTCCCCGACCTCGACCGGGTGCTCGACGGTGTGGACCGTCTGCTCGAGCACTGACGGCCGCGCCCCTGCGTGAAAGGATCCCCTTATGCCAGACGAGACTGCGACTCCCTCTTCCGCGTCGGTCGTGACGATCGCCCTCACCGACCCCGGTGAGGGTCTCACCGAGGCCGAGATCATCGACATCAGGGTCGCCGTGGGCGACACCATCGCGATCAACGACCCGGTGATCGAGGTGGAGACCGCAAAGAGCGCGGTCGAGCTGCCCAGCCACGTCGGCGGGACGGTCCTGGAGATCCTGGTCGCCGTCGGGGACGAGGTGCCCGTCGGCACCCCGCTGCTGCGCGTGGACACCGCCGGAGGCCCCGCCCCGGCGGCGGGCCCGGCTCCGTCCGGTGCGCAGGACATCGAGTCCGGCGAGGGATCTTCCGACGCCGACGCCGACGCCGACGCCGACGCCAACGCCGACGCCAACGCCAACGCCGACGCCGACGCCGGGGCCGACGCTGCTGCCACGGCGGCTGCCGAGGCGCAGACCGCCGCCGAGGTGGCGCCCCAGGAGAGCGAGGAGGGCGAGCCCAAGAACCTCGTCGGCTACGGCGCGAAGACCGCCCCGCAGCGTCGACGCCGTCGGCGCAGCGCCCAGGACGACGGCCCGCAGGTGCCCATCGACCGCATCCTCGCCAAGCCGCCCGTGCGCAAGCTCGCCCGGGACCTCGGGATCGCCCTGGCCGACGTGTTCGCCACCGGTCCGGACGGGACCGTCACGCGGGCCGACGTGCTCGCCGCGCAGCAGCGCGCCATGAGCGGCGGCGCCCCCGCCGGCGCCGTCGACCAGGACGGGGAGTACTTCCCCCAGGAGTCCCCGCAGGCACCGGAAGGACTCGGAGGAGCCATGAAGACCACCCGTGACCAGCCGTTCGCCGGCGTCACCAGCGATGAGCGCACCACCCGCGTGCCGATCCGCTCGGTGCGCAAGCGCACCGCGGAGGCGATGGTGGCCTCGGCCTTCACCGCCCCGCACGTGACGGTCTTCAACGAGATCGACATGACCCGCACCGTCCAGATCATCTCGGACCTCAAGTCCTCCCGGGAGTGGAAGGACATCAAGGTCAGCCCGCTCGTGGTGATCGCCAAGGCGCTGCTGGTGGCGATCCGCCGTAACCCCGAGGTCAACGCCTCCTGGGACGAGCAGGCACAGGAGATCGTCTACAAGCACTTCGTGAACCTCGGCATCGCCGCGGCCACCCCGCGCGGGCTCATCGTGCCCAACCTCAAGGACGCGCACCTGATGACCCTGCGCGAGCTGGCCGAGGGGATCGACGAGCTCGCTCGCACCGCCCGGGCCGGCCGCACGTCGCTCTCCGACACCCGCGAGGGCACCATCACGGTCACGAACTTCGGCGTGTTCGGCATCGACTCCGGCACCCCGATCCTCAATCCGGGGGAGTCCGTGATCCTCGGCGTCGGCGCCATCAAGGAGAAGCCGTGGGTGGTCGACGGCCGGATCGAGATCCGCCGGGTCGCCCAGCTCGCGCTGAGCTTCGACCATCGTCTGATCGACGGAGCGCTGGGCTCGGAGCTGCTGCGGGACATCTCCGCCGTGCTCGAGGATCCCGCCCTGGGCCTGGTCTGGGGGTGAACGCCCCGTCGCGCGGGCTGCGACAGGCGCATCGGTGCGAGGGTCGTGCTGGTCGCGCAGATGGTGCTGGGCGTGCAGGTCGTGCTGGTTGCGCAGATCGTGCCGGCTGCGCGGGTTCGGCTGCTTCCGGCGGGGGCCTCGAGGGTGCCGTGCCGCACGCCTGCGGTGCCAGCTGTGACCGCCACGAGGCGCGCGTCGGTACCCTGATCCGGTGACCTCGAGCCCCACCACGCCTCCGACCCCGCGCCGCGATGATCCGCGGATGCGCACGGTCGAGATGGCGGCGCTGAATCTCGAGGACGTCGACGCGACCGAGACCTTCGGCTCCGGGCCCGTGCAGACCACCCTGCCGCGCTGGAAGATCGCGCTGCTGGTCGCGGGCGGCGGCGCAGTGGGCTCGCTGCTGCGCTTCCTGCTGTCGGTGCTGATCCCGACCGTCACCACGCCCACCCTGGTCGAGCTGCCCTGGGCCACCTTCTGGGTCAACGCCGTGGGATGCCTGGGCCTCGGCGTGCTGACGGGTGTGCTCGAGGCGCGACCCGCACGGCCCTGGGTGCTCCCCCTGGTGGGCACGGGCCTGTGCGGAGGCTTCACGACCTTTTCCACCGTGGTGCTCGAGGGCTCCGCGATGATCGGTGCGGACTTCCCGCTGCAGGCGTTCACCTACGCCATGATGACCATGGTGGTGTGCCTGCTGGCCGTGGCGTTCGGGATCCTCGGCGGGCGCCGCGGGTTCGTCTTCGTCGCTCGGCGGCGGGATCGTCACGATCCGCGCGGCGGCCAGGCCACGAACCTGCAGGACGCGGAGGCGGACTCATGAGCCCCGGCACCGTCCTGCTGGGCGCACTGCTGGTGGGCATCGGCGGCGGCGCGGGCTCCGCGCTGCGCTGGTGGCTGCGCGATCTGGGCATGCGGGAGGCGGCGCGCCGCTACCGCAACGGCGACGTGCGCGTGAAGCCCTGGCTCACCTTCTTCGTCAACGTGCTCGCGAGCTTCCTGCTGGGACTGATCGTCGCGCGGCTCGGCTCCTCCGCCGCGGGTGCCGCAGAGCTCGGCTACCTGGTGCTCGCCGCCGGCTTCTGCGGCGGCCTGTCCACCCTCTCCACCGCCGCGCTCGACGTGGTCGAACTGATGCGACGCGCCGGCTTCGCGATCGCCGTGAGCTACCTGCTGCTCTCGGTCGGCACGAGTATGGCCATGCTCTGGCTAGGAGTGGTGATCGCCTCATGACCAGCACGCCCCCCACGCGGCCCTCGCCGCTGGTCGTCGGCGCCGTCGTCGCCGGACTCGCGGTCCTCTCGCTGCTGTCCGTCTTCGCGGCCGACGCCGCCGGCGGCGACAACCTCGTGCTGCGCGACGCGGGCCCGCTGGCCCGCCTGGGGTCACCGATCGCCTCGATGCTCGCTGATCTCGCCGCGGCGCTCACCCTGGGCGGCGCGGTCGTCGCCGGATGGCTGCTGCGCGAGGACGCGGATCGCGCCCGCGCCCTGTCCGTGATCGGGATCGCCGCCGCGGTCACCACCCTCGCCCGCGGCGCCTCGCTCGCCTTCTCCTATGCGGTCGCGACCGGCCAGCCCGTCGGCTCCGAGCGCTTCGGCTCCGACCTCAGCGTCTTCCTCGCCACGGAGCTCGGCCTCTGGCTGGTCGCCGCGCTGGTGATCGCGGCGACCGCGACGACGGCCGCCTTCACGGGCACCTCCCGCACGACCGCTCGCGTGGTCGCCGTCGCCGCAGGTCTGGTCGCCTTCGCCAGCGCCATGACCGGCCACGCCGCCGGGGACTCGAGCCATGAGGTCGCGACCTCCACGATGCTCGTGCACCTGCTCGCCGTGGGCATCTGGCTGGGCGGCCTCGGCATCCTCCAGGTGCTGCCCACCAGCTCGCGGGACGACGTCGCCGTGCTGCGCGGCTACTCCCATCTGGCGCTGATCTGCTGGATCGCGCTCGCCGTGAGCGGCGTCTGGGCGCTCGCCGTGCGCATGAACAGCATCGCCGAGATCCTCACCAGCGCCTATGTGCAGCTGGGAGTCGCGAAGGCGGTGCTGCTGATGGCGCTCGCCGGCCTCGGCGCGCTGCAGCGCCGCCAGCTGGCCACGGGCCTGGGCCACGACGCCACGGGCCGGGAGGCCGCCGGCACCTATCGCCGGCTCGCCCTGCTCGAGCTCGCCCTGATGGGCCTCGCGGTCGCGCTCGCCGCGGCCATGAGCTCCTCCCCGCCGCCGGCCGACGCCGGCACCCCGCCGGCAGGTCCGGCCGGCGTGCTCACCAGCTACCCGCTGCCCGATGCCCCGAGCGTCGCCACCCTGCTCACGTCCTGGCGTCCGGACCCCTTCGGCATGATGCTCGCCTGCGTGTTCGTGCTGCTGTGGTGGCGCCCGCGCGGTCCTGAGCGCGAACGCGGTGCGAGCGTGCGACTCGTGCTCAGCGGGGTCGTGCTGGTGCTGCTGACCAGCGGAGCGCTGAACGTGTACAGCAAGGTCATGGTCTCCGCGCACCTGCTGCAGCACCTGCTGCTGCTGGCGGCTGCCGGAGCGCTCCTGGGCAGCGCGGTCGCCGTGCCCCGGGTGCTGGGCACGCTCCTCGGAGACCGCTGGTGGCTCGCCGCGCTCCTCGCGGCGGTGCCCCTGGCGCTCCTCGCCGGCGTCTACGCGAGCCCCCTGCTGCGGCTCGCCCTGGACTCCCATGCCCTGCACCTCTCGCTGCAGATGCTGGCCCTGGCCGGGGGAGTGCTGATCACCCTCGTCGTGCGCGCTGTGCGAGGGACGGGGCTGCGACTGCTGGTGCTCGCGGTGCCGGTCGTGCTGGGTCTCGCTGCGGGCGTCACCCTGCTGCTCACCGATCTGCTGATGGCAGCGAGCTGGTTCGGAGGCACCGGACGGACCTGGCTCCCCGACGCCCTCGCCGATCAGCAGCGCGGCGGGATCGGCGTGCTCGGCGTGACCGTGCTGGCCGGAGGCGGCGCCGCAGCCGCCCTGTGGATCCGTCGGCCCCGCCGCGGCACGGAGACCGGAGCCGGCCACGGCACCGCAGGCGACGGTCAGGCCGAGCGCAACGAGCGGGCCGGGCGCGGGGACCGGGCCGGGAGTGGGGACCGGGCGGGGCGCGGCGAGCAGCCACGACCCACCGGGCGGGCGCGGCAGCGCGAACGGGCCTGACCGACGCCCCGGGTCCGCCCGGAGAAGCGAGCGCGATGCGCAGCGCCCGTGCCCCGCAACGCCTCGGACCCTGCGCACCGGCTATTCACTCCAGCGGGCAGCTCTTTCCAGCGGGCAGCTCACTGCAGCAGGCCGATCGCTGCAGCAGGCAGCTTCACTGCAGCAGAGGCCGTGCACTGCAGCGGCTGCTCACTCCAGCGGCCGGTGCACCGATCTCACTCGAACAGGCCGCGCACCGATCGCAGCCGCGCCAGCAGGGTGTCGCGGTCCACGGCGGGCACCAGCTTCTCGATGCCGTCGTGCGGGGTCCCGGACGCCGCGCGGGGAGTGACCCGGTGGGAGCCGATCAGCCCGCCCAGGCGGCCCAGGACGCCACCGGAGGAGTCGGTGTCGGCCGTGGGGATGGAGCTCTCGGAGCCGGCCCGCTGGCGCTGGAAGCTCGCCAGAGCAGGGGATCCGCCGTCGCGGGAGGCTGCGAGCACGTAGGCGGCGACGTCGGCCTGCTCGACGAGAACGGGGAGCACGCCGCCGGCCACGCGCTGCTGGCCGAGCACGACGAGGTCGTCGCGGCCGCGCGGGAAGGCTCCGAGGAACAGATCCAGGTCTCCGCTCGCGGTGCGGGGCACGACGTCCTCGGGCAGATGGTCCGCGCCGGACTCGTAGCCGGTCGCGAGCACGATCAGATCGGGGGCGTAGCGGAGATGACCGGCATGGCGCTCGGCGCCGAGGTGGGTGACGGTGCCGTCCTGATCGATCCCGGTGACATCGCCGACGGGGGAGATGCGCCCCTCCCGCACCCGGTCGAGCACGTGGTCCGAGACGATCACCGAATCCTCGAGGAGGGGGGCCTCGGGGCGGGGCAGCCCGGCATCGGCGGGGCGGCCGACGGTACGGGTGACGACGGTCTCGGCGATCTTCGCGTTCAGCCCGCCCAGCAGGGAGGGCTCGCGGGAGGCGGCGACGTCCCCGGGGACCCCGCCCACGCGGCGCGGCACCACCCAGTGGCCGCTGCGCATCGACCAGCGCACCTCGAGGGCACGACGGGCGGCGTCGACCGCGATGTCCGCGGCGGACTGCCCGGAGCCGACCACGAGGACCCGCTTGCCCTCGAGCCCGTCGGGCCCGTTCCACTCCTTGGAGTGGATGACCTGCACGGACTTGGGGACATCGGCGGCCCAGTCGGGGCGGTGGGGACGCTCGGAGATGCCATGGGCGGAGATCACCGCGCGGTAGATCAGGATCTCCCCGGTGGACAGCTCGACCTGCCACACATTGTCCTCGAAGGGGCGGGCGTAGCGCACCGCGACCTGCGGGCGGAAGTGCTCGGTCAGCTCATGGCGTGCGGCATAGGCGCGCAGGTACTTCGCCATGTGGCCGGGGCTGAGGAACTCCGGGAAGGAGACCGGCTGCAGCATGTCCTCGTACTGGGTGAACTCGCGGGAGGAGATCATGTCCATCGAGGACCAGACTGGGGTGTCCTCGCGCTCCTCGTTCCAGATGCCGCCGACGTGCTTGGCGCGGTCGACCAGGTCGAAGGGGACGCCCAGCGCCTTGAGGGCGGCGGCGGCCGCAAGGCCGGCGGGACCGGCGCCGATGATCAGCACCTTCTCGCGGCTGGGGATCTGGTCGTGAGGGTCGGGCATCGAGTGAGCCTTCCGGGTCGAGCGGCGCGCGGTGCCAGGGAGGCTTCCCGGGCACCCGTCTCAGCGGCGGGCGGACGCTGGCCATCCTAGTCTTCCATCGCGCCCGGGCCAGGAGGTTCACAGGGATCGTCGGTCCCGGCACGTCGGCCGCCCGGCGGGTCCGCGAGTCGGCCCTCGAGCGTTCAGCTCAGCGTCGTGAGCAGGGCGGAGACGCCCAGTGTGAGGAGGATCGTGCTGGTGACATGGGCGAGGATCACGTGATTGCGCACGATGCGACGGGCGGCCGACGTGATCGGGACGAGATCCGAGGCACCGCTGGAGGCCTGGATGAGCACGGCGCCGTACACGTAGTCGGACAGGTCCCGCTCGTGCGCCGGGCCGCCGGGCAGGTCGAAGGCGTCCCCGTGGGCGTCCTCGGCGGCGTATTCCACCGCGAAGGTCATCACCGAGCCGATCCAGGCGGTGGCCATGGCAGCGACCGTCAGGGCCAGGAGCGCCCCGAGGGGAAGGCCCTCGGGCCGGGTCACGAGCAGCCCGATGGCGATGGCGGCGGTGATCAGCAGCTGCAGCACCTCGCCGCTGGATCCGCTGCGCCCGGAGAGCCAGCGATAGGTGCGGACGTGCTTGCGTGCGCGCACCAGTCGGGCGGTGCCCACCATGCGTGCCCGCGGCTGACCCGTCAGCGCCCAGTGCGTGAGCGCGGCGAACAGCAGGGAGTACAGGGACATCGTGACGATCATCAGGAGCAGCACCGTCGCGGGGCTGCCGTCCTCGGCGGTGCCGATCCCCTGCAGACCGGTCATGGCCAGGGTCACGGCGAAGCCGACGCAGAGCGCCACGAGCAGCGAGAGCGCGGTGCGCAGGTTCTCCGAGAGGAGGCGGTCGCGCCAGGGCCGACGGATTCGCGTACCGGACCGGCCCCGTCGGCCCCATCGGCCCCGTCGGGTCCATCGACCCCGCGGGCCCCGTCGGCCCCATCGGCCCCGTCGGTCCCGTCGGTCCCGTCGGTCCCGTCGCGGGAGCCCTCTTGCCGTGGTGGCAGGGTCCCTGCGGTCCTCCCCGGCAGCAGTCGTGGCCGCTCCGGGCACGAGGGCGGGAGCGTTCGGCTCGCGGGGCTCCATCGGTGTGCTGTCCCGCGGCGCCGGAGCTGAGGGCAGCCGCCCTCCCGGCACGAGCCCTGTCCCATGGCCGACGCGTCGCCGTGCGGTCACCGGCCGGGGACGGCGCATCCTGGGCGTGGGCCGGCTCATCGCAGGTCGACCGCGGCCTTCTCCCGGGCCAGCCGGAGAGCTCCGGGCAGCCCGGTGGGTGCGGTGCGGAAGTCCCGACCGGAGGCCTCGAGCCCGGTGACGACCTCGTCGTGCAGGGGACCGGGCGTGGCCAGCACGGAGCCGGCCAGGACCACCGGCAGCCCGCAGTCGGGATCCAGCGCCCGCACGGTGTCCATGACATGCCGCACCGCGGTATCCAGGATCTCCCGGGCGGCGGGGTCCTCGGGGATCGTTCCGGGCAGCGGTGCGAAGCGTCCCAGCGCCGCAGGCGACCCGGCGGGAAGCAGATCGTCCAGCGCCCGGATCAGGTCCTGGCGGGGGTCCCCGGTGGGGGAGGGCGGCAGCAGTCCGTCGCGCAGGTCGAGGTCGAGCATGTCTCCCACGAGCTCCGTGAGCTCCGTGTGCCTGCCGCGGTGGTCGAGATCCGCGGCGACAGCCTGCAGGGTGCGCCGCCCCAGCCAGACGGCCGAGCCGATGTCGCCCAGCAGCCAACCCATCCCGTCGCGGCGCTCGACCGACTCGCGCCCGTCGAAGCGCACCGCGACCGCGCCGGTGCCGGCGAGCACCAGCAGTCCGTCATCGCCCACGCCTCCGGAGAGGAAGGCGGTGTGCAGGTCGTCGGTGATCAGCACCCGATCCGGCGCGATGCCCAACGGCTCGAGCCGCTCGGTGACCGCGCTGCGCACCTCCTCGGCGCGCGCAGGGCCGGCTCCGGAGATCCCCAGCGCCACAGCGGTGATGTCCAGCTCCGCCCCCAGCTCGCGGCGACCGGCCTCGAGCACCTCGCGCAGGGTCTCGGCCACGTGGTCCAGGGCCTCGGGGCCCGACGAGCGCAGATTCGCGCCGGGCCCCTTCGCCTCGGCGAGCACCTCGCCGTCGCGGCCGGCGAGGGCCAGGCGCGAGCTGGTCCCGCCGATGTCCCCGGCGATGACGACGGGGAACGGTGCGTTGGCGTCGGCGCCCATGGTGACTCCCTCGATCAGCGATGCCCCGATGGGCGGCGCCCGGGGGTGGGGACCCTCATCGTAGGCGGAGAGGCAGGCGCAGAGGCAGCGGATCGGACGGCGCGGGAGGGAGGCAGGGCGCGGCGTGATGGCTACGCTGGTCGTGGTGGACGCGGGCGTTCGCCGCCGATCACTGATGATCCCGATCTTCGCCCCACCTCCCGCACCCGATCCCAGGAGACACCGTGACCGAGTCCCCCCGCCGCGACGATGCCGCGATCCCCCTCGACCTGGTCGACCTGCCCTCACCCACCGAGGAGCGCAACCCGGCCAGCAGCGGACTCGACGCCCTCGACTCACGCGGCATGGTCGACGTGATCCTCGCCGAGGACGCGAAGGTCGCCACCGCGGTCCAGCAGCAGGCCGAGCGGATCTCCGAGCTGGTCGAGGTGTGCGTGAGCGCGATCGCCGGTGGCCGCACCGTGCATTACGTCGGTGCCGGCACGTCCGGCCGACTCGGAGTGCTCGACGCGGTCGAGCTCGCCCCCACCTTCAACGCCGACGACTCGATGGTCACCGCCCATCTCGCCGGAGGCCCTGGAGCGTTCATGACCGCGGTCGAGGGCGCCGAAGACGACCCCGAGGCGGGTGCCGCCATGGTGCGGGAGGTCTGTCAGGCCGGTGACGTGGTGATCGGTCTGGCCGCGAGCGGCCGCACGCCCTTCGTGCGCGGCGCGCTGCAGGCCGCCCGCGAGGCGGGGATGCCCACTGCCCTCATCTCCGCGAATCCGCGCGCCGAGCTCGCCGGGGAGGCGGACATCGCGATCCTTCCCGACGTCGGCCCGGAGGTCGTCACCGGCTCGACCCGGATGAAGGCCGGCACCGCCCAGAAGCTCACCCTGAACGCGCTGTCCACCGCCACGATGGTGCGCCTGGGCACGACGTTCGGGAACCTCATGATCGACGTGCGCCCCACCAACGCGAAGCTCGTGGGCCGGACCGTGCGGATGCTCGTGCAGGCCAGCGGCGAGAGCGCGGAGCGCGCCGGCGAGGTGCTGGAGGCCGCTGAGGGCAGCGTGCGCGTCGCACTGGTCGCCCTGCTCTCCGGGGCCGACGTCGAGCGGGCGGCCGCAGCACTGTCCGAGCATCCCCGGGACCCGCAGCGGATCGGCGACCCGGCCGGGATCCGCTCCGCCGTCGACGCCCTCACCACCGAGGACTGAACTCTTCCGGACGCTGTACGGGGCCGAGGCTGAACCGCTGCCGGCCCCGGGACGCTCGGAACTCGTGGTGGAGCCCTCCGCAGGACAGCTCCGTAAATTCCTCGATGCCCCGCGACCAGCTCCATAATTCCCTCGACGCCCCGCACGACAGCTCCTACACTCGCCGTCATGCTCCTGTGATCAGCCCCTGTCCCATCCGCGTCGTCGCGATCCGGAGCTGATCCATGCCGTCATCATCCTCACCCTCGTCCCTGGTCCCCACTGCCCTCCCCGGCACCGGCGACCCGGCTCTGCATCTGCGGGCCGACGGGATCTCCTTCTCCTTCCCCGACCGCCGGGTCCTGACCGACGTGAGCCTCGTGGTCCCCGCCGGGCGCCCCACCGGCCTGCTCGGCGAGAACGGCAGCGGGAAGTCCACGCTGCTGCGCATCCTCGCCGGAGAGCTCCCGGCGGACGCCGGCACCGCCTCCGCGCCGGGCCCGATCGGCTTCCTCCACCAGGAGCTGCCGTTCGGCCCGTCGGCGACCCTCGCCGACGTCATCGCTCACGCTCTCGAGCGCTCGCGCCGCCTGGAGCAGGAGCTCACCGCGGCCGGTGAAGCCCTCGCTGCCGCCGACGGCGAGCTCTCCGCCGGCGCGGCGCGCCACTACGACGAGGTGCTCGCCGAGGCGACGCTGGCCGACGTGTGGAACGCCGCCCAACGGGCGGATGTCGTGCTGGAGGGGCTGACCCTGGCGAGCCTCGCCCGGTCGGTTCCGCTCGGAGAGATCAGCGGCGGCCAGCGCGAGCGTCTCGCCCTGGCGCACCTGCTCATCGCCCGCCCCACCAGCTGGCTGCTGGACGAGCCGACGAACCATCTCGACGACGACGGCGCCGCCTTCCTCGCCGGAGCGATCGCCGCCCACCCGGGCCCGGTGCTCATCGCCAGCCACGACCGCGCCTTCCTCGACGACGCCACCACTGCCCAGCTGGACCTGGATCCCGCCGAATCCCCGGCCCGCACCGACCCGGGCGGACTCACCGTGTACTCGGGCGGCTTCAGCGACTACCTGCTGGCCCGATTCGAGGCCCGCGACCGCTGGGAGCATCGCTTCCGCACCGAGCAGGAGGAGCTGAAGGCACTCCGGCAAGCGGTGAAGGACTCCCGGACGGTGGGCCACCCCGGGGCACCGCCGCGCACCGAGGCGAGGGCCGCGAAGAAGTTCTACGCGGATCGAAACGCCACCGTGATCTCGCGCCGGCTGCGCGAAGCCCGGGCACGCCTCGCCCAGCTCGAGGAGGAGCAGGTGCGCAAACCGCCTGCGGAGCTGCATCTCACGCATCTCCCGCAGGCGCCCGGCGGCACCGGCGGGACAGGGTCGGTGCTGCTCAGCGCGAGCGGCGTCGCGGTCCAGGGGCGCCTGGACCCGGTCTCCTTCAGCCTCTCCCGCGGCGAGCGCCTGCTGATCACCGGGGCGAACGGCAGCGGGAAGTCCACCCTGCTGGACACGGTCACCGGCTGCCTCGACCCCACGGAGGGCGCCGTGGACCATCCGCGCGGCCTGCGCATCGGGCACCTCGGGCAGGACGATGTGGTGATCCCCGGCCGCACCGTCGGCCATCACCTGCGCGCGGCGGCGGGTCAGGAGAATGCCGAGACGGTCGACGCTCCCGTGCCGGAGCTGTTCGGGCTCGTGCATCCCCGCGACCTTCCTCGCCCCCTCGAGCTGCTCTCACGCGGGCAGCTGCGCCGCGTGATGCTCGCCGCCCTCCTGCTGGACCCGCCCGAGCTGCTCGTGCTCGATGAGCCCACGAACCATCTCGCGCTGGTCACCGCGACCCGCTTCGAGGCCGCGCTCGCCGAGTGGAGCGGGACCGTGCTGATCGCCTCGCACGACCGCTGGCTGCGCAGCCGGTGGGAGGGCGAGGTGCTCGAGCTCGGCTCCTGACCGCCCGGCTGAGGCCCAACCTTGCGGCCATTTCCCGATCCTGCGGCTGGTGCGCGTACCTGCACCTGGATCCCGGCCCTGGGCCTGGTTCCCGATCCGGCGCCCGGTTCCCGATCCTGAACTCGGTGCGTGTCCACGGTGAGACTCCTGCGGAACGCCCTCTCTCGGCGTCTGTCACACGGGTTCATGGTCCTCGCCACTGCCACGGGCATCGGCCACTCTGGGGAGGTCCCCCGCTGAGAGAAGGATCCCCATGACCGAGCAGAGCCCGAAGTTCGAGACCCTCGCCATCCACGCCGGCCAGAGCCCCGATCCGACCACCGGATCTCGCGCGCTGCCGATCCACCAGACCACGAGCTTCGTGTTCCCCAGCGCACAGGCCGCCGCGGATCGCTTCTCGCTCGCCGAGCTGGGCCCGATCTACACGCGGCTGAACAACCCCACCACCGAGGTCGTCGAGAACCGTGTCGCAGCGCTCGAGGGCGGCGTGGCCGCACTCATGGTCGCCTCCGGGCAGAGCGCGATCACGCTGTCGATCCTCACCCTCGCGCAGGCCGGCGACTCGATCGTGGTCTCGCCGAGCCTCTACGGCGGCAGCTACAACCTGTTCAAGCACACCCTGCCGCGCCTGGGGATCGAGGCCAGCTGGGTCGAGGATCCGGACTCCCTGGACTCCTGGAAGGCGGCCGTCCGCCCGAACACCAAGGCGTTCTTCGCCGAGTCCATCCCCAACCCGCGCCAGGACGTGCTCGACGTCGAGGGCGTCTCCGCGATCGCCCACGACGCTGGCGTGCCGCTGATCGTCGACAACACGATCGCCTCCCCGTTCCTGCTGCGCCCGCTCGAGTACGGGGCCGACATCATCGTGCACTCGGCCACCAAGTTCCTGGGCGGGCACGGCACCGCCATCGGCGGTGTGATCGTCGACGGCGGTCGCTTCGACTTCGGCGCGGACCCTGAGAAGTTCCCGCTGTTCAACGAGCCGGACCCGTCGTACAACGGCATCGTCTACAGCCAGATCGCGCCCGCGCTGCCGCCGTACGCGATCCGCGCCCGGGTCTCGCTGCTGCGCGATCTGGGCCCGGCGATCTCTCCGCACAACGCCTTCCTCATCGCTCAGGGCATCGAGACCCTGCACCTGCGCATGGAGCGCCACGTGGAGAACACGAAGAAGGTCGCCGACTACCTGGTCGGCAAGCCCGGTGTGGCCTCGGTGGCCTACGCGGGCCTGCCGGACTCGCCGTTCTACGACCGGGCGCAGAAGTACCTGCCCCGCGGCGCCGGCTCCGTGCTCGGCTTCGTGCTCGAGGGCGGGGTCGAGGCCGGCACGGCCTTCGTCGACGCGCTCGAGCTGCATTCGAACGTCGCGAACGTCGGCGACGTGCGCAGCCTGGTGATCCACCCGGCGTCGACCACGCACTCCCAGCTGAGCGAGGACGAGCAGAAGGCCGCGGGCGTCGAGCCCGGCTTCGTGCGCCTCTCTGTGGGCCTCGAGCACATCGACGACATCCTCGCCGATCTCGATCGGGGCTTCGCCGCGATCGCCGCCTGATCACCCCGTGACCGGCCGGTGGCGGTCCAGTACGGCCCCCGCCGGGCGGTGGGTCCTGATCGTGCCTGTCATGGGCGGTGGTCCCCGAGCGTGCCGGTCATAGACGGTGGGTCCCGAGCGTGCCTGTCACGGGCGGTGGTTTTCGGTCGTTCCTGTCGTGGGCGGGCCGGTGGTGAGGTGACGTGGCGATATCGCCAGAGCTCGTCACTATCGGCCCGCCCGTGACGCAGCGGGTCCGTCGACGGTGCGAGACTGCACGATTCCCGCCATCCGGTCCACCCTCCGCACAGCCCACCGGCATGGGCACGGTGCGGAGCTGGTGAGGACCGGGCTCCTGGCGCGGAACAAGCGCGGAACTGGCGCGGAACAGGCGCTATGGAGGAACGCTCTATACGCTGGAGCCATCATGAGCACCGACACCTCGCCCCTGCCCCTGCCGCCCTCGCCGCTGGACACCTGGCCTCCGGCGTGGACCCCGGCAGCAGCGATCTTCGACTGCGACGGCCTGCTGGTGGACACCGAGGGGCACTGGGTCGCCCTGCAGGACCGTTACCTCGCCCGCCACGGGGCCACGCTGGACCCGGCGACCCGTCGGGCGATCACCGGCCGCGCCGTGGAGACGGTCGTGGTGACCATCGGCGAAGCCGTCGGCAAGGACCCCTACGCGGTGGGGGAGGAGCTGCTCGAGGAGCACCGTCAGACGCTCGGGGGCGAGATCGCCCCGATCCCCGGCGCGCTGGAGACCCTGCGGGCGGTCGCGGCCGTGCGCCCCGTCGCCGTCGCCTCGAACTCCCCGCGCGATCTGCTGGACACCACGCTCGCCTCGCTCGGCATCACGGACCTCATCGACGCCTCCGTGTCCGTGGAGGACGTCGCCACCCCCAAGCCGGCACCCGACATGTACCTCACCGCGGCGGCGGCGCTCGGCGCGGACCCGGCCGACTGCCTGGGCTTCGAGGACTCCGAGACCGGGGCGGAGGCCGCGCTCGCCGCGGGACTGCAGCTGATCGCCGTCCCCTCCATCCCTGGTCAGGAGCCTCGCGCGCCGCGTCGTCTGGACTCGCTCGCGGATCCCGTGCTCACCTCCTGGATCGCGGGTTGGGAGAGCCTCCGATGAGCGCCGCGATACCCTCACGCGGCGCCGCCCCCTCCCGGTTCCTGGAGGCCTTCGGCGACTGGACACCCCGCGCGGTGGTCTTCGACTGCGACGGCCTGCTGCTGGACACCGAGACCGTGTGGCAGCGCGCGCAGGACACCGTCGTCGCCGCTCACGGAATCGTGCTGCTGCCCAGCGACGATATCGAGCTGCACGGGTCGACCCTCGAGGTGGCCGCGGAGATCCTCGCCTCGCGCGCCGACCAGGACGAGCAGGTCATCATCGACGATCTGCGCCGGGAGTTCGATCGGGAGCTGGGCACGGGGATCCGTCTGATGCCCGGCGCGGAGGAGATCGTGCGCCTGGCGGGCTCGAAGGTGCCGCTGGGCTGCGCCTCCAACTCGTGGCTGGAGTCGCTCGACCAGAAGCTCATGCTCGGCGGGCTGCGCGAGCACTTCCGTGTGCTCGAGGCCTCCGACACCGTGGAGCATCCCAAGCCCGCACCGGACATGTACGCCGCGGCGGCCCGCGCGCTGGGCGTCGACCCGACCGAGGCACTCGCCCTGGAGGATTCCGAGACGGGTGCCCGCGCGGCGCGCGATGCCGGTCTGAGACTGCTCGCCGTGCCCGCCCCCGGGCACCCGGCACCCTCGGCGGATCTCGCCCTGAGCGACCTCACCGACCCGGACCTCCTCGCGTGGATCGACACCTGGTGAGCGCGTCGGTGACGGGGCTGGTGAGCGTGCCGGTGACGAGTCCGGTGACGGGGCACGAGGCGTCCCGGCGGTGCGGGGCGGACGGCCCAGCGCCGGAGACTGTTTGTCCGCGCATGTCACCCGAGTTGGCCAGCGGACCCGCGCGCAGTGTTCACTGGTCCTCATGACCACACCGCCAGATCCCTCTGCGCCTCTGACTGCTCGTGCCCATGGATCCGCTCTGCGCGGCCGGGGATGGTTGAACACGGGCGGCGCCGACCTCGACCTCGAAGCCCTGCGCGGCAAGATCGTGCTGCTGGATTTCTGGACGTTCTGCTGCGTGAACTGCCTGCACGTGCTCGACGAGCTGCGCCCGCTCGAGGCGAAGTGGGCCGACGAGCTCGTGGTGATCGGCGTGCACTCCCCGAAGTTCGAGTTCGAGAAGGACCCGGACGCCCTGGCCGCGAACATCGAGCGCTACGAGGTCACCCATCCCGTCATCGATGACCCCGAGCTGGAGACGTGGACCGAGTACGGCGCCCGCGCCTGGCCCACCCTCATGGTGCTGGACGCCCACGGCCGCATCGCCGGGAACCTCTCCGGCGAGGGCCACGCCGCGAACCTCGATGCGCTGATCGGCCGTCTCGTCGCCGAGGGCGAGACCGACGGTTCTCTGCGCCGCGGGCCCGCCCCGACGGTGCTCGCCGAGCGCACCCCGCAGACCCTCCGCTTCCCCTCGAAGCTCACCACCCTGCCGGACGGCCGCCTGGTCGTCTCCGACGCCGGTCAGCATCGCCTCGTGGTCTTCCAGAACGACGGCCAGACCGTCGACGAGATCATCGGCACCGGCACCCGCGGGAACACCGACGGCGATGCCGAGACGGTCCAGTTCGCCGAGCCCAACGGTGTGCTGGCCCTCCCGCACGAGATCGCCGCCGAGGTGGGCTACGACCTCCTGGTCACCGACACCGCCAACCATCTGTTGCGCGGGGTCAAGGTGGGCCAGGACCGTCTGCTCCGCTCCCGCACCGCCACCGAGGTGGTGACGGTCGCAGGGACCGGCGATCAGTGGATGCAGGGGCAGGAGCTGCCCCGCGGTGAGGGCGATGCGCGCTCCTACTCGCTGTCCACGCCGTGGGACATCACCTGGTCCCATGTCCTGAACCGGGCCGTGATCGCCATGGCCGGCATCCACCAGCTGTGGACCTTCGACCCTGTCACGGGCGCCCTCATGGTGCTCGCGGGCACGACCCAGGAGGGTCTGGTCGACGGACCTGTCGTCACCTCCTGGTGGGCCCAGCCCTCCGGCATCGACGAGATGCCCGACGGTCGCCTCGTGGTCGCGGATTCCGAGACCTCCGCTGTGCGCGTGCTGGACCCCCACACCATGCAGGTGCGCACCCTGGTGGGCCAGGGCCTGTTCGACTTCGGGCACGTGGACGGCCCCGGCGGGCCGGACGGCATCGCACGCCTCCAGCACCCGCTCGCGGTCACCGCTCTGCCCGACGGACGCATCGCCGTCGCGGATACGTACAACGGCGCCATCCGCATCGTCGAGGAGCACGACGCGGAGGATCCGGAGGTGACCGCCGAGATCACGGTGGTCACCGTCGCGACCGATCTCGACGAGCCCTCCGCCGCGATCGTCGGCCCCCCGGTGGACGGGATCGGCCAGCTGATCGTCGTCGAATCCGGGGCGCACCGCGTCACCTGGGTGCCGGTGGCCAAGGCCGCCGAGCGGGTCATCGACCAGGGCGCCCAGCGCTCCGAGCGACCCACCACTGAGGTCGGTCCCGGTCCGCTCACGGTGCGGGTGCTGTTCACGCCGCCGGAGGGGCACAAGCTCGATGACAGTCTCGGCCCGTCCACCCAGGTCACCGTCTCCACGACACCCTCGGCGATGCTCACCGTCGGCGGGGGAGTGGACACCGCGCTCGAGCGCACCCTCGAGCTGGACCCCGCGTATACCGAGGGCGTGCTCCACGTGAGCGCCCGCGCCGCCTCGTGCGATGCGGACCCGGCCGTGGAGTTCCCCGCCTGCCACATGCACCAGCAGGACTGGGGTGTGCCGATCCGCGTCGTCGACGGCGCCCCGACCCATCTGGATCTGTCCCTGCTCGCCTGATAGCCCCGCTCGCCGGGGCGTCATGACGGTCCGGCGAGCCCCCACGACGGAAGTTGTCTAGTGGACCTGATCACGCAATTCCCCCTGGGCGATGACATCGCCGTGACCCTCCTGGTGCTCGGTGTCCTCGCCGTCGTCGCCCTCGTGGCCGGGGCCGTGGTGCCCAGCCGCCTGCAGCGCGACGAGGACTCCGACGAGGTGGACGACGACCTTGGGCGCCGGCTGGGCCGACAGCTCACCGCGTCCGGCTCGCTGGTGCTCTGGGTCGGACTGCCGGCGATGGTGCTGCTGTACCTGGTGCCCGGCTCGACCGACGATCGCATCCTGCGCTCGGCCATGATGCTGGTGGGTCTGCTGATCGGTCCGTTCGCCGCCTGGCGCGGACTGGCCGTGCAGCTGGCCGCGCTGGGGGTGGATGCCGAGCGTCGACCCGCGCTGATCGCCCGGCTCGGCGCCCTGACCGTCACCGGCGCGCTCGGCATCGCGATCCTCCCCGTCGTCGTGCTGGTGTGGTTCGTGCACGCCTCCGGGGCCTCGGCCCTCATGGCACTGGCCGCCGGCGCCGCGATCTCGGCGCTCGCGATCCGCGTGACCGCCGCCCCGCTGGACACGGCCGCCTCCGCAGCGGGCGTCCTGGTGGGGACCGACGAGCACGAGATCGAGGCCGACGACCCCGGGAACCTCGGCGCCGCCCACCTGCGCACCGCCCGCATGTACCGTCGCGGCGCCGCTCTCAGCGCCGACCTGGTCGCGCTCACCACGGCGGCCGCCGCCGTGGGCATTCTGCTGGGAGTCCCCGTGTTTGCCGGCGAGGGCATCCTGGTGGTGCTCCTCGGTCTCGGCGTGGCGATGCTCGCCGCCGGAGCGGTCGCCCTCGTCCCGCACCTCGGCGACGCCGGCCGGGAGCGCGGCGCCCTGCGCCTGGGCGGGCTGATCCCCGCCGTGCTGGGCGGCATCGGGATGGTCGTCGCCGCCGCGCTGTGGCTGCCCTCGGCCTACAAGAACCTGCGCTTCGCCCAGGTGGGCATGGAGACATTCACCGATCAGGCCGTGGCCGGCCCGGACCCTCTCCCGCGGGAGCAGCTGCTGCCGCAGATCGAGCAGGCCGGTGCGGACATGGGCGAGATGGTCTCCTACACCGACGACTCCCGTGACGCCAGCGCGCTCCTGGACGTCGTCGGCCTCTACACCGTCTCCCCGAGCACGGTCGTGGCGGGAGCCCTGGGGTTGGGCGTGGTGGTCGCCCTGGCCGCGCTGCTCCTGCTGGATCGCACCGGGAACCGTCAGGGCGGGACCGTGCTGCGCGCCGCCCGCACCAGTCGCACCGGCGGCGCCCTGGGCACCCTGGCGGGCCTGGGCTCCTCGGCGCTGCTCGCCGCCGGCGCCCTGTCCCTGCTGCTGCTGGTCGCCGCGGTGCTCAGCGTGCTCAGCGCCGGTGTGCCCGGCCTCGCCCTGCTGCTCCTGGTCCATGTGGGGCTCGGAGCGCTCGTGGTGGGCGTCTCCTGCGCCGGGTCGCTGATGGCCGCGACCCTCGCCGACCGCCCGGGCACCGAACGCGGTCTGCGGGACGCCGCGGCGGGCTCCGCGACCGGCCCTCGTGCGGTGCTGCTGCTGGCGGCCACCGCCGTCGCCCTGCCCGCCCTCCTGCCGGTGGTCACCGCGCTGCAGGGCGCGCCCCGCGCCGCCACCCTGTGGGAGGACCGTGCGCTGCACGCGCTCACGCCCCTCTCGCTGCCGGTGCTGGCCGGCGTGGGCCTCGGTGCGGTCACCGTGCTGCTGGTGACCGCCTCCCTGCTGGACGGGTCCCGACGGCTCGGGGCGTCCGCGGTGGTCGAGACCCGGGCGGCCTTCCTCGAGAAGCGCAGCGCCGTGAACTTCGACGAGCTGTCCGAGACGGTGCGCCGGGCCGCGCTGCCAGCCATGGTCGTGGTGGTCGCCATGCCGCTCGTGGCGGCGTTCGGTCTGGGCCCTGCGGCCCTGCCCGGCTTCGTCCTCGGCGCGGTGCTGTCCGCCGCGGCGCTCGGCCTGTGGTCGCTCGGCGCGGGGGCGACGCTCGCCAGTGCGTCGGCCATCATCGGGCACGGCCGCTACGGCGGCGCGGGCTCCTGGGGCCACTCCGGGGCGCTCGGCGGCGCGGTGCTCACCGCGGCGCTGCGCTCCGCGATCGGCTCCGTGGCCCTCCCGCTCATGCTCACCAGCTCGCTGGTCTCCGCGCTGATGGTCAGCTCCGCCGCGGGCATGTTCACCGATGACACCAGCGCCTTCCTGCGCTGGGGCATCGCCGTCGTCGCGCTCGTGATCGCGCTGACCTGCTGGGTGGTTGCCGCGACCGCTCCCGAGGTCGACCTCGAGGACGGCGAGGGGGAGATCGCGAAGCCGCTGTTCTCCCGCCCGGATGAGGAGCCCACCGACAGCCTGGACGCGATGGACTGGGAGGTCGAGGACGAGAGCGCCGAGCCCCTGGCGGCCTCGAAGACCGCACGGTCCACGCGCTCGCAGAGCTCTCAGGACCAGGACGGGAGCGCGCGCAGCAAGGGCGCCACGGCCGGCTCTGGCCGCAAGAGGCGGGGCAAGAAGCGCAAGTAGGCCCCAGCAGGCCCGGCGGGCCCGACTGAGCTGCGGGCGCGCGTCGCGACGCCCACGGGAAGCGCCCCGGGGAGGACGCCGGCAGGCATCGTCCCCGGGGCGTCGTCGGTGGTGCGCGTCTTCTCCGCTCCGGGCTGAGACTCCAGCTCTCAGCTCTCAGCTCGCAGCGCTCAAGCTCAGTCCTCAGACAGGCCTTAGACCTCAGACCTCAGACCTCAGCGCCGAGGCCTCGCAGCACGAAGTCCTCGAGGGCCTCGCGGGAGAAGCGGCGCGCCGTCGACCCCACCAGCAGCGAGTTGATGATGCGCACGGTCGCCGAGATGTCGAGGTCGGCCGCGAAGTCGCCCTTGTCGACGCCGTCGCTGATGATGCGATGCAGCACCTCCTCGATCAGCAGCACGTGCTCGCGCATGCGTGTTGCGGCGCTCTCGGTGAGCTGGCCGTTGCCCGTGGACTGAGGCATGTGGAACGACACGTTCAGCTCGAGCTGGGTGCGCACGTAGGCGAGCGCGGCGTCACGCGGGGTGGCCGACTCGCTGACCCCGGCGCGCAGCTGCGTGATGTAGTCCGCCGTCTCGTGCAGGGCGTACTCGACCAGCAGCGTCTCGCGGTCGGGGAAGTGGTTGTACATCGCCGTGCGTCCCACGCCGGCGGCTGTGGCGATCTTCGAGAACGTGATCGCCTCGAAGTCCTGGGTCTCGAGCAGCTCGGCGAGCGCGGTGAAGATCTTCTCCCGCGTGCGTTCTCGGTGCTCCTCGAGCGACCCTCCGATGATCTTGGGCATGACGCATTCTTACACTTCGACAGAATCCGGGTGCCACTGTCCTGAGGTGCAGATCTCCTCCGTGGCCTGCATCGGCAGCAGAATCGGGGCCGAATCCGTGTCCGGGCGGAGAACGAGGGCGCCGAAGCAGGTCCGGCGGGCGGCGGAGCGGGGCGCCGGGGAGAGCCCGTGGAACGGCCGACGGGACCCTTGAGCAAGCGGCTGGGCGAGGGGCCGACGAGGGCCCGGGGGCGGGGCCCGGAACGAGAAGAACCGTCGGCCCACGGCCGACGGTTCTCAGAGAGCGGGTGACGGGAATCGAACCCGCGCTATCAGCTTGGGAAGCTGAAGTTCTACCATTGAACTACACCCGCGAAGCGCCCTGGGGCCGATCAGGATCACGGTGGATCCGGACTGCCCGAGCGGACGCCGACCATCGTACCTGAGCGGAAGGACGTCCGCGAACCGAGTTCGCCAGGGGGCGTGATGCCGTGTCCCCGGCGGGCGCCGGTTAGGCTGGGCGACGTGCTGCTGAGCGATCATGACATCCGGGGCCAGATCGATGCCGGGCGAGTGCGCCTCGAACCCTTCGACGAGGAGATGATCCAGCCTGCGTCCGTGGACGTGCGGATCGATCGTTTCTTCCGCCTCTTCGACAATCACAAGTACGCGATGATCGACCCTGCCACGGAGCAGGCGGACCTCACCCGTGAGGTCGTCGTCGACCCGGAGGAGGCGTACATGCTGCATCCGGGCGAATTCGTGCTGGCCTCCACCTATGAGCAGATCACGCTGCCGGACGACGTCGCCGCGCGCTTGGAGGGCAAGAGCTCGCTCGGCCGGCTGGGCCTGCTCACCCACTCCACCGCCGGGTTCATCGATCCCGGTTTCCAAGGACACATCACCCTGGAGCTCTCGAACATGGCGACCCTCCCCGTGGCGCTGTGGCCCGGGATGAAGATCGGCCAGCTCTGCTTCTTCACGCTCTCCAGCGCCTCGGACAATCCGTACGGCAGTGCCGGTAACCTCAATCGCTACCTGGGGCAGCGCGGGCCCACGCCCTCGCGCTCCTCCCAGAACTTCCACCGCACCGTGATTCCCGTTCAGGAGGGCTCATGAGCGACGTCGTCGACTCCGCGGAGCCGGCTGCCCGCACCGGTCACCGTCTCCAGCTGCCGCGCGACACCGACCCGCAGGACGTGCTGGCGATGGTGCGCAATGTGCGCCCGGGGGCCGAGTTCTCCGAGGACGGCTCCCTCGAGACGGGGGAGGACACCCGCCTCGTCCCGGATCCGTCCCCGCGCGGCGCGGGCCGCTGGACGATCGAGACCCCGCGGGTGCGCGAGGACCCCGTCCCCGAGGGGATGGGCGATTCCCACGGCTACGGGCGCGCCTTCCCCGAGGGCATGCCGTTCGACGTCGAGCGGCGTGCACTGGACCTCGTGTGGTCGCTGGCCCGCCGCCTGTACGGCGCAGTCGTGACCGACGACGGCGTCCGCCTCGAACCCCATCCGTTCCACCTGCGCGACCTCATCGTGGTCAGCCCCCACGCGCTCGCCCCGGAATCGCTGGCCGAGCTGATCGCTCCGCTGGAGCCGGAGGCGGAGCTCGACCAGGTCGCCGACGGCACCCCGCGCACCGGATACAGCGCGACGATCCCGCTGGGTGACGGCGACGAGATCGTCGTGCGGGTCTCCCGCAGCAGCCGCCACAGCGCACTGGACGCCGTCGCCTGGCTCGACGATGCGGTCGACTACGAGCTCGTCCACGTGCCGAGGGACGACGAGGAGGACGCGATCGAGGTGCCCGACGCGGAGACGGCCGAGCGCTGGTCGCTGGCTTATCGCCGCATCGGCTTGATCGCCGGGCTGCTCACCGAGACCGTCGGTGGCTATGTCGTCGACCTCGAGGGTTTCCTGGTGGACCCCGCCGACCTCGCCTGAGTCCTAGGCGACCTCGGCGACCCCGCTGACCTCGCTTGAGTCGAGACCGGCCCCGTCGATCCCGCTGACCTCGCCTGAGTCCTGATCGGTCCCGTCGACCCCGTCGGCCGGTCCCGAGCCCCGGGCCCGTCAGCGGGTCGTCGGCTCGCCTGTCGGCGCGGAGCGCGCCGGCGTCGGCCTCCCGGCGTCGCCGAGCTTGATCGGCACGAAGGCGACCAGCCCCAGCGCGATGACGATGACGATCCCCAGGATTCCCGTGCGGGTGTCGTGGGAGATGGCGACGGTCGCCGCGAAGGCGGCGGTGCCCAGGAAGCCCAGCGCGCGTCCGGTGGTGGCGTAGAGGCCGAAGTTCTCGGTCTCCCGGCCCGGCTGCGAGAGGCGCGTGAGCAGGTTCCTGGAGGCGGACTGCACGGGGCCGACGAACAGGCAGATCGCCAGGCCCGCGATCCAGAACACCAGGGTGGAGCCGAAGATCAGCACCACCAGGCCCAGCACGATGATGCCGAGGCAGCCCAGGATGATCACGAACCGCGTGCCCCGACGGTCGTCCAGCCGCCCGCCGAGGAAGACGCCGATGCCGGCGACCAGGTTCGCGGCGATGCCGAAGATGATGATCTGGACGGTGTCGAAGCCGTAGGCGTTCGCGGCCAGCACGCCGGCGATGGAGAACACGGCGCCCAGCCCGTCGCGGTAGATCGCCGAGGCGACCAGGTACTGCAGCATGACCGGCTCCTCGCGGAAGGCGCGCACCACCCGTCGGCCGATGCTGGCGTATCCCTGCCAGGGGGTCCACCGCTCACCGGGCGCCGACGGCGGATGCTTCGGGGTCCAGATCATCAGCGGCAGCGTGCCCACCAGGATCCACAGTGCGACGAACAGGGGAATCGCCCGGTAGTTCCAGCCGTCGTCCCCGGTGACCCCGAGCAGACCCGTACCGGGCATCACGAACAGCACGAGCACCAGGCCGAGACAGACGATCGAGCCCCAATAGCCCACCGCCCACGCGGTCCCGGAGACCTTCCCGCGGTTCTCCGGCGTGGAGATCTCCGGCAGCACCGAGTTCACGAACACGCCGGCGAGCTCGCTGAACACGACCGCGAGGGCGATCAGTGCAGCGCCGAGAACGAGGTAGTCGGCGTCGAGGGCGACCAGCGGCATCAGCGCCACCACGACCACCGTGGCGAGCGTCGACAGCCGCAGCAGCAGATTGCGCACCCCGCCGCGGTCGGCGAGATTGCCCAGCAGCGGGGCGAGCAGCGCGATCGCGACGGCCCCGATCGACTGCCAGGTGGTGAGCACCTGCGAGCCGTGATCCTGCGCGGCCTTGAGCGCGTCCTCGCCTACGACGCCCTCGGAGGCGACGGCGCTGGCGACATAGGTCGCGAACACGAACGTGAGGATCACCGAGCTGAAGGCCGACATCCCTCCGTCCCACAGGGCGAAGGAGACGACGGAGCGCCGACGGGGCGGAGCGGAGGAGGGGGAGGGCGCGACCGGGTCGCCCGGGGGAGGGAGGGCCATGTGCTCACTCTACGGAGCACACGACCCGTATTCCGATGCAGAATGCGAGAAGGCGCTCAGATTCGGACGCCATATCTCCCGTAAGATGTTCACGGCCCCTTCCCTGCTTCGATGGACGGAGACGTGCATGTATACGATGCTCCTCGCCCATCTGGGGGCGGCACTCATAGGGCCGGTCCTGGTGCGGGCGATGGGCCGTTCTGCGTTCTTCCTCCTCGCGCTGGTGCCGGCGGCCTCTGCCGCCTGGCTGGCCACGATCGATCCTCGCGGGCTGGCCGAGAACCCCCTCGAGGTCTCCGTCCCCTGGATCCCGGCCTTCGACATCCACCTCAGCTTCCGTCTGGACCCCCTGAGCTGGGTCCTGGCGATGATCGCGACCTCGATCGGTGCGATCGTGCTGCTGTACTGCGCGCGGTACTTCAAGGACACCGAGCCCGGGCTCGGCCGCTTCGCCGGCGTGCTCACGGCCTTCGCGGGCGCGATGATCGGCCTGGTGCTCGCCGACGACGTGATGGTGCTCTACACCTTCTGGGAGCTCACCACCGTCTTCTCCTACTTGCTCATCGGGCACTATCAGGACAAGCAGTCCTCCCGTCGTGCTGCGATGAACGCGCTGATCTCCACCACCGCCGGGGGACTGGCGATGCTGGTGGGCCTGCTGATGATCGGGGCGCAGGCCGGATCGCTGAACCTCTCGGACATCCTGGCCTCCTCGATGTGGGCCGACGCCGGGCCGTACCTGGTGGTCGCCGTGCTGCTGATCCTGGCCGGGGCGATGTCGAAGTCCGCGCTGATCCCGACACACTTCTGGCTGCCCGGCGCGATGGCCGCGCCCACCCCGGTCTCCGCATACCTGCATGCCGCGGCGATGGTGAAGGGCGGCGTGTACCTGATCCTCCGGTTCGGTCCTGCGCTCACCCACATGGAAGCCCTCAGCATGGTCATCGCCGGGTTCGGTGCGGCGACGATGATCCTGGGCGGCTGGCGCGCCCTGCGGCAGACGGACATCAAGCTGCTGCTCGCCTACGGCACCGTCTCCCAGCTCGGATTCCTCTCCGCCGTCGCCGGGCTGGCCACGCATGACGCGCTGCTGGCGGCGCTGTCGATGCTGATCGCCCATGCCGTGTTCAAGGCACCGCTGTTCATGGTGGTGGGCATCATCGACAAGAAGTTCGGGACCCGTGACCTCCGGGTGCTCTCGGGGGTCGGGAAGGTCGCCCCGATGGTCGCGGTGATCGGCATCGTCTCGGCCGCCTCCATGGCCGCGGTCCCGCCGCTGTTCGGCTTCGTCGCCAAAGAAGCGCTGTTCACCGCGCTGTGGAACGGTGAGCCCTGGCACCGCCTGCTGCTGATCGCTCTGGTCGCGGGGTCGATCCTCACCGTCGCCTACTCCTGGCGCTTCGCGCACGGGTCCTTCGGCACCGCGCCGGGCGCCCCGCCGGTCGAGCGGCCCAGCATCCCGGTGCTGTTCTGGCTGCCGCCCGCCGCGGTCGCACTGTTCTCCGTGGTGCTCGTCGTGCTCGCCTCCCCGCTCGAGAAGATCCTGCGCGGCTTCTCCTCGGTGCTCCCGGAGACCGGGGAGGAGGTCCACCTCGCGGTGGTCCCGCACCTGGGCGTGCCGCTGCTCGCCTCGGTGGTCGCTCTCGGGGTCGGTGCGCTGCTGTGCGTGTTCGCGAAGCCGTTCGCGAGGTTCCAGAAGAAGGTGTCCCCGCAGACCTGGGCGAACGACGAGGTGCTGGACCGGATCGACGCCGAGCGCGGCTTCCGTCGCGTGATGCGTGCGGTGGACTCCGTCTCCATCGCGGTGACCCCGCTGTTCCAGCGCGGTTCCCTGCCCTACACGCTCGGCACGATGCTGCTGGTGCTCATCCTGCTGGTGACCCCGATCGCGGTCTCGCAGTCCTCGGTGCCGGACAACCTGGTGCTGTTCCACCATCCGGTCGAGCTGATCATCCTGCCCGTGGCGGCGCTCGCGGCGCTCGGCGCCGCGCGCTCACGGCGCCGCCTGCGCGCGGTCTTCCTGATCTCGGTGACCGGCTACGCCGTGGCGATCCTGTTCCTGGCCGCCGGGGCGCCGGACGTTGCCACCACCCAGGTGCTGGTCGAGACCGCGATGACGGTGGTGCTCGTGCTGGTGCTGCGACGCCTGCCCACCCACTTCTCGCGCCGGCCCCTGCGGATCGGCGCCTGGGGTCGTTGGGCGATCGCGATCGCGACCGCTGTGGTGCTGTGCGGGGCGGCCCTGTACGCGGCCGACGCACGCTACCTCGAGCCGCTCGGACCTGGTCTCATCGAGACGGCCTACACCATCGGCGGTGGCCACAACGTGGTCAACGTGGCGCTGGTCGATGCCCGCGTGTGGGACACGATGGGCGAGATCTCGGTGCTGCTCGTGGTCGCCACGGGCGTCGCCTCCCTGATCTTCGTCACCCGGCGCGAGCAGACGATCTCCCGCGTGCGGGACCTCGACTCCCGCACCTCGATCTGGCGTCGGCGCAACGATTCCGCCCTGCCCCAGAACGCGCTGGACTTCGATGCCCGGCCCGATGACGTCAGCGGCGGCAACAGGTGGCGCACCTGGCTCTCCGCGGGGCTGACCCTGGCCCCGGAGCGGCGCATGGTGATCCTCGAGGTCGTCACCCGCATCGCGTTCCCGCTGATGATGATGTTCTCGCTGTACCTGCTGATGGCCGGGCACAACCTCCCCGGCGGAGGGTTCGCCGGCGGCCTCGTGGCCGGGCTCGCCCTGGCTCTGCGCTATCTCGCCGGAGGCCGCTACGAGCTCTCCGAGGCGGCGCCGGTCCAGGCCGGCTTCGTGCTCGGCACGGGCATGGCGATCGCCGTCGCCGCGGGAGTGCTCCCGGTGCTGATGGGCGGCAACGTGTTCTCCACCGCCACTCCGGTGGTGGAGGTCCCGTTGCTGGGGGAGCTGCACTTCCCCAGCGCACTGATCTTCGACGTCGGCGTGTACCTCGTGGTCGTCGGCGTCATCCTCGATTTCCTCAGGACCCTCGGTTCTCAGATCGACCAGCAGCAGGAGGTGGAATCGGATGCCGGTTAGTCTCACCCTGCTCCTGACCGCCGGGGTGCTCATCGCCTGCGGTGTGTATCTCGTGCTCGAGCGCACCCTGACTCGAGTGGTCCTCGGTTTCGTGCTGGTCGGCAACGGGGTGAACCTGCTGTTCATCGTCGCTGCGGGACCACCCGGGAAGCCGCCGTTCGAGGGCAGCGGCGACCCCTCGGAGATGACCGACCCGCTCCCGTTCGCGATGGTCCTCACCGCGATCGTGATCTCCCTGGGCATCACGGCGTTCGGCATGGCCCTGGCCTACCGCGCCTGGCAGCTGTTCGGTCACGACGAGGTCCCGGACGACGTCGAGGACCGTCGGGTGCTGCGCCGCCGTCGTCGGCGCACCGAGGACACGGAGAAGCTGTCCTGGTCGCAGGCGCTGTCGGAGGAGTCCCGGCGCGGTGCCCTCATGCATTCCCAGGGCTTCGCCCCGGCCGAGGACGACGACCAGCTCGGCTCCGACCTCACCAGCGCGGAGGACGTCCCGCAGGACGCCACCGAGGCCGACGAGGGGCAACCGGCGCGCCGGCCCGGGCTGCGCCGCCGCGAGCGCGACCACCCTGCCGCCGACGCCCCCGGCACCGGCCGCGGGACGGAACCGGACCGCGACGACACCGCAGGACGGGGGGAACCGTGAACATCGAACTCCTCCTCGCTCTGCCGGTGATGCTGCCGTTGGGCGGCGCCGCCATCACCCTGCTGATGCGTCACCATGCCCGCGTGCAGCTGGGCCTGTCGATCCTCACGCTCGTCGCGATCCTCACGGTCGCGCTGGTGATGGGCTATCACGTGACCCAGGAGGGCGTGCTGGTCCTCCAGATCGGCAACTGGACCCCGCAGCTGGGGATCGTGCTGGTGGCAGACCGGCTCACCGCGCTGATGCTCGTGGTCTCGAGCTTCGTGACGCTGGCCGTGCTCGTGTACTCGAGCGCCCAGGAGGTCAACGAGCGAGCCGGACGCACCCCGCTGGCCATCTACTACCCCACGTATCTGGCGCTGGTGGCCGGGGTGTCGATGGCGTTCCTCGCGGGGGACCTGTTCAACCTGTATGTGGGCTTCGAGGTGCTGCTCGCGGCGAGCTACGTGCTGCTCACCCTCGGCGGGTCGGCCAGCCGCATCCGCGCGGCCACCACCTACGTGATCGTCTCCCTGCTCAGCTCGATCATCTTCCTGGCCGCGATCGCCGCGGTGTACGCCGCGACCGGCACCGTGAACCTCGCCGAGCTGGCGGTGCGCCTGGACGGACTGGACTCCGGCACCCGCATGATGCTCGAGCTGATGCTGCTGGTCGCGTTCGCGATCAAGGCGGCGATCTTCCCGCTGAGCGCCTGGCTGCCGGACTCCTATCCGACGGCGCCCGCGCCGGTGACGGCCGTGTTCGCGGGCCTGCTCACCAAGGTCGGCATCTACGCCATCCTGCGCCTGGAGACCCTGCTGTTCCCGGCGTCGCAGATCCAGAACCTGCTGCTGGCCGCAGCGGCGCTCAGCCTCTTCATCGGGATCCTCGGCGCCGTCGCGCAGACGGACCTCAAGCGCGTGCTGTCCTTCACGCTCGTCTCCCACATGGGGTACATGCTGTTCGGCATCGGGATGAGCACGCAGCTGGGCATGGGCGCGACCATCTACTACGTCGCCCACCACATCACCGTCCAGTCCACCCTGTTCCTCGGCGCAGGGCTGATCGAGACCCGCGGGGGGACCACGAACCTCATCAAGCTCGGCGGGCTCGCGAAGCTCGCACCGGTGATCGCGGTCCTCTTCTTCATCCCCGCCATGAACCTCGCCGGGATCCCGCCGTTCTCCGGGTTCATCGGCAAGGTGGGACTGATCGAGGCCGGTATCGAGTACGACCGCGCCTCGGGCTGGATCCTCATCGCCATCAGCGTGATCACGAGCCTGCTGACGCTCTACGCGATCGCGAAGATCTGGAACCGTGCCTTCTGGCAGGAGCCCAGCGAGGAGATCATCCGTCGCGAGGTCGCGATGCCGCGGGTGATGACCGGCGCGACCGCCGCGATGATCGCGTTCTCGCTGCTGCTGACGGTGCTGGCCGGGCCGATCATGACCTATGCGAACGAAGCGGCCGCCTCGGTGCTCGAGCGCACGCCCTATGTGAGCTCCGTGCTCGGGGACGACGCCGCCGACGATCTGGTCTACCGCATCGATCCCGGCGGCGAGAGGCTGGAGGACCGATGAGACGTCGAGTGGTGGAGCTGGCCCGTTCGTGGGTCTGGATCCTGGTCTCCGTGGCCCTGTGGTGCCTGCTGTGGGGCGGCATCGACCTGAAGAACGTGCTGGGCGGACTGGTCGCCGCGATCTTCGTGTTCGTGCTGTTCCCGATGCCCCCGCTGGGGCACGAGCTCACCGTGCGCCCGGTGCGGTTCGTCCTGTTCCTGCTGCGCTTCCTGTACGACCTGTGCGCGTCCGCGATCGAGGTGGGCTGGTACGCGATCCGTCCGGCTCCGCAGCCGCCCAGCTCGGTGATCGCCGTGAAGATGGCCTCCCGCTCGGATCTCTTCCTCACCACGACCGGCGTGCTGTGCACCCTGATTCCGGGGTCCGTGGTGGTCGAGGCGCAGCGCGCCACCGGGATGCTGTTCCTGCACACCATCGGCACCGGCACCCCCGAGGAGGCGGAGAAGGCTCGCCGCCAGGTCCGCGAGCAGGAGGTGCGGCTGCTGCGTGCGGTCGCCCGCCGAGAAGTGCTCGAGGAGGCTGGTCTGCTGTGACACCGTTCGAGATCATGCTGATCGTCTACGGGACGATCCTCTCCGTCACCGCGATCGGCGTCGTCTACCGCATGGTGGTCGGCCCCACGATCCTGGACCGCGCCGTCTCGACGGACTCGCTGGTGGTGCTGGTCGTGCTGGGCATGGCGCTGTACACGGCGTGGGCGAAGGAGAACTGGGCGGGCCCGGCAATGCTGAGCCTGACGGGGCTCGCCTTCGTGGGCACGGTGACCTTCGCCCGCTTCCTGAGCCGCGAGACCCCGGCCTCGAACGGCAGCACGCCGAGCCGGGAGCCGGGGACCGGCACCGGGCCGCTGGATGCGATCCACGTCGATCACGACGGCACCCAGCGCTCGCCGACCTCGACGGAGCCGATCAACACCATCGAGGCCGACCTCGAGGCGGAGCCCGCGATCTACCCGGTGACCGAGACGCACGACCACTTCGAGAGGGGCTTCGGCTTCGAGGAGACCCCGCGCGACGTCGAGTCCCCGGAGCACGAGGGAACCTCGGACCGCGAGGGGTCTGCGGAGCACGAGGGGCGCTCGGGCCACGAGGGAGCACCGGAGTTCGAAGGAACGCCGGAGCACGAAGGGCACTCGGGCCACGAGGGACCCCCGGACCGCGGCTCCGGGCCGACGGACGGAACAGGAGGCGCACGATGAGCGTGGTCGAGATCATCGCGGCGGTGCTGATCGGCGCCGGAACGCTGCTCGCCGCCGTCGCAGCGGTGGGCCTGAACCGCTTCGACGGCGTGCTGATGCGCATCCATGCCGCCTCCAAGCCGCAGGTGCTGGGCCTGATCCTGGTGTTCACCGGGGTGTCCCTGGTGGTGGGATCGTGGGCGCTCGCGGGCTTCCTGCTGGTGGTGCTGCTCGCCCAGATGATCACCGTTCCGGTGGCGAGCGTGATGGTGGGGCGCGCGGCCTTCCGGCGAGGGTTCATCCGCGGCGGCGACTACGCGATCGATGAGCTGAGCCCGCGCCTGGCGACGTCGACCGGCGATGACGACGAGGAGGGCGGCTTCCTCGATGACGTGGACGACGAGCACGAGGGCATGGCCTTCGACGGGGCGGAGGAGTTCCCCGAGAACATCGTCGAGACCACCGAGGGCGCCCTCACCGACCGCAACTGGGAGGAGCCGGAGGAAGGCGCGGAGGAGGTCGACCACGCTCTGCTGGACATCGACCTCGAGGACGAGACCGAGCGGGAGGCCGAGTCGGTCGCCGAGCGCGATTCCCGGGTGGAGCGGACCCCTCGACGCTGAGCCCGGCCGAGCCCGGCTGAGCCCGTCGCCCGTCCGAACACTCGCCGAGCGCCCTTCCAGGACCGCTCAGAACAGGCCGACGGAGTCCCCGGCCTCCGTCACGCCCATGCGCAGCGCCGCAGGCTCCTTGGGCAGCCCCGGCATGGTCATGATCGCTCCCGTCAGGGCGACGACGAAGCCCGCCCCGATCTTCGGCACCAGATCGCGCACGTGCAGCACATGACCGCTCGGCGCGCCCAGCAGCGTCGGATCGTCGGAGAACGAGTACTGGGTCTTGGCCACGCACACCGGCAGCGTGTCCCAGCCGTTGCGCTGCAGCATCCGCAGCTGCGCCGGTGCCCGCCCCTCGAGCACCACGTCGTCGGCCCCGTAGATCTCCCGCGCCAGGGTGCGCAACGAGTCCTCCAGGCCGTCGGCCGGATCGTAGAGGGGATGGAAACCGGGGCCCTGCCCGGAGTCGATCGCGGCGAGCACCTCGTCGGCCACCGCCAGGCCGCCGTCGCCTCCCAGCGCCCACACCTCGCTGAGCGCGGCATGGAATCCCTGCTGCCGGGCCCAGTCCAGGATCGCGTCGAGCTCGGCCTCGGTATCGCTGGGGAAGCGGTTCAGGGCGATCACGGGCTCGAGACCGAACTTGCGCAGGTTCTCGGCGTGCCAGGCGAGGTTCTCCGTGCCGGCCAGCGCCGCCGCCACGTCCTCTCGTTCGAGGTCCTTCTGGGCGACGCCCCCGTGCAGCTTGAGCGCCCGCACGGTCGCGACCACCACGGCGGCGTCCGGGGTGAGGCCGCCCAGACGCGACTTGATGTCCAGGAACTTCTCCGCGCCGAGGTCGGAGCCGAAGCCGGCCTCGGTCACCGTGATCTCCGAGAGCGACAGGGCCAGGCGCGTCGCGGCCAGGGAGTTGCAGCCGTGGGCGATGTTCGCGAAGGGCCCGCCGTGCACGAGCGCCGGGGTGCCGCCGAGGGTCTGCACCAGGTTCGGCAGCAGGGCGTCCTTGAGCAGCATCGTGATCGCGCCGCCCACGCCGAGATCCGCGACGCTCACGGGTGAGCGGTCGTAGGTGAAACCGACGACGATCCGGTCGATCCGCTCCTGGAGGTCGGCGAGATCCGAGGCGAGGCACAGGATGGCCATGATCTCGGACGCGACGACGATGTCGAAGCCGTCCTCACGCGGGACGCCCTGGGTGGGCCCGCCGAGACCCACGACGATCTGGCGCAGGGCCCGGTCGTTGACATCCATCACGCGCTTCCACTGGATGCGGCGGGGATCGATGCCGAGCTGGTTGCCCTGGTGGATGTGGTTGTCCACGAGCGCGGCGAGAGTGTTGTTGGCGATCTGGATCGCATGGAAGTCCCCGGTGAAATGGAGGTTGATGTCCTCCATCGGCACCACCTGCGCGTGGCCGCCGCCGGTCGCACCGCCCTTGATGCCCATGATCGGCCCGAGCGCGGGCTCCCGCAGCGCGACCATGGTGCGCAGCCCCTTCTGGGAGAAGGCGTCCGCGAGGCCGACGGTGGTGGTCGACTTGCCCTCGCCCGCCGGGGTGGGCGACATCGCCGAGACCAGCACCAGCTTCGCGCGGGGAGCGTCGGCAGCGGGAGCGGGCACCGCACGGACGTCGACCTTCGCCTTGGTGCTGCCATAGGGCACGAGGGCTTCGAGCGGGATCCCCGCCGCCTCGGCGATCTCGGTGAGGGGACGCAGGGTCGCCGCCTGGGCGATCGCGAGGTCAGGGTTCTCGGCAGACATCATTGTCCTCCAGGGTCGGCTGTCCGCAGGATCGCTGCGGACTCGGCGGTTCCTCGCTCAGCCTAGGCCGTCGACCCCTGCTGCGGGCGACCTTCGGGCATCGCGGCGGAGCGCCAGGTCCGTGCGTGGGAGACGGTGGTCCAGCCGCAGAGCAGCACGAGGACCGCGAAGATCACCAGGCGCCACGGCTGGCCGTCGTCGGTCACCGCTGTCGAGATGCCGAGAGCGGCCCAGACCAGGGTGAGCATCCCGTAGAGCAGGGTCATCCGGCGCGGCTTCACCCGCGGGTCGCGGGGCAGCGACTGCGCATAGCCCTCGGGGGAGGAGAACTCGGCGATGAGCGTCTTCCCCTCGTCCTGAGCATGCTCCCGGGCTTCGCGCAGCGTCACGCGGATCCGCCTCTCCGTGAGGTCCCCCCGTGCCCGCAGCGCAGCCTGCGCCCGCTCCAGCCATTCGTCGTCCGGGAGGTCGCCGGCCGCGAGGATCTGCGCGACGGTGACGGGTGAGGCCGGTGCAGCCGGGGAGCTCGCCGCCGGCCAGAGCTGCATGAGGAACCAGCACAGGAGCGCGTAGAAGGGGACCAGCAGCGCCGCCCACCAGCCGTTCGCGCGGGGGCCTATCTCGGCCAGCGGCATGATGATCAGCGCGATGCTCGTCGAGCAGAGCGCGAGGGCCCCGGCGCACAGCACGGCGGTGACGCCGAAGGAGAAGCGGCGCACGGCGCGCGTGTAGACCGTGATCAGGAGCGCGATCGCGGCGGAGATGAGGAGCGGCGCGAGGCCGTAGCCGAGCGTCAGCTCGCTGACCCCGCGACCCGGCAGCAGGGCGAACACGTTGCTCACCACGAACATGCCGCTGAGCGCCGCGGCGCCGCAGAGCGTGAGCACCGCCGTCTGGCGCGGGCCCATGCGCAACGGATCCTCGAAGACGGGGAGGCCCTCGCCGCGCATCTCCGCGACCCGGCGCCTCGCCCAACTGTCGGCGGGCCCGAAGAGCTCCTCGGGGCTCTCCCGGCTCTCGGCCACGAGGTCGGCCACGTCCCGCACGACCCTGTCGGCGACGTCGATCTGCACATCGTGGAGCGCCAGCGTCATGATCGCCCGGCGGGCCCACAGGACGTCGGCAGGGTCCTGGCGGGCTGAGAGGAAGAGGGCCTCAAGATCACTGCTCACGGAGGGCGCCTCCTCAGGCATGCCGTCGTCAGGTGGCGTGGGGTGCTCAGAGCGCATGGTGAGAGACTCCTTCGACGGTGTCGGGGGCTGCCGTGTCGAGGGCTGCTGCCGTGTCGGGAGCTGCAGCGCCGAGCACAGCGGTGTCGACCTCTGCGGAGCCGGTCGACGCGGAGGAGAGCGCGGCGGTGAGCTCGGCGAGGGCTGCGCGCTCCTGGGTGAGCTGGGTGCTCCCCGCGGGGGTGAGCGTGTACTGCCGGCGCGCCGGGCCCGACGGCCCGGGCACCCACTGCGCGGTGATCGCCCCCGAGTCCTCGAGCTTGCCCAGCACGGGGTAGAGGGATCCGCCCTTGGGGGAGCCGAAGCCACGGGTGTTGAGCGCCCGGCCGATCCCATAGCCGTGCAGCGGCCCCGGTTCGAGGCAGGCCAGCACGGCGCTCGGGAGCAGCGCCCGGATCCACGTCGCGGGCCACCGTGGTTCCCGGCGCTCCTCGTGCACTTCACCGGCAGCCTCGCCGGGCGCTCCGACGCGCTCCAGGTCAGACTTCGCATCTCGATCTAGGTCAGGCATGGAGCTAAGTATGCCGCATATCTAGCACTGACGTGACCCCGGGAACTGTCTGTCCGTGAGGCGCGGCACCAGGAGCGCCTGCGGGGCGGACGGGCGGCGCAGGGGCGCGATAATGTCGGCTGATCCTCGGATCCGGCCTCGGCCTGCCCCGTCACCGGCAGGCCGTCGGCGCTGCTCCGGCAGCGGGGGCACGGATCGGGCCCGGCTCCGGCCGAGCCCTCGTCGACGCCCACGGAGCCCAGATGCGCACCTCGCCCGCACCACAGCGCGATCCCTCGCGCCGTGCTGCCTCTGCGGCGACCGTCCGTGAAGGCGTGGGCTCGGCGCACGCCAAGGCGATACTCCTCGGCGAGCACTCCGCCGTCTTCGGTGCGCCGGCGATCGTGCTGCCGGTCCACGAGCTCACCGCCCGGGCGCGACTGACCATCCCGGACCCCGCGGGCGAGCCGGACGGGAGCAGGCTGCGCTGCGCCCTCTACGACGGCCCGGTCCGCAGCGCCCCGGAGGGCACCGCGCCGGTCGTCCTGGGCTGGCAGTATGCGGCTGAGCGCGTGGGCCTGCAGGACGCCGGCGGTCGCCTGAGCATCACCAGCGACATCCCGATCCGGCGCGGCCTCGGCTCGAGCGCTGCGGTCAGCGCTGCGCTGGTCGATGCCGTCGCCGACGCCGCCGGGCGCGATCTCGCCCTGGACGATCGGATGCAGCTGATCGCCGATGCCGAGGCCCTCGCCCACGGCAGGGCCAGCGGCATCGACGCCGCCGCCGTGCTCGCGCAGGCCCCGATCCGGGTCGAGCGCGGCACCCCCACCACGCTCCCGCTGGGAAGCGGGCAGATGCACTTCGTCATCGCCGACACCGGCGTCGCGGGCATGACGGCCACCGCCGTCGGCGGAGTGCAGGAGCTGCACCGCACGCGACCGGCCTACGTGGACACCCTCGTCGGCCGCCTCGCAGCACTGACCGACGAGGCCGCCGCGGCCCTCGCGGCGGACGACGTCGCCGCCCTCGGCGGCGCCATGGACGAGGCGCACAGCGCCCTCCAGAGCCTCGGCGTGAGCAGCGAGCGCCTCGACCACCTGGTCGAGGCGGCACGGGGCGCGGGCGCCGCCGGGGCGAAGATGACGGGCGGGGGGCTCGGAGGCTGCCTGATCGTGCTGAGCGCCACGGCCGACACCACCGATTTGGAACGTACCCTGGCAGAGGCCGGGGCGACCGGCACCTGGACGACGAGCTGCGGAGGGCAGTCATGGCCGAGGCTTCAGCACGAGCCCACCCCAACATCGCACTCGTGAAGTACTGGGGGAAACGAGACGCCGATCTCGTGCTCCCGGTCGCGGGGAGCCTCTCGCTCACCCTCGACGAGTTCCCCACCACCACGACCGTGCGGCTGGACCCCGCGGCCGCCGCCGACAGCTTCACGCTGGGCGGCGTCGCGCAGCAGGGCACCCAGCTCTCCCGCGTCACCGAGTTCCTCGACGTCGTCCGGGAGCTCGCCGACTCCGACGTGCGCGCCGCCGTGACCTCGATCAGCGAGATCCCCACCGATGCCGGACTCGCCTCCTCTGCAGCGGGCTTCGCCGCGCTCGCCGCCGCGGCGGCGGCCGCCTACGGCCTGGACCTCGATCAGAGGGCGCTGAGCCGTCTGGCGCGCCGCGGCTCGGGCTCCGCCACCCGCTCGGTCATCCCGGGTCTCGCCGTCTGGCACGCCGGCGACGACGAGGGCTCCTTCGCCGAGGCCGTCGACGGCCCGGAGCTGCGCATGGTCACCGTGACCCTCTCGCGCACCCCGAAAGCGGTCTCGAGCCGCGAGGCGATGGTCCGCACCGCCCGCACCTCCCCGTTCTTCCCTGCCTGGGTGACCTCCACCGAGGAGACCCTGCAGGAGGCCCTCGAGGCCTGCACCCAGGGCGACGTCGAGCGCCTCGGCCACCTCACCGAGCTGCACGCGCACCGCATGCACGCCGTGATCGAGTCCTGCGACCCGCCGATCCGGTACCTCAGCCCCACCAGCCTCGAGGTGTTCGACGAGGTCGCACGGATGCGGGAGGCAGGCCGGCGCTGCTACGCCACGTCCGACGCCGGCGCGAACGTCGTCGTGCTCACCACCCCGGAGGATGCCGAGCACGTCGCCGCCGAGCTGTCGGCGCACGGCGAGACCCGTGTGGTGCGCCCCGGCCCCGGCGTCGAGCTGATCTCCAGGACGGAGAGCGCATGATCGTCACCCGCGCCCCGGGCAAGCTCTACGTCGCCGGGGAGTACGCCGTGGTCGAGCCCGGCGAGCCCGCCGTGCTGATCGCGGTGGACCGCTATCTCACCGTCCGCCTGAGCGAGAGCACGGGCAGCGGGCGCATCCGCTCGGGGGAGTACGGCTCCGCGGCGCTGGAGTGGACCCGCGCGGCGGACGGCGTGAGCATGCTGCTCGAGCACCAGAGCGCCGACTACGTGTTCAGCGCCCTCCAGGTGGTCGAGAGCCTGCGCGACGAGCGCGGGATCCCTGCCCGCTACTTCGACCTCGACATCAGCAGCGAGCTCGACGACGCCCAGGGCCGGAAGTTCGGCCTGGGCTCCTCCGCGGCGGTGACCGTCGCCGTGATCGAGGCGCTCGATCAGTTCTACGGGCTGGGCCTGGACAGCATCGAGCGCTTCAAGGTCGCGCTGCTGGCCACGATCCGGATCTCCCCGAACGCCTCCGGGGGAGACCTCGCCGCCTCGACCTTCGGCGGCTGGGTGCTGTACACGGCCCCCGACCGCGCCGCGCTGCGCCGCGAGCTCGAGGCGGGCAGCGTCAGCGAGGCGCTCGCCGCGGACGCCTGGGATCTGCACAGCGTCACCCGCCTGCCCGATCCCGTCGGCCTGGAGCTGCTGGTGGGATGGACCGGCAGCCCCGCCTCCACCAATCGCCTGGTCGACTCCGTGCGAGGCAACGGCCGCGAGGCCACCACGGCCCACGAGCTGTTCCTCCAGGAGAGCCGGCAGAACGTCGATGCCCTGGTCACCGCCCTGCAAGGGGAGGACGCCGACGGCGTGCTCACCAGGATCCGCACCGCCCGCCGCCTCCTGCAGCAGCTCGGGGAGAGCAGCGGCATCCGCCTGGAGACGCCCGCGCTGACCGCCCTGTGCGATGCCGCCGAGGCGCACGGCGCGGCCGGCAAGCCCTCCGGCGCCGGCGGCGGCGACTGCGGGATCGTGCTGGTGCCCGAGACGGTGGAGCGTCGCCAGATCCTCTCCACCTGGGAGACCCACGACATCCGACTGCTGGACCTGTCCGTCCATCCACCCCAGGGGGCCCTCGATGAGCAGTGACCAGCCCCACGAGCCCCACGAGGACCTCGACACCGAGCGCGGGCGCCGCAAGGACGAGCACCTCTCGCTCGCGCTCAGCCAGCGCGCCGGCGCCCAGCCCCGCAGCGCCTTCGACGATGTCGAGTTCCTCCATCACGCCCTGGACGGCATCGATGAGACGGCCGTCGACCTCTCCACGCAGGTGGGCCCCGCCCGGTGGCCCCTGCCGCTGTACGTCAACGGCATGACCGGCGGCACCGCGACCACCGCGGCGCTGAACCGCGAGCTGGCGATCACGGCCCGGGAGACCGGGCTCCCGATCGGGACGGGCTCGATGAGCATCGCGCTGGACGACCCCTCGACCGCCGAGGGCTTCCGGGTGCTGCGCTCGGAGAACCCCGACGGCTTCGTGATGGCGAACCTCGGCGCCGGGCGCTCGGCCGACGACGCCCGCCGCGCGGTCGACCTGATCGCCGCCGATGCGCTGCAGCTGCACGTCAACGCCGTCCAGGAGACGGTGATGCCCGAGGGCCGACGGGACTTCTCCCGCTGGACCCGCTCGATCGAGCAGATCGTCGCCGCCTCCCCGGTGCCGGTGGTCGTCAAGGAGGTCGGCTTCGGCCTCAGCGGACGCACCCAGCTGCGCCTGCGCGAGCTCGGCGTGCAGATCGCCGACGTCAGCGGCGCCGGCGGCACCGACTTCGTGCGGATCGAGAACTCGCGCCGCGAGCGTCCCGACTACGCCCACCTCGAGGGCTTCGGACAGTCCGCCGTGGAATGCCTGCTCGACGCCTCCACCGACCTCCCGCTGCTCGCCTCGGGCGGGGTCCGCTCCCCGCTGGACGTCATCCGCGCTCTCGCCCTCGGCGCTCGCGCGGTCGGCGTCGCCGGCGGCTTCGCCCAGGTGGCCTCCGAGGGCGGCGCCGAGGCCCTGATCCCGCACGTGCGCCGGTGGTGCGAGCAGCTGCGTCAGCTGCACGCCTTGCTTGGCGCCGCCGGCCCGGCGGAACTCGTGCACACCGACCTGCTGCTGCGCGGCAGGGTGCAGGAGTTCTGCACCCTGCGAGGGCTGGACGCCGGCGCGATGTCCCGACGCCGGGAGCGCTCCCGGCCGATTCCTGAAGGAGAACCCCATGTCCGCTGAGGGCATCACCCCGATCCCCACCCGCTGGGTGGGTCCGATCCGCATCAGCGGCGACTCGGTGAACGAGGAGGTCGAGGTCCCGCTGGCCACCTACGAGACCCCGCTGTGGCCGTCGGTGGGCCGCGGCGCGAAGGTCTCCCGCCTGGTCGAGGGCGGCATCCGTGCCACCGTGGTGGGCGAGAAGATGACCCGCTCCGTGCTGCTGATCGCGCCGGATGCGCAGACCGCCATGCAGGCGGTGCGCACGCTGCGCGAACGCGGAGACGAGCTCGCCGAGGTCGTCTCCGGCACGAGCCGTCACGCGCGCCTGCTGGAGACCCATGAGGAGATCGTCGGAAATCTGCTGTTCCTGCGCTTCGCGCTGGAGACGGGCGACGCCTCCGGGCACAACATGGTCACGCGCGCGGCCGACGCCCTGCTGCAGACCGTGCTCTCCTGGGACCTGGGCCTGGAGTACGGCTCGGTCTCGGGCAACTACTGCTCCGACAAGAAGGCCACCGCCGTCAACGGCGTGCTCGGCCGCGGCCGCAGCGTCGTGTGCGACCTCCTCATCCCGCACGAGATCGTGGAATCCACGCTGCGCACCTCCGCCTCGGCGCTCGTCGACCTCGTGGTGCGCAAGAACTTCGTGGGCAGCACGATCGCCGGAGCCCTGCGCTCCGCCAACGCCCATTACGCCAACATGCTGCTCGCGTTCTACCTGGCCACCGGCCAGGACGCCGCGAACATCGTCGAGGGGTCCCAGGGCATCACCTACGCGGAGGAGCGCCCCGAGGGCCTGTACTTCTCGTGCACCCTGCCGCACCTGATCGTCGGCACCGTCGGCAACGGCAAGGACCTCGGCCACACCGCCGAGGCCCTCGAGCGCCTGGGCTGCGCGGACCCGTCGGCCGAGCCCGGCGCGAACTCGCGCCGTCTCGCCGTGCTCATCGCCGCCTCCGTTCTGTGCGGCGAGCTGTCGCTGCTGGCGGCCCAGACCAATCCCGGAGAGCTCATGGCTGCGCACGTGGCCATGGAGCGTCGTGGAGGAGGCACCAAGTGACCAGCATCGGCATCCACGATCTCGCGGTCGCCACCACCCACCACGTCCTCGATCTCGCCGAGCTGGCCGAGGCCACCGGCGTCGAGCCCGCGAAGTACCACCGGGGGCTCGGCCAGGAGCAGATGAGCTTCCCTGCGCCCGACGAGGACATCGTCACCATGGGCGCGAGCGCCGCCGCGCCGCTGCTCGCCGAGCACGGCACCGACGGCATCCGCTCGCTGCTGTTCGCCACCGAGTCCGGGGTGGACCAGTCGAAGGCGGCGGGCGTCTTCGCCCATCACCTCCTGGGGCTGCCCTCCACGGTCCGCACGGTCGAGTTCAAGCAGGCCTGCTACGGCGGCGCCGCCGCGCTGCAGACCGCCCTCGGCATCGTCGCCCGCAACCCCGAGGAGCGGGTGCTCGTGATCGCGAGCGACGTGGCCCGCTACGAGCTCGACGGCCCGGCCGCCCCGACCCAGGGCGCGGGCGCGGTCGCGATGCTGGTGAGCGCCGATCCGGCGCTGCTGGCGATCGAGCCGCATTCGGGCGTGCACACGGCGGACATCGACGACTTCTGGCGTCCCAACGACACCACCACCCCGCTCGTGGACGGTGCGCTGTCGCTGCAGACCTATCTCGACGCCCTGCTGGGCTCGTGGGGGGACCTGCAGGCCCACGGCGGGCCCGGCGTCGACGAGATCGACCGCTTCCTGTACCACCAGCCGTTCACGAAGATGGCCCGGAAGGCGCATGCGGCGCTCTTCCGGCACGAGGACCGGCCTGTCGACGAGAGCGCCCTGGAGACCTCGTTCCTGTACAACCGGCAGCTCGGCAACAGCTACACGGCGTCGCTGTTCGTGGGGCTGGCCGCGCTGCTGGACCACGACGACGACCTCGCCGGTCGGCGCCTGGGCCTGTTCAGCTACGGCTCGGGCTCGGTCGGGGAGTTCCTCACCGGGATCGTGCAGAGCGGCTACCGGGAGCGCCGGCGCCGCGAGGCGACCGAGTCCGTGCTGGCCGCCCGGGTGCCGCTGACTGTCGAGGAGTACCGGGCGCTGCACGTGTCCTACACGGACGACAGCGACGAGCGCGAGACTCCGCGGACCACGGCGGCGCCGTTCCGCTTCGCGGGCGTGCGCGATCGCATCCGCCGTTACGAGCGCACCGCCGGCGCCTGACCGGCCGGGGCCGCACGCAGGCGGTACCGTCTCCTGCCATGAGTGATGTGCGCGGATGGGTGGCAGTGACACGCGAGGACGGCGAGACGGTCGGCTACCTGGAGCCCGTGACCGACGACTACGACCTCGTGCAGCCACGCACGCTCCTCGGGCACGCCCGGGGAGCGCCCGTCGACTTCGTGACCGGCGAGCACCTGGTGGCGGAGCTCAGCCTCTCCGAGCTCGCCGAGCAGTGGGTGCTGGATGCGGGCACCGCCGACGAGATCGCTGCGCTGACCATTCTCGAGCTGTCGCCGCACGGTGTCGTGCTCGCCGACCACTTTGCGACCAAAGGCCTGTCCGCTACGGAGAAACTGCACGTGGCATGGCCCGACCTGGAGGAGCGGCTCAGTCGTCGCTAGTGCTCAGAGGTAGCGCTTCACGGCCTCTCGGATCGCGTCGGAGTGTGCATAGATCTCGTCGAGCGAATCGATGGGGTGTCGGGTCTCCGTCTTCGTCTCGTCGAGCAGACCCAAGTATTTCTGCTTCGTGTTGAAGTGGAGTCGTGCGACGGGCTTGCGATTGTTGTCGTCGATCAGGATCGCGAAGTACGACTTCTGGTCACGGTGGACGATGCGATGCGGCTTGACCTCGCTGCACGCGATGGCCTTGACGATCTGGTATCCCTCGAGCTCCTCCAGCGTCGTCTCGATCTCCGTATTTCGATCGAGGTCGTCCTCGGCGGCCTGCTCACTCGTGATCTCGCGAGCGGAGTCAGGCTCGGCAGGCACCGTGACGCCGGCACCGAGAGCGGTCTTGAGCCGGTCATTGACCTGTTCGGTGAGGAACTGCTTGGACGCCTTCCGGACCAGGACGCTGAACTGCTCGCGCACCTTCGCGGTGAACATTCCCTCGTACACGCGGGTGGTGAAGAACCTGGTCCACTCGTCGGACGGCTCTCGGAACTGCGCTGCGATCTCACGCCGTAGGGCGCCGACGTACTTGAGCTCTTCAGCGGCGTTGATGATCGAATCGAGGTCGAAGCTCTCCTTGCTGATCTTCTGGATCTCGGGGATCAGGGTCTCGTCGATGTCGAGAAGATCAAGCACCAGGAAGGGCTTCGAGTCCATCTTGTTCGGCGCATCGAGGTCCGTATAGAACTGCCAGACGACGCCATTGGTGAGCACCGCGAGTCGGGCGTTCGTCGTGCCGAAATATCTGAAGAGCTGCGAGGCGTTCTCGACTTTCAGCGCACCGAGCGCCGCCTTGCACTCGATGAGGAGCTGCACCTCGCCATCCCGAACGATCGCATAGTCGACCTTTTCGCCCCGTTTGATGCCGACGTCGGCAGTGAACTCCGGGACGACTTCGAGCGGATCGAACACGTCGTAGCCCAGGATCGTCGCGATGAAGGGCATGACGAAGGCGTTCTTCGTCGCTTCCTCGGTCTCGATGGCTGAAGCCTGATTGCGCACCTTCAAGGCCAGCGCCTCAAGTCGCTCGCTGAAATCCATCGTGATTCCCCGTTCCGTGAGATACGTGGCCTGTGCCATGGTGCGAATCACCATAGTCAGTACGTCGGACTTTTATGGGGGGAACGGCGGCGAAGACCATGACCGGGCCAGGGATGGAGGAGCCACCCACTCTGAGACTCTGCAGGCTCATGGGGCCGCTCGGAGCCACGACGTCGAGCTGCCAAGCGGCAGATGACGATCCCACCGAGCATGACGTGGCGGCCTCAGCACGGCCGGCGCATGTCGAAGCGCTGATCCGCGCTGATCCCGAAGTACGTGGTCGGCCCGCCGCCGCGCAGCACCGGCTCGGCGGCGGCGGTGTCGACGATCCCGTCGACGAGCAGGGACTCGTCCAGATGGACGCCCACCACCTCGCCGACGGTGAACCACGACCCGGAGGCCTCGCCGGTCGCGGAGCGGAGATCGATGATTTGGGTGACTCGGCATTCGAAGGTCGCCGGTGACGCGGCCACGCGCGGCGCGGCGATCTCCACGGACTCAGCCACCTCCACCCCTGCGGCGTCGAACTCGTCGACCTCAGCAGTGGTCGAGGAGGCATTCATCGCCTCTGCGAGGGAGCGGGTGACCAGGTTCCAGGTGAACTCTCCGGTCGCGCGGCAGTTGGCGACGGTGTCCTTCCAGGAGTTGCTGGAGAATCCCACGAGCGGTGGGGAATAGTTCAGGGCATTGAAAAACGAGTAGGGCGCGAGATTGCGGCCGCCATCGGCGCCCTTCGTGCCGATCCAGCCGATGGGCCGCGGCGCAACGATGGCGTTGAAGGGGTCATGCGGCAGGCGGTGGCCCTCGCACGGGCGATAGAAGTGGGTCACGAACGCATCAAAGCACGTCTGCCGGCAGCGCGAACTGCACGGGCCGGCCACCACGCCGGGAACGACGAAGCCCCCTGGCGAACCAGGGGGCTTCGTCTTCACGTGGCTCCGACCGGCGTCGATCCGGTGACCTTTCGATTTTCAGTCGAACGCTCTACCAACTGAGCTACAGAGCCGTGACCGCGAGCGGCCGAGGACCAGAGTAGCAGGGGACCGTCTGTGCTCCCAACCCGATGCGGCCGGTGAGAGGCACGCCACCCGAGGGGATCGCGCGGCGTGCCTCCGGAGGTCAGGAGACCTTGACGAGCGCCTTGCCGAAGTTCTGCCCGCGCAGCATGCCCGCGAACGCCTCGGGAGCGCGGTCGAGCCCCTCGGTGATGTCCTCCGTGTGCTGGACCTGGCCAGAGGCGACCCACCCGCTCATGTCGCGCAGGAAGTCCTCGAACATCGAGCTCACGAACTCGAGCTGGATGAATCCGCGCAGGGTGAGGCTCTTGGACAGCACGGTGCCCATCAGCTGGCCGCTGCGGTCGGGGCCCTCCGGCAGGGAGGTCGAGTTGTAGCCCGAGACGAGCCCGCACACCGGTACGCGGGCGTACGTGTTCAGCTGGGGCAGGACGGCGTCCCACACGGCGCCGCCGACGTTCTCGAAGTACACGTCGATGCCGTCGGGCGTGGCCTGCGCGAGGCGACCGGGCAGATCGGGCGCGCGGTGGTCGAGGGCCTCGTCGAAGCCGTACTCGCGCAGCTGGCCGACCTTCCGCTCACCGCCGGCGATGCCGACGGCCTTCGCGCCGTGGATCCGTGCGATCTGGCCGACGGCGGAGCCCACCGGGCCGGTCGCGGCGGCGACCGCGACGGTCTCCCCGGGCTGGGGCCGGCCGATCGCGAGCAGCCCCGCATACGCGGTGAAGCCCGGCATGCCCAGCACGCCGAGGGCGGTGGTGACCGGGGCGACGGAGGGATCCAGGCGGCGCAGTCCGTCGGCCGATTCGAGGCTGTACTCTTGCCAGCCGCCGTAGGAGAGGACCATGTCGCCGGGCGCGAATCCGTCGGCCGCGGACTCGACGACCTCGGAGACGGTGCCGCCCTCGATCACGTCGCCGACCTCCATCGGGGCCGCGTACGACTTCGCGGAGCTCATCCGGCCACGGACGTAGGGGTCCAGGGAGATGTAGTGGGTGCGCAGCAGCACCTGGCCGGCCGCGGGGGAGGAGACCTCGACCGCGTCGTGCAGGTAGTCGTCGGCGGTGGGCTCACCGTGCGGGCGGGAGCCGAGGCGGATGCGGTGGTTCAGAACAGTGGAACTCATCCCTCGAGCGTAGGACCGCGCCGCGGCGCGTGGCCCGACGGATGCTTGTGAGGGGTCCGACAGCGCGATCGGGAATCAGCGGCGACCTGCGGCAGGCGTCGTCCCGGCAGGGGGAACGGGCAGGCTGACGGGATGTGGGCCGATGGAGTGCGCGGGCCGACGGGATTGCGCGAGCAGACGGAGTGCGGGCCGACGGGGATGCGCGGAAAGCGAAGAAGCCCCGGAACGATGTTCCGGGGCTTCTTCTGGAGGGCGACCCTGACCGGGCTTGAACCGGCGACCTCCGCCGTGACAGGGCGGCACTCTAACCAACTGAGCTACAGGGCCTTGCATGTCTCTGCGCTGCTGCGCTTCGACCTAGATAACTCTACCGGACGTTCTCGGCGCTCAGGACCACTTTCCTTGTGAGCCGCCTCGCACTCCGGCACCGCACGGTCCTGAGGATGCAGAACCGAACCGTACGAGTACCCCCAACGGGATTCGAACCCGTGTCGCCGGCGTGAAAGGCCGGTGTCCTAGGCCACTGGACGATGGGGGCCCGGGCAGTGACTGCCCGACGAAAAGCATACCCATGCCGAGCGCCGGGCGTCTGCGTGATTCCCTCCGATGCGGCGTACGCGACACCATCGGCCATCCGTCGTGGTTCGATGTCGGCATGATCCGGATCAGTCGCGAGGAGTTCGAGGAAGCGGTCGACGACGCCCTCGACTCGCTGCCAGAGAAGATCGCCCGCTCCATCGCGGAGGCGAACGTCGCGATCCTCATCGAGGAGGAACCGCTGCAGGAGCAGGCGCAGGGGACCGAGCTGCTGGGTCTGTACGAGGGGATCCCGCTGGACAAGCGCTCCGTGTTCGACGGCTACGCGCAGCCGGACCGGATCTTCGTGTTCCGCGGGCCCCTGCAGCGGGTCGCCACCTCGCGCGAGCACCTGGTCGAGCAGATCGCGGTGACGGTGCTGCACGAGCTCGGGCACCTCTTCGGCCTCAGCGACGCCCGCCTGCACGAGCTCGGCTGGGGCTGACCGGTGATGGGTCTGGTCGGCGGCTGGGGCTGACCGGTGACGGGTCTGGTCGGCGGACGGGGCTGACTGGCGACTGGGCCCGGCTGACGGAGGTGGCCCGGGCCGGCCGGGACCGGGACCCGCCCGGCTGAGGTCAGGCGCCCGCGTCGGCGTCGAGGTCGCTGAGCCCCGCCTCGTGGGCGATGATCGCGATCTGCACGCGGTTGGTGCAGTCGAGCTTGGAGAAGATCTTCGAGACGTGGGCCTTCACGGTCGCCTCGCTCATGAACAGCCGCATCCCGATCTGCGCGTTGGACAGCCCCGCGCCGACGGCGCCGAGCACCTCCGTCTCGCGCTCGGTGAGCTGATCCAGCCCCGGATGGCGATCCTGGCGGGTGCCGGGATTCGCCTCCGAGAAGTGGGAGAGCATCCGCCGGGTGATCGTGGGGGAGAGCATGGCGTCCCCGCCGGCCACCACGTGCACCGCGCGGGCGAGATCCTGCGGCGGGGTGTCCTTGAGCAGGAAGCCGCTGGCGCCCGCTTCGAGGGCCTGGAACACGTACTCGTCCATGTCGAACGTGGTGAGCATGATGATCTTGGGCGGGTTCGGCAGAGCGCAGACGGCCTTGGTGGCCGCGATCCCGTCCAGCCCCGGCATGCGCACGTCCATCAGCAGCACGTCAGGGCGATGCTTCTGCACGAGCGTCACCGCCTCGGAGCCGTCGCTGCCCTGGGCCACCACGTCGATCCCGGGATCGGCCCCCAGGATCATCGCCAGCCCTGCACGGACCAGGGAGTCGTCATCGACCAGTCCTACACGCGTCACGTCGGCATCGGCCACGGGATCACCGCCCTCACTTCGAAGCGTCCATCATCGGTGGGGCCGGATGAGATCGTGCCGCCGGCGTGCGTCACACGGGTCTCGATGCCCGACAGGCCCATCCGGGCGCCGGGCAGGTCCGTCATGAACCCCTTGGGCAACACATTACTGACCTCGATCACCAGGTCGGTGCCAGGCTCTCCGATCAGTGCCACGCGGGCCTTGGTGTGCAGGGCGTGCTTGTGGATGTTCGTCAGCCCCTCCTGCACCACGCGATAGGCGGTGCGGGCGAGCTGATCGGGCACCGGATCGTCGATGAAGTCGAACAGGTCCACGGAGATGCCCGCCTCCTGCGAGGTGGTCACCAGGCGCCGCACATCGTCCCAGGTGGGCTGCGGAGCCAGGGGAGCCTCCTCGCCGTCTCCGCGCAGCACGCCCAGCACCTCGCGCAGCTCGGACAGCGCCGTGGTGGCCGTCTGCCGGATCAGCCCGGCGGACTGCTGGACCTGCTCGCGCTCCAGGTTCGGGTTCACCTCGAGGGCGCCTGCCTGCAGCGCGACCAGGGAGATCTTGTGGGCCACGATGTCGTGCATCTCCCGGGCGATGCGGGTGCGCTCCGCACGTCGGGCCTGATCCTGGGCGACCGCCCGCCCGGATTCCGCCTGCTCGGCGCGCTGGTGCAGCTGCGCGAGCAGCATCCGCCGGGTCGAGGTGTACATGCCCATCGCCGCGGATGCGGCGACGATCAGCACCACCAGCACCAGCCCCGTGATCCCCGCGGCGCCCGCGGTCCCTTCCACCTGCAGCAGGAGGGCCGGTGTCACTCCGCTGACCACGGCGAGCACCGCCACCAGCAGCGTGCGCAGGCGCTGATGGCTGCGTGTGGCATAGGTGTAGCAGCCGATCACCAGCACGGACAGGGACCAGGCGGCAGCGTTGAGGACGAGCACCAGCGGGAGCAGCCAGGGCCAGTGCCGGTGGCGGAGCACGAGCGCGATGCCCAGCAGCAGGGTCAGGATCGCCTGCCCCACCTCGAGCATGGTGGTGCCGAGGATGATGCCCGCGATCGTCTCCGCCCCGACCACGGCGAGGATCAGCACGTCCTGCCAGGTCCGGCGCACGGGCGCTCCCAGTTCTTCCACGGCGTCACTGTATCGGCGTGCGGGCGGCCGTGACGGTGCAGGGCCCGGTCTGCGCCCGATCATCTGCGGAGGTCGGCCCGCTGGCCGACCCACCCCCGACGGAGGTCGGGGGCAGGTGGCATCGACCCCCTGTTGCGGCCGACGTTCGTCGCACCTCGGCTGGCCCCGCGTCGCTGTCGGGAGGGGCACGGATCCGGGACTCTGGTGCACATGACTTCACAGACCACCTCCACCGCCGCGCGCGGCTCCGTCGCCCTCGAGGTGCGCGGTGTCTCCAAGAGCTATGGCGGACGCACCGTCGTCGATGACCTCAGCTTCACCTGCCAGCCGGGCAGCGTCACCGGCTTCCTCGGCCCCAACGGCGCCGGGAAGTCGACCACCCTGCGCATCCTCACCGGACTCGCCGAGGCGGACGCCGGCCAGGCGCTCGTCGGCGGAAGCCCCTACCGCAGCCTCGAGAACCCCGCGCGCACCATCGGCGTGATGCTCGATGCTCGGGCCCTCCACGGCGGTCGTACCGGCCTGGAGACGCTGCGGCTGACGGCGCGCACCCTCGGGATGCCGGCCTCCCGGGCCGACGAGGTCCTGGAGATGGTGGGCCTCGCGGATGCCGGCCTCAAGCGCGTAGGCGGCTATTCCTACGGCATGCGCCAGCGGCTCGGCATCGGCGTGGCCCTGATCGGCGACCCGTCCGTGCTCATGCTCGACGAGCCCGCCAACGGCCTGGATCCCGAGGGGATCCGGTGGATGCGTCGCCTGCTGCGCTCCTTCGCCGACGCCGGCGGCACCGTGCTGCTGTCCAGCCACCAGCTGCTCGAGGTGCAGGCCACCGTGGACCGTCTGGTGGTGATCGCCCAGGGCTGTCTGGTGCGCGAGGGCACGCTCGACGAGCTGACCGGCGAGGCCGGGACGCGTGTGGGGGTCCTGGACCCCGCGGCGCTGCGTGCCGCGCTGGACAAGCACGGCATCGCCTACGAGCACCGCTCCGGCGACCAGCTCGAGGTCAGCCTCGCGCCCGAAGACATGGGGCGCCTGGCTCTGCGCGAACAGCTCGTGCTCACCTCTCTGGGCGCCACCGATCGCGGCGGCCTCGAGGAGGTCTTCTTCACGCTCACCGGGCAGTCCGAGCCCACTGCGGCCGCTGCGGGCGGCGCGGACGCCCCGGCCTCCGAGCCCGCCGCGACCGCGTCCTGACTCCCGACCCCTCGGGCCCAGGCCGCTCGGCCCGCGCCCGGACCCCACCCCTCCTCGAGGAGACCCCATGAGACCCGTACTCGACATCCGCGCCCACCTCGACACCCGCAGCGCCGCCATCCTGATGGCGATCTCACTGCTGCTGATCGTCGCCTTCGCCGCCCTCGGCGGCTTCGTGCAGCCCGCCGTCCTCGAAGACGGCACCTCCCACATCGACTTCACCGGATTCGTCCTGACCCTCCCGCTGTCCCTGATCATCCCGGTCATCACCGTGATGATCACCGCGGGGGAGTGGTCCGACGGCTCCATCCAGAACACCTTCCTCCAGCGTCCCGGCCGCCTCGGCGTGCTCGGCTCCAAGGTGATCGCCGCGATCGTCGTGGTCGCCGCGCTGCTGGTGGTGTCCTTCGCCGCCGGTGCCCTCGCGACCTGGATCGGCGGCGACCTGATCGGCAACGGCGCCGTCTTCGACTCGCTCGAGACCGTGTTCACCACGCAGCTGGCGTCGCTGGCCGCGACCCTGCTGTTCTCGCTGGCCATGGGTCTCGCACTGCAGTCCACCGTGCTGGGACTGCTCGCCGCGATCGGCTTCCCCTTCGTGATCGCCACCGCGACGGGCATCGCGGCGATCACCGGCTCCGAGACGGTCATGGACATCGTCAGCGCTCTGGATCTGGACACGGCGGCCACCACGCTCGCCGACGGCTCCGGGGGAGCCTTCGAGCTGATCCCGATCGCGCTGCTGCTCGTCCTGCCCGGTGCCTACGGCATCTGGCGCTGGAACCACCGCGAAGTCGGCTGAGAGGACGCGTGGCGCGTCGGCCGGGAGCAGGATCCGGCCGACGAGAGGCCTAGGATGGTCGCGGCCGACGGGCGGCCGGGCCGACGTGGCCCGATCACCTCGGTCATGAGCCCGGCCACCAGGCACGAGCCACGTGGCACGAGTGCCCAGCCCCGCGCCACGGGTCTCGACCAGGGGGCTCGGCCCCCGGGCCCGCCCCGCCCGTTCCGCCCTCAGGACAAGGACACCCCGCATGACATCTGCCGCAGTGCCGCGACGGCCGCTCTCCCGGATCACGGCGGCAGCCGCTGCGATGGTCCTGCTCCTCAGCGGCTGCACCCAGCTCGGCAGCGGCTCCGAGAGCGCCTCCGACGGCGGCGGCACCGACTCCGGCCAGGAGGAGCCGTCCGGTGAGCCGGAGCACCCGTTGGTGGACATCGGCACGTCGGCCGCGGCGGACCTCCCCTCCGATCCGGCGACGGATCCGGACTACTCCTCCTACTACGAGCAGGACATCGAGTGGGGCGAGTGCGAGGACGTCTACGCCGACGGCATCGAGTGCGGCACGCTCACCGTGCCCCTGGCCTGGAACGACCCGGACGGCAAGACCATCGACCTCGCCGTGGCGCAGATCCCCGGCACCGGGCAGGACGACGACTCGCTCGTGCTCAACAACGGCGGGCCCGGCGTCTCCGGCGTGAACTTCCTGGAATCCGCGCCCTATATGTTCTCCCCCGAGGTCCGCTCCTCCTACGACCTGGTGGGCTTCGACCCCCGCGGCGTCGCCCGCTCCGCCGGCATCGAATGTCTCAGCGACGAGGAGACCGACGACTACCTCTCGGAGACGGTGGAGCCGGGAGAGGCCGGCGGTGACGAGGTCTTCGACGACTGGGAGAAGAAGATCGCGGAGTCCTGCGAGGCGAACTCGGGGGACCTGCTTCCCTATCTGGACACCTACTCCGCCGCACGGGACATGGACGTGCTGCGCGCGGCCCTGGGATCCGAGAAGCTCGACTATCTCGGCTTCTCCTACGGCACCTACCTCGGATCCAGCTTCGCGGACCTCTACCCCGAGCGCGTCGGGCACTTCGTGATCGACGGCGCCCTGGATCCGAAGAACACGATGGACGACTTCTTCGCCGGTCGGGCCGCAGCCTTCGAGGACTCGGCCGACGCCTTCGTCCAGAGCTGCCTGGACTCCGGGGAATCCTGCCCGGTCTCCGGCGATGTCGCCGAGGGGAAGCAGCAGCTGAACGAGTTCTTCGACTCGGTGGACAAGCAGCCGCTGGACAGCGGGAACCCGGATCGTCCGCTGACCGGGGCCATCGCCCGCTCCGTGTTCTACATGCTGATGTACAGCGACGAGCTGTGGGACTCGGGCTGGGACGCGATCAGTGCCGCGATGGACGGTGACGGCAGCCTGCTGCTCGCGACCGCCGACCAGTCCAACGAGCGCCTGCTGGACGGCTCGTACCGCACCAACTTCACCTATGCGATCACGGCCGTGAACTGCCTGGACCACCCCTGGAACGCTGATGAGCAGTGGCAGGAGGACCAGGCCGAACAGCTCGCCGAGGAGTACCCGACCTTCGGAGCCCAGATGGGCGACAACGGCTGCGGCCAGTGGCCGGTGCCTCCGCTGCGCGAGCCGGCGGCGATCACGGCCGACGGTGCCGCTCCAATCCTCGTGATCGGCACGACACACGACCCGGCGACCCCGTACCCCTGGGCGCAGAGCCTCGCCGAGCAGCTGGACAGCGGCGTGCTGCTGACCTTCGAAGGCCAGGGCCACACCGCCTACGGCCGCTCCGGCGGATGCATCGAGGAGCAGGTCGATGCCTACTTGCTGGAGGACACCGTGCCGGAGGACGGCTTCACCTGCTGAGAGGCGGGAAGGGAGTGACGGGGATCGCGTCCCGTCGCTTTGCGCCCGTCCTCGTGCGTCCCGTATGGTGAACCGGTCCGGCACGTGACCGGCAGATACGCCGCCTTAGCTCAGTCGGTAGAGCGATTCACTCGTAATGAATAGGTCGCCGGTTCGATTCCGGCAGGCGGCTCCGCAGGCCAGGCCCGGTTTCCTTTCGTGGAGATCGGGCCTGTTTCATGCTCGGGATGCCCATCAGGTTGCCCATCCTGGCAGATGCCCGTCTGGGGATGCCCAACCGTCAGTCCCCAGGTGCACACTCGCCTCATGAACATGAAGGACTGGCTGCGGGACCTCGAGTCCGAGATCGACCGCCGCGTCACTGCCGCCATCCGACGCGGGACGCTCACGAGCTCGGACGAGACCATGGAGTGCCGGGTCGCGCCGAACGGCGAGCAGGTGTACTTCTCGATCCGCGGGATGCTCGAGGACGGTGACGGGTCGCAGGACCCTGGCTGGATGGAACCCGCGTGAGCGACCTCGACCTGTACTTCGCCCACCAGAAGACAGTGCAGACGATCCACGGCTTCACGATCCGCTACCGGCTCGCGCTCATCGGGCCGACGGTAACCGTGGTGCATTCCGAGATCGACGAGTCCCTGCCTGAGCGCTCCGTCCGGATCGCGACCGGTGACGCAGGGCTGGTCGTCGAGTCGGCGTCGTGGATTGACCGGCGCGACGAGCTCGACGCGCACGTCCTCGTCTGGCTGCTTGAGCACATCGACCTCCGCGCCTCACGCCCCCGCCCCGCAGCCCGCCGGTACGACGAGGTGTGGATGAACGCGTGGAGGGAAGCGAACCCGGGCCGCCGATAGAGTCGACCCGACGATGGCACCTAGGAACGACAGCACCAGGAGCGGATTCGATGACTTCTTGGGCCGCATGAACGACACGTGGGGCGAGAAGCCCCGCGAGACTGACGCGCCCGTCAAGTGGAAGTACTGCACCGAGCACACCGACGTGAAGAAGAAGGCGAAGGTCTGGCAGCGCATATCCGCGAAGGGCTCGGAGTATGTCGAAGAGACGAAGAACCCCATGTTCGGGCTCCGGCCGCCGCTCGCTCTGGCGTTCCGCGGGCAGAAGCAGCCTCGGCAGGTAGCCGCGAAGAGTGATGTCATCGAGTCTGTTCGTCGGACCACACCAGGTCTGTCCGGCCATCGGGCTAGGGTTCCGCTATGAGTTTGCTTCGTTCGTCGCGCTGCCAGGACGCGTCTTGGGCACCGCAGATTCTCCACTGGGCGGTGATTGAGGGTGATCGTAGGATTGTCGTTCGAGAGTTCACCGATGCAATCCGCTCCGCGGTCGATCCGCGGCACTTCGTTGATGCAATGGCCGACATCCGCGCGACCCTGGAGACGATCGAGCGTTGCTGTGCGACAGTGCCTGGTGAAGTTGAGCCAGTCGCCAGGGACCAAAACCTGTTCGAGCTGAAAATTAGCTTCAAGACGTGGGGGCTCCTGGTGAGGATCTACGAGACAGAGGATCCACGGCTGCCCGGGTACCTCGTAGCTCTCCGGGCGCACCAGAAGGTCGTCAACGTCTCCCAGCAGGACATCGACCAGATGCAGAACCTTGAGATTGACATTGCCAGCAGACGCTGGGTCAGCGGGCACGCCACCCTGTGGGGCATCGCGGGGTGAGGGTCCCCATCCTGCACTTGCCCCAACGGCGAAGAGATATAGGATCAACCCTATGAACCACATCGACCCCTTCGATGAGCTGTTCGAGTCACCCACCGCCCAGCTTGCACTGCACCTGGCCCGCGAAGATCGCAAGCTCCTCGCGGACCTTGTTGCCATGCGCAAGAGCTGCGACCTCACGCAAAGCGAGCTTGCGGAGAGGATCGGAGTCTCCCAGGCCACGATCAGCGAGTTTGAGCGAGTTGGCAATGATCCGCGGATGTCCACGGTTCGTCGGTACGCTCGAGCGCTTGGAGCAATGATTCGCCACCAGCTGGACCCTGATGGGATGGCGGACGGCTCTGAGGACCTCACTCACTTCGCCTCCTCGGGTGTAGCGACAACGCGTACCGCTGACGCCGTGACTCGCGAGCTAAGGGACCATCCCGTCGCCTTCAAGGGATGGAACTCAACGAGCGCGAAGGAAGCCGTACGTGAGCGTGCCGTTCGGATGGGGGCTCACGCATGACAGACGAACCCATTGATAACCAGCGTGACGCATCTGCGGATCACGATTCCCGGCATGGCTTGAGACAGATGTTCCCGCCCGGTGCTCCCGAAGTTGCGATCGGATCACTACAGATAGGCCGCTCAATGGTTGCCCCGAGTGGTGCGGTGACTGTGCCTGGCGAAGAGGAGCCAGAAGATGGCTTGGACTGGACCATCTCCGGTATCGCCACCGATCAGGAGCAACCACCGATGGCACTCCTGGGCGACCTGTTTGCTCGTCGCGATGGTGTCGTAGTTGGCGTCTCGGTGAGTGCGTCAATCGCGCTCAAGGATGCTGCAGGTGTCCTGACGGAGGATGAGGTGAGCGACCGTACTCAATACCTTGCGCCGTGGGCGACCCACGCTTTGTACGACGTGGCCGCGTCGGAGGCTCGGCGGCTTTTGCTTAGCGTTGGAGCCGATTCGTCGATGATACCCTTGATTACGCCGATTCCTCCCAACGAAACCGCTTCTGCAGAGAATCTGGGCTGAATATACGAAAGCGCCCTCACCCTCCCTAAGGAGGATGGGGGCGCTTCTTCATGCTGATGATGATGCTGATGGCGCTCATCGTCGTCGTGCGTCGCGGTCGTCTTCGTCGTGCTCACGCTCGCACTGGTCTCGGGCCCACAGCGACGGGTAGGTCGCGGTGCAGCCCCCCACTGCCAGTCGAGTCCTTCGGCCCATTTAGGCGTCGGCATCGGGACGCTCTCTCTAGTCAGTGATCTTGGCGACTGCCCGCCACTGTTGCCTCCGATTTCGAGTTATCCGAGCAGGTGGTCGTTGATGTTCGCCGCAACAGGGAGTGGTCGGCCGCAGTCGCGTGAGGAGCGGTCTGTCCTCGTTGACCGGAGCATGGGAAAGATGGCCGCAAAGGGACTCGCCGTCCTTGGCCTCCATCCCGTGTGGATCGGCGAGGTCTACACGAACGACGCGAAGCTTGTGCCCGATGTCGTGTGGATACATGAGGCAGCCCAGCGAGGCTACCCGGTCATCACGAAAGACCGGACGATCTGGGTTAATGTGGCTCTTCAGAGTTGAGTGT
>NZ_NRGS01000013.1 GCF_002332425.1 Brachybacterium alimentarium | reverse complement strand
AACACGCGCACTCAGAACTCCAAGCCACCAGGCTCTTTACTCCGAGGCAACCCCTAAAGCTTAAGGGGATCGACTTCTTCTTGTCAACTCGACTCGGTGTGACCCGCGTCGTATTCGATTTTGAAGAGTCCCGCATGTGCTTTGCAGTTCCGGTTCCGCGGGCTGGCCTTCCGGCCTTTCCGTTTTCCCGTCTTGCTGGGCACAAGGAAGAACATTACGCAGATCCGGAGGGGTCGTCAAGCCAGAACGGCCTCTCCGGAGGGTGACCGTGGCAACACTTCCTCGATGGGGTGGATCGGGCGCGTATCTGCTAGTCAGGCGGACCTTCTGGCCGCGTTGCGCCGCCCGTGGCCAGGACGCTCGGCGAGCTCCTGGTCGGCGGTGTCGAGACTCGGCGGGGCGTCGGCCGTCCGGACCCCTCGAGCTCCTCCTCTGAGCTGCCCCGCGAGGGGAGGCGTCGGGAGCGTCGGCGGGGATCCCGTGCCGGGGCTCCCCTGTCGGCCCGACGGGGCACCTCCGGGACTCACGCGTCATGACCGGGAGAGTCCCGAGGCCCGGACCTGTCCCCGGGCGAGGCCAGCGACCCGAAGGCGTTGACGCGTTTCGGAGAGGCGTCGAGGAACTCTCGATCCCAGAGGCGTCTAGCGACGATCGTCCAGCGTTGATCGAGGCATCGGCGCGAGCGCCCGCGGGAACGCGCAGTCAGGAACGGGAGCGGCCCTCGATGGCGTCGGGCGCGTCTGTGCGCTGGCAGCCCGCTGCTCCCTGGCCACGAGCTGCCAGCACCCCTCTGAAGGCGGCCCCCTCTGGAGGCGATACCCGCGCCCCGTGCGCACCGCGGCTCATCAGCCGGTCACCGGGCTGTCGCCCATAGTCGCCCTGCCCTGCCCTGCCCTGCCCTGCCGGTCCCTCGTGGCATGACGAAGGCCCCGTCGGATTCCGACGGGGCCTTCGTGGTGCCCGGGGTTTCCCCGGGCCAAGAGCGGTAGCGGCGGGATTTGAACCCGCGGTGGCTATGAACCACACATCATTTCGAGTGATGCACCTTCGGCCGCTCGGACACGCTACCGCCGTACAGACTAGCGGTCCTGGGGCCCACCGTTCAAACCATGGCGGTGCAGACGCGAGTCAGGTCACTCGGCGAGGTGCCGGCGCACGACCACGACGTTGCCCGTGGCGTGCAGAACGGTGGCATGCACGGTGGATCCGAGCGGCCCGTGGCTGTGCCCCCGATGCCCCATGACGAGGATGCGAGCTCCGGCGGCGGCCGTCAGCAGACCATCCGCCGCGGAGCGTCCCTCGAGCACCCGGGTCTCCACCGTCAGGCCGTCATGAGCGGCCAGCGCCTGCGCGGACGCGCCGTCCAGCAGCGACCGGGTCCGTGCGTCGATCGCCCCGGTGCCGCCGCCGGACCGTCCAGGCCCATCGGGGCGCACGTGCACGATCCGCAGGGGCACGGCCCAGCTGCTGGCCAGGTCCGCAGCGACCTCGACCGCCTCGGCAGCGGAGGGCGACCCGTCGGCGGCGACCAGAACAGGGCCCGCCGTGTGCTGCTCGGAGCGGATCACCGCGACAGGGCAGCCTGCGTCATGGAGGATCCCCCGGCTGACGGAGCCGAGCAGCGTGCTCAGCACGGGGCCGAGCCCGCGTGTGCCGACGACCAGCATCTCCGTCGTCTGCGAGATCTGATCGAGGACGTCGCGCGCGGTGCCCGGAAGCAGATCCGTGTGGACCTGCACGTCGGGCTCGCGGGCCGCGATGGCCTCGGCGGCGGCGTCGAGCAGCTGCATCGCCTGGTTGCGGGGCCCGGCGGAGTCCATCACGGGCACGCCCGCGAGTCCGCTCCCGAGGAGGGGCCAGGACCAGGCGTGGACGATGCGCAGCCCCACTCCCGTGCTGCGGGCGAGCGCGGCGGCCCAGCGGACGGCCGCGGCAGAGGCCGAGGTGTCGTCATACCCGACCACGATGCTCCGCGTGAGGTCCACGGTCCACACCTCCTCGTCCGAGACGGCTGCTACCCCGAGGATACGCCGTGCGCCCCCTCCTGACGAGGGATCCTGCGGTGCGCCCCGCCGAGCTCAGCCTGTCGCGGCCAGGGAGCCGCGGGGCACGATCCTCGGGATCTCCGCGACCCGGCGCATCGCCTCCGAGTCCCCTGCGAGCAGGGCGATCGCGGCGGTCCCCAGTTCGGTCCCCAGCTGGGGCGCCCGATGACCGAGCACGGCGAGGGGCGGGTCGTAGGTCTGGCACGACAGCGAGTCGTCCCAGGACACCACCGAGATGTCCCCCGGCACGTCGACCCCGAGCCGGTGCAGCGCGTCGGCGCCGCCGATGGCCATCGCGTCGTTGTCGAAGACGATCACGGTGGGCACCTCCTCGAGGGCGAGCAGGGCACGCACGCACCGCTCCCCGCTGGCCGTCCCGTAGTCCCCCTCGAGGTACGACGGTGCCAGCGCATGGTCGGCCATGAAGTCGACATATGCCCCGAGGCGCCACTGCGAATGGAGCAGCTCTCCCGGCCCGCCCACGTGCGGATCCGGTGATGGCCCAGGGCGAGCAGCTCCTCCAGCAGCACGTGCATGGAGCGGCTGTTGTCGGTGAGCACCGCCGCCTCGGCCCCCGTCTGACGCACGTCCCCGACGAGGACGAAGGGCATCCGCAGCTCGCGCAGCAGCCGCGGGCGAGGGTCGTCGCGGCGGAGGTCCTTGAGGATGACGACGTCCACGAGGCGCTGATGTGCCCAGCGACGGATCAGCGCGATCTCCGCCTCCAAGGTGTCGACCACCGCGCTGAGCACCGAGTACCCCTCGGCGACCGCGGTCTCCTCGACCCCGCGCAGCACGAGGGTGTGGAACTGCTCGGAGCTCGCCGACCACATCGAGCGCGGAACGGGCATGCCGATGGTGCCGGCAGCCATCAGGTCACCAGGTCGTTCGCACTCATCAGCACGGTGCTCGCGAGATAGGCCTCCGGCGGCTCACTGCTCGTCGTCCGCACCCGGATCGAGACCTCCTCCCCCGGCAGCAGCGTGTGCAGCTGGGTCTCGGCCACGGCGTCGGGATCCACCTTGTCGGCGAGGACGCACAGGTCGCGCACGGTCCCGGACGCACGCACGCTGATCTCCACGCCGCCCTCGACGGCTCGCGCCGATGCCTCATAGGCGCCGGCCACCAGCGCGGAGTCACGGTCCTCCGCGAAGAAGTGCACGCAGCGGGACCCCGCGGCCTCCACCACGAGCACCTGGTCGCGAGCGTCCTGCGGGGCCAGCAGCTCGGGCGGGACGGGGAGCGTCACCGCACTGCGCGCCGGAGCGTCCAGCTCGAGCAGTGCTTCGGCGAGCACCTGCCCGGCCAGCGTCTGTCGCCGCAGCCGCACGTCGCCGACGAGCGGGTCGGGGCGGTCGTTGACCACGCTGACCACCGGGCCGGCCGCTCGCGGCTGCACGGTGATCAGCAGCGGCGCGTACAGGTCGCGCAGCGCATACCAGAGCAGCTTGCGCCGCCGGTCGCCATCGACCGCGGCCCACGAGGTCACGGGCCAGCAGTCGTTCAGCTGCCACACGATCGTCCCGCCGCAACGGGGCCAGTACGACAGGTAGTGCCCGATCCCGCAGATCAGGGCGCGCGCCTGGTTCAGCTGCGTCGCGAAGTGGAAGGCCTCGAAGCCGTCCACCTCGGGCAGGTGCGGAGCCATGCCGCGACGCAGCTTGTCCTGCCCTCCCACCGCCTTCTGATGGGACAGCATCGCCTCGGAATCGGCCTCCAGGGGGCGCTCAGTGAGGGCACGGGCGATGGTGGCCCAGTTCGCCGGGCCCTGATAGCCGAACTCTGCGGAGAAACGCGGGATGGTGTCGCGGTAGCGCGTGTAGTCGTTGTCGTCCTCCGAGGCCCAGGCCACCCAGTTGTGCACGGTCCCGTGATCGGGATGGCGAGGCTGATCGACCATCGGCCGCGAGTACGGGCTGGAGGGGGTGAAGCTGCGCGACGGGTCGAGCTCCGCCAGCAGTGCCGGGAAGATCTCCGTGTAGTAGGCGTTGCCCCAGCCCTGCCCCTCGGGCAACATGTCCTTCCACCCCCAATGGTAGTAGCCCTCGACGTTCTCGTTGCTGCCGTTCCAGTGCACGAGTGCGGGATGCCAGGCCAGGCGCACGATGTGCTCCCGGGCTTCGGCGATCACCTCGGACCGCAGGGGCTCGAGCTCCGAGTAGGCGGCGCAGGCCATCGCGAAGTCCTGCCACACCATGATCCCGAGCTCGTCGCACAGCGCATAGAGCTCCTCGGAGGCGTACAGTCCGCCGCCCCAGATGCGCAGGATGTTCATCCCGGCATCGACGGCATCGGCCACGGCGGCGCGATAGTCCTCCCCGGTCAGGCGGGAGGGGAAGCAGTCATCGGGGATCCAGTTGGCGCCCTTGGCGAGGATCGGGGCGCCATTCACGACGACCGTGAAGGAGGTGCCGATCTCGTCCGGCTCCTCGACCGCTCCCGCGGTGCGGAACCCGACCCGGTGCTCCTGGGAATCCAGCAGCGCACCCTCCGCATCCCGCAGCTCCACCCGCACGTCGTACAGGGGCTGCTCGCCGTAGCCGCGCGGCCACCACAGCTGCGCGTCGGCCACCGCGGCCTCGAGCTGCGCCGACGAGTCCGTCGCCCGTGCCGAGGCGTCCGCGACGATGCTGCCGTCCGGCGCGTTCACCAGCAGACGCACGGTGTACTCGGTGTCGCCGGTGTCGTCGGTGTGTCCTGTGCGCTCGGTGTGCTCAGTGGGCTCGGTGTCCTCGGTGGCCTCCATGGGGTCGGCCGACGGGCCTGCTGCGAGGCCGGCCGACGAACCGTCGGCAGGTGCGGCCGACCGCTCGGCAGTCTCCAGCAGAGTCTGCACCGACACCCGGCCGGTGGACCCCTCGACGGTGATCTGCGGCCGGGCCTCCGCGAGCCGCGCTGCGGACCATTCCTCGAGGCCGATCGGCCCGGAGATCCCGCTGGTGACCAGGACCGGTCCCCAATCCCAGCCGAAGTTGCAGGCCATCTTGCGGATCGCGTTGTAGGGCAGGTCGTTGCCCACCACCGGCAGATCGCCGAGCACCTCGGTGTTCTCCCGGGCCGTGCGCAACGGAGAGGCGAACCGGATCTCGAGCACGTTCTCCCCCTCCCGCAGCAGCGCGGTGACGTCGAACCGCCAGGAGCGGTGCTGGTTCTGCACGGTCGCCACATGCTGCCCGTTCAGCAGCACGGTCGCTGCGGTATCGAGCTCGGCGGCCACCAGGTCCACGCGGTCCGCGCCGCTCGGGGACCAGTCGAAGGTGCTCGTGTAGGAGAGGTCGACCTCTCCGGACCAGGCCAGCTCGTGCTCATGGCGGTCCAGATACGGGTCGGGGATCAACTCGGCCGCCAGCAGGTCGGTGAGGAAGGTGCCGGGCACCGTGGCCGGAACGTCCTGGATCACGAAGGGCGCGGGCCCGTCGGTCACGCTCACCGACCAGCTCTCGTGCAGGTCACGCCGGATGATCGATGCCGGTGAGCCGGCCGAGCGTGTCGTCCTGAGGGGCCGGGCCGGATCGGGAGAGCTGGTCGAACTGGTCGAGCTGGTCACTGGGGCTCCTCCAGAGCGGCGAGATGGTCGGGCATGGGCACTCCGCGCCGTTGCGCCTCCGCGAGGAAGCGCGGGTTCGCGGCGGGTTCGGGGGCGGCCACCAGCAGCTGCTTGGTGAACTCCGCCTGCGGCGACAGGATCACGTCGTCGGACGGCCCGCGCTCCACCACGTCGCCGCGGTACATCACGAGGATCTCGTCGGAGAAGTGGCGTGCGGTGGCCAGGTCATGGGTGATGTAGAGCAGCGCCAGGTTCTCCTCGCGCTGCAGTCTCGCCAGCAGGTTCAGCACCCCCAGACGGATCGACACGTCGAGCATGGACACGGGTTCGTCGGCCACGAGCACGCTCGGCTCCGGCGCCAGCGCGCGGGCGATCGCCACCCGCTGACGCTGGCCGCCCGAGAGCTCGTGCGGTTTCCGGTCGATGAACGCCTCGGCCGGGGTGAGGTTCACCCTTTCCAGCAGGGCGAGCGCCTTCTCGCGCGCATCGGCCTTGGTCGCCTTGCCGTGCAGCCGCAGCGGACGCTCCAGGTGGTGGCCGATGCTGTGGAAGGGGTTGAGCGAGGCGAACGGGTCCTGGAACACCATCTGGACCTCGTCGCGATAGGCGGCCAAGGACCTGCCTCGTCGGCCCACGGGCTTCCCGTTCAGGGTGATCGATCCCGACGTGGGCGTCTCGAGCTGGGCGATCAGCTTCGCGATCGTCGACTTCCCCGAACCGGACTGCCCCACGAGCGCGACCGTGCGCCCCGGGGACAGCTCGAAGTCCACGGCCTTGACCGCCTCGAGCCGGCTGAACCGGAGCCCGTCGCGCAGCAGATAGGTCTTGGTGAGTTCCTTGACGACGAGGGTGCTCATCGCGCCTCCTCGACGTCGAATCCGGCCCGCACGAAGTCACCGGTCGATCCGGTCAACGACGGGAAGGAGCCCAGCAGCTTGCGGGTATAGGGATCGCGCGGCTCGAAGTAGAGGTTCTCCGCGGTGTCCAGCTCGATGATCTCGCCGCTGCGCATCACCGCGATGCGGTCCGCGACCTCCAGCAGCATGGGCAGGTCGTGCGTGATGAACACGACCGCGAACCCGAGCTCCTGGCGCAGCCGCAGGATCTCCATCAGGATCTCCCGCTGGACCACCACGTCCAGCGCCGTCGTCGGCTCGTCCATGATCATCAGCTGCGGATCCAGTGCCAGCGCCATCGCGATCATGACGCGCTGACGCATGCCGCCGGAGAGCTCGTGGGGATAGGCGCCGATCCGCGAGGGCTCGACGCCCACCAGCTCGAGCAGCTCCTTGGAACGGCGCAGCCTCTCCGCCCCGGACATCCCGGGACGGTGCGTGGTGAACACGTCGCCGAGCTGGGTGCGGATGTTCAGCACCGGGTTCAGGGAGTTCATCGCTCCCTGGAAGACCATCGCGACCTGCGACCAGCGGAAGGCGCGCAGTGCGTCCCCCTCCAGACCGAGCACGTCGATGTCGCCGCCGTCGCGGTCATGGAAGACGACCGATCCGGAGGTGATGCGCGCCGGCGGGCGGTGCAGCTGGTTCAGCCCGTAGGCCAGAGTCGTCTTCCCGCAACCCGACTCACCGGCCAGGCCCAGGATCTCCCCGCGCCGCAGCGCGAAGGACGCATCCCTCACCGCGTGGACCGGGTGCTCGACCTCGTAGACCACGTTCAGGTCCTGGACGGTCAGCACCGGCTCGTCGCGAATCGGGGACTGCTCGTGGATGCTCATACCGCCACCTCTTCCTGGTCCGGATCGTGCCCGGAGGTCTCATCGCGCTCGTCCGGCCCGGTGTCGCCCTCGGCCCGCTCCGCCTGCTCCTGCTCGGCCTGCTTACCGGCCTGCTTGACCCGCTTGAGCTGCTTCGGGGCGTTCCGCAGCCGGGGATTGATGATGCCGTCGATGGAGAAGTTGATCAGCGACAGCCCGCCGCCGAGGACGGCGATCATCAGGCCCGGCGGCACGAACCACCACCAGGCGCCGAGGGTGAGGGCCTGGCCGTTCTGCGCGTAGAAGAGCATGGAGCCCCAGGTCTGGGTGCCGTTCACACCGAGACCGATGAAGCTCAGACCCGCTTCGCCGAGGATCGCGGTGATCAGGGCGAACACGAAGCCGCTGGACATGACCGGAAGCAGGTTGGGCAGGATCTCCACCGCGATGATGCGGTGCGGCTTCTCGCCGGCGATCTTCGCGGCCTGCACGTAGTCGCGGTTGCGGATCGAGAGCGTCTGCGAGCGCAGCACGCGCGCCGAGGCCGCCCAGGACGTGATCGCGAGGATGATCGCGATCAGCAGCAGGCCGCGCTGCTGCACGTACGAGCCGATCACGATCATCAGCGGCAGTCCCGGCAGGATCAGCACCACGTTGGTGAACAGCGAGAACACCTCGTCGAGCCAACCGCCCAGGTATCCGCCGAGGATCCCGAAGAAGGCCGAGAGGAACAGGGCCAGGAACGCGACGATCACGCCGACCAGGAGGGAGCCGCGGGTGGCCCAGGCGAGCTGGGCGAGCACGTCCTGACCGGTCTGGGTGGTGCCCAGCAGGTTCTGGGCCGACGGCCCGTGCATACCGGCGTTGTCGACCGCGTTCGGGTCCGCCACGAAGAACGGGGCGATCAGCCCGAACAGCACGATGGCGAGCACCAGGCCGGCGCCGATCACGAGTGACGGGGTCAGTGCGCGCCCGAGCGCGGCGCGCAGGCGGGAGGGTGTCTGTGACTGTGTCTGGGCCATGTGAGCTCCTCAGCCCCGCGCCCGGGTGCGGGGGTCGATGACGCCGTACAGCAGGTCCACCACGAGGTTCGCGGCGAGCACCGAGACCGTGATGATCAGGAAGAGCCCCTGCATGAGCGCGAAGTCGTTGTTGTTGACCGCCTGCAGCATGGTGAACCCGATGCCGGGGTACGAGAAGACGGATTCGACGATGATCGAGCCGGAGACCACGAAGCCGAGCGAGATCGCGAAGCCCGAGACGCTGGGCAGCATCGCATTGCGCGCGGCGTACATGACCATGATCCGGCGGGGACTGAGGCCCTTGGCCTCCGCGGTGAGGATGTAGTCCTCGCTGAGCGTGGACACCATCATGTTGCGCATCCCCAGCAGCCAGCCGCCCAGGGAGGACAGCACGATCGTCAGCGCGGGCAGGAAGCCGTAGTAGACGGCGTTGGAGAGGAACGGATAGTCGAAGGCGGGCCGCACCATCGACGGGTTGTAGCCGCCCGAGATCGGGAACAGGTCGAGGTTCACGGCGAGCACGTAGATGAACAGCAGCGCGAGCCAGAAGTAGGGCACCGCCTGCAGGATCGTGGTGGCGGGGATGAGCGAGTCCAACCAGGTCCCGCGCTTCCAGCCGGCGAACGTGCCCAGCACCATGCCGATCACGAAGGTGATCGTGGTCGCGAGGCCCACCAGCACCAGGGTCCAGGGCAGCGACTGCGCGATGATCTGGGTGACCGGCGTCGGGAAGTAGGTCACCGAGATGCCGAGGTCTCCCGTGAACAGGCCGCCGAGGTACGCGAAGTACTGCTGGATCATCGGGGTGTCGTCGTCGGCCCCGAGCATGATCTCGATGGCGCGGCGGGTGCCCGGATCCACCGGGCCGCGCAGGGCCAGCTTCGCGAGCACCGCATCGACCGGGCTCCCGGGGAGCAGCCGCGGGATGAAGAAGTTGAGGGTCACCGCGGCCCAGAGGGCCACCAGGTAGAACCCGAGCTTGCGCAGGAGATGCACCGTCGTCCGTCCTTTCGTCGCCGTCTGGAGCAGGGAGGTGCCGCGCCGCCGACGCAGCGGCGCGGCACCCCGGGATCACTCGACGGGCGTGACGGCCTTGAGGACCATGGCGTTGTCCGGCGCGGACCAGGACATCGGGTACGCGTACAGGTCGTCCTCGGTGGGCCATCCGGTGGCGCGGGAGGTGTTGTACTCCGTGAGGCTCGAGCCGATGAGCAGCGGGATGGCGGGCATGACCTCGACCAGGCGCTGCTGGATCACGAAGTAGTGCTCCTTCTTCACCTCGGGATCGTCGGTCGCCGCGGCGGCCTCGAGCGCCGCGTCGACATCGGGGTCCGAGAAGCGGGTGATGTTCTCGTACGGGTTGCCGTTCTCGCCGACGGGCACCGTGTTCCGGGTGGAGAACTGGTTGAGGTACGGGTAGTACGGGTCCGGCGCAGGTCCCTGACCGACGGAGTCGATGACCAGCTGGTACGTGCCCTTGGCCTTCGCGTCGTTCCACTCGTTGACGCTGACCTGCTGCGGGATCAGCTCGATGCCGACCTCCTTGTACTGCTGGGCGAGCGTGTCCAGCGCGGTGACGAAGTCGGACCAGCCCGTGGGGCAGGAGACCGTCATGGAGACGCGCTCGTCACCCTTGGCGTAGACGCCGTCGTCGCCCAGCTCGTAGCCGGCGTCCTCGAGCACTTGCTTGGCCTTGTCGGGCTGCGCGTTCCATGGGGCGACGTCGATCGACGGATCGATGAAGTCCGCGTCGCGCTCGGGCAGGGCGAAGGAGGGCGAGATGTCGGTGCCCAGGTCGAAGAAGGCCAGCTTGGAGAGCTGTTCGCGATCCATCCCGTAGTAGAGGGCCTTGCGCACGGCGACGTCGGTCTGCGGCCCCTCGCAGCCCAGGTCGGGGTTCGAGGAGGCGAACAGGGCCGCCTGCGAGATGCCGGTGTTGGTGAACGCCAGGTCGGGGTTCTTCTCCACGTGCTCGGCGAGGTTCGGGATCGCGGCGGACATGTAGTCGATGTCCCCGGCGAGCCACTGGTCCGTCGCCGACTGGTTGCCGGAGGTGGTGATCGCGCGGACTCCGCCGATCCCCGGCCGCCCCTCCTCCCAGTAGCTCTCGTTGGCCAGCAGCAGGTAGGACTCCGGGGTGAAGTCGTCGAGCTGGAACGGGCCGGTGCCCACCGGATCCTCGTTCGCGTAGGTGGCGAGGTCGTCGACGTCCGCGAAGAGGTGCTCGGGGATGATCCAGGTGCGGGCCAGAGCGTTCGGGCCCTCGAGGAACGACGCGTTCTCGTACGTGATCTCGACGGTCGACTCGTCGGTGGCCTCGGCCGACGGCGCGGTGCCGCCGGCGTTCAGCGCCTCGGTGTCACGGATCTTGTTGAAGGTGAAGGCGACGTCGGCCGCTGTGAAGGGTTCACCGTCTGCCCAGGTCACGCCCTGGCGCACGGCGACCGTGAGGACGGTGCCGTCCTCGTTCCACTCGTAGCTCTCGCCGAGCTGGGGTGCGGGGTCCTGGTCGATCGCCTCGAGCGGGTTGAAGTAGAAGAGCGTCTCGTAGATGAGGCCCTGGACCATCGGGATCACCGACGGCGAGTGCGGGTTGAGGTTCCGCGTGAGCGTGGCCTCGGTGGCGTTGGTGGTGAGAATGGGGCGGGACTCACCATCGCCGCCGCCCTTGGCCTCGAGGTTCGAGCTCTGGCCACAGGCGGCCAGAGCGACCGGAACGGTGCCGACGGCGGCAAGCTTGTACAGGTCACGGCGCTTCAGGTGCATCTTTGCTCTCCTAGTCCACGCGACGTCGCGTGCGTCGGGGACAAGGACCGAGCGGCCCGCCCCTTCTTACTTCATTGACTTAATGAAGTAGCCTCAGTGTGCAAAGAGCGCGACTCTCCGTCAAGAGGCCGCACCCCCTCGGGGAGGTCCCAGATAGGTCACGATCCAGGACAGGCGAGGGGGATGGCATGAGCAGAGCGGGCGTCGGACGGCCCTCCGCGATGGACTCCGCGGTGCTCGAATTCGTGCGCCGCCGCACCGAGACCACGCGCGTCGAGGTCGCTCGCGAGCTGGGCGTCACCGCCGCCACCGTCACCAATTCCGTGAAGCGGCTGCTGTCGGCCGGGCTGCTCCGGGAGAGCGGCTACGCCCGCTCCACCGGCGGCAAGCGGGCCACCCTGCTGCGGGTCGACGACTCCGCCCGGCGAGCGTTGGGCTGCACGCTCGACGAGGACCGCCTCTCCCTGGTCGCCGTCGACACCACCGGCGCGCTGCGCTCCCGAGCAGTGCTCCCGCTCACCGATCCCGCGGACCCCTCCGAGGTCGCCGAGGTGCTGCGCGAGGGCCTGGCGATCATCGCTCCGGGCGATGAGCTCGGGGCCGTGACCGGGGTCGGGTTCGCCGTGCCGAGCGACCTGCCCGCCGAGGTGGCCGACGCGCTGCAGCAGCTGACCCTGGCGCTCGACGTGCGCGCCGTGCGTGGGACCGAGGCGGCCTGCGCGGCGCTGGGCAGCTTCTGGAGCGGGGAGCAGGCCGGATCCGGGCTCTCCGGGACCCTGCATCTGGGCTCGAGCATCGCCCTCGCGCTGCTGCTGGACGGCTCCCCCTTCCGGCCCGACAGCGGCCGCCCCCTGAACCACATGACCCTGGACCCCCGCGGCCCGGAGTGCCCTTGCGGCCGACGCGGATGCCTGCACCTCGCCGTCGCCCCGACCGGGATCGCCGACCTCACCCGCACCGCCCTGACCGCCACGCAGGGGGACGAGGCCGCTGCCGAGGCCGTCATGGTGGCCGCACTCCCCCTGGTCCGCGTCGCCGCGAACCTCAGTAGCGCCGTCGGGCTGGACACCCTGGTGCTGGCGGGCAGTCCCGTGCAGGCCGCCCCGGCGATCTACCTCGACGCCGCCCGACAGTGCTTCGGCGACGACCCCGGCACGCACGTGGTGGTCTCGCAGGTCCAGCCCCACCCGTGCGCCATCGGGGCCGCCGTGCTCGCGCTGCAGACGTTCCTGGAAGCCGGTCGGGCCTGAGGGCCGAAGTGCCCGTACTGCCGACCCGCTCCCCTCAGGACCCTCAGGGCGCGGAGTCGATCTCGTCCCAGCCGTCCTGGTCGCCCTGGTCATCGTCGTCGTCCGGGTCGCCCCAGACCCAGCGCAGCCCGAAGGATCCCGGCCCGAACCGTGACTCGACCAGCTGGACGCGATCACGCTGGTCCAGGCGCACCGGAACGACGGATTCGGCGACCTCGGTGCGCCGATAGCGCTCGTAGTACAGCGGCTTCTCGGCACCGCGGAACTCGGCCTCCAGCAGCACGTCGTGCGCGCGACGAGCCAGGGAGTAGAAGGTGCCCGCCACGTCGCGGGCCTTGGCATGCATCTCCACGCGGTAAGCGAAGCTCGCGACCTGCCCGGCGTTCAGGATGCCGTCGATCAGGAACTCCACACCGTACGCGCGACGCTCGGGCCAGGCCACCTGGCGGCCCACCGCGCAGCCCTCGAGTGCGACGTAGTTCGGCGCCACATTGGGCTCGGACTCGTCGAGCACGTGCACCGCGGGGAGCCTGCACACTCCGGACTCCAGCGCGCGCACGGTGATCCGCGAGGTGAACTGCTGGATGTCCTGCGAGGAGTCGATGATCGCGAGCTGGTGGAAGACCCGCTCGTGGGCGTATCTCTCCGAGGACCCGAACCCCAGCGCGGTGAGCGCGTCGCGGAAGACCTCCTTGCTGCCGCGGCGGCCCACGAACCTGGTGCCCCGCACGGCACGTCCGGTCAGACGAGGCGATCCGATGAGGTCGGCGAAGGAGTCGGGGGCGAAGCCCAGCAGGTCCTCGAGGGCAGCGACCACCCCGAGGGAGGACTCGCTGCCGGGGATGCTCCGGGCGGACTGCCAATTGCTGAGCGTGGCGACGCTCACCGGGCGTCCGCGTGCGCGCAGACGCTGGGAGATTTGCGTTAGCGAGAGTCCGCTGCGCTCGATCTCCGCGCGGAGCGTCCGCGCGAACTCCCCTTCGTCCCCCTCCGGGATCACGTCCCGCTCACCTCACACCCACCGCGGGCACGAGGGACGAGGCAGCGAAGCCGGTACCGGTGCGTGCTCACATCCCCTCAAGTCCCTTCAGGTCCCCTCCATGCGCCGCACCCCGGAGTGCCGGACCTCGCCGTTCACGACTTTTCCCATACCTGTAAAACACCAAGGGTAACGTCCATCACAATACCGGGGGAGGCAATCGGACATATTGCCCGACGCCCCGCCCGGCCGGCACTACCCGATGACGAGACCCGGGCAAGGAGCAGCGAGCAGCATGTCGACCCCTCACCCTGCGATGAGCGCTCCTCCGGAACAGCGGCGCGCCCTGCCCCTCACCGACCGTGATCGTCGGTGCCGCGAATCGCCTTTCCCCCGCAGCACGTCGCTCAGAGGACGCTTCCCGCTGGACAAGGATCCGCCGGAGGGTTGACGCGGTCCCCCTCCCCGCCCCCTCCGCACCGCTGTCCGCGCATCGCCGTCAACGCCGACGTCGACCTGCGCAGACGGCACCACTCGCTCGCACCGCCCCGATCGCGCACCGCCCCTCCCTCGCTCAATGCTCCCCACCCCGTGCCCGACGGTCGGCGCGGCCTCCGGAGCATCACGACACGAAAGCCGAACCATGACTCTGAAAACTCTCGCCGCACCCGGGAACGTCTCGCCGTCCGGGCAGCCGAGGTCCACCGGCTCCACGAGCCGACCCGACGCCCCTCACGCCCCACGACGACCGCGGGAGCGCACTGTTCACGGCGAGAGCGTCGTGACCGGTTACCGCTGGCTGCGCGACCCGTTCGACCCCCGCACCATCTCCCACGCGGAAGCGGAGAACGCCTACACCGCTCGCCGCACAGCGGGCCTCGAGCGCCTCCGCGCCGTCCTCACCCGCGAGGTGCTCCCGCGGCGCTCCGGGACAGCCGCGGCGGTCCCCGTCCTCCACGACGGCTGGTGGTACATCGAACGTCCCGCCGAGGGGACCATCGAGCTGTCCCGAATGCACGAGCTCGACGTCGACGGCGGTATCGGCACTGCTCCTGCTGTCGGCACCGAGGCGTCGTCCCCGCGGGAGCAGTCGGTCCTCACGAATCATCGAGGCGTCGTCGGCGTCACCCTCTCCCTGCGGCAGGACCGGCTCGTCCGTGCCGACGCGACCCCGAACGGCTGTGACCTCACGGTGTTCGACCTCCCCGGTGGGGAGATCCTGGATCGCGCCGTGCACGGGGCCGGCCCGGAGTCGTTCCTCTCCACGGATTCCCGGTGGCTGCTCTACACCCGTCTGGACGACATCGGCCGCAGCCATCAGCTGCGGGCGCATCGCATCGGCGAGGCCGGTGCCGAGGACGTCCTGCTGCTCGAGGAGCCCGATCAGTGGGCCTCCGTCGAGATCAGTCGTTCACGGGACGCCTCGACGCTCGTGGTCCGTTCGACGGCACCACGCACCGCGACCACGTGGATGCTCTCGCTGGACGATCCCACGGCGCCCCCGCGGCGCGTGACGACCGGCCGCGGCCGGTCGCGATGCCAGGTCGAGCACGCCGGGGACCGCCTGCTGGTGCTCCCGCAGGACCCCACGGCGCGGATGCTGCTCGGCGAAGCACCGTTGGACTGGACGGGCGACGCCTCCGACGTCACCACGGTCCTCGAGGCGAGGCAGGGCGACAGCACGGGATCCGTCGTCGCCGAGTCGGCCGAGGCCTTCGCGGGCTTCATCGCGCTCCAGGTGCGCGCCGACGGTCTTCCCGGGGTGCGGGTCATCCCTCGACGGACGGACGGCAGCCTCGATGTCCGCGCCGTGCGCCGGCTCGGCCACGGCGGCCCGCTCGACGCTGTCCGCCTCGACGTCAATCCCTCCTGGACCCAGACCTCCCTCCGCTATCGCCTGGAGAGCCTGATCACCCCGTTCACGGTCGCACGGATCGACGTCGTCACCGGGGAGACGACAGTGCTGCATCAGGACGAGATGCCGGGGCACGCTCCGGAGCGGTACCGCGAGCAGCGCGTCTGGGCGACCTCACCGGACGGGACGCGGATCCCGATCTCCCTCCTGTCGCGTCGGGACGTCCTGGCCGATGGCACGGCGCCGGGACTCCTCTACGGCGAAGGCGCCTTCGGCGTCTCGCTGGATCCGTCGGTGGACCCTGCCGCGCTCGCCCTCGCGGACCGCGGCCTCGTGGTCGCGATCGCCCATGTGCGCGGCGGCGGCGAGATGGGGAGCACCTGGCATCGCGCGGGCCGCCACCTCGCGAAGGCCACCTCGTTCGACGACTTCGTGGCCGCCGGGAACCATCTCGTCTCCACGGGCCTGGTCTCCCCCGAGCGGCTCGGCGCCGCGGGGATCGGCGCCGGGGGCCTCCTGGTGGCGGCGAGCACGAACCTCGCCCCGGGCCTGTTCCGCGCCGTCGTGGCCGGGGCCCCGCAGGCGGACCCGCTCGAGAGCCTCCTGGACCCCGAGGTGATGCTCACCCTCGAGGAGTGGATGGAATGGGGGGATCCCGCCGGCGACGAGGCCGCCTACCGGTGCCTGCGGGACTACAGCCCGGCGGAGAACATCCGGGCCGAGGAGTATCCCGCGGTGTACGCCTGGACCGCTCGCGACGGCACCGACGTCCCGTTCGGGGAGGCGGCCGTCTGGATCTCCCAGCTGCGGGCGACGGTCACCTCGGACCCCGAGGCCCGCCCCGTGCTGCTGCGCTGTCTCGCGGACCTGCAGGACGGCGGCGTCGGGGTGCAGGTCGAGGCGATGGCCTGGCTGCTCGACCAGCTCGGCGCCTCCGTGGCCGACGGCTGAGAGGACCGCGGGAGGCGGCGCCGACGACGCCGCCGTCTCCCGCACTCCGCTCGGGATCGACGGATGCCCGGCCGATACGCTCCACCCATGACGACTTCCGGCACCGCCGCACCCCAGCCTCCGCACCGCCCCACCGAGCGCACCGTCCACGGCGACACCGTCGTGGACCCGTACGAGTGGATGCGCGACAAGACCGATCCCGAGGTGATCTCCCACCTCGAGGCGGAGAACGCCTACGCCGACGCCCGCACCGCGCATCTCACGGAGCTGCGCAGCACTCTGGTGACGGAGTTCGTCGGCCACACCCAGGAGACCGACCTCAGCGTGCCGGTGCGCCGCGACGGCTGGTGGTACATCACCCGCACCACCGCGGGCGACGACTACCCCGCCTTCACCCGCGTGGCCGATGCCGGCGCGCTGCCGCAGGTCGAGCCGGGCGTGCTGCTCGAGGGCGAGCAGATGCTGCTGGACGCCCAGGCCGAGGCCGCCGGCGCCGAGTTCTACTCCCTGGGCGGGCTCGCGCCCTCCCCCGACCACACCCTGCTCGCCTACGCCGTGGACACCGCCGGGGACGAGCGCTTCACCCTCGTGGTGAAGGACATCGCCTCCGGGGAGGTCCTCGACGAGACGGTCACCGACACCGGCTACGGCCTCGCCTTCTCCACCGATCAGCAGTGGCTGTTCTACGCCCGGGTGGACGACGCCTGGCGGCAGCACCAGATCTGGCGCCACCGCATCGGGGCACCCGCCGAGACCGACGAGCTCGTGATCGAGGAGCCCGACGAGCGCTTCATGATCGGCTTCGACCGTTCCCGCGACGGCTCCACCCTGGTGATCCAGGCCGGTTCCACCTCCACCACCGAGGCCTGGCTGCTGGACCTCGCGGAGCCGACGTCGGCCCCCGTGCCCGCCGGCGGCCGCCGCGAGGGCGTCGACTACGGGGTCGAGCACGCCGGGGACCGCCTGCTGGTGGTCCACAACGACGGCGCGACCGGCTTCGCCCTCGCCGAGGCGAGCTTCGAGGAGCCGTCCATCTGGCGCGACCTGCTGGTCGCGGGCGAGGGCGAGCGTCTGCTCGCGGTCGAGGCCTTCGCCTCCTTCGTCGCCCTCGAGCTGCGCAGCGCTGGACTCGCGAGCGTGCGGATCATCCCCCGTGCGGCGGACGGATCCCTGCTGATCGAGCAGGCCGTCGACCTCACCCACGGCGGAGAGCTGGACACCGTCGAGCTCGACACCAACCCGAACTGGGAGCAGAGCACCGTGAGGTACCAGCTCACCAGCATGCTCACCCCGACCACGGTCGCCGAGCGGGACGTCGCCGGCGGGGAGACCACCGTCCTGCGCGTCACGCCGGTGCCGCACTACGACCCGTCGCTGTACGTCGAGCGACGCGAATGGGCCACCGCCGAGGACGGCACCGCGATCCCGCTCAGCGTGGTCGCCCGCCGCGAGGTCGCGACCGACGGCACGGCGCCCGGCTACCTGTACGGCTACGGCTCCTACGAGATGTCGATCGACCCGTCGTTCGTGCCCACCCGGCTGTCCCTGCTGGACCGCGGCGTGGTCATCGCGATCGCGCATGTGCGCGGCGGCGGCGAGATGGGGCGCGACTGGTACGACCACGGGAAGATGCTGGAGAAGAAGAACTCCTTCAGCGACTTCGTGGCCGCCGCGGCGCACCTGACCGACTCGGGCCTGGTCGCTGCGGGGCGTCTCTCGGCCGAGGGCCGCAGCGCGGGCGGCCTGCTCATGGGCGGGATCACGAATCTCGCCCCCGAGCGCTTCCGGGCGGTCATCGCCGGGGTGCCCTTCGTCGATGCGCTGACCACGATCCTGGATCCCTCGCTGCCGCTGACCGTCGGCGAGTGGGAGGAGTGGGGCGACCCGCTGCACGATCCCGAGGTCTACGAGTACATGAAGGAGTACACCCCGTACGAGAACGTGCGCGCGGTGGACTACCCGGCGATCTTCGCCTCGACCTCGCTCAACGACACCCGCGTGTTCTTCGTCGAGCCCGCCAAATGGGTGGCGCGACTGCGCGAGACCGTCACCAGCGACCAGACCGAGCGGCCCATCCTGTTCCGCTGCGAGATGGTCGCCGGCCACGGCGGCCGCTCCGGCCGGTACCGCAAGTGGGAGCAGCGGGCCGACGAGCTGGCCTGGCTGCTCGACCAGCTCGGGGCGACAGAGCTGATCAGCTGATCGACTGATCAGCTGATCAGGTAGCCGCCGTCGACCGGGATCTCCGTGCCGCTGACCATCGAGGCGGCATCGGACGCGAGCCAGACGGCGACGTCGGAGACCTCATGGGGCTGCGCGAAGCGGGACTGCGGGATGCGGGCGAGCATCGGGGCGGCCTTGTCCGGCTGGTCGCCCCACACCCTCTGCCCCATGTCGGTGAGCACGACGGTGGGGCAGATCGAGTTGGCGCGCACACCCTGCGGCCCCAGCTCGAGAGCGAGGGTGCGGGTGGCCATCACCAGGCCGGCCTTGGCGGTGCTGTAGGCGTAGTGCTCGGCCAGGGGGCGCAGTGCGGCGGCGGAGGCGATCGTGATGATCGCGCCGCCGCCCGCTGCGGCCATCGCCGCTCCCGCCCGTGCGGCGAGCAGGGCGGGAGCACGCAGGTTCACCCGCAGGGTCTCGTCGAAGTGCGCGCTGTCCAGCTGGTCGACCGTCTCCGGATGGGAGATGCCGGCGTTGTTGACGAGCACGTCGAGCCCGCCGAGCAGCGTTGCGGCGTCGCCCCAGAGACGGTCCGGCACCTCGGGAGCGGCGAGGTCCGCCGCGAGCACCGCGATGCGGACCCCGTGCTCGCTCGCCAGGCGCCCGGCGGGCTCCTCCAGGGCGGAGGCGTCCCGTGCGGTGAGCACGAGATCCGCGCCGGCGGCCGCGAAGGCCCGGGCGATGTCCGCCCCGATCCCACGGCTCGCGCCTGTGATCAGGGCACGACGGCCGGACAGCGGGCGGCTGGAGGACTCCGGGGGCTCAGGGAGGGTCATCGCCCCAGGCTACTCAGAAGGCGGGGATGACCGAGCCGTCGGTGTACGTCTCCTCGATGAACGCCTTGACCTCGTCGCTGTGCAGCAGCTCGTCGAGCTTCACGATGCCGGCGTTGTCCTTGTCCGCCTCGCGGCACACCAGCATGTTCGAGTACGGGCTGTCCTCGCCCTGCTCGAGCACGATGGCCTCCTCGGAGGGCTTGAGCCCGGCCTCGAGCGCGTAGTTGCCGTTGACGACGCCCGCGGCGAAGTCGGAGAGCGTGCGCGGGATCTGCGCGGCCTCGATCTCGGTGAACGTGAGGTTCTTGGGGTTGTCCTCGATGTCGCCGGTGGTCACGTCGACCGGGTCCACGCCCTCGGCGAGGGTGATCACGTCGTTGTCGGCGAGCAGGCTCAGGCCGCGCCCGCGGTTGGCGGGATCGTTCGAGATCGCGATCTCGTCGCCGTCCTCCAGCTCGTCCAGGCTCGTGATGGTCTCGGAGTACAGACCCATGGGCTCGATGTGCACGCCGTCGAAGCCGTGGAACTCGTAGCCCTTCTCCTCCACCTGGGACTCCAGGAAGTTCGGGGTCTGGTAGAAGTTCGCGTCGAGGTCGCCGTCGTTCAGCGCCGTGTTCGGGAGCTGGTAGTCGGTGTACGGCGTGATGTTCAGGGAGAGCCCGGCGTCGGCCGCGAGGTTGTCCTGCACGAACTGGAGGATGTCACCGTGCGGGGAGGGCGAGGCGCCCACCTCGATGGTGGTGACGCCGTCCTCCTCCTCGGGTCCCTCGGGGCCGCCGGCGCCGCAGGCGGCCAGGGCGAGGGCGCCGAGGCCGGTGCCGGACAGGGCGAACAGGGTGCGGCGGGGGAACGCAGAGCTGACGGACATGGGGATCTCCTAGGGGTGCAGACGGGAACGGGTCAGGACTGGCGGGCGCGGTGGTCGACGGCCTTGCCGAGGAAGGTGCCGAAGGCCTGGATGACGATGACCATGACCACCAGCAGTACGACGGTCGCGACCATCACGACGTTGTCGTAGCTCTGGTAGCCCATGCGGGTCGCGAGGTCGCCGAGGCCCTTGCCGCCCACCACCCCGGCCATGGCCGTGTAGCCGATGACGGTGATGGTGGTGGTGGTCAGCGAGCCGATGATGCCGGGCAGCGCCTCGGGCAGGAGCACCTGCCGGATCACCTGCCAGCGCGAGGCGCCCATCATCTGGGTGGCCTCGATCTTGCCGGCGGAGATCTCGCGCAGGTTGATCTCGATGAGGCGGGCGAGGAACGGGATCGCGGAGACCGTGAGCGCGAACATCGCGGCGTTCGGCCCGGTCACGCGGCCCACGACGAAGCGGGTCACGGGGATCAGCGCGATGATCAGGATGATGAACGGGAACGAGCGGCCGACGTTGACGATGAAGCCGACGACGCGGTTGACCCAGCGGGCCAGCGACCCGTGGGCCTTCTCCGTCTCGAACAGCAGCACACCCAAGGGCAGGCCCACCAGGGTCGCGAACAGCATCGTGCCGGCGGTCATGTAGAGCGTGATCAGGGCGTTCGACCACAGACTGGTGTTGGGATCCCAGGTCGAGAAGACCGGGTTCTGGAGCCACTCCATCACGTGGTCACCTCCTTGGCGACGACGCCCTCGGCGTCGAGCTCGTGCAGGAAGGCGGCGAGGCCCTCCCGGCTGATGGGCTCACCGGAATGGTTCTGCAGGGCGAGCTGGACCCGGCCCACCTGGCGGCCGCTGATGGTCTCGATGATCCCGGCGACGATGCTCGCGTGAGCGCCGTGCTCGGCGGCCAGCTGCACCAGGTCCTCGTTGGTGCGGAAGCAGCCCGTCTGCCCGTAGTCGCAGTTCACGAGCACCGCATCGATGCCGGTGGGGGCCGGCGGCAGCGGGATCAGCTCGCCGGACAGCGGACCCTGCGGATCCCCCGCCACCTCGAGCAGGGTCCCGGTCTGGGCCACACGGCCGTTCTCCAGCAGGGTCACGGTGTCGCAGACCTCGCGCACCACACCCATCTCGTGGGTGATGATCACGACCGTGATCCCGAGACGTTCCCGCAGATCGGCGATGAGATCGAGGATCTGCTGGGTGGTGGAGCCGTCGAGCGCGCTGGTGGGCTCGTCGCACAGCAGCACCTTGGGCTCCGCGGCCAGGCCGCGGGCGATGCCCACACGCTGGATCTGGCCGCCGGAGAGCTGGGCGGGATGGTTGTGCTCGCGCCCGCTCAGCCCCACGAGCTCGACCAGCTCGGCGACGCGGCGCTCGCGCTCGGCGCGGGGCACCCCGGCGATCTCGAGCGGATGGGCGATGTTCTGGGCGGCGGTGCGGGAGTCCAGCAGGTTCGCGTGCTGGAACACCATGCCGATGTTGCGGCGCGCGGCGCGCAGCTCCTTGCCCTCGAGCGCGGCCACGTCGGTGCCGTCCACCTCGACCCGCCCGGTCGTGGGCTTCTCGAGCCCCGTCAGGCAGCGGATGAGCGTCGACTTGCCGGCGCCGGAGCGGCCGACGATGCCGTGCACGCGCCCCGGTTCGAGGTGGAGGTCGATCCCGCCGAGCGCGACGACGGGGTCTCCCCCGCCGGGTGCGGGAAAGACCTTCGTGAGGCCATCGAGAGTGATCACCCCCGAAGTCAAGCACCCCGCCCCGCCCTGCCCGGAGAACTTGTTCATCCGGAGAAACAAACGTCACAGGCCAGGTGCGGGGTGTGTGGACGGGATCACTCCTGCGGGGTTCTCCCCTCAGGACTCTCTCCTCAGCCGCGGACGCGCTGGACCCGCGTCTCGTCCCAGACGGGCACGTCGGACTCGTACACCTCGGCGTCGGCGCCGAACACCAGGAACCGGTCGACATCACGCACGAACCAGCGGTCGTGGGTGACGGCGATGACCGTCCCCTCGAAGGTGGCCAGAGCCTGCTGGAGGGCGTCGGCCGATTCGAGGTCGAGGTTGTCGGTGGGCTCGTCGAGCAGCAGCAGACTCGCCCCGCCCAGCTCGAGCAGGAGGATCTGGAACCTCGCCTGCTGCCCGCCGGAGAGCGAGTCGAAGGTCTGCTCGGCGGCGCGGGCGAGCTCGTAGCGGGCCAGCACCCGGGCGGCCTCCTCACGCGGCCTGCCGGCACGGTGCTCGTCCCCGCGGTGCAGGATGTCCAGCAGGGTCCGTCCCGCGAGGTCGGCCCGACCGTGGGTCTGGGCGAACCATCCCGGGCGTACGCGCGCTCCGAGCCGGGCCGTACCCGTGTGCTCCACCGGTTCGATCGGCACGTCGGAGACCGGGAGATGCTCGGGCTCGGGATCGCTGCCGCCGGCGGCGAGCAGGCGCAGGAAGTGCGACTTGCCAGAGCCGTTGGAGCCGAGCACGGCCACGCGATCGCCGAAGCGCACCTCGAGGTTGAAGGGGAGCATGAGGTCGACCAGTTCGAGGTCCTGGCACACCACCGCGCGCTTGCCGGTGCGTCCGCCCCGCAGGCGCATGGCGAGCTTCTGCTCCCGCGGCTGCTGCTCGGGCGGCCCGGCGTCCTCGAAGCGGGCCAGGCGGGTCTGCGCGGCCCGATAGCGCGACGTCATGTCCGAGTTGTAAGCGGCCTTCTGCTTGTACATCTGCACCAGGGCACGCAGCTTCGCATGTTCCTCGTCCCACCGCCGGCGCAGCTCGTCCAGCCGTTCGAACCGCTTCTCGCGGGCCTGCTGGTAGCTCGCGAACCCGCCCGGGTGCGTCCAGGCGGTGTTCCCTGCAGCCCCCAGCTCGAGGGTGACGACGGCGGTCGCGGTGCGGGCCAGCAGCTCGCGGTCGTGACTGACGAACAGCACGTTCTTGTCGGACTCGAACAGACGCTCCTCGAGCCAGCGTTTGCCGGGCACGTCGAGGAAGTTGTCCGGCTCGTCCAGCAGCAGCATCTCGTCGGGCCCGCGCAGCAGGGCCTCCAGCGCGAGGCGCTTCTGCTCTCCGCCGGAGAGCGACGGCACGGGACGGTCCCGGCAGCCCTCGAACGTCTCTCCGAGCGCGGCCATCGTGCAGACGTCCCACAGCACCTCGGCCTCGTAGCCTCCGGCCTCGCCCCAGCCGGCGAGCGCGGCCGCGTAGTCCATCTGCGCGGCCGTCGAATCGCTGTGCACCATCGCCTGTTCGGAGCGATCGACGGCGGCGGCCGCGCGGCGAAGCGTCGGAGGCGAGACCGACAGGAGCAGCTCCCGCACCGTGCCGCCGGCGAGGAACTGTCGCATGATCCCGAGCGTCCCGTCCTGCGTGATGGCCCCCGAATCCGGGGTCAGGTCGCCGGTGATGAGGCGCAGCAGAGTGGTCTTGCCGGCACCGTTGGCCCCGATGAGCGCCACCCGCGCGCCCTCGCCTACTCGGAAGGAGACGTCGCTCAGCAGGGGTCTGCCGTCGGCCAGCGTGTAGTCGATGCCGGCGATGTCGAGGTGTGCCATGTCCTCAGGGTGACCCAGAAGAGCTGTGGAGTCAGCTGAATACTCGACGCCGCGGCCCGCTCGGCGCCCCCGTCGCCGCGCACCCCTGACATTTCTCATGGGTGGCCGGTGACGGACCCATCGATGCCGGTGAGAGGGAGCTCTACTGGCAGCAGCCCCGCCGACGGACAGTAGAGGCATCAACCAAGCCTCGGACGCCACGCAGGCCACGACAGGCACGCCACGACAGAAGCGCGGCCACCACACCTCGGAAGGACCCCTCATGTTCCAGGACCTCCTCGCCCAGCTCCACACCCTCGTCTCCGGCCTCGAACCATGGCAGCAGGTGCTCGCCCTCGTCCCGGCCGGCGCGATCCCGTTCATCGAGTCCTATCTCGGCAGCTTCCTCGGCTCCTCTCTCGGCATCCACCCGGCGATCGCGATCCCCGCGGCCGTGGCCGGGAACCTGCTCGCGACCTTCGCCGCCATCGCCCTGTCCGGTCGCGCCCGTGACGCGGTCACCGCTGGCCGCAGCCGGCGCACGGGGGCGACGGAGGGCGACGCCCAGCCCTCGCGGTTCCGGCAGAAGGTCGCCACGGCGCTCGAGAAGTACGGGGTGCCGGGCGTGTGCCTGCTGGGCCCGTTCGTCGTCGCCTCCCAGCTGTCCGGCCCTGCGCTGGTGGCCCTCGGTGCCGCCCGCGGCAAGGTGTACCTGTGGATGGGCATCTCGATCATCGCCTGGGGGATCGCCTTCGGCATCTTCGGCAGCCTGTTCCTCGCGGCGATCATCTGAGCCGATAGGCTCCCCACCAGGCCGTCCATCCGTTGGGCGATCATGAGAGGACTGACGTGGACACCACCCTCGGCCGCCAGTGGCGCGTCTTCTACGCGTACACGGCATGGTCCGTCGTCCTCGTGCTGGTGCTGCTCCCGCTGGGCATCGCCCTGTTCCACGGCACGAAGATCCCTGCGCTGCTGGCCGTCCAACCGGCCGCCACCGTCCTCCTCATCGTGCAGATCGCCCTCGGCGCATGGTCGGGCTGGCGCTCCCTGGAGGCGTGGGCCGCGGCGGAGGCCTCCCCCGGCCGGGACCGCTGGGGGATCCGCCGGGTGGGCCGTCTCCCCGTGGACCCGATCCTGCTGGCCGCCCTCGTGCCCGCGGTCCTCATCGGCGGGCTGACCCTGATCGGCGACGCGGATGCTCTCCCCCTGGTCATCTCCCTGTCGACACTCACCACCACGGCCGCCTTCCGCTGGCGGTGGGAGATCGGCATCGCGGGCGTTGCCGTCTTCGCCGTGGCGACCGCCCTGCTGCAGCACTCCGTCCCGCTGGCGATCTCCTGCGGAGCGATCGTGCTCGCCGCGGTGCTCTCGATCCGGCTGTCCCTGTGGCTGGCCGCGATGGTGCAGGAGCTCGACGACGCCCGCGAGGCCCAGGCCCAGCTCGCGGTGGCCGAGGAGCGGCTGCGCTTCGCCCGCGACCTGCACGACGTGACCGGCCGGGACCTCTCGGTGATCGCCGTGAAGGCCGAGCTGGTGGCGCAGCTCGCCGAGCGCGAGGATCCGCGGGCCGTGGACCACGGGCGCGAGGTCGCCCAGATCGCCCGCACCTCCCTCTCCGAGATCCGGGCCCTGGTGCGCGGCTATCGGGAGGCGGATCTGGCCACCGAGCTGCGCGGCACCGCCTCCCTGCTGCGCTCCGCCCACGCGGAGGTCACGATCCACGGTGAGGCCGACGACGTCCCGGTACGGCACGCCGGCACCGCGGCCTGGGTGCTGCGCGAGGGCGGCACCAACATCCTGCGCCATGCCGATCCGTCGGCCGTGACGATCACCCTCTCACCGGGCGGTGTCACCCTGGTCAACGACGGCTCCCCCGGGCCCGACGAGGTCCTCGAGGGCAGCGGGCTGATCGGGATGCGGGAGCGGCTCGGCGCAGGCTCCGCCCTGAGCATCCACCGCGAGAGCGGCACCTTCACCCTCGATGTCCGCTTCGATGCCCTGGGAGGCGACCGATGACTCCTGATCCCGCCGACGCTGCCGCCTCGGCCCCGCTGCGCGTGATCCTCGTCGACGACGAGAACCTGATCCGTTCGGCGCTGGCCACGATGCTCTCCCTCGAGGACGACCTCGACGTGCGCGGGGAGGCGGCGACGGTCACCGACGGCGTGCGCCTCGCGCGGTCCGCGCAGCCCGACGTCGCGGTGCTCGACCTCCAGCTGCCCGACGGGGACGGGCTCGAGCTCGCCGCCCGGATCGCGGAGGTCTCCCCGGCCACCCGCTGCCTCCTCGTCACCTCGCATTCCCGCCCCGGGTACCTCAAGCGGGCGCTGGCCCAGGGCGTGCTGGGCTTCCTGCCCAAGACGACGTCGGCGGATCAGCTGGCCCGTGCGGTGCGCTCCGTGGCGTCCGGGCGGCGGGCGATCGATCCGGAGCTCGCGGCGGAGACGATCTCCTCCGGGGACTCCCCGCTCACGCCGCGGGAGTCCGACGTGCTCGAGTACGCGGCGGACGGTGCCGCGATCGAGCAGATCGCCCGCCGCGCGCACCTCGCCGAGGGCACGGTGCGCAACTACCTCTCCAGCGCCCAGGCGAAGCTGCAGGCCGCGAACCGGCACGAGGCGGTCGCCCTCGCCAGGCGCCAGGGCTGGATCTGAGCAGGACCGGGGGGAGTCAGGCGGAGGCGCCCTCGGCGAAGCTCGCGTCGACCACGGTGGAGACATCGATCGGATCGGTGTAGGTGATCTGCTCGGCGTCGATCCACACCGTCTGCATCGTCTCGAGCTGGTCGGGCTGCGGGGAGAGGTCGGGCAGGTAGGTGTACATCGGCGAGGCCTTGAGCACGTCGACCGCCTGGCCGAGGGTGTCGGCCAGGATCTGGTAGACCTCGTCGCTCTGCTCGCCGTCCGCGGAGAGCTCCTGCGCACCCTGGGCGAGAGCCGTGAAGAACGCCTGGGCGTGCTCAGCGCCGACGAACGTCTCGGAGTACAGCACGCCGGTGCCGGTGGTGCCCTTCTTCGGCACGGCGAGCGGGGAGGCGACACCGGCCTCCTCCATCGCGGTGGAGAAGGGGGCCGACGGGGTCGCCGCGTCCACGGAGCCGTTGGTGAGGGCGGGCTCCTGGTCCGGGGTGGAGAGATTGGAGACCTCGACATCGTTCAGCGTCAGGCCCTCCTCCTCGAGCATCGCGGCGAGCAGGTAGCCCCCGGTCGCGCCGGGCCCGCCCGCCACGCCGATCTTGCGTCCCTCGAGGTCCGCGACCGAGGAGATCGAGCCGTCGTCGAGCAGCTCCTGGCTGACCTCGAGCGCCGTCGGGGAGTTCTCGGGGTCGCCCGGGGAGATGCCCATGGAGCCGACGATCTTGAAGGCGAGGCCCTGGTCCAGGGCGTTGAACATGCCGGCGCTGAAGCCCGCGATCATCACGTCGAGCTGGTCGTTGGCGAGCATCGGGATGCCGTCCTGGCCGGACTTCAGCGGCGTCAGCTCGAGGGTGAGCCCCTCGGCCTCGAAGAAGCCCTTCGCGTCGGCCACGTACAGCGGAGCGAAGAGGGAGGAGGCCACATGGCCCACGCGGACCGTGCCGGAGCCCGAGCCGTCGCCGGAGCCGGAGTCCTCGCCGGTCACGGCGGGCCCGCACGCGGCGAGCGCTCCGCCGACGGCGGTCGCGGAGGCGAGGGAGAGGAGTGTGCGTCGTCGCATGGGGTGATCCTTCGGTAGAGGGGTCGGGGCGGCGTGGGTCAGCCGCGGCGCCAGGGCAGCAGCAGCTTCTCGGACCGGCTGAGCAGTGCGGTGAGGACGGCGCCGATGATGCCGATCACCAGCAGCCCCACGTAGAGCTTCTCCGGGATGAACAGCTGCCAGGAGTTCCAGATCAGGTAGCCCAGGCCGGTCTCGGAGGCGCCGGTGAACTCGACGGCGGTGACCACCACGACGGCGGTGCCGGTGGCGGTCTTCAGCCCGGAGAACACGAAGGGCATCGCCCCGGGCAGCACCACGAAGCGGAAGCGGTCGAAGCCGGTGGCCCCGTAGGCGGTGCCGGCCTCGAGGAGCTTGCGATCGATCGCCCAGACGCCCGAGACGGACGCGATCTGCATGACGAAGAAGGTCGTGATGAACACGGCGATGATCTTGGGCAGCTCGGTGGGGCCGAAGATCATCAGCAGGATCGGGAAGATCGCGATCTTCGGCAGCGGGTACAGGGCGCTGAACAGCGGGCCGAGCGTGGCGTTCAGGGCGCGGGAGGAGCCCATGAGCAGGCCCATCACGATGCCGGCGATCGCGCCCAGCCCGCCGCCGAGCAGCAGCCGCACGAGGGTGGGGGCGGTGTGCGCCCACAGCTCGCCGCTGCGCACCATGTCGATGCCGGCGGCGAGGATCCGGGTGGGCGCCGGGAAGAAGCGCGGATCGATGATCAGCATCCGGGCGCTCACCTCCCACAGCAGCACGAGCACGATCGGCGCGGCGATCGAGAGGGTGAGGTCCCGGTAGCGCAGGCGGCGGTCGCGCTCACGCTGCGCGCGGGCGGCGACGAGGGTGCGCCGGGCGCGCTCGTCCTCGACGGACGGGGCGCTGTCGATGGTGCTCATGAGGTCTCCTCGGCGGCGCGCACGTCCTCGCGCAGCAGATTCCAGATCCGGGAGCGCAGCTCGCCGAACTCCGGGCTGCGCTCGATGTCGAAGGAGCGGGGGCGCTCGAAGGGCACGGCGAGGTCCTCGCGCACCGTGCCGGGGCGGCCGGACATGACGATCACCCGGTCGCTGAGGATGATCGCCTCGTCGATGTCGTGGGTGACCATGAGGACGGTCTTGCGCTCGGCCTCCCACAGGGCGATGAGCTCTTCCTGCATGAGCATCCGGGTCTGCGCGTCCAGCGCCCCCAGCGGCTCGTCCATGAGCAGCACCGGGGATCCCGTCGCGAAGGCGCGGGCGATCGCGACGCGCTGGCGCATGCCGCCGGAGAGCTGATGGGGGTAGGAGTCGGCGAAGGCCTCCAGACGCACGCGCCGCAGCCAGTCCTGGGCGATCTCACGGCGCTCGCGGGCGCCCGTCCCGGTCATGCGCAGCCCGAAGGAGACGTTGTCCTGCACCGTCATCCACGGGAAGACTCCGTGCTCCTGGAACACGAAGGCGGCGGGCACGGGGTGGTCGGCGCCCCTCATCGTCACCTCGCCCACGGTGCGCTCCTCGAGGCCGCCGAGGATCCGCAGGAACGTGGACTTCCCGCACCCCGAGGGGCCGACGATGCAGGTGAAGGACCCTGGTTCGACGGTCAGGGAGAAGTCCTCGAGGGCCCATACGGGCTCGCCGCCGGAGAAGAAGACCTTCGAGACGTCCTCGGCGACGACGGTCGCGTGATCGACGGGATGCATACGGCTCCTCCACCGTGCTGCGGGGTCGGCGTCGGTGTCGGCGTCTGCAGCAGGTCGGTGCGGGTCTCGGGACGAGTGGGGATGACCGCCCCACTGTAGGCAGGCGAGCGCCTCCCTCCACCCGTCATCTCAACGGACGGACGCGATGAGACACCGGTCTCGCGAGGGCGGGCGGCGGCGCCGTGGCTCACCGCTTCCGGCGGGAGCGGAAGAAGTCTCGCAGCAGGTCGCCGCATTCCTGCTCCCGCACCCCGGTGGTGAGCTCCACGCGATGGTTCAGCCGCGGCTCGCGCACCAGGTCGTAGAGGGATCCCGCCGCGCCAGCCTTGGGATCCATCGCTCCGACGACCAGGCGGCGGGTACGGGCCAGCACGATCGCGCCCGCGCACATCGTGCACGGCTCGAGGGTGACGACGAGCGTGCAGCCGGTGAGGTTCCAGCGCCCGGTGGTTGCCGCTGCCCGGCGCAGGGCGAGGATCTCGGCGTGCGCAGTGGGGTCCTCGTCGGCCTCCCGACGGTTCCCGGCGGTCGCGAGCACCTCGCCGTCGGGCCCCACGACCACCGCCCCGATCGGGACGTCGGCCGGCTCGCGGTCCCCGGCCGCCCGTGCCTCGTCGATCGCCAGGCCCATCAGCTCGTCATCGGTCATGGGGTCATTGTCGCGTGCCCCGTACCCCGTCCACCGCGCCCGTCCTCCGCGCGGCGTGTGATTCACCTCGGCCCGTCGCCGACTGGGGCGAACCGTGCTGCCGAAGGCGCACCCTCCGGTAGATTCGCCCCTATGCGCGTATTGGAGATCGACCACCCCCTCGTTGCCCACAAGCTGTCGGTGCTGCGCAATCGCGCCACCCATTCCTCGGTGTTCCGCCAGCTCGCCGATGAGCTGGTGACCCTGCTGGCCTACGAGGCCACCCGCAACGTCTCCGTCGCCCCGGTCCAGATCGAGACCCCGGTGACCACGATGACCGGCACCCGCCTGTCGAACCCCAAGCCGATGGTGGTGCCGATCCTGCGCGCCGGCCTCGGCATGCTCGACGGCCTCACCCGCCTGCTGCCCACCGCCGAGGTGGGCTTCCTGGGCATGGTGCGCAACGACGAGACCCTCGAGGTCACGACGTACGCGAACCGCTTGCCCGAGGATCTCTCCGGCCGCCAGTGCTTCGTGCTGGATCCCATGCTGGCCACCGGTCACACCCTGATCGCCGCCTGCGAGTACATGCACGAGCGCGGCGCCAAGGACATCACCTGCGTGACCCTGCTGTGCGCCCCCGAGGGGCTGAAGGCGATGCAGGAGCAGCTCGATCCGGCGATCGACCTCACGGTCGTCACCGCCGCGATCGACGAGAAGCTCGACGAGAACGGCTACATCGTGCCCGGGCTGGGCGATGCCGGCGACCGTCTCTTCGGGGTCGTCGACTGACTCCCGACCCTCCGCGAAAAGGCCGCCTCGGGCAGACTGCACACAGTCCGCATGCAGGCGGCCTTCTCGCATTGACCCTCGCACGACCAGGGGTCATGATGAGCTGATTGGTCTCACCAAGCAGCTGGAGGTCCCATGTTCCTGAGTGTCCACGAGCAAGAACGCCTCATGGTCCATGTCGCCGGGAAGCTCGCCCTGGAGCGCAAGGAGCGGGGGCTGAAGCTGAACCTCCCCGAGGCGACGGCGCTGCTCACCTCCTACCTGCTCGAAGGCGCGCGGGACGGCCAGTCGGTCGCCGACCTCATGGAGGGCGGGCGCTACGTGCTCGACCGCGAGGACGTCATGGAGGGTGTGCCGGAGATGCTCGCCCAGGTGAAGGTCGAGGCCACGTTCCCTGACGGGACCAAGCTCGTCACCGTCACCGATCCCCTGCAGTGAAGGAGGCGTGATGAGCAACGAGAACCCCCCCGCAGGATCCGGCCGACGCTCCGTCGATGGAGGAGAATCCCTTCGACAACCCGGAGCTGTCCCCGGAGGATGCCCCGGAGTCCGCAGAGCCCGCCGCGCATACGACGGACGACCCCGGCCGTGAGTACGAGCAGGACGAGAGCCGCGGCCATTCCGGCGTCGGCGCCCCCAGCGAGCCGCGCCGCTCCGGCACCAGCAGCCGCCAGGCTCCCCGCCGCACCAGCGACGACGTCGTGGACCACCGCGCTCCGGTCGTCCCCGGCGAGATCCTCCTGGCCGATGGCCCCGTCCTCATCAACGAGGGCGCCGAGCCGATCACACTGCGAGTCGTGAACTCCGCCGACCGTCCGATCCAGGTCGGCTCCCATTTCCACTTCGCCGAGACGAACCCTGCCCTCGACTTCGACCGCAGGGCCGCCTGGGGCAAGCGACTGAACATCGTCTCCGGAGGCGCCGTACGGTTCGAACCCGGGGCCGACGAGGACGTCCAACTGATCGATATCCGCGGCCGACGCATCGCGCTGGGCTTCCGCGGGGAATCCGGAGGTCCGCTCGATGACTGAGGTCAGCCGTTCAGAGTACGTCGCCAGCTACGGCCCCACGGTCGGGGACCGCATCCGCCTGGCGGACACCGACCTGGTGATCCAGGTCGAGAAGGACTACTACGTCGGCGGGGACGAGGCCGTCTTCGGCGGCGGCAAGTCGATCCGCGAATCCATGCTGCAGTCGGCGCGCTCGCGCTCCGAGGGCACTCCGGACCTGGTCATCACCGGTGTGGTGATCCTCGACCACTGGGGCATCGTCAAGGCCGACGTCGGCATCCGCGACGGGAAGTTCTGCGGGATCGGCCGCGCCGGCAACCCCGATGTGATGGACGGGGTCGACGAGAACCTCGTGATCGGCCCGTCCACCGAGGTCATGGCCGGCAACGGCATGATCATGACGGCCGGCGGGATCGACACCCACGTCCACTACGTCACCCCCGACCAGCTGCAGGTGGGCCTGAATGCGGGCATCACCACCGTCATCGGCGGCGGCACCGGACCGGCCGAGGGGTCGAAGGCCGCGCTCGCCACCCCCGGCGCCTGGTGGCTGGAGAAGATGTTCCAGGGCCTGGACCCGTGGCCGGTGAACTTCATGTTCCTGGGCCGCGGCAACGCCATGAACGACGAGGCCCTGCTGGAGCAGGTGCGCGCGGGCATGGGCGGGTTCAAGATCCACGAGGACTGGGGCGCGACCCCGGCCGTGATCGATCGGACCCTGAAGATCGCCGATGCCACCGGGGTGCAGGTCGCGATCCACTCCGACACCCTCAACGAGGCCGGCTTCGTCGAGGACATGCTCGCCGCGGTCAAGGGCCGTACCTTCCACGCCTTCCACACCGAGGGCGCGGGCGGCGGTCACGCACCGGACATCATCAAGGTCGCCAGCGAGCTGAACGTGCTGCCCGCCTCGACGAACCCCACGCGCCCGTACACGGTCAACACTGTGGACGAGCACCTGGACATGGTGATGGTCGCCCACCACCTGAACCCGCAGATCCCCAACGACCTCGCCTTCGCGCAGTCTCGCGTGCGGGCCGGGACGATCGCCGCGGAGGATGTCCTGCAGGACATGGGCGCGCTGTCGATCATGAGCTCGGACTCGCTCGCGATGGGCCGCATCGGCGAGACGATCATGCGCACCTGGCAGACGGCGCACCAGATGAAGAGGGTGCGCGGCCTGCTCGAGGGCGACACCCTGGCGGACAACCACCGTGCCCGCCGCTACGTCTCGAAGTACACGATCGCCCCCGCGGTCGCGCACGGCATCGACCAGCACGTCGGCTCCATCGAGGTCGGCAAGCTCGCCGACTTCGTGCTCTGGCAGCCCGCCCTGTTCGGCGTCCGCTCCCAGGCCGTGTTCAAGGGCGGGATGGCGGCGGTCGCCGCGATCGGCGACCCCAACGCGTCGATCCCGACCCCGCAGCCCGTGCAGGGCCGGCTCGGCTTCAGCGCGCACACCAAGGCCGCGGGCGCCACCAGCTACGCCTTCGTCTCCGAGATGGCGATGGAGAACGACGTGGTCGAGCGGATGGGGGTCGAGCACGAGATCGTGCCGATCACCTCGACCCGCGGCGTCACCAAGGACGATCTGCCGCTGAACACCGCCCGTCCGAAGATCGAGGTCGATCCCGACACCTATGCGGTGCGGATCGACGGCGAGCTGATCGAGCACGAGCCCGCGGAGTTCGTGCCGATGGCCCAGCGGTACTTCCTGTTCTGACGATGCTCACCACCCCCACCCCCGGGCCCGACCGCAGTGCAGCCCTGCTGCTCCTGAGCGATGGCCGCCTCCCCGCCGGCGGCTACGCCCACTCCGCAGGGCTCGAGCAGGCGATCGCCCGGGGATGGGTGCGCGATGCGACCACCCTCGGCGACTACCTGCGCGGCCGGATCCACACCACGGGCCTGGTGAGTGCCTCGTTCGCGGCCGCGGCGCAGCACCGCACGGCGTCGGCGATGGAGGCCGGGGACGCCGGGGGGACCGAGGGCCTCGCTCCGCTGGGGGCGGCCCTGGCAGGGCTCGACCGCGAGCTCGTGGCCCGCACCCCCTCGCCCGCCCTGCGACGGATCGCGAGGGACCTCGGCAGGATGCTGCTGCGGGCGATGCGCTCGATCGCCCCGTCGACCCAGCCCGTGCTGGACGCCGCCGGCCCCGTGCTGCAGCAGCCGATCGCCTACGGCACGGTCGCTGCGGCCCTCGGGCTCACCGCCCGCGACGCCGCCGGGCTCGTGCTCTACGAGGCGGCGGCCACGCCGGCCGTCGCCGCCGTCAAGCTGCTGAGCATCGATCCCTTCGCCACCCACCGCTGCCTCGTCGGGCTCGCCCCCGAGCTCGACGAGCTGGCCGAGCGCGCCGCCGCGTTCGCCACCGCCGACGCCCGCGACCTGCCGGCGCTCGCCGCTCCTCTCTCCGACATCGCTGCTGAGCTGCATACGAACCATGACCAGCGTCTCTTCGCCTCCTGAGGTGCTGTCGGGCCTGCCCGACTTCGCCCGCACCGACGCCTCCGGGCCCCGCCGCCGCACCCATCGCGGCTCCTTCCTGTGCCATGCCGTCATCGCCACCGAGCTGCGAGCAGGCCGCACCCGCATCGCGCGCCTGCGGGCCGACACCCCGCTGTCTCCTCGGCCGACGATCGCCAGCGGCGTGGAGCCGTACGTCCGCGGCGGCGACGCCGCCCGGATCCGGATGTCGACCAGCGCGGCGGGCCCCGTCGGCGGCGACACCTATCTGCTGGACATCCATGTCCGCGAGGGGTCCACCCTCGTGATCCGCGACGTGGGCGCCACGCTCGTGCTTCCGGGGCCGCACGGCGAGAGGTCCCGTTGGATCACCCGGCTGCGCGTCGACGAGGGCGCCACCTGCGTATGGATCCCCGAACCGGTGATCGCCGCCGCCGGCTGCCGCCACCACCACGTGATCGACGCGGACCTCGCCGAGGGGGCGTGCCTGTTCTACCGCGAGGAGCTGGTGCTGGGCCGCCACCGTGAGGAGCCCGGCTCGCTGTCCGCCCACCTCTCCGTGCGCCGCGGCGGCGCGGCCTCGGTGGTGCAGCAGCTCGACCTCGGACCTGCCGCCATCGGCGCGAGCGCCACCAGCGTGTTCGGTGCGCATCGCGCACTGGGCAACGTGATCGTGGCGGACCCGGACGGCGCCCCCGGGCCCGCGGCCGCCGCGCCGGACACCGGCAGCGCCGTGATGCGCCAGGACCCGTCCTGCGTGCAGATCACCGCCGTCGGGGAGGACCTCCCCGCCCTGCGCACCCGCCTCGACACCGCGATGGGCCTGCTCGGAGAGCCGTGGGCGGCACCGGACCCCCCGGGGTGGTCCGCCATCCCGCGCTGAGCCCTCGCCACCTGATCCATCATCTCCACCGTCGATCCCAGGAGGACCCGCATGACCACCACCGACGCCACCACCAGCACCACCACCAGCGCCCAGCCCCGCCGCGCCCTGCGCCTCGGCGTCGCCGGACCCGTCGGCACCGGGAAGAGCTCGACCATCGCGAGCCTCTGCCGCGCCCTGGCCGACGAGTTCCGCATCGGCGTGATCACCAACGACATCTACACCGATGAGGACGCCCGCTTCCTGCGCGCGGAGGGCGTGCTGCCCGAGGAGCGGATCCGCGCGGTCGAGACCGGCGCCTGCCCGCACACCGCCATCCGCGACGACGTCACCATGAACCTGCTCGCGGTCGAGGACCTCGAGCGCGATTTCGATCCGCTGGACATCGTGCTGGTCGAATCCGGCGGGGACAACCTCACCGCGACCTTCTCCCCGTCCCTCGTCGACGCCCAGCTGTTCGTGCTGGACGTCGCCGGCGGCGGCGACGTGGCCCGCAAGGGCGGCCCCGGCATCGGCCGCGCCGACCTGCTGGTCGTCAACAAGATCGACCTCGCCCCCTATGTGGACGTCGACGTCGAGCAGATGCTCGCCGACGCCACCGACGCCCGTGAGGGACGCGCCGTGCTCGGCGTCTCCCGCAAGCAGCCGGAGACCGTCGAGGTGCTCGGCCAGTGGGTGCGCGACATGCATTCCACTTTCCGCGAGGGCGGGCACACCCCGCAGGACCCGGGCCCGATGGCGCCGCATTTCCACGCCGACGAGAGCGGCGAGGGCGGCTACGTGCACAGCCACGATGACGGCGAGCCCGCGCACCAGCACTGATCCGCTCGCGCGCAGCACCGCGCGCACGACTCGACGCACCCTCCGATACGCCGGTGGCAGGCACAGCTCTGCGGCCGGCGTATCGCCATGTGAACACCCCCTTGCCCCGCCCGGCGACACGAGGCATGCTCTGGGACATGACATCGATCGCTGTGCATTGTGAGGCCACCCGCCGGGTGGCCCGCGACGCCATGCGCCGAATGATGTTCATGATGATGATGCCGATGATGCATCGTCAGCCGAGCCTCTGAGTGCTCTGGACGCCTTCGGGGTCGGCTGACAGGAGCCGGCCGGAAGGCGCGGGCTCCAGGTGCCACCGGGAGCACACCCCCTGATCCGATCCGCCTCACGGCGTAGATCCCAGGGATCCCGGGTCCACCAGCCGCCGCGCAGAACGCGCCGCACCTCGGAGAACCCTCATCATGACCATCACCCTGGATCGCCCCACCACCGCCCGATACGCCACCTCCGCCCGCACCGGCCACCGTGACGGCTCCACCGCCCGGCCGCAGGGTTCGGAGGAGGGCGTGACCATCACGCTGTCCGTGACGCTCCCGGCCGGCACCGGCGACGTCGAGTCCGCACTGATCGCCGACGACCTGCGCACCCACGCCCAGCGTCTCGTCACGACCCGCGGCGGCCGCACCACCGTCGCGGTGAACAGCCCCAACACCTTCTCCGCGACCGGCCCCGCCGCTCGCAACGCCCGCACGCTGCCGCCGCGCAGCCGGTCGGCCGCTGCAGTCAGCCCGCTGCGTCCCCGCCGCGCCGGGATCGTCTCGCCGAACTCGCCGGCCCGTCGCGACGCCGAGACCGCCCGTCGCCGCGCCCTGCAGGCCACGGCGGTGAGCCCGTCCAGCCCGTCGATCGCGGTCGAGGACAGCCTGGTGATCGACCTGTTCGGCCGTCGCGTGCGGATCGACGGACAGGACGTGGACTTCACCTACAAGGAGTTCGAGCTGCTCGCGCAGCTGGCCCGCTCCTCGCGGCGCACGATCTCTCGCGAGGAGCTCATGGAGACGGTCTGGGCGGAGTCGCCCGAGGACACCGGGGAGCGCACGGTCGACGTGCACGTGCGCCGTGTGCGCACGAAGCTGGGCCGCTACCGTCGCCTGATCTCGACCGTCCGCGGTTCCGGCTACCGCCTGGACCCGGGCAGCGACGTCGCGATCCTCGGCTGATCACTGCTCGCGCGTCCCGCCGGCCTGCGGGACGCGCAACGGCGGGCGCGACGAGTGCTCCGCGCCCGGAAACAAGCTCCGACATCAGGTCCCGGAAAAGGGACGAGCGGCCCGGAGCGCACAACCGACAACATCGGGGGCTCACGGACCGCTCGTCAGGCCTGTCGTCCGTCAGGGGTGGGTGCGGGCGAACAGGCTGGACGGGCTGCCGAAGTGGGGGAACCTGGCGTATTGCCCGTCCGGCCGCCTCCCATGAGGGGGGTCGTGGAAAGCGGCACATCTCTTAAATTTTCAACGTACTCACCGTTCAGGCCGGAACATTACCACTCCCGACAGAGGAACGAGGCCCTCTGCATCGAGTGCGGTCCGCGCCGCCGGGGCGGTGAGCCGTACGCGCCCACTCTAGGCCCTCCTGCGCCACATGTAAACGCGCCAGGACTCGCTGTTTTCGCAGGTGACATGCAGGAAACTGGACACCTGCCCACGGTGTGCCGGAGCCGATGGCAGCGTCATGGAAGCGCAAAAACTGATGGCGGCACGGCGGTTCTCCCGCGCTCCGCAGAGGGCTCCCGAGTTGAGTCCCGCATAGTGGT
>NZ_NRGS01000012.1 GCF_002332425.1 Brachybacterium alimentarium | reverse complement strand
ACACAGCTTGACATCGAGCGTTTGCGACAAATATGTCGCAAGAGCGCGCGGGACTGCCGTGAGACCAGACCGTAGGCCAGGTCAATATGTCAGCTATCAGTACGGCAGTCCCGACCAGCGGCGCGGAGGGGCAGATGCCCCTCCGCGCCGCTGGGCTCAGGGTTTCTCCGGGCAGACGGGGTTTCTCAGTGCTGACGCGGGGTGCGGGTCTCCGCGCTGATGAACCAGGCCTGCTGCTCCAGTTTCTCGATGATGCCGTGCAGAATGTCCGCTGAGGTCGGGTCCGCTTCGTCGACCTCGTCGTGCACCGTGCGCATAGTGCCCACGGTGCGCTCGATCGCTGCGGTCATCAGGTCGATCGCGTCGTGGGTGAGGACTTCGCCCTGCGGGAACTCGGGCAGCGAACTCTGCTCGGCCACCACGGCGGGACGGCCGTCGGGAGTGGCATGCAGCGCTCGCATGCGCTCGGCGATGTCGTCGCTGCTGGCCCGGGCGATGTCGACGACCTCGTCCAGGTTCAGGTGGAGGTCGCGGAAGTTGGAGCCGACGATGTTCCAGTGCGCCTGCTTGCCCACCAGGTGCAGCGCCGTGAGATCGGTGAGGACGGACTGAAGATTCTTGGCGAGCGCGGCAGGGGCGAGGAAACCCTCTTCTGCGTTCTCCGGTGCCGTGCACTTCGCGCCGGCGGGCTCGGGGACGGTGACCTTGTCGTTCATGAAAGCTCCTCCACGTCGATGGCCTGCTAGGACTGTTCGTCACGCTAACCAACTGGGTAGGCAGTGGCAACAGAACGGGCCGCGCGGTAGATGCCACGGCCTCCCCGGATCGGCGGGAGAAGCGGTGGATGCCTCGGCCTCGCCGGGCGGCCCGGAGACGCGGTGGTCCGGCGCGAGCTACGTTCGACGGGGCGGTCGCACCGCGTTCGTGACCGGCGCTCCTCGTCGCCGTCAGAAGAAGCGCTGCACCGCCTGCGGGGCGCTCTCGGCGAGGTCCCGGATCTCGTCGTGCTCGGTGTGGGCGAGCACCTCGGGAAGCGTTCCGCGGGCCAGGATGCGCCCGCCGCCGAGAAAGGCGACCTGCGGACACATCCGCTGCAGCAGCTCGGTGTCGTGCGAAGCGATGAGCACGCCGATACCGAGCTGCTCGATGAGTCCGCGCAGCGCCGTGGAGATCTCCCCGCGCATGCCGGGATCCACTGCGGTCAGCGGCTCATCGAGCACCAGGATCTCGGGACGGGTGGCGAGCGCGGTCGCGAGGGCCACGCGCTGCTTCTCCCCGCCGGAGAGGGTCATCATCCGGCGGGTGAGGAAGTGTTCGCCGAGGCCCACGCCGGAGAGCATCTCGGCGGGGGAGACGGCGTGGGTGCGCCCGCCCTTGCGGGCTTCCTTCGCGGCCAGCTGGAGGCGCGAGCCGGCGGTCTCGCGGGGATCACTGATGGTCATCGCGTACTGCGAGACGAAGCGCACGGTCGCACGGAACGACTTGCGGTCCTTGCCGCGCAGCTTGTGCACGCTGCGTCCGTCGAGGGTCACCTGCCCGGAGCTCGGCCGGAGCTCGCCGCTGAGCAACTGGATGAGCGTCGTCTTGCCGGCGCCGGACGGGCCGAGCAGGCCCAGCGGCGCGTTCCCCGCGCTGATCGAGAGGTCCACTCCTGTCAGGACCTCCTCGCCGGGATATCCGGCGTGCAGGGAGGCGGCGGTCAGCATGGTCGCAGGGGGCATCGGGCTTCTCTCTCGAGGGGCGGGGACGTCATGCACAGTATCGGTGCGTGCTGGGGTCTTGCTGCGACCGTCCGGGTCGCCACCGGAATGACCCGCGGCAGACGCGGAGCAGACCTGGAACGACGTGGAACAGACGCGCAAACATGCGGAACGACCGGGAACGACCGGGAACGACTGGGAACGACCCGGAACGACGCGGAACGACGCAGAACAGACCCGGGTTCGTCGTGCGGGCACCAAGGTCCCGTCCCGGTGCTCAGCGGATGGGAGAGGATGGGAAGGTCTGTTCCCCACCAGCCCTCGGAGGCCCCGATGACCGTCGTCAAGATCAACCGTCTCGCCGTGCCCGACGGCCAGCAGGAAGAGCTCGAGAAGCGCTTCGCCGCCCGCAAGCACTCCGTCGACGGTGCGCCCGGCTTCGAGGGCTTCGAGCTGCTGCGACCGGTCGCCGGGGAGACCCACTACTTCGTGATCACCCGCTGGTCCGACGAGGACAGCTTCCGCGCCTGGGCGGCGCAGCGCACGCCGCGGGACCCCGGGACGACGGTCTCCCGCGCCGAGGGGATCCTCGAGTTCGAGGTCGTCGACCTGGACTGACTCCCGCAGACCTTCCGGTCGATCCGGGTGACGGGGGCCGAGGGGCCGCCTACGGTGAGGTGACCCGCACGCACCCACGATCGGAAGGCGGGGCCATGAGAGCGGTCACCTGGCAGGGCACACGGCACGTGAGCGTCGAGGACGTCCCCGATCCCACGATCCAGCAGCCCTCCGACGCGATCATCCGCGTCACCTCCACCGCGATCTGTGGCTCCGACCTCCACCTGTACGAGGTGCTCGGACCGTTCATGACGGCGGGCGACGTCATCGGCCATGAACCGATGGGCATCGTCGAGGCGGTGGGCGCGGGCGTCAGCCACGTACGGCCCGGCGATCGCGTCGTCGTCCCCTTCACCATCTCGTGCGGCGACTGCGCGATGTGCTCGCACGACCTGCAGTCGCAGTGCGAGACCACGCAGGTGACCGAGTACGGCTCGGGCGCCGCGCTGCTGGGCTACTCGAAGCTCTACGGACAGGTGCCCGGCGGTCAGGCCGAGTACCTCCGGGTTCCGCACGCCGACTACGGGCTCATCAAGGTCGGCACGGAGCTGCCCGACGAGAACTATCTCTTCCTCAGCGACATCCTCCCCACTGCGTGGCAGGCCGTGGAGTATGCGGACGCCCCGACGCAGGGCACGCTCGCCGTGGTCGGTCTCGGCCCGGTCGGTCAGCTGGCCGCCCGGATCGCACGCCATCGCGGAGTGGAGGTCCTCGGCATCGACCCGGTGCCCGAGCGCCGCACGATGGCCGCGCGCCACGGCATCGAGGTGTTCGATCTCGCCGAGGACACGGTCGGCGAGATCCGCGAGCGTACCGAGGGGCGCGGCCCGGACGCGGTGGTCGACGCGGTCGGCATGGAGGCCGACGGCAGCCCGTTCGCCGGCCTCGCACAGACCGTCGCGGGCAAGCTCCCCGACGCCATCGCCCGGCCGCTCATGGAGAATGCCGGCGTCGACCGCCTCGCAGCGCTGCATTCCGCGATCGACCTGGTCCGTCGCGGCGGCACGATCTCCCTCTCCGGGGTCTACGGCGGCGCTGCCAGTCCGATGCCGCTGCTGACCATGTTCGACAAGCAGATCCAGCTGCGCATGGGCCAGTGCAATGTGCGCTCCTGGACCGACGACCTGCTGCCCCTGGTCGAGGATCCCGCCGACCCGCTCGGCGTCGGGGACCTCGTCACCCACCGACTGCCGCTCGAGGAGGCCGCCGTGGGATATGACCTGTTCCAGAAGAAGCACGACGGCTGCATCAAGGTCGTCCTGGATCCCACGATCGCCCCTGCACCCTCCGTCTGACCCCCGCGCGGCCCGCCCGCATCGCCCGACAGTGCCCGACAGCGCCCGCACCACCCGACAGCGCCCGACATCTCCCGACGTCGCCCGGCCGTCGTCGTCGGACCGACCCAGATCCCGGCCGCGGCACGGTCCGTCCTTGCCGCGCACCTGACCCGCCAGCCCGCTCACCCCGAGGAGAACTCCCATGGCCAGCAACGACCAGCTCACCTTCACCGACCCCGTCACCCGCTTCCCCGACATCACCCCTCCGAAGCAGGACCAGCCCGAACCCGGTCTCGACGCCGAGCTGATCCCCGGAACCGACCGCGGCGAGGACTCCTACCGGGGCACCGGCCGTCTCGACGGCCGCAGGGCCCTCATCACCGGCGCTGATTCCGGAATCGGCGCCGCTGTCGCGATCGCCTTCGCCCGCGAAGGGGCGGATGTCGCGCTGAACTACCTCCCGCAGGAGGAGAAGGACGCCCAGCACATCGCCAAGATCATCCGTCGCACCGGCCGACGGGGCGTCCTCCTGCCCGGGGACCTCACCGACGCGAGCTTCTGCCGCTCCCTCGTCGAGGAGGCGGTGCGCGAGCTGGGCGGTCTCGACGCTCTGGTGAACAATGCCGGCCGGCAGATCGCGGTGGAGAGCCTCGAAGAGCTCGAGGACGAGCAGTGGACCACGACCTATGAGGTCAACATCCATGCGATGTACCGGATCACGAAGGCGGCCCTCGCCCACCTCCCAGCCGGCTCCACCATCGTCAACACCACGTCGATCCAGGCCTACGAGCCCTCCACCACCCTGATCGACTACGCCTCCACGAAGGCCGCGATCAACAACTTCTCCAAGGGCCTCGCCCAGCAGCTGGCGCCGAAGGGGATCCGGGTGAACGCCGTCGCGCCGGGGCCGATCTGGACCCCGCTGCAGGTCTCCGACGGCCAGCCGAAGGAGGTCCTGCCTGAGTTCGGGAAGAGCACACCGCTGGGCCGTGCGGGCCAGCCCACCGAACTCGCCCTGGCGTATGTCTTCCTCACGTCCCCGGAGTCCAGCTACGTGCTGGGGGAGACCCTGCACGTGAACGGCGGCAACCCGACGCCGTGACCGCGCACCCCGCCGAGGCCCTGCTGCTGATCGATCTGCAAGAGGCCTTCTTCGAGACCCCTGCCCTGGCCGAGGCCCGCACGGAGGTGGTCGACGCCGTGAACGCGCTCGCGGCGTCCGCACGGCGCGCGCAGGTGCCGATCTTTCTGATCAGCACGGAGCACAGTCGCGACCGCTCCACCTGGACCCTCAGCATGCTCGAGGACGACCAGGGCTACCTCTTCCACGGGGACCCGAGCTCCGCAGCCATCCACGAGCTCGACACCGCGGGCATGACCCGGATCGAGAAGACCCGTGACAGCGCCTGGTTCGGCACGGACCTCCTCCTGCACCTGCACAATCTCGCCGTGGGAAGGGTGCTCATCGCCGGGGTCTCTGCCCACGCGTGCATCACCCAGACCGCCAGGGACGCGTACGCGAACAACATCCGGGCCACGATCATCACCGATGCCGTGGCCGACGAACGGACGGACCACAAGGAGACCGTGCTCGATTTGCTGGTGGCCGACCGGCAGGCCGTCCTCGCGAGGACCCAGGAGGTCGTCGACCGTTGGCGAGGTTGAGCGCGCTCGGATCGTCGGGGGACCGAGCGCGCTCAGCGGCCGGACAGGACCACACCGCTGCGGCGGATTCAGCGCGCGCGGCTGCGGAAGGAGCGCAGGCGCAGGCTGTTGCCGACCACGAAGACGCTCGAGAAGGCCATCGCGGCGCCGGCGAGCATCGGGTTCAGCAGGCCGAGCGCCGCGAGCGGGATCGCCGCGACGTTGTAGGCGAAGGCCCAGAACAGATTGCCCTTGATCGTGCCGAGAGTGCGCCGTGAGAGCCGGATCGCGTCGGCCGCGCTGCGCAGGTCCCCGCGCACCAGGGTGATGTCCGAGGCCTCGATGGCAACGTCCGTACCGGTGCCCATCGCCAGGCCCAGATCGGCCTGGGCGAGAGCGGCGGCGTCGTTGACGCCGTCGCCGACCATGGCGACCACCCTGCCCTCGCCCTGCAGACGGGTGATCACGTCGATCTTGTCCTGCGGCATGACCTCTGCCAGGACCTCGTCGATGCCGACCTCGGCGGCGATCTGCTGCGCCGTGGCGCGATGGTCTCCGGTGAGCAGGAGCGGGGTCAGTCCCAGGTCCTTGAGCTGGGCGACGGCCTCGGCACTGGTGGGCTTGACGGTGTCCGCGACGACGAGCACGCCCTGCGCCGCTCCGTCCCAGAGGACCACTACGGCGGTCTCTCCGCGAGTCTCCGCCGCCGCCATGGCGGCGCTGAGCTCCTCCGGCAGCGCCTGCTCGCCGGCGAGGTTCGCCCGGCCGACGAGCACTTCGCGCCCCTCGACGGTGCCGCGCACGCCCCGACCGGGGAGGTTCTCGAAATCCTCGGCGCCGGGCAGTGCGCCGACCTCGTCCGCCGCGCCTCGGGCGAGTGCCCGGGCGATCGGGTGCTCCGACGAGTCCTCCAGGGCGCCCGCACGACGCAGCAGGTCCGCGCGGTCGACGCCGACGGCGGGGAACGCGCCGGTGAGAGTCATCGTCCCGGTGGTGACGGTGCCGGTCTTGTCGAGCACCACGGTGTCGACCCGGCGGGTGGACTCCAGGACCTCCGGACCCTTGATGAGGATCCCCAGCTGTGCGCCGCGACCCGTGCCGACCAGCAGGGCCGTCGGCGTGGCGAGCCCCAGGGCACACGGGCAGGCGATGATCAGCACCGCCACGGCGGCGGTGAAGGCGGCTTCGACCGGGTGCCCGGTGAGCAGCCACGCCGCCAGCACCAGCACGGCGATCACGAGGACCACCGGCACGAAGACCCCCGAGATGCGGTCGGCCAGGCGCTGCACCTCTGCCTTCCCGGACTGGGCGTCCTCGACCATCCGAGCCATCTGCGCGAGCTGGGTGTCCCTGCCCACGCGTGTGGCACGCACCAGCAGGCGTCCACCGGCGTTCACGGTCGCACCGGTGACGGCATCTCCCGCGCCCACCTCGACCGGCACGGACTCACCGGTGAGCATCGAGGCATCGATGGCGGAGCTGCCGGAGACGATCTGCCCGTCGGTCGCGATCTTCTCCCCGGGGCGCACCACGAACTCGTCGCCGACCGCGAGCTCGGCGACGGGGATACGGCTCTCCGCGCCGTCGCGCATCACGGCGACGTCCTTGGCGCCCATGTCCAGCAGCGAGCGCAGGGCGGCGCCCGCTCGGCGCTTGGAACGCTTCTCCAGATAGCGACCCAGGAGGATGAACATCGTGACGCCGGCCGCGACCTCGAGATAGATGTTCGCCGAGCCGTCCGAGCGCCCGATCGTCAGCGAGAACTCGTGGGTCATGCCCGGCATGCCAGCACGCCCCAGGAAGAGCGCATAGAGGGACCACAGGTAGGCGGCCGACGTGCCGACGGAGATCAGGGTGTCCATCGTCGTCGCCCCGTGGCGCAGGTTGACCCAGGCCGCTCGGTGGAAGGGCCATGCTGCCCAGACGATCACAGGGGAGGCGAGGGCGAGCACCGCCCACTGCCAGTAGGTGAACTGCAGTGCCGGGATCATCGAGAGCAGGATGACGGGCACCGAGAGCACCGCGGAGCCGATCAGCCGCTGCCTCAGCGAGGTGAGCTCCGGGTCGGCGGGCTCGCCCTCGGAGGCCTCGTTCTGCGCCTCCGGGGGAGTGGGCAGGGCCGCGGAGTAGCCGGCCTGCTCGACAGTGGTGAGCAGCTGCTCGGAGTCGTATCCGACCGGGACCGAGACGCGTGCCTTCTCCGTGGCGTAGTTGACGCTCGCCGAGACCCCGTCGAGCTTGTTCAGCTTGCGCTCGATCCGGTTCGCGCACGACGCGCAGGTCATCCCGCTGATCTCGAGCTCGATATCGGCTCCTGGCGGCATGGGGGACGGGGAGCTGGACATGATCACGACTTTCTTCGCACGGGGCGGGGATCTCGTGCCGTGCGGCACGACGGACGAGGTGAGGGAGCGAGCGGTCAGGCGGTCTGATGGCCAGACGGCCAGACGGCCAGACGGCCAGACGGCCGAGCGGTCAGGCGCGCTGCGCGCTGTAACCGGCCTCGGCCACGGCGGCGAGCACGGCGGCCTCGTCGACGGGCTGCTCGGAGGAGACGCGGAGTGTGCCGGACCCGTGGTCGACCTCGTCGACCTGGACCCCGGGGATCTCGCTGACCTCCTCACGCACGGACATCTCGCAGTGGCCGCAGGTCATCCCGGTGACCTGGAAGGTGGCGGTGGTGCTCATAGGGAACTCCTTCATCGTCGACTGGTGCGAGCTCTGGGGTGCTCGCAACCACGACAATACCCCCGAGGGGTATGCGAAGCAACGCGTGACAGGCGTCACCCGGGATGCTTTGATGCCTCCATGGTCATTCATGCCGCTGACATCATCCGTGAGGAATCGGAGCGTCTCGCCGCCGCGCTCGCCGTTGCCGACCCCGAGCGGAAGGTCCCCACCTGCCCGGACTGGGTCGCTGCTGCTCTGCTCCGGCACCTCACGGAGGTCCAGGACTTCTGGGCGAGCGTCCTGGCGAAGCGGGCCACCACCGAGGCCGACGTGGCACGGATCGAAGGATCCGCCACCGCAGCTGCCGACGACCCTGCCGCGGCGCCGGAGCTGCGCCGTGCGGCCACGGACGCGCTCCTCGCGCAGCTCGACTCGCGCGGTGATGACGAGCCCGCGTGGTTCTGGTTCTCGCCGGAGCAGACCGTCGGCGTCATCCGGCGCATGCAGCTCCATGAGGCGACGATCCACCGCGTCGACGCCGAGCTGACCGCCGGGCTCACTCTCACCCCGATCGACAGCGAGGTCGCCCACGCAGGCGTCGATCACGTGCTGCAGGTGATGTGGCCGGCCGCGTTCGAGTGGATCCCCGAATGGGCGACGGTGCGACCTATCGCGCTCGCCGAGATCCGTCTCGACGGCGCAGAGCGCGGGCAGCTGCTCATCTCCCGCTGGTCCGGCACCCGGCCGCGCGACGGTCAGCAGCTCGGTGCCACCGTCGCTCGCCCGCTGACGGACCTCGACGAGGTCGGAGAGCTGCCACGGGCGGTCGTCTCGGGACCTCCCGCCGCTGTGGACCTCTGGGCCTGGGGGAGAGCGGCCGCGCTGGGCGGCCTGGACGGCGAGGACCAGAAGGTGGAGATCATCGGGGACCGTGCCGCGATCTCGGAGCTGGATGCACTGCTCGCCGCAGGAATCGCGTGAGCGGTGGCCCCGGGGTGACCTGAGGACGAGCCCGGGACGAGCTCAGGGTGAGCCGGCCGCTGAGAGCGAGACGTCGTCGGCGTTCGTCGTCCGTCGGAGGCCGCCCACCAGATGCAGGAGCGTCGCGACGGCGAGGAAGGCCACCAGAACGAGGACGGTGGTGGCCAGCACCTGCGGCCAGGACGACGCCGTCGGGTCGAGGAACTCGTAGGGGTACCAGCCGGTGATCGCGCCCCTGAGCCAGGTGACGAGCAGATACGCGATCGGGTAGACCTGCCACCACAGGATCCGGCGGGGCGAGGAACGGTCGGAGCGAGGGGAGAGCACCCAGTCCGCGACGGCGGCCACCGGTGCGATGCGATGCAGCACGATCCCGGTCCAGCCGATGTCCCACCGCAGCAGCTCATCGAGCGGGGCCACCAGCAGCGCATAGATGATCCCGGTCATCGCCAGGTAGAAGGTGACTGCACCGCGGAGGTCGTCCCACCCGGCAGCCCGGTGTCCGCTCCAGGCGACGCCGAGCACCACCACGATCGCGAAGGCGAGGTTCGACTGGTTGGTGAAGTAGGAGACGAACTGCGAGAGCTCTCCGCCCCGGACGGCATCGATCCCGCTCCAGACCAGGGCGGCGACGATCAGGAGAGCGAGCAGCATCCGCAGAACGATCGCGCCGCGGCGAGCTCTGGTCGGCGGGCTCGCGAGAGTGCTGGAGGACGGTCGGGTCATGAACCGCGCGGCCAGTCATCGGGCACGTCCGCCCCTCCCTCGACGACGGTCTCCGCGGCGCCGGTGAGGTCCGTCCACGAATCGCGCGGGCGGTACCCGAGCTCGAGCGTGGTGTTGGTGGTGGACCAGCGACGGTTGGGATTGTCGGAGATGGCGTAGTACAGGCCGAATCGCACATCGGCCTCGATCGCGCAGCGGACCACCTGGGTGCAGTCGCCAGGGCTCAGCCACATCGCCCGCAGGATGTCCTCGTCGGCCTCGAGCGGATCGTCGCTGACCCAGCCGATGCGAAGGGCGATCACGTCCAGCCCGTACTCGTCGAAGTAGAAGCGACCGAGCGTCTCGCCGAGGATCTTCGAGACCCCGTAGAGGGAGTCGGCCCGCTGGAGCTGATCGGGGTAGACGGGCCACTGCTCGTAGCGGTCGTACATGCCCATCGCATGGTTCGAGGAGGCGAGCACGACGCGGCGCACCCCGCTCACCCGAGCGGCTTCGAGCACGTTGCGCTGGCCGATGATGTTGGCCTCCAGCACCTGCTCCCAGGTCGATTCGGGCGAGGAGGCGCCGGCCATGTGGACCACCGTGTCCACACCGTCCATCAGGGCCAGGACCTCGTCGTAGGAGGCGAGATCCGCGATCTTCAGCTCCTGGCCCGCGGGCGCGTTCTTCGCGTTCCTGCCGTGCAGAACGAGGTCGTACTCCTCCGCCAGGGAACGGGCCAGTCGGGATCCGACGCCTCCGGTCGCTCCGGTGATCAGCACACGCTTCGTCGAGTTGCTCATGGTGCCATTATGCGGCGGCGCCGGCGCAGCGGGTGGGGAACATGTCGATTCGCCGACGGGGCGGCGTCGCTCCTCCGGTTCTCCAGGGGCGTCAGGCTCCTCGCGCCTCTGCGGCGGAGTCCGGTGACGGGGCCGTCGTCGGCGGCGAGGCGGGGCTCGCGGTCGGTTCCGGCGCCGAGTGCTCGGGCATCGGGCGGATCTCCGCGCGCATCCGCTCCATGCGCTCGTCGAGGTCTGCGGCCACCCGCGCGGCATCGTCCAGCTCCGCACGCAGCGAGGCCGGAAGGTTCTTCTCGTACTTGTAGCTGAGCTTGTGCTCGGTGCTGGCCCAGAAGTCCATGGCGATGGTGCGCAGCTGCAACTCGACCGGCACGTACTCGGTGTGCTGGGAGAGGAACACCGGCACCTGGACGATCACGTGCAGGGAGCGATACCCGTTGGGCTTCGGTGCGGCGATGTAGTCCTTGACGGTGAGGACCTCGAGATCGGGCTGGCGGCTGAGCATGTCCGCGATCCAGTACACGTCCGAGACGAAGCTGCAGGTGATCCGCACCCCGGCGATGTCGTGGATCCGAGCTCTGATCGCCGGGATCGTCATCTCGCCTCCGGTGCGCACGGCCTTCTCGATGAGCGACTCGGTGGACTTCAGCCTCGAGCGCACGTGCTCGATCGGGCTGTAGTCGTGGATCTGCTCGAACTCCTGGCGCAGGATGTTCACCTTGGTCTGCACTTCGTCGATGCCGAACTGATAGTGCATCCTCAGCTGTGTGAACTCCTCGTAGACCTGCCGCATCTGACGCGCCAGCATCTCCTGGTCCACGCCCTGCCGCGTGAGCTGATCCTGCTGCGCTGCGACCAGCGCGCGCACTCGTGAACGGGTGTCGCCGTCGGCCGGTGCCTCATGCTCCATGGGAGAAATGCCCTTCTGGGGACGATCTGAACCCCTCGACCATGCCAGAACGAACTGGGGGCATGGTGGAGGCGCGGTGATGATGCATCGTCCCTACCGGATGATCAGCCGGCGCTGGGACGGTGCGGCGCCTCCGTCGGCCACCAGTCCTGGACCGTCGCCAGCGCGTTGAAGGTGTAGACGTGGGGCCCGGCCAGACCGAGCTCCGGATCGCCGTAGGCAGGGGCGAGCTGGTCGAGCAGCTCATCCGGCTGCCAGGTGCGCGGGCCCATCATCCGCCGCACTCCCGTGCTCGAGGAGGTGAGCAGCCGCAGCGACCTCCCCACGCCGATGCGCGCCCCGAGGCGCGCCAGCCGGACGGCACCGACCGGGGCGGCGATCCCGGGACGCACGGGGAGGACGATGCCCTGGGCACGGATCCTGCGCACCCAGTCGAGCAGAGCTGTGGCATCGAAGCACATCTGGGTGACCATGTACGACGCATGCTCGGCCTTCGTGCGCAGCAGCCGGTCGGCGCTCTCGTCGTCCAGGAAGGGGTGGCCCTCGGGGTGTGCGCCGATCCCGATCGTGAGGGCAGGATCTGCAGGGAGAACGCGCAGCAGGTCCAGCGCGTCGGAGAAGGATCCGGCCGGCTGTGGCGCGTCCCCGCCGATCACGAAGACCTCCCGCACCCCGGCCGATCCGAGGCGCTCCACGATTCGGTCGGCGGTGCGCTCGTCGGGCACCATGCGCGCCGCCAGATGAGGGATCACCGTGAAGCCGCGGCCTGCGAGCTCGCCGGCGGTCGTGACCGTCGCGGACAGGCCCTGGGCCGGCGAGGCGGTCACCGTCACCCGGGCCCCGGCGGGAAGGTGAGCGCCGGCCAGATCCGAGATGCCCGGCAGTGGGAGCACCTCGAACTGCGGGTCGCGGGACCACGGTCGAGGTGCGTTCTCACCTCCGGCCGACGGCGCACGCTCGGCAGGCATCTCAGTGGCTCGGCGTCGAGGCGGCGGCCCCGTCGCTTGCGTCTCCGAATGCCCTGGGATCGCTCTTGGGCTGCTCCTTCGTCGGATCGATGAAGGGCTTCGGTACGACGACGGCCTTCACGAGCTCCTGGCCCGAGGGGAGCAGGGCGCCCGGGCGCTCGCCGATGTCGACGGTGAAGGTCGTGCCGAGCTCGGCGAGCTCCGCAGGGACCAGCGCGAGCCCGATGTTCTGCTCGAGCCGCGGGGACCAGCAGGCCGAGGTGACCTTGCCGACGACGTCGCCGTCATGGTGGACGGGGAACGCGTCGATCATCGAGCCGTCGTTGTAGCTGCCCAGCGGGGCACCGCCGATCTCGAGGCCGACGAGCTTCCGGCGCGGCCCCTCGGCCTTGATCCGTCGCAGGGCCTGCTTGCCCACGAAGTCGGCCTCCTGGTCGAGATCCACCATCCAGTCGTAGCCCATGCCGACCTCGAAGGGGTTGGTGTCGACCGTGATGTCCGCGCCGTGGGCGAGCATGCCGCCCTCGATGCGACGGATGTGGCAGGGGCCGATCACCTGGAGCCCGTGAGGTGCTCCGGCTTCCCAGACGAGGTCCCACAGGCGTTCGGCGTCGCGGGAGGCGTGGTGGACGTAGATCTCGTAGCCGATCTCGCCGGTGTACCCGGTGCGGGAGACGGTGATGTCGATGCCGTCGATCGTGTAGTCGTGCAGGTAGTAGTAGCGGATGTCCGCCACCGAATCGCCCAGCAGGTCCCGCATCAGAGCGTAGGACTTCGGGCCCTGCACCTGGACGGGGCCGACGTCGGCCTCCTCGATCCGCACGTCCATCCCGGCATGACTCGCGACCCCGCGGGCCCACAGCAGGATGTCGCTGTCGGCGAGGGAGAGCCAGAAGCGGTTCTCCTCGAGGCGCAGCAGGACCGGGTCGTTGAGGATCCCGCCGTGCTGGTCGGTGAGGAAGACGTATTTGCACTGGCCGACCTTGCACGTCGAGAGGTCGCGAGTGACCAGCAGATTCGTGAAGTCGAAGGCGTCGGGGCCGGAGATCTCGATCTGGCGCTCGACGCCGACGTCCCACAGGGTGACGCCCTCCAGGAGCGCCCAGTACTCCGCGATGGGGTCGCCGTAGTGACGGGGGTGGTACGTGTGGTTGTAGACGCTGTACATCTGCACCCCGTGACGCCGTGAGGCGTAGAAGAACGGGGACTTGCGGATGCGGGGGTACAGCAGCATGTGGGGATTCGGGTTCACGGTCATCGTGGCCTCCAGGAATCGTGTCCGTGATCCACTGTGGCATGAACATGCGTTATACGCAATACTATGCGTAGTGCGCATAAGGTGAGATGATGTGGTGGCCGAGAGGAGCTGGAGATGGCAGGAGTGGGGGCGGTGCAGTCCGTCGACCGTGCGGCGCAGGTGCTCGAGATCCTCGCCCGTGATGGAGAATCCGGCGTGGGGCGGATCGCGGCGGAGCTGGGGGTCCATCAATCCACGGCGTCACGTCTGGTCGCCGCCCTGGAGCGCCATGAACTCCTCGAACGGCAGAGCGACGGCGGCCCGGTGCGGCTCGGCGTGGGCGTGCTGCGGCTGGCCGCAGCCACCCGATCCCGCCTCGATCTGACCGCGCAGGCCGGCCCGGTGTGCGACCGGCTCGCCGAGCAGCTCGGCGAGACCGTCAACCTGGCCGTCTACCGCTCCGGGGCGGCGGTGAACCTCTACCAGGCGCAGGGGACCCGGACGGTCGCTCTGCACAACTGGGTGGGGGACCGCACCGTTCTGCACGCGACCTCGAGCGGGAAGATGCTCATGGCGCATCTGCCCCCGGAGGAGCGGGAGAGCCTGCTGGCAGCGCCGCGCGAGACGTTCACGGACGCGACGGTGACGGCTGCCGCGGTCCTGCGGCGAGAGCTCGACGACGCGCGCGAGCGCGGATGGGCGAGCGCGATCGAGGAGTTCGAGGAGGGGCTGAACGCGGTCGCGGCACCGGTTCGCGGCCCGGAGGGAACAGTGGTCGCGGCGCTGTCCGTGGCCGGCCCTGCCTATCGGCTGGGCCGAGAGGACCTGCCGACGGCCGCCGGCGCGTTGATCCGAGCCGGCGAGGAGATCTCGCGTCGGTTCGGGCACCGCGCGGACATCACCGGCTGACCCTCTTTCCCCACCGGTTGACCCACTGCGCTGTACAGCCTGTCACCACGTCGAGCGGTCGAGTCGTCGCACCGTCGGCTCGTCGGCTCGTCGGCTCGTCGGCTCGTTGACCTGTTGACCTGTTGACCCGTTGACCTGTTGACCCGTCGGCCCGTCAGCTCTTCATGCGGGTGTCCTGCGGATCGAAGGCCGGAGTGCGCCCGGTGGCCAGCACGGTCGCGGGGAGTCGCTGTCCGAGGTACTCCACCAGCACGCCGGTGCCCAGCACTGCCAGGTCGCGGGGCAGGTACGCCATGAGCAGATAGCGCCCCACCGAGGGCGCCGGGCCGGCGGAGGTGACGACGGAGCGCCGCCCCTTGGCATCGATGAGCGCTGCGCCCACGGGGGAGAGGACCGGCTCGCCGCCGGTCGGGAAGCGCGCGGCGCGGCCCTCGGCGGGCGGATCGAGCGCGAGCGTGCACAGCAGAGCGGCGGGCTCCGCCCTGCGCGCGGCGAGGTAGGCCTGCTTGCCCACGAAGCCGTGCTTCTTGACCTTCGGCAGGGCGAGGTCCGCCTCGACGGGGTCGTACTCGGCAGTGAGCTCGGCGCCCATCAGCCGATAGCTCTTCTCGAGCCGGCCCGTCGTGCCGTAGACGCCGATCCCGGCGGTGACCGGGCCGAGATCCTGGCCGCTTCCCCACAGCACGTCCCAGACCCGCGGCCCGCACTCGGCAGGCATATGGATCTCCCAGCCGAGCTCGCCCACGTAGGAGATCCGCAGCAGCGAGGCGGGGACCGAGCCCAGCAGCACGTCCTGGGCGGACCCGAAGCCGAAGGCTGCGTCCGAGAGGTCGTGCTCCGTGATGCGCGAGACCAGGTCGCGGGCTCTCGGCCCCCAGACCCCGAGGGTCGAGACGGCGGAGGTGGAGTCGACCAGCTGCACCGACCCGTCGGCAGGCAGGTGGGCGCGGAGCCAGAACAGGTCCCGTGCGCCCTCGGCTCCGCCGGTGATCACCCGGAAGTCGTCGGGACCGCGCCGCACGATGGTCAGATCCGAGCGGAACGTTCCGGCGGGGGTCAGCAGCGGGGTGTAGACCACGCGGCCGACGCCCACGTCGATACGGGCAACGGCCAGCTGCTCGAGGTAGCGCAGGGCTCCTGGCCCACGCACGTCGAAGATCGCGAATGCGCCGAGATCGACCAGGGCGACGCGCTCGCGCATGGCCAGGTGCTCGGCCTCGATGATCGGCGACCACCAGCGGCGATCCCATTCGGCCGAGCGTTCGGGGATGCGGTCGCCGTACTCCTCGAGCAGTCCGGCATTGGACTCGTACCATTGCGGGCGCTCCCAGCCGGCGGCCTCGAAGTACTGCGCCCCGAGGGCTTCGGTGCGGGGATGGAACGGACTGGTGCGCAGCGGGCGGTCGGAGAGCCATTGCTCGCGCGGATGGCTGATCCCGTAGACCTTCGGGAATCCCTCGGCCGCACGGGCCCGCACATGGGAGGCGCTGCGCTGGGCAGGATGGAAGCGCGCGATGTCCGAGCCGTGGGGATCGATCTCGCTGGTCCCGTCCGTGATCAGCTCGGCCAGCATCCGGCCCACTCCCGCAGCTTCCTTGATCCACACTGCAGCTGCGGACCACAGCCCGGCGACCTCCGGCGTCTCGCCCACCAGTGCTCCGCCGTCCGGAGTCATGGAGAGCAGTCCGTTCAGCGCGGTCCTGCGGGGCGGGGTCGGATTGGTCAGGAGCTCGGGGAACATCTGCTCCGCCTGCTGCATCTGGAGCGTGAAGTCGTCCTCCGTGAAGGGGAAGCTGGTCGGGGTGGCCTGTCCGGGGTGGTCTCCGACCGGCGGGATCTCCTCCGGGCGGTGCAGCAGGGGACGGTGGGCATAGGAGCCGATCTCGAGGTCGGAACCCCGTTGGCGCTCATACATCAGGCAGTCCATGTCGCGCAGCAGCGGGAAGCTGATCCACTCGCCGGACTGCTCGAGCTGCGGGATCGGGCCCACGTCGACCATCTGGTGCACCGCGGGCGTCAGCGGGATCGCAGCGCCTGCGAGGGCGGCCACCCGGGGGCTCCACACGCCGCAGGCGACCACCACGATCTCCGCCTCGATCGTCCCGTGATCGGTGACCACGCGGGAGACACGGCCACCTTCGACCTCGATGTCGAGCACCTCGGTCTCCGGGCACGTGGTGAGCGCACCGAGCCGTTCCGCGCGCTCGCGCATCAGCTCTCCCGCCCGGATCGGATCGACGATCGCCCCCGTGGGCGTGTGGAAGCCTCCGATCAGCAGACTCGCGTCGCAGTACGGGACGAGCTCCTGGATCTCGGCGGGGGAGATCAGATGGGCCTCGACGCCCCAGGCGCGGGCGGAGCTCATGCGTCGCGTGAGCTCCTGCATCCGTTCAGGGCTGCGTGCGACCTCGATGCCGCCGCAGGTGAGGAGCACGTCGAGTGCGGAGTACTGGCGCAGCGAGTCCACCGTGAGGTCGGTGATCTCCTTCGAATGATCGACCGGGAACACGAAGTTCGAGGCGTGACCGGTCGAGCCCCCGGGATCCGGCAGGGGACCTTTGTCGATCTGCACGATGCTGCGCCATCCGAGCTCGGCCAGGTGGCTGACGGCGGAATTGCCTACCACCCCCGCTCCGATGACGACGATGTCTGCGCGGTCCGGCTGCTGTGCCATGGCGTCCTCCCGAACTGACCGTGGGCCCCCTCACACTAGCCTCGCGTGCGGGGTTTGACCATGGTCGGTCGCGCACGCTCTGCTGGCGTCCGACGACATGCTTCTCGGCTTGGCTCGGCCCGGCTCGGCTGGGCGGCACGGGGCTGGCGCGGGCCCTGGGCAGGGACCGGTCGCCGACGTACGGTGGCATGCATGAGCACGCCGCATCGCTTCGTCGCCATGACCTACAACGTCTGGGAGAGCGCGCGGTGGCCGGAGCGGGCTGACGCCCTGCGCGCCGTTCTGGAGCTGACCGGGCCCGATGTGCTGTGCATCCAGGAGCTGCGACCCGCGAGTCGTGAGGTCATCGACGCCGCCCTGCCCACCCATGACCGAGTGGAGGATGAACTGCCGGGATGGGCCTGCGAGGGGACCATCTATTGGCGGCGTGCGCTGTTCGACCTGGTCGAGCACGGCGCGGAGCATCTGGGGCAGCTCAGCCCGGAGCGGCGCCTGTTCTGGGTGCGGCTGAGACATCGGCCGACGGGATCGACGGTGCTGGTGTCGACCGCGCACTTCACCTGGCAGGGGAATCCGCGTGAGCGGGAGGAGGGCGTGTCCCCGCGAGTGGCGGAAGCGCGCCGTACCGTCGAAGCGCTCGAGCGCCTCGCCCCGGCACCCGACGCCGACGCCGACGACGACGGAGAGCGCGAGGAGCGCGAGCCGGTCCTGTTCATGGGCGACCTGAACGACACCGTGAACGCGATCCGCATCCTGCGGGCAGGAGGGTTCGTCGACAGCTTCACGGCCAGCGGCTCCCCACTGGTTCCGACCCACCCGGCGCGTCCGACCGCCGACGGTACGCCGCAGGTGCTGGACTGGCAGTTCCATCGCGGACCGATCCGCGCGATGACCAGCCACGTCGGAGAGTACTTCCGCGGTGACCTGGCGCCGTCGGACCACAAGCCGGTCGTCGTCACCTACGCCATCGGCGGGGAGTAGCAGCGGCGCCCGCCCGGGCATGCACGTCGGCATCGGCTCGCGGGTGTGAGCGTCTGCGACGTGGCGGCTGCACCGAGCCGCCGTCTCTGCACCGACGCAACGACGCCTGGCGCCTCTGCACCGACGCAACGACGTCTGGCGCCGCCGTACCTATGCCACGACGTGACGCTCGATGACGGAAGATGTCGCTGAGTCTTGGTGCCCACGGCGGGCGCTTCTATCGTCGCCGTCATGACTAGCACAGCACGCATCCAGTCCGCCGTCCCCGAGATCACCGCCGATGATCGCGCCGCTCGCCTCACGAATGCGGGAAGCGCGTGGGCCGGGCGCATCGAGGCCGATCGTTCGAACGCCCACCTGAACTATGCGGTCGAAGGCACCGGCGCCGGATCAGTGGCTACGACCGTGCGCGCCGGCAAGCACTCCTTCATCGTCGACGAGCCTGCGGCGCTGGCCGGCGACGACACCGGGACCAGCCCGGTCGAGTACGCTCTCAGCGCGTTGGCTGGCTGCCAGGTCGTCGTCTACCGGCTCTACGCGCAGCAGCTCGCCATCCCCTTCGATGACATCGTCATCAGGGCCGAGGCGGATCTGGACGCGGCGCGACTGTTCGGCGCCGACGAGTCCGTGCGCGCCGGGTTCTCCGCGGTGCGGCTCGACATCGAGCTCTCGGGACCGGAGTCGAACGAGCGCTACGACGAGCTGCGAGAGGCCGTCGATGCGCATTGCCCCGTGCTCGACATCTTCCAGAATCCGACCCCGGTCACGACCACCGTCACTCGTGCCTGATCAGTGACATCCAGGTCTGGCACTGTCGGCGGGGCCGAGAGCTCGCCGGTCAGCTGTGGGCCGAGCTCGTTGGTCGTCGTCATCCGAGCGGGCCATCACGAGCGCATGCAACCGGTCCGCACCCGGAGCTGGCGGCCCCGGCCCCACGGGCCGCGAACCACGAAAAAACCTGAGTCGCGTCACCGTTCGTGAACGATGACGCGACTCAGGTCGAACTGGGGTGATCGACGGGATTTGAACCCGCGACCGCCTGGACCACAACCAGGAGCTCTACCAACTGAGCTACGACCACCATGTGCGGATCGAAACCCGCAACGAGAGATAAGCATACCGTCTCTCAGCAGCGTTCTCCTCCTCGAACAGCCCTCCGGGAGTGTGAGACGCATTGCATCGGCTGCCCGGGCCCCGGCCGCCCGAGGATCGGGTGCCGGGCCGGCAGCGAACCGGTGCGCGTCCCCGGCTCAGAGCAGCTCGGCGCGCAGCTGCTCGGGGGACTTCGGGGAGAGCAGGCCCGGTGCCACGTCGAAGGGAGTCCTCGCCCCGTGCTCCCCGGCGGCGGCCAGTCGGCCCGCGGCGCGGGCGTAGGCGACGAGCACGCTCGCGGTGAACTCGGGGTTCGAGTCCTCCTGCAGGCGGTACTCGATCGTCTGGTTGGTGCCGGGGGAGGATTCGCCGGCGCGGATCACGAAACCGCCGTGGGGCATGCCCTGGTGGTCGCGGGCGAGCTCCTCGGCGCTGAGGAAGGTCACCGTCGTGTCGTAGGGCTCGAAGTAGTGCGGCATTGTCACGATCTCCTCGCGCACGGCGTCGGCGTCGGCCCCGTCCTCGAGCACCACGAAGCATTCACGGGTGTGCTTCTCACGGGTGCTCAGGGCGGGCTGCTCGCCTGCGCGGACTCGGGCGATCGCGTCCTGGGAGGGGATCGTGTACTGGACGGCGGCGGCGACCCCGTCGAGGCGGCGCAGCGCGTCGGAGTGCCCCTGCGACAGGCCGCGGCCCCAGAAGGTGTAGGTGCAGCCCGTCGCGAGGATGGCCTCCCCGTACACGCGGTTGATGGAGAACAGGCCGGGGTCCCATCCGGTGGAGATGAGCGCCGTGGTGCCCGCCACGCGGGCGGCGGCGTCGACCCGTGCGAAGTGCTCGGGGATACGGGCGTGCGTGTCGAAGCTGTCCACGACGGTGAAGCGCTCGGCGAGCAGCGGGGTCTGTTCGGGGAGGTCGGTCTTCGAGCCGCCGCAGAGCAGGAGCACATCGACCTCGTCCTGCATCGATTCGAGCGCGTCGATCGACCGCACAGGAGTCTGCTCGTGCACGGTGCTCACCGTGGCCGGGTCACGGCGCGTGAACACGCCCACCAGCTCCATGTCCTCCTGGAGGGAGACGGCGATCTCGACACCTCGTCCCAGGTTCCCGTAGCCGACGATGCCGATCCGGAGTGCAGTCATGGTCCTCGTTCTTCTCGATGCGGAGCGCGGCCCAGACCAGGGACGCCGTGCCCGATCCTACTGGAGGACGGCACGTGAGCCGTGAGCGGCGGACGCGCCGTCGGCTCGCATCCCGCAGCTCGTATCCCGTTTCCGGTGCCCGGTGCCCGGTGCCCGGTGCCTGGTGCCTGGTGCCTGGTGCCTGGTGCCTGGCGTTCCGTGCCCGGCGCCTCGTGCCCGGTGCCTCAGGCCCCGGGCCGCGACGGCGTCCGCGTCCTCCGCGCGTTGCACGGTCCATGGCGCAGGGGGAGACTGGGGGAATGATCGTCGCCTTCTCCGTCCAGCCCACCGGTGAGCCCTCCGACCCGGCTCTTGCCCGCCATCTCGGGGAGGGGGCCGACGGCGCGAGCGTGCACGACGCGGTCGCCGCTGCGGTGCGCGTCGTACGGGACTCGGGCCTGCCCACCCGCACCAGCTCGATGTTCACCGAGATCGAGGGGGAGTGGGACGACGTGATGGACGTGGTCCGCCGCGCGACGGAGGAAGCCGGGCGCTACGGATCCCGGGTCTCCCTCGTGCTGAAGGCCGACATCCGCCCTGGCCACGAGGGAGAGCTCGACGGGAAGATCCACCGCATGGAGCAGGCGCTGGGCGAGCTCGACGGCTGAAGCCCGACCGGCTCCTGTGCGCAGGGACGGGGGCGGGGACAGGGCGTGCGACCGCGTCAGGCCACCGGCGCCATCGCGTCGTACTCGCGGAATCGCGGAACGCGGCGCAGCAGCAGCGTGATCAGCACGATCACCACGATCCCGCCCAGCAGCGGCGGGAACCACAGCGCGGTGATGGAGGCGAGGGTGCCCGCGTAGAGCGCGCCGAGCCGTGGACCGCCTGCGACCACCACGATGAAGACGCCCTGGAGCCGGCCGCGCATCGCATCGGGCACTGCGGCCTGCATCATCGTGTTGCGATAGATCGAGGAGATGTTGTCCGCCCCGCCGGAGACGGCGAGCGCCACGCAGGCCGCCGCGATCAGCACCAGGTGAGGGTTCTCCTCGTCGGCCCCTGGGAAGCACACTGCTACCAGCAGCACCGCGCCGAAGAGCGCGATCGCCGCGCCGTACACCTGGATCGCGCGGGCGATCCCGCGTCCGTGCCAGCGGTACCGCGCAGCCCGCCCGGAGAACAGGCTCGAGAGGAAGGTCCCGGCGGCGACCGCGGCCGTCAGTGCACCGGTGGTGATCGCCCCACCGCCCAGCAGCACCGTGCCCAGCGCCGGGAACAGCGTCAGCGGCTGTCCCAAGGTCATCGCGATGAGGTCCATGAGGTACTGGGTGCGGATGTTCGCCGAACGGCGCAGGTACCGCCAGCCGTCCACGAGGGAGGCGAGCCCAGGGCGCACGATCTCGCCCTCGGGACGCAGGGGCGGCAGGCTCCACAGGCCCAGGAACATCGCCAGCATGAGCACGACGTCGATGCTGTAGGTGAGTCCGTAGCCGGTCAGTGCCACGAGGACGCCGGCGAGCGCCGGGCCCACCATGACCATCACGCCGATGGTGATGCCGTTGAGCGCGGAGGCTGCCGCCAGCAGCTCCGTGGGCAGCAGCCGCGGCACGATCGCGGTGCGAGTGGCCATGCCCACCGAGTTCGCGGCCGCGTTGAGCACGCTGAGCAGGTACAGCCAGCCGATCGTCTCCAGCCCGGCCCAGGTCAGGGAGGCCAGCAGCGCGGTGGAGACGAAGGTGATCATCGCGGCGGCGAGCGCGACGCGACGGCGGTCGAAGGCATCGGCGAGCATCCCGCCGTAGAGCCCGGCGATGATCATCGGGACCAGGCCCGCCACCGCCACCATCGAGACCGCGAAGGTGCTGCCGGTCAGCGTGAACACGTGCAGCATCACCGTGACGATCGTGAGCTGACCGCCGAGTCCCGCGAGGGTGGAGCCGATCCACAGCTTCGTGAACGCGCGGCTGGTGCGGAACGGCCTCAGGTCGAGGAACGCGGACGGGGAGCGGGGCACCCGAGGAGCATAGGCCGCTCGAGACCGGGATCGCGCTCGGCCCGCCGCGATCGCTCACGGCTACCCGCACGACGGAGCCCCGGCCCCGTCTCCGTAAGGAGGTCGGGCCGGGGCTCCGGGACGATGCGCCGTCGGCGCGGGCGCTCAGCTGTGCAGGTCGTGGTCCAGCAGGTCGTCGCGCAGCGCAGCAGCCAGGGTGGGCGTCACCGGCAGGCGCGGGATCAGCGTGGCCTGGAAGGCGTGGTAGACGTCTGGCTTGCCCGGCCAGGTCACGCCCTGGACCTGATTGTCGCCGTCGAGCTCGTGGAACCAGGAGCCGTTCTCGGGATCCAGCAGGTAGGTGGAGATGTACTCCCACCACTGCTCATAACGCTCGGCCCACACGCGATCGCCGGTCACCTGGTGCATCGCCGCAGCGGCGCCGACGGCCTCGGCCGCGACCCAGTGCATGCGCTCGCGGGCCACGGGCGTGCCGTCCCAGTCCACGGTGTACACGAAGCCGGGTGCCCCGTCGATCCCGAAGCTCGCCGCGGACTTCTCCATCAGCGCGGTGGCGGCCTCGAGCATCCACTCCGGGGCGTCGCCGTCGGCCGCGATCAATGCGGCCCGGGCGTGCAGGACCAGGCGGGCCCATTCGATCCAGTGCCCGATCGTGGCCCCGTAGGGACGGAACGGGTGATTGGGCTCGTCGCGGTTGTACTCCAGCAGCGGGTTCCAGTCCGTGTCGAAGTGCTCGGGCAGCGCCCAGTCGTTGGCGCGGGCGAACTCGTCGATCGCGCGGGTCATGATGCCCACCGCGCGATCCAGCCAGCGTCGCTGACCGGTGACATCGGCCGCGGCGAGCAGGGCTTCGACCGTGTGCATGTTCGCGTTGATCCCGCGGTACTCCTCGCAGTGCGAGAAGCTCCGGTCGAAGGTGTCCACGCTCATGCCGGCGGCCTCGTCGAAGAACTTCGCATCGAGCACCGCGAGGGCGTCCTCGAGCAGCTCCTCGGCGCCCGGTCGTCCGGCGGCCAGGGCGGAGGACGCCGCGAGCACCACGAAGGCGTGGGCGTAGGCCTGCTTGGAGTCGTCGACCGGTTCGCCGTCGGCGACGGCCGAGAACCAGCCGCCGTGCTCGGCGTCCTGGAAGACCCCGCGCAGGGAGGCGATGCCGTGATCGGCGAAGCGGCCGAAATCGGGGCGCCCCAGCAGGTGGCCGAGGGCGAAGCAGTGGGTCATGCGGCAGGTCAGCCACAGCTCCGAGGGGCGTGACAGATCTGCCTGGCCGTGCTCGTCCAGCCAGGCGAAGCCGCCGTCCTCCCGCACGGACTCCGACCCGAACACGAGCAGCTCATCACCCTCGCCCTCGAGCCAGGAGCGGTGCGAGGCACGATCGATCCACGGCACGTGCGGGGCGGGCGGAGCGTCGACGGGCTGCGGCGCGGCATCGGTGAGCTCGAACGCCCGGGAGGCGACCTGGGCCTGCGCCGTCGTGGGCCCGGGCTCGTCCACCAGCAGGACCTCGCGGTAGTACTTGAGCTCCTGGATGGACTCGCGGATGTCCGCAAGGGCGCGGTGGCCGCCGTGCTTGGCGGGGATGTTGTAGTAGACGCGGGGGAACCAGCGCTTGGCGAGCTCCTTGAGGCTGGAGACGTCGATGGTGCGGTAGGACAGCCACTGGGCGAACTCCGGCACGTCGCGGTCCAGGAACACACGGTCGGTGCCCACGCTGTTGCCGGCCAGCGGCGCCTTGCCGGGCTCGGGGCAGAACTGCTGCACGTAGGCGAGGCACTGGGCCTGCGCCTCTTCGAGCGTCATCCCGCCGTCGAGCTCGTCGAGCAGGCCGGAGACGGTGTGCATGTTCACCACGAAGGGGTCCATGCCGGTGAGTGATTCGGCCGGCGGCTTGATGACGACGTCGATGCCGTCACCGAGGATGTTCAGATCGGCGTCGGTCACGAGGACGGCGATCTCGACCAGCGCATCGCGCTGCTTGTCGAGGCCGGTCATCTCGCAGTCGACCCAGATGATGCGGTCGTTGATGGAGCGGGAGGAGCTGGAAGTCACCCGACAACAGTAGCGCGAGCGGGCACCTCGCACCGAAGCCGTCGGCGCCGACGGGGTGCGCACCTCGTGGTTACCATGTAGTCATCGCGAGGTCGCCGCCGACCGCGCCGTGAGCCGTCCGAGGAGTCCGACGTGAATCTGTACTTCCGCCTGCTGGTGTTCATGATCCGAGTGCGCTTCCGCAGCCGCCTGAGCATGTGGGACACCTCGACGGTCTCGTTCCGGGTGAACCCGGCCGATCTCGACGTGCAGCGGCACATGAACAACGGCCGGTATCTCACGCTCATGGACCTGGGCCGGATGGACCTGATGCTGCGCTCGGGTTTCTGGAAGAAGGTCACTGACCAGGGCTGGTACCCGGTCATCGCCGGGCAGTCCATCACCTACCGTCGCTCCCTGACGCTGTGGCAGAAGTTCGAGCTGTCCTCACGCGTGATCGGTCATGATGAGCGCTGGATCTACATGGAGCAGGTGTTCCGGGTAGGGGAGAAGGTCTACGCCGACGCTGTGATCCGCGCCCGTTTCCTGCGGCGCAGCGGAGGCTCGGTCGACATCGACGAGATCCTCGCCCTGGCCGGCCCTGTCCCGGAGGACGTGCAGGTGCCCGGGTGGGTCATCGACTGGAACGAGTCCGCCTCCCAGCACAGCCGGGAGCTCTGAGGCGCGAGGCCTCCTGCTGCACGTGAGCGGCGAGGTAGTGCGCGGAACTGCGGAACTGCGGAACTGTACGGAGCGTGCGCCGGGCGTCCCGTCCTGAGCACGTCGTGCGGTCAGCGGACCGCCCGCGGGGGAGCGGTCTGCTGCGACCGACGCCGACGGATCTCCTCGATCCCACTGATCGCCAGCAGCACCGCCACGACCCCCAGCAGGACCCACTGCTCGAGCAGACCGGCGACGATGCCCGTCACCACCAGCGCGAGCAGGTAAACGATGTTCAGCGCCCGCACGGAGACGCCCAGGAGCGTGGCCCCGAATCGTCCCCGCAGAAGACGCAGCACAAGGAGCAGAGCGATGCCGCCGAGAGTGAGGACCTTCAGCAGCATGTGGAGCTCCTGACGACGGCGGGGCGAGCGATGGCAGTGCCCCCAGCAGGACTCGAACCTGCAACCTACGGATTAGAAGGCCGTTGCTCTATCCATTGAGCTATGGAGGCGTGGGCCCGGGCCGGCGGTGGGCGCGGCCCCGGGCGCGGATGAGTCTACCGACCTGCCCAGCGACTGCGTGCATCGCGCGATGTCCGTGGACCGCGCGGCGGTGCGTTCCGGGACGGGGCGCCGGGGCCGGCCTGGCAGTGCGGGCAGAACCACAGCACTCGCGGTTCGGTGCCCTCCTGGCGGGGGTCGGCGATCTCGTCGCGCTCGATCCGGGTGCGGCAGCGACGGCACTGTCGGCCGCCGCGGCCGTAGACCCACAGATCACCGTCGCGCCCGAGCATTCCGCCGGTGGTCACGCGCACCGTGCGGTCCTGATTCAGCACCAGCAGGCGACGGGCGAGGTCCACGAGCTCACCGAGATCTCCCGCGGCAGCGGTCGGAGCGGCCGGGTGCACTCGGCGCAGGAAGCACAGCTCGCTGCGGTAGATGTTGCCGATGCCGGCGAGATTGCGCTGGTCCAGGAGGGCGAGGCCGATGGCCCGCTCCGGCTCCGCCGAGAGGTTCAGCACGGCTCGGGCGCGTTGCTCCTCGCCCCAGTCAGGATCCAGCAGGTCGGGGCCGAGATGGCCGACGAGCTCGTTCTCGTCGGCGGTGCGCACGATCCGCACCTGCTTTACGTCGTACGCGATCGCGAGGGATTCGTGGCCGTCCTCGTGGCGGGCTCTCAGCACGATGCGGATCGTCTCCGCAGGCCGCGGCGCGGCGCTGGTGTCGCTCGAGCGGAGGGCCTTCCCGTTCACCCGCCAGATCCCGTCCATCATGAGGTGGGTGTGCAGCGTGAGCGGGGCGAGCCTCGCGGCCGGCGGTGCCAGGCGCATCATGAGGTGCTTACCGCGGGGCCGCACCTCGATCACGGTCCACCCGACGAGGTCCGAGGTGGCGAGGCGGGGTACGCGCAGATCCGACTCGGTCAGGGTCGCTCCGGCGAGGGCCTCGTGCAGGATCCGGCACTGCCGGGCGACGGTGTCCCCCTCGGGCATCAGCGACCTCCTGCGCGCAGACGGATCGACTTCGGGGAGCGATAGCAGCCGGCCGCGACGAGCGCTTCGCTGATGGCCGCGACCGGTTCGCTGTCGATCGGATGACCGTTGACCCGTTCGATGCGCAGCTGGGGCAGGCGCGAGTCCTCGGCGATCGCCCGCACGAGCTGCTGGGAGATGAGCTCTGTCGCCGACGGATCCGTCCACCACAGCAGGTGCTTGGCGCCCTTGTCGACCACCGCGGCCACCTGGCCGTCCCTCAGCAGCACGAGGGCTCCGGCACGGCGTGCGGGCCGCACGGTCGTACCCTCGGGAGGCGTGATCTCCAACGAGGGCCAGGGGAGCGCGGCGCCGTAGGGGTTCGCGGGATCCGTGGCCGCGAGCGCCACGACGGAGGTGGACGACGAGGGACCTTCGGTGCCGCCCGAGTCCTCCGTGCTGTCCCCGGAGTCCGCCTCCCGTTCCCGGTCGCGCAGGAGGTCCACGGCCTCCACCGGGGCGAACTGCGAGGCACCGAGCCCCTCGACGAAGTAGCCCCGGCGGCAGCTGCCGTTCTCCTCGAGCACCGCGAGCACCCGGTACACGGCGGCGAAGCTCCCGGGGATGTCCTCGACGTCCATGGCGCCCCGGGTGACCACGCCGTGACGGTCCAGCAGCAGCGTCGCCACCGCCGCGGCGCGGGCGGCGGGGTCCACTCCCTCGACGCGGACAGCGCTCCAGCGCCCCGCGCCGACGGGCCCGGAGACGACCTCGGAGGCCGACGAGACCCCTTGGCGCATCATCGCCGCCGACAGTCGTGCCGCGCCCCGCCGACTCAGCGAGCGGGACCGCCCGGAGGACCGGGCGGACCGCTGGGTGGCCGGACCACGGCCGTAGCTGCGCAGGGCGTCGAAGGAATCGTTGGTGATCAGCCCCTGGAACGCGAGATCCCACAAGGCCTCGTGCAGGTCGGGTGGGTGCACCGCGCCGCCGTCATCCGCGAGTGCGGTGAGGATCTCGCCGTGCCGGAGTGCTCCGGGCATCGCGCGCAGCAGGGCGAGGATCCGGGAGGGCAGCGACCCCTCGGCCAGGGCCGCGGCGGACTCCTCGAGCATCTCGATGTCGAGCCCCAGAGGCAGGGCGTCGGCGAGGTGGAGCCGGATCCAGCCGTCGTCCGCTCCGAGCCGGCCGTGACCGGTCCAGACCAGCTCGCCGGCCGCGAACGCCGCATCCACGGTCGCCGAGGTCAGGTCCGGCAGCCGGACCGGCAGCACCTGGGACTCCCAGGCCGACAGCGGCAGCGAGACCCCGGCGAGCTGGTCGACCACGGACAGCAGTCCGTCGCGTCCCGTCCACGCCGCACGTTCCCGTCGGCCGTCTCGGCGACGTCCCACCAGATGCTGCCACTGCCCGAGGAAGCGGGCGTAGACCGGGCCGGGGACCGGGGCGATCTCGCGGCGGGAGGCGGCCAGGCTCGCGCGGCGGATGCGCCGCAGCACCTCCGCGTCGACCCACTCCTCGCCCTCGCGGCCCGGCGTGAACTCGCCCTGCTGAAGCACCCGTTCTGCGGTGAGCTGCTCGAGCGCGCCCCGGGCGACCCCGGGCGCGAGACCGAAGGCCTCGACCGGCGAGGAGGCGGGGAACGGCCCTCGTCCGCGCGCCCAACGGGAGAGCAGCTGGGCGACCGCCCGATCCACTTCGGCCAGATGCGCGTCCGGCACCCCGGGCGGGAGCGCGACCCCGAGCGCGTCGCGCAGCAGCCCGGCGTCCTCGATCGCGGCGACGTGCTCGCGGCCCGCGATGCGCACGGTCAGGATCCGCCGCGAGTCGTGGAGCCGGGCGAGCTCGGTGTTCAGCTCGACCCCCTCCGCCGTGCGCAGTGCGAGGTCCTCGGGGGTCAGTGGGCCCAGGCGCCGGAGCACATCCGCGATCTGCTCGGCGCCGCGCAGGGCCCGCTCGGCGGTGAGTCCTTGCAGACGGCTCTCGACCTCCGCGATCACCTCGGCATCCAGCAGCTCGCGCAGGCTCACCGCACCCAGCAGCTCGGCGAGCAGCGACTGGTCCAGCGCGAGCGCGGCGGTGCGCCGTTCGGCAAGCGGGGCGTCGGCGTCGTAGATGAACTGGGCGAGATAGCCGAACAGGAGCGAGCGGGCGAACGGGGAGGGGGAGGGGGTCTCGATCTCGCGCACCTGGACGCGGCGCCGACCGATCTGCGTCATGAGATCGATCAGTGCAGGCAGGTCGTAGACGTCCTGCAGGCACTCGCGCGCCGCCTCGAGCATGATCGGGAAATCCGGATAGGGACGCGCCACCTCCAGGAGGCTCGAGGAGCGCTGACGCTGCTGCCACAGGGGAGCACGCTGCTGCGGATCACGACGAGGCAGCAGCAGGGCGCGTGCCGAGCACTCGCGGAACCTCGCCGCGAACAGGGCGGAAGATCCGACGAGCCGCCGCACCTCCTCGTCGATCTCCTCGGGGGTGAAGACGAAGAGATCCGCGCCCGGCGGGTCCTCGCCGTGGGGGATCCGCAGCACGATGCCGTCATCGGCCGCCATGACCTGGCCATCCAGCCCGTAGCGCTCCTCCACCCGTGCGCCGACCGCGAGGGCCCAGGGCCCGGTGATCCGCTGGCCGTAGGCGCAGTGCAGCACCACCCGCCAATCGCCGAGCTCATCGAGGAACCGCTCTACGACCAGCTGCTCCGGACCCGGCACCGCCCCGGTGGCCTGCTGCTGCTCGGCGAGATGATCCAGCAGCACGGTGCGCGCGTTGGCCTCGAGCCCTAAGCCCATGAGACGGGAATCGGCCTCGCTGCGGTCCAGGGAGGCGAGCTCGCTCTGCGCCGTGGCGATCGCCCGGCCGAGGCTCGCCGGGCGACCGTCGCCGTCGCCGTGCCAGAAGGGGATGCGGCCGGTGAGCCCGAAGGCGGGGGAGACGGTGACCCGGGAAGCGGTGATCTCCTCGATCCGCCAGCTGCTGGTGCCCAGCGTGATCACGTCCCCGCGACGCGACTCGTAGACCATCTCCTCGTCGAGCTCCCCGACCCGTCGGGGCTGGGTGTCGTCGTCGCCCGTGACCAGGTGCACGGGATAGAGGCCGCGATCGGGGATCGTGCCGCCGCTGGTGACCGCGAGGCGCTGCGCGCCGGGCCGGGCCGAGAGCACGCCGGTGTCGTGGTCGTGGACCAGGCGCGGTCTCAGCTCGGAGAACGCGGTGGACGGATAGCGCCCGGCGAGCAGATCGATGGTCTGGTCGAAGGCCGAGCGCGGGAGAGCACGATAGGGGTGCGCGGTGCGGACCAGGTCGAACCAGTCCTCGACCTGCAGATCGTCCATCGCCGCGGCGGAGACGGTGTGCTGGGCGAGCACGTCGAGGGCGTTGCGGGGCACCGTGAGCGGTTCGATGCGTCCGGCGACCGCCTCCTGCACGGCGACCGCGGAGCGCAGCACGTCCGCCGCATGCAGCGGATGCAGGGACCCCGTGGAGACGGCTCCGACGTCGTGCCCCGAGCGGCCCACCCGCTGCAGCAGGCTCGAGACCGACATCGGTGCCGCGACCTGCAGCACGAGATCCACCGCGCCCATGTCGATCCCCAGCTCCAGGGAGGAGGTCGCGACCACGCAGCGCAGGGTCCCGGACTTCAGCTGGTCCTCGCTCTGGGCACGGACCTCCTTGGACATCGATCCGTGGTGGGCCCGGGCGATGTCCTCGACCCCGTCGCTCTCGTCCACCTCGCCGGAGCCCTCGGAGGCCACTGATCCCACGGAGGCCACGGAGGCCACTGATCCCACGGAGGCCCGGGAGCCCCCAGAGATCCCGGAGCCCTCGGCGTGCGGCGATCCGCTCGACGGTCCGTCCGCCGAGCGATCCGCGTCAGGGGCCCGGCGACGGGCGTGCAGCCGGTTCAGCTTCCCGGTCAGACGCTCGGCCTGGCTGCGGGAGTTCGTGAAGACGATCGTGGAGCGATGCGCGAGGACCTTCGCGAGCACGGCCCGTTCGACATGCGGCCAGATTGTGCCCGAGACGTCCTCGTCATCGATCGCATCGGGAGGCGGCTCGATGGCCTGCAGATCCGGCACCGGGAGCGACACCGTGATCTCCCATTCCTTGGTCGACTCGGGCTGGACCACGGTCACCTCCCGGGAGCGCCCCGACCCGGTGAGGAAGGCGGCGACCTCGTCCACGGGCTCGACGGTCGCGGAGAGACCGATCCTCTGCGCCGGCGTCTCGAGCATCGCGTCCAGACGCGCCAGGGACAGGGCCAGGTGCACACCGCGCTTGGTCCCTGCCACGGCGTGCACCTCGTCGAGGATCACCGTCTCCACGCCGCGGAGGATCTCCCGTGCCTGTGAGGTGAGCAGGAGGAACAGCGATTCCGGGGTGGTGATGAGGATGTCCGGCGGATGGGTGGCGAGCCGGCGCCGCTCGGCCGGCGGAGTGTCTCCGGTGCGCACGCCCACGCTGATCGGCGCACGGCTCAGCCCGAGCCGCTCGGCGGTGCGCGCCGTGCCGACCAGTGGGGAGGTCAGGTTGCGCTCGACATCGACCCCGAGGGCCTTGAGCGGCGAGATGTACAGGACGCTGACGGCCCCGCGATCGCTCCCGGCGGCCCGGCGCCCGTCCGAGCGCGCGGCCGACCGACCCGTCGGTCGATCTGCCGGGGGCTCCTTCGCCGCGAGCCGATCGATCGCCGTGAGGAAGGCGGCGAGGGTCTTGCCGGATCCCGTGGGGGCCACCACCAGGGTGTCGTCCCCGCGCTCGATGGCGTTCCAGGCTCCGGCCTGCGCAGGGGTGGGAGCGTCGAAGGATTCCGCGAACCACGTCGCGGTGGCGGGGGAGAAGGACGACGGGAGGTCCAGGCGGGGCGCGACCATCGCACCATTGTGGACCGCAGCTCCGACAGCGGGCCTCTCCGGCGCCGGATCGGCGCCGACGGGCAACCGGCCCTGCCAACTCCCGAGCCATCGTGGCAGGATGGAGGCACGGCGGGACACGCGACTGCTGGTCCCGCGCATCACACGACGAAGGGATGATCCTCATGGCGGAGTTCACGCTTCCTGATCTCGATTACGATTACGGC
>NZ_NRGS01000011.1 GCF_002332425.1 Brachybacterium alimentarium | reverse complement strand
CTTCTCCAGGGAATCGGTCAGGACGGACTGCACGGGGGCTCCTCGGGGACGACGTCGATGTCGAGGGCCATCCTGGCACGGGGGATCGCTCAGCCGGGATCCGCCTGCGGGGGAGTGTCGGACACCCATTCGAGCAGGTCGCCCGGCTGGCAATCGAGCACCTCGCACATCGCCTCGAGCGTGCTGAGCCGCACGGCCTTCGCCCGTCCGTTCTTCAGCACGGCGACATTGGCCGGGGAGATCCCCACTCGCTGGGCGAAGTCGCCGACGGACATCTTCCGCCGGGCCAGCTCGACATCGATGCGCACCACGATCGCCATCAGATCACCGCCTCCATCTCGAGCCGCAGCGTCGTCGCCTGCACCAGCAGCGAGCGCATCACGCCCATCAGTAGGGCCATGCCGATACCCCCGACGGTCCCCGCCAGCAGCATCAGCGAGAACAGTGGCGGGCCGCTCACGGTGAAGGACTCGTAGAACAGGGTGACCAGGCAGATCACGCTCGCCACCAGGAAGGCGGCGATGATCGCGTCGACCCAGCGCAGGGCACGAGGGGTGAACACCTCATCGCGTCGGGTGAAGCCCAGTAGCCGCAGCGTGGAGAAGATGCCCACCTCGACGCAGGCCAGGCCGGTCATCGACAGAACCAGCATCGGCCATCGCAGTGAGGCCACGTCCGGCTCGGCCTCGGCCAATGCCCCTGACAGCCAGGGGAGGATGCCGAGCTGCAGCGCAGCGACGAGCACCAGGGCGATGGCGAGCAGGACGCGGAGAGCGTGGATGGCAAAACGGTTCGGCATATATCGAGTCTCGCCGTTGATCTATCGAATGTCAATCGATCGATGACGATGCTTCGGTGCCTGCTTCGCGCCGCGAATAATCCGTTGCTCTCCTCGGAGCGGAGTCCTACGGTGGTCGGACACTGGAAGGGAGGTGATCCGAGAAGTGATTTCTTATCGGACAAGTGAGGTGGCTCGCCGCTGAGGCGTCCCGACGGACCCGCAGCGAATCCCACCGAGCTGCCGGGACCCGCAGGTGGTCGGACATCGTCCAGCCGGCCAGCGCAGATGCGCAGCCTGCGGGTCCTCTCATACCCGCTGGTTAGCCTGCTGGCATGACGAACCCCTCCCAGTACGCACCGGTCGAGCTGATCGCCGAGGACATCGACGAGGGCGCGGTGGTGCGCTCCGGACCGGCCGACGGCAGGCCCGTCGTGCTCCTGCTGCACGGCCTGGGCAGCCACGAGGGCGACCTCGCCGGCCTCGTCCCGTTCCTGCCCAGCGACTTCGCCTACGTCTCCCTGCGCGGGATCTATCGGTACGTGCAGGGCTATGCCTGGTTCGAGATGCCGATGGACCCCGAGCGCCCCGAGGCGCTGCAGGCCTCCGCCGCAGCGGTCGAGCGGTGGATCGCGGTGCAGCGGGCCCACGGGACCTCCGTCGTTGGCGCCATCGGCTTCTCCCAGGGCGGAGCGCTCGCGATGCAGCTGCTGCGCCGCGACGCGGACGCGCTGGACTGGATCGTGCAGCTGTCCGGTTTCCCCTTCCCCGCGCCGATGCCGGGGGATGCCGCGCTCGCCGAGAGGCGCCCGCCGGCCCTGTGGGGCCATGGAGGGATGGATCCGCTGGTCGATCCCGAGCGGGAGGAAGCGGTGCGCGAGTTCATGAGCACCCACACCCGGCTCGAGGAGGAGCGCAGGCCGCACCTGGGGCACGCGGTGGACGAGATCGAGCTGCGCGCCGTCGCCGCCTTCCTGGAGCGCGGATTGTGAACAGCTGTCGCGAGAATCGGCCCGTCTGCTTAGGATGGCGTGCACCAGATCACGCCCGGTGAGGACCCATCTCGCCGCCGTACCAGGGGACGCCCATGCTCAACACCGCCCGCCCGATCGTGCTCCGGACCTCGTGGGGGATGTCGCGACTGCGGCTGATGCTGCTGATGCTCGCCGGGGCCGCGGCGATGCTCCTGCTGGCCGCGTGCGGGGAGGTCGACGACGTCACCGAGATCTCGGAGGACGGCTCCGGCGTGCAGACCCTCGCCGTGACGATCTCCGAGAGCGACATGGAGGACATCGACGGCGGTGCGAAGGCGGTCGAGTCCGTGATCGAGGCGAAGAATCCGGGGCTGTCCTACGAGGGGATGACGAAGGACGGCACGGACACGGTCTTCACCCTCACCCTCGAGTTCGCCGACGCGAAGGACTACGCGAAGAAGGCCCAGCCGGTCCTGGCCGCCGGAGACCTCTCGAAGACCGCCGAGGTGACGTTCACCCCGCCGAGCCCGCCCTTCAGCTCCGGCTACACGCTCACGCGCAACTTCACGGCCAAGGAGCTCACCCGCTGGGCCGTGAAGGCGCTGTTCGACGACGGCAAGCTCGGCTCCGACAGCGAGAGCGACATCGACCAGGCGCTGGACGCGGGCGACGTCACCGTCGAGGTCGAGGGGACGTCCCTGGAGCGCACGAGCACCTTCGGCGACGACTCCGCCCCGGAGTGGACCAGTGCGCAGTCCGTCGGGTTCGACAGCGTGAACGTGGTGACCACCGGGGCGGAGGACCCGAGCGCGGACTCCTACACCCGCACTCTCACCTATGAGCTGAAGCGCGAGACCTATCTCGACGCCAAGGACGAGTTCGACGCCTTCTTCAGCGAGGCGACCCCGGAGGGCGGCGACCTCACTCCCGCCGAGGAGACCGGCACGACCTGGGTGCTCGCCTTCCCGGCGGGCACCGCGGAGCAGGTCGGCACCTGGACGGATGCCGCTCTGGCCACGTCCGAGAGCACGTTCTCGGTCGAGACCTCGCCGAACTCCGAGGATCCCTTCGCGATCGACACCCGGGTCGTCGACTCGATCGAGTGCGCGGTGGCCTGCGGGGAGTCGGGCACGCTGAGCCAGGCGCTGCAGGTGCCCGCCGGGTTCACCGGGGGCGAGGTCGAGGACCCGGAGGGCACGGAGGAGATCGCGCTCGACGGCGGCCCCGAGCCCCAGGTGATCACCAAGAACATCACCTTCAGCGAGGCCTCGTACGCCGTCACCGTCAACCGCGACGGAGGCGGCAGCGCGACCATGAAGCTCTCGCTGCCCGCGGCCGACGACGAGGTGGTCACCGCCGACAACGTCACCGACTTCCTGGGCGAGGGCACCGAGCGCTCCGAATCCGGTGACCTCGTCACGTACACCCGGACCGCTGAGGCGGACACCTCGAGCGACTTCTCCGGTGCGCTGCAGAAGCTCGGCTTCGAGGGCGTCGAGGGAGCCCCGGAGGTGTCGGTGAGCGAGCGCTCCGACGGCGACTACTCCGTGTCGCTGGCCATGGGCGTGAACGAGAAGCTGATGAGCAAGATCAGCGCCGAAGGCAGCTGGACGATCGACGGTGACGGGCTGCGCCCGATCGCCGTGGTGGAGGACCAGACGGGCAGCGCCGCCCTCGGCGAGGAGGCAGTCACCGTGGACGGCTCGCACGGCGTGATCCTCAACGTCACCGCCGAGCGAACCGGGCTCGGCGTCGGTGCGATCGTGGGCATCGTCGTGCTGCTGGCAGTGGTGGGCCTGGCGATCGCCGCGGGCGTGCTGGGCTACCTCTACCGCGGCAGGATCAAGTCGCTGCTGGGAGGCTCCTCGCCGGAAGGCCCCGGGGCGGTCTGAGCGCTCCTCCACAGAGCCTCCCGCACCCAGGATCCGAGTTGTAGCATTTGCTCAGCCCGCCCGATCGCCGGAGCGGGGAATGAGGAGCACCAGGAGATCATGAGCGCCGCCAGCGACGCCCCCAGTGACAGTCCCAGGCCTTCGGGCCTGACACGACATGCATTCCACGGGGGGATCCGTCCATGGACCTGATCGGTCCCCTCATCTCCCTGGGCATCGGGCTTCTGCTCGTCGCCGCCTGCGGCGGATTCGTCGCCGCGGAGTTCTCCCTCATCACCGCGAACCGCAATGACGTCGAGGCCGCCGTCGACGGCGGGGACAAGCGCGCCACCGGCGTGCTCGAGGGCATGAAGTCCCTGTCCACGCAGCTGTCCGGGGCCCAGCTCGGCATCACCGTCACGAACCTCGCCATCGGTTTCCTCGCCGAGCCCGCGATCGCCGCTCTGATCGGCCCCGCCCTGGTGGACAGGGGACTCGGGACGGTCGCCGCACGATCCGTCTCGGTGACCATCGCGCTGGTGCTCGCCACCGCGATGACCATGATCTTCGGCGAGCTGGTCCCCAAGAACCTGGCGATCGCGCAGCCCCTGCGCACCGCCAAGGCCGTGGTCGGCTTCCAGCGCGTGTTCACCCGGATCTTCGCCCTGCCGATCAGGCTGTTCAACGGCAACGCGAACGCCGTGGTGCGAGCGCTCGGCGTCGAGCCGCAGGAGGAGCTCAGCTCCGCCCGCAGCGCCGAGGAGCTCTCCGCGCTGGTCAAGCGTTCGGCCGACGAAGGAGCCCTCGCCGAGGAGACCGCCTCGCTCGTGCAGCGCACCCTCGCGTTCGGCGACCGGCGGGCGCACGACGCGATGGTCCCGCGCGGCCGCATGGACTCCCTCGACGTCGACGACACCGTCGAGGACCTGCTGGAGCTGGCCCGCACCACCGGCCACTCCCGTTTCCCGGTGCTGACCGACGAGAACGAGATCGCCGGCGTCGCCCACATCCGCCACGGCCTCGCCGTGCCCTTCGACGAGCGGCCCACCACCGGGGTCGAGGCCGTGATGGGCACCGCCACCTTCGTGCCGGACACGGTGCCGCTGGACGACCTCATGGACACCCTGCGCGCCGGCGGCCTGCAGATGGCCGTCGTGGTGGACGAGTTCGGCGACCACGCCGGGCTGATCACCCTCGAGGACCTCGTGGAGGAGATCGTGGGCGAGGTGCGCGACGAGCACGACGAGGAGATGGACGACACCCCCGAGGCCGACGGCTCCTGGGACCTCGACGCCCGGATGCGCCCCGACGAGGCCACCGAGCGCCTCGGCGTGACCGTGCCCGAGCACGAGGACTACGACACGCTCGGCGGCCTGGTCACGATGGAGCTGGGCCGGTTCGCGGAGGTCGGCGACGAGATCCTGGTCGCGACCGATCCCGCCCCCGGTGAGGAGCCCGCCCAGCTGCGGATCGAGGTCACCGAGGTGGACGGCATGCGGATCGAGATGGTGCACGTGAAGGTCGAGCCCCCCGCCGACGAGGACGACGACGAGGGCGAGGAGGAGCGATGAGCACCGCGACCGGTCTCGCCCTCACCCTGCTCCTGCTGCTGCTGAACGCCTTCTTCGTGGGCGCGGAGTTCTCCCTGATCTCCGCCCGCCGCTCCGTGATCGAGCCCAAGGCGCTCGACGGGAAGTGGTCCGCGAAGGTCACCATCACCGCGATGGAGCACGTCTCGCTCATGCTCGCGGGCGCCCAGATGGGCATCACCGTGTGCTCCCTCGCGCTGGGCGCGATCAGCGAACCCGCCATCGCCCACCTGCTCGCCGCGCCCTTCGAGGCGCTGTCCGTGCCGAGCTCGCTCGTGCACCCGATCTCCTTCGTGATCGCGCTGGCCCTGGTCACCTACCTCCACGTCGTGTTCGGCGAGATGGTGCCCAAGAACATCGCGCTGGCCGGCCCCGAGCGGATGGCGCTGATCCTGGCACCGATCCTCATGGGTGTGGTGACCGTGCTGCGACCGGTGCTGTGGCTGCTCAACAGCGCCGGGAACCTCGTGCTGCGGATCCTCGGCGTGACGCCGAAGAACGAAGTGACCAGCGTCTTCAGCCGCAATGAGGTCGCGGCGATGGTGAGCGAGTCCCGCGAGGGCGGACTGCTCGAGGACAACGACGAGGCGCTGCTGCTGGGCGCCCTGCGCTTCGAGGCCCGCAGCGTCGCGAACCTGGTGATCCCGCTGGAGAGCATCTCGAGCCTGCCCGAGGGGGTCACCGCCGCGCAGGCCGAGGCCGCCGCGGTCGAGGGCTTCTCCCGGTTCCCGGTGCGCGCGGCCGATGGGCGACTGACCGGCTACGTCCACATCAAGGACCTGCTCGATTCGGTGCATGCTCATCGCGACGACCCGATCCCGTCGGCCCGCATCCGCACCCTTCCCTGCATCGGGGCCGACGAGCCGCTGCGCCAGGCACTCACCTCGATGCAGGACTCGGGCGCCCATCTCGGTGCCGCGACCGACGAGGCCGGACAGGTCATCGGCATCGTCACCCTGGAGGACATGCTCGAAGAGCTCGTGGGCCAGATCCGGGACGACTCGCGCGTGGCCGCCTGAGGCAGGATGGGAGGATGACGACTCCTCTCCCTGGCCCTGCCGAGAACCTCTGGACCGTGGCCGTGCGCAACAACCCCGAGCACGCCCGCGGATACGCCGACCGCTGGCGGCGCATCGAGGCCTCCGGGAACGACATCTACGGCGAGGCGCGCCTGCTCGACGCGATGGCGCCGCGCGGGGCACGGATCCTCGACGCCGGTTGCGGCAGCGGACGCCTCGGCGGCTATCTCGCGGGCACCGGCCACGACGTCGTCGGCGTCGACCTCGACCCGCACCTGATCGAGGTGGCCCGTGAGGACCACCCCGCCGTGCGCTGGGAGGTCGGGAACCTCGCCGAGCTGGACCTGCGCGACGGCGCTGGGCAGGCGGAGCAGTTCGACCTCGAGGTCTGCGCCGGCAACGTCCTGACCTTCCTCGCCGGGAGCGAGCGCCGCCCGGCCCTCGCCCGGCTCGCCGAGCACCTCGCCCCGGAGGGGCGGCTCGTGGTCGGGTTCGGGCTGGACCGCGGGTACGAGGCCGAGGATTTCGCGGCCGACGCCGCCGAGGGCGGGCTCCGCCTCGACCAGCGCTTCTCCTCGTGGGACCTGCGCCCCGCGACCGACGACTTCCTGGTGGGGATCCTGAGCCGCGAGCGGTGAGACGCCGATCACGGCGTGAATGCCGACGCGCCCCGGGTGCGCGCGTTAGGTTGGCCCGACACGACGTCGTGTCCCCGGTGCCGGCACCGGGCCAGTGGAAGGGGCGCCCATGGGTCCGTCGCTGCCGATCCCTCCGCCGCTGCCCCCTGCCCCGGACCCCTCCGCCCCGGCGGTCCCCGTCTTCTTCATCTCCGACTCCACCGGCATCAGCGTGGAGACGATGGGCAACGCCCTGCTGATCCAGTTCCCCGGGGCGGCGTTCGAGCGCACCCTGATCCCCTTCGTGCGCAGCGTCGAGGAGGCCCGCCAGGTGCGCGCCCGGCTCGATGCCGCGATGGACGGCCCCGTCGCCCCGATCGTGTTCCTCACCGTGGTCGACGAGGCGGTGCGTGAGGAGCTGCTGGAGACCCGTGCCCCCGTCGTCGACTTCGTGAGCGGGCATCTCGCCCAGCTCGAGGCGCAGCTGGGCATGAGCGGCGACCACGCGCCGGCCCGCCTGCACGGTGTGGGCGACTCGCATCGGTACAACCGACGCATGCAGGCCGTCGAGTTCGCGATCGAGCACGACGACGGCCAGTCGGTGCGGGCCCTGGAGAAGGCCGACGTGGTGCTCATCGCGCCGTCGCGCTGCGGCAAGACCCCCACCAGCATGTATCTCGCCCTCATGCACGGGATCTTCGTGGCGAACTATCCCCTGGTGGACGAGGACCTCGCTGCCGAGGTCCTGCCCGCCTCGATCTCCGCGCTCGCGGAGCGCTGCTTCGGCCTGCTGATCTCCCCGGAGCGCCTGGCCGCGGTGCGCTCCGAGCGGATGCCGGAGTCCCGCTACGCCTCCGCGGAGCAGGCCCGCTGGGAGCTGTCCCGCGCCCGGCGCGTCTACGACGTGCACGGGATCCCCTTCGTCGACTCCTCGACCAGATCGGTCGAGGAGATGTCCACCCTGATCCTCCAATCGCTCGAACGCCGCGGGACGACCCCCCGCTGAGCACCTCCCACCCGAAGGAGCCCACCATGACGCAGAGCATCCACTGGTTCTCCGAGCTCGGCATGACCGATCTCGACCAGGTCGGCGGAAAGAACGCCTCGCTCGGGGAGATGGTCTCGAACCTCAGCCGGCTGGGGGTGCAGGTGCCGGACGGCTTCGCCACCTCGGCGGACGCCTATCGCGAGTTCCTCAGCGGCACGGGCCTCGCCGCACGGATCGACGAGCAGCTGACCGGCCTGGACACCGAGGACACCCGGGCGCTCGCCGAGGCGGGCCGCACGATCCGTCGGATGGTCATCGAGCAGCCGTTCCCCGAGCAGCTCGAGGCGGACATCCGCGCCGCCTACGAGACGCTCGCGGCGGGCAGCGGCGAGGAGGCCTCGTTCGCGGTGCGCTCCTCGGCCACCGCGGAGGACCTCCCGGACGCCTCCTTCGCCGGTCAGCAGGAGACCTTCCTCAACGTGCGCGGCATCGACGCGGTGCTCACCGCCATCCGGGAGGTGTTCGCCTCGCTGTACAACGACCGGGCGATCGCCTACCGGGTGCACCATTCCTTCGAGCACGCCGCGGTGGCGCTCAGCGCAGGGGTGCAGAAGATGGTGCGCTCCGACCTCGGGGCGAGCGGCGTGCTGTTCACCGTCGACACCGAATCCGGCTTCGACCAGGCCGTCTTCATCACCTCGGCGTACGGGCTGGGGGAGGGCGTGGTGCAGGGCGCGGTGAACCCCGACGAGTTCTACGTGTACAAGCCGGGTCTGCGCGAGGGCCGCCCCGCGATCCTCAAGCGGTCCGTGGGCGAGAAGGCCACCAAGATGGTCTACACGGAGGATCCCGCCGTCGGCCGCACCACCGAGTTCATCGCGGTCGAGGAGACCGAGCAGGTGCGGCTCTCGCTCACCGACGAGCAGGTCACCGAGCTCGCGCGCCAGGCGCTCGTCATCGAAGAGCACTACGGGCGCCCGATGGACATCGAGTGGGGTCTCGACGGGGCCGACGGTGGCCTGTACATCCTCCAGGCCCGCCCCGAGACGGTGCAGTCGCGCGCCGGCAGCACCGTCGAGAAGTACCAGCTGGCCTCCCGCGGCACCGTGCGGGTGGAGGGTCGCGCGATCGGGGCGAAGATCGGTGCCGGCCCGGTGCGGGTGCTCGCGGACATCGATCGCATGCACGACTTCGTCCCCGGGGAGGTGCTCGTGGCAGACATGACCGACCCCGACTGGGAGCCGATCATGAAGCGCGCGAGCGCGATCGTCACCGACCGCGGCGGCCGCACCTGCCACGCCGCGATCATCGCCCGCGAGCTGGGGATCCCGGCGGTCGTCGGCACCGGCACCGCGACCCGGGACCTGCAGGACGGCGAGGAGGTCACCGTCTCCGCCGCCGAAGGGGACACCGGGTTCGTCTACGACGGAGAGCTCGAGTTCACCGTCGCCTCCTCGCAGGTGGACTCCATGCCGCCGCTGCCCACCAAGATCATGATGAACGTCGGCACGCCGACGCAGGCCTTCGCCTTCTCCCGCCTCCCCAACGCCGGCGTGGGACTGGCCCGTCTCGAGTTCATCGTGAACCGGCAGATCGGCATCCATCCCCGCGCCCTGCTGGAGCTGGACCGTCTGGAGGCCGACGAGCCCGAGACCGCCGCACAGGTCAGGGCCCAGGTCGCCGCCTACCCCTCACCGCGGGACTACTTCGTCCAGCGCGTCGCCGAGGGCGTGTCGACCATCGCCGCGGCCTTCGCACCGGAGCCGGTGATCGTGCGGATGAGCGACTTCAAGTCCAACGAGTACGCGAACCTCCTGGGCGGGAGCCTGTTCGAACCGCACGAGGAGAACCCGATGATCGGGTACCGCGGCGCCTCCCGCTACCTCTCCACAGACTTCGCGGAGTGCTTCGCGATGGAGTGCGAGGCGCTGCGGTACGTGCGCGAGGACATGGGGCTGACCAACGTGAAGCTCATGATCCCCTTCGTGCGCACGCCCGCCGAGGGCAAGGGCGTCATCGATCTGCTCGCCAGCCACGGCCTGGTGCGCGGGGAGAACGACCTGCAGGTGATCATGATGTGCGAGATCCCCTCCAACGCCGCCACCCCGGAGCTGTTCCTCGAGCACTTCGACGGCTTCTCCATCGGCTCGAACGACATGACGCAGCTGACGCTCGGCCTGGACCGCGACTCCGGTCTGGTGGCCGACGCCTTCGACGAGCGCGATCCTGCCGTGAAGTTCATGCTGTCACGCGCCATCGAGGCCTGCCGAGCGGCGGGCAAGTACGTCGGGATCTGCGGCCAGGGGCCCTCGGACCACCCCGATCTCGCACAGTGGCTGATGGACCAGGGCATCGCCTCGATGTCCCTGAACCCGGACACGGTGGTCGACACCTGGCTGCGGCTCGCCCGCCAGGGCGGGGGAGAGGTGGCCTGAGCTCAGCTGTCGAGGCGGCCGCCGCCGGTCTGCTGATCGGTCTCCCGCAGCGCGTCGGCCTGGTCGGACTCGGTGAGGATCTCCTCGTCGATCTGCGGCAGCTCGCCGGTGAGCGCTCCGGGGCCGCTGTGGCTCTCCGAGCCCGGCACCGAGGTGACCGTGGTCAGCAGGAACACCGAGTCCTCGAGGGCCTCGACGGCGTGGCGATGGTGGGTGAGGGCCTCGAGGAAGCCGGTCTGGATCACGGTCGACTCCTCGCCGGTGATCTTGACCTTGCCCTGGATCATCTGGATCGAGGCGGCGGGCGGCGAGTTGTGCTCGGCGAGGGTGACGCCCTTGGTCAGGGCGATCACCGTCTGACGCAGCGGGCCGTCGAGGACCAGGATCTCGGCGTGACGGCCGTTCTCCGCCTCTCGCGCGATATCGATCGCCGTGGTGAGCGCGTCGGTCAGGGCAGCCATGGGAACCTCCAGGTGAGCAGCGATGGTCCCTGCCCAGTATCCGTCAGTTCTGCGGTTCCGTCAGGCCGGTCGCGTTTTCCTTCGCCAGATCGAGCATCGCGCGCTCGCTGATCCCGAGCACGCGGGCCGCCGCGGCGACGTCCCGGAACTCCGGTTCGCGGCGCACGACGGCGCCGTGGGCGTCGCGAGCGATCTTCACCGAGATCCGCTGGCCCTGCACCTCGACCTCGGCGAACTCGCGGGTGCGGATGATCCGCTCCACGCGGTGCATCCGCACGCCCAGGGTGCCGGTGCGATCCATGATCACTGCGGCGAGGTCCTCCACGGAATCCTCTCTGACCAGGGCGTGGACCGTGATCGCGGGGCGTCCGCGCTTCATGGTGATCGGGGTGTGCCAGGCGTCGAGGGCACCGTGGTCGAGCAGCTCGTCGATGATGCGGGGCCACAGCCGGGGGTCGAGGTCGTCGACGTTCGCCTCGAGCTGCACGGCCGCGGTCGGGGTGTCGTGCGCGTCGACGGCGGCAGTGCCGTTGCCTGCGCCGTAGCCGGGCCGGCCGACGAGCACCCGCACCACGTTCGGTCGGCCGGGGGTGTCCTTGGTACCGGCGCCGACGCCCACCGCGTCGGTGGACACCATCGGCTGCGGGCCCGCCGTCCCGGCCAGGCCCCGCATCAGGGCGACGCCGGTGGGGGTGGCGAGCTCGCCGATGCCCGGCGCGACGCCCGCCGGGACCCGCCGGCCGCCGTGCTCGTGGGGTCCGCCGGCCACGTGGGCGGGGACGTCGACATCCGACGCCGAGGAGTCGTCGGCGGGGACGTGGGGATGGTCGTGGCCACGCGGGGGCAGCAGCTCGCCGGCGACCGTCGGCCAGCCGATCGCGAGGCGCACCACGGCCGGGACCGGCACCGGGATGTCGCCGTGCGCGGCCCGGATGCGCCCGCTGCCCACGGCGATCGCGCTGCCGACGCCCTCGGTGATGCCGAGCTGGCGCCACGCTTCGCAGGCCCCGATCACATCGGCCAGCGAGTCCAGTGCGCCGACCTCATGGAAGTGGACGTCGTCGGCCGGGACCCCGTGGGTGGTGCCTTCGGCGTCGGCCAGGAGGCCGAAGACTCTCAGCGCCAGGTCGATCGTGCGCTCGGGCACGGCGACGTTCCCGCGGGAACGCTCGAGCAGCGTGCGGATCGAGGCCCAGGTGCGGTGAGGGGGGTCCTCGACCAGGACGTCGACGTCGACCTTGGTGGCGCGCTGCCCGGCACGATCCACCGCGCTGCGCCGGAAGCGCACCGACTCCGGGACCAGCGCGTCGAGCACGCGCTGCACCGCGTCCAGATCGGCTCCGGCGTCGACCAGCGCGGCCAGCAGCATGTCCCCGGCGATGCCCGCGCTCGCATCGAGATAGGCGAGGCGCGGGGCGGGGTGCGAGGAGGGCTCCATGAGCACGATCGTAGAGGTCCCGGCGCGGAACGGGCAGCGGTGAACGGCTGTTGCCGGGGACCGTGGCACGTGCGCTGCCGGGGGCCTAATCTAGAGGTATGACCCACGAGCAGATGTCCAGCCTCGTCGCGATCGAGCGGCGCGCCTTCACGGCGCTCGCCCTGTGCGCCGCCGCCGTGGTCGCACTGCTCCTCGTCGCCGTGACCGGGGTGATCGTGCTCGAGCCGCATCCGATGCATCTGCCCGGGGCATCGCACGGAGTCGCCCTCGATGCGCTGGTCACGCTGATCTTCTTGCGGTGACGCCCCACGGCCTCACCGCCGGTGCAGGACGAAGACCAGGGGGAGGCCGCGGCGCAGCTCGTCGGCCTCGGAGCTCTGCAGCAGCTCGCCGTCGACGCTCGGTGGGTCCAGATACGTGCGGGTGATGCGGTGCTCCACCCGGGCTGTTCCGGCGCCTTCGTCGTCGTGCTCTGCGAGCAGTCGCCAGCTCAGCGGGTGCTTCTGGAACATCTCGGCCTCCTCGGCCGTCGACGGGCAGTCGCGGAGAGCCGCGAGGAGCTCGTCGTCGGTCATCTCGACGAGTTCCTCGACGCTCAGATCGGGATCCTCGCCCGAGAGTGCCGTGGTGACCAGGTGCCGCAGTACCGCGACGGGGACGACATCGGCGGGAGAGCGCTGAGCCCGAGCCTCGGCGACCGCCAGCCGCACCAGCTCGGCACCGGTCTCCGCATCCGTGTCCACCGTGCCCTCGAGGAGCCGCAGCCGGGAAAGCACCATCGCCGGCAGGGACCGGGTGCGCCCGTGCGCCTGGCCGCTGCGCAGGAAGGAGTCCAGGTGGTCGAGCTTCATGCCGCCGGGGCGGCTGGTCAGCGGGGAGTCGATGCGGCCGTCGTCCACCTCGAGCAGACGCTCGGCGTCCAGACCGTGCTGCGCCAGCAGCTCACCCATCGACCGGATCCGGGCGTGGCCCAGCTCGTGATGGTCCAGGCCCTCGATGCCCTCGAGCGTGTGGCTGAAGGGCAGGTGGCCCACGTCATGGAGCAGCGCGGTCGCGCGCGCGACCTGGTCATCGGGAGCGAAATGCGCGACGAGGGCGAGAACGCCGAGGGAATGCTCGAGCCGAGAGTACGTCCGCGTCGTGGTCAGCGAGGCCGCGCCGGCATGCGCGACAAAGCCGAGGCGGCGCACCGGCCACGAGTCCAGCAGCGCCTGCTCGAGCGGGGTCAGATCGACGGTGATCCGCCACAGCGGGTCGAACCACCTGCCGTCGATCCCGAGGGTGTCCGCGGCATCCGGATTCATCGCACCTCCTGGGGAGCTCCCCCACGGTAGCGCGGGTTCCCACGCCTGCGCGAAGGCGACTAGATTGGGCCAGCGCGGTGTGTACGACCGTGCATTGCGGCGGACTCCGTCGCCCCCCCACCCCTTCTGAGGAGCCTTCGTGCCCATCCCTCTGCGTCGCCGTCGCTGGGCGCTGTACGCCCTGTTCCTGCTGCCGGGCCTGAGCATGTCGGCATGGGTGACCCGCACCCCGATCGTGCGGGACCAGCTCGATGCGTCCACCGCGCAGATGGGGCTGGTGCTCTTCGGCCTGTCCGTCGGCTCGATGATCGGCATCCTCTCCTCGGGTCCGCTGGTCATGCGCCTGGGCACGCGTCCCGTGGTCCTGGCCGGATCCACCCTGATCGTCATCGCGCTGCCGGTCATCTCGCTCGGGGCCGTCGCCGGCATGCCGCTGCTGACCGCCTTCGGCCTGGCCCTGTTCGGGGCCGGGATGGGCAGCGGCGAGGTCGCGATGAACGTCGAGGGGGCCGAGGTCGAGAAGCTCGGCGGGCGACCGTTCCTGCCCGCGCTGCACGGCTGCTTCAGCCTCGGCACCGTGATCGGTGCGGGGCTGGGGATCCTCGCCAACGCGGGTGGGTTCCCGGTGCTGCCGCACCTCGTGCTGACCTCCGCGATCGGGGCGGTGCTGCTGGTCTGGGCGATGCGCTCGATCCCCTCCGGCGTCGGGCTCATCTCCGCCGAGGAGCGGGCGGAGCAGACGGCGACGCCGCGACCCGCCCTCTGGAAGGACACCCGCCTGGTGCTCATCGGCTGCATCGTGCTGGCGATGGCCCTCGCCGAGGGCACCGCGAACGACTGGCTGCCGCTGATCATGGTCGACGGCCACGGCTTCGGCGCGACCATGGGCTCGACGGTGTTCGCCCTGTTCGCCGCGTCCATGACCGTCGGCCGCTTCGCCGGCGGACCGATCGTCGCCCGGGTGGGCCGTTCCCGCGTGCTCATGGTCAGCGCGCTCTTCGCCGCCGCCGGGCTGGTGCTGATCGCTTTCGTCGACAGCCAAGCGGTGGCCGTGGCCGCCGTGGTGCTGTGGGGGCTCGGCGCGTCGCTCGGCTTCCCGCTGGCGCTGTCCGCCGCGGGGGACTCGGGCACGAATCCGGCCGCCCGCGTGGCCCTCGCCTCGACCATCGGCTACCTGGCCTTCCTCGTCGGTCCGCCCACGCTCGGCTTCCTCGGCGAGCACGTCGGACTGCGCCATGCGCTCGTGGTGCCGCTCGCCGTGGTGCTCGTGGCTGCCCTGCTCGCGCCGTCGACCGCGCCCCGCATCGTGGCAGACGAGGAGCTCGCGCGCACCCGCTGAGCAGCTCCGACGCGACGAGCCGGCGGATATCGGTTGTCCCGCCCGGTCGCCCATGGTCCGATGACTGCATGAGCTCCCTGCAGATCGCCGACGTCGACCTCACCCGCCCGGATGACCTCCGCGCCTGGAACGCCCTGCTCGGCGAGGGCTTCAACGCCGGGCGCGAGGCGGCCTGGTGGGCGAGCGCGGAGACCACGTTGGCGCAGTACGGGGACCCGAAGCCCGGTCGCACCTCGGTGCTGCTGACCGCGACTCTCGAGGGCCGTCCCGTCGGCGCCGCCGGGGCCGACGCGGACCCCGGGGAAGCCGCCGACGTCGAGATCTCCGTGCTGCCCGACGCCCGTCGTCAGGGCATCGGGACCGCGCTCGCCGAGGCGGTGCGCGAGCGCCTGCGGGGGGCTGCCGAGGTGGCGCAGGCGGAGACGTATTCCGAGGCCGGCGTCGCGTTCGGGACCGCGCTCGGTCTGCGCGCGGGCCATCAGGAGCATCGGCTGCTGCTGGACCTGCCCGTCGAGGCCGCCGCACTGCGCGCGCAGCAGCGGAGCGCACCGGGCGTGGAGGTGCGGTCGTGGACCGGGGCCTGCCCCGACGACGTGATCGAGGACTGGACGCGCCTGACCACCCAGATGGAGGAGGACGTGCCGATGGGCGACCTCACCCGGCCCGCCACCCGCAGCGACGTGAGCAGCGTGCGTCGCAGCGAGCAGCGGATGGCCGACCAGGGCTGGATCCTGGTGCGCAGCCTCGCCCGGCTCGACGGCAGGAGCGTCGGCTACACCGAGATCTTCGTGAACCGTCACGATCCCGAGATCCTCACCCAGGACGACACCCTCGTGGACCGCGGCCATCGCGGCCACGGCGTGGGCCGCGCCCTCAAGCTCGCCAACCTCGAGAATCTGATGACGCTCCACGAGGTGAACGACGCCCGGTGGATCCAGACCTATACCGCGTTGGACAACGCGCCGATGCTCGCGCTGAACCGCGCCATCGGCTTCCGGATCGTCGATCAGCTGACGATCCTCGAGGGGCCCGTCGGCTGATCAGCCCTGCGCCGGTGCGCTGATGTTCACCTGCCAGACGATGCCGAAGCGATCCGTGAACGAGCCGTAGACGTCGCCCCACATCTGCTTCTCCAGCGGCATCGTGATGCTGCCGCCCTCGGAGAGCCTCTCGTAGGCGCTGCGCAGGAGCGTCTCGTCGTCGCCCATCAGGGAGAGGGTGACGTTGGTGCCCGGGGTGAAGCCGTCGGGACTCATGCCCTCGATGACGTCCGAGACGTACAGACGGATCAGCTCGGTGACCTCGAGGGAGCCGTGCATGACCTTGTCCGCGGAGGGATGGTCGACCGGGACGGCGCCCGCCTCCCCGAAGGTCACGAACTGCGGGATCGCTCCGAGGGCGTGGCCGTAGAACTCGAAGGCCTCCCGGGAGTTCCCGTCGAAGTTGAGGTAGGGGTGCAGGGCTGCGGGCATGGTGTCCTCCTCGACGCCGGCGCGGGCTCGATGCCGCACGCTCGTCGCCGAGCGTAGGCCTCGGGGCCGACGAGCGGAATAGGCGGACCAGAGGAGCGGTGCCAGCCTCAGCCCCCGAAGAGGGCTCCGAGCGCTCCGAGGTCGACGTTCCCGAGCGTCACGGTGACGCCGGCCGCGGCGAGCAGGACGAACGCGATGACCCAGCCGATCATCGCGAGGATGTTCAGGAAGATCCCCCAGCCGGCACGGCCGCGGGCGAAGGGTTCGCTCCCGCGTGACGAGATCCCGAGGATCAGGCCCACGAGCGGAGCGATCAGCGTCCATCCCGCGAGGAGCGAGAGGATGCCGAGCAGCAGGCTCGCGGTGCCCTTGCCGGTTCCGTGGTGGGTGATCGTGCCGTAGGCAGTCACTGGAGATCCCTTCATGTGGTCGAGATGGTGCCCGGTGTGCCGGGCGATGCCGCCAGCCTAGGAACCGGCCCTGCCGCGGTGAGTCAGCCCGCGGTCTCGAGCGGGTCCACCCGCAGGGGGATCTCGCCACAGCTAGCCTGAGTCGATGCGGATCCGTGCAGTCGCCGTCGTGGTCGAGAACGGCCATCTCCTCGTGATGCGGCGCCGACGGGGCGGCCGGGAATACGTCGTGCTCCCGGGCGGCGGGATCGAGTCCGGAGAGAGTCCTCAGGCTGCCTGCCTGCGCGAGCTCGTCGAGGAGACCGGTCTGCAGGGGGAGCTGGGCGTGCTCCTGCCCATCCCTCTCGAGTCAGGAGCGCCGGCTCTGTACTTCGTGGTGCGCACCGAGTTCGCGCCGCCGGTGCTCGGCGGGCCGGAGGCGGACCGGTCAGACGCGGCCGACGTGTACGAGCCGTGCTGGATCCCGCTGGACCGTGTCGACGACCTCGCCCTCGTGCCGGAGGGCGCCCGGGCCGCGGTGCAGCATGTCGGGTCGCCCCCGCCAGGAGGTGCGCACTAGGCTCGACGCAGCCACGGCGCATGGCGGCGCCGACCTCTTTCCTGGGAGCCCCTCGTGACTGCGTCCGTCCCCGCACCCGACCAGCAGGACCTGCCTCCCGAACGCTTCGTCAGCGGCGATCCGTACGCCCTCGACCCTGCTGCGGTGAAGGAGCCGCCGGTCGGCTGGCGCGCCTCCTCGAAGTTCTTCGGGCCGGGCCTGATCGTCTCCGCGTCCGTCGTGGGCGCGGGGGAGCTCATCACCGCCACCTCGCTCGGCGCCCAGGCCGGGTTCGTGCTGCTGTGGCTGGTGTTCGTCTCGACCATCGTTAAGGTCGCCGTCCAGATGGAGATGGCGCGCTACTCCATCGTGACCGGCGAAGGCGGGATGGAGGGCTACAACCGGGTCCCTCCGCGGATCGGACCCGTCAGCTGGGTGTTCCTGATGTGGGCGCTCATGGCGATCAGCAAGCTCGTCCAGACCGGCGGGCTCATCGGCGGCATGGCGGCCGCTCTGTCGATCCTCGCGCCGCTGGGGTTCGGACCGCTCTCGCCGGCCGCCGTGACCCTCTGGGCCGTGGTCGTCACCGTCATCGCGATCGCCACCCTGATCTCGAACAGATACGGGCTGATCGAGAACGTCGCGACCATCCTGACCATGACGTTCGTGCTCGTCACGGTGCTCGTGGTGATCGCCCTGCCGTTCAGCGAGTTCGCGTACTCCGGCGGCGACCTCGCCTCCGGCTTCGGGCTGAAGCTCCCCCTCGGGGCGATCGGCATCGCCCTGACCATGTTCGGCCTCACCGGCGTGGCCTCCGAGGAGATCACGGCCTACACCTACTGGTGCCTGGAGAAGGGCTATGCCCGTTGGTCGGGTCCGAACGACGGCACCGAGGACTACCGCCGTCGGGCCCGTGGCTGGATCGCCGTCATGCAGAAGGACGCGATGGTCTCCTGGGTCGTCTACACCGTCTCCACCGCGGCGTTCTACATCCTCGGGGCCGCGGTCCTGCACCCGCAGGGCCTGGTCCCCGAGGGCAACGAGATGATCCTGACGCTGTCGGAGACCTTCGCCGGCGTCTTCGACGAGCCGGGCCGGATCATCTTCCTCATCGGTGCGCTCGCCGCGCTGGGCTCCACGATCTGGGCCGCGATCCCCTCGTGGTCACGATCCTGGGCCAACGCCCTGTCCATCATCGGGGTGTTCGACTGGACCGACGCCCGCAAGCGCAACGGCTGGATGCGGTTCTTCATCGCGCTGCTGCCGATCATCTGGCTGCTGACCTTCCTGTGGATCAACGAGCCGCTGGTGATGATCATGGTCGGCGGCATCGCGGGCGGTATCTTCCTGGCCGCCGTCGCCGTCTCCGCCCTCTACCTGCGCGGACGGATCGAGCCCGCGCTGCGGGGCGGTCGCTTCCTCCACGTCGCGCTGATCATCAGCGCGATCGCGATCATCGCGCTCGGGATCTACTCCGCGGCCACCACGGTGGTCGGCTGAGGCGGGTGAGAGGCCGTAGTCTACGCCCATGAGCATGTGGCAGGGCGACACCCTGAGCACGCTTCGCGAGGCGCTCCCGGACGCCGAGATCGAGGTCTACGGATCCATGCTCGAGCCGGCGTCCACCGATTCGTGGAGCGACCTGGACGTGATGGTTCGCGTCACGTCCCCTGTGTCTCTCGAGGCGGCACTCGGCGCGCCGCTGTGGGCCTGGCAATCGGTGCAGGACGGCGATGAGCACGTGGTGCGCGCCGTGCTCGATGATGGCCGACGGGTCGACCTCACGATCACGGGTGCCGAAGGGCTGCTCCCGGACCAACCTGCAGATAACGACATCCGGTTCGACGCGGCACTGGCGGCCGTGACGCTCGGGCGAGGCAGTCATCTGATCGGGCTCCATCTGACGCTCGGCATCATCCGCGAATCGCTCGTCCAGTGGATGGTCGCTGCAGATCGCCAGGAAGGAACCGCCCACCACCCCCACGCGACAGCCCTGGATGACCGCGCGGTGGACGAGCTCTCCCTGTTGCGCGTTCCCGCAGGGCCCGCGACGGCCCGGGCAGCGTACGAGCACTATTGCGCAGCTCGGGCGGCGGTTGAGCCAGGATTCGTGTCCGGCCTTGAAGGGCTGGACGCCGTGATCGCGAGGGGCTCTGACCGGGCGGGATGAGGTGGCCGCACCGCGAGATCGCTCTCGAGCAGCAGGCGCCCGAATCGACGGCGGCGTTCACCCGACTCCCCGCAGAACGTCACCTCCTGTTGAGTTACCCAGGAGTAGAGTTCCCGCGCAGTGCGACGAGACGGGAGTTCACAGTGAACGGAACGATCACGAGCAGGATCCAGAACGTCATGGTCTTCGACAGCCGGGCGGGGGTGATCACCGGGCCGCACGACATCGAGATCGCCGGCAGCACGATCAGCGCGATCAGTCCGTCGAAGGGCCCGAACCCGGCGCCATCGGGAGACGGTGCCTCGAGCGTCATCGACGGCACCGGTCGCACGGTGATCCCCGGACTGATCGACGCGCACTGGCACGCCGCCTTCACCGAGATCTCGCCGGCCGGAATGATGTCCGGAGATCCCGGGTATCTCTATGCGAAGGCCGTGGTCAGCGCCCGCAACACCCTGCAGCGCGGGTTTACGACCGTGCGGGACCTCGGCGGTCCCACGCACGGGCTGAAGCGCGCGATCGACGAGGGCGTCACGCCTGGGCCGCGCATCTATCCGTCCGGCGCCTTCATCTCGCAGAGCGGTGGCCACGGCGACTTCCGCATGCCGCACGAGGTGCCGCGCGGCGCGGCCGGTCACCTCAGCCGTGTCGAGCTGCTCGGCGTGGCCGCGATCGCCGACGGCGAGGCGGAGGTGCTGCGGGCCTCCCGCGAGGTGCTCCGCCAGGGAGCCACGCAGGTGAAGCTCATGGCCGGCGGAGGCGTGGCCTCCCACTACGACCCGCTGGACGTCTCCCAGTACACGGTCCCCGAGATGCGGGCGGCGGTCTCCGCCGCGGAGAACTGGGGGACGTACGTGACCGTGCACGCGTACACGCCGAGAGCGATCAGGACCGCCGTCGACGCCGGCGTGCGCTGCATCGAGCACGGTCAGCTGATCGACGAGGAGACCGCCGAGCTGCTCGCCGAGCATGACGTGTGGTGGAGCCTGCAACCGTTCCTGGACGACGAGGACGTGATCCCGATGTCCGGGCCGAGCCGGCAGAAGCAGCTGGCGATGGTCGCCGGCACCGACCGCGCCTATGAGCTCGCCATCGCCCACGGCATCAAGGTGGCGTTCGGGACGGATACCCTGTTCGACCCGCGCCTGGCCACCCGGCAGGGCGCCCAGCTCGCGAAGCTCACCCGCTGGTACACCCCGGCCCAGGCGCTCCAGCAGGCGACCATCCGCAATGCTGAGCTGCTGCGACTGTGCGGGGAGAGGAACCCGTACCCCGGGGTGCTCGGCGTGGTCGAGGAGGGGGCGATCGCCGACCTCGTGCTCGTGGAGGGCGACCCTCTCGAGGACATCTCGCTCCTCGCCCGCCCCGACGAGGCGTTCACGATGATCATGAAGGGCGGCCAGATCGTCGAGCGCGGGTGACGGTGCACGTCTGCGGGTGCGGTCAGGCGGGGAACGCTCGTCGGCCTGCGCTTCGCAAGGCGTCGAGGTCGTGACGCCAGCGCGTCGGCCACTCCTGCGCCACCCAGCTCGCATGGGGCTCGTGACCGCGCTCGCCGAGCCACTCCGCCTCGTCGATCGCCAGCTCGTGACGGCGCACTGCGGCGTCGACGATGTCGAGCGGTGCGGACCAGCCGTACCCCTCCAGCAGTGCCTCGGCGCGCTCCCGGCGACGCGCCTGCTCGGTCGCGGAGGGTTGGCCGTCCCGCGGAACAGCGTTGAGGGGGATCGTCCACAGGAGCGCATAGGCGAGGTCGTCGAAGGGGTCGCCCGGCCGGGCAGCGTCCCAGTCGAACAGGCCCGCCGCCCGCCCATCGAGCCAGGCGACGTTCCCAGGCTTCGGATCGCCGTGGCAGATGATCGTTCCGGGGCTGTGGGGAACCGACCACTGTGCTTCGGTGGGTGGGAGCCACGCCCGGGTGGCGTCGTGGACCGCGCGCAGGAGGCGGCCCATCGACCGTGCACCATCGGCCGGGACACCGTCCGGCCAGGCTTCGTCGCCGGCGACACCGGCCACGAGGGTCACGTACTCGAAGCGGTCGTCGATCCCCAGCGGCTCGGGTACGGGGAGGTCCTGCTCGCGCAGATGCCGCAGCAGCGCATGGACGGTCTCGGTCCACGGCTTCCGGGGGCGACGCACCGTCTTCCCGAGGAGGGTGATCTCCCGCGGCTCAGGCATGGCTCCCGTCCGGCCGCGCGGACTCAGCCCGCTCGGTCTCCTCGATCCGGTCTAGGACATCGAGCGTGGTGGTCGCGGAGACCGCCGGCGGCTCATCGCCCGCCCACCGCCTGCCATGGCTGACCCAGCCTGTTCTGCACCCTGCGGCTCTGCCGCCGGAGATGTCCGCCTCCGCGTGGTCACCGACCATCCAGGGGTCTTCTGTGCGGGCCAGTCCTTCGATCGCCGCTGCGAAGATCGTCGGATCGGGCTTCTTGACGCCGATGGCCTCGGAGATGATGACCCGATCGACCACGGCATCCAATCCGGTGACCTGCAGTTTCTGGGTCTGCTGCTCGATCATGCCGTTGGTGACGACCACGAGCGTCGTCCCTGCGGCACGGAGGCCGGCCAGGCGATCCAAAATTCCGCTGTAGCAGCGGACGAAAGGGGCATGGCCGAGCAGGAGGGTCTGCACGAGGTCCTCCCGCGAGGTGGTGAGCCCGAGCCGGTCACGGAGCCCGTCAGCCAGAACCGCCCGGTGCGTGTACCCATGCCCGTCGGCCTTGAGGAGCCAGTTCAGATCCTCCGGCCCCCCGCCGAGCTCGTCGAGGAACTCTGCGGCCCAGCGGGCGAAGGCGTCATCACGGTCGATGAGTGTGTTGTCGAGATCGAGGAGCAGCAGCATCGCCCGAGACTACCTACAGGCCCGCACAGGGAGAGCCCGACCCCGCGTAGCGTGCGGGGATGGCGAACAGAGCGCACACGGTGGTGGAGATCGTCCCGTACGACGACGGGTGGCCGTCCCGATTCCTCGCGAGCGCGGCGGAGCTGAGCGCTGTGCTTCCGGACGCCGTTATCGAGCACGTCGGCTCCACGAGCGTTCCGGGCCTCCCCTCGAAGGACACCATCGATATCGCGGTCGGCGTGCGCGATGTGGGGACCGTCCTGACCGGGCCGGTGCTTGCAGCTCTGGGGGCAGCGGGCTTCGCCTACATGCCGAGGTCCTTCGCCGACGATCCCGACCATGCCTTCCTCCACCGGATCGTCGACGACCACCGCACGGATCATGTGCACGTCGTGCCCAGCGGCTCGGTCACGTTCACCGACTACCTGCTTTTCCGCGGCTTCCTGAGGACGGTTCCGGATGCGGCGTGCCGCTATGAGGCCGCGAAGCTCGATCTCGCACGGCGATACGCGGGCCGCCGCTCCGTCTACGTCGACGAGAAGCAGGCAGTCGTGGACAGGTTGATGGACGAGGCACGTGCCTGGCGCGAACAGCGGTGAGCCACGTTGTCGGGATGCTGACTCCCTCCCTCTCCACCTCGGCCCGTGACGCTCCTACAGTGGGAGGCATGGCGAACGACGGAACCTTGCCCCTGAGCTGGACCCCGCTGATCGATTCCCTCGATCTCGTCGCACTTCCCGCGGCCGAGGCCGTTCGCGCCGGTGCGGTGCCGAGCGCGCGCGTTGCCCCCGTCGAGGACCACTTGGCCGACACCGCCGCGTTCTGTGAGGCCTACGGCGTGGACGAGACCACGACCGCGAACTGCGTGATCGTCAAGGGCCGCGGAGGCGGGTAGGACATCCTGGCTGCGGTGATTGTGCTCGCGAGCGACCGTGCGGACGTCAATCGCACGGTCAAGAAGCATCTCGGGGCGAGCAAGCTGTCCTTCGCACGCACCGAGGACACCGAGGTGCTGACCGGCATGACCAGCGGCGGTGTCACCCCGGTGGGTCTGCCGGCAGACTGGCCGGTGCTGATCGATCCCGCGGTGGCCGCGCTCGACGACGTGCTGATCGGCGGGGGAGTGCGCACGTCCAAGATCCTCGTCCCCGGCCATGAGCTGGCCGAGCTCGCCGGCGCCGAGGTGGTCCCGGTCGCGCTCTGACGACGGTCGTCCCGTCAGCGCCGGGCGGCCGTGAGCTCTTCCGGACTCAGCGCACGGCTGGCGAAGACCAGCCGCACCGCCTCCGGATCCGGGTTCCCGGCGTCGGGCCCGCGGTCGACGAGCTCCAGCCCGACCCGGCGGGCCACTGCCGCGGAGGCCGCGTTGTGCTCGAGCAGGTAGGCGATCACCGGAAGCGCCGGCCCCTCGGTGCGGGCGCGCGCCACGGCGTGGCGGGCGAGCTCCGTCGCGAAGCCTCGCCCCTGCGCTCGCACCGCGAAGCGGTAGCCGAGGTTCCAGGCGACGCCGTCCAGTGACGAGAGCCCGCCGTAGCCGATGACCTGCGCGACCCCGCGCTCCCGCACCACCCAGGTGGAGATGCCATCGCGCTCCCACTCGGCGTCCCACCGCTCCACGGCCTGCGCCGTACGCTCGATCTCCCGGTGCCGCCCGGAGGGCAGATGCGTCCACACGAGCGGGTCCGACAGGATCGCGAAGAGCTCCGGCACGTCCTCGCGGCGGGGTCGGTGCAGGGTCAGGCGGGACGTCGAGTCCTCGGGCTCGGCCCCTGAGAGGGGCTCCATATCCGGCATGCCGTGATCGTAGGACGAAGGGCCGACATGCCTAGGAGCGCTCCCGAAAGGTCCTCGTTCTGCCTGCTCGTCGGCTGAACCGGGGTCACCAGGCGTAAGCCTCCGGGGCCGGTCCGCCCGGGCCGGGGAAGATCTCGTCGAGCGTCGCCAGGTCCTCATCGGACAGCGAGATGTCGACGGCCTCGATCGCCGAGTCCAGCTGCTCCATGGTGCGCGGGCCGATGATCGGGCCGAGCACACCGGGCCGGTGCAGCAGCCACGCGAGAGCCGCCTGGCCGGGCGCCAGGCCGCGCTCGTCGCAGAAAGCCTCCCAGCGATCCAGCTGGTCGGTGAGGTCCGCGGGGTCATGGCGGCGGTCTGCTGTACCGCGGCGCACGCCCCCCTCGGAGCGGCCTCCGAGCTTGCCGCCCGAGAGCGGCGACCAGGCGATGACGCCCATCCCGTAGTGCTCCGCGGCAGGCAGCACCTCGAGCTCGACGTCGCGAGAGAACAGGTTGTACAGCGACTGCTCGGAGACGAGCCCCAGCGAGTGCCGGGCGCGGGCGGTCTCGTTGGCCTGCGCGAGATGCCAGCCGGCGAAGTTCGAGGAGCCGACGTAGCTGATCTTCCCCTGCGCGACCAGCAGGTCCATGGCCTGCCAGATCTCCTCCCAGGGGGCGGAGCGGTCCACGTGGTGCATCTGGTAGAGATCGATGTGGTCGGTCTGCAGGCGGCGCAGGGACTCGTCCACCGCGCGACGGATGTTCAGCGCGGAGAGCCCACGGTCGTTCGCACCGGGACCCATCTCGCCGAACACCTTGGTGGCCAGCACGATCTCGTCGCGCTTGCCGGTCCTGGCGAGCCAGCGGCCCACGATCTCCTCGGTCCAGCCCCTGTGCTCCTTCCCGCCATAGACGTTCGCGGTGTCGACGAAGGTCACGCCCTGCTCGAGGGCGCGGTCCATGATCGCGAAGGCATCGTCCTCCGCGGTGTGGGGGCCGAAGTTCATGGTGCCGAGGACGAGCCGGGAGACGGTCGCTCCGGTGCGTCCGAGCTGGGAGTACTGCATAGCTGATCACTCCTCGTGGTCGGCGGCGCCGCGACGTCGCGACCGGGACCCGCCACGAGGACCCTATGCCCGATGCTCGCTCGCGCAGGAGAACCGATCGGTCCGGCGCGAGGAGGTCAGCGCCAGGCCTTCGTGATCTCGTCGAGGTGGTCGGCCAGAGCGGCCTGCAGCAGCGGGCCGAAGCTCACGCGGCGTACACCGAGCTCCGTGAGCCGCGCGAGATCCAGGCCCTCCGGGATGGAGCCGTTCACCGGGTGGGCGGTGACGTTCAGCGGAGTGCTGACCGCGGCGAGCAGCGCCTTCAACGTCGCCACGTCCGGCAGTCCGACCGGGTAGAGCGAGTCGGCCCCGGCGCCCTCAAGCAGGTTCAGTCGAGTGATCGCCTCGGCCTGACGGTCCGGGATCTGCTCGTCGGTCTTGAACACGTCGGTGCGCCCGTTGATGACCAGATGGACCCCGGCCGCGTCGGCCGCCTGACGGACCCCGGCGATGTAGTCGGCGTGCTCCTGCGCCCCGCGCAGCCGACCCTCCGAGTGCACGGTGTCCTCGATGTTGACGCCGACGGCGCCCGCCTCCAGCACGCGCTCGACGAGCTCGCCAGCTGCGGTGTCGTAGCCGGACTCCACGTCGGCCGAGACCGGGACGTCCACGGCGCGGGCCACCCGGGCGATGCCTGCGAGGGCGTCCTCGAGGCTCATGTCCTCGCCGTCGCCGGCGCCGACGGAGTTCGCGACGGGGTGGCTGCCGACGGTCAGCGCCTCGAAGCCGGCGGAGACAGCGGCCTGGGCGGACCAGGCGTCCCACACGGTGGGCAGCACCACCGGGGTCGAACGGTGGTGCAGGGCGAGAAGGGAATCGGCGCGTGCGCTCAGTGAGGTCATGGGGCCATCCCACTCGGGAACACCGGGTTGGTCAAGGGTCGCGCTGGAGGCCCGTCCGCCGACAGCGCCGTTGACGTGACCCTCGGGAGATTGACTGCGGTCGCACGGGCCCTACGTGCACGCCATCGCCTGTGGAGCGCCTAGAGTGCTCATCGCATCGATCGTGGCGTGGACGTGCATGTCATGCCATCCGTCGGCGTGCAGGGCGCTCCCTCGGCGAGTGCCCTCCGCGTCGAATCCCGCTCTATCGGCAACGAGGCACGACACCGGGTTGAGGGTCGAATGCTCGAGCTCGACCCGGTGCATCCCGGCGGAGAACGCCCACCCGGTGGCCAAGCGCAGAGCACGGGACGCCACCCCGCGGCGGCGGGCGACGGTGCGAGTCCAGTAGGCGGCCGCGGCGGATCCATCGGAGTTGTCGAGCTTCAGGGTCATGCGTCCGGCGAGCTGGTCATCAAGGTCGACGGCCCAGCTCACAGCTGTTTCTGCCATCCATGCTGCGTGGGCGGACGCGACCCAGTCGTCGGCCTCGTCCGGGGTCAGGGACCGGGCGTGCCAACGCTGGATGGTCGGCTCCTGGTAGGCCGAGACGAGAGCTGGCGCATCAGCGTCGGCCCATGGGCGCAAGCGGATGGACCCGGCGGTGAGCACCGGCTGGTGCAGGCGGGACAGCGATCCGGGCGCGATGACCGGCGTCACGAAGGAGGGCACATCGGAAGCTTGGCAGCAGCCGTCGTCTCCGGCAACAGGGCGGGCCCACCTGATCGGCCGGCAGTCTGCTGTCTCCGAGGGCATCGCCCCGCAGACGTCGGCGTTTCTGCTGGCCGGCTCGCTCGTGCCGACGACCATCGCGGGTCATGGGTTCTGGGACATCGAGGACCCGGCCGCAAGGAAGATGCAGCGGGTTCAGTTCCTGAAGAATGCGACCATGGTGGGCGGTCTCGGCAACGGCATGACCTCATACGCCTATTTGATGCCGAGGTGCTGCGCGGTCTGCTCGACCTGTCGGCCCTCGTGCACCAGAGCGATGGCACGGGCGCGGAACTCGGGACGGTACGGCCCGGGCATGCAGTGAGCCTTCCATGAAGACCATCGTCTAGCGACGACAACTGGAATCCAAGCCGTAGGTAGGTCAGGTCAAGATGTCACTTATCAGCGCGGCAGCCCCAGGTGTCACCCACGCATATGGCAGCCCTGAGGGCGCGAGCCTCGCGGGGGCGGAGAACTCATCCTGACCCGAGCCGACGAACATGTCGGCGACACCGTGACCTCAAACAGCTACTGGGTATCCCTGGGAAGTGCGTCTGCCGCACGCTCGGCGCGTTCAATGAGGGGCCGCAAGGCGAGATACCCAGCAAATGACAGGGCCGCCATAATGGCGCTTGCCAAGAACTGTTCAACGATGACAAAGTATGAAAACGCAAGCAGGGTTAAGGCAAATAGGTTGATGATGATTTCACGCGCCACCGGCGATGATTTTCGTAGCGCAATTTTTAACGGAATCTCTGTAAAGCTTACGAAAAGTAACCAGACAATCGCAATTCCGAAGCTCGCGAGCAACGCCACGACGTGTCCGGTCCGAAGCGCAACGTCCATCAGGATCGCCACACCCATGACCGCCACAACGGGGGCGAGGCCGACAGCCAAGGACCCAACAACCAGCGCCCCAGCGGTCAGCCATCCCGCCACGTCCTTCATCGACAACTCTCAGCCAACGAACACGACGATCCAGTGCGCCGCCTGCTGGGAGGCGTCTGGCGGAATTCCGACGGCCATGAACCCCGTCGTCAGCCCAGCCTCCTCCCACGCCTCTGTGTTGTCGAGGACGTTGAGGATCTTATTGGTGTAAGGCCTTAGGGGCTTCGGCACCTTGTGACCGCCATACTTGAGGGCGGCCTTCACTGCCTTCTTTATGAGGGTCGGAACGAGCATGGGCACGACGACCAGCTTGCCAGTCTTCGCCTTCGCCTGATTCTCGGCGACTGCCTTGCCATACTCAGCCGCCTCCGCGGCCTCGGTGTCTCCGGCAGCCTCTGCAGCGGCCTGCACCTCCCGCCACTCGTCGACAGTGAGCTGAGGCAGGCCTTCGCTGTCGTCTGCGGTCGCAACGGCGCCGTCTGCCCAAGAGGGCGACGCGAGTGCTGCCATCGTGGAACCGGCGGCTGCAACACTTGCCGCTCGAAAGAATAGACGTCTCTTCACGTGATTTTCAACTTTCGACCCGTGGATGTTCGGTGTTTACGAAGCTCGCACAGGAATGCCGATGATGTCAAACGTCGGCTGACGACTTCAAGTCGACGCAATGCGAGCGCCGGCCCACACCTACCTCCCCAAAATCAGTGCACCGCGGCCCCTGACTCCGCAGCACGCTTCCGCATGTGTCGACGCACCCGGGCTGTAGGCACATTTGAAAGCTGTGATCTCGCAGAAGTCCGACGGGATCGCTCACGGCAAGAAGAAGGGCACTCGGGGTGGACGCCCACCCGGTCTCGATCAGACCTCCTATGCTGGCCGCAAAATCTTCGAGCGGCAGTTCGGACCGGCCAAACAGTGGCGCGGGATCGCCACCCACTACGAGAAGCACGCCATCATCTGTCGAGCCAGCGTCGTCCTCTGCGCCGTCATCGCCTGGCTACGCAAATAGGCAACGCGCCCTAGCCGCGCAGCCGCTCGGCCAGCGGTACTGCGTCGAGCGGAATCTGCGCTGCGGGCAGCGGGATCGGTGTCGGCCCGCCCGGGACGGGGATCCCGACGATCGCGGTCCAGGTGTCCTCGGGATGCGGGGGAGGGCCGGGCACGTCGCGCATCATCGCCGACTCCAGCGTTTCGGTGACGTGTGAGTCGATCAGCAGCACGTCCTCGTCGGCGCTGCGGTCGATGACCGCCGCGACGCAGGCCTCCATGTCCTCCCGGGCCGTCGGCCCTTCGTGCGGACGCGACTCCATGGAGATCTCGATGCCGCCATCGGGCTCCGGCGGCCAGGCGAGAGCCTGCGCAGCGATCGCTCCGTCGCGCAGCAGCACCACGCTGTGGTCGGGATCGAAGCTGCCGTCGCCGCCCGGTGCGAAGTCCGGAGCGTTCTCCGCCCGCAGCTCAGCCGGTGCGGCGGCCGGGGACCAGCGGGCGTGCTGGGCGGTGTAGTGCTCGACGTAGAGATCCAGCATCTCTTCGCGTCGTGCATCGTCGATGGGGGTGGCGTGGAGGCCGTCGGGTGTCGTGCGGTGCGCCGCCGCCCAGGTGCGCATCGCCTCGTCGACCACGTAGCGCCACGGCGGCATGAGCTGCACCAGCACACCGCCGTGGCGGGCGCACAGCTCCAGCAGCTCGGTCTCATGGGTCGCGGGTTTCAAGCGAAGCGGCAGGCGCGAGACCTCGATCTGCGCCTCGAGCAGCGCGTCGGCGATCTCGGCCCATGAGTGCTCGCCTCGGGCCTCCTCGGCCTCCTCGGCCACCTCGAGCACGAGGCTGCGGGAGTCGGGATGGAAGCTGTTGTCGATGCCTCGACAATGCCCGAGCACTCGACCCGAGCTGTCGGTCGCGACCACGGAACGGCAGTTGTCCCCCTCGCGCCAGCGGTCCGGAAGCAGATCGTCGAAGGACGAATCCGCGGTATCGGCGGACGTGGCGGGGCGGGTGGTCATCGGCGACATGGGCCTACGCTAACTGGCGGGCACCACGGCCCGGTGCGACATGATGGTCCGGTGCCGCACGGCGACGCCGCCCTCGCCACCTCGATCACAGGAGATCCCATGGCCCACACGCTCGATCCCACCAAGGCCCTGCACACCTGGTCCGTGTTCCGGACGATGGGGCGTTTCGTCGCGCCGGGTTCTGCGCCCTCGGGCGTGCTGACCGAGAACACCTCCGGTGGCGGTCTGGACCTGCTCGAGCTGCCCGGGCAGCTCGCAGAGCACGGCTTCGCCAGCGCGCAGCTGTGCCACTTCTACCTGCCTCGCACCGAGTCCGCCTACCTCGCCGAGGTGCGCGACGCCTTCGACACTGCGGGCGTCGACCTCGAGTGCTTCCTCGTGGACGACGGGGACGTGCTCCACCCCGAGCACGGAGAACAGCAGCAGCGCTGGTTGTCGGGCTGGATCGACGTCGCCGAGCAGCTCGGTGCCCCTCGGGTGCGGGTGCCTGCCGGGGACCAGGCCCCGTCGGACGAGACGATCGCGCTCAGCGCGCGTCGGCTCCGCGCCCTCGCGGCGGAGCACCAGGGCATCCGGGTGATCACCGAGAACTGGAAGTCGCTGCTGATCGACGCGGACGTCACGCAGCGGCTCTTCGAGCAGCTCGAGGGCCAGGTCGGCCTGCTCATCGACACCGGCAACTGGACTGGAGAGGACAAGTACGACCAGATCGCGGCCGTGGCCGGACGGGCGGAGTGCTCCCAGGTCAAAGCCCGCGAATCCGCCCCGGGCGTGCTCGACGCCGTCGACCTCACCCGCGCGCTCACCGTGCTGCGCGACGTCGGCTACGCGGGCCGGATCTCATACGTCTACGCCGGCACGGACGACGACGAGTGGGGCCGACTCGACGAGATGCACGCGATCGCGCGCACCGTCACCGGCTGACGGAAGGCACGCTCACCACTCCTCGTGCTCGCGCGAGTCCCAGGCCTTCTCCTCGCCGCGGTCCAGACTCGCCAGGAGATGGCGGTCCTCGTCGTCGAGATGGAGCGCTGCGAGGTCGAGGTTCAGGCGCTGCCGGCCCGGATCGGAGGAGCGGGGGATCACGACGATCTCCCGGTCCACGGCCCAGCGCAGCGCGACCTGCGCGACGGAGACGTCGTGCTTCGCGGCGACCGTGCGCAGCGCGAACTGCTCGGAGAGGCCGTCCCGGGTGCCGAGCGGACCCCACGCCTCGGTGACGATGCCGTGCTCGCGGTGGAACGCGTCCGGCTCCTGGCGGGGGAGGGCCAGGGAGAGCTGGATCTGGTTGATCTCGGGCCACTGCCCGGTCTCGTCGAAGAGCTCCTGGAGCTGCTCGGGCCGGAAGTTGGAGACGCCGGCGTGGGTGACGAGGCCTTCGGTCCGCAGGTCCAGCAGAGTGCGCCAGGTGTCGACCATCAGCCCGCGCGAGGGGTTCGGCCAATGGATCAGGGCGATGCCCACGCTCTTCAGCCCCAGGCGGCGAAGGGACTCGAGGATCCCGGTGCGGGCGGCCTCCCGGCCGTGATCGCCGCCGGCGACCTTCGTGGTCACGAGCACCTCGGCGGGATCCACGCCGCTGCGGCGCACGGCCTCACCCACGGCCGTCTCGTTCCCGTACCGGGCGGCCGTGTCCAGCAGCCGATAGCCGGTGCGCAGTGCGGAGACGATCACTTCGACCCCGGCGGGGCCCTGGGCGCCGCCGGTGCCGAAGCCGATCAGCGGGATCGGGGAGCCGTCGGCGAAGGCTGTGGTGGGGACCTCGGGGGATGCGGGGCTGCTCATGGTGATGGCCTCCTGGCCGATGCAGTGCGAGGAATGCGGTTGCACACACACTACGGCGAGGCGGCTGCGTCGGCGAGGGTCAGCGGCTGAGGGTGAGGTCCTCGGCCGGCGAGGGCGCCCCCTCGAGAACGTCGTCGGCCTCGTCGGCCTCGTCGATCTCGACCGGTGCCGCCGTGCGGGGCGGGCGGCGCAGCCCGATGCCGACCGTGCTCAGGCAGAGCGCGCAGATCACGGCGACGATCACGAGCCCGCCGGTGTACGACAGCACCGGGGTGAGGGCGGCCAGGATCGTGGGCAGCAGGAAGCCGAGGTAGGACAGCGAGTAGTAGACGCCCGTGATCCCGGCGAGGTCCCGCGGGGACGCGAGCGACTGGGCGATGATCAGCCCGGAGACCACGCACACGCCGTAGGACGCACCGAGCAGCGCGGCCACCGCGACGACCAGCACGGGATCGTGCAGGTCGCTCGCGACCGCGGCCAGGACCATCCCGACGGTCATGCCGCTCATGCCCACCAGCAGCGCGCGGCCACGGGTGAGGCGGTTCAGCAGCCCGACGGCCCCCTGTGCGAGGGCGCCGACGCCGAGGGTGAGCACGGTCAGGCCGGTCGCGTAGATCGTCGCCGAGTCCCCGAGGTGCTCCTCGACGGTGCTGGGCAGGATCGCGTAGGCAACACCGGCGGCGGCGAACACCCAGGGGGCGGCCGGCAGCACGAGACGCACGAAGACCGGGTGCCCGGCCGACGGGACCCGCAGATCGTCGCGCAGGGAGCCGCGGGCTCGCAGCGCGCGCGGCAGGCTCTCCGGCGCGGTGGCCAGGGCCGCCGCCGCGACCAGGCACAGGAGCAGATGGGCGAGGTAGGGCATCTGGCCCGGCAGCGGGACGAACTGGGCGAGCGATCCGGTGACGCCCGCGCCGATCGCGAAGCCGAGGGTGAGCGTCATCGAGGAGCGTCGGGCCCCGGCGGTCGCCGTGGCGGAGGGATCGTGCGGCGGGGCGGAGAGCTCCTTGATCCAGCTCGAGCCGACGGACATGCCCACGCCCACCCCGATCCCGGCGAGGGCGCGCCCGATGCACAGCACCAGGAAGCTGCTCATCCCCGCCGCGAGCAGGGTGCTCGCGACCATGGCGCCGAGCAGGCCCACGATCGCCAGGGGCTTGCGGCCCCAGCGGTCCGAGAGCGCGGCGGCCAGCAGCATGCCGGGGATCAGCCCGACCACGTACATGCCCAGCAGCAGGTTCGCCTGCCACGGCGCGTAGCCACCGACCGTCTCGTACACGTGCAGCAGGGGCGTGAAGTGATTGCCGCCCCAGGCGAGCACGAAGCCCGTCGGGGCCACCCGCAGCCAGGCGGGCACGGGGCGGCGGCTCCGGCGGCTCACGGCATGACCTCGTAGTGCTCGTGACCGGAGGTGAGGTGGTGGTCGATGAGCTCGCGGAAGGTCGCGACGTCCTGCCTGCGGATGGCGTCGGTGAGCTCGACGTGCTCGCGGTGGAGCGCGGCGAGGTCGGCCGACGCAGCGGTGACCGCGAGGCGGGTCAGGCGGACCAGGCGCGGGGCGAGCGTGCGGAGGATCTCGTCGACGACGTGGTTGTCGTCGTGCGCGGCGATCTGCAGGTGGAACGAGTAGTCGTGCAGGACGAAGTCCGTCGGCCGGCCGACGGCGTCCGCCTGGGCGGCGAGGATCGGTTCGAGCCGGCCGAGCAGGCTCTCCCGCAGTGCGTCGTCGCCCACGATGCGGGCCACCGCATGGCTCTCGAGCATCGAGCGCACCGACAGCAGCTCGCGACGCTCCCGTGCCGTGGGGTTCGTGACCAGGGCGCCCTTCTTCGGCACCAGACGCACCAGCCCCCACCTCTCGAGCTGCAGCATCGCCTCGCGGGACGGGGTGCGGCTCGCCCCGTGCCGGGCGGCGACGTCGACCTCGGTGAGCAGGTCGCCGGGATCGATGTCGCCCTCGGCGATCTTCCGGGCCACGGACGCGGCGATGCGATCGGCGATCGGGCGGCTCTCGGGCACGTCGAGCCAGGGCAGTTCGAGGGACTCCATGCGCTCCAGGCTAATGCATGCATCAATGGATGCAACATGGGTGGCGGGCGGAGTGGCGCACCGGACAGGTGTGGTCCAGTCCGCATGCGCCCGCTCGGCTCTACGAGCTGCGCGCCCACTTCCTGGCGGGCGCGGTCCAGGTGCTCAGTGAGGTGACGAGCTGCTCCGGATCGTCGGAGACGATCAGTGACGCACGGAGGTGCTCCGCGAGGAATCCGGCGGACGTCATGGAGTCGAGGGCCGCCAGGAGGGGCTGCCAGTAGCCCGCGATGTCGTACAGGGCCACCGGCTTGTGGTGGATCCCCAGGTGCTGCCAGGTCCAGACCTCGAAGAGCTCCTCGAGCGTGCCCGCACCACCGGGGAGGGCTACGAAGGCATCCCCCAGCTCGGCCATCCGCAGCTTGCGTGAGTGCATGTCCGGCACGACGTCGAGGTGCGTGATCGTTTCATGGGCGATCTCCTCGTCGACCAGCGACTGCGGCATCACGCCGTGCACCTCGCCGCCGGCCTCCATGGCCGCTCCGGCGAGAGTCCCCATGAGCCCCACGCGACCACCGCCGTAGACGATGCCGATCCCTGCCGTTGCGAGTTCGCGGGCGAGCGCCGTCGTCCCGTGTGCGAACACGTCCGAGCTGCCCGTCGCGGAGCCGCTGAAGATCGTGATCATCGACGGAGTCCGTTTCGCCGTGGTCAGGGGGTCTCCGGGTGCGGGCATGGGTTCCTCCAGGGCGTGCGGGGCAGTGGGCGGCGACGAGTCTCGCACAGCCGCCCGCCTCGGCGACGTCGGTTCCGCAGCCTGCGAGACGTCCCGGCGCGCCGGCGGCGGTGGAGGTGTAGCATCTGGCAAGTTCGTGCCGACGAACTATTCAAGGCCGAGATGACGAAGATGACGAAGAGGGGTGTGTTGGAGTGCGTACACAGTGGTGGCGGGCGGCGGGACTGGTGCTCGCCGGGGCCCTCGTGCTCGCTGGGTGCGGTGGCGGATCCCGCGCTGGAGAGGCCGACAGGCCGGTCGTGCTGACCACGTTCACCGTGCTCGCGGACATCGCGCAGAACGTCGCCGGGGACCACCTCGCGGTCGAGTCGATCACCAAGGTCGGGGCGGAGATCCACGGCTACGAGCCCACGCCCCGTGACATCGCCAAGGCATCGGAGGCGGACCTCATCGTGGACAACGGCCTGGGCCTCGAGCTGTGGTTCGAGCAGTTCGTGGAGTCCGTGGACGTCCCCCACGTCGTCGTCTCGGAGGGAGTGGACGTCCTGGACATCACCGGTGACGTCGACGCCGGGAAGCCGAATCCGCATGCGTGGATGAGCCCGGTGAACGTGCAGATCTACGTGGACAACATGGTCGAGGCGTTCAGCGAGCTCGATCCGGAGCATGCGACGGACTACGAGGCCAACGGCGAGGAGTACAGGTCCGAGCTCCAGGGGGTGCAGGACGGCCTGGAGGAGGAGCTGGCCGCGCTGCCGGAGAACGAGCGCGCGCTGGTCACCTGCGAGGGGGCGTTCTCCTACCTCGCCCGGGATGCCGGGCTCACGGAGCAGTTCATCTGGCCCGTCAACGCCGAGCAGCAGGCCACTCCGCAGCAGGTCGCCGCAGTGATCGACTACGTCGACTCCCAGGGGGTGCCCGCCGTGTTCTGCGAGTCGACGGTCTCGGACAAACCCATGCAGCAGGTGGTCGAGGCGACCGACGCGGACTTCGGCGGGACGCTCTACGTCGATTCCCTCTCCGGCCCCGACGGCCCGGTGCCCACCTACCTCGATCTCCTCCGGCACGACGCGGACGTCATCGTCGAGGGCCTCTCCGGGAGCGCGGCATGACGGCCGCGATCCACGTGCGGGACGTGACGGTCCGCTACGGCGAGGTGGTCGCGCTGGAGGGCGCGAGCGTCGAGGTCGCCGCCGGGCGCGTGACCGGTCTGGTCGGGATGAACGGCTCGGGGAAGTCGACCCTGTTCAAGGCGATCATGGGCATGGTGCGTCCCGATACGGGCACTGTCCTCATCAATGGTGCGGACACGCGCGCGGCGCGCTCCGGCGGGATCGTCGGCTATGTCCCGCAGAGCGAGGACGTCGACTGGACCTTCCCGGTCTCCGTGCGGGACGTGGTGATGATGGGGCGCTACGGGCTGCAGGGCATCACCCGTCGGCCGAGGGCCGTCGATCGTGCGGCGGTCGAGGAGGCGCTGGCGCGAGTGGAGCTGACCGAGTACGCCCACCGCCAGATCGGGCAGCTCTCCGGCGGGCAGAAGAAGCGGGCCTTCGTGGCGCGGGGCATCGCCCAGGGGGCGCAGGTGCTGCTGCTGGACGAGCCGTTCGCCGGCGTCGACAAGCGCAGCGAGGCCACCATGGTCGCGCTGCTGCGCGAGCTCGCGGCGGAGGGTCGCACGATCCTGGTCTCCACCCATGATCTCCACGCCCTCCCGCAGCTCGCCGACGAGACGGTGCTCCTGCAGCGCAGGGTGCTCTTCCACGGGTCCGTCGCCGAAGCCCTCACCCCGCAGAAGCTCGCGCTCACCTTCGGCCTCGACCCGCTCGGTGCGCTGGGGAAGGACGGTGCCGCATGAGCATCCTCGAGCTGGTGGTCCAGCCGCTGCAGTACGACTTCATGGTGCGCGCCCTGGTCGCGACCGTGGTAGCCGCGATCGTGTGCGCCCTGCTCTCGTGCTGGCTGGTGCTGGTCGGCTGGTCCCTGATGGGCGATGCCGTCTCCCATGCCGTCCTGCCGGGAGTGGTCCTCGCCTACGTGGTCGGCGCACCGTTCGCGGTCGGCGCCCTCGTCTTCGGGCTCCTGGCCGTGGTGCTCATCGGGGTGATCCGCGGGACGAGCCGGGTCAAGGAGGACGCCGCGATCGGCATCGTGTTCACCGCGCTGTTCGCCCTCGGCCTGGTGCTCATCTCCATCACGCCCAGCCAGACCGACCTGAACCACATCATCTTCGGCAACATCCTCGGGGTCTCCCGGGGCGATCTCCTCCAGATCTGCGTGCTGGCCTCGATCGCCTTCGTGCTGCTGCTCCTCAAGCGCCGGGACCTCACGCTCTACGCCTTCGATCCTCTCCACGCCCAGGCGATCGGTCTGTCGCCACGAGCGCTCGGGGCGCTCCTCCTGGGCCTGCTGGCGCTGACCGCCGTGGTCGCACTGCAGGTCGTCGGGGTGATCCTCGTGGTGGCGATGCTCATCGTCCCCGGTGCCACCGCGCATCTGCTCACCGACCGGTTCAGCCGGATGCTCCTCATCGCGCCGGCCGTCTCCGTGGCCTCGTCCGTGGTGGGGATCCTGCTGAGCTACTGGCTGGATGCCTCCTCGGGCGGCCTCGTCGTGCTCGTCCAGAGCGGCGTGTTCGCCCTCGTCCACCTCTTCGAGCCGCGGCGGGGCCTGCTGGGCAGGGTCGTCACCGCGCGCCGACGTCGCGCGCGAGGCAGGAGCGCTGCGGACCCCGCCGAGCCGGGCGCCGCAGAGCCGGACCCTGCGACGAGCAGGTCATGACGCGGAGGAAGTCGCCGAGTCCCCGGTGACCGCGACCCAGACGGAGCTCGTCGCGGACCGTCCCAGCGAGATGCTCGCCGCGGCCCCGGTGACGGCCACCTCGATCGCCTCGGAGAACGGCGCGCCGGGGCGGACGTCGAGCACGGTGCCCACGCCGATGCCCTGCTCAGCGAAGAACGTGAGCAGTCGCGGATCGTCGTCGGAGATCCGCTCCACCTGAGCGCTCGACCCCGCAGGGACGGTCGAGAGCAGCACCGCATCCGGGCGGGCGACCTGCCCGTCGGCGCCGGGGATGGGATCGCCGTGCGGATCGCGCACGGGATGCCCGAGATGCTGATCGATCCGCTCGACCAGGAAGTCGGAGACCGCGTGCTCGAGGTGCTCGGCCTCGTCATGGACCTGATCCCAGCTGTACCCGAGCACCTCGACGAGGAACGTCTCGATCAGGCGGTGGCGGCGCACCATCGCCAGGGCATACTCGTGCCCCTGGGTGCTGAGCCGGATGGCGCCGTACCGCGTGTGCTCGAGCAGGCCCTGCTCGGTCAGCTTCCGCACCGCGTCCGAGACCGTCGACATCTTCACGCCGACGCGAGCGGCGAGGGCGGAGGCGGTGACCGGGTCCTCGGACCATTCCCCCAGGCTCCAGATCGCTTTCAGGTAGTTCTGGGTGCTGATGGAGAGTTCGGTGACGGACATGCTCGAACGCTAGCAAACCCTCGAGTTCGCCCACCCGAACTCGAGGGAACGATGCGATGCTCCTGCTGGCGTCCTGCGCAGCTCCCGGGACGACATATGCTCGCCGGGTTCTCGCCATCCTCGGGAGGGGCCCATGCAGATCCTCGACGCGACCGCGGCGCACGCCGCGGGGATCACCGCGGTCTACAACCACGTGGTGCAGCACACCACGGCCATCTGGAACGACGACACCGTGGACGTCCGCAACCGCGCGGACTGGATCGCGGCCCGGCAGCAGGCGGACTTCCCGGTGCTGGTCGCGGTCGACGAGACGGGCGCCGTGATGGGCTACGCCAGCTACGGGCCGTGGCGCCCGCACGACGGCTACCGCCACACCGTCGAGCACTCCGTCCACGTGCGCGAGGGCCTGCGCGGGCGCGGCATCGGCACCCTGCTGCTGCATGCCGTCATCGATCGAGCGCGTGCGCAGGGGCGGCACGTGATGATCGCGGGGGTGGATGCGGGCAACGAGGCGTCCCTGCGGATGCACGAGCGCCTGGGTTTCGAGCGCACCGGCGTGCTCCGCGAGGTCGGCACCAAGTTCGGCCGCTGGCTCGACCTCGCGTTCCTGCAGCTGGTGCTCTAGCGGGTCGCTGGTCTCTGGTCGCGGTTCCCAGGTCTCTGGTCGCGGTCATCGGGCCGGTGCTGTGTGCGGTCCGGTCGCGCGCGGGCCGGTGGTGACGTCAAGTGGCGATATTGCCAGAGCTCGTTGCCATCGGCCCGGCCGTGACACACCTGCCCGGCGGGGACGCTGTGAGCCCGGTGGGGACGCAGCGAGCGTGCCCCGGGCCGGTATCCTCGGCGCAGCATGCCAGGGCGAGCGACGAGCGAGGGAGGGCGATGATCGGCAGCGCCGAGCGGGACGAGGAGGCACTGCCCCTTCCCGCCCGTGGCCGGGGTGTCGCTCCGAGCCTCGGTCAGGTCGAGGCGATGATCGCGGTGATCGACCACGGATCGTTCACCGCTGCCGCTGAGGCCCTGCAGATCTCCCAGCCCTCGCTCTCCCGCCGCATCCATACGCTCGAGGAGGCTCTGGGCCTCCTCCTGTTCGCGCCGGTCGGACGGCGGATGGAGGTCACGGAGAGCGGCCGCGGCGTGGTCGCGGCCGGCCGTCGGGCCCTGGCGGAGATGGGGTCGATCGAGGCGATGGCAGCCTCCGCCCGCTCCCTGACCACCGGCTCGCTGCGGGTCGCCGGGCTGCCGTCGCTCGTGGCCAGCATCGTCACGGACCTGGTCGGGCGCTTCCATCGAGCGCATCCCGGGGTGCGGGTGGAGGTCTTCACGGTCGACGACGCCGAGGAGCTCTTCGATGCGGTCCGTGTGGGTCGGGCGGATGCCGCCGCCGGGGTCATCGACCGGGTTCCCGCCGACCTCGCCGTGACACCGCTGCCCGCGCAGCAGTTCGCCGCCGTGCTCCCCACCCTCGAGGGAGCAGTGGGCGATGAGGCGCCGCTGGCCGCCGAGGACCTGGCGGACAGGACCCTCGTGACCCTGCCCCGGGGCACGTCGATCCGTCAGCTCACCGATTCCGTCTACCGGTCTTTGGGGGTCGTCGCGTCTCGGGTCATCACGACCACGCAGCGTGACAGCCTGGTGCCGCTCAGCGTCGCGGCCGACGGCGTCACGCTCGTCCCCGAGGTGCTCGCGCGGACCGCCCCTGCGTTCGGGGGCCGTCTGGTCCCGCTCCGCTCACCGGTGCAGCGCTCCATCGGGATCATCCACCGACCTGTCGCGCAGGCCAATCCGGCGCTGCACGGATTGATGGAGCTGATGGAGCCCGCGGAAGGCGACCCACCTGCAGGGACACCGCCCGTATAGCGCCGGTGCATGGGTCGTGCCCCGGGACCTATTGGAGGTGGAGGGGCGGCGCGTGGTGACCTGGTCCGCGGACCTGGACCAGACACCCGTGGGAGGAGGGCGCGACCGTGGCCGCTGCCCCGAGAAGTATCCGCCATCTCGACCGACCGCAGCCCCAGCATCTCCGCCGGGAGCATGCCCGCGTCGTGCTGCGTCCGGGGCGGATCCTCGCGGTGCTCGCCCTCGTCGCCGTCCTGGTGCTGGCCGGCGGGATGGCGGGCACCGTGACGCATCTGCGGGGGAACATCACCACGGCGCCGCTGCGCACGGGGACGGACGCCGCGCAGGGTGACGCGGAGGAGGGCGATCTGACCATCCTGCTCCTGGGCTCGGACAGCCGCGACCTCGCCGAGGAGTCCTTTGGGGAGGCCGACGGCTCCCGGCGCAGCGACGCGATGGTGCTCGCGCACCTCTCGGCCGACGACGGACGGATCGACGCCGTGCAGCTGCCGCGGGACACCCTCCTGGACCTCCCGGCCTGCGCCGATACGGGACGCGGATCCTTCTCCGGCGGTCGAGGGATGCTGAACTCGGCGCTGAACTACGGCCCGGCCTGCTCGGTCGCCGCGGTGGAGGAGCTGACCGGGGTGCGGATCGACCACTTCGTCGAGCTCGACTTCGAGGGCTTCATCGCGATCATCGATGCCCTGGGAGGCCTGCCCGTCTGCCTGCCCGAGTCGATGGAGGACCCCGCAGCGGATCTCGACCTGCCCGCCGGCGAGCAGACCCTCGACGGCAGGGACGCCCTGGCCCTCGCCCGCACCCGGCACGCCGTGGGCGACGGCAGCGACATCGCACGGCTCGGGCACCAGCAGATCGTGATGTCCGCCGTGGTGCAGGAGGCGACTAGCCGCCAGGTGGTCGCTCGCCCGGACCGGCTGTACTCCTTCCTGGATGCGACGACCTCGGCGCTCACGGTCGATCCGGGGCTGAGCGCGATCGGCGACATGGCGTCGCTCGGCAGCAGGGTCTCCCGCGTGCCCACGGAGAGCATCACCTTCGTGACCATGCCGTGGGAGCCGGCGCCCGGTGACCCCAATCGGGTGGTGCCGTCCGCGGAGGCCGAGGCCGTGTTCGAGGATCTGGCGGGCGACGTGCCGCTCGCGGTCGCAGGCGCCGGCAGCGGACACACGACGTCGTCGGAGCCGGAGGGCACCGAGGGGCCGGACAGTGGCGAGGCGTCGTCCTCGCAGGAGCCGACGTCGGACGCCGAGGCACCGGCCGACGGGCGTGCCGAGGAGTCTTCGACCTCGACCACCGGGACCACGGTCCGCACGGCGGACGTGGATCTCTGCTCGGACTGAGGACGACTCCTGAGGCCGACGGGGTGTCCCGCCCACAGAGGCCTGGGAGAGCGTCGGCGAGGAGGGGCGGTGCGCTGGCCGTGACGGCGGCGGGGTCTCAGGCGCCGGGCTGGACCTCGACGGTCCGCAGCCATGCCGGCAGGTCCAGGACCTCCGGGACGAGCGCCCTCACCTGCGCGAGATCGGCCTGGTAGGCCGCGGACTCGGCGAACCAGCGGAACATGGCCTGCATGTCGTAGGAGTCGTCGAGCACGGAGAGCGGCAGCGCCTCGTACCGGGCCGGCATCCCCGTGTGCTTCGCGTAGGCCGCCGCGATCTGGGAGCCGGTGAGCTCGTCTCCGGCGATCTCGATGGCACCGTCCGGGATGCTCCGCGGGTCCAGGAGTGCGGTCGCCGCGACGGCGCCGATGTCCTTGACCGCGACCATCTGCAGCGGGACGGCGTCGGGCAGCGGCAGGTGCACGACGATCTCGTCGCCCTCGAGCGAGGGACTCATGCCCAGGAGGTTCTCCATGAAGAACGCGGGCCGGACGAGGGTCGTCGGCACGCCCAGGCTCTCCAGGTGCTCCTCGACGCGGCGCTTGGACTCGAAGTGGGGGACCGCGGTCTTGCGCTCGGCACCGCCGACGGAGCTGTACACGACATGGGGCACGCCTGCCTGCTTCGCGGCGTCGGCCAGGGCGATGCCCTGTCGGGTCTCGCCCTCGGTGTCCTCCGTCTGGACCCCACCGGGAGGGGTGGTCATGAAGAACAGGGCCCGCACCCCGTCGAGGGCGGGGACGAGGCTCGCGGGCTCGTCCGCGTCGGCCTGCACGAGTTCCACGCCGCGCTGGGCGAGGACCTGGGCGCGGTCCGAGGCGGGATCGCGCACGAGAGCGCGGACGCTGGCGCCCTTCGCGAGCAGCGCGTCGAGGACGGCACCGCCCTGCTGGCCGGTGGCTCCGTAGACGGCGATGGTTCCAAGGGGGGTCATGGCGTGCTCCTTCGGTGAGAGGTCGTGCGGTCAGGTCTGGAGGTGTGCGCTCTGGGGCGCTCGACGCGTCATCGGGCGATCAGCGGAGCGAAGAGGTGGTCGAGGGTCCGGTGGAGTCGGGTGCGATCCAGGCCCGCCCGCACGGTGAGCTGGAAGCCGGAGAAGGCGGTGACCAGCGCGCCGGCAGCTGCACCGACGTCGACGTCGGCGGGAACGGTGCCCGCGGACTGCCCTTCGCGGAGGTGGGCCGCGAAGGCGTCCTCGAGCTGTTGGAAGTCCTCGTCGACGCGAGCGCGCACCTCCTCGTCCCGTGCGCCGCGCTCTGCGGCCTGGTTGGTGCTCATGCACCCGAACTGCTGCCGCGGATCGCTCGCACCGTCGACGATCCGCTCGAAGAAGACGCGGATCCCGTGCGGCGAGGCATGCCCGTCCAGGGCATCGCGAAGGCCCACCGCCTGCTGCTGCCGGTAGCAGTCGTAGGAGGCGAGGAAGAGGTCATGCTTCCCGCCGAAGCCGGCGTAGAGGCTGCTCCTGCTCAACCCCGTCGCCGCCAGCAGGTCCGCCATGGACGTCCCGTCATAGCCGTGCTCCCAGAACGCGTCCATGGCGCTCGTGAGCACTGCGTCTCGATCGAATTCCGGCGTGCGTGCCACAGGATCGTCTCCTCCTATCGGGACCGAGCGGTCCAATATGGGGACCGTACACCATCGGGACCGATCGGTCCAGTATGGGGGGGTCGCCCGGGGCCCCGACCTGGTCGGATCGTCGGCCATCAGGCATCGCCTGCCATCATCGAGACATGGACACGCACCCTGAGCGCCTCGCACGTGGCGAGTGGTATCTCGACGACGACGAGCTGCAGGCACGGCGCCGGCAGTGCTGGCGGCTGCTGGACACGTTCAACGCCGCGGCGGCCGACGAGGACGCGCTGCGCCGGGAGACCCTGCTCGCGATGCTGGGCCGTGTGGGGGAGGGCGCCGTGGTGGTTCCCCGCTTCCAGTGCACCTTTGGCACGAACATCCAGCTCGGGGAGTCCGCCTTCGTCAACGCGAACGCGTTCTTCATGGACGATGCGCCCATCTGCATCGGCGCGAACGCCCGGCTCGGGCCGGGAGCGCAGCTGATGACGGCGCTGCATCCCGTCGAGGACCATGCACGTCGCCGCGAGGGCTGGGAGCAGGCGCTTCCCATCTCCATCGGGGAGAACACGTGGCTCGGCGCCTCGGTCACGGTGGGTGCCGGCGTGACGATCGGGCGCAACACCGTGATCGGTGCGGGCAGCGTGGTGCTGCGCGACATCCCCGACCACGTCGTCGCCGTGGGCAGCCCGGCGACCGTCATCCGGCATCTCCCTGTCGAGGGCGACGCTGCCGGGCCGCTGTGATCAGCGCGTCGATGACGATCCGAACCGGCGGGATCCTCCGGTCCCGCGCGTAGAGTGCCCACGATGCTCACCACTGCGGACACCACCTCGACCCCGTCCCGCGTGCTCGAGGAGGCGAAGCGACGCCGCACGTTCGCGGTGATCTCGCACCCGGATGCGGGCAAGTCGACCCTCACCGAGTCGTTGGCGCTGCACGCCCGCGTCGTGGACCGGGCCGGCGCGACCCACGGCAAGGCGAGCCGTGCGGCGAGCCTCTCCGACTGGGGCGAGGTCGAGCGCGAGCGAGGCATCTCGATCACCTCGACGGCCCTGCGCTTCGACTATCACGACGTGGTCTTCAACCTGCTGGACACCCCGGGGCACTCGGACTTCTCCGAGGACACCTACCGGGTGCTGACCGCGGTGGATTTCGCCGTCATGCTCGTCGATGCCGCCAAAGGCATGGAGGTCCAGACGCGCAAGCTCTTCGACGCCTGTCGGCGACTCGGACTCCCCGTCGTGACCGTGATCAACAAATGGGACCGACCGGGCCTGGACGCCCTCGAGCTCCTCGACGACATCCAGGAGGCCACGGACCGCACACCGGTCGCCGTGAACTGGCCCGTGGGGTATGCCGGGGAGTTCCGCGGGCTGATGGAGCCCGGATCGCCGAGCTATCTGCGGCACGAGGTGGTCGCCTCGGGTGCGCGCCTGGCCCATGAGGAGCTCGTCGACGGTGCCACCGACAGCGGCCTGGGCGAGGAGCTCTGGCGCGATGCGGTCGAGGGAGCCGGAGTCGCCGCCGAGCTCAACGGAACGTTCGATGCCCAGGCGTTCCTCGACGGCGAGCAGACCCCCGTGCTGTTCACCGCCGCCGCGGGGAACATCGGCGTGCGGTATCTGCTGGACTTCCTCCTCCACCACGCGCCGGCACCCCGGCCGCGTCCCGACCAGGCGGGGGCGCCCCGGCCGCTCGACGCCGCGTTCTCCGGCTACGTGTTCAAGATCCAGGCGGGCATGAACCCGGCCCATCGCGACCAGGTCGCCTTCGTGCGCGTGAACTCCGGGGTGTTCAGCCGGGGGATGGAGCTGCGTCATGCGCAGTCCGGTCGCCCGGTGTCCTCGAAGTACGCCCATCACCTCGTCGGACGGAGCCGAGCCACCGTCGATGAGTCCTGGCCCGGCGACATCGTCGGCTTCGTGAACACCACCGGCCTGCACGTCGGGGACACCCTCCATGAGGGCAGACAGGTCATCTTCCCAGGCATGCCCCGCTTCGACCCGGAGCGCTTCCGCGTTGCCCGATCACTGGACACCGCTCGCCACAAGCGCTTCACCAAGGGCCTCGCTCAGCTCGAGGAGGAGGGCGCCATCCAGCTGCTCCGGGACGCGAACGGCAGTCCCGGCGGGCCGGTGCTCGCGGCGGTCGGGGAGCTGCAGTTCGAGGTCGCCTTCGAGCGGATGCGGCGTGAGTTCGGGGTCGAGATCGCGCTCGATCCGCCGATGCCCTATGGGCACTCGCGCCCGTTCTCACGTTCAGAGGTCTCCCGGATCGCGTCGATCAGCGGGGTCGAGGTGCTCTACCGGCCCAGCGGCGAGCCCGTCGCGCTCTTCCGGGACCGCTGGCGGCTCTCGCGGGTGCTGGAGGAGTACGCGGACGTCTTCCCGGAGTCTGCCTCGCGCACGTGACGTCGCCCCAGAGGTCTACGACGGGGAGTCCGCCTATCGGTCCAGGTGCTCATCTGCCCGCTCCCAGCCCACGCCGGACAGAACAGCATCCAGGGCGGTCTCGGCGGAGACCGTGGCGTCGAACACGAGCTCCGGCAGAGCCTCGACCGGGTCGGTCGGTCTGTACCAGGAGCTCACCTGCTCCTCGCTCACCTCCGCTGCCAGGGGCTTCGTGCGGTGCCGACGCAAGGTCTCCGCAAGGGCGAGGTCATAGCGATAGCAGCGGCTCACGCCGCGGTGGTCGTTCACGAGGCGCGCGAGCATGTCCCCGTAGATCTCGGAGTGCAGGATCCCCTCGACCACCACGTGCAGACCATGGTTCAGAGCGAACCGGGCCGACAGGTCGATGTACTCCACGCTCAGTGCGCCGGGATGGTCGCGCACGCGGAGGATCTCGCGGCGCAGGATGTCGTGGCTGATGATGGCGACACCCCGGGGGCGTGCGTGCCGGATCTCGTGGGCGAGCTGGGTCTTCCCGCTGCCGGAATTCCCGCGGATGATGATGAGTCGCGATGCCGTCGTGCCGATCATGTCGCTGTGACCTCTTCTTCTCGATCCCGGTGCGCGACTCTGCCGCCCTCACGGTAGCGGCCGTCCGCTACCGCATCGAGCGTCGGATCCGACGTGCCACCCAGTCTGGAACGCCGCGCTCGCGCCGTAACCGGTGAGCAGGTGGTCCGAGTGCTCCTCATGCCCGAGCGCTCGATGCGCGACGGGTGGAGTGAGACCGAACGGTCGATTTCCCGCTCAGGGGTCGAAGTTGGCGCGCCGAACGTGTCTACTCGGGGCACAGCGACGCCGCGACGAAGGAGATCTCTGAGATGACCTCGTACGACTATCTGATCATCGGCGGAGGCCAGGTGGCGGACGACGCCGCCCGGGCGCTTCGCGAGCACGATGCGGACGGCACCATCGGCATCGTGAGCTCCGACGAGGACGCTCCCTACACCCGGCCCGCCCTGACCAAGAAGCTGTGGATCGACCCGGACTTCGGTGAGGACTCCGTCCCGCTGAACACGGCCGAGGACACCGGCGCCGACCTGCGCGTGCGCACCGTGGTGACCGCGATCGACCGGAGGGCGAAGCAGGTCGAGCTCGAGGCCGGTGAGCGGATCGACTACGGGAAGCTGCTGCTGGCCACCGGCTCGGAGCCGCGCCGGCTCGACGGCCCGGAGGACGAGCGCATCATCCACTTCCGCAGCTTCGCGGACTATCGCACCTTGCGGCACCTGATGACCGACGGGGCCCGCGCGGTGGTCGTCGGCGGCGGGTACATCGGCGCGGAGGTCGCCGCCTCCCTCTCGCTCAACGGCGCCCACGTCACCCTCGTGTTCCCCGACGAGATGCTCGGCGCCTCGCAGTTCCCGCCGAGCATCGCGGAGCGCTACCAGAAGCTGTTCACGGACCACGGCGTCGAGCTGCTCCCCGGTCGACGAGCGGAGGCGCTCACTGTGCAGGACGACGCGGACGTCGGCGTGACGCTCGATGACGGGACCGCCGTCGGCGGCGACATCGTGGTCGTCGGCCTGGGCGCCGAACCCCGCTTCGACCTGGCCCGCCAGGCCGGGCTGGAGGTCTCCGAGGGCGTCGTGGTCGACGAGCATCTGCGCACGTCCGACCCGTCGATCTGGGCGGCCGGCGACATCATCGAGTACCCCGACGCGATCCTGGGCCGCACCCGCATCGAGCACGTCGACCACGCGCGCGAATCCGGCGCGGCCGCAGGGCGATCGATGGCCGGGTCCGAGGCACCCTACGAGCACACCCCCTACTTCTACTCGATGGTCTACGGGGTGCGCTGGGAGGCGGTGGGCGCCCTGGATCCCTCCCTGGAGACTCTGGAGGTGCACCACGACACCGCGCACCGCGTCGTCTACTACCTCGACGACGGCGGGCGCCCCGTCGGCGTGCTGATGTGGCAGATCGATGGGGCACGGGACGCCGCACGCACGGTGATCGCCGACGCGATCACGGACCGGGACCTGCTGCGAGGAAGCATCGGCTGACCATGGATCTGCACATCACCGGCAAGAAGGCACTGATCACCGGAGCCGATTCCGGCATCGGCTGGCACACCGCCCAGGAGCTCGTGCGCGAAGGCGTCACGGTGTTCCTCACCGACCGTGACCCCGACGAGCTCGCCCGCGCCGCGGAGGCTCTCGAGGCGCCGGAGAGCCAGGTGCTGCACCACGCCGCCGACGTCACCAGCCTCGAGGAGATCAGCGCGCTGGACGCGGCGGTCCAGGAGGCCGTCGGCGACATCGACATCCTCGTCCACGCCGCCGGGGTCACCGGGGCGCAGGGGCTGTTCCACGAGATTGACGACCAGGGCTGGGTGGACACCCTCACCACGGACCTGCTCGGCGCCGTGCGCATCACCCGGCAGTTCCTGCCCGCGCTGCGTCGGGGCGGCTGGGGCCGCCTGGTGTTCCTCACGTCGGAGGACGCCGTGCAGCCCTACGACGACGAACTGCCCTACTGCGCCTCCAAGGCCGGCCTGCTCGCGCTGTCCAAGGGTCTGTCGCGCACCTGTGCGCGGGAGGGTCTGCTGGTCAACGCGGTCTCCCCGGCCTTAATCCACACGCCGATGACCGACGCGATGATGGACAAGCGCTCCGCGGAGCTCGGCGTCGACCGCGATGAGGCGATCCGTTCCTTCCTCGAGGAGCAGCGACCCCATCTCGCGCTCAAGCGCCGGGGCGAGCCCGAGGAGGTCGCCGCGGTGGTCGCCTTCCTGTGCTCGGACCGGGCCTCGTTCGTCACCGGCTCGAACTACCGGGTCGATGCGGGGTCGGTCGCGACGATCTGACGAGCCGACGGCAGCGGGGTCCTCACCGGGCCGGTGCGGCAGACTCCGCGGGAGCGCGTGAGGTGCTGTGCCGGCCCGCCGCGCCGATGATCAGCAGGCCCACCAGGGTGAGCAGGGCGCACGCGAAGAAGGTCGCGCGCTGGCCGAGGACGGTCGCACCGCCGAGCACGATCAGCGGCCCGGAGAGGACCGCGCCGACGCGTCGGGTGTTCATGTACAGCCCGGTGGACAGACCAGGCCGCGGGATCATCTGCTGGAACAGCGTGAGCCCCACCCCGCCGATGCCCGCGAAGCACCAGGCATTGAGCACCTGCAGCGCGATCAGGAGGAACGGCCCCGTCACGGCGGCGACACCGAGGTAGTAGACGATCCCGGCGAGGCAGCTGGTGACGATGAGGCCCAGGCTCGAGTACCGCTCGGTGAGCCGGCCGACGATCATCAGCGCCGGCACCTCGAGACCGGCGGCGACACCGAGAGCGACCCCCGCCCACACCACGTCGATCCCTACGGTCTGCGGCACGTACACGGCGAGGAACGACATGCTGGTCGCGTTCGTCGCCTGCAGCAGCACGAACGCCGCGGTGACGAGCACGACCCCGATCTTCCCGAGCGGCAGCTCCTCGTCGGCCGGTGCGGGCGTCGAGGGGTCGTCGGCCGAGAGCGCGGCGCGGTGACCGCGGATCATGAGCATCGTGGTGGCGATGTTGGCCAGGGCCACGAGGCCGATCGCGAGGAGGATTGCGCGGGGCCCGAACCAGCCGATGATCAGCGTCGCCATCGGTGGGCCGGCGACCCACGCGACCGAGACGATCGCGCGGGTGTCGACGATCTGGGAGGGCCGCGCACCGGCATGGCGCAGGTGCGCGAACAGCATGGAGATGCCGACACCGGCCGGGCCGCCGACCACCACCAGGACGATCGTGACGAGGGGAAGCGTGGTCACCACGGCGAGCACCAGCACGAGCAGCAGGGTGAGCGCGCCGCTGAGCAGCATCGGCCGCAGATAGTCCAGGTGACGATCCGCCCAGGCGGGCACGACGAGGGAGGCGATGAAGCCACTGACGTTGTAGATCGCCAGCACCCAGCCGATCTCTGCCGTGGTCGCGCCGTAGAGGGTGGAGAGGATCAGCGCGAGCGAAGGGCTGAGGAAGGCGATCTGCAGTCCCCACATCAACGCGGAGGTCGGCACCAGGAAGCGGTTCAACGGGAAGGTCCTCGGGTCGGGCGGTGTGGTGGTCAACTGCGGGCGCCCTGCGACGACCGGTGCGTCGCCAGGGCGGTGGTGGCACCGTATGTCCTCCGGATGCCGAGGTGCGAGGAACGGCTGATCCGTGTACTGGCAGTTCCTCCTTGCCGCGTCACGGCAGCCCTACCGTGGGGTGCATGGACCATCGAGCAGAGGTGTCGGAGTTCCTGCGCACCCGCAGGGACCGGATCACGCCGGAGCAGGCAGGCATCATCGGCGGCTCCCGGCGTCGCGTGCCCGGCCTGCGCCGGGAGGAGGTGGCGTTGCTCGCCGGCGTGAGCGTCGAGTACTACGCGCGGATGGAGCGCGGTGAGCTGGCCGGGGTGTCCACCGAGGTGCTGGAGTCGATCGCCCACGCCCTCAGGCTCGATGAGGCCGAGATCGATCATCTGGCGGACCTGGCGCGCACCGCTGGCCCGCGCCCTGTCCGCAAGCGCAGGAAGCCCAGTGCGCGCGGTGTGCCCCCGGCGTTCCAGCGCTTCCTCGATGCGGTCACCGGTGCTCCGGTGTGGGTCCGGGACCGACGGATGGACTTCGTGGCCGCCAATCCGCTGGGGCGGGCCTTGTATGCACCGCTGTTCGAGGACCCGACGGGCCGGGCGAACACGGCACGGTTCACGTTCCTCGACCCCGCGGCGCGCACCTTCTTCCTGGAGTGGGAGGAGAACGCGGACAGCATCGTGGCGACGATGCGCACCTATGCCGGGCAGAACCCCCTGGACAAGGGCTTGACGGACCTGATCGGCGAGCTCGTGACCCGCAGCGACGCCTTCCGGCAGCGCTGGTCGGTGCACGACGTGCGCCATCATCGCGGCGGAGTGAAGCGGCTCCATCATCCGGTGGTCGGGGACCTCGAGCTCAGCTACGAGGCGATGGACCTGCCGGCGAACCCCGAATGGTTCATGTTCGCCTACACGGCGGAGCCCGGCACTCCCTCCGAGGAGCGGCTGAGGCTCCTGGGCAGTCTCGCCGTCACCGAGCAGTCGGCCGAGACGGTCAGCGACGACGGAACGGCGCGGCGCTGACGGGCGCACTCACCGTCGGACCTCCCGCGGGGCGCTTTCGGGCGCCCGTCGGTCGGCCCGGGATCAGGCGCGGCCCGCCCGATGGCGGCCGGTCACGGCATAGAGCAGCGTCATCACGACGAGGAATCCTGCGCCCACCCCGAGCGCCGTGTGATACGCGGGCTGCCACACCATGATCCCGAACGTGAACACGATGAAGGCGATCGCGAAGAGCTGCCCGAACGGCCACAGCGGCACCGGGAAGGCGAGCTCGGTGCGCTCCTGGCGGGACATGCCGCGCCGGGAGGCGACCTGCGCGAGCAGGATCATCAGCCACACGAAGATCGTGGCGAAGGTGGCCAGGGAGGCGACGATCGTGAAGACCTCGTCCGGCAGCGCATAGTTCAGCAGCACGCCCACCACGAGCACTCCGAGCAGGGCGACGGTCGTGACCACGGGAACGCCCCGCATCGTACGGGCCATGGCGCGCGGGGCCAGCCGTTCGCGGGCCATCCCCGCGACCACGCGGCCGGCCCCGAACAGGTCGGCGTTGATCGCGGACAGCGCCGCGGTGAGCACCACGACGTTCAGCAGCGCGGCCGCCCAGTTCACCCCGAGGGTGTCGAAGATCTGCACGAACGGCGACTCCTCGCCGGTGATCTCGCGCCAGGGGTTCAGCAGCAGGATCACCCCGATCGCGAGCACGTAGAACAGCAGGATCCGCACGGGCACCGTGTTGACGGCCTTGGGGATCGCGGTGCCCGGGTCCTCCGCCTCGGTGCCCGCCACACCGATGATCTCGGTGCCGCCGAAGGCGAACAGCACCAGGATGAACGCGGAGATCATGCCGCCGGCGCCGTGCGGGAAGAAGCCGCCGTCGGCCGTGAGGTTCGCCAGCCCCGTGGCGGTGCCCGCGTCGCCGAGACCGAACACGAGGATCGCGGCGCCGCCCACGATCATCGCGATCACGGCAGTGACCTTGATGATCGTGAACACGAACTCGAGCTCCCCGAACCAGCGCACGCTGGCGAGGTTCGCCGCGCCCACGATCAGCAGCGTGAGGGCCACCCAGATCCACTGCGCGGTGTCGGGGAACCAGAACCGCATGTAGATCGCGATCGCGGTGAGGTCGGCCAGGCACACGATGAGCATCTCGAACGCGAACATCCAGCCGGTGATGTACCCGGCCCAGCCGCCCAGGAACCGCCGGGTGTACTCGGCGAACGAGCCCGAGATCGGCATCCGCACCGCCATCTCGCCGAGCGCCCGCAGCATGAAGTACACGACCGCGCCGCCCAGCAGATAGACCAGGAGGACCGACGGCCCGGCCGCCTGGATCGCCCCGGCGGAGCCGTAGAACAGTCCGGTGCCGATCGCGGAGCCGAGCGCGATGAAGTGGATGTGCCGCGCCTTCAGCCCCGGTGCCCGGCGGGCGGTGTCGGGGGCGGACGACGGCTGCGTGGTCGTGCTCATCGTGGGGAATGCTCCGGAGATGCGATGCGCGCTCGCCGAGACCGGGCGCGGTGAGGAACAGGGAGGCAGGGATCTGCCTCCGACACGGTACGTCCGCTCGCGGTCGGGCAGTGCGAGCCGGTGCGGCCCTGGGGCATGGATCACGCCCCGGACCGGAGTGCGCGAAGGCGACGGGCACGGCGAGTACGGCACGGTTCACGGTCGCGTACACCGAGGAGCCCGGCGTCGGCCGGAGCCTCAGCAGGACCGGATATCCGGGAGCGGACGCGAGGTGCCGCGCAGCGAGCGCTGGTACCGACCAGGGGTCTGCCCCACCAGAGCGGTGAACGCGTCGATGAAGGCGCTGGGATTTGCCCATCCACACGCTGTCGCCGTGTCCACCACGGAGAGGCCGTCAGTGAGCAGCAGCAGAGCACGGTGGATGCGCAGCTGGATGCGCCACTGGCGGAAGCTCATGCCCGTGGTCTGCTGGAAGAGGCGGCTGAGGGTGCGCTCGCCGGCCCCGATCCGTCGTCCGAGCTGCTCGAGCGTGGCCGGGTTCTCCATGTCGTGCTCGACGAGATGGGTGAGTTTTCGGAGGCGCTCGTCACGGGGCTCGGGAAGGTGCAGCGGCTGCTCCGGGGCGGCGGTGAGCTCATCGATGATGACCCGCCGCAGCCGGTCCCGACTGCTCGCGGTTCGCGGAGCGTCGCTGGTCAGGGCGAGGGTGGCCTCGCGCGCGAGCGCCGTCACCGCGAGCACAGAGGGGTGTGCGGGCAGGAGTTCGGCGACGGCATCCGCCATGAACACGATGCGCATGTCCGTCGCGCCGTGCGCACGATGCTGGTGGACCGAACCTGCCGGGATCCAGGCGGCGCGATTCGGCGGCGCGATCCAGGAGCCGTCCTCGGTGACCAGCGAGAGCACCCCGCTGGCGGGATAGACGAGATGACCCTGGTCGTGGACGTGCGACGGCGTGCGTTCGTCGTGCCCGAGCACGTGGATCTGCTCGGGAACCAGGGAGTGAAGGCGGGATTCGAGCATCATGGGTCAGCGTACCGGTTGTGCGCCCCGTGTTCGGAGTGTCCAATGGAGGGGCCGCCGTGGTCGTCGTGTGAGCCCCAGTGGGCCCGGGCATCGCCGCTGGCAGCATTCCGTGGCCTTCATGACTGACAAGGAGCACAGCCCGTGCCCGCTGACGACCCCTCCCCGCTGGACGACTACCCGATCCCGGGCGGGCAACCGCCGGAGCCTGTCGAGATCGGGGCCCCACCCGAGGCCGTGCGCGGCCGCTGGGGACTGCTGCTGCTCGGCGCCGGCTTGATCCTCATCGGGCTGAACCTGCGCATCAGCGTCGGCTCCATCGGGCCCGTCCTCGGGGACATCCGTGCCTCCCTGGGCTTGTCGGCGACGATGGCCAGCCTGCTGACCACGATCCCGGTCTTCGCGTTCGGGGCCTTCGCCTTCTTCACGCCCGCGCTGACGCGCCGCATAGGGATGCATCGGTTGCTGGGAGCGACGATGATCGCCCTGGCCGTGGGGATCACTCTGAGACTTCACCCCAGCCTCATCGCCCTGTTGCTCGGCACAGTGATCGTGGGCGCCGCAATCGCGATCGGCAACGTCGTCATGCCGCCAGCCATCAAGCAGGACTTCTCGCACCGGGCAGGACTGATGATGGGGCTGTACTCGACGGCGCTGTTCGTCGGAGCGGCCGCGGCATCCGGCCTGACGGTGCCGATGCTCCCGCTCACGGGCGGTGGCTGGCGTGCTGCGCTGGCGCTCTGGGCGGTGCCGGCCGTGCTGGCCGCCGTGGTCTGGATCCCGCAGATCCGGCGTGCCCCCGGTCGTATGAGGGCCGGCAGCGACGTCGCGGACGCCCCTTCCGAGCGTGGTGAGCCGCCGCTGCGCTCGATCTTCACCCACCCGACCGCTCTCGCCGTGACGGCGCTCATGGGCCTGCAGAGCACCAGCTACTACGCGGCGCTGACCTGGGTTCCCACGATCCTCCAGGATGCCGGGATGGCGCGCGGGACGGCCGGATGGATGCTGTCCTACTCCGCCTTCCCTGGCATCCTCGCCGCGCTGGTGACGCCCACGATCGCCAGGCGACTGCGGCCTCTGTGGCTCCCTGTCCTGATCGCCGTGCTGCTCACCGCTGCCGCGTACCTCGGCCTCGCCGTCGTCCCGACCAGCGCCACCTGGGCGTGGATGACCATGATGGGCCTGGGGCAGGGCGCCTCGATCAGCCTGTCGCTGACATACATCGTGTGGCGCTCACCGGACACGCACCACACCGGCCAGCTCTCCACCATGGCGCAGGGGTTCGGGTACCTCCTGGCGGGCCTCGGCCCCATCGGCCTCGGGGCCGTGCACGCCCTCGCGGGCGGCTGGGACGTCCCCCTCATCGCGCTCGGCGTCCTGCTGATCGCCCAGCTCACAGCCGGTGTCGTCGCGAGTCGGCCCGTCCATATCCGCGCCAGCATCCCCGCTCAGCAGCGGTCTCTCGAACGCACGGCGGCCTGAGACGTGACGGGCGTGACGGGCGTGACGATCGCCACGACCGGGCCATCCGCTGAGGTCATGCGCTCAACGTTGGTCCGGATCTGTGAACCGCGCGTCGGTTTCCTGGGATACGGGCGTCTGCTCGTTCAGAAGTCCCAGTCCTCGTCGCTGGTGTTCTCTGCCGTGCCGATGACGTAGGACGAGCCGGATCCGCTGAAGAAGTCATGGTTCTCGTCGGCGCCAGGGGACAGGGCGGCGATGATCTCGGGGTTCACCTGGGTCTCCTCGGCGGGGAAGCGCGCTGGATAGCCGAGGTTCATGAGCGCCTTGTTCGCGTTGTAGCGGACGAAGGCGGCGACGTCGTCCATCAGGCCGAGCGGTTCGTACAGCTCGCCGGAGTACTGCAGCTCGAGCTCGTAGAGCTCCTCGAGCAGGGAGTAGGTGAACTCCCGCATGTGCTCGCGCGTCGCGTCGTCGTGGTGTTCGAGGCCCCGCTGGTACTTGTAGCCGGAGTAGTAGCCGTGCACGGCCTTGTCCCGCAGGATCAACCGGATCATGTCGGCGGTGTTCGTCAGGGTGGCACGGACGGAGAAGTGCAATGGCAGGTAGAAGCCGGCGTAGAGCAGCAGCGAGGACAGCAGTGTCGAGGACACCTTGCGCTTGAGCGGATCGTCCCCGTAGTAGTGCTTCAGCACCTTCTTGCACCGTTCCTGCAGCAGGTCGTTGTCGACAGCCCACCGGTAGGCGCTGTCGATCTCCGGAGTGCTGGTCAGCGTGGAGAACACGGACGAGTACGAACGGGCGTGCACGGACTGCATGAAGGCGATGTTCGTGTAGACGGCCTCTTCGTGCTCGGTGCGGGCGTCCTGGATCTGGCAGACCTCTCCGACGGTCGCCTGGACCGTATCGAGCATCGTGAGCCCGGTGAAGACGCGCATCGTCAAGGTGCGCTCCTCCTCTCCCAGCCTCCTCCACGCCTGGAGATCGTTGGACAGCGGCACCTTCTCGGGGAGCCAGAAGTTCGCGGTCAGCCGGTTCCACACCTCGAGATCCTTCTCGTCGGTCACGCGATTCCAGTTGATCGGACGCAGTCGGACGGAGGGGTCGTGGCGGTAGGTGGGCGGAGTGACGGAGCGCTCGGTGAGAGCGACGGCAGCTGTCGGAGTGGTCATCGGTGTCCTTCGTCGGTGAGGGTGGAGGGGATTGAGTGGTCGGCGGCGCGGTTCACGCAGGGACGTCGGTCGCTGCGGATCGTTCCCAGAACTGGTCCAGGCCATCGTCTACGCGCGCCACGTCCTGGGGCGTGCCGAGCAGCTCGAAGCGGTACAGCACCGGCACCTGGCATTTCGCGGAGATCACCGGGCCGGCCAAGCAGTAGTCAGCGCCGAAGTTCGTGTTGCCGGCGGCGATCACCCCGCGCAGCAGACCGCGATTGGTGGGGTCGTTGAGGAAGCGGATGACCTGCTTGGGGACGGCTCCCGACAGGGTGCCGCCGCCGTAGGTCGGGACGACCAGGACATAGGGGCGGTTCATGTGCAGCGACCCTTCGATCCGGGGCCGCAGGGGTATCCGCGCCGACGGGCGTTGAAGCCGTTCGACGAACCGGTGCGTGTTCTCCGAAACGCTCGAGAAGTGCACGAGGTCGGGCGTCTCGGGAACGACGGACTCCGTCGCAGCGCTCGCGCCGCTGTCGTGGCGCCATGGAAGTGACATCTTCGGAGATCCTCTCGATCGCCGGGCGGCACTAGATGTAGTGATGTGGACGGGCTGGGGCCCTAGATCTAGTTGTAGCACGCAGAACTACGGTGAAGCAAAGTCGCAAGTACGACGCGACGAACTCTGCTCGCCATGGCGGACCGAGGACCATGGGGCTGATGCGTGTGCTGTGCGGAGAGCGGTCGGCCGCTCAGCGCGGAGACACTCCAGTGATGAGTGCTCCGTGGGCGACCGGGCACACTGGGTCGATGGACGATCCACCAGAAGGGGCCGGCACCCCGCGCGACCGGGCCGGGCAGCTCGCCTCCAGGCGCCATGAGATGCAGATGCAGCTGCAGGACATCGAACGCGAACTCGCTGCCTTGAGGCGCTCGCGTGAGGGTGCGGCGGACGATGACGAGCACGACCCCGACGGGGTGCCGCTGTCGGAGCAGTGGTCCCGCCTGGAGGGCCTGCGGCTCGCACGCCTCGAAGCGCTCGCCGGGATCGACGACGCGACGGAGCGCCTGGCACGTGGGGAGGACGGTGTGTGCCGATCCTGCGGGAACCTGATAGCTCCGGCCCGGCTGGCCGTCCGCCCCGAAGTCACCACCTGCATCGACTGCGCGCCCTGAGTGCACAGGTGTCCGGGAGCACACGCTTCCCGGTGCCGAGCATCATGCGGAACAGGAGGGCGCCGTATCGGTCGATGGGGTCCGCTTCTCTGGGTCTGCGGGCGAGTTCGGCACTCCCGTGGATGAAGATCGCACTGCCGTCCTCTCACTTGACCTCGGCGATGTCTTCGACGCTGCGGAGGAGCCGGGTCTCGCCCCATACGCTGAAGAGGTCCGCCTCGTCGAGCGGCTCGGACACGACGAGCTCGAGCTTCGCGAGGCCCTGGTGCGCGGCATGGTCGTCGGATCCCGACCACACGGGCGCGAAAGTGCTCGTAGCTGCGCCGCCCGAACAAGAGTGCCGAGGCCTCGGCGATCTCCTCGCCGTTCAGGAGAAGGACTCCGGGTTGAACAGGGTGGTGAGCGCCCAGCCTTCCAGAGGGTGTCCCTCAACAACCCCCTCAGTAGTACCCATGAACAGTCAGGCAACGCGGATCCCGTAGAGCAGTGCACGGACCGCCGTGACGATGAGGGCAACCATCCGGGTCTATCGCTGTGCCGTCGTCATGGCCTACTTCGCTTCGAGGGCTCAATCGTCGCTGAATCAGGTGGGCTCGCTTCCGAAGGTCTGCGGTGGGACGCGGACGAGGCTTCGAAGAGGATCTCAGCGCGCTCACGCGGGGTGTGGTGCCGATCGAAGTCACGCTCGTTTGGGATCCAGACGTCGTGCCACAACGCTTCGTGATCCCGACCGAGCGCTCGATCCCGTGCGATGCCACGTCGTGCGGCGACGTCGAGCTCGACGTCGCACCAGATCCGGATGTCGAGATGGGGAAGTGCGTCCGGATGGAAAAGTCCGATGAGGTCGACGATGAGGAGATCGGTGCGAGGGAGAGGCTCGGGATCGGCCAGGGACCGTGTGGACCAGTCGAAGCGACGGAAGGTGCCAGGCCGCTCTTGGCGTAGCGGGTCCAGGACCTCCGTGACAAGGCGTGTGCGGTCGACGCCGTCCCAGTCCGAGGACCTCTGGTGCGATCGACACGGGTCCAGGAAGTCATCCCCGCGAAGTCGCACCGCGCCGGGGAGCGATTCCGCCAAAAAACGGGCCAGGGTCGACTTTCCCGATCCGGCGTATCCGGAGATCCCGACGATGAGGGGCTGCCGCGTCGTGCGACGGAGAGAGGAGATGTGCTCGAAGATGCCGTCACGGTCCATCGGGCGAGTGTAGGCGCCGCACCGGATCCGCCTCTTCTGCGTCAGTCCGCCGTGCCGGCCGGACGCTCGAAGATGACGCGCGATTCCAGGAACCCCTGAGCCTGGAAGAAGCGGTGAGCCTGCTTGTTGAAGGACCATGAGTCCAGGCGCACGGTGTCGGCGGATGCCTGCCGCGCCCTCTGGGCGATCTCCTCCATGAGGAGTGCGCCGACGTGCTGACGGCGAGCGTCCTCATCGACCGCGATGTGATGCACGTACACAGACCTGTGGGCGAGGAGGAAGGGCGAATCGGGCCGCGAGACCACCTCCGCCAGCAGGTATCCGAGGGCCTTCCCGTCATGATCGCCCGCAATGAGGAGGATCGCGCCGTCCGCGAGGCGGGCGACCAGGAAGTCGCGCAGCGCACTCTCGTCGGCCGGGCGGAAGAGATCCGGGCGCCCCTCGGCGTGGAGCGTCTGCACCTGAACCGCGAGGCAGGTCAGTGCTTCGACATCATCGCTCGTCGCATCACGGACGCGGATCGGTGGGGTCTGCATGGGTGGAGCGTAGCCGCGTGCCGAGCCCGGCGAGCGGTGCTCACCGGGCTCGTTCCACGCGTGGGTCAGGCGGCCGACGGGCGCGCGGGATTCACGCGCTACAGCGCGTACGCGTACTGCTCGAGGAATCGGGGAGCCTCCCCGAGCTCGCGGGACGCGTGGTTGGCCCAGGACGGGTCGCGAAGCATCTCGCGGCCGACGAACACCGCGTCGGCCTCACCGTTGCTGAGCAGTTCGGCGGCGCGGCGGGCGTTCTTCACCCGGCCGACTGCGGCGACGGGGACCGTCGTGTCCGTGCGCAGGCGTGCCGCGTAGCGCGTCTGATAGTCCTCCTCATGCGGGATCGGCACGATGTCGGTCCCTCCGGAGGAGGCGTCGACCAGGTCCACGCCGTGCTCGCCGGCCCAGGCGGTCAGCTGGGCGGACTGCTCGTAGGTCCAGCTCTCCCGGGAGTCCTCGGGGTTCTCCTCGACCCAGTCGGTCGTGGAGATGCGCAGGAAGACGGGCGCGTCCTGCGGCCAGACCGCGCGGACGGCGTCGATCACCTCGAGCGCGAGCCGGGCGCGGCCGGCGAGATCGCCGCCGTACTCGTCGGTGCGCTGGTTGGAGATGGGGGAGAGGAAGGAGTGCAGCAGGTAGCCGTGCGCGGCGTGCACCTCGGCCACCTGGAAGCCGGCCTCGAGGGCGCGGCGGGCCGCCTCGGCGAACGAGGTCACGACGGCCGCGATGTCCTCACGGCTCATCTCATGCGGGACCGGGCCGCCGGGGAAGGCGACCGGGCTGGCGCCGTACGGCATCCATCCGTACTCCTCGGTGCTCAGCCAGTCGCCGCCCTCCCACGGGCGGCCCGTGGATGCCTTGCGGCCGGCGTGCGCGAGCTGGATGCCCGCCACCGCTCCCTGTGCGCGGATCGCCGAGGCGATGCGCGCGAAGTCGGGGGTCTGTGCGTCGTCCCAGATCCCCAGGTCGAAGGGCGAGATGCGGCCTTCGGGGGCCACGCCCGTCGCCTCGACCATGACCAGTCCGGCGCCACCGGCGGCTCGGGCCGAGTAGTGGGCGAGGTGGAAGTCGGTGGGGCGCCCGGCCGCCGACGGCGAGGGATCCGCGCTGTAGGTGCACATGGGGGACATCCAAGCCCGGTTGGGGATCTCGAGGTCGCGGAGCCGGATGGGGCTGAACAGGGTCGTCACAGGAGGGGTCTCCAGAGGTCGTCGGATAGTACGAGGGTCACCGTACTACGAGAAGAATAGTACTATGGAGGTTGTTCCGAGAGACCAGGAGGCGACGGTGCGCTCACTCCCTCACCCCGACGTCCAGGAGATCGCCCTCGATCAGGTGCTCTCCGCACTGGCGGACCCGATCCGCCGGGTGATCGTCAGTCAGCTCGCGGGCGGGCATGACGATCAGGCCTGCATCGCCTTCGACCTGCCGGTCACGAAGTCGACGTCGACCCATCATTTTCGGGTGCTGCGAGAGGCCGGCATCATCTCGCAGCGCTACCGCGGCACCGCCATCCTCAACTGCCTGCGCGATGAGGAGCTGGCGGAACGCTTCCCGGGCCTGCTCGACGCCGTCCTCGCGGCAGAGGGTTCCGAAGTGCAGGGCACGACGGCGACAGCTGCCGCCGCTCGCCGACTCTGACTGCCATCGTCGAGCCTTGGCAGACCGAGGGGTTTGAATGAGCTCTCTGCTCAGGGCCGACGGGCGATCACGCGAAAGGTGTGCCAGTGCTTGGGGCCGCTGAAGGAGCGGCCGTCGCGTTCTTCCTCGGTGAGCTCGAGGATCTCGAGTCCGTACAGGAGCAGATCCGCCGGAGGCAGCTCTCGCAGCTGAGCGAGGTCGACGCTCGTGTGATGGATCGGCAGCTGCACAGAGAGCGCCGCCATGGGGCGCTCGACGCTCGCGTCCCCGTCGACGGTGTGCACGGTGAAGCCGCTCTCGGCCAGGAAGCGTGCCTCGACACCGATACCGCATCCGAGCTCCACCGCTGTCGCCGGTCCGTCGGTCCGCGAGCGCTCTGCTGCCAGCTCCCCGGCGCGACGGGCGAGCGGCCGCACGGGTCGTGCCTGCTGGGCGACGTTGTACGCCGAGAAATCCCGGTTCGAGCTGCGGCGTTGCATGGCCACGAATCCTATCGGTGTGTGGCGCGGCGTCGCGGGCCTTCGCGGCAGGTTTCTGCGTCGGCGCTGTTCGCGACGAGCATCGATGTGCTCGCCTGCGTCTGAGCAGCAGCTCCGGGTGACGTGCTCAGACGGCGCTGTCGAGGCCGTGCCGCCTGCTCCCGAGCACCCGTTCGCAGTTCGCCGCCTCCGCAGCGGGGGAGAACGGATCGTCAGCCTCGTCAGCCTCGTCAGCCTCGTCAGCCTCGTCAGCCTCGTCAGCCTCGTCGGCCTCGTCGGCCTCGTCGGTGTCAGGTCTGCGAGCGGCCCAGACGAGTCGCGTGGTGCGCAGGGTGAGGTCGGATCGGGACAGGATGCTGTGCGGGCTCGTGGTGTCCAGGAGCTCATCGAGAGCAGCGAGGTCCTCGGCGGGCAGGAGCTCCGCGCCCGCTCGGCGGAGTCCTGTGAGCGCGGCGAGGGCGTAGGGCCCGATCGCCTCGTTCTCGGTGCTGTCGATGGCGACGTCCAAAGCCAGGTGGGCAGCGACCTCCAAGCCGGCGGCAGTGAGCTTCGGCGCCCAGTCCGAGCCCCGATGAGGCATGCGGGCGGAGGTCGACGGCTCGAGGGCGGCGTGGCAGCGTTCCTCCAGGCCGGGACGGCCCTCAGGCGTGTCCGGCGAGAGGAATCTGGGGAGTCCGGAGAGTTCGAGGACGACGAACAGACCCTTGTCGCCGAGAGCGTCTCGGACGGTGCGAAGGGCGCGGTCCGGGTCGGCGAGGTGATGCATCGACGCCGAAGCCCAGACGAGATCGGGCCTGCCCAGATCGGGCCAGTCGGCCGCGTCGAGATCGACCTGCAGGGTCCGGATGCGGTCGTCGAGTCCGTCACGGCGTGCACGGTCGCGGAGGAGCTCGAGGTGCTCCGCGGAGGAGTCGACAGCAGTCACGACGGCGTCGGGGAACGCGTGCAGCAGCGCGAAGGTGCCGGCACCGGTCCCGGCGCCGAGGTCGACGATCCGTGTCGGAGCGCTGCGCACAGGCATCCACTCGATCACCGCATCGACCTGGTCGGCCATGACCTTTGCGTCCAGATCGAGCACCTGCGCCTGGATCGCATCGGCATGAGGGTGGGCCGTCGGGCCGTGCGCATGAGGTGAGTGCTGGTGGGGCGTGGTCGTCCTCATCGGGCGCTCGCCCCCGCGAGCACGAACTCGCCGACCATCGCGGAGGCCGCGGCAAGGCCGCTGGCTGCAGCGTTGACCACTTGGCCCATGGGCTCGCTGGCGTTTCCGGCGGTCCGCACGCCCGGCACGTCAGTGGATCCGCTCGGCCCGGTCTCGATCTGCGTCGCCATGGTGTGGCCGTCCACGGCGAACTCGGTGGGCTGCAGTCCCAGGGGCGCGAGGAAGTCAGCGCGAGCATGCACGACGGGCGCCACGACCAGAGCGTCCAGCTCGATGCGCGTTCCGTCCTCGAGCACGACACCGCTGAGGCGATCGCTCTCGCTCAGCACCTCCGTGACGGTCCCTGAGGCGACGGCGATTCCCCGACGAGCGAGATCCTCGTGCTGTTCGGCGCTCGGCGCGGTGGTGTGCGCCAGCAGGGTCACGTGCGGGCTGAGCAGGCGGAACATCATGGCCTGGTGGGCTGCCATGGGGCTGGTGGCGAGCACGCCCACCCGCTGGTCCCGCACTTCGTAGCCGTGGCAGAAGCCGCAGTGGATCACGTCCTTGCCCCACCTCTCCGCCAGGCCCGGCAGCTGCGGGAGCTCATCCCAGCCACCGGTCGCCACGATCACGCGACCGGCAGTGAGCCGTTCGTCGGCCACGTCCAGGGTGAACGCGCCCAGCTCGCCGCGGACCGCGTCGACCGTCCCCCTCACGAACTCGCCTCCGAAGCCGTCCACCTCGTCCCGGCCGAGCCGGTAGAGCTCCTCGGGTGAGACGCCATCGCGGCTCAGCAGGTTGTGGATGTGGCCGGCAGGTGCATTGCGCGGCGTGCCGTCGTCGATCACGACGACGGAGCGTCGGAAGCGCGAGAGGGCCACCGCGGCGCTCAGGCCCGCGGTGCCACCGCCGATCACTGCCACGTCATAGGTCGGGCCGTCGTCTGGTCGGACGGTTTCGGCGGGAGGGAGGGACGCGGTGGGGTCGCCGTGGCCCTCGGAGGCTGTCTGGTGGGGGTCAAAAGATTCTGGGTGCATGCACCCAGAATGTCGAGACATCCCATGGCCCGCAATGACTCTTGCGGTAACCGCAAAAACTGGTGGACGGGGCGGATCTATGCCTCGGAGCGGGTGGACCGCCGGTGGGCCTGCTCGCCGTCCGCATCGAACATGGTCAGGATCTCGACCGTCCCCTCGAGGGTGCCGATGGAGTGCGGGGTCATCGTGCTGAACTCGGCGGCCTGGCCGGCTTCCACGGTGATCCGCCGCTCTCCCAGATGCAGCAGCGCGACGCCGGAGAGGACCATGAACCATTCCCGGCCAGGATGGACGGCCAGGCTGCCGGGCCCGTGCCGCCGCTGGCTGGTGATCCGCATCTTGGCGACCAGGGACCCGCCGTGCTGCGGGGAGTCCCGCGAGAGAGCCCACATGGTCAGGCCCGGTTCTTCGTGGGGAATCGGGCGGATGACCACGTCGTCGTCCTGATCCGAGGCGACCAGCTGATCGATCGTCGTCTCCAGCGCTCGGGCCAAGGGTGCCAGCTGCTCCAGACCGATGCTGCGATGGCCGGTCTCGATGCGGCTCAAGGTCGACGCGCTCAGCTGGCACCGCCCCGCGAGAGCCTCCAGGCTCCACCCGCGCGCCTGCCGCAGCCCCCGGATGCGCTGGCGCACCACCGTGGAGACCTCGGATCCGGAATCGGCTTCGTCACTCATGCCCGCACGACCTCTCCTCGAAGTGCTCCGAGTATCGCCCATCTCGTGAAGGCCCACGTCGCGACGCAGTCATTCAGGTGAGGTCGAGGAAGGCCTGCAGCTCGGCGAAGGCGGCGGGGATCACCGAGTAGTAGGCCCAGCGTCCACGTTGTTCGCGAGTCAGCAGTCCGGCGTCGACGAGCTTCTTCGTGTGGTGGCTGACGGTGGGCTGGCTGATGCCGAGCTCCTTCGTGAGATCGCAGGCGCAGACCGTCTGGCAGCCTTGGCTGGCGATGTGGGAGAGCAGCCGCAGGCGCGTGGGATCGGACAGGGCTTTGAGGAGTGCGGCGAGGCGCTCGGCGCTTGCGATCTCGAGGGGGCCGGTCGAGAGTGAGCAGCACCCCTGGCCGCCGGCTGCCGACGGGGCGTAGCCCGTTGCTGAACTCGCAGTCATGCCCTCACCTTACATTGACGAACATCAATGTGTCTGCGTACCGTTCGCATCGACAACCATCGATGCAAGGGAGTTCTGGACCTCGTGAGTACCAAGGCGGCTGCGGTGGAGCCTTCCGCTCCGGTGATGAGGGAGATGTCCTTCACGGACCGGTGGTTGGCGCTGTGGATCCTGCTCGCCATGGCCGTCGGGCTGCTGCTGGGGCGGTTCGTTCCTGGCCTGAACGCTGCGCTGGAGTCGGTGAAGATCGGCGGGATCTCGGTGCCGATCGCGATCGGGCTGCTGGTGATGATGTATCCGGTGCTGGCGAAGGTCCGTTACGACGAGACCCGTCGGATCGGCGCGGACCGGCGTCTGCTGGTCACGTCGCTGGCGCTGAACTGGATCGTCGGCCCAGCACTGATGTTCTCCCTTGCCTGGCTCTTCCTGGCGGACCTGCCGGAATACCGCACGGGCTTGATCATCGTCGGGCTCGCGCGGTGCATCGCGATGGTGTTCGTCTGGAACGACCTGGCCTGTGGCGACCGTGAGGCGGCCGCTGTGCTCGTGGCGCTCAACTCCGTGTTCCAGGTCCTCGCGTTCGGGGCGCTGGGCTGGTTCTACCTGCAAGTCCTGCCGTCCTGGCTGGGACTGCCGACGGCCTCAGCGGAGTTCTCGATCGGCACCATCGTGCTCAGCGTGCTGGTGTTCCTGGGCATACCGCTCGTGGCCGGGTTCCTCACCCGCCTGATCGGTGAAAGGGTCAAGGGTCGCACCTGGTACGAGGGACGGTTCTTGCCCGAGATCGGTCCGTGGGCCCTGTACGGGCTGCTGTTCACCATCGTGCTGCTGTTCGCGCTCCAGGGCGAAGCGATCACCACCAGCCCCCTGGACGTCGCGCGCATCGCACTGCCACTGCTGCTGTATTTCACTCTCATGTTCCTGGGCTCACTGTTCCTCGCGCGCGGGGTCGGGCTGAACTACGCGAAGTCGACCACCGTGGCCTTCACCGCCGCGGGCAACAACTTCGAGCTCGCCATCGCCGTCGCCATCGGCACGTTCGGCGTCACGTCCGGGCAGGCGCTGGCAGGAGTCGTCGGCCCGCTGATCGAAGTCCCGGTGCTCGTCGCTCTGGTCTATGTCTCTCTGTGGCTGGGGAAGCGGCTCTTCCCGCACGACGCCACCGTCCCGGCCCGCTGACCGCCTCGCACAGGAGTCCCTGATGACCACCGACCGTCCGGCAGTTCTGTTCCTCTGCGTGAAGAACGGCGGAAAGTCGCAGATGGCGGCGGCCCTCATGCGCCATCACGCCGGCGACACCGTCGAGGTGCACTCGGCGGGAACCCTGCCCGGCACGAAGCTCAACGCGCAGTCGGCCGACGCCATCGCCGAAGCCGGTGCCGACATGTCCGGCGCGACCCCGAAGCCGGTCACCGCAGAACTGCTGCGCAGCGCTGATCGGGTGGTCGTCGTCGGCAGTGAAGCCGTCGTCGAACCTGTCGACGGGATGACGGCACCGATCCTCACCTGGCAGACCGACGAGCCTTCCGAACGCGGCATCGAAGGCATGGAGCGGATGCGTCTCGTGCGCGACGACATCGATGCCCGCGTCCGCGCACTGCTGTCCGAGCTCGCCTAGACCGCAGGCAGGGCGACCGTCGAGGAGTCCGCGCATGCTCACCGGCCCGGTGGGAGTGCGACGCGGCACGCAGCGGCCGGAGGGTCTGCGATGACGGGGGCAGGCCCGGGGCACCGCTCCGGTGGCAACAGCCAGCCCATCCTTGGCGTTCCCTGCTCAGGCGTCGCATCATGGAGCGATGAGCGAGCAGACTGCAACGGTGCCGACCATCCAGCCGATCCCCGAGGGTCTCGCGGAACGCGCCGCCCTGCTCGGCGGCCCGGAGGGCACGCTGACCGACGAGCAGATCCGGGACTTCGTCGCCGAGCAGCTCGCGGGCACCGACTACGACGGCAAGAGCGTCTGCCTGATCATCCCCGACGGCACCCGCTCCGTGCCGCTGCCCAAGGTGCTGCCCGCCATCCACGACGCGCTCGCCGGCCGCGCCTCCTCGGTGACCGTGCTGATCGCGCTGGGCACTCACGCCGCGATGAGCGAGGAGGCGATCGACAAGCTCCTGGGCTCCACCGAGCGCGGCGCGAAGGCCGCCTATCCCGAATGGACCGTCGTCAACCACGCCTGGGACGACCCGGAGCAGATCGCCGACCTCGGCGAGATCTCCGCCGAGCGCATCGGCGAGCTCACCGGCGGGCTCCTCACCGACGTCCCCATGCGCGTGCAGATCAACAGGCTGTGCGTCGAGAGCGACGTGAACCTCATCGTCGGCCCCGTGTTCCCGCACGAGGTCGTGGGCTTCTCCGGTGGCAACAAGTACTTCTTCCCCGGCTGCTCGGTGCACGACGTCATCGACATCTCCCACTGGGTGGGTGCGCTCATCACCGCCAGCCGCATCATCGGCGCCCTCGGCATCACCCCGGTGCGCCAGCTCGTCGACGCCGCGAGCGACCTCATCGATGCCGAGAAATACTGCCTCACCATGGACGTCAAGGAGGGCGGCGCGGACCTCGGCGCGATCGCCTACGGCGACCCCCAGGCCGCCTGGGCCGCCTGCGCGAAGATCTCCGCGCTCACGCACATCACGTACGTCGACAAGCCCTACCAGCGGATCGTCGCGCTGGTCCCGGAGATGTACGAGGACATCTGGACCGGCGCCAAGGGCTTCTACAAATCCGAGCCCGTGTGCGCAGACGGCGGCGAGGTCATCCTCTACGCCCCGCACATCACCGAGGTCGCCGCCATGCACCCGGGCCTGCGCGACATCGGCTATCACAACATCGAGTACTTCACGAAGCAGTGGGACCGGTTCAAGGACCACCCCTGGGGCGAGCTCGCCCATTCCACGCACGTCACCGGGCTGGGCACCTACGATCCCGCGACCGGCGAGGAGAAGCAGCGCGTCAAGCGCTCCTTCGCGACCTCCATCCCGCCCGAGGTGTGCGCCGAGTACAACGTGCCCTACATCGACCCCGCCTCCCTCGACCTCGAGGCGCTGCGGGCCGACCCCGACACCCTCGTCATCGACCACGCCGGCGAAGTGCTCTTCCGCCTGGCCACGGAACGTGACGGTGGAGAGGAGCAGGACCTGTGACCACCACCGACCGCCGCACCGGCCACCTCACCCTTGCGACCACCCCGTCGGCCCCGGGCTCCGCACCGGCTGCCGACCCCTCCACGCGGACCGCATCGCTGTTCACCCCCGGGCGCCCCTCCTTCGAGGTCACCGAGATGACCGTCGCGGCGCTCGGCGGAGAGGAGCTCGCGCTCGCCGACGAGGTCTCCGCGCAGCTCGAGGGCGTCCAGCGCCTCGGCGTCGCCTACTCCGGCGGCGTCGACTCCGCGACCCTCCTGGCCCTGGCCGTGCGCGCGCTCGGCGCCGAGAACGTGGTGGCGCTGCTGGGCGTCTCCCCGTCCCTCGCCCGTCGGGAGCGCCGCCTCGCCCACGAGGTCGCCGCCGTGATCGGCGCTGACGTGGTCGAGGTCCACACCCACGAGGGCGAGAACCCCGAGTACCAGAAGAACGACGGCACGCGCTGCTTCCACTGCAAGAACGAGCTGTTCACCCGCATCGGGGACGACATCGTCGGCGCCCACCAGCTCGACGCCGTCGCCTACGGGGAGAACGCCGACGACGCCACCCGGCACGACCGTCCCGGCGCCGGCGCCGCCACCCGCCACCAGGTGCTGCGGCCCCTGTCGACCGTCGGCGTCACCAAGCAGCAGGTGCGCAGCATCGCCCGGGCCCTCTCGCTGCCCGTCGCCGACAAGCCCGCCGCGCCGTGCCTGGCCTCGCGGGTCCCCTTCGGCCAGAGCGTCACCCCCGAGAAGCTGCGCCAGATCGACGATCTCGAGGACGCCGTGTACGAGCAGGGCTTCAGCGACTGCCGGGTGCGCCACCACGGCGAGGTGGGGCGCATCGAACTGCCCACCGACGAGCTCGCACGGGCCATGGAGCCGCAGATCCGCGCCGCCCTCGTCGCCGCCGGCAAGGAGACGGGCTTCTCGCACGTCACCATCGACCTCGACGGCATCCGCTCGGGCCTGTTCTCCCTGCAGATCCTCAACGCCAGCAGCCGTGGCTGAGAGCGCTCCGGGACCGGACGGGCGCCCTGTTCCGGACGGTGGAGCGGCCGACGGGCAGATCGAGGGCGTCCTCGAGCTCGACCTGGACCGGACCCGTCGGCGCGGCGCCCCCGAGGCCGTGCTGTGCGACGCCAAGAGCGTGGACCAGGTGGCCTCGATCGCCGAGGAGTACGCCCGGCTGGCCGCGGCCGGGCGGGAGGACCTCGGGCCGGTGCTGTTCACGCGTGCCGACCCGGCCCGCGCCGAGGCGGTCCTCGCCGCCCTGCCGGGTGCCTTCCACGACGCGGACGCCCGCCTGCTCGCCTGGCCCGCCGAGGCCCCGGAGCCGACGGGAGGCCTGGTCATCGTGGCCTGCGCCGGGACCAGCGACCTGCCCGTGGCCCGCGAGGCCGAGCTGACCGCCCGCTACCTGGGCCGGCCCACGAGGCTCATCGCCGACATCGGCATCGCCGGTCTGCACCGCCTGCTCACCCGCCTCCCCGAGCTGCGCGAGGCGGCCTGCGTGGTGGTCGCCGCCGGCATGGACGGCGCACTGCCCACCGTGGTCGCCGGCCAGATCAGCGCGCCCGTGGTCGCCCTGCCCACGTCGGTGGGCTACGGCGTCGCGCACGGCGGCGTCACCGCGGCGCTCACCATGCTCTCGGCCTGCGCCCCCGGCATCGGCGTGGTCAACATCGACAACGGCTACGGCGCCGGTCACCTCGCCGCCCAGATCGCCCGCTGGGCCCCCGCCGCGGGGGAATAGCGCTGCGGAGGCCGGGTCGGCGCCAGCGGGAGAGGGCCACGGCGGCCTGCAGATCTATGGATGGGCAGGCCTCGCGCCCCCACAGGGTCGTTGCCGGCCGATGGGCGGCGGAGTCGAGAAGATCGAGGTCCCTGACCGGCCCTGCTCCCAGGTCGTCGATGAGGGTGTGCAGATCGTCTCCGCAGCGTGCGCCGCTCACCTAGCCAACAGGTAAAGTAACAAGCATGCCTCCTCCGTCCGACCCGATGGCCTCCGCGACGTCGGTCCGCCCCGCGCACCGACCCTCCGCCCGCGACGCGATGCTCGACGCCGCCGAGGCGCATCTCGGGGCCGACGGCACGCTGAGCCTGGACTCCGCCGCCCGCGCGGCCGGCGTCACCAAGCCCGGGCTGATGTACCACTTCGCGACGAAGGAGCAGCTGCTCACAGCCATCCTCGACCGCCTCGCCGCCCGCTACGAGCAGGAGATGGCGGAGGCGGTGTCGACGCTGGTGGAGAGGGCGCCCGCTGGGCCCCCTCCGGCGGGGGCCGTGCTCGGCTCCATCGACCGAAGCCCGTCGGACGGTGCCCCCGAGGAGGGACGTCCTGTCGACGCCCAGGCCGGTGCTGAGGCCGGCACCCACGACGCCGTCTTCGCCGAGGCGACCGCGCCGCAGCGCTTCCTGGCCTACCTCGAGTGGGCCGGCCGGGCCTCGCTGAGCTCCGCCGACCTCGTGATCTTCGCGGATCCGAAGCTGCGGGTCGCGCTCACCCAGCGCTGGCAGGAGCAGGTGGATCGCTGGCTCGACGTTCCCGCGGGAACGTCCGTCGGCCTCCGGAGGCGCCTGCTCGCCGTGCGCCTCCTGGCCGACGGCCTCTGGTTCGACCGTGCCAGCGGCCTGCTCGAGACCTCCGCCGAGGAGGCCGGCACGCTGCGGAAGATCGCCGTGGACCTGCTGGGAGGCGACATATGAGCGCCTGGCTCCTGCTGATCGGCGCGATTCTCAGCGAGGTCACCGCGACCCTCTCGCTGCGCGGCGCCCTCGACCATTCCGCGCTCTACGTGGTGGTCGTCGCCGGCTACGCGCTCTCCTTCGGCTTCCTCGCGCTGGTGCTGCGCCGGGGGATGGGTCTGGGAGTCGCCTACGGCATCTGGGCCGCGTGCGGCGTGGTGCTCACGGCCATCCTCTCCGCACTGCTGTTCGGCGAGGCGTTCACCGTGCCGAAGGCCAGCGGCATCGTGCTGATCGCGGCCGGTGTGGCGGTGGTCGAGATCGGCTCCCACCGCGCCCGCGGAACCGTCGATGCTCGCTCCGACGGCTCCGACGGCTCCGGCGGCTCCGGCGGCTCCGATGCCGCCGACGCTCCCCACGCCCCGGGTGCCCTCGGCGCAGCGGCGCCCGCGCGACGGAGGGAGGACGCATGAGCTGGCTGCTGCTGAGCGGCGCGGTGGTGAGCGAAGTGGTCTCGACGCTCGCGCTGAGGGTCGCCGCGGGCGGCCGACGATCCTGGTACGCCCTGGTCATCGTCGGATACGCCATCGCCTTCGCTCTGCTGTCCGGGTCGCTGCAGGCGGGCATGCCGCTCGGTGTGGCGTATGGGGTCTGGGCCGCGGCCGGGATCGTGCTGACCGCCCTGCTCTCCCGACTGCTGTTCCGGGAGGCCCTCACGCCGGTGATGATGGCCGGAATGGGACTGATCGTCGCCGGGGTGCTGCTCGTCGAGCTCGGCGGGGCCGGCTGAGGGCGGCAGTCCTGCGGGTCTGGCACAGTGGCGGGGGACCGGACCCCTCGCTCGTGGGGGCCCGGCGAGCAGGAGCGGAGGCGACATGACCGGAGCGAACTCGTCCGAATCCGAACCCGGCACGGGTCGGCAGCTTCCCCCGCGCCGCCGGTTCCTGGTCCCCGCCGTGATCATCCTGGTCGTCACGCTGCTCATCGCAGCCGTCCTCTGGCTTCGGCCGGGCGGCGACCAGGGCGACGGCGACTCCGTCAGCACGGCCGGATCCTCCGTCGACGTCTCGGACCTTCCGCCTCCCTCCGAGGTCGCCGTGCCGGACCTCAGCGACGCGGAATCACGGGACCCCGAGGACCTCCTCGCCGACGGACCGGTCGACGCACCCGTCGTGCTGGTCGTCTTCACCGACTACCAGTGCCCCTACTGCGCCCGCTGGACGCACGACACCCTGCCCGCCCTGCAGGACTACGTCGAGCGCGGAGAGCTGCGCATCGAATGGCGCGACGTGAACGTCTACGGCGAGGACTCCGTGCGCGCCGCCCGCGCGGCCCTCGCCGCGGCCATGCAGGGACGGCACGCCGACTATCAGCAGGCGCTCTTCGACGGGGGCGAGATCCGATCGTCCTCGCAGCTCAGCGACGAGGCGCTGATCGAGCTCGCCGACGACCTGGGACTGGATCCAGTGCAGTTCACGGAGGACATGCAGTCCGAGCAGGTCGGGAGCACCATCCTCGACAACGCCGCCCGCGGCATCGAGCTGGGCGCCATGACGACCCCGTCGTTCGTCATCGGAGGCACTCCGAGCGTCGGCGCGCAGCCCACCGAGGTGTTCACCGACCAGATCGACGAGGCCCTCGAGGAGGCGGACGCCTGACATGGAGATCGGTCTGCTCTCGGCATTCCTCGGCGGGGCCCTCGCCCTGCTCAGCCCGTGCGGAGCCCTCCTGCTGCCCGGGTTCTTCGCCTCGACGGTGACCACGCGCGCCGGGCTCCTCCTGCACGGAGCGGTGTTCTACCTGGGGCTCGTGCTGACGCTCGTCCCGCTCGGCGTCGGCGCCGGAGCACTGGGCACCCTGTTCGTCGCGCACCGCTCGGCGCTCATCGCCGCGACGTCGCTGGTGCTGATCGTGCTCGGCGCGATGCATGCGCTCGGGTTCGGCATCGACCTCGCGCGGATCCTGCCGGGAGCGGACCGCGCGCAGCAGGCGTCCCTGCGCGGCGCCGGCCTGCCGCGCACCTTCCTGCTGGGCGCCGTCGGCGGAGTGGCCGGATTCTGTGCCGGACCGATCCTCGGAGCCGTGCTCACGCTGGCCATGGGGCAGGGGAGCATCCCCCTGGCGGCCGTGCTGCTGGCCGTCTACGGCGCGGGCATGGTCGTGCCCCTGATGGTGCTCGCGGCGCTCTGGGAGCGTGTGGGCCCCCGAGCCCGTCGGGTGCTGCGAGGTCGATCGTTCACCGTGCTGGGCCGCACCCTGCACACCACCACCGTTCTCACCGGCGCGGTGATCATCGCCGTCGGGATCCTGTTCTGGGCGACGAACGGACTGGTCACTATGCCCTCTCTGATCCCGACGGCCGTCCTGGCCCGGTGGCAGGAGAGCACTGCGGCGCTGTCCGGCACGGGCCTTCAGATCATCGTGATCCTCGCGCTCGGTGCCCTCGCCCTGGTGCTGTGGTGGCGGGCCGACCGCCGTCGCCGCACGCAGGCAGGGGGCCGACGATGAGGCGCCGCGGCCTCCTCCTGGCCCTTCCGCTGGGTGCGGTCGCTCTCGGCTCGTGCGACCCGAACGCCCCGGCCCCTCCGGAGGACCTGCCGGGCTCCGGCGCGGGCACGGAGTCCGACGGCCGCCCGGACATCGCCGTGGATCCGGAGCCGACCCTCATCGGGGAGTTCGCGGACCCCGTCGACCCCACCACGGTGCGCCTCCCGCTCGAGATGGGCGTGATGATCGTGGTGGACCCCGGGTGGACGGCGATGCCCCAGGTGCTGGACGGGATCTTCCTCGGCTACGAAGAGGGCGGGGACGATGCAGGCGGCGCTGACGGCGAGGACGGCGCGAACGGCGTTGGCGGCGCTGACGGCGGGGATCGGCTCCGCTTCACCGCGCTCGACCAGGACGGCACCGCCCTGTGGTCCGCGCAGCGGCCGCTCAGCTGCACCGGCTTCGCCCTGTCCCGGGATGCCGACGGTCGGGCCGTCGCCGTCCTCACGGACCGGGCGGCCGATGGGGGCGCGGACCCGATGACGACCGCGACCGGCTACGACCTGCGCACCGCCGAGACGCTCTGGGGCCCGGTGGCGGTGCCGGGACCGCTGGTCGCCCCGGGCCTGATCTTCTCCGCGGCCCCGGAGAGCGACGACGGTGCGCGCATCGCGTTGTCCGCCGGTACGGGGGAGGTGCTCCTGACGGACGACGCGCTCGACGAGGGCCGCCTCCTCGCCGAGCACAGCGGCCTCGTGCTCCATACCGAAGGAGCCGAGCTGGTGGCGCATGACAGTGGGGACGGGGCCGACGGGGCCGACGGAGCGGACGGGGCGGACGGGGCGGACGGAACCGACGGCTCCGATCGCTGGCGGCTCGATCTCCCCGAGGGGGTGGACGCCTCGACCGTGCGGGTCGCCGGGCCGGTCGACGATTCCAGGCAGCGGGCGGTGCTCGTCGACGGTGCGCACTCCGGAGTCCTCGTGGACCTCGCCGAGGGTCGCCTCCTCGCCGAGGACGTCTCCGCCGCGGCCTACGACCACGGCCTGGACGTCACGGTCGTGGCCTCCGGGCGACTGGTCCGCGGTCTCGAGGGGGACGGCACCGAGGCCTGGCGGCACGAGGATCCCGAGGAGCTCGTGTTCCTCACTGCGGGGGAGCGGCTCGCCTATGCGCAGCGTCCCGAGGAGGGCACGCTGGTCGTGCTGGACACCTCGAAGGGAGAGATGGTCCAGCCCTACGACGCCGACCTCACCGGACTGCTCGCCGTGCCCGAGCTCTTCACCGAGGACGCCGCGACCTCCGTGCACGTCGAGGACACCCGGTATCTCGTGACGACGCGGCTCGACGAGGAGTACGGCATGCGCGGCTGACCGTGTTCGTGCCCGTGCCCGTGCCCGTGCCCGTGCTCATGCCTCGCGGATCTCGCATCGCGCTTTTGGCCCGGCGCCTCGCGTCTCGTGCTCGCACGCTGCGCACCCCCACCGCACCCCCGTGGAGTTGCCGCTGGTTGCCTGTGACCCCGGGGTAGGATCATCGCGCACACAGCGGGTGCGAAGGCCGCGTCGGCCCCTGACCGATGCGGGCGGAGCCCCTCATCCGACAGGCATCGCCGAGCAGGCGAGGAGGGAGCCGGCCAGGTGGCGGACAAGCGCGTGACCATCTATGACGTCGCGAAGACGGCAGGGGTGGCCCCGTCGACCGTGTCCCGTGCCTTCTCCCGCCCGGGCCGCGTCAGCGCCTCCACCCACGCGAAGGTGATGGCAGCCGCGAAGGAGCTCGGGTATCGCACCGCCGCCCCGGATTCCCAGGAGCGCGGCGAGCGCCATCACCGCCTGGGCATCGAGATCGCCGACCTCACGAACCCCTACTTCGCCGAGCTCGTCTCCGGCATGCAGGAATCCGCACAGGAGCAGGCCTTCCTGCTTCTGCTGCTGGACACCGTCGAGGACGAGGTGCGCGAGCGCTCGAGCCTCGAGAGCGCGATCCACGTCGTGGACGGCCTCGTGCTGTCGGGGACTCGGCTGTCGGACGCAACCCTGAACCACCTCACCAAGCGGATCCCGCTGGTGGTCCTGAACCGGCGCGTGGCCGGTCTGGATTCGGTGACCCCCGATTACGAGCACGGGATGCAGCAGGCCATGGCGCATCTCGCCGAGAACGGCATCCAGACCGTCACCTATGTCGCCGGTCCCGTGAACTCGTGGTCCGACGGGGAACGCTGGCGCGCCGCGCGCGCTGCGGCCCGCATCCACGGCCTCGCGATCCAGCGCCACGGACCCTTCGCCCCCACCACCGCCGGCGGTGAGCAGGCCTTCGAGGAGCTGCGCGATTCCCTGCCCCACGCCGTGGTCTGCTACAACGACCTGGTCGCGTTCGGTTTCCTGGTCTCCGCCCTGCGCGCCGGCGTGCGGGTGCCCTCCGAGCTCTCCGTCATGGGGCACGACGACATCCCGCTGTCTCGGTTCATCGGCTCGGGCCTGACCACCGTGGTGACCCCGAAGCGTGCCCAGGGCCGCGCCGCCGTGGAGCGCCTGGTGCGCCGCATCGAGAACCCGTCGGCCCATCGCACCCCGGTCGAGGGCTCCCTCCCGGTGCGGCTGGTGCCGCGCGGCACCACCGGGCCGCGCAGGAAGAGCTGAGCACGCGCCACGCCTCCGACGCGGAGGCCCTGATGCGGAGCCACTGACGCGGAGGCTCTGAGAGGCACGCTCTGACGCGGACGCTCTGAGAGGCACGCTCTGACGCGGGGCCTCTGACCTGCCGGATCAGCCGCTCGCGAGTCGATTCTGTCGGCAACCAGTGACAACAGGGCGGCGGCCCGCGCCCCCTCGCGCCATCATGGGGGCATGAGCAACGACGCCTATGTGCCGCACCCTGATCGCCTCCTGCCCTCCGACCCCGCCGTGCGGGACATCGCGCGTGGACTCTATGCCGAGATGAAGGATCAGCCGATCGTCTCGCCGCACGGCCACGTCGATCCCCGCCTGCTGCTCGACGACGAGCCGTTCCGCGACCCCACCTCGCTGTTCATCACGCCCGACCATTACGTGAACCGCCTGCTGCACGCCCGCGGCGTCGACCTCGCCGACCTCGGCGTGGGCCGCGGCCCGCTGGACGAGCAGGACTCCCGCAAGGCCTGGGGCCTGCTCGCCGAGCACTGGCACGCCTTCGCCGGCACGCCCTCGCGCTACTGGATGGAGCACGAGTTCTCCGAGGTCTTCGGCCTGACCACGGTGCTGAACCCCCGCACGGCCGACGCGATGTACGACGAGCTCGCCGATAAGCTCACCCGGCCCGAGTTCCGGCCGCGTGCGCTCTTCGACCAGTTCAAGATCCAGGTCATGGCCACCACCGACGACCCGACCGACGACCTGGCCCCGCACGACGCCCTCGCGGCCGACGCCGCCTTCACCGGCCGGGTCATCCCCACCTTCCGTCCGGACAAGTACCTCGAGGCCGGGCGCTCGGACTTCCCTGGCCTCAGCGACGCCCTGGGCGAGGCCGCCGGGGTCGACGTCAGCACCTATGACGGTTACCACGAGGCGATGCGCGCCCGCCGCCTCTACTTCCGCGATCACGGCGCCGTCTCCTCGGATCACGCCCACATGGATCCGGGCACCGCGCGCCTCCCTCTCGAGGACGCCCGTCGGCTCTACTCGCAGGCCCGCGGCGGCACGATCGGTGAGGCCGACGCCGTCGCCTTGCGCCGTCACCTGCTCGGCGACCAGGCCCGCCTGGCCGCCGAGGACGGCCTGGTCATGACGCTCCACCCCGCCGTGTACCGCAACCACAGCGAGAAGATGTTCCAGAAGTTCGGGCCCGACGTCGGCTTCGACATCCCCGTCGCCGTGGACTTCGTCCACCACGTGGCGCCCATGCTCAACGACGTCGGCCACGACCCGAACTTCCGCACCGTGCTGTTCACGATCGACGAGACCGTGTTCTCCCGCGAGATCGCCCCCCTGGCCGGCGTGTACCCCTCGGTGTACGCCGGTGCCCCGTGGTGGTTCATCGATGCGCCCGATGCGATCCTGCGGTACCGCCGCGCCGTGTCCGAGACCATCGGCTACAGCCGCACCAGCGGATTCATCGACGACACCCGGGCGTTCTGCTCGATCCCCGCCCGCCACGACATGTCCCGTCGCCTCGACGCGACGCACCTCGCGGGACTGGTCGCCGAGCACCGGATGCGGCACGAGGATGCCCTGGAGCTCGTCGCCACCCTGCCCGATCAGCAGCCGCGCGAGGTCTTCCGCCTCGGCGCCGCAGGAGAGAAGAACTCATGAGCGCTCCCAGCCCCTCCGACGAGGGCCGCCTGGTCCACCTCGGCATCGGCAACTTCGCCCGCGCCCACACCCTGGTCGCCACGCAGCGCGCCGGCAGCTGGTCGGTGAGCGCCTTCACCGGTCGCACCGCCGCGATGGCCGACGCGCTGAACGCGCAGAGCGGCCAGTACGGCCTGATCGTGCGCGGCGCCGAGGACGACGAGGTCAGCATCGTCGACGTGATCGACGAGGTGTTCCCGGCCGACGACGTCGACGCCCTGGTGCGTCTGGTCGCCGACCCCTTCACCGCCGTGGTCACCCTGACCATCACGGAGAAGGGCTACGCGGCCGGCAACGACCCCGCGACCTCCGCCCCGGCTCGCCTGGCGCTGGGCCTGAAGGCCCGCCGCGAGGCCGGGGTCACCGAGCCCATCGCCCTGGTCTCCTGCGACAACCTCACCGGCAACGGAGAGGTGCTGCGCGAGGCCGTGCTCGCCGCGGCGGACGAGGACACCCGCGCCTGGTTCGAGGACCATGTCGACGTGGTCTCCTCGATGGTCGACCGGATCACGCCGTCGGCCGACGAGGGTGCAGCCGATCTCGTGCAGGAGCGCACGGGCCTCGCCGACACGGTCCCGGTCGTCACCGAGCCCTTCACCGAGTGGGTCGTGGAGGACAGCTTCCGCGGCCGCCGCCCCGAGTGGGAGAAGGCCGGCGTGCAGTTCACCGACGATCTCGAGATCCACGAGCTGCGCAAGCTGCGCCTGCTCAACGGGGCCCACACCCTCATGGCCTATGCCGGCCAGGTCGCCGGCGTCGAGCGGGTCGACGAGGCGATCGGCCACCGCGAGGTGCGTGCCCTGGTCGAGCAGCTGTGGTCCGAGGCCCGGGCCACGCTCGACCTGCCCGCCGCCGACCTCGACGCCTACACGGACGCGCTCGAGGCACGGTTCCGCAACCCGCGCCTCGCTGACAACCTGATCCGCATCGCGGCCGACGGCTCCGTGAAGCTCCCCGTGCGCGCCCTGCCGGTGATCGCCGAGCTCGGCGGCCCGGAGAAGGCCCCCGGAGAGGTCGCCGCCGTCGCCGCCTGGACCGCCTGGGTCACCGACCGCGTGCGCGCCGGCGCCGAGGTCAAGGACCCCAGGGCCGACGAGATCGCGACCGCCGCCGCGATCGAGGACCCGACCGAGCGGGTCACCGCTCTGCTGGCCCTGCTCGACGTGCCCGCCGGAGACCCCCTGGTCGCAGCCGTCGTCGCCGAGGAGCTCCGCCTGCCCCGGCCGTGACTCCGGCGGGGGCTCCGGCGGTGGCCCCGTCCGTGACTCCGTGACTCCGGCGGTGACCAGCCACGAAGCCAGTGCGGGGCAACGACCCTTCGCCCCGTCCATCACGGGGCTGCTCTGGGCCTACCCAGGCCTACCCAGCAGTTATGTGCACCTCTCTTCCAACCATGGCAGAGAGGTGCACATAACTGGTGAGTAGCCCGGCGCATGCAGGCAGCCCGGCAGTGACTGGTCCCCGGCACTGCGTGGTAGCCCGGCGGTGACCGGTCCCCGGCACTGAGTGGCGCCCGCCACTGCGGGGTAGCCCGGCGGTGTCTGGCGTCCGGAACTGGGAGGTAGCCCGCCAGCGACTCGTGCCAGCACTGATTGGTAGCGCGGGCGCGGGCCGGTCCCTGGGGGCTTCCCGGCGTCAGGTTCTCGGAGCACCGAGGTGCGCGATTCGGCCCAAGAACATCCCGGGGCTCTCCAGATCGGCGTCCGCGAGCCGCACGACGTTCCACGACAGCTCGTGCAGCACGTCGTCCTTACGTCGATCACGGCGGTGACGTCTTCTGTCGGTGCTGTGCCAGAATCCGTCGTACTCGATCGCCAGCCTCTGTTCGGGATAGGAGAGGTCCAGCCGGAAGGTCTCACCAGTGCCCGGTGCACGGACGGTCAGGTTCACGACCGGCTCCGCGAAGCCAGCCTCTCGGAGGAGCAGCCGTGTCTCGGTCTCCTTGGGCGACTCGACCCTCTCTCGGGAATCCCTCACCGCAGCTCGCACGTCGTTGATTCGATAGCCCGCCGTGGCCTCGTGCACCAGCTGCCGGAGGTCGGCGAGTGAGAGTCGTGGCCTCACGCGAGACGCAGGGCCGACGAGATGATCGCAGCAAGCGACGAGCTGCGTATGGTCGAGCATCCCGGCGAGCTCGCGGAGCATGGTCACCGGCGCGCTCAGACGCACGCCCCGTATGCGTGAGGCCGGATGATCGTCCGCGGTCGTATGCATGATCGCTCCGTGGCCCGAGCGGCGCCTGCGGACGGTGGGGACCGAGCAGTGCACAGTTCGAGACGTGGCGTATTCCAGGTGCCGGGGAAGGGGCAGTCCGAGCATCTCCGCTGCGGAGGCGTGACTGATCACCGCACCGGGGACGGCCTTCTGCTGCAGGGTTCTCGCCGCAAGCTCGAGAGAGGCCGGGGCGGCTGACGGGGTGAAGAAGCCGGGAACAGCTTCATGGAACTCACGTGAGGCGAGCCGCCGCGGATGGACGCCCCAGGCCAAGAGCTCGGCGCGGCTGTACAGACTGCGAGGGTTGGGGGACCAGCGGGGTGTCATGACCTTGGATGCTAGGGAGCGCCGCGAGAGCAGCAAGCTCGGAGGCCCGCCTTGTGGATGATGAGCCCCTGTGGAGGGGCCTGTGCTCCGTGCATGCCACGTGGTGCTCGTGCATTCGCAACGTGGTGCCCCCGTGCCCGTGCCCATGCCCCTATCCGTACCCGTGCCCGTGCCCGCAGGGCTACCGGTGAGTTATGTGCGCGCTGGTTCCATGGGTGGAAGCCAGATGCTCATAACCGGGGAGTAGCGATTTTGGGCAGGAGCAGAGCCAGTGTGCACTGCGTGCGGGCCAGCGAGAGGGCGTGCTTGCGGGCTCCACAGCGCCGCTCACCGCGACCGCTCGGTCAGCGCGCTGTGAATGCTCCCGATCACCGCTCTGATCGGCGGCATTGCTCCGGGCCTGGTCATTCGCACGGTGGGGCGGACGGCTGCCGTGCTGGTCCGGCCCCGCCGTCGGGCATAACCTCGCGGCACGGCCACCGGAGCGGGGCACGCGCCGGGGCGCAGTCGGCGGGCGATGGCCCGCGGTCGAGGAGGAGGGCATGATGGCGCGCACCGAGCTGAAGACCGTCACGACAGACATACCGGCACGCTTGGACCGCCTGCCCTGGTCGCGATGGCACTGGAAGATCCTCATCGGGCTCGGGACCGTCTGGATCCTCGACGGCCTCGAGGTCACGATCGTCGGCAATGTGACCACCCGGCTGTCCGAGTCCGGCAGCGGTATCGACATCACCGATGCCCAGGCCTCCGGCACCGGCGCCGCGATGTACGTGCTGGGCGCCTGTCTGGGTGCCCTCTTCTTCGGCTATCTGACCGACCGCCTGGGCCGCAAGAAGCTGTTCATGGTCACCCTGATCCTCTACCTCGCGGCGACCGCCGGAACGGGCCTGGCCACGGAGGCCTGGATGTTCTTCATCCTGCGCTTCCTCACCGGTGCCGGCATCGGCGGCGAGTACGCGGCGATCAACTCCGCCGTCGACGAGCTGATCCCCGCCAGCCATCGCGGCCGGGTGGACATCATCATCAACGGCTCGTTCTGGCTCGGCGCGGTGGGCGGTTCGATGCTCTCCATCGTCGCCCTGGACACCTCGATCTTCCCCATCGACATCGGTTGGCGCCTCACCTTCGCCCTGGGCCTCGTGCTGGGCCTGGCGATCCTGCTGGTGCGCCGCACGGTGCCGGAGAGTCCACGATGGCTGGTGATCCACGGGCGCGAGGAAGAAGCTGAGCGTCTCGTCTCCGGCATCGAGGGCGAGGTACGCGCCGCCACCGACCGGGAGTTCCCGGAGCCGAGCGGCTCCATGAAGATCCGTCAGCGGCACTCGATCGGCTTCGGCGAGATCGCCTCGACGATGTTCCGCACGTACCCGAAGCGCTCCGTGCTCGGCTTCTCCCTGTTCATCGGCCAGGCGTTCCTGTACAACTCGATCACCTTCGGCTACGCGACGATCCTCTCGACCTTCTACGACGTCCCCTCCGGCAGCACCGGCTACTACTACGCGGTGATCGCGGCCGGGAACTTCCTGGGCGCGCTGCTGCTGTCGCGGCTCTTCGACACCTGGGGCCGGCGCCAGATGATCGCGAGCACCTATCTGCTCTCGGGTGCACTCCTGCTGGCCACCGCGTGGATGTTCAACGCGGGGATGCTCACCGCAGTGACGCTCACCGCCTGCTGGTGCGTTGCCCTGTTCTTCGCCTCCGCGGGCGCCAGCTCGGCCTATCTCACCGTCTCCGAGGTGTTCCCGATGGAGACCCGCGCACTGGCCATCGCCTTCTTCTACGCGATCGGCACCGCGGCCGGCGGCATCAGCGGCCCGCTGCTGTTCTCGAAGATGGTGGAGACCGGCGAACCGATCGACACCGCGATCGCCTTCGGGATCGGTGCGAGCCTGATGGTGGCCGCAGGCATCGTGGCCGTCTTCCTCGGCGTCGCCGCCGAGGGCAAGGGGCTCGAGGCGATCGCCCGACCCCTCACGCAGCAGGACGACGAGGAGGACGCGGACGAGAGCACGGCCGACGAGCGCACGGCCGACGAGCGCACGGCCGACGAGCGCAGGGGGTAGGGCGCGGCCCGCGTCCCGCGGATAACTGCCCCACCGCAGCGGTCGGCTGCGGCGCGTCGTTAGGCGAGGTCGGCGAGCTTCTCGAAGCGCTCGAGACGCTCGCGGTAGTACTCGGTGTGCTCGGCGACCGGCTCGACCCGGTTCAGCACCGGCACCTCGGCGACCTTCGTGTCGGGGGAGGCCTGCTCGAGGGCCATCACGGCGGAGCCGCGCATGGTCGAGCGGGACACCGCGACGTGGTCGATCGGCGCACCGATGGCGTCGGAGAGCAGGTGCAGCCAGGCAGGGATCGCCTCGGTCATACCGCCGGAGAGCACGATCCGCTCGGGCTCCCCGCCGGCCTCGCGCATCTGCTCGGCGATGCGCAGGAACGACAGCGCCACGCCCTCCATCGCGCCGCGCAGCATGTCCTCGGCCGTGGTGGAGGCGCCGACGTTCGCGAACAGGGCCCGCGAGGAACCGCGCCACTTGGTGCCGCGTTCACCGGAGAAGAACGGGATGACCAGCGGGGTCCCGGCCGACGGCGGTGCCGAGAACAGGGTCGTGGTGTCCGTCTCGGAGATGTCCTCGGGGATGCCGAGCTGGAAGCGGGCCCAGTCGAGCACGCGGCCGCAGTCGCTCATCGCGGAGCCCACGAGAGTGCGTCGCTGGTCCACGCGATAGGCCCACAGGCCGCTGGGGAGCGAGGCGATCTCGGTGTCCAGGAGCTGACGGATCGCGCCGGAGGTCGCGGTCGAGATGCCCCAGGTGCCGCTGCCGAGCGCGCCGATGCCCATGTTCGCGGCCAGGCCGTCCCCGATCACCGGGAGCCAGACGGCGTCCTTCAGCTGCGGGAACTCGGAGGCCAGGGGGGTGCCGGCCACGGGAAGGGCGTCGGACGGATCCAGCGCCGTGCCCATTGCCGAGGGGTCCACGCCCACGGCCTCGAGCAGCTCGGGGACGTACTGCCCGGTGCGGCGATCGATCATGCCCGACCAGGCGGCGGACGCGGTGCCCAGCGCGCTCGTGCCCAGCAGCTTCAGCGCCGCGTACTCGCCCAGCGCCATGAAGCGCTCGGTGCGGGCGAAGACGTCCGGATGCGCCTGGCGCAGCCAGACCAGCCGGGGCGCGGTGTACGAGGAGTGCATCCGTGCACCGGTGCGCTCGTGGAGGTCATCGACGTCGAGCGATCGCGCGAGCACGTCGACCTGCGCCGAGCAGCGGGTGTCCGCGTAGGTGATGCAGGGGGTCAGCGCATTGCCGGAGGCGTCGACCGCGATCAACGAGGAGGCGAAGGTGTCGAAGCCGATCGCGCGCACGGTGCCCGGCAGGTCGCCCCCGAGGACCGCCGCGAGGGAGTCGCGGATCTCGCGCACGACGACGTCGGCATCGATCGTGCTGGTGCCGTCGGCGCCGACGGTGAACTCGTGCGGCTCCTTGTGCGTGAGCTTGCCGACCTCGCGGCCGCTGACGTCGTACACCGCGGCGCGCGTGCCGCCGGAGCCGATGTCGATCCCGACGACCAGCGGGCCGTGGGCGTCGTCGGCGGAAATGTTGAAGCGAGGCATGGCTGTCTCCTGCGGATCGGATGTGTTGCCTGCGCTCCCTCGGGCACCGATGCGTGAGCGCGTGGCGTCGGACCAGCATACGAGCGGTCCGTCCCACCGTCCGGACTGCGCCACGGGTTGCCACCGGCACGACGCGTCCACTCCGGTGCGTGTCCGGTGACTCTCACGCTCGTCACGCACGGTATTCGGTGCTGGGTGCTGGGTGCTGGGTGCATGGTGCAGGCCGGCCCGAGCGGAGCCTCCGTGCCGTCTGACGCGTCGCAGCAGCGGCTTCCTGTCGACGCGTCAGACGGCACGGACGAGACGTGGCTATTCGAGCACGGACTGGCCGAGGTACTCGCCCTCGGCGCAGCCGGGCGGGATCGCGAACACCGCCGAGCCGATCGGAGTGGTCCATTCGTTCAGCAGATCCAGCTCCGCGAGACGCTGCTGGATGGGCAGGAACTGTCCGGCCAGGTCGGCCTGGAACGAGATGAACAGCTGCCCGGACTCCGAGACCGCCGTCGACCGCGCGGGCGGCGGCACGTCGTAGTTGTACGGCCTGCGGAAGATCTCCTGATGCTCGCCGTCGTCGACCCCGCGGGCCCGTCGCAGGTGCGAGAACTCCGGGATCACCGCAAAGCCGTTGTCCGAGACCTGCTCGAAGTCGGCGAGGGAGGACTCGGTGCCTCCGCTGAGCGGCGCCCCGTCGGACATCCGGGTGCCGGTGGCCTGCTCCCGGGCGGTGCGGTCGGCCCGATCCCATCCGTCGAGGTCCATGCGGATCCGTCGGACGACCATCGAGGTGCCGCCCGCGAAGGGACCCTCGTCGATCCACACCACGTGCGCGAAGTGGTCGCTGCCCAGCTCGGGGTTCGCGCTGCCGTCGAACTGCCCGAAGAGGTTCCGCATCGTGGTGCCGGGCGCCTGCGTGCCCGGTGAGCGGCGGAAGCCGCGCTGCACCCAGCGCACGGCCGCGAAGGAGCGGGCGTCCTTGAGGAGCATCCGTGCGGCGTGGGAGACCGTGAGGGGGTCCTCCGCCGCGATCTGCAGCAGCAGATCGCCGCCGCTGAGATCGTCCTCGAGGTCGTCGATGTCGTAAGCGGGCAGCGGGGCCAGCCAGGCCGGCGGCGTCCGCTCCGCCCGTTCCATCAGCCCCGGGCCGAAGCCCACGGTCACCGTGAGGGAGGCCGGCTCGGCGGCCAGCTCCGGTTCGGTGTCGGCGAGGGCGCCGCGGCCCTGGGTGAGCCGGGCGGCGTCATCGGTGAGCAGATGGAGCATGCGCACGATCCCGTCCCGATCCACGTCCTCGTGCAGATCGAGCGCGAGGAGCGTGGCCGAGGCGGGCGCAGGGGTCTCGATCCCCGCCTGGTGCTCGCCGTGGAAGGGCACGGTGTCGCCGCCATGCAGGGCCGGGGCGGCCGACGCGGCCGGCGCGCCCTCGTCCCGCAGAGAACGGTCCAGGCCGACCGCTGCGGCGCCGACGCCGAGCACCCCGACGCCCGTCGTGCCGGCGAGCAGCAGCTGGCGTCTGTCCGGGCCGGGCGCGTTCGGCGGCCGGGAGGTCACTGGTCCTCCTCGTGCTCAGCGTGGTCGGAGTGTGCGTCCTCCGCGTCGTGATCCCCGTGATCCCCGTGAGCCCCGTGCTCGTCGTGCTCGCCCCCGCCGTCGGACGCCTCATCGCCCTCGCCCGGGGCGTAGTTCTCCTCCGCGCCGGTGAAGTCCTTGACGGTCGCGGTGAACGGGTACTCGGTGCCCTCGGAGAACACCAGGGTCAGCTCTATCTCGTCGCCGGGCTGGAGGGGCTCGGGCAGGTCCATGAGCATGATGTGGTCCCCGCCCGGCTCGAGCACGAGCTCGGCGCCGGCGGGCAGCTCGAAGCCGTCCTCCTTCTCCTGCATGCTCATGCCGCCGGAGCCGTCCGACGTGGTCTCGTGCAGCTGCACCATGTCGGTGGCCGGGGTGGTGACGGCGGTGAGCACGAGGTCGGACCCGGTGCCGTTGACGACGGTGCCGAATGCTGCGGTCATGCCGTCGTCGGCGGCCTTCACCCAGGGGTCGGTGACAGTGATCGAGCCCGACGCGGTGGCATCGGCACCGCCGTCGGAGGCGCCGGTTGCTGAGTCGTCGTCCCCGTCGGCCCCGTCGCCCCCGTCGGCTCCGCCGGCGCTGCAGGCGGCGAGGGGGAGCACGAGGAGGGAGGCGAGCGCGGCGCGACGTGGCACGGCGCGGGCAGCAGCGCCGCTGGTGGGACCGGCAGGAGCGCGGCCGGCACTGCGGGCGACGGAACGGGCATCGGGGTGGAACGCGGTACGGGTGGTGCGGGACATGAGAGGTCCTCTCGGAAGGCGCAGGGCGGCCCCGGGCACGTCAGGGTGCGGAGGGCGCGATGCGCGGGGAGCCTGCCGGGGCATCGGGGCCGGGCAGGATGATCGACCGAAGGGCCGCCGGAGGAGCGACGCTGGGCGTCGGCAGGTCTCAGGCGGCCAGGACCAGAGGCGGGCCGCGCCGCAGCTGGGGTGCGGCCACCGCCCGGCGCACGGGGCGCACGGGGACGCCGACGGCGAGGATCCGCGCGGGGGCGGGCAGGACGAGAGCGGGGGCGGAGACCGCGGCGACGGGTCGGCGCAGCGCACCGAACAGGCGTGCGGCCAGCGCGAACGAGCCCAGCACGATCGACTCACCGCGATGCAGCAGCACCGCGGTGACGAGCGCGGCGACCACGTGCCACAGGAGCATCCGCAGATCGCCGTGGCTGCCGTGCAGGGCGTGCTCGGCTGCGGCGCCCACCCCTGAGGGGCCCGCGTGCGCGGCATGGGCCCCGACGGAGGCCGACGCGTCGGTGAGCTGCCCGCCGTGGCCGGCGTGCGCGCCATGGCCGAGATGCGAGCCGGGCGGGGCGACCAGCTGCACGGAGGGATCGCCCGGGGTGCCTGCGAGGAACAGCCCGTGGAACAGGGCCTGGCTGGCCAGCACGGCCGCGGTCATCCGCGGCAGTGAGAAACGGGTGCCCGCGAGCACGGTGCAGGCCGCGACCGACAGCCACCACGGCAGGGCGATACCGATCCACGACGGCACCGCGCCGCCGCCCACCAGGTGACCGCCCAGGGCGATCACGGTGGCCAGCGTCGCGGCGATGCCCCCGCGCACCAGGCGCAGGGGGGAACGGCTCGGGGTCACGACCCCTATTGTGCCCCGTTCAGCGCGGACACTCAGCGCGGACGAGACGGGTCGTGCTCACCGCTGCCGTGCGAAAGCGGGGGCACCACCATCACGGGGCCCTCGGCGCGCTGCAGCAGGGTCCGGGAGACGGAGCCCAGCAGCACGCTGGCGATCCGCCCGTGGCCCCGCGTGCCGACCACGGTCAGCTGCGCCCGGCTGCTGTGGTCCACCAGCTGGGTGGTGGGGTCGGCCAGCTCGACCTCGCAGGTCACCGTCAGCTCGGGGAACGCGGGGCGCAGGCTGTCCTCGGCGAAGTTCTCGAGGTCCGCCAGGAGCCGCTCGCGATGCTGCTCCAGAACGCTCTGGTCCGGCGCCATCGCGGTGTACCAGGAGCCCCAGTCCTCCGGCGGCTGCATCGTCGTGACCAGCAGCAGCGGAGCCGAGCGGTTGTGCGCGGCCTGGGCCGCCAACCGCGCGGCCGCGTGGCTGTGATCGGAGTGGTCCACACCCGCCACGATCGGGGCGTCGCCCTGGAACGGGGCGTAGCGGTCCGCACCCTCGCCGGTGCCCTCCTCGTACTGCCGGGGGACGACGACGGTGGGGCAGTGCGCATGCGCCGGCAGCGCGGAGGAGACGGATCCGAGCAGTCGGCCGACGAAACCGCCGCGCCCGCGGGCGCCCACGACGGCGAGCTCCGCCCGCGAGGAGAGGTGGACGAGCACGCCGGCGGCGTCGCCCTTCTCGGCATGCAGCTCGACCTCGCCGGGATAGCCGGCGAGCTGCTCGCGGGCCTCCGCGAGCAGCTGCTTCGCGGCGTCGAGTGCGGCGACGTCCTCGGGCACCACGGGCATCGAGGCCATGTTGACGTAGATCATCGACGGCACCGTGTACGCGGCGACGACGGTGAGGCGGGCACCGAGGCCCTGCGCCGCGCGCGCTCCGTAGTGCAGCGCCTGGTTCGCCTGGTCCGAGCCGTCGTACCCGACGATCACGCCGAGCGGCCTGGCCGCGGGGACATACGGGGTGGTCGGATCCGAAGTGCGGATGTCGTCGTCGTGCATCTCAACCTCCAGTGCCGGGGGTTCCCGAGGGTCGACGACGACGCCCCCGAGTCGAGTCCGTCGCCGACACCTCCATGGTAGGCCTGCGGACCACTGCCGGCACGGGCGAAGGTCCCGTCGTGCTCAGACGCCCGGCTGGTCCGGCAGATCGAGCTCCTCGGCGTAGCGGGTGCGCAGCTCGTCCCAGCCGTGCTCGAGCGCATCCCTGCCCACGATGCGCTCCTGCTCGACGCCTGCCAGGCGGGCGTCGAGCACCGCGAGGCACACCTGCCAGCCGGCGATGGAGGTCGGTGCGTAGCGGGGCTCGGCGAGCTTCATCAGCAGCGTGAGCCGCGCTTCGTCGACCAGCCACTCCAGGGTGTCGTCTCCCCAACGGTGGCTGAGGGCGTGACCGCCGGCCGTGGCCAGCACGTCCGTGGTCACCGGGTCCGCCTCCGGGGTCTCGCGGGACAGCACCGGCCCCACCTCGTCCAGTGCGTGCTCCGGGATGATCGGCGACCACGTGGCCAGGAGCTCGGGGTCCGTCAGGTGCGCCCAGATCTGGTCAGCCGTGCCGGAGAGGTCGACCTCGAGGATGACGGCGTCTTCGGTGAGATCCACGGCGACGGGGAGGTCGGCGATCCGCTGGTCGATGTCTGCTGCGTTCATGGGTGCTCCTTCCGGGCGCGGCCTCACGGGCGGCGCGAGAGACGTGAGGCCATTGTCCACCCGGGTGAACAGGCCCGGGGCCTCAGGCAGAGTCCCCGACGAGGTGCATGAGCCCGGGGATCTCAGCGGAGCGCTTGGCGGCGACGGCGTGGATGCGCTGGACGATGTACTGCGCCGCGGGGTTCCGGGCGACGGTGCGTCGCACCTGGACGCGCAGCCGCCGGCGCGGGGCCGGGGGAGCCAGCGGGATCGCGACGATGTCCGCACGGAGGTTCTGGGCGATCACCGAGGGCTGCACGCTCACGTGATCCCCGGTGGCCACGAACCCGAGCACGGTCGGGAAGTCCGAGGGGTTCACGTCGACGCACGGGGAGAACCCGGCGGCCCGGCACGCGGCGCCGATGCGATCGAACCAGAACGAGTCGATCGGGTCGTCGGTCACCCAGGACTCCTCGGCCAGGTCCTTGAGCCGCACCGTCGGCCGCTCGGCGAGCGGGTGGTCCGCGCTCACGAGCGCGACATACCCCTCCTCGAGGACCTCGTGGATCTCCCAGTCGACGGAATCGATGGGCCCCACGCCCTCGCCGACGACGATGTCCATCCCGGCCTCGGCGAGATCCTCGCAGCTGCAGTCTCGCAGGGCCAGCTCGAGGCCGAGATCCGGGTAGGCGCGTCGTACGTCGCGGGCGAGCTCGGGGACCCACGTCGCCGCGATCGAGGTCGCGTAGCCGAGGCGCAGGGTGCCGGTGCGACCGGAGCGCAGGTCCCTCACGGTGCGCTCGAGCGCGCCGAGCGCGTCGAGAGCGGGTCCCGACTCCGCCCCGAGGAGCCGGGCATGGGCGGTGACGAGGATGCCGCGTCCCGACCGCTCGACCAGCTCCAGGCCGGTCTCCCGGCGCAGGGCCGAGAGGTGCTGGCTGACGGCCGACGGGGTGTATCCGAGCGCATCGGCGCTCGCGCGGATGCTGCCTGTCTCGACGACGGAGCGCAGCACGCGGAGCTTCACGGGATCGAGCATGGAAAGACACTACCTCTGTTCAGCGATGCTGAACAGAACGGTGCGAATCATCGCTTGTCCTTACGAGAGGGTCGACGCAGGATCGATGCATGGTCTCCGCACTGATCGGCATCGCCCTCATCCTCCTCATCGCCCTCGTCACCGTCGCCCTGGGGTCGCTGACCCGTCTGCTCGCCGCCCGGATCGCCGCGCCGCGCGCGCTCGAGGAGATCCCTCTGACCCCGCTCGAGCGCATCGCGCTGGGCAACGAGATCATCGCCCGTGACCTCCAGCCCGACGACATCCATCCCGTCGCCCGCACTGCGGCGCCCGGTGCTCTCGCGCGCGGCGCTCACGCTGACGCGGCCGACGCGCCGGTGCAGCGCCAGGACCTGGCCGTGCGCTACCCGGAGATCGCCGCCCACGCCCTGCGGTGACGACCGCGCAGGGCCGACGGATGCGCGAGTCGCCCCGTCGGCCCTGCGATCGCGCTCAGCCCTTCGCGTGCCCGAAGCGCGGCGCCGGCAGCGGCGGTGCGACGGCGGCCGGCGTCTGCTCGAGCAGCGCGAGCGCCTCGGTGACGCCGCGCTCGAGCTGCGGATCCTGGCCGCCCACCCAGGCGTTCGGCGGCAGGTGCACCTCGATGTCCGGATCCACGCCGTAGTTCTCGATGCTCCAGTCCACGCCCTCGAACCAGCTGGCGTACTTCGGCTGGGTGACCCCGGTGCCGTCGACCAGGTCGTAGCGACCGTCGATGCCGATCACGCCGCCCCAGGTGCGGGTGCCGATCACAGGACCGATCTTCATGGCCTTCGAGACGGCGTTCACGATGTCGCCGTCGGAGCCCGCCTCCTGGTTGGTCACCAGCACCACCGCACCGCGCGGCGCGAACTGCGGGTAGGTCCCCGGTGTCTCGTGGCGGGGGTAGTCCCAGGAGAGCACCCGCCGGGCCAGCCGGTCGGTGACCAGCTGCGAGGTGTGGCCGCCGCTGTTGTAGCGCACGTCGACCACGAGCCCCTCCTTGGTGGTCGCCTCGCGCAGGTCGCGGTGCATCTGCGCCCAGCCGGAGGAGACCATGTCGGGGATGTGGAGGTAGCCCAGGCGACCGCCGGAGAGCTCCTCGACCCGCGCGCGACGGGAGGCCACCCAGGCCTGGTAGCGCAGCGGGGCGTCGTCGGCCAACGGGGTCACCGCGACGCGGCGCTCCACCCCGTCGCGCTCGAGCACCAGCTCGGTGGGCTTGCCCGCCGAGCCGACGAGCTGACCCTGCACGCCGGTCCCGGCCTCGCCCATCAGGCGCCCGTCCACACGCACGATCGCGTCGCCCACCTCTGCGGCCACGCCGGGCGCGAGCAGCGGGGAGCGGGCGTCCGGATCGGAGGAGTCGCCGGGCAGGATCCGGGTGATCACCCAGCGGCCGTCCCGATGCTCGATGTCCGCGCCGAGATAGGCCGGGAGCATGGGCGGGTCCGCCTGGTACGGCGTGGCCTGCACATAGGCGTGGGAGGTGCCCAGCTCGCCCTGGACCTCCCACATCAGGTCCTGGAAGTCATCGTCGGTGACGACGCGCTCGATGACCGGGTCGTATCGCGAGGTCATCGCGTGCCAGTCCATGCCGTCCATGTCCGCGCGCCAGTACTGCTGAGCCATGATCCGGTAGTTGTCCCAGAGCATCCCGCGACGCTCCTTGACCGGGTCGACGAACAGGCGCAGGCGCCCGGTGTCGATGACCATGCGCGCCGGATCCTCGTCCTCGTCCTCGACCTTGCGGCCGGCGGGGATCTGCACCCAGTTCTCGCCCTGCTTGATCACGAGGGTGGTGCCGTCGCCGGAGGCGGCGAGCTCGGTGACGCCCTCGGCGAGCACGGTGAGCTTGCGGTCCGCGAGGCTCCAGTGCTCGAGGGTGGGCGCGGGGGCCTCGCCCTCCACGCCCGCCCGCGCGGAGCCGAGCACGCCCTGCTGCGGGTGGCGCAGCCAGACGAAGCCGCCGGTGACCGCGGTGAGGTCGGAGTAGGAGCCCGAGACGACGGGGAAGGGCACCAGGCGGGCCTCGACCGACTCGAGGTCCACGATCGTGGCCGGCGGCTTCGTGGCGTCCTCGGACCCCGCGGGGCTCGACGCGCTCGCCGGATGCACTGCACCCGCGGCAGCCGCTGCTGCAGATCCCGGCGCAGACCCGGCCGACGACGCGGCATCCTGCGCCGCAGCATCCGTGGTCGCCGCGGCGCTCGATCCCGCGGGAGCGCCGGGAGCATCCTTGCCGCTCTTGTCATCCTCGGCGCCGGGGCCCCAGCCGTCCGGATGGGGACCGAAGGGGTCGGCCGTGGATCGCTCCAGGGGGATCAGGAAGGGCCGTTCGGCGTTGACGAAGCCCAGGTCGAAGACCATGTCGTCGTAGACCGTCTCGAAGGTGCGCAGGGACAGCAGCGCCAGGTGCTTGCCGTCGGCGCTGAAAGCGGGAGCGGAGTCCTGGTACTTGCCGGAGGTGAGCGCACGGCCCGTCGGCTCGGCATCCTCGGTGTCCGAGATCATCAGCCGGCTGAGCATCCACGAGTTCGGCTCGGTCCACACCAGCCAGCGGCCGTCCGGCGACCAGGCCAGATCGGCGATCTCGCCGCCGGTGGAGCGACCCACCTCGCGCACATGGTCCAGGCGCGGCGAGGCCGGTGCGGGCTCCGCCGCGGCGGAGGCGTCGTCCGGGGCGGGCACGGAGACCGTGGCCGGGTCGGTGACGCCCCGCAGGGTCACCAGGCGCACCACGTTGTCATGGGTGGAGATCGCGATCTTCGAGCCGTCGGGGGAGGGGATCGCATGGAGGATGCGGCCCACGTCGCCGAGGTCGAAGCGGACCTCATCGCCGCCGCCGTCCAGGCGGGCCAGTGCCAGCACGTCGGAGCCGACACCGCCGTTCTCGCGGTCCGCGAGCGCCTCGACGTCCGTCACGAAGACGGCGAAGGGCGTGCGGCCGAGCGGCCGCACCTCGCGCAGCCGCAGCCCGCAGGTGCCTGCCAGCAGGCGCGCCGGGCCACCGCGGTGGGTGAGGGCATGAGCGCCGCCGCGCCACTCGACCACGCTCGAACGGGCGTCGTGCACCGGGCGCATGGCCAGCAGGTTCGAGCTTGCCGAGGCCGGGCGGGGCACGCGGGCGGCGCCCACGCCGGAGACGGCGATCTCGACCTCGCGCGGCTCCGCGTCCAGGGAATCCATCGCGAACAGGCGCCCGCGGGAGGTGAACACGATCGTGCTGCCGTCGGTCGAGGGCTCGCGCAGATAGCCGTCCTCACCGGTGAACGCCGTGTGGGAGGTCAGGTCGGAGCCGTCCAGGGCCACCGACCACAGGTTCGCGCTCGCACGGTCGGTGCGGGCAGCGCCGGGGCCGGGGGTGTCGGAGGCGAAGATCAGGCGGTCCCCGTACCAGGAGATGCTCAGCGTCGAGGCGAGCACGTCCTGCAGGATCCGTGACCAGGAGCGCGCGGCGTGCGCGGAGACCGGGGCGTCCAGCGCCACGTCCTCCTCGGAGAGCCACAGCTTCACGGCGGTGCCGCCCTGGTAGTGCTTCCAGGCGGACTGCTCGCGGCGCCAGGGGGTGGCGACCACGGTGGTGCCGGACGGATGGATCGCGACCTCGCCGCTGCGGCCCAGCGGGAGCACCTCGGCGTTGCCGTCCAGGTCGACGGCCCACAGCTGCGCATCCCGTGCGACCGGGGCGTTGTAGCTGGTCGAGGCGACGATCCGGCCGTCCGGCAGCCAGCCGACGACCTTCGTGGACGCCTTGCCCCAGGCGGTCAGGCGCTGGGGAGCGGTGTCGCCCTCCGCGGCGATGACCCACACCTCGGGCCCGCCGGAGGTGCGGGAGGTGTACGCGACCTGCGTCCCGTCGGGCGAGAAGCGCGGGTAGGCGACGGGGGCGCCCTCGTCGGTCAGGCGCCAGGCCCGCCCGCCGGCGAGAGGAGCGAGCCACACGTCGTTCGCGGCGGTGAAGGCGATCGTGTCCCCGTGGACATCGGGGTGGCGGAGATAGGCGGCATGAGCGGGAGTCGAAGGCATGGCCCCATGCTAGGCGTGAGCGGAGACACGTCCAGACGAATTCTCGCGCCGAGGCCGACGGATCCCGGCCTGTCCCCGCTCAGTCGAGCGCGTCGACGATCACCGTGTTCGCGCGGTGCAGCGCGGCGGCCAGGCCGGCGCGGGTCGCGTCGGAGTCGCCGGTGAGATCGGAGTCGCCGGCGGGAGCTGACTGATCGGCCCGCTCAGCCCCGGGGGCGGGCGACGGGGCGATGCCCGCCTCCTGCAGCCAGTCGGTATCGGCCGACGCGCCGTCCATGAGGCCCTCGCCGTCGAGCACCGGGCGCAGCAGGGCGGCGAGCAGGCCGGAGGCGTCGGCGACGGTCGCGGACCGTTCAGGATGAACCTTGAGATCGGCGTCGCCCCACAGGGCGCCGCGGCCGTGGAGCCACAGCAGAGCAGCGGCCTGCTCGGGCACGTCGCCCAGGTCGACGATCAGCGCGGGCAGGCCGCCGGGCACCTCGGGGCCGCCGGCGAAGCGGTGCAGCGCCACCGCGACGTCGCCGCGGGTGACGCCGGAGGAGGGGGCGTAGGTGCCGTCCGCGAGGGCGGGGAGCACGCCGACGCTGTCGGCCCAGACCATGGCGTCCAGGTCGTCGGCCCCATCGTCCACATCGGAGAACGGGCTCGAGGAGGAGCCGCCGGGGGCCGAGGCGAGCGAGCGCCCTTCGCCGCGGGTGAGCAGTGCTCCGGCGGAGACGGCACCGGTCACCGCGGCGGCCGCTGCGCCGGCCAGCAGCACCGTACGGCGACGCATGCCCCGTTCGCCGGTGCGGGGCGCCGACGCGGACGGTGGCGCGGGCGCGGGGGAGGGCGCTGACGCGGACGGGGGCGCTGCCGCCGGAGTCGCCGTCGGCTCGGCAGCCGTCACCGTCTCGGCCGGCGCGATCGGAGCTGCGGGCGTGACCGGCGGAGCTGCGGGCGTGACGGGCCGGGCGGGCACGGTCGGAGCAGCGGGCCCGGCCGGCTCGACCGGTGGGGCCGCAGGGGCCGGCAGAGCGGGCGCGACGGGCACGCCCGGGCTGCCGGCGTGGAGGCGAGGGGCGGCGGGTCGTCTCAGAGCCATTGCAGCTCCCTCATCCGGCGCACGATCGCCCAGCTCACGGCGAGGTTTCCCCAGCCGTTGAGGTGGATGCCGTCCGAGGCGATCAGCAGCGGAGGGACCACGCCGCGCTCCAGGGCGTCCTGCGTGGCGCCCTGGTCCAGCAGCTGCAGGGGTGCGAGCGGCGAGCAGCGCAGACCGTCCTCGCCGGTCAGCAGTCGCTGCACGTCCAGGAAGCGGTCGCCGTAGCGGGAGGCCTGCTCGGAGTTGACGTCCGCGACGGCGTCGCCGGTGAGCGAGCCGCGGGCATCGACCTCGGTGCACCAGTGACCCAGCACCAGGGTGTCCGTCTCCGGGCTGCGGGTGGCCTCCCACATGCGATGGGTGTCCTCGAGCACGCCGTCGACATCGAGGATGTTGTTCTTGCCCATCCACAGCACCTGGCGGGCGTCCTGGGCGACCTCTGCGAGCGAGGAGGTGAAGGTGCCGCCGGTGATCGCGGTGGAGCCGTCGTCGGGCGTGAAGCACCAGGTGCCGGTGCTGCCGTCGAGCGTCCCCGCGACGCCGTCGACCGTGCCGGGCATCGTGATCGGACCGGCCGGAGCCGGCCCCGGGTCGAGCGTGACCTGCACCCGGGCGGTATCAGGGTCCGGAGAGCCGATCGTGAGCAGGGAGGGGGAGTCCAGGCCGCGCATGAGCAGCGTGTGCGAGGAATTCGTCGCGCCCACACCGAAGGGATGCACGGCGGCCGGCGCGGCGGAGAGGGCGAGGTGCTCGTGGATGCGGATCGGCAGCGGGGTGGCGTCGCCGCCGCCCTCGGAGCTCATCGAGGAGGAACCCCACAGGACGAGGTCCCGGGCGCCCGTGTCGGGCTGGAGCAGGAGCCGGGAGGCATCGGTGCCGGTGCTCGAGGCGGGCGGCGCCGCGAGAACAGGGGCAGCAGGCGCGGCGGCGTGCTGCGGCGTGGGCATCGATCCTCCGTGAGCGGTGCGGAGCGAGCGCTCCGACCGGCACTCACGAGGCCTCATCTTACGGGAGGAAACGGTCGTCGACCAGGCCGGGCGGGTGTGATCCGCGCAGGCCGCCCTGCCCGGGCCGACGGACCGGCGCAGTGCCCGGATCCCGTCGGCCCTGCAGGTCAGCGCGGGTCCGGTGCCGTCACGCCTCGTGCAGTGCGGGCTCACCCGCGGGCACCACATAGGTGCGATCGATGCCGATCTCGGCGTCCGGCCGGGTGACGGCGGGCAGGGTCTTGAAATCCACGCGCAGCTCGTCGGTCGAGTACTCCGAGAGCACGTACCCGCGCCGGCCCCGGATGTACTTGATGTGCGGGTTCTCGGCGTAGACGACCTCCTCGCCGTTGACCGTGTCGCCGCCGTCCCCGCCCGAGGTGATCGACGTGGTCACCAGCTCGACGCCGACGGTGCGGGAGTCCGGATCCAGGAAGTCGGACTTGATCTCGTTGGCGAAGTGCACGTGGACGTCCCCGGTGAGCACCACGGGGTTGGCGATCTGCCGCTCGGAGAAGGCGTCCACGAGGGTGTCGCGGCTGGGCCGGTAGCCGTCCCAGCCGTCCGAGGAGAGCGTGGAGGTGGGGCCGGCGGCATTGTCGCGCCGAGCGAAGAAGACGCTCTGCGGGATCAGGTTCCAGGTCGCGGTCGACTCCGTCATGCCGTCCAGCAGCCATTGCTCCTGACGGTCCCCGAGCATGGTGCGCGAGGGATCGAGCTGCTCCTCGCAGTCGGTGAACCACCAGGTCTTCCCGCCGTCGTGGCAGGCCTGCAGGTCCCGGTGCTGACGGGTGTCCAGCACGTGGAAGGTGGCCAGGTCTCCCCAGCTCAGCCGACGGAACAGCTGGATGGAGGAACCGTTCGGAGCGCTCGAGCGGCGCAGTGGCATGTTCTCGTAATACGCCTGCTCGGCCGCGATCTTCCGTGCCACCCAGGCGTCGGTGGGCACGCCGTCCTTGGGGTACTGGCCGGCCCAGTTGTCCTGGATCTCGTGGTCGTCCCAGGTGACGATCCAGGGCGCGGTGGCGTGCAGCAGCTGCAGATCGGGATCGGTCTTGTAGGTCGCGTACCGCAGCCGGTAGTCCTCCAGCGTGGTGCACAGCTTGTGGGGGTGCGTGCGGATGTCGGACTTCCCGGGGCCGCCCTCGTAGATGTAGTCGCCCAGCCCGAAGACGAGGTCGGGACGGTCCTCCGCGGCACGGCGATAGGCGGTGAACCAGCCACCCTCCCAGTGCGAGCAGGACAGATGCACCATGCGCAGCGAGCGGGTGTCACCGGGCGGGGGCGTGGTCAGGGTGCGGCCGACGGGGGAGACGTGACGCCCTGCGCGGAAGCGGTAGAAGAACTCGCTCCCGGCGGGCAGGTCCTCGAGCTCGACATGCAGGCTGTGCGCCTCCTCGGGCCGGGCGGTCTCCGTGCCGCGGCGCAGGATCGACCGGAAGCTCTCGTCGGACGCGAGCTCCCAGCGCACCTCGACCGGCACGTTCGGCATGCCGCCGCGGCCGTCGAGCACGTGCGGATCCACCGCGAGACGGGTCCACAGCACCACCGAGCTGCTGGTGGGGTCCCCGGAGGCGATCCCGAGCGTGAACGGGTCCTTCTCCCGCCAGGTCACCTCGGCCGTGGCCGGCAGCGCGCCCAGCACACCGGCGGTGGCGAGCGAGGTCAGGGCGGTGCCGGTGAAGATGCGTCGACTCATCCGGCGCTGGCGGGCGAGGTTCGCCCGACGGTCCGGGGCGATGAAACGGGTGGGCTGAGGGGGCTCAGGGGACTCAGGGGATTTTTCGCCGAGGAGGCCGCCGGAGAGATCGCTCATGATCATCCTGTTCAGGAGGGGCGCGGGCTTCCCATCCTGACCATGGACACTGCAGGTCACAGACCGATCTGCGCAGGGTTGAATCGATGGTCATCCAGTGGTCATCGTGCGCCACGCAGGCGTTCACGATCGCGCCATGGACGACCGGGATCCGGGGCGGCCATGACGGATGCCGGAACGTGACGCTCAGCGCAGGTCGTAGTCGACGACCACCGGCGAATGATCCGAGAGCCGCACACCGCGGAACTCCCGATCCACCTCCGCGCGGACCGCGCTGCGCGCGAGATGCGGCGTGGCCAGGTGGTAGTCCAGGCGCCATCCTGCGTCCTTCGCGAAGGACTGACCCAGCCACGACCACCACGAGTACGGACCGTCCTCGTCGGGGTGCAGGCTCCGGACGACGTCGACGAGTGTGCGCGGGGAGAGCTGCTGCCCGAACCACTCGCGCTCCTCCGGGAGGAACCCGTCGTTCTTCTGGTTGCGGCGCCACGCGGCGAGATCCTGCGTGGTGTGGGCGATGTTGAGGTCACCCATGAGCAGGAACTCGCGGCCCGCTGCGGCAGCCGCTCGACGGGTCCGCGTCAGGTAGCGGGAGAACGCGGCCATGAACCTCATCTTCCGGGCATAGCGCGCCCCGCCGTCCGGTGCCTCGCGCATCCGCCCCGGCCGCTGCAGGTGGGCGGGCAGGCCACCCTTGGGCAGGTAGAGGCACGCGATCGTGACCGGCACGTCCGCCAGGTCGACCTCGAGATAGCGGCCCTGGTCGGCGAACGGGCCGAGACCGCGTGCGAGCGGGACATGATCGGGCGAGGCGACGGGGGCAGGAGCAGGGGAGGAGTCCGGCCGGTCCGCCGGTTCGGCCGAGCCCGGCGCTGAGAGGGCGGAGCCCGGTGCCGATAAGGCCATGTCCGGCGCCCATGGGGCCCTGCCCGGTGCCGATGGAGCCGTGCTCTGCATCGATGGGGCCAAGCCCGATGCTGATGGGGCCGTGCTCTGCGTCGATGGGGCCGTGCCCGGTGCTGATGGGGCCGGGTTGCTGTCGTCGGCGGGCCGCTGGTGAGGCGCTCTGGCAATATCGCCAGAGCTCGTCACCAGCGGCCCGCCCGTGACCGCGTCGCGCCCCGGGGGATCCGGGACGTGGCCCGTCGGCCCCACCGCCTCCGCGAAAGCACCCGTCTCCGTGAAAGCACCCACTTCCGCGCGAGCAACCACCTCCGCAGGAGCATCCGACGCCGCAGGAACGCCCATGAATGCGGTCCCGCCCCAGGTCCGGACGGCAGCAGGCGGGTGGCGGGTGAGCACGGCGACACCGTTGCGGCCGGGCAGCGTGCCGGTGTCGAGGGCGACGTGGTAGTCCCCGAACGACCCGTCGGGGATCTTGTCGGCCTGGGCCCGGACCTCCTGGAGCGCGACGACATCGCAGCCGCGCCCGGCCAGCCAGTCGTCGAACCCTCGGCGGCGGGAAGCCCGGATCCCGTTGATGTTGGCGGTCGCGATGCGGAGCATCCCCCGAGGCTACGTGCTGGTCAGGCAAGTGCCCTCCCCGGCTTCGCGAACCTTTCGAATGTCAGCCGCCGGCTCCGGGATGAGCCGGGAGCCAGGCCCCGTGCGTATCGTGCGGCTCGCCCGACGGACTAGGCAACGCGGCCCGCGCCGCCAGCCCGTCCAGAAGGATCTCCAGTCCTGCGAGGAAGTCCCGATCGGCCTCGTCGGCTCCGGTCCTGTCGGTCGCGAGTACCTGGGATGCGAGCATCGCGGCCGTCTGCGGGAACCTCTCCGCGTCGACGAGGCTATGCAGGGCCTCCCCGTACTCACGCTCGCTCTCGGATTGCGCCTGGCCGGCCTCGCGACCCTCCTCCAGTTCGTGCTGAAGCAATGAGGATTGGCGCACGAAGCCGCTCAGCAGTGTGAGTGCCGTGAGCTTCTGGTCCCAGTCGAGCTCCGTCGACTCCAAGAGCTCGAAACCGCGCTCGAGCCACGCGATCTGATGGGGGCCCGAGGGTGCGCGGTAGATGGGGACGCGGGGGATCCATGGTCGGTCCTGGTAGAGGGACCAGAGGTCGGTGGCCCACCGCCGCAGTCCGTCGCGCCATCCGGTGGAATCGTCCGGCGCGGGTGCGCCCGGCTCGCTCGCCGCATCCATCATGAGCTGGAGCAGCTCGTGCTTGGAGCCGACGTGCCGATACAGCGACATTGCTGTCACGCCCAGCTCTTCGGCCACCCTGGGCAGGGTCGCCGCTTCCAGGCCGCCCGCGTCGGCGAGCCGGACGGCTGTGCTGACCACTGCCTCGACATCCAGGGTGGATTTGCGGCCCATCCGGTGAGGGGCGACCGGCAGGCGCCAGAGCCGCCGGAAGAAGTCGGGCACGGACACGTCGTTCATACGATCACTCCTCCGGCTGGTATGGCCTGAGCCTACACAGCACCGAGCACATAAACTCTATGCCATATAGTTTATGTGCTAGGTTTCGGCGCATGACTTCTCGAACAGTCGCGCGCAGGCCCGTGGTGAGCGGGCGGGTCCATGATGTCGACGCCCTCCGCGGGTTCGCCCTGCTGGGGATCCTCGCCGTCAACATCACGTTCATGGCCTCGGCCTATCCGGGCAATCTGGTCGACGATCCGGCGTTCTCCTCGCCTCTCGACGACGCAGCCCGGTTCGCGGTGGCGTCCCTGTTCTCGATGAAGTTCTACCTGCTCTTCTCCTTCCTGTTCGGCTACAGCTTCGTCCTGCAGATGAATGCCGCTGAGCGCGTCGGCACGGCGTTCGTGCCGCGCATGCTGCGCAGGGTGCTAGGTCTTTTCGTGCTCGGGGCGGCGCACGTCGTCCTGCTGTACGGAGGGGATGTCCTGACCACTTACGCGGTGGTATGCCTCGTGCTGCTCGCCATGCACCGGGTGAGCGACAAGGTGGCCCTGCGCACGGCCGGCGTGATCTATGCGGTGGTGATCGCCTCTCTCGTGGGAAGCGCCCTGTTCCTCGATCGGTCCGCGTTCATGCCCGAGCACGACGAGGCACTCGCCGCAGCGGCCGCGCAGACGCAGGCCATGCTCGGGTCACCGGCCGACATCATCGGCCACCACGTCGGGGGCCTCGACCTGCTCGTCGTTCAGGCGGTGTCCCTTCAGGGGCCGACGGCGCTGGCGATGTTCCTGCTGGGGATGGTCGCCGCCCGGCGGCGCCTGTTCTCGGACGTCGGCGATCAGGCCTCACTCCTGCGTCGAACACAGTGGATCTGCTTCCCGGTCGGACTGGCCGGCGGCGCCGTCTACGCCGCGCTCGGAGCCGACGGCAGCACCTGGGCCACTGCGGTGAGCGTCCTGACCGCCCCGTTCCTGACCGCCGCGTATGTCGCGACCCTGGTGCGGCTGATGCACTCTCCTGGTGCTGCGTGGGTGCGCTCGGTCCTGGCCCCGGTCGGTCGCGTCGCGCTGACGAACTATCTGGCGCAGTCGGCAGTGGGGATCATCGTGTTCACCGGTGTCGGTCTCGGGCTCGCCGGACGGGTGTCCCCGCCGATGCTGCTCCTGCTTGCCGTCGTCGTCTTCGCAGGCCAGGCGGCCGTGAGCGCCTGGTGGCTGACGCGTCACCGCTACGGCCCGGCGGAGTACGTGCTGAGGTGGTTCACCACCTGGCGTAGACCGGGCCGCTGATCAGGCGGAGTGCACCGCCTCGCCCTGGACGGGGCCGTCGGTGTTCGGCACCCAGCCCAGCGCTGGCGCGACATGCTGCGCGAAGCTCTCGAGGATGTGGAGGTTCAGCTCCACGCCGGCCTGCGAGGGGATCGTGAGCATGAGCGTGTCGGCCTCCTGCACGGCGGCATCGCCCTTGAGCTGTTCGATGAGCTGGTCCGGCTCGCCCGTGTAGGTCTTGCCGAAGGTGGAGCGGTGGCCGTCGATGATGCCGATCTGGTCCGCGCCGTCGCCCGATCGCAGGCCGAACATCATCCGGTCCTGCTCGGTGACGATCGGGAACACGCTGCGGGAGACGGAGACGCGCGGGGTGTGGGCGTGCCCGGCCTCGCGGAACGCTGTGCGATAGGCGTCGATCTGCTCGGCCTGGAGATCGCCGAACGCGGCGCCCGTGGCCTCGGTGAGCAGCGTCGAGCTCATCATGTTCAGGCCCTGCGTGCCTGTGCGCTCGGCGGTCTCCCGGGAGCCGGCGCCCCACCAGATCCGACGGATCAGCTCGGGGGAGTGCGGCTCGATGCGCAGGCCCTGGCCGGGCTGGACCGGCGCGCCGTAGGGCTGCTCGGCGGCACGGGCCATCGGCTCGCCCTGGATGGCCCGCAGGAAGGCGTCGAACTTCGCGTGGGCGATGTCGGCGCCGCGGGGGTCGGTGGAGCCGGTGTAGCCGAACGACTCCCAGCCGCGCTCGGCGGGCTCGGGGCTCCCACGGGAGACGCCGAGGGCCACCCGACCGTCGGCGATGAGGTCCAGCGCGGCGGCCTCCTCCGCGAAGTACAGCGGATTCTCGTAGCGCATGTCGATGACCCCGGTGCCGACCTCGATCCGCTGCGTGCGCGCGGCGACCGCGGACAGCAGGGGCATGGGGGAGGCGGACTGCTGGGCGAAGTGGTGCACGCGGAAGTAGGCGCCGTTCACGCCGAGCTCGTCCGCGCCGACGGAGATGTCGATTGCGTCGTGGAGCATCTGACGGGCGCTGAGACCTCCCCGCGCGGGGCTGCCGCCGTAGTGGCCGAAGCTGAGGAATCCGAAGGCTCGCATGAGCTCAGCCTACAAGATGATTGATAAATAAAACAGATGGGGTCGGCGGTATCGACGAGCTCGTCGCGGCGACCGGCGAGACGGTGGCGGCGCAATCCTGGCCGCCCTGGCCGCCCTGGCCGCCCTGGCCGCCCTGGCCGTCTCCGGTCGTGAGTCGGCGCGGACGAGACCTGCGCCCCATATTTCCGCGAGAGCACCCGGCGCAGGGCCTTCTTCCCCTTAGGGTGGGGCGCTCCGCGACCGGACCTCGCCGCATGCCTGTCGGCTCGTCGACCGTCGCAGCCCCCTCATCTTTCGCTGCCCGCCCTCATGCCTTCCTGCATTCCTCGCGCGGCAGCGCCCTCACGATCGGACCGCGCCATGTCGCTGGACGCCCCTGCCGACCCACTTCCCGCTGAGCCTCGCCCGGCCGACCGATCGTCGGCCGCCGACCTCCCGGCCGACGCCGACGACGACCCCGGACCACGCCGCGCCCGGCGCGAGGCCGACCGCTTCCCCAGCGCCCCGCAGGTCCCCGGCAGTGCCCGCGGCGCCGTGGTATGGGTGGCGGTCGCGCTCATCGTCGCCCTCCTCATCGCCGCCGGCTTCTGGCCGGCGCAGATGAGCTCCGCCGCCGGCGCGGCGATGCAGTGGGTGACCACGACCGGCGGCTGGTCGCTGCTGCTGATCCCGCTGTGCCTGATCGCGCTGCTGCTGGTCCTCGCCTGCACCCGCTTCGGCGACATCCGGCTGGGCCCGGACGATTCCCGGCCCGAATACCCCACCTTCGCGTGGATCGCGATGCTGCTGGGCGCGGTGATGGGCATCGGGATGGTCACCTACGGCGTCGCCGAACCCGTCTCCCACCTGGTCTCCCCGCCGCACGGCCTCGCCGAGCCCGGCAGCCAGGAGGCCGTGGTCGACGCCCTGCGCTTCACGTTCCTCGACTGGGGCCTGCACGCCTGGGCCGTGTTCGCCACCTTCGGCCTGGCGATCGGGTACTCCACCCACCGCCTCGGGAACAAGGGGCTGGTCTCGCCGATCCTGCGGCCGCTGATCGGTCGTCACGCCGACGGCCTGGTAGGCAAGGCGATCGACGTGCTGGTCATCCTGTCCACCCTGTTCGGCACGACGACCTCGCTGGGACTCGGCGCTGCCCAGATCAGCCAGGGGATGAGCCGGATGACCGGCCTCGACCTCACCACCACCGGCGTGCAGCTCATCATCATCGCGCTGGTCACGGTGCTGTTCACCGCGTCGGCGATGAGCGGGATCGGGCGCGGGATCCGCTACCTGAGCCAGACCACGATGGTCATCGCTGCCGCGCTGCTGCTGTTCGTCCTGGCCACCGGCCCCACCAGCTGGCTGATCAACCTCTTCCTCCGCTCGCTCGGCGGGTACGCCGGAGGGTTCGTCGAGATCAGCCTGATGCTGCCCACCGACGGCGCGGACGTGGAATGGATGCAGGCCTGGACCTACTTCATGATGGCCTGGTGGATCTCCTGGGGCGCTTTCGTGGGCATCTTCCTGGCCCGGATCTCGCGCGGTCGCACCATCCGGCAGTTCGTGCTGGTCGTGCTCGGCGTGCCGAGCCTGATCTTCTCCGCCTGGTTCACGGTGTTCGGCGGCTCGGCGATGTTCATGGATCTCGAGCGCGATGCGGGGATCGGCGAGGCCGCGACGGAGAACGTGAACACTGCCTTCTTCGCACTGCTCGACCAGCTGCCGCTGACGGGGCTCACCTCGGTGGTCGCCGTGGTGCTGGTGATCATGTACTTCGTGACCAGTGCGGACTCCAACACCTACGTGCTCGCGGTGATCTCCTCCGACGGCCGCTTGCATCCCAGCCGCCCGCTGATGGGCATGTGGGGCGTGCTCACCGGGGCGACGGCCGCCGTGCTCCTCTACGCCGGCGGTCTGGAGGCGCTGCAGACGGCGGTGATGCTCTCGGCGGCCCCGTTCATCTTCGTGATCCTCGCGCTCGCGGTCTCGCTGGTGATGATGCTGCGCCGCGATCCGCTGATCAGCGGGCGCGGGCCTCGGGCGGCCAAGGGCCCGCAGGCCAGCAGGAATCCTCAGGCCGACGAGGATCGTCAGTCCCACGAGGATGCCCAGTCCCACGGGGATGCTCAGCCCGACGAGGATGCTCCCATCGGTGAGGACGCTCCGATCAGCGCCAGCTGAGCCATCGCACGACGAGAAGCGCGCGCCACCCGAACCGGGTAGCGCGCGCTTCTGCGTGGGCGGGTCAGTTCTCGTCGGCCTCGGTGGACTCGGCGGGCCGACGACCCAGCTCGGCGTCCAGGCGCAGGAGGCCGGAGCCGTCGTTGCCGATCAGCTTGACGCGGCCGATGATCTCGGAAGCGGTCGCCTCCTCCTCGATCTGCTCGTCGACGAACCAGTTCAGCAGCGGGCGGGAATCGTAGTCGCCCTCCTTGTCGGCGCTGCGGTACAGCTCGCGGATCGACTCGGAGACCTTCTGCTCGTGGGCGAGAGCGGCCTCGAAGATCTCGAGCACGGACAGGCCGGGGCGCACGGCCGGCGCATTGATGGCGCCGATGGCAGCGTGGTTGTCGCGGTCGGAGACGTGCTGGATGAACTTGTTGGCGTGCACGATCTCCTCGTCGGCCTGGTGGCGCAGCCACGCGGCGATGCCGGGGAGGTCCTGCTCGTCCGCTTCGATGGCGAGCTGGCGGTAGGTGATCGAGGCCTCGAACTCGAGGGTGATCTGGGCCTGGAACTTCTTCTCAAGGTCATTGCTCATCTTCATGGCACTGACGATAGCCGCCTTCGGCACCCCTGTCATCCATGGAAAGGCTTCCCTGACCTGCAATGATGCGGTTTGGGCAGGCTTACCTCGCCGCCCGTGACGAGGTGGTGATCCTCTCTTCGCGGAGGGATGCGGGGTCAGCGGCAGATGAGGCGTCGATCCCCATGGGTCGCCGGCCAGCAGTGTGCGAGAATCACGCTCCGGGCCCCTCGCGTACGGTCTGCCCCCTGCTGTCGGAGTGGGCGGCTCCTCACTCATGAGGCTCTGACCGGCAGCGCAGGGAGGGGGCGTTCCCCTTGAGGAAGTTGCAGGCAACCTCGACTGTGGCTAGCCTGACCGTGACGTTGCCTGGGGGTGTCGGCGATGCGCGAGGGCCGCCTGAGTCGTTGGCCGGACCCCAGGTGCGAAGGATCCGACGAGGGACAGGACCGACGATGGCGCGTGCACTCGGCATTGATCTCGGCACGACGAACTCTGCAGTCGCCGTGATGGGAGAGTCGGGACAGCCGGAGATTGTTGCCAGCGGCGAGGGGAAGCCGACGACACCGTCGGTGGTGCTGTTCAAGAACGCTGGTGGCAAGGACCGGACAGTTGTCGGGACCCCGGCGCGACGGCAGGCGAGCGTGCGCCCGGACGATGTGGTCGAGTACGTAAAGCGGTTCATGGGTGATCCGTCCTGGCGCTTCGACTCCTCGAACGACGAGGAGTACCGCGCTGAGGACGTCTCGGCGGTCATCCTGGCACATCTCGTGCAGGCGGCATCGGCACAGCTCGGAGAGCAGGTCGAGGACGTCGTCATCACGGTGCCGGCATACTTCGATGACGCGCGCCGCATGGCGACCAAGGAGGCAGGGAGCATCGCGGGCCTGAACGTGCTCCGCGTCCTCAACGAGCCCACCGCGGCCGCCCTCGCGTATGGCGTAAGTGTTGAGAAGGACGGCTACCTCCTCGTCTACGACCTGGGAGGCGGCACCTTCGATGTCACGATCCTCGGCATCGAGGGACGAAACTTCGAGGTGCTCGCAACCGACGGCGACCGCAATCTCGGTGGCTTCGACTGGGACAACGCTCTGATGAACCACGTGGCCGCAGAGCTGCAGGAGCAAGGCGTGCAAGACCTCTATGACGATCCTGAGGCGATGGCAGTACTGCGGGTCAAGTCCGAGCAGGCCAAGCGTGCTTTGAGCTACTCCGAGATCACCACCGTCGAAGTCCCTCTCGACACTGGTGATCACAGCGTCGAGATCACCCGCCGCACTTTCGAGGAGATCACCGGCGGTCTGCTGAGACGCACGCAGGAGATCGTAGAGGACACCCTCGACGATTCGGGACTCGAGTGGGAGGACCTCGACCAGATCCTGCTCGTCGGGGGCTCGACACGAATGCCCGCTGTACACGAGCTGCTGGAGCGGGTGTCCGGCAGAGCGGCTGCCGACGGGGTGAATCCAGACGAGGTGGTCGCGCTGGGGGCCGCGATACAGGCCGGGCTGAGCAGCGGCGACGCCGCCGCAACGGGGCTGGGCGAGATCTTGGTGCAGGACGTGACCTCGCACGCGCTGGGCACGATCGCTCTCGACTCGGACACAGAGGCGGACGCGAACTTCGTCGTGATCCCGAAGAACGCACCGATCCCTGCGCAGGGATCGCGGAAGCTGCAGATCAGATTCGACGCCGATCACCTGATCATCGACATGACCCAGGGCGATGATCCCGATCCGGAGCTCGTCACAGAGATCGGCCAGGGCCAGATCGAACTCGGCGGGACGTGGCCTGCAGGCACGCCGTTCAGGCTTGGCTACCGCTACGACGTCGACCAGACCGTGCACGTCGAGGTCTACCGGTTGCCGGAGGACACCTCCGCAGGTTCATTCGTGATCGATCGCGTCGCGAACATGACGCAGACAGAGATCGCCGCCTCCGCGGAGAAGCTCCGCGATATTTTCCCGGACGTGCTTCCCGGGGCCAAGCCCGCCGGTCCGGAGAAGGTCCTCGAGACGAAGCCGGCTGTGGGACAAGACCCCGTCGGGACAGCGCAGGGTGCGCCCCCGCCCCCGACCGCGATGAACTGACCAGGAGAACGATGGACGACGCAGCCTCCGCGGCGCACGAGGACCTCTACGAACTGTTCGAGATCGACTCCGATTCCGACGCCGACGAGATCAGGACGACCCTCAGAGCCACCCGCAAGCGGTGGCGTCAGCAGACGGGGAGCCCGGATCTGGAGCGCCGTCGGCGGGCTGAGACCTGGATGGATCGCATCGGACGGGCTGAGGAGATTCTGTTGGATCCGGGGGCTCGTGCGGAGTACGACGAGGCGCTCGCGGCGCAGAGCCGAGCCGGGGCCTCCACGCCCCATTCGCCGAGGTCTGCATCGGGCGCATCGACCAACTGGGGCGGTCGCGCCGAGCAGTACCTCGGCGCCGAGGACCCCAGGAATGCTCTCCGTGCCGCGAAGCGCGGGACGGAGGTCGACCCAGACGACACCACGTCGTGGCTGATGTACACGCGTGCGGCAGAGGCGCTCGAGCAGTACGACGACGCCGATTTCGCCTCCGCCGAACTCCTGCATCGCGTGCCGAATGTCGCGAACCTTCAGTACCGCGCGGATCTCCTGGACCGCATGGGACGTCCCGTCGACGCGGAGAAGTTCTTCCGTCAGGCGGTACAGCGCGACTCGGGCTCCGCATACCTTCGAGCGCGGGCGGCCTGGGCGGTTCTCGACCAGGGGCGAATCGACGAGGCGATCGCTGAGGCGTGGTCCGTGGTCGAGAGCTTTCCCGATGACGAGTTCCCGCCGCGAGTCCTGCGCGTCGCCTGCGCCCGGCTCCGGGAGCAGAAGCAGCCTGCCGAGGCCCTCTCCGTTGCCGAGCGCCTGCTCGACCACGAGCCGGATGTCGACGCCACTCTGCTCGAGGCAGTGATCTCGGTCGAGGCCCTGGCGGAGCATGGCCAGAGCACCGTCGCGCTGTCCCACTCGAAACGGCTCTTCGCGAGGTATCCGGACAGCGAGTACACCCTCACGACGATGCGCTTCGTGACGCAGAAGGTGTTCGAGGCCGGCGGAACCGACGTGGCGGTAGAGCAGGCCTGGGCACTGCGGGACCGCTTCCCCGCTGACGACTTCCCGCCCAAGCTGTTGTGGGCCGCGTGCGAGCGGTTCCGTGGGCAGAACCGGCCTCAGCAGGCCTTGCAGATCGGGCAGCGACTGCTCCGGGCGCGCCCGGGGGTCGATGAGAACATGCGTCAGACCGTACTGGCCATCGAGCAGCTCGCTGCACTCGGGGAGATCGGTACAGCCATCGCCAGCGCCTGGCTCCTCCTGGATGCTCATCCGGAAGCGCAGCGACCCCGACTGACCATGAGCTTTCTGATCTCCAAGCTCTGCGAAAACGGGCAGCCGGAGGAGGCACTCGCTCAGGCCCGCGAGCTCCTTTCCCGCTTCCCGGAGGATGTAGAGGTCAGACGGCGCTATGCCTGGGCGCGGCTGCTCGATGCCGATGCGAAGCTGGCGAAGATCGGACCTGACTCCATCGCGATCTTGAACACTGCACAGGCCGAGCACTACGGCGGGGCGATCACCGAAGTCGAGTCCATGGGACTTCGAGATGCTGACATCGCACGGGCGCTCGCCACAAGGCGGGCGTATCACGCGGAGCAGATGGCGGTGTCGGTCAAAGGTGGCTGCTGGACGATCGCCGGTGCGATCGTCTCCGCCGTGCTCGTGCTGATAGGGCTCAGCGAGCTCTGGTGGCCCGGCTTCCTCTACCTCGCGATCGGGGGTCTGCTGGTCTGGGCGATCGTTGCGTCGGCCGTCCGCAGGAAGTATCAGCGCGACGCCAGGACCTGGCCGCGGGAGGCGAAGGCCTCTCGACCGCGGCGGTAGCCGCAGTCCACGATCACCCCTGCTCGACACGACTGCACAGAAGAGGGCGCGCATGACCGACACAGGATGGCGGGGCGTGGAGCAACTCGGCACCGTCCGCGCAGGTGACCTCCTCTCCGCCCTGAAGAAGGTCGAGAGCGCGCGCCATCCGCGCAAGGACTCATCGCTGAGCGGCGTCATGCTGCACGTCGCTGACGGCGCGCTCACGATCTGGGCCACGGACCAGATCCTGCTCTCCACGACCCCGGTGACGTTCGAGGCCCGAAGCGAGGTAGCCCGAGGGACAGCAGTGGTCCCGGGGGGATGGGGTGCTGCACTCCGCGGCGCGTTCGGACGCTCCGACATTCTCGAGCTGGGACTGCGAAAGTCGATGACGCTCCTCGCACGGCGCATCGGTGCGCAGGAGAGCCTCGCGCAGCCGCTGTGGCCTGACCAGACGCAGCTCGATGCCTGCAGGGAGATGTCGACTGTGCAGGAGTCCGCCGGCATCATCGGTATGCGCGGCAAAGACCTCGCTGCTGTTCTTCGAGGCGCGCCCGACGGAGCGCCGCTGATCATCGCTCTGGAATCGGAGCAGATCACCGTGCTGTCGGGGGCCGACGTTCTGGGAACCGTGCCAGTGGTCGCGTCGCTGCCACCATGCCGGATGGTCGTCCCGAGTACAGCCCTCTCCGCTGCGGTGGACGCGGTCACGAACCTCAAGTTGCCGACCGCGATACTCGAGATGGTCTCGGAAGAAAGGCTCAAGCTCTACGGGGCGAGCAGGACGGAGCCCGTTCAGTACAGCGCTCTGGACTGCTTCATCCTGACGGGGGCGTCGGCAGGCCCCGGGAGCCAGCCCGAGGACACGGCGCATCCCGAGCCCGGAGACGCCGTGGTGGAGCAGCCAGGCCGGGCTGCGCCCACCGATACCGTCCTCGACGAGTTGGACGGCATCATCGGCCAGCCATCATTGAAGAAGCAGGTCAAAGCGCTCCGAACTCAGGTCGGGATCAACCTCAAGCGCGAGGAGCAAGGACTCAAGGCGAGTCAAGTGGGCGCGCACATGGTGTTCGCCGGGCCTCCTGGAACAGGCAAGACCACCGTCGCCCGGCTCATCGCGAAGCTGTATCACTCACTCGGCGTGCTCGAGCACGAGGAGGTCGTCGAGGTCTCCCGTACCGAGATTGTCTCGGAGAACATCGGCGGCACGGAGAAGAACATGCGTGAGGCCATCGAGAACGCGCAGGGTGGCGTGCTGTTCGTGGACGAAGCCTACGCGTTCGCGGCCGAGCAGGGGAGTAACGATTTCGGGCCGAAGGCGATTGAGGCGCTGCTGAAGGCGGTGGAGGACAACCGGAACTCGTTCGTGTGCATCCTTGCCGGATACACAGACCGCATGAAAGACTTCATGGCGGCCAATCCGGGACTGCGCTCACGATTCCCGAGGACGATCAGTTTCGAGGCGTATACACCAGAGGAGCTCACTCAGATCGCTCTGAGCATGGCGCGCGGCTCGGACAACGATCTCGATCCCGACGGCGTGGCCGAACTGTCCCGGCGTCTCGCTGATGAACAAGGCCGAGGCGGTTTCGCCAAGGAGGATTGGGGCAACGCACGCTCCGTCCGGAACATCGTCGAACAGGCCGCTGTGCATCGCGATGTACGGATTAGCCTGTCCGGTGCCAGTGACAGGGAATCACTCATGACCATCACCGCGCCCGATGTCGCCGACGCGTGCGACGACGTCAGGATCGGTCGAGCTGTCGGGCGGACCGAGTCCGCCGAGGATGTGCTGGCTGAACTCGACGCGCAGGTCGGGCAGCCGCAGATGAAGCACCAAGTTCGGGCGATCATCGCGCAGGCGAAGGTGCGCAGCGCGAAGCAGGAACATGGTCTCGCCGACAGCGTCGATCTCGAGCATCTGCTGTTCGTCGGACCGCCTGGCACGGGCAAGACGACGATCGCGCGGCTCATCGCCCGCCTGCACCGTGCGCTGGGCATCCTGCCCAATGAGGAGATCGTAGAAGTGACTCAGGAGGTCCTCGTCGCGGGCTACAAGGGGCAGACCGCGATCCGGACCAGGGAGAAGATCGACGAGGCGATGGGCGGGGTTCTGTTCATCGATGAGGCCTACGCGCTGGTGTCGAGCGGAGACAGCGGGTTCGGCCAGGAGGCGATCGACACCCTGCTGCCCGCGTTGGAGAACTCTCGGGGCAGCTTCGTCGCCATCGCAGCCGGGTATCCAGACGAGATGGCGAAGTTCGTCGCATCGAACGTCGGACTCGCCTCTCGGTTCACGACGACCATCGAGTTCCTGTCGTACACAGCCGACGAGCTCGTGCAGATCGCGCAGATCATGGCGACCGCGAAAGCGGAGACGCTCACAGACGGGGCGGTGAGAGTGCTGAGACAGCGGCTCCGCGCTATGGAGTTGAACGGCAGATTCACCGCAAAGGACTGGGGCAACGCGCGGTCGGTCCGCACGTTGTTGATGAGGGCCGTGCAACTGCGCGATCTGCGGCTCAGTGATGCTGACCTGTCCTCCCTCGATGCGACGTCGCTGGTGACGGTTACCGAGGCGGACATGATCGCGGCCTGCGATCGGGAGCATTTCGCTGCGGACACTGCACGGGAGAGCGTCGAGGAGGCTCTCGCCGAGCTGGACTCGCAGGTCGGGCAGCAGCAGGTGAAGCAGCAGGTTCGCGCACTCGTCGCGCAGGCGGAGCTCGCGGCGCGGAGGAAGGAAGCGGGGCTTGCCGTCGGGCCCGTCCCTTTGGAGCATCTGCTGTTCGTCGGCCCGCCGGGCACGGGGAAGACGACGGTCGCCCGGCTCATCGGGCGCCTGTACCGCGCCCTCGGACTGCTCCCGAAGGGAGAGCTCGTCGAAGTCGACCGGAGCGGACTCGTCGCCGAGTACGTCGGGCAGACCTCACCACGGACCAACGCGAAGGTCGACGAGGCGATGGGAGGCATCCTGTTCATAGACGAGGCGTACGCGCTCGTCCCGACTGGCTCACACGACTTCGGTGGCGAGGCAATCACCGCGCTGGTGCCGCGTCTCGAGGAGGACAAGAACAAGTTCGTGGTGATCGCGGCGGGGTACCCGGAGGAGATGCGTCGGTTTGTCAACCACAATGTCGGACTGGCGTCTCGATTCACGACCACCATTGAGTTCCTGTCCTACGGTGCCCAGGAGCTGGCTCGCATCGCAGAAGTCATGGCTCGCAGAGGCGGGCAGCAGCTCCGCGATGACGCATCCGAGCTGTTGGCCGATCGGCTCGAGGCCGCAGAGCAGTCCGGGCGCTTCACCGACAAGCATTGGGGGAACGCACGCGAGATGCGCAATCTCCTCGATGAGGCGATGAAACATCGCGACCTGCGCCTGCACTCGGACGGCTACGGTGACCCCGCCGAGATGGTCCTCCTCGAGGCCGCTGACGTCGCCAGGGCGTGCGACAAGGTGATCGGCACCTGAGCACTCGGGTCCCTCACACACCCGGCGCCGGAGCAGCTCTGCTCCCGGCCGGTGGCCAGAGAAGAGACGTCAAGCTCTCTCCTGGCGGATGACCGCGTGAGCGCGGCACGGCCTCAAGAGCACGGCCGGAAACGATACTGCGGCCCCTACCAGGGGAGTGCAGGCCCATCGAGGCCGACGGGTGACTGCCGGGTGAAGCCTCGGTGCGCCGATGCTCCGAACGGCGGGGCCTGCGGGGAACAGTTGCGGACCGGGCGATGAACAGTCGGTGGACCGCGGCCCGAGAAGCCCTCGGAGCTGCTGCCGACGACTCTGCGGAGCGTCCGTCATGTCCGCTCTCACCTGCAGTGATGCCGTGAGTTCAGGTCTGGTTCACCGGGGTGTCGGGGCGCTGGCCATGCCGGTCGAGGCCTCCCTACGGTGAGCGGGGACGACGAGGGGAGCAGCCGTCGGCTGCACCCCGTCGATCGCCCGGCCGCACCGCGGCCCGTTTCTCTCACCGGCCCCTCCACCTGCGGTGGACCGGCCCTTCGACCAGGAAGCTGGGAACGCATCCATGACAGTCGTCGCTCGACCGCAGCCCCACCGGGGCTCGTCGGCCCCGCACAGGGCCGAGGGGAAGGGCGGTCCCTCGGCGCCGTCCGGTGCGTCCGCCGCGGGGACCGGGACGCACCGCCCGGTCGCGCCCCGCCGGCCCTCGGCACAGCGTCGCCGACGCCGTCGCCGCGACGCGCTCCTGTTCGGCGCTCTGATCGCCCCGAACCTCATCGCGATCATGGTCTTCTCGTACTACCCGGCGCTCTACAACATCGGCCTCAGCTTCGCCGAGTGGGACTTCGTCGCACCGACCCCCGAATTCGTGGGCCTGGAGAACTACCGCGACCTGCTCACCGACCCGAGCTTCGGGCAGGTGCTGCTGAACACGCTGATCTTCACGGGCGTGAGCGTGGTCGGCTCGATCATCTGCGGCCTGCTGCTGGGCAGCCTGCTGGCGACCAAGGTCCCGCTGACAGGCTTCGCGCAGACCATGGCCTTCGCACCCCATATGCTCCCCGGCGCCGCCGTCGGCATCCTGTGGCTGTTCATGTTCGACCCCAACTACGGGCTGTCCCGGTGGGCATTCTCGCTGGTGGGAGCAGCCTCGCCGGACTGGACCACCACCTCGGACTGGTCCCTGTGGGCGATCACCATCGCGTACACCTGGCAGCGCCTCGGCTTCGTCACCGTCATCTGCTACACCGCGATCCTGGACCTGCCCAAGGACCTCTACGAGGCTGCGGCCCTGGACGGGGCGCACGGCTGGAAGCTGTTCCTGAACCTCACGCTGCCGCTGCTGAGCCCGATCACCTTCTTCCTCTCGGTCACCGGCATCATCTCCGCCGCCCAGGCCTTCGACATCATCTCGATCATGACCGACGGCGGCCCGGGAGTCTCCTCGACCACGCTCAGCTGGATGATCTACGAGGAGGCCTTCAAGAAGTTCGACATCGGCTCCGCCTCGGCGGCCGCCACCGTGCTGCTGGTGCTCCTCCTGGTGATCACCTTCGTGCAGGTCCGCTACGGCGAGAAGAAGGTGAACTACGCATCATGAGCACCCTGACCGCCGATGCCGCCCCCAGGACGGGCGCCCCGACACCGCGCAACCGGGGCCGCAGCCGTGGCCCGCGCCGTCCCCTGTGGGCGACGATCCTGCTCACCGCCGGAGTGCTCGGCACCATCGCCCTGTTCCTGGTGCCGCTGTACTGGCTGTTCTCCTCGTCGCTGAAGCCCCACCAGGACATCTACTCCTGGCCGCTGCACTGGATCCCCGGGTCGCTGACGTTCGACAACTTCACCGAGGCCTGGAGCTCCGCGCCCTTCGACCGGTTCTTCCTCAACTCGATCGTGACCACCGGGGCGGGGACGTTCCTGGAGATCTCGCTCGCGATCCTGTGCGCGTACGCGTTCGTGTTCGTCGACTTCCGGTACAAGAAGATCGCCTTCGGCCTGATCATCGCCTCGATGATGCTTCCGGGCCACGTCACCCTGATCGTCAACTACATCACCGTGGCGAACCTGGGCTGGCTGAACTCCTATGCCGGGCTCGTCCTGCCCGGGGTCGCCAGCGCCTTCGCGATGTTCCTGCTCTACCAGTTCATGCGCACGATCGACCGGGACATCCTGCAGGCCGCCGAGATCGACGGGGCCGGCCACCTGCGGCGGATGCTCACGATCGTGGTGCCGCTGACCAGCCCCATGATCCTCACCGCGACCCTGATCGTGATGGTCGGGAAGTGGAACGAGTACGTGTGGCCGCTGATCGTGACGAGCACGGCCAGCATGCGCACCCTGCCCGTCGGCCTGCTGTTCCTGCGCAGCCAGGAGGGCTACAGCAACTGGGGCGTGATCATGGCCGGCGCCGTGTTCGTCTCCCTGCCGATGCTCATCCTCTTCTTCCTCGCCCAGAAGCGGATCATCGGCGGGCTCACCGCGGGCGCCCTGAAGTGAACCCCTCCCGCATGCCCGATCCCGCCGGCACTCGCGATCTGTCCCGCACCTCCAGCCCCTCCCGTTCCTCCCGCTCGATCCGTCACCAAGGAGCCACCCGCATGTCTCGCACCCTCCACACCCCCTCCCGTCGGCACCTGCTGGCCGCCATGGGCCTCGGCGCCGGTGCCGCGGGGCTCGCCGCCTGCGGTGCACCTGCCGGTGGCGACGAGGCCTCCGGCCCCGTGCGCGACGGCTTCACCCAGGCGGACCTCACCGTGCCCGGCGAGTACGAGGGCCGCACGCCGATCCTGTTCTGGGCACCGTTCACCGGCGACACCTACGCGGTGCTCGCCCAGCTGTTCCAGGACTTCAACGAGTCGCAGGACGAGATCGTCGCGATCGCGGAGTCCGTCGGCAGCTACGCGGACCTGAACCAGAAGTTCACCGCGGCGCTCCAGGCGCGCGCCGTGCCCGACATCGTCTGCTTCCCCGAGATGCAGTGGCTCCAGTTCTACTTCTCCGACGCGCTCGCCCCGTTGGACGACTACTTCGACGACACCTGGAGCCTGGACAGCTTCCTGCCCAACTACATCGCCGAGGGCAAGGCCGCTGGAAAGACCTACGTGGTGCCCTTCGCCCGGTCCACGCCGCTGTTCTACTACAACAAGTCCCGTTACATCGAGGCCGGGCTGCCCGAGGAAGGGCCCTCCACCTGGGAGGAGCTCGCCGAGTTCGCCCCCGAACTGGCCACGTTCGACGTGGACGGCCGCCCGCTGTCCGCGCTCGCCCTCTCCGGGGACGCCTGGCACGGCCAGGCCGACATCTGGGGCTTCGGCGGCGCGAACTCGACCGACGGCTTCGAGGTCACGATCAACGGCGACGCAGGCATCGAATGGCTGGAGTGGCAGCGCCAGTTCATCAGCGACGGGTTCGGCTACCTCGCCAAGGATGCGAGCACCGACTTCTCCTCCGGCATCGCCGCGGGCATGCGCGGATCGACCGCCGGCCTGACCGGCACGACCGCCGCCACGGAGGGTGTGTTCGAGCTCGGCACCGCGTTCATGCTCTCCAAGGAGGGCGAGGACAAGGCGGTCCCGACCGGCGGCTCCGGCCTGTCGATCGTGCGCAGCGAGTCGAAGGAGCGCCAGGACGCCTGCGCGGAGCTGTTCCGGTTCCTCGGCGGCGCCGAGCAGTCCGCGACCTGGCACCTCGGCACCGGCTATGTGCCGATCGTCAAGGAGGCCGCGGAGACCTCGCAGGTCAAGGAGCAGGTGGCGAGCAACCCGAACTACGGGGTCGCCCTGGACCAGCTCGCCAATGCCCGCACTGCGGACTACACCAACTGGAACCAGGGTGCGGTCACCGAGATCTCGGCCGCCCAGGCGGCGGTCTACGGCGACGGCACCCCGGCGAAGGAGGCCCTGGACGCCCTGGCCCCGACCCTGCAGGAAGTCCTCGACGACAACCGTGAGGACTACGAGTCCATCGCGTTCGAGGGCTGGAAGTGACCGCCCCCGCGCGCACGCCGGGCCCGACCGGGACCCCGCAGGTGCGCCTCGACCTGCCTGCACTGGTGGGTCACCGCGGCGCCGCCGAGGTGTCCCCGGAGAACACCGTGGCGTCCTTCGTGCGCGGCATCGCCGAGGGCTCCCGGCTGCTGGAGTGCGATGTGCACCTCAGCAGCGACGGCGTGGACGCCGTGATCCATGACGCGACCATCGATCGCACCGCGCAGGAGGACTCCCCGCTGCGCACCGGCGCCGTCGCGGACCTCACCCGCGCGCAGCTGGACCGAGTGCTGGTGGGGGAGGGGCAGCACATCCCCACCCTCCGCCAGGTGCTCGACGCCGCAGTGCGCGAGGACGGCGCCCGGGTGCCGCTGCTGGTGGAGATCAAGGCCCCGGCAGCGGCCCGCCCGGTCGCCCGGATCCTCACCGAGTACTTCGGCGAGGAGACCTGGAACGCGCAGGCCTGGAAGGATGCGAGCGCCACATCGGCCCCCGCCCACGTGATCTCCTTCCATCCCGAGGCGCTGCGGACCGCCGCGGAGGAGAACCCCCGCATCCCGCTGCTGCTGACGACCACCGCCACCTCGCCCGAGTTCTTCGAGACGGCGCGCGAGCTCGGGGTCTCCCAGGTCGGGGTGCGGATCGCGGACGCCCGTCAGGCCGATGTCGAGCGGGCGCGGGACCTCGGCGTGCGGCTGAACCTGTGGACCGCTCGCTCCGAGGAGGAGCTGGCGCGGGCCCTCGAGCTCGGCTGCGACTCGCTCACCGTGGACGACCCCGCCTGGGCGTCCGCCCGACTGGAGGAGCTGGTGCAGCCATGACCCGACGTCGACCCCACGCCCCGCTGATCACCGGTCATCGCGGTGCGGCGGCCGTCGCCCCGGAGAACACCGTCACGGGTTTCCGCCGCGGTGTCGCCGACGGGGCCGACCAGCTCGAATGCGATGTGCACCTCAGCCGCGACCGGCGCGACGTGATCATCCACGATGCGACCATCGACCGCACCGCGCAGGAGGACTCCCCGCGGCGCACCGGAACGGTCGCGGACCTCACCCGGGCCGAGCTCGACGAGGTGCTGGTGGGGGAGGGCGAGCACATCCCCACACTCCGCCAGGTGCTCGATGCCGCGGTGCGCGAGGATGGCACCCGCGCCCCGGTGCTGGTGGAGATCAAGGCCCCGGCCGCCGCAGCGCTCGCCGCCCGGATCCTCACCGACACCTTCGAGGCCGCGGCGTGGTCCTCGGATCAGCCGGCCCCGGCCCGGATCATCTCCTTCCACGCCGATGCCCTGCGCATCGCGCTCGAGAAGGCGCCCGACGTGCCGCGCGGGCTGCTCGCCAGGGAGCTCTCGGACGAGGTGCTCGATGCCGCGATGGAGACGAAGGCCGAGATCCTCGGCATCCGTCTGTCCGACGTGCGGGACGGAGATTTCGAGCGGATCCGCGGGGTGGGCCTGACCCCGTCGGCCTGGGCCGCGCGCAGCGACGAGGAGATCCGCCAGGCGATCGACCTCGGCGTCCCCGAGATCGGCGCCGATGATCCGGCCCGCGCCCGACGGGTGGTCGAGGAGCACCTGGACGGGCAGTGAGCCCTCCGCCCGAATCTCGAGAGCCCTCCGCGCCTCGGGAACCCTCCTTGCTCCGGCACGTCAGCCGATGCCGCGAACAGGCGCGGCGCGCGTCGGAGCGCTGCGCCCGGTGTGACCCATAGCACCGATAGGGTGCAACAACTCCCACGGTCCGCCGTGAGCACCGGCCGCAGCACCAGCGGCCGGAGATCCGCCCCTCACCAGGAGAGTCATGTCTGAGCAGCCCACCTCGTCCGCGCAGCGCCCCGCGATCGTCGGGCACCGCGGAGCCTCCGCGCACGCGCCCGAGAACACCCTGGCGGCCTTCCGCCGCGGCATCGAGGACGGCGCCCAGCTGCTGGAGTGCGACGTCCACCTGAGCGCGGACGGCCAGGTGGTGGTCATGCACGACGAGACGATCGACCGCACCGCTGCTGCGGACTCCCCGCTGCGCACGGGCGCGATCGGTGACCTCACCCGGGCCGAGCTGGACACCGTGCTGCTGGAGGATGGCGAGAAGGTCCCGTCGCTGAAGGAGCTGCTGGAGATGACGACCGTGCCGGTCTTCATCGAGGTCAAGATCGCCGCCGCCGCGAAGGCCGTGGCCGAGCAGCTGCGCGCGCTGCCCGCCGGCTCCCCGGCGGCCGCCTCCACGGTGATCTCCTTCCACGCCGACGCACTCGCCGAGATCCGCCGCACCACCGACACCCCCGTCTCCTATCTCGTGGAGCAGGTCGGGGAGAAGGAGCTGGCCACTGCCAGAGAGCTCGGTGCCGCCGGGATCGGCCCCTCGGTCAAGGGGCTCTCGCTGCGCGCCGCCGCGGCCGCGCGCGAGGCGGGGCTGGCGGTGAACCCGTGGACGATCAACTCGCCCGAGCAGCTTGACGTCGCCCTCGCCTGCGGCGTCGCGTCGGTGACCACCGATGACCCGGCATGGGTGCAGCACGAGCTGGACGTGCGGGGCCGCTGAGGCGGAGCACGCCCAGGGGCCCTGCCCCACCGGCCCCGAAGGCGAGGGCGCCGATCCTGCTGATCGTCGGCGCCCTCGCCCTTCGTGCGGGAAGGGGCTCAGCCGTTCCTCCTGTCGTGGGACGCCTGGTGCGCCTGGACGTACTCCTCGAGCCCCATGTTCTCGAACTGGGCCACGTAGTCGTCCCACTCGGACAGGGGCTTCTTCCCGGTGATGAAGGCCGACCGGGACTCCTCCAGATGCTTGGTCAGGTCGTTGCCGACCGAGCTGAGCATCAGCGACTCCTCCTCGGTGAAGGTGAACTTCGGCCAGACCTCCTCGAGGGCGTACGGCTCGACGAGCTCGGAGCCGGCGACGGCCTGATCCGTCGTCTCGACACCGCGGAACCAGGTGTCGTTGGCGAGACCGGGATAGCGGCCGCCGAGGTAGAGGGCGTAGGGCTCGAGACCCTCGTCGATGGAGCCCGCCTCGGTGATCTCCGGCAGCAGCTCGTAGCGGCCGTCGACCTCTTCGTAGCTCTCTCCCTCGATCCCCATGAAGAACGCCTTGGCGCCCTCGTCGGAGAACCACCAGTCCATCCAGCGTGCGAGCTCGACCGGATGCGAGCAGCGATCGGTCATCGCGAACTGCCCGATCGAGGCGACCTCCGAGCGCACTGCGTGCCAGGCAGGGTCAGGATTGCCCTCGCGCGTGAGCGGAGCGAGAGCGGTGTACGCCTCGCCCTCCTTCCCGAAGAACCCGGCGGGCGTCTGCGTGTAGGTGCTGCCGACCAGCCCGTCGGACCCCAGAGCGTTCACCTTCTGGGCGTCGGTGCTGAAGATGTCCTTCATGATCAGGCCGTTGGAGTACAGCTTGTTCAGGTAGGTGAGGAGGTCGCGGTATCCGTCGGTGACCGGGTAGAAGCGGACGGTCCCCGGGGAATCGGGATCCTCGTCGATGGTCCCGACGTCGGTCCCCTGGTTGCCGATCTCGAAGGTCCCCAGCAGCGCTTCGATGAGGGTGTTGATCCCGTCGGCGACGAAACCGTTCCCGGCCCCGGCCTCCTTCGGGCCGTTCTTGACGGACTCCTCGAGGTAGGCCTCGTAGGCGTCGAGCGAATCGGGCGTATCCATGCCGAAGCGGTCGAGCCAGTCCTGCCGGACCCACAGCTTGAACATGTACCTCATGCCGAGGAACTCGGGGTCGTAGATCTGCGGCAGGGAGTAGATGTGGCCGTCGGGCTGCGTCAGCCCGTCGCGGATGGTCGGATTCTCCGTCATGATGCCGGAGAGGTTCGGCATGTACTTCTCGATGAGGTCGTCCAACGCGATGAACGTGCCCTGCGAGGAGTACTTGGCCAGGTCACCGTTGCTGATGCTGGTGCGGTAGAAGGCCTCGGGGTACTCGCCGCTCGCCAGCGAGAGGTTCTGCTTCTCCCCGACGCCGTCCAGGGGGACGAGACCGAAATCGATGTGGAGGTTGGTGGTCTCCTCGGCGAGCTTCACGCAGGCGACGTCGTCCCAGTCCTCCGCCGTCGTCGGCGGGCGGCCGGACATCAGCGAGATCGTCGTCTTCTCCTTGACGATCTTCGGATCGTCGGTGTCGGTGATGACGTTCTCGTCGGGGGATTCGATGGCTCCTTCGGTGTCGATCTCGTCGTCTCCGCCGCCGCACGAGGTGAGGGCGAGGGTCGAGGCCAGGGCGGCGCCTCCGGCGAGGGCTGAACGTCGGGTGATGGGACGCATGGGTCAGATCCTTTCGGGGATGGTCGTGCCAGTCGTGCCAGTCGTGCCAGTCGTGCCCGTCAGCGGGCGCGGGGGCGAGGAGGAAGGAGGCGGGTCGTCATCGGGGGCGACGGATACCCGGGCCAAGCACCAGGCGCCGACGAGCAGCGGGACCGATGCCCCGCACACGGGCAGCAGACCCGGCCACCTCGCCAGCACCAGGGCGACGGGCCAGACGATCCATGTCGCGGCCATCAGCACGGTGAGCACGGGCCGGGAGACGGCCACGGCGAGCGCAGCGGTGAAGACGCGGGCGACGCCTGGTGCGCGTCCGCTCTCGCGCTCGCGCAGCTCCGCCGCGCTCAGCCAGATCAGGTGCGGGATGATCGCGGCCATGACCAGCAGGCCGACCAGACATGCGCCCTGGGCCCCGGCGGCGAGCAACGGGGGCCCGCTGCGTGAGAGCAGCCATGTCAGGGCCAGCGCCCCGACCAGAGCGCCGGCCAGGAGGGCGACCCGGTTGGCGGGCCACCAGCAGCGTCGCCAGATGGACGTCATGACGTGGGGGACGGAGTGGACCTCCTGCCCCCGTGCCCACGTGGCGGCGACCTGATGCGCGGCGACGGTCGCGGGGCCGATCCCGAGGAGGATGCCGCCTGCAAGGCTCAGCAGCAGCCACCAGAAGTTCAGCCAGACGAGCCGCACCACCCAGCCCAGCAGCAGATCGATGCCCGCGAGCAGGCCGCCGGAGCGGGGCGCGGTCCACGTGGTGCGAGAGGCCGTGTTCATTCCTTGACCGATCCGATCAGCACGCCCTGGGTGAAGAAGCGCTGCAGGAACGGGTAGATCACGAGCAGCGGCAGAGACGAGACGATCATGACCGCGTATTTGATCAGGGACGCCAGTCGCAGCTGTTCAGTGAGCGACTCCGCGGAGTCGCCGTCGCCACCGCCCTGCGAGGCGTCCTGGGAGACGACGAGCAGCTCGCGCAGGACGAGCTGCAGGGGATATTTGTCGCGATCGGAGAGATAGATGAGCGCGTTGAAGTACTCGTTCCACAGGCCTACGCCGTGGAAAAGTGCCAGGGTCGCGATGATCGGCGCGGACAGTGGGATCGCGATCCGGAAGAACACCTGGAAGTCGCTCGCGCCGTCGACCTTCGCGGACTCGTTCAGCTCCTCCGGCACGGTCTGGGTGAAGAAGGCTCGGCCCACGAGGATCGCCCAGGCACCGGCCGCTCCCGGAAGGATCACCGCCCACAGGGTGTCCAGCATCCCGAGGTCCTTGACCAGCAGGTAGGTGGGGATGAGACCGCCGGAGAACAGCATCGTGAACAGGATGTACCAGGTCACGAGCTTGCGGCCCACGAACTGGGTGCGCGACAGCGCGTAGGAGCACGGCAGGACGATCGCGAGATGCACGGCGACGCCGACGAGCGTGTACACGATCGTGTTGCGATAGCCGATCCAGATGGAGGACTCCGCGAAGACGCGTCGGTACCCGTCGAGCGTCATGTCCACGGGCCACAGCCACACGCGCCCGGTGTCCACCGCCTGCGGGTCGGAGATCGACGCGATCATGACGAACCACAGCGGGTAGCCGATCACGAGGATCACGACGATCAGGAAGACGATGTTCACGCGGTCGAAGCGACGATCGCTGATCCGTCGGACGGGCCGGTGCAGGATCGCGCTCCCGTCGAGCGGCGCTTTCGCAGCAGGGTTCTGTCGGGTCGGGAGGCTCATGGCATCACCACAGACTGGTATCGGAGATACGGCGAGCCAGGTGGTTCACGCCGACGATCATGAGGATGTTGATGACCGAGTCGAAAAGCCCCACCGCGGCGGCGTAGCTGTACTGCCCCTGCAGCAGACCGGACTTGTAGACGAAGGTCTGGATGATGTCCGAGGTCTCGGCGTTCAGCGAGTTCGACATGAGCAGGACCTTCTCGAAGCCGACTGACATGAACGAGCCGAAGTCGAGGATGAACAGGATGACGACGGTCGGCAGGATCGCGGGGATGTTCACGTGGCGGATGCGTTGCAGCCTGGTCGCCCCGTCGACCTCTGCGGCCTGGTGGAGCTCCGGGTTCACCCCCGCGAGGGCCGCGAGGTAGATGATCGTCCCCCACCCGAGCGACTGCCATACGCCCGACCAGACGAACAGGTGGCGGAACCATCCGGCCTCCTGCATGAAGGGGATCGAGTCGATCCCGATGAGCCCGAGGAAATGATTGGCGATCCCGATGCGTGGATCGAGGAAGGCGACCATCATTCCCACGACCACGACGACGGACACGAAGTGGGGGGCGTAGGTCAGGGTCTGGGCGAAGCGCTTGAAGAAGCGGTTCTTCACCTCGTTCAACGACAGCGCGAGGATGATCGGCAGCGGGAAGAGGAGCAGCTGGTACAGGCTCAGGCCGAGGGTGTTGCGCAGCAGCCGCCAGAAGTAGAACGAGCTGAAGAAGCGCTGGAAGTGTTCGAGGCCTACCCACTCGCTGCCCCAGATGCCCTTCGAGGCGATGAAGTCCTTGAACGCGATCTGGACGCCGTACATGGGGACGTACTTGAAGACGAAGAAGAAGACGACGGCGGGCAGGACCAGGATCCACAGCTGCCATGAGTTGCGGACCCGGCGACGGAAGCGTCCGCCGCGCCGAGGGAGAGCCTGCGCCGGCTGCGTGCCGACGGTCCGGCCCGGCGCGATGACGCTGTTCATCGATCGACCTTCTTCCGCTCGGCGCGCACCGGAGTCGGTGTGCTGCGACCCCTCCGGGCTGCGGTGACCGGACGGGCAGCAGCACCCAGGGGTGATTTCGCACACACGATATGCAAATGACTTACGTAATGCAAGACGCGGGGGCGGCGGGCTCGGACGTCGGGGCGGCCGGTCGGACTAGGCCAGCGGCGCGCGCGGGTCGAGGATCTGAGGAATCGGAGGGTCGTCGACCTGCAGTGTCGTGGTGAGGACGTCGCGCAGCGCAAGGGTGAGCGCACCGTGCAGCGTCGCGTCCTGCCCCCGTTGATCGGTGAGGATGAGCGGGGCGTCGCCGATGGTGGTGCGCTCGGCCAGTCGCTCGCGCAGGCTCTCGAGTTCGGCCGGCCCGGTCGTCGCAGGCGGTCCGTCGATGATGAACGCTTGGGGATCCAGCATGTAGCGCATGGCGAGCAGGATGTCGACCAGGGCGTCCTGGAGGACGGCCAGCCAGCCGGCATCGAGCGTGCCGTCCTCGAGTCCGAGGGCGATGCGTCGGAACTCGACCTCCAGCCCGTCATGGCGGAGGGTGCTGGGCACGAGTCCGACGTGGGTGAAGCTGTTGTCCTCGCCGAGCGTGAGGTGGGCGCCCCGGCGCAGATGGCCGCCGAGGACGACGGCCGGGCGCAGATGGCCGTTGTCGGTGAGGTAGACGAAGTCGTGCAGCCCCTGGGCGGAGCCGTCGTGCATCGCCGCGAGGGCGCGCAGGTTCATGTCGTTCTCCACTCGAACCTGCGCCGTGGGGAACCGTGCGGACACGATGTCGCGCAGGGGGAGACCGGTCCAGGAGGGGATGATCCGCGAGAGTCGGACGGTCCCCGAGGGGTCGACGATGCCCGGCACCCCGAGCACGACGGCCAGCGGTCCACCGGTGCCGCAATCGTTCGCGACCTCGTCCATGAGCGCCTCGACGGATCGGAACACCTGCTCCAGGCGGATGTCGTCGTCGACGTGCTCATGGGGCAGATCCTGGCGGCCGTGCACTCGACCGGTCGTGCTCGTGCAGATGATGTGGGTCGAGAGGGGGCGCACATCGATGCCGACGAGTCCGGGGGTGCCCGGGCCGCGTTCGTACTGCACCGCCGGACGCCCTGCATCGGAGGCGCGCAGTCCGGCGGCGCGGATCAACGAGTGGGATTCGAGTCCGTCCAGGGCGCGGCGCACGGTGGGCCGGCTCGCGGAGAGCCCTTCCGAGAGCTCGGTGATGGTGCGGGGTCCCGAGTCGACGACCCTGCCGAACAGCTCGGAGCTCAGTGCGCGGAACGCCTCGGTGATCTCCGGTGCGGGGCCTCGGGGTCGGGGGGATTTCTCGGAGTCTGACCTTTCCATGCGATGCACTCACTCCATCTCCGGGGGCGCCTGCCACAGTGCCGTCGCGAGGTCGAGAACGGTTTCCGCAAGGTACCTCCGGCCGCGAGGGTGGTCAAGAATTCGCGGCGGCGCCGACGACCCTGTTCGGGCCCGGCGCTGAGAACCCGAGACCCGTGCCCTCCTTCCTGGTACGTTGGGCGGGACCCTATGGCGCACGTCACAGCATCGTGGTGTGCGTCGTCCCGCGTCCCCCACCCCGCGCCTCCTGCTGCGAGGCCTCGGAAGGTCCCTGTTGTGAATCGATACACTGCCGGTCATCAGCTCCTGCCCGCCTCCTTCACCCGCCGTGCCGCTCTCGGACTCGGCCTCGCCGCCGGAGGCGCGATCGCGCTCCCGATGAGCGGTGCGCTCGCCGCCGGCGAGGGCTCCCGCCCCGGCGACCGCGTGGTGCGCCCGCAGCCCAGCGCCCTCGAGCGCACCGAGCGCGAGGTGGCGCTCGGCCGCACGGTCTCCGTGATCGTCGGCGAGGACACCGACGAGGTCGCCCTGCAGGACCTCACGGAGCTGCTCGAGGCCAACGGCTGCACGGTCGCGACCGTCCTCGCCGACGACGCGGGCACCACCGCCTCCGGCACCCGCATCCACCTCGGCAGCCCGGAGGACAATCCCACGCTCCCCGCCGCCCTGGAGGTCGTCGGCGTGCCGGGCCCGGAGGATCTCGCGGCCGACGGCTACGTGCTGGCCGCGGCGAAGGACAAGGGTGCCGTGGTGGTCCTCGCCGGGCACGACGCCCGGGGCACCTACTACGCCGTCCAGACCCTGCGTCAGCTCCTGGCCGGCGGCACCCGTCTGCCCGCCGTGCAGGTGCGCGACGAGCCGCTCATGGAGATCCGCGGAGCGATCGAGGGCTTCTACGGGATCCCGTGGTCCCATCAGTCGCGTCTGGACCACTTCGCCTTCTACGGCGCCCACAAGCTGAACACCTACATCTATACGCCGAAGGACGACCTGCTGCTGCGTTCGAAGTGGCGCGAGCTCTACGCCGGCGAGGATCTCGACCAGCTCGCCGAGCTGGTCGAGGCCGCGAACGCCCATCACGTGGACTTCACCTTCGCCCTCTCGCCCGGCAACGACATCACCTACGGCAGCGACGAGGACTTCGAGGCCACCGTCACGAAGTTCGAGCAGCTGCGCGAACTGGGCGTCTCCAGCTTCTACATCGCCCTGGACGACATCCCCACCGAGCTCGGCGAGGACGACGCCGCGCAGTTCAGCTCCCTCGCCGAAGCCCAGATCCACTACCTCAACCGTGTGCAGACGGACTATGTCGAGGCCCATGACCTCGCCCCGCTCCAGACCGTCCCCACCCATTACTCGGGATCCGACCCGAGCGACTACAAGACGGAGTTCGGCACCAGCGCCCACCCGGAGATCCGCATCCAATGGACCGGGGAGGGCGTCTTCTCGCCGTCGATCACGGAGGAGTCCGTGGTCACCGCGGTGGCGTCGTACCACACGGAGCACCTGTACATCTGGGACAACTTCCCGGTCAACGACGGCCGCCGCGACCGACTGTTCCTCAACCCCCTCGAGGGCCGGGCCCCGACCCTGCACGAGCATCTGGCCGGTTTCACCGCCAACCCGATGATCGAGCCCTACGCCTCGCTGATCTCGCTGGCGAACTACGCCGACTACTGCTGGAACCCGCCGGTCTACGACGCCGAGGACTCCTGGGAGGCGGCAGTGGACGAGCTCGCAGGATCCGCGCCGGAGGTGCGCGAGGCCCTGCGCGTGTTCACGGATCTCCACCAGAACTGGCCGTACCGCGAGGGGTCTCCATCAGCCCCCGCGCTCACGGCTGACGTCGAGTCCTTCTGGGCCGCGTACGACGAGGGCGAGGACGACTCCGCCCTGGTCGCCCGGCTGGAGGCGATCGTCGACCTGGAGAGTTCGCTCGCGCCGATGGCCTCGGCCGGCTTCTACGAGGACACCCTGCCGTGGATCGTCGCCGGCGGTCACTGGGCCCGCGCCCTCCTCGCCCAGCACGAGATGCTCCTGGCGCTGCTCGAGGACCGGCTCGAGGACGCCTCGGATGCGGCGGCGGAGGTGGCGCAGCATGTGGCCGCCGCCGGCGAGGCGACCGTCCCCGACCAGCGCGAGGACGGCGTCTACAAGGAGGATCAGATCGTCCCGAGCGTGGGCGACGGCGTGTTCGAGGGCTTCCTCGCCCGTGCCTGGGAGGAGCTGCGCGAGGTGCTCCCCGAGGACCCCTCCCTGCCCTTCCGCGGCCTGCCGGGCACGGCGACGACGACGCTGGACACCTACCAGGACTACGCCGTCGAGCGGATCGTCGACGGGGACCTGGCGACCATGTTCTGGTCCAGCAGGGCCCCGAAGGTGGACGACGTGGTGCAGGTCGAGCTCGACGGGTCCCATCCGATCCGGGCCGTGAAGGTGCAGATGGCCGGGAGCGACACGACCGCGGGCGATCAGATCCACGAGGGCGTCCTCGAGCTCTCGGCCGACGGGGAGAGCTGGGAGGAGGTCGGGGCGACCGACGGCACCCCCGTGCTCGAGGTGGCGCTGGACGAACCGGTCGACGCCCGGTTCGGCCGACTCCGCGTGACCGGGAAGAATCCGAGCGGTCAGTGGGTGCAGATCCGCGAGTTCGGCCTGGCGGAGACCGCGCCGTCGTCCTGACGTGCGTGCCTCCGGGCTCCCGCTAGGGTCGGTGCATGCCAGCCCGCCCCCGTCGCCACGATCCGCAGCGCCGCGATCGCATCATCGACGCCTGTCTCGACGTGATCGCGGACCACGGCGTCGCGGGCACCTCGCATCGTCGGGTCGCGGCGAGGGCGGATGTGCCGCTGGGGTCGATGACCTATCACTTCGACGGGATGGACGACCTCCTGCGCGAGGCCTTCCTGCGGTACGCGGACCAGGGTGCCGCCGTGGTGGAGCGCCGCATGGCCTCCGCCACGACGCTCGATGAGGCGCTGGACGCGTTCGCCGTGAACATCGACGAGGACGTCTTCGGGACCCAGCGCGATCTGGTCATCAGCCAGGAGCTCTACACCCTGGCGGCCCGTCGGCCGGAGTTCCGGGACATCACCAGCGGCTGGATGGCGCGCACGCGGGCGACGCTGGCCGCCTTCGTCGACGCCGACACCGCGGTCATGCTCGACGCGCTGAACGAGGGCCTCGCCCTGCATCGCGCGCTGCACACCGATCCCTCGGCCGCCGCCCTCATCCGCGGGGCGCTGGGGCGCCTGGCCCGCCCCGACTGATCGCGCGCGGGCCTCACACCGCCGCAGAGATCTGCTCGGATTTCTGGTGAGCGCCTCGGCGCCGGCCGCTCAGCACCCCGGAGAACACGAGGACCAGGATCCCGGCGACGGGAAGCACCAGCAGACCGGTGCGCAGGCCGGCGTGGTCCGCGATCAACCCGACCAGCGGTGGCGAGACCAGGAACCCCAGCCGCATCAACCAGGACACCACGGTGAGACCGGTGCCGTGACGGAGGCCGGGGAGGTCGTCCGCCTCCTGCATCGCGGCCGGCACGAGGGTCGCGCTGCCGAGCCCGGCCAGGGCGAAGCCGGCGATGGTTCCGGGCACGGAGGGGACTGCGAGGGCCGTGGCCATGCCGACGGCGATGATCCCGCCGCCGGCCCGGGCGACGGTGCGCTGCCCGAAGCGGTCCACCAGCGTGTCCCCGAGCAGCCGGCCCACGAACTGTGCTCCGACCAGGGCGATGAAGCCCGTCGCCGCGATCGCCGCCGGGGCGCCGAGATCCCGCGAGAGGTAGAGCGTGGCCCAGGAGTTCCCGGAGTCCTCGACGAGCGTGCCGCCGATGGCGATCACGACCAGCGCGCCCAGCAGGAACGCGGTGCGGCCGCGGCCGGGGCGCATCACGGGGGCCGACGTGGCTGCTCCCGCGGTGCCCGCTGCCTCCGCGGCGCTCGCTGCGTCCGCTGCTCCCGGCGCGCCGTCGGCTCCCACCGCGGAGGCGGGGTTCTCCGGATCCTTGCCCGGCAGGGCGAAGCGGAGCGCCACCAGGGCGGTCGCGGCGAACAGGGTGCCGGAGACCGCCAGGTGCGCCCGCAGCGGCACCTCGAGCGCGATCGCCGCGGCGGCCATCGAGCCGCCGAGCACCGCGCCGATGGACCACACGGCGTGGAACGAGTTGATGATCGAGCGTCCATAGCCGCGCTGCACCCTCAGGCCGTGGGCGTTCTGCGCGACGTCGGTGATCGCGTCGCAGGCGCCGGCGACCAGCAGGGCGAGGGCGAGGGCGGCGGCCACCGGGGCCCAGGAGGCGGCGATGAGCCCGAGCGCCGTGAGGATCGTGCCGACGACTGCGAGCGGGGCCGAGCCGAATCGGCGGATCAGGGCTCCGGCTCCCAGCCCGGCGAGGATCGCGCCGGCCGGGAACGCGGCGAGCACCAGGCCATAGGTGGAGTTCGCCAGACCCAGCTCGCCCTTGATCTCCGGATACCGGGGCAGGATGTTCGCGATCAGGGCGCCGTTGGTGAGGAACATGGCGGCGACGGCCCCCCGGGCACGACGCACCTCGGGGAGGACAGCAGTCATGCGTACGAGCGTACGCAGCGGCGCTGCGGGATGTCGACAGTGATCCTCGACTCTCTTCGCCGCGAAAGCGTCCGGCCAGCAGAAAACCCGGCCGAGCAGGGACTTCTGCTGATCTGGACCAGAAGTACTCCCGGCGCCTGCCCACCGCTCGGACTCCGTATTCCAACATCTGGGATGACTGCGTACTCTGGAACGGCTCTGACCGCAGGGCGCCGCGGGCGTGCCACGCCTGCAGTCGCCGCAGACGCTCCTCTCCAGAGGACCCTGAAAGGACCGCGATGATCGATTCGATGCTCCAGAACACGTATGACCAGGTGCTGCACCGCAACCCGGGTGAACCCGAGTTCCACCAGGCAGTGCGTGAGGTCTTCGAGTCGCTCGAGTACATCCAGGGTCGCCACCCGGAGTACAACGATGAGGGCATCATCATGCGCCTGTGCGAGCCGGAGCGTCAGATCATCTTCCGCGTCCCGTGGGTCGACGACGAGGGGACCGTGCAGATCAACCGCGGCTTCCGCGTCGAGTACAACTCCGCCCTCGGCCCCTACAAGGGCGGCCTGCGCTTCCACCCCTCGGTGAACCTCGGCATCGTGAAGTTCCTCGGCTTCGAGCAGATCTTCAAGAACTCCCTGACCGGCCTGCCCATCGGCGGCGGCAAGGGCGGCTCCGACTTCGACCCGCACGGCCGCTCCGACGGCGAGGTCATGCGCTTCTGCCAGTCCTTCATGACCGAGCTGCACCGCCACATGGGCGAGTACACCGATGTTCCCGCCGGTGACATCGGTGTGGGCGCCCGCGAGATCGGCTACCTCTTCGGCCAGTACAAGCGCCTCACCAACCGCTACGAGGCCGGCGTGCTCACCGGCAAGGGCCTGGACTGGGGCGGCTCCCTCGTGCGCAAGGAGGCCACCGGCTACGGCGCCGCCATCTTCGCCGACGAGATGCTCAAGGTCCACGGCGCCGCAGTCGACGGGCGTCGGGTCTCCGTCTCCGGCTCCGGCAACGTCGCGATCTACGCGATCGAGAAGATCAGGCAGCTCGGCGGCACTCCCGTGACCGCCTCGGACTCCTCCGGCTACGTGGTCGACGAGAAGGGCATCGACTTCAAGCTGCTCCAGCAGATCAAGGAGGTCGAGCGCGGCCGCATCGCCGAGTACGCGGAGCGTCGTGGCGACAGTGCCCGCTTCGTGGCCGGCGGCAGCGTCTGGGACGTCCCCGTCGACATCGCGCTGCCCAGCGCCACCCAGAACGAGCTCGGCGTCGACGCCGCTCGCACCCTGGTCAAGAATGGTGTGCGCGCGGTCTCCGAGGGCGCGAACATGCCCTGCACCCCCGAGGCCGTCTCGGTGTTCCGCGAGGCGGGCGTCGCCTTCGGGCCCGGCAAGGCCGCGAACGCCGGCGGCGTCGCGACCAGCGCGCTGGAGATGCAGCAGAACGCGAGCCGTGACGCCTGGAGCTTCGAGCACACCGAGGAGCGCCTCACCCAGATCATGAAGGGCATCCACACGACGTGCGTGGAGACCGCCGACGAGCTCGGCCGCCCCGGCGACTACGTGGTCGGCGCGAACGTGGCCGGCTTCCGCAAGGTCGCCGACGCCATGATCGCCTTCGGCGTCATCTGAGCCGACACCTCCTGGTCGCGCCGCCGGTCCGTCCGGCGGTCGACCGATGACGGGCCCTTCCGTGCCGTTCCCTGCGCGTGTGCAGGTCGGCGGCACGGGAGGGCCCTCGTGCGTGCGCCTGTGCATTCTGTGACCTGGAACACCACCCTCTCGCTGAGAATGGTTCTCAGGAACTGTTAGTGTTCCTTTCATGCATCAGATGAGAACCATTGTCATGAAACGACGTGCTGTCGCCCTGCTCGGCGCGGGCGTGCTCGCGCTGTCCGCGTGCGGCGGCCCGAGCGGGGGCGCCGCCGACGAGGGTGCCTCCGACGGCGGCGGCGAGGCGGCTCCGGCCTCGGACCGCACCGAGGTGGGCGCGCTGTCCCCGCGGATCGTGCTCGCCCACGACGGCGGCGTGACCACCCTCGACTCCTCCGACGGCAGCACCCTCGGCACGGCTGACGTCGACGGCTTCGTGCGCCTGAATCCCGCCGGGGACGGCCGCCATGTCGCAGTCAGCGCGTCGGACGCGATCACCATGTACGACACCGGCCTGATCTCCCAGGCCCACGGCGACCACTTCCACTACTACACGCAGGATCCGGCGCTCACCGAGCTGTCGCTCGACGCCCCCATGCCCGGGCACGTCGTCCCCCAAGGCGATCGCACCGCTCTGTTCGCCGACGGCACCGGCGGCATCACCGTGATCGACCCGAGCAAGCTCGCCGACGGCGACCTCGGCGTGGTCGAGGAGACCGCCGCAGCCGATCCTCACCACGGGGTCGCGGTGCCGCTGTCCGATGGTGGGCTGCTGCGCACCGAGGGCACCGAGGACGAGCGCCACACCGTCCAGGTGCTCGACGCCGACGGCGAGGTCACCGCCGAGACCGACGACTGCCCGGGCGTGCACGGCGAGGCCGCCGCCCAGCCCACCGAGTCCGGCGACGTCATCAGCCTGGGCTGTGAGAACGGTGCGGTGATCTACCGCGACGGTGAGTTCCACAAGGTCGACATCGAGGGCGACTACGAGCGCTCCGGCAATCAGAAGGGCCATGAGGACTCCCCGATCGTGCTGGCCGACCGAAAGGTCGAGGCCGACCCCGAGGGCGGCATCGAGCGCCCCACCGAGATCGCCCTGATCGACACCCGTGACGACACCGAGCAGATCGTCGACCTCGGATCCGAGTACTGGTTCCGGTCGCTGGATCGCGGACCGGATGGCGAGGCCCTCGTGCTCACCACCGACGGCGAGCTGAACATCCTGGACCCCGAGTCCGGCGACATCCTCCACGAGGTCCCGGTGACCGAGGAGTGGAGCGAGCCGGACAACTGGCAGGAGGCCGGCCCGATGATGTCGGTGGCCGACGGCACCGCCTTCGTGGTCGACCCCGAGGCCAAGAAGCTCACGATGGTCGACATCGCCAGCGGCGAGGTCTACCGCGAGCTGGACCTGCCCGTGGTCCCGCACGAGATCCAGGTCGCCACCGGCACCGCCTCGGGCGAGTACGAGATCACGCCGGGCGCGGATGACCACGACGACCATGACGAGGACGCCGACCACGACGAGGACGCCGACCACGCCCACGACGAGACCAGCGATGGCGGAGGCCACGAGGGCCACGACCACTGACGTCGCCGCATGCCTGCCCCGCCGGACTGAGCCTCTCAGCCTGCCGGGGCAGGCACGCGTTCCCAGGGGCCGACCTCGATCACGGCTCCTCCGGGCACCCCGGACACGAGATCGAAAGGCGCTTCCCCGGGCCCGACCTCATCACGGGCGGCAGCGGCCGGGGCGTCGTCGCCCGATCCAGGAGTCTCCGGATCATCGCTCCCGGAGCCGGAGAGGTCGACGGACTGGGGCGCGCCCCCGGGCGCGAGGCGCAGGGTCAGGGTCTGCGGGGTCTCCTGATCGGCGGCGGTGCGATACCCGGGCCAGTACAGCAGCGATCGCGCGGAGTCGCCGGGGCGGAGTCCGATGCCGTCCTCCGGCTGCTCCGTGGCCTCGAGGTGCGTGAGGGGCTCCGGACGCAGGGCGATCTCCTCGCCGCCCTGCGTGAGGGTCAGCTCCGGGGTGCCGCGCACAGCACACGCCTCCTCGCCGTCGTTCGTCGCGGTGAGGGCGCCGGCCGAGTTGCCGGTCCACCAATCCCAGCCGCCGGCGCTGATCGCCAGGTTCCCGGCGGCGCATTCGGGCAGGTCAGAGGCGTCCATGGGAGGGGAGGACTCGGGATCCCGGGGCCGGCCCGCAAGCGTCCCGTCCGCCGTTCCCTCGCCCGAACCGGTCGAGCCGTCGCCTGACGTGCTGCCGCCGTCGGCCGATCCGTCGCTGTCCGATCGCCCGCCGGGGCCCACCTCCGTGCCCGCCCCCTCGGGGGCCTCGGACCTCGCCGCGTCGACCCAGGCATCGTCGGCAGGTGCGTCGACCGGCCAGGCCGCCCGCACCCCGAGCGCCAGCAGTGCGACGACGGCGAACGCCGTGACGAGCCTGCCGGCGTCGGGTCGTGCGGGCACCGGCCGGGCAGCACCGCCGGACGCCCTGCTCTCCACGGCTGCCTGCCGGGGGAGCAGCCGGCCCGTCACGACCGCCCCGGCGAGCAGCAGTGCGCTGAGCATCGGGATCCCGCGCAGCGGGGCGGCCACCACCAGCATCGTCACCACGAACGCCACCGGGTGCAGGCACACCAGCCCCAGCACGAGCAGCGGGACGCCCGTCCCGGCGCCCGCCATCCAGTACGCCGTCCGATCGGACGCTGCGCCGGGCCGCATCCAGCGCCAGGCGCCGCCCGCGGCCACGGCGACTGCGACGCCGGCCCCCGCGAGGCCCATCGGCCGCGACACAGAGATCGCCAGCCATCCGGCACCGACGAGCAGCGCTCCGGCCAGGAGCATCACGCCGAGCAGTCGCCAGACCTCGGTCGCACGGCGCCCGCGCGGCGCGGGAGATGGCGGTGCCGGTGCCGGTGCCGGTGCCGGAGCGGGAGCCGACGCCGGGGCGTCGTCGGCGCGGAGCACCGGCTCGGGGGCAGCGACGGAGGGGGCAGCAGGCACCGGACGAGCGGGCACGGCGAATCCTCCGAGCAGCCAGCCGAGGACCGCGGCGACACCGGCCCCTGCGGAGACGCCGAGGTAGTAGCGTCGGGCGTCGATCCAGAGGTCGGTGCAGGTGGTGTCATCGCAGTCGAACGCCCACGCCGGAGGATCGCCGAGGCGACTCGCCCAGAGGCCCACGCAGATCAGCACCGCCAGCGCACCGACGCACAGGGTGAGCGCGATGGCCCAGGGCGCCGGCCGCAGAACGGCGAGGGCGCGGCGGGGCGGGGTGGGGCTGGGCACGCTCGAAATCTAGTCGAGCGGGCCGGCGCCCACGCTCAGCCGGGACGGATCTGCACGATGCGCGCACCGATCCTGCACGCTGACGAGAATGCGGCGCTCAGAAGCCCAGCTGACTCGGTAATCCCACTGGTTCAGGAGCCCAGCTGGTTCAGAAGCCCAGCTGGTCGGCACGGGCGGTGATCGCCTCGGCCGTGGCGATGGCCTGGTCCACATAGGCCTCGCCGAACAGGTGGACGTGCGCGAGCAGGCCGAAGAACAGGTGCGCGCAGAGGTCCTGCTCCCAGTCGCCCGGCATCGGGTGCTCGGCCTCGTATCCCTCGAAGATCTCCTCGAGGAAGGGCGCCCCGAACAGGGACAGCATCGCGAGGTCCTCGAGGCGGTGCCCGCCGTGCGCGGCCGGGTCGATGAGGGTGGCGCCGTCCGCCGTCCACAGCAGATTCCCGGACCACAGGTCACCGTGGACTCGAGCGGGCTCTTCCGTGCCCTGCCCGCTGATGCCGTCGAAGGCGCCGTCGGCGATCACGTCGATCGCCTCGTCGATGGTGTCGTGCCCGTCGGCACCGAGGGTGCGGGTGATGCGATCGGCCAGCGGTCGCAGGCGGTCCTCGGACCAGAAGTCGGGGAAGTCCTCGTGCTCGGCGGTGGCGACCTCGAACGGGCTGTCGAGGGGACCGAACCAGGCGGTCGGGGCGGGGGACCAGCCGAAGCTCTGCGCCCCGGCGTCGTGCAGTCGGGCGAGCTGCGCACCGAACTCGCGGGCGGCGTCGGCCGAGGGTGCGACCTCCTCCAGGCGCTCCAGTCGCAGGAAGTCCTTGCCCTCCTCGAGCACCGGGACCACGGGCACCACCTGCGGCTCTGCCAGCCACTGGAGGCCGGCGGCCTCCGCGGCGAAGTAGCCCTTGGGGGCGTTCGGTCCGTTCTTCTCGAAGTCGCTCATGGCCCCACCGTACGCAGATCGCTCCGCGTGGCAACCGAGGTCGGTCCCACCGTGGTGCGCGCCGCAATGCGCGGTGGAGCGTGGGGCGGGCCGTGCGCGGCCGCGGCGAGATCTCAGGCGGGCAGTCCGAGCTCCTGGGCGAGGGTGCCGCGCAGGATCGGCAGCACCCGACGGTGCAGGGATCGGGTGGAGGCCCGGGAGGCGACGTGCACCAGCATCGCGGTGCGCTCGTACGCGATCCATGCCCGCATCCGGTCGCGGAGGGAAGCTGTGTCCGCGACCGAGGCGGGCAGCTCGCCGGCCCGGCTGCGGGCGCGCACATAGGCGTCGACGAACGCGGTCACCTGGTCCGGGTCCAGCGGGACGTACCAGGGCCCGCCGTGCACCGCGCCCCCGATGATCGCCAGGTCACGGGCGGGATCATCGCCCTGCGCCCACTCGAAGTCGATGTATCGGGCCGTCGGGCCGCCCGCCCCGTGCTCCCACAGGATGTTCGTGGCGCACAGGTCGCCATGGGCCAGCACGAAACCGTCCAGAGCGGCGAGGTCCTGCTCGATCGTCGCGACCCGGGCGAGCGCCGCCTCCAGGAAGGGCTCCAAGCCGTGCTCGGCGATCACCGGGCCATGCGCGCTGCGCCAGGCAGCGACCTCCTCCTCCACCTCGGTGAGCAGGGACTGCGCACCGCGCGGCACGGCGGCCCATGGATCCGGACCGAGCCCCACCGGGCCCCGCCCGGGGGCGGGGACGGAATGCAGACGGGCGAGGACGTCGGCGTGGGCGGCCAGCTCCAGGTCGGTCCAGGCCTCCGGGGCGGCCGCCGTGCCGGGCACGTCGGATGCCACCACGAACGCGTGCCCGATCGGGCTGGTCGCGGGGTCCTCATGGGCTACGACCGGTGCAGGGCCGACCGATGCGGGGAGCAGGGACAGCGCCGCGATCTCCTGGCCGAGGTCCTGGGTCAGCTCATCCGGTGCGACGTGGGGGACCCGCACGATCACTGCTGCGCCGCGCTGGGGCACCACGCGCCAGGCGGCGAAGCGCTCGCCCACACCCGCGAGGGAGACCTGCGCCTCGCCCGACGGGGTCGCAGCGGCCGATTCGGAGCCGTCGCGGCCGGGCCCGCTCGGAGCCAGCTGGCCCGTACCCGTCGGCCGCAGCAGGGCTCCGGCGCGCCAGGCCTCCCGCAGCTGCTCGCCCAGGGCGGGCGAGGCCGGATCCAGCAGGGCCGCGGAGCGGCTGGACGGTGAGCGGACCACATCGACTCCTGGGGAGACGGGGGAGAGGGGGTCTCGATCCTACGGGGGAGCGGGCGCGAGCACCCTCGGACTCCGCGTACCGTGGGAGGGTCCTGATCACTGTCGCGACCGGCCGCCGTGAAGCACCGCCGACTCCAGCCGCCCGTCGCCCTGCACCCTCGAGGAGTTCGTCCATGGAGCTCGCCCTGCTCGCGATCGGCGTCGGCATCGGTGTCGGCATCGTGGTCGGTGCGCTGGGAGCGGGCGGCGGCATCCTCGCGGTGCCGGTGCTGGTGTTCCTGCTCGGCATGCCGGCGCACTCCGCGACGGCCTCGAGCCTGATCATCGTGCTGATCACCGCGCTGGTGAGCCTTCCCCACCATGCCCGGCACGGGAACGTGGAGTGGAGGAGCGGCGCGGTGTTCGCCGCGATCTCCGTGGCCGGTGCCGTCGTCGGCTCCCGGCTCTCCGCACTGGTTCCGGAGCAGGTGCTGCTCACGCTGTTCGGGGTGCTGCTGGTCGCGGTCGCGTTCGCCATGCTGCGCCGCGCGCTGCGCACCCGGAGCGAGGAGCGCGCCGAGGCCGCCGCCCACGGCTCTCGCGGGGCCGACGCCGAGGCGACCGTCGCGATCCACGATGATCCCGTGCTGGACCAGCCCGGCCCGGACACCACCGAATCGGCCGACGGCCTGCTGCACCATCACGGCGAGGCCGAGCTGCCCACCACCCCGACCCGGCCCGCCTCGCCCCGGCTGCCGCTCGTCATCGCGGCAGCCACCCTCACCGGGCTCCTCACCGGTTTCTTCGGCGTCGGCGGCGGCTTCATCGTGGTCCCGATGCTGGTGATCGCCCTGGGCCTGGCCATGCGCCGCGCCTCCGGCACCAGCCTGCTGGTCATGGTGATCGCCACCGCCGCGAGCCTGCTGGCACGCGTGGGCACCGACGTCCAGATCGACTGGGCCACCACCCTGATCTTCGCGGCCGGCTCCGCAGCGGGAGGCATCGTCGGCGGCCCGCTGTCGGCGAAGGCCCGCGCCTCCACGCTGACCCTGCTGTTCTCCGGGCTGCTGGGCGGCGTCGCCGCGGTGACCCTGGTCCAGACCCTGCTCGTCTGATCCGGCTGGGGCGCGGGGCGCGGGGCGCAGGGCGCGGGGGCGCGGTGGAAGCGGTGGAGCAGGGAGCAGGCGGGTGGGAAGCGGGCGGGCGAGGTACTTGGGGAACAGCGAGCAGACGACCGGGAAGCGGGCTGGCGAGGTACCAGGGGAGCGGCAGTTCTACCCCGGCGAAATAGGCGTTGAGAGCCCGCTATTCCGCCTCTTCGGACGGGGTGCTCGGGGTGGAGCACTGTCGGGCCGGCGCGTGCTTGGCCGCCGAGCAGCGTGCCGGGCGGTGCGGGCGCCGAGGCCGAGGGAGGAGCTCAGCTCCACCATGCTGCACGCCTCGCCGGGCCCGCGGCGCGGAGAAACCACTGGCCGCTGGAGGGAGCCCGTGGAAAGGTGCTCACCATGAGCACTCCCGACGACTCCGCCACCTCGACTCTGCCCTCGTCGCCCGATGCCTCGTCCCCGGACTCGGCGTCCGACACCTCGACTCCGCCCTCGGCGTCCGACACCTCGTCCGCGGCCCCATCGCCCGCCATCTCGACCGCGCGCTCGCTGCCCGCCACCCGGGTCGACCCTCCGCCGATGGCCGGCGAGCGGGAGTCGCTCGACGCCTGGATCGAGTACTACCGCGAGACGGCACTGCGGAAGATCGACGGGCTGGACGCTGAGCAGCTGTGCACCAGGTCGGTGCCGCCGTCGGCTCTCAGCCCGATCGGGATCATCCGCCACCTCACGGACAACGAGGCCTACTGGCTGCGCGAGGTCCTGCTCGATGACGAGCAGCCTGATCCGCACTGCAGCGAGGACAATCCCGACGGGGATTTCGAGGACATCGAGCCCGCCACCGCGCTCGCCGATATCGAGGCCTACCGCCAGGAGCTGGACGCCACCCGCGCCGCACAGGCGAGCTGGAGCGACCTGGACGGGCCGGTGCGGGGACTGCGCCACGGGGAGCACGTCAACCTGCGCTGGATCCTCACCCACCTCATCGAGGAGTACGCCCGCCACCTCGGGCATCTCGACCTGCTGTGCGAGGTGATCGACGGTCGTACCGGAGAATGAGCGCCATGCCCGCTGTGCCGTTCCCGCCTGCCGTGCCCTCCACACCAGTCACACCCACCACACCAGCCTCACCCTCCTCACCTGCCTCGCCCGCCTCGCCCGCCTTGCCGCCGCGTCGTCCCATCCGGCCCGATCAGGTCACGCTGACCCTCCTCGCGGCGGATGACGCCCCCGCGCTCGCGGAGCTCGAGGCACGCAATCAGGACCAGCTGCTGGTGGCCGCGCCCGCACGGGAGGAGGACTGGTGCACCGAGGCCGCGCAGCGCACGGCGATCGCGCATGCCCTCGCCGACCGCGAGATGGGCCGTAGCCTCCCGCTCGCGATCCGGTTCGAGGAGGACGGTGTGACCGGACTCGTCGGCCGACTCAACCTCTCGGGCATCACGCGCGGCGCGTTCGACTCCGCCTCGCTCGGCTACTGGGTCGACCATGCCGTCACCGGTCGCGGAGTCGCCACTGCGGCGGTGCGCAGCGCGATCGGCGTGGCGTTCGGCGGCCTCGGACTGCATCGGATCCAGGCCGAGGTGAAGGTGGGCAACGACGCCTCCTGCCGCGTGCTCGAGCACTGCGGGTTCGCCGAATACGGTCTGGCGCCCTCCTACCTCCGGCTCGGCGGGGAATGGTCGGACTGCCGCCTGTTCCAGCTGGTCGACTCGCGGTGGCGGCCGACGGGGTCGTCGATGCCGCCTGCGACCGAAGGGACTGTCGTCGGCCCGGAGATGCCGGCGCTGCAGGAGACCCTGGACCTCTACGGGGCGGTGGGCTGGGGCGCCTACACGGACGAGCCCGCCACGCTGATGCGTGCACTCGCCGGCAGCGCCCGTGTGGTCACCGCCCGACGCGACGGCCGCCTGCTGGGCCTCGCCCGGGTGATCGGAGACGGCGCCACCATCGTCTATCTGCAGGACGTGCTCGTGCACCCCGATGCACGACGGTCAGGAGTCGGCCGACGCCTCGTCGACGCGGCCTTCGCACCCTTCGCCGACGTGCGCCAGCAGGTGCTGCTCACCGATGCCGAGCCGGGCCAGCGAGCTTTCTACGAGTCGCTCGGGTTCACCGAGGTCCACGATCACGAGCCGGAGCTGCGCTCCTTCGTGCGCCAATAGCGGCGGTCGTAGGGGTCGTGGGGGTCGTGGGGACCGCAGCGGTCCTGGGTGGCTCGGGGGTCGCGGGGGTCGCCATGCTCGGGCAGCGACGGTCCGCTCGAGCCAGCGCAGGTCTACCCCGGCGAAATAGGCGTTGAGACCACCCCTATTCCGCCTATTCAGGAGGGGTGCTCGGGTTGGGACAGGACAGTGTGGGGCCGGCGCGGAGGCGGCTCGGCTCGGTCCGAGGTGGTTCGGTGCCGGGTGCTGGGTGCTGGGTGCTGGGTGCTGGGTGCTGGGTGCCGGGCGGCGCGCGCCAAGCGGTGCGGGCCAGCGGCTCAGGCGCTCCCGCCGACGACCGTGCGCACGGCATCGTCGATCAGGCGGGCTGCGGCGCGAGCGGTGCGCCCCTCGATGTCGAGGGCGGGGTTCAGCTCCACCACGTCGAGCAGGGCGAGCTTCCCGCTGCTGGCCGCAGCCTGCACTGCCGCGGCGATCAGCGGCAGCGGCACCCCGTAGGCGGCGGGGGCGGAGACGCCGGGAGCCACAGCTGCCGGAAGCACGTCCAGATCGATGGTCAGGTACAGGACATCCAGGTCAGCGGCGAACTGCGCGACGACATCGCGGATCCCGTCGGCACCGGCAGCCAGGCACTGCTCATCGGTCCACCACTGCACGCCGAGCCTCCGCGCCGTGGCGAAGAGGGCGCCCGTGTTCGACGGCTCGGCGATCCCGAGCACCGCGTAGTGCAGGGTGCGCCCAGCGGCCTCCTCGGCCTCGGCCATCTGTGCGAAGGGCGTGCCCGAGGTGGGCTGCGGCTCGTCGCGCAGGTCGAAGTGCGCATCGAGGTTCAGCACTCCCCAGCGCCGCTCAGCACTCGTCATCCCGGGATCGGCGGCGCCCGCAGCAGCGCCAGTTCCCGTGCCCGTACCCGCTCCCGGGCCCTTTCGGGAGCCGACCAGCCCCAGGTAGGAGGACCACGCCGTCTCGTGCCCGCCGCCGAGCACCACGGTCAGGCGGGACCCGGGGCGATCGAGGGCGCGGGCAGTGAGCTCGGCGGCCGCGGCCTGACCGGCCTCGAGCTCCTCGCCGAGCGTCTCCGCGTCGCCCAGATCGTGCAGGCCCACCTCGCCGCGGGCGAGCGGACCGTGCAGGGCGAGCGGTGCGAGCGCCCGGCGCAGGGCGACGGGCCCCTCGGCGGCTCCGACCCGGCCCTGATTCCGGCGCACTCCCTCCTCGGAGCGGAAGCCCAGCAGCGCGACGTGGGGCTCGGCCGCGGGCTCGGCGGCCTCGTCGTGCCCGTGCAGCCCCATGACCTGCACCAGCTGGTGCCAGCGGGCGTGCTCGGGGCCGTCACCGTCGTGCCGCCCGGACCAGTGTTCGGCCATCTCGGCAGGTGTGGTCGTCATCGAAGCTCCTCGCGTCATCGTCCGGATGGCATCCTGAACCATCATGGCACCCCCGAAAGTCCCGGCGGCCGACGCGACGCTGCGTCTGCTGACCTTCCTCGCCTCGCGGCGCACGCCGATAGCGGCCACCCGCATCGCCGAGCAGCTCGAGCTGTCGCGGTCGCGCACCTACGATCTGCTGGCGACCCTCGTCGAGCACGGATACGTCATGCATCTGGGCCAGGAGCGGCTGTACGGGCTGGGTCCGGCCGCCTACGAGCTCTCCGGCGCCTACCTGCGCCAGGAGCCGCTCGCGCGCATCGGCCGACGGGTCATCGAAGCGATGGTCGACGAGATCGGGGAGTCCGGCCACCTCGCCGTCCTGCATGGTCGGGACGTGCTCTACGTCGTCGAGGAGCGCGCACGGAATCGGCCGAGCCTGGTCACCGACGTCGGCGTGCGGCTGTCCGCGCACCTCACCGCGAGCGGCCGGGCGATCCTCGCCGAGCTCCCTCCCGCGCAGCTGCGCGCCCTGTTCGGCCACCGCGACGACTTCACCTCCCGCACCGCGGCGCCCGTCCCGGAGACTCCTCGTGATCTGCGCGAGCTGCTGGTCACGGTGCGCGCGGACGGTATCGCCCACGAATCCGGGGAGGTCACCGACGAGCTGGGCTCATTGGCCGCGGTGGTGCGGGACCACAGCGGCTGGCCGGCGGCCTCCGTCGCACTGACCTTCGTCGAGTCGCAGGTCGATGAGGAACGGCGCCGGCGGCTCGCCGCGGTGGTCCGGCGCGCGGCCGACGAGATCACGCGGCGCCTGCTGGGCCGCCGGATCGCTGCTGATCTCCCCGAGTGATCTCCCCGATTCGCCTACTCAGGGGTAGCCCAAGTGTCAGGATGAGCGGCTTGCCCTGTCTGCCTCATCTGTCCTATCTGGTCAGGCGGCGTGACCGAGCCTCCGCCGAGCTCGGCGGCATCGACGACACCAGCCCGCATAGACGCACAGCGTCGTGCGAACACCCCGAGGCCCCCTGGAGCCCCCGGGAGTTCGTCGTGTGCAGCACCGGCGCGCTCACGCACCGGGAAGAGCTGACCACCTGGGCGTCGCGAAGCTGCTTGGCCATCGCTACGGGAGCCGCGGGCTCCTTGCGGACGAGGGGCCATCGTGGACGGCGAGGGCTTGCCTGGCATGCGCTTTTCGTCGGCGCAGCTCCCAGTAGGCGGCGAGGAAGTAGAGCACCGTTCCGACGGCTGCGATCAGGAAGAACCGGTCGCGATGCGCTTCGAAGGTCGCCAGATCCGGACTGGAGAAGAGGACGATGAGGGCGTCCGCGAAGATCACGACGAGGACGATCATCCAGACGACCCTGAGCACTCTGGTCAGCGTCCGGCGGTCCCGCGTGTCGACCTCGGAGGGTTCCTCGCGCGCCTGCTGGGCATGGAACACCTCCACCCGCTCCGCGAAGAGCTCGTCGGCAGCCTTGCCGTCGGGATACGGCTCGGCCGCTCCCATCAGCTTGGCGAGCACGACGTAGAGGACCACGCTGAGGGCCCAGGCGGGCGGGAAGAGGAAGTACACGGGGACGAGACCCATGACGAGCACCACCGCCGCGGCGGCCAGCGGGATCCCCCAGGCCAGCAGTGCGGCGACGTTCTGCACGCCCTTGTAGCGAGCCCAGTACCGGGTCATCCCGAGCCTGGGCAGGAGCCAGTACTCGGCGAAGAGGATCCCGCCGATCGGCACGAGCGCGATCCCGGCGTAGGTCACGAGGTTCAGGTAGCCCCGGTAGATGAACGGGAAGACGGCCGCGACGACGACCACGCCCCCGACGATCAGCGTGACCTTCGCCCTCGAGAACTGAGGGAAGACCCCCTGACCGGCCAGCCCGGCGCGGTACAGGTTGGCGTTGGCCGTGGTCCATCCGCCGACGACGACAACGACGAAGCCTGCGTAGCCCAATGCCTGCAGCGCGACCTGCCCGGGTTCGAGGACCGTGATGCTCTTCATCGTGATCGCGGCAGTCGCCGCGCCCATGAAACCTGCCGAGATCCAGGCCATGTAGTGGCCGAGGAACATCCCGGTGGCGGACATGTACCCGTACCAGCTCTTCTTGGCGTACCGGAACAGCGACATGTCGATGAGGCCGGCGTGCGCGAAGGTGTTCGCGGCCCAGGCGTACCCGATCACTCCCAGCAGGCCGATGCCGTCTGCGCCGTCCGGGGTCTTGCCCGTGAAGACGGTGTCTCCGCCGATGGCGATGAAGTCGCTCCATCCCGACATCACGGTGGTTCCGAGTGCTTCGTCGGCGACCCTCGGAATGAGGACTATGCCCCCGGCGGCGAACATGACCATCAGCCATGGCCCGCAGATGCTGGCGAACTCGGCGAGCGCATTGAACCCGAAGGCCGCGACGAGCACGGCGACGACCCCGAAGACGATCGCGAGGACGATGAAACCCACGCTGGTGGGATACGCCTCCGTCTGCGCGGGGAAGTCGAGGATCAGACGCAGTGCAGTCGCCGAGACCGTGATCATGGCTGCGGAGATGATCGCGAAGACGACAGCGTTCAGCCCGTTGTAGATCTTGGACGTCATCCCCCCGGCGACCCGGTCGAGGAAGGTGTAGACGCTGAGCCGTGTCCGAGTAGCGATCGGCGCGGTGAGGATCCGGTAGCTCAGCACCGCGAGCAGATTGCCGACGGCCAGACCGATGAGGACATCCCAGATCCCGGCGCCGAGGATGACGAAGGTCGCGCCGAAGACGAATTCCGTTCCTGCGACGTTCTCGGCCGCATACAGTCCTGCGAAGTGGCCCGCCCCGTGCAGCTCGTGCTTGCCGGCCGGGAGCTGTTCGGAGTCCATCCGGGCGATCTCCCGATCGATCTCATCCGGTGTCTTCCGTGACATCAGGTTCGCCTCCACATCTTCAGCGTCCGTCGTCCTCGTCGATGACCATGCTCGCGTCCATGCGTCGAACACCGTCGTGATGTTCCGGCGAGCCGCTCCCGGCTCGTCGTGGTGCGTGGTGAATGGCCCTGTCGTCGAGCGTTCACGCCGGGGTTCCCGCCGCGCTGGGCAGCAGGATACGTGCGCAGCGGTCGAGGGGGTGCGGACACCTCGTCCGGCGCGGTCCGTCCCTGCTGGTAGCGTGCGCCGCACCGTTTCTCCACCGTCATTCCCGAGGGAAGGTTCCGGCCATGGTCACTGAGGGCGAGCAGGAGCGCAGGGACGAACCGGACCGGCCCGACGGACCGGACCGACCCGACGACGAGGACCGACCGGACGAACGGGGCGGCCCCGACGAGCGCAGCACCCCTGCTGCGCCCGGCACACGGGACACGCACGGTGCGCGGCGTCGGCGGGCCAAACAGGGGGAGATGGCCGAGCGCGAGTGGCTCGGGGAGTCCGACGAGCCGGTCGAGGACAAGCTCGTCGACGAGTTCCGCAGCACCGTCGAGGAGGGCGCGAACCGCCTGAACCGGACCTGGCGCGCCCTGATCATCACCGGCCTGTTCGGCGGGATCGACGTCGGGCTCGGGCTGATGGCGATGCTCGCCGTGGTCGATGCGACCGGCTCGAAGCTGCTCGGCGGACTCGCCTTCGGCATCGGCCTGTACGCCCTGCGCCTCGCCCATTCCGAGCTGTTCACCGAGGACTTCCTGGTGCCGATCAACGCGATCGCCGCCGGTCACGGCACCTGGACTCAGCTGGTGCGGCTGTGGTCGGTGACGCTGGTGACGAACCTCGTCGGCGGATGGTCGTTCGCCTGGGTCGTCGTCGCGGCGTTCCCCCGCTTCGACACCATCCTGCTGGAGACGGCCGATCAGTACCTGGGCAAGGGCCTCACCTTGGAGACGGCCGCCCTCGCACTGCTGGCGGGCTTCACCATCACGTTGGTGACGAGGATGGCGCAGGGGTCCAGGGAGGGCATCGCGACGATCGCGAACTCCCTGATCAGCGGGTTCCTCGTGGTGGGCCTCGGCATGCTCCACGGAGCGCTGAGCTCTGCGGTGATCTTCGGGGCCATGCATGCGGGGTCCGACTACTCCTATGCCTCCTGGCTCGTGTGGTTCGCCTGGGTGATCCCGTTGAACATGGCCGGCGGCCTGGTGATGCTCACGCTCCCGCGTCTGGTGCGCACCTGGGAGCTGGTGCGCGAGGAGCGGGAGGCGCTGATCGCCGCGCGCGGACAGTAGCGTCGGGGCATGGAATTCATGACGATGAGCGACGGTGCCCGCCTGGCGACCTGGACCGATCCCGGCCCGCAGGACGCACCGGCGGTGATCCTGGTCCACGGCGGGCCGGGGCTATGGGACTACCTCTCCCCGGTGGCCGAGATGCTGGCGGGTCGAGCCACGGTGCACCGCTACGACCAGCGTCGCTGCGGCAGGTCGACCAGCCCGACTGGCGAGTCCGACGGGTCCGGCGCCTCGCCCGGCGACCTCACCATGGAGCGCTTCGTCGAGGACATCGACGAACTGCGTCACGCCTTCGGCCACGACCGCGTAGTGGTGATCGGGCATTCCTTCGGGGCGACCCTCGCCCTCGCCTACGCCGGCACCCACCCTGGTCGGGTGACGGCGCTGGGCTACGTCGACGGGGTGGGCATCGGCGACTGGCGCACGCCGTACCGTGCCGAACGTGCCCGCCGTCTCGCACCGTGGGCGGAGCGGTTCGCCGAGTTGGACGGCCGCGAGCGCACCACCGCGGAGGAGGTCGAGTGGCGACGCCTGTCCTGGGCGACGGATTACGCCGACCCGCAGGCCGGCTACGACCTCGCCGCGGCGATGGCGGCCTCGTCGCACGCGATCAACCACCAGGCCAACCGGGCGTTGGTGAGTTTCGACGACATGGATCAGATCACCTGGGCGACCGCGGTGCGCTGCCCGATCACGTTCATACACGGCATGGCGGATCCCCGGCCGGTCGGCCCGGTGGTCGCGCTCGCCGCCCATGCCCGCGCACCCCGCAAGAGAGTCGTCTCCGACGCCGGGCACCTGCCCTGGGTCGAGCAGCCCGAGCGCGTTCGGGAGATCCTCGCGGAGATCGTCGCCACCGCGAGCCATCACGACTGACGAGGTAGGACTGACCCGCCGTCGGCCCTCCTCGCCGCGCCCCGTGTCCGGTATCCCGGACAGATCCGCTCCCGCGCCCCTCGACCCGCCCGGTCGGCGGTGGTGTCCTGGAGGGAACACCTCAGCAGCACCCGACCCCAGGAGCCGATGATGACTCTCCCCGGAGCCCGCCCCGTCCGCGCTGCCCGCGGCACCTCGCTCAGCGCCAAGTCCTGGCAGACCGAGGCTCCGCTGCGGATGCTCATGAACAACCTCGATCCCGAGGTCGCCGAGCGGCCCGACGACCTGGTCGTCTACGGCGGCACCGGGCGCGCCGCCCGGTCCTGGGAGGCGTTCGACGCGATCGTCGACACCCTGCGCGACCTCGAGGACGACGAGACCCTGCTGGTGCAGTCCGGCAAACCCGTCGGCGTGCTGCGCACGAACGAATGGGCGCCGCGCGTGCTGCTGGCCAACTCCCACCTCGTGGGGGACTGGGCCACCTGGCCCGAGTTCCGTCGCCTGGAGGCCGAGGGCCTGACCATGTACGGGCAGATGACCGCCGGATCCTGGATCTACATCGCCACTCAGGGCATCCTCCAGGGCACCTACGAGACGTTCGCCGCCGTGGCCGCCAAGCGCTTCGGTGGCACCCTGGCCGGCACGATCACGCTGACCGGCGGCTGCGGGGGCATGGGCGGCGCCCAGCCGCTGGCCGTCACACTCAACGACGGGGTGTGCCTCATCGCGGACGTCGACCGCACGCGCCTGGAGCGTCGCGTCGCCAAGCGGTACTGCCACGAGATCGCCGACGACCTCGACGACGCGATCGTCCTCGCCAACGCCGCTCAGGCTGAGCGGCGCGGTCTCTCGATCGGCATCGTCGGCAATGCGGCCGAGGTGTTCCCCGCCCTGCTCGAGCGCCACCGCGCCGGCGACCTCCGGATCGACGTGGTCACCGACCAGACCAGCGCCCACGACCCGCTGTCCTACCTGCCCACCGAGGTGAGCCTGGAGGACTGGCAGCGGGAGTCGGAGGCGGACGCCGAGGGCTTCACCAAGAAGTCGCGCGAGTCGATGGCCCGCCAGGTGCAGGCGATGGTCGAGTTCCAGGACGCCGGCGCCGAGGTGTTCGACTACGGCAACTCGATCCGCGACGAGGCCCGCCAAGCCGGCTACGAGCGTGCCTTCGAGTTCCCCGGCTTCGTGCCCGCCTACATCCGGCCGCTGTTCTGCGAGGGTCTCGGCCCGTTCCGCTGGGTGGCGCTGTCCGGGGACCCTGAGGACATCAAGGTCACGGATGCCGCGATCAAGGAGCTCTTCCCCGAGAACGAGCATCTGCACCGCTGGCTCGATGCGGCTGACGAGTTCGTCGAGTTCGAGGGCCTGCCTGCACGGATCTGCTGGCTCGGCTACGGCGACCGCCAGCGCGCCGGCATGCTCTTCAACGACCTGGTGCGCGACGGGAAGGTCTCGGCCCCGATCGTGATCGGCCGCGATCACCTCGACTCCGGTTCCGTGGCCTCCCCGTACCGGGAGACCGAGGCCATGCTCGACGGCTCCGACGCGATCGCCGACTGGCCGCTGCTGAACGCCCTGACCGCAGCGTCCTCGGGCGCCACCTGGGTGTCCCTGCACCACGGCGGCGGGGTGGGCATCGGCCGGTCGATCCACGCCGGTCAGGTGGGTGTGGCCGACGGCACCGACCTGGCCCGCCGCAAGCTCGAGCGCCTGCTGACCAACGACCCCGCGATGGGGGTGATCCGCCACGTGGATGCCGGATACTCCCGGGCCGACGAGGTCGCCCACGAGCGCGGGGTGCGCGTGCCGATGACCCCCACCCGACGGGACTGATCATGACCAGCATCCTGCTGACCGGTATCAGCGAGCTGTGGACGCTCGACCCCGAGCTCGACGACCCTGCCAGCCCGGGCACGGTCACCGACGACCAGCTCCGTCATGACGCGGCCCTGGTGATCGACGACGGCATCGTCGCCTGGAGCGGCCCGGCCGCCGAAACGCCGCCCACCGACCAGCGGGTGGACCTGGGCGGTCGCGCCGTGCTCCCCGGCTGGGTGGACTCCCACTCCCACCTGATCTTCGACGGGGACCGGGCCGCGGAGTTCGAGGCCCGCATGGCCGGGGAGGCCTATGCGGCGGGCGGCATCGGCGTGACCACCTCCGCCACCCGCTCCGCGACCGACGACCGCCTGCGCGCGCTCGTGCGCGGCCGGATCGCGGAGGCGGTCGCCGGCGGCACCACGACGCTCGAGACCAAGACCGGCTACGGCCTCACCGTGGAGCACGAGCTGCGCGCCGCCCGGCTCGCGTCCGAGCTGGTGAGGGAGGGGGAGCTGGATGAGGCGACCTTCCTCGGTGCCCATCTGGTGCCCGCCGAGTTCGACGGCCGCGAGGGCCGCCCGGGCGCGGAGGACTACGTGGCCCTGGTGACCGGGGAGATGCTCTTCGCCGTCGCCCCCCACGTGCGCTGGATCGACGTCTTCTGCGAGGAGGGCGCCTTCGACCCCGAGCAGTCCGAGCGGGTGCTGCGCGCCGGCGCCGAAGCGGGCCTCGGCCTGCGGGTCCACGGCAACCAGCTGGGCCGCTCCGGGGGCGTCGCCCTCGCCGCCGGGCTGGGCGCCGCGAGCGTCGACCACGTCAACCACCTCTCCGCGGCCGACGTCGAGGCCCTCGCCGCGACCGCCTCCCGGCCCACCCGCCCCGCCACGAGCAGCGGCTCCCCGGCTGCCGCGCCCGGTTCCACGGTGATCTCGCCCGGCTGCGCGGACGTCCCCGGCCGCCTCGCGGTCGATGCCGGGCCGACGGTCGCGACCGTGCTCCCGGCCTGCGACCTCTCCACCCGCGCCCCGCTCGCCCCGGCCCGGGACCTGCTGGATGCGGGAGCGGCCGTCGCGATCGCGTCGAACTGCAACCCCGGCACCAGCTACACCAGCTCGATGAGCTTCTGCGTGGCGACCGCCGTCCTGCAGATGCGCCTCTCGCTCGCCGAGGCGATCCACGCTGCCACCCGCGGCGGGGCCCTCGCACTGCGCCGCGGCGACGTCGGCCACCTCGCCGTCGGCGCCCGCGCCGACCTGCATGTGCTCGACGCCCCCGCGGCCATCCACCTCGCCTACCGCCCCGGCATGCCGCTCACCCACGAGGTGTGGCGGGCCGGCGTCCCGCAGCGTCCCGCGCTCCTGAGCCACCTCCTCCGCTGACCGAAAGGCACCCCATGACCAGCACCACCGCCCGCACCGCCGACGGCTCCGCCATCACCCTGTCCACCTCCGGGCTCTCCGCCGCCGACGTCCTCGCGGTCGCCCGCCGCGGGGCCCCGGTGCAGCTCGACGCCGCCGCCCGGGAGGAGGTGGTCCGGGTGCGCGCCCACATCGATGCACTGGCCGCCCCGGGGCACGCTCCCGTCTACGGCGTCTCGACCGGATTCGGCGCCCTCGCCGACACCGCGATCGCGCCGAGCATGCGCCATGCCCTGCAGCGGTCCTTGATCCGGTCCCATGCCGCCGGCGCCGGCCCCGAGGTGGAGACCGAGGTGGTGCGTGCCCTGATGCTGCTGCGTGCCCGCACCCTCGCCTCCGGCCGCACCGGGGTGCGCCCCGTGGTGGTCGAGACGATGCTCGCGCTGCTGAACGCGCAGATCACGCCGATCGTCCACGAGTACGGCTCCCTCGGCTGCTCGGGCGACCTCGCGCCGCTGTCCCACTGCGCGATCGTGCTGATGGGAGAGGGGCGGGCCCGTGACCACGACGGCACAGAGCGCCCCGTGCCCGAGCTGCTCGCCGAGGCGGGCATCGAGCCCGTGCTGCTCGAGGAGAAGGAGGGCCTGGCGCTGATCAACGGCACCGACGGCATGCTCGGCATGCTGCTGATGGCGATCGCCGATCTCGACGAGCTGGTGCGCACCGCGGACCTCACCACCGCGCTGACCGTGCAGGGCCTGCGCGGCCGCGACACCGTCTTCCGCCCCGAGCTGCACGCGCCGCTGCGCCCCCACCCGGGCCAGGAGGCGTCGGCCGCGAACATCCTCGCCCTGCTCGAGGGCTCGCCGATCATCGCCGATGTCGCCGCCGAGGGCTCCCGCGTGCAGGACGCCTACTCGCTGCGCTGCGCCCCGCAGGTGGCCGGCGGCGTGCGCGACACCATCGAGCACGCCCGCACCGTCGCCGAGCGCGAGCTGGCCAGCGCGATCGACAATCCCGTCGTGCTCGAGGACGGCACCGTGACCTCCAACGGAAACTTCCACGGCGCCCCTGTCGCCTATGTGCTGGACTTCCTCGCCGTGGTCTCCGCGGATCTCGCCTCGATCGCCGAGCGCCGCACCGATCGCATGCTCGACAGGTCGCGCTCCCACGGGCTGCCGCCCTTCCTGGCCGACGACCCGGGCGTGGACTCGGGCTTCATGATCGCGCAGTACACCCAGGCGGCGATGGTCTCGGAGATGAAGCGGCTCGCCGTCCCGGCGAGCGTGGACTCGATCCCGTCCTCCGCGATGCAGGAGGACCACGTGTCGATGGGCTGGCATGCCGCCCGCAAGCTGCGCACGAGCGTGGAGAACCTGCGCCGCGTGCTGGCCATCGAGCTGCTCACCGCGTCTCGTGCGATCGATCTGCGCGCACCGCTGGAGCCGTCGGCCGCGAGCGCGGCAGCGGTCGAGGTGCTGCGACGCACGGTGCAGGGCCCCGGCCCCGATCGCTTCCTGGCCCCCGACATCGCCGAGGCCGAGGCGCGCCTGCTGGACGGGGCCGTGCTCGCGGCCGTCGAGGAGGTCACCGGAACGCTGCGCTGAGGGCGCAGAGCGCTGCCCGCCGCGGGCATCTGCTGCCCGCGGCGCGGGTGGCCGATCGTCTCCCCGCTGCACAGGCGTGAGCGGACGATCACGGCCCCGCGGGTGAGCGCGGGCTCGCCACTTGTACTCTTGGGGCGGGTTGCCCCCGTCGGCCCGTCCCGTCATCTCGGGAAGAACGTCCGCCCCACCCCAAGGACTGCACATGGGAGAGCTCCACCTCGGATTCGAGATCGCGGCCCTGGTCGTGCTCGTCGCCATCCTTCTCGTCGACCTCCTGATGGTCCTCAAGCGGCCCCACCTGCCCTCGATGAAGGAGTGCGCCGGGTGGATCGGGTTCTACGTCAGCCTGGCCATCGTGTTCGCGGTGGTGCTGTTCTTCGTGGGCGGGATGGAACCGGCCTCCGAGTTCGTCACCGGGTGGCTGCTCGAGTACTCGCTGAGCATCGACAACCTGTTCGTCTTCATCGTGATCATGTCGAAGTTCGCCGTGCCGAAGAAGTACCAGCAGGAAGTGCTGATGGTGGGCATCATCATCGCGCTGATCGCCCGCGGACTGTTCATCCTCGCCGGTGCGGTGATCATCGACAACTTCGCCGGCGTCTTCTATCTCTTCGGGCTGTTCCTGCTGTGGACGGCCTGGAAGCAGACCCAGGAGGAGGACGACGAGGACTCCGACTCGTTCATCATGCGCACGGTGCGCAGGATGTTCCCCGTCTCGGACAGCTACGACGGCAACAAGCTGCGCACCGTCGTGGACGGGAAGAAGCTGTTCACCCCGATGCTGCTGGTGTTCGTCACCATCGGCCTGACCGACGTCATGTTCGCGCTGGACTCGATCCCGGCCATCTTCGCGGTCACTCAGAACCCGTTCCTGGTGTTCACGGCCAACCTGTTCGCCCTGATGGGACTGCGCCAGCTGTACTTCCTGCTGGGCGGCCTCCTGGAGCGACTGGCCTACCTGCACTACGGCATCGCCGCGATCCTCGGCTTCATCGGCATCAAGCTGCTGATCCATGCCATCCACGAGGCGCCGCTGGACATCATCCCGGGCTTCTCGGTGCTGCAGAAGATCCCCGAGGTGCCGATCTGGCTGTCGCTGAGCGTCATCGTGCTCTCCATGGCCGGTGCGGTCGTGGCGTCCCTGGTGTTCGCTTCGAAGACCTCCACGACGGCCGACGCCGCCGACGACGAGGGCGGCTCCGGCGCGGAGCGCTGAGGACCGCCGGGGCACGGCGCGCGGCGTACAGTCGTGAGCACGGGCCCGAGCAGGAGCGCCCGGGCCCGGAGGACGCGGCGCGAGGAGTCAGCGGTGGACGAGGACGTCGAGCAGCCGGGCCCCGCCGGTGAGGCGGTGTGCTGGATCGGTCTGCTGTGCCCGGAGTGCGGCGCGATGCCGGAGGGGGACGGCGCACGGGACCCGAGCGCGCCCTGCTGGCGCTGCGGCGCGGTGCGGACCGAGCCGCCTCAGAGCGCCGGGGACGCGAACCCTCCGTTGGAGTAGAGCAGCTGCCCGCGGATCCATGCACCCTGCTGCGAGACGAGGAAGCGCACGAGGTCCGCGACGGTGTCGGTGCCGCCGAGGCGCCCGGCCGGGGTGCTCGCCGCCCCGGAGGCACGGATCTCGTCGTCCATCCATCCGGTGTCGATCGGCCCGGGGTTGATCACGTTGGTGCGCACGTCGCGATCGGCGAGCTCGTGGGTGCCGGCCAGCACGAGGCGGTCCAGCGCCCCCTTGGTCGCACCATAGGGAAGGTTGTGCACCGTGTGATCGCTGGTCAGGGCGATCATCGCGCCGCCCGCGGTGTCGCGGCCCGGCTCGACCTGCTCGGCGAAGGCCTTCAGCAGCAGCCAGGTGGCGCGCAGGTTGACCGCGTAGTGGCGGTCGAAGCTCTCCACCGTGGTGTCCAGGATCGAGGAGTCCACCGACTCGCAGTGGCAGGTCACGAGCACGCCCAGCGGGCCCAGTTCCTCCCGGGCCGCGGCCACGAGCGACGGTGGGACCGCGGGGTCCTCGAGGTCACCGGGGAGCAGTTCGACGCGCCGACCGTCGGCCCGCAGCTCCTCGGCCAGCAGGTCCACGTCGGCCTTCTCCCCGAGCACCCGGCGGTCGTAGGGGTCGTGGTAGTTCAGGGCCAGGTCATAGCCGTCGGCGGCGAGACCGCGGGCGATCGCGGCGCCGATCCCGCGCCGCCGGCCCACGCCCGTGATCAGAGCGGTGCGGGGCAGGGGCGGCGTGGTGCGTGAGGTGGGAGAGTGCATGGGGCCGACGGTAGGGCCCGGGAGCCTTCGCGGCCACCGGTTTTTCCGGCGCGGTCAGGGCGCGGACCGCTGGAGCCCTGCGCGGTCAGGACTCGCCGCCGTCAGGACTCGTCGCGGTCGGGCAGGTCCCAGACGACATGACCGTTCTCGTCGAGCCGTGCCCCTTCGCTCGGCTCGTGGGGGCGTTCCTTCCCGGTGTGCATGAGGTCCGCGACGTCGACCCCGTGCTCCAGGAGCATCACGTCGGCGATGAGGCGGCGGTGGCAGCGCCACCACACGGCCTCGGAGCACATCACCGCGGTGCGGGAGCGGGCCACGTCGGCCCGCAGATCGGTGATCCCGGCGCGGAAGTCCTCGCTGCGGGTCCATCCGGCGTAGGCGCGGAACTGCTTCACGCGCCACCAGGTATCAGGAGACTGCGCGTCCTCGTCCTTGGTGAGCCGGCGCCGTCCACCCAGGCGCTCGTCCCAGCGGTACGAGATGCCGGCTTCCGCGCAGATCTCCTCGACGACGCCGCGGGCCGCGGCGTCGTTCGCCCGGGAGCCGGGGAAGCGGCGCACGTCCACGAGCTGCTCGATCCCTGCTCCGCGCAGCAGATCGGCGAGCTCCGGGCGCGACAGCGTGCCGTGACCGACGGTGAGCAGTGCGTCAGCCATGTCCCCAGGCTCGCATCTGCCGAGGGGTCTGGACGTCCGGGGCCTCATGGTCGGGCAAGAGCTTCCGGTCGGCCAGGATCTCGTCGGTGCTGCGCAGGTCGACCTGCGGCGGGAACAGGCTCATCGTGTGCAGCGCCGGCGGGCCGTTCTCCGCCGCCGAATGGGCGACGGCATCGGTGACCACGCTCAGCCGTACCCCGGCGTCGGCCGCGGGGAGCACCGTCGAGATCACGCAGCAGTCCGTGGTCACCCCGGTGACGAGCAGATGCGTGCCGGGATTCTCCACCCAGCCCACGCGCTCGGCCAGCTGCGACCCCCATTTCCCGAACGTCGGCTCGTCGATCGTCGGATGCGCGGACAGCCCGCGGGCGGCCTCGACCAGCTCGTACCGGGAATCCTCCGCGGGGACGTCCGCGAAGGGCCAGGCGCGGAAGTAGTCGCCCCAGGCGGTGGCACGGTCCGCCGTGGGCAGCCAGCGGGTGACCAGGGTGCGCTCGGGGCCGACGGACTCCGCCAAGCGCGCGATGTTCTCCATCGCGGCGGGGAAGAACGGCGAGCACCACTCGGAGGCGGGGTCGGCGAAGATCCGTTGCGGATCGATGACCAGGAGCCAGGGGGCGCTCATGCGCCACGCTCCTGGCGGCGGATCTTCTCGCGCCGCGCCACGAACGTCACCACGAAACCGAGCACCAGCGCGAGCAGCACGCCGAGGTTGGAGTACGCCCAGTTGCCGTCCCAGTAGGCGCCGGCCGGATCGTCGACGAAGGTGCCCAGGCCCAGCGGCTCGAGCAGGTAGCCCTGCCAGTTGTTCCACGGCGCGGCGTCGGCGAAGGAGTTCACGACCAGGCCCCAGCCGAGCACCGAGGCGACCACCATGGTGAGCACGGACGTCCAGTCCACCGAGCCGTAGCGACCGGCCGGATCGAACAGGGCCTTCTCGTCGTAGTCCGCGCGGCGCGAGAGCACGTCGGCGATGAGGATCCCGGCCCACGCGGCGATCGGCACGCCCAGGGTGATGAGGAAGCTCTGGAACGGCCCGATGAAGCTGGTCGCGAAGAACGCCACCCAGATCGTGCCGGCGGTGAGGATCAGCCCGTCGACCGCTGCGGCGGCCGGGCGGGGGATCCGGATCCCCAGGCTGATCAGCGTCAGACCCGAGGAGTAGATGCCCAGCACGGCGCCGGAGACCAGGGTCAGCACGGCCACGATCCAGAAGGGGATCAGCGCCCACAGCGGCAGGATCGTCACCAGTGCGCCGATGGGGTCGTTCTCGATCGCGCCGGCGAGACCTTCGTCGGAGCCGGCCAGCAGCAGCCCGAAGATCACCAGCACCACGGGGGCCGCGGCGCCGCCGATCGTGTTCCACAGGACGATGGATCCGTCGGACGCCGAGCGCTTCTGGTACCGCGACCAGTCCGCGGCGATGTTGATCCAGCCCAGCCCGAAGCCGGTCATCACCATCACCAGCGCGCCGACCATCGCCTGCGGGGAGCCGTGCGGCATCGACGCCACGGCGGACCACTGGATATGGGGGATCGTGAGGATCATGAACACGATGGTCATGGCGCCGGTGGCCCAGGTGAGCACCGACTGGAGCTTCATGATCGTGTGATAGCCCAGCACGCTCGCGGTGACGATCAGCGCGGCGATGAGGATCGCGGCGATCACGGTGACCGCCTGCCCGGAGGCCAGGCCCAGCACGTCGAACACGGTGGCCGTGGCGAGCACGGCGGAGATCGCCAGCGACGTCTCCCAGCCGATCGACGTCAGCCACGAGACGATGCCCGGCACCTTCTGCCCGTGCACTCCGAAGGCGGCGCGGGAGAGCACCATCGTCGGCGCGCTGCCGCGCTTGCCGGCGATCGCGACCAGCCCGCACAGCAGGAAGCTGAGGACGATGCCGACGACCGCCACGATCGTCGCCTGGAGGAAGCTGATGCCGAAGCCGAGCAGGTAGGAGCCGTAGCTCATGCCGAACACGGAGACGTTCGCGGCGAACCAGGGCCATACGAGATCACGTGGCCGGGCGGTGCGCTCGGCCTCGGCGATGATCTCGATCCCGGTGGTCTCGATGACCCCGGCTCCGCCGACGGCGGCCGGCGGGAGGGGAGCGGTGGAGCGGTCAGGGGGTGTCATGTCGACTCCGCAGGAGCAGGGCCGGCCCGAGGGCCGGACGACGGGGATGCAGCAGGGACTGTCCGGATTCTCCCACTTGTGACGCGACCGATGGGGGAGGGGGCGCCCGGCCCCGCTCTATCATCGAAGGGAGCGCTGTCGCTGCGCTCCCCGTCCGAGGAAGCGTGCGATCGCCCTCGTCGACACCCCGCCACCAGCACAGGGACGGCCCGCGGTATGCCCTGCGCGGCTGTTCGGAAGGAGTTCTGTGCCCGCACTGCCCGTCCAGATCCAGGGGACGGCCCAGCGCATGCTGAGCCTCGGACCCCGTCGCGTCGACCACATCCCGGCGTTCCGCATCGCCGTGGGACTCGCGATCCCGATGTCCGTGCTGCTCCTGACCGACCACGTCTCCTGGGCGATGTACGTGGGGTTCGGCGCGTTCACCGGCATCTACTCGCGCTACGAGCCCACCCGGATGCGGTTCCGACGCCAGGCGCTCGCCGGGGCGATGCTCACCGTGTGCGTGACCCTCGGGGCGACGCTCTCCAGCGTGGGCGAGCTGATGGACCCGACGGCGGCGTCGTGGACCACGCTGCTGGTCAGCTCCGTCGTCGCGGGACTGGCCGCCGTGCTCGTGCTCGCGCGCGGGTTGAAGCCGGGCGGGGCGATCTTCCCGCTCTTCGCGGTCGCCGCGGTGGCGTCCGCGCCGCCGGCCGCTCCTGTGTGGGCGGCGTTCCTGGTGGCTGCGGGTGCGGCGACGCTGTGCGTGGGGCTGGGCCTGCTCGGCCACTGGGCCGGCGAGCGGCATCCGGCTGCACACGTGGATCCGGGCGCCGAACGCTGGACCGGTGCACAGCTGGGCGCCGAGTTCTCGCGATTCGCGATCGCCTCGGCGGTCGCCGGGATGCTGGGCCTGGCCTCCGGGCTGCCCTTCCCGTACTGGGCGCAGATCGCGGCGATCGCCCTGCTGTCGGCTCCTGGCCGCACGCTCCAGGTCGAGCGCGGGCTGCACCGCGTCATCGGCACCACGCTGGGCATCGTCACCACCGCGTTCCTGCTCTCCTTCCCCAGCGAGCCCTGGCAGTTCGTGGTCTGGGTGGTGGTGCTGCAGTTCCTCGCCGAGATGTACGTGCTGCGCAACTACGCCTTCGCCCTGCTGTTCATCACTCCCCTCGCGCTGCTCATGGTGCAGCTGGCGCACCCCCAGCCCGTCGGGCCGATGCTCGAGGCGCGGGTGCTCGAGACGGCCATCGGCGTGGTGGTCGGCATCGTGATCGTGGTGACCGCGGCCCTGGTGGACCGGCATCGGAACCGCTCGGCATCGGCCTGATCCGCCCGAGCTCACCGATCCGCCCCGAGTCCGCTGACTCGTCCGGAGCCCACCGAGCACCGTGACTCCCAGCAGTCGGTCGCTCCTGCTCGGCGCGCGCAGCCGGGCGTAGCGTCGGCGCATGCCCACCACCCCGTCCAGCACCCCCTCCTCCGGCGCCGCGTACACCCACGGCTACGGGGCCGCCGTGCTCGACAGCCATCGCGCCCGCACGGCCGAGAACTCCGCCGCGCACCTGCTCCCGCAGCTTCGAAACGGGCAGCGGCTGCTCGACGTGGGCAGCGGCGCGGGCACGATCACCGCGGGCCTCGCCCGGATCGTCGGCCCCCGGAACGTCACGGCGCTCGAGGTGGGGGAGGAGGCGGCGGCGTTCACCCGCGCCGAGCTGCAGCGCCAGGGGCTGGCCGAGGTGGAGGTCGTGGTGGGGGACGCCCAGGATCTGGCCTTCGAGAGCGACGCCTTCGATGTCGTCCATGCCCACCAGGTGCTGCAGCATCTGCCGCGCCCGGTGGCCGCGCTCGCCGAGGCCCGGAGGGTCACCCGCCCGGGTGGGATCGTCGCGGTGCGCGACAGCGACTACGAGGGGTTCCGGTGGTTCCCCGAGGCGCCGGGGATCGACCGCTGGCGGGAGCTGTACCTGCGTGCCGCCCGAGCCAACGGCGGCACGCCCGACGCCGGTCGGCGGCTGCTCGCCTGGGCGCACGAGGCGGGCTTCGAGGACGTTGAACCGGGTGCCTCGACGTGGCTGCACGCAACCCCCGAGTCCCGTGCGGCCTGGGCGGCGACCTGCGCCGGCAGGCTCACCGCAGGCCCGTTCGCCGACCAGCTCGAGCGGGAGGGCTGGGCCGACGCCGCGGAGCGCGGCGCGATGGCGGAGGACTTCCGCCGCTGGGCCGCGAACGAGGATGGCTGGTTCGCCCTGCTGCACGGGGAGGTCATCGCCCGGGCCTGAGCGGACCCGCTGACCGCCGGCGGCCTCACACCGCGATGAGCACGATCCCCGCGAGCACGATCGCTGCGCCGAGCATCCGTCGCAGCGGATCGGGCTCCTTGAACAGCCACCAGGCCAGCAGCGAGCCCACGACGATGCTCGACTCCCGGGCGGGGGCGACGAGGGAGACGGGCGCGGTGCGCATCGCCTCCAGCACCAGGATGTACGCCAGCGGCGACAGGACCGCGACCAGCACGATCTCCCGCCAGTGCAGGCGGAGCACCGGGGGCAGGCTCGCGCGATGGCGTCGCAGCAGCGTCGGCGTCATGAGCACGACCTGCCACAGGCAGCTGGTCACGAAGTAGAGGACGGGCGGCAGCTCGAGGGTGGCGACCGAGTAGCTGTCCCACAGCGTATAGGCGGCGATGGCGAGCCCTGTCGCCGCGCCCCAGGCGACGCCGGCGCGCAGCCCGTGGCGGCCCGCGGCGGAGCGCCCGGTCGCCACCACCACGATGCCGCCGACCACCACGAGCGCGCCCAGGGCGGCCGCCCAGCCCGGTCGCTCGCCGAGCACCAGGATCGCGACCACCATGCTGAGCACCGGACCGACCCCGCGGGCCACCGGATAGACCACCCCGAGATCGGCGCGGGCGTATCCCGTCTGCAGGGTCAGCTGGTAGGCGATGTGCAGCACCCCGGAGACCAGCGGCGCCAGGAGCAGCGCCGGCGAGAACCCGATCCCGGACTGCACGAGGGAGATGATCGCGAGGGGCGCCCACAGCAGGACGGAGCCCAGGTCGTAGCTCCACACGAAGGCGTAGCCGTCGGTGCGCACCCGTTTCGCCGCGAGGTTCCACACCGCGTGGCAGAGTGCCGCCACGAGGACGAGAGCGAGGGCGAACGTGCTCATCAGGGTGCGGGCGCGGAGAGGTCGAATGCTGCGGGGAAGAACATCGTGCCAGTATCTCGCGACGGGTCGACAGCCGCGCCGCCCTGCCTTATGGTTGAAAACGAAAGCATCCCGATCCAGGAGAACCTCATGTCGCTCAGCACCGCCCTCCTCCGCGCCGTCCCCGGCGCCTTCATCCTCAACTCCGGCATCGGCAAGCTCGGCCTGCCCGCCGAGGCGGCCGCCGGCCTGCAGAGCATGGCCGCCCAGGGCGTCCCGCCCCTGGCGAAGCTGACCCCGGAGCAGTTCGCGAAGTTCCTCAGCTACGGCGAGATCGCCGTGGGGGCCTCGCTGCTGCTGCCCTTCGTGCCCACCAAGGTCGCCGGCCTCGGCCTCGCGGCCTTCTCGGGCTCCATGGTGTCGATGTACCTGCGCACCCCCGGGATGACCGAGTCCGACGGCGTGCGCCCCACGCAGGACGGCACCGCCATCGCCAAGGACACCTGGCTGCTCGCGATCGCCGGTGCGCTGCTGTTCTCCGGCGGCGCGAAGAAGTCGCTCGACGCCTGACCCCGCTCGATGGCGACTGACGCCGCCTGATGACGGCGGCGTCAGCCGGCGTGGATCAGGTGCCCCGCACGGATGACCGGTGCGGGGCACACTGGTCTGCGTGACCACTCCTGCGACGCCCCCGCCTTCCCGGGACACCCCTCGCGCCGTGCCGCCCCACCCCACGCCGCCCGACACCGTGCCGTCCCACCCCGCGCCACCCGACGCCGACGCACGCCGCAGCGCTCTTCGGGCCGGGCTCCGGCTCGGGGCGGTGATCCTGGGCCTGGTCACGGTGGTGGCCCTGCTGGGCCTGCTGGTTCGCGGCTCGGCCGCCGTGGCCTCCCTCGACCTGGCCCTGAGCGATGCGGCGAACCGCACGCTCACGGGGCCTGCTGCCCGCATCGCTCTCGGCATCGATCTCGTCTTCGGGCCGCGCGTGGCAGTCGCTCTCGCAGTGGCCGCCGCGCTGGCTGCGGGCATGGTGCGGCGCAGCCTGCTCATCGGAGCGCGCCTGGCTGTGATGATCGCCGTGCCCTGGGGGTTCGTCGCAGTGGTCAAGCTCGTGGTGCGTCGCCCCCGCCCCGACGGCGATCTGCTGCTCCATCAGCTGCTCGCCGAGCCCACGTCCTTCAGCTACCCCAGCGGCCACACCGCCTTCGCCACCGCCCTCTGCCTCGCGATCCTGTGCGCACTCCCGGCCGCCACCACCCGGTTCCGGATCGGTCTCGGAATCGCCCTCGCCACGCTCGTCGTCCTGGCCACCGCCTGGTCCCGGGTGGCCGTGGGCATGCACTACTCGACAGACGTCCTGGCTTCGATGCTCCTGATCCCGCCGCTGAGCCTCCTCCTCGCGCGAATTATCACGAGAACCGTCCCTGACCACGGGTTCCGTGACCGGATTGTTGCCTGAGGGAACGATCACAGCGCGGAAAGTCCAATAACGCAAGCCTGCAGTGGCGAAAAGTTCGGAGGTGAGGCTAGCCTCAGTGGCAGCTCCACCGTGGAGCGATTCCCCCACCACTGATGAGCAGAGGTCTTCTCCATGACTGCGATCACCCGTCGGCACCTCGGCGCCGTCTCCGCCGCCGGTGCACTCGGCCTTGCCCTCGCCGCCTGCGGCGGCTCCAGCGACGCGGCGAGCGGCGGTGCGTCCGACGCGGGCGCCGCCGACGCCGCCGGCACGATCGAGATCGAGGACAACAACGGCACCCAGAGCGTCCAGGTCCCGCCCAAGTCCGTCGTCGCCACGGACAACCGCACCTTCGAGACCCTCGAGAGCTGGGGTGTCACCCTGACCGCCGCAGCCCGTGCCCTCATGCCGTCGACCAACTCCCTCAAGGACGACGAGTCGATCATCGACCTCGGCAACCACCGCGAGCCCGACCTCGAGGCCGTCGTCGCCGCGGAGCCCACGCTGATCATCAACGGCCAGCGCTTCTCGCAGTACCACGACGACTTCGTGAAGTACGCCCCCGACGCCAGCATCCTCGAGCTCGACCCCCGCGACGACGAGCCCTTCGCGGAGGAGCTGAAGCGCCAGGTGGCGGTCCTCGGCCAGGTCTTCGAGAAGGAGACCGAGGCGGAAGAGCTCGGCACCGCGCTCGACTCCTCGATGGAGCGCGTCCAGGCCGCCTACGACGGATCCTCGACGGTCATGGCCGTCAACGTCTCCGGCGGCGAGATCGGCTACATCGCCCCCGGCGCCGGCCGCGCGCTGGGCTGGACCTTCGATGCCTTCGACTTCGTCCCGGCGCTCGAGGTCGAGGGAGCGAGCGACGACGACCAGGGCGACGACATCTCCGTCGAGGCCATCGCGGACTCCAACCCGGACTGGATCCTGGTGATGGACCGTGATGCCGCGATCTCCGCAGACGATCCGGAGTACGAGCCGGCCGACACCGTCCTGGAGTCCTCCGAGGCGCTGGCGGGGGTCACGGCCATCACCGAGGGCAACATCGTCTACATGCCGGCGGACACGTACACCAACGAGTCCATCCAGACGTACACCGAGTACTTCGAGACGCTGGCGGACGCCTTCGAGGGCAACGCCTGAGCCATGCTCGTCCCGTGAGCACCGCGCGGCGGACGGAGGCCCACAGGGCCCCGTCCGCCGCGGTGTGCGTTCACCCCGTCCTTCCGTTCTCTCTCCTCTCTTCCTGTCAGGTGCTCTGATGTCCCACGCCTCCCTCACGGCCGACGCGCCGCCCGCGCGCCGGCGCGGTCGCGAACGGCTGCTCGACGGCAAGCTCGTCGTCGGCATCGTCGCCGTGGCGCTGCTGCTGGTCGCCTCGCTCCTGACGGGCGTCTACGACGTCTTCGGCGCCGAGGACGGCGCCGAGATGTTCGCGATCACCCGCGTGCCGCGCACCATCGCGCTGGTCCTGGCCGGGGCCGCGATGGCGATGTCCGGGCTGATCATGCAGCTGATGACCCAGAACCGCTTCGTGGAGCCCTCGACCACGGGCACCACCGAATGGGCGGGCCTGGGCCTGATCCTGGTGATGGTCGTGAGCCCCGGGGCCGATCTGCTGACCCGCATGGTGGTCGCGATCGTCTTCTCCTTCGTGGGCACGATGGTGTTCTTCCTGTTCCTGCGACGGGTGACCCTGCGCAGCTCGCTGATCGTGCCGATCATCGGCATCATGCTGGGCTCGGTCGTGGGCGCGGTCTCCTCGTTCGTGGCGCTCCAGTTCGACGCGCTGCAGAACCTCGGCGTGTGGTTCGCGGGGTCGTTCACCTCGGTGCTGCGAGGGCAGTACGAGGTGCTGTGGATCGTGCTGGCCGTCGGCATCGCCGTGTTCTTCGTGGCGGATCGCCTCACCGTGGCCGGGCTCGGGGAGGACATCGCCACCAACGTCGGCGTGAACTACCAGCGCGTGCTGCTGATGGGCACCGGCCTGGTCGCGATCGCCACCGGCGTGGTCACCGTGGTGGTGGGCAATCTGCCCTTCCTGGGCCTCATCGTGCCCAACGTCGTCTCCCTGGTCCGGGGCGACGACCTGCGCAGCAACCTGCCGTGGGTGTGCCTGCTGGGCATCGCCATCGTCACCGTGTGCGATCTGGTCAGCCGCACGATCATCATGCCCTTCGAAGTGCCGGTCTCCCTGATCCTCGGGATCCTCGGCGCGATCGTCTTCATCGCCCTCCTGCTCAGGCAGCGCCGCCATGGATGATCTCCGCACGCGCACCGCTCCCGGGAGCCGCCGTCTCGGCGGCCCGACCGGCGACGACCATCTCGACATCTCCACCGCCCCCACGGACACCGCGGAGGACATCGCCCCGCTGGGCGTCCCGCACCGGTCCCGCAGCGGCTCGGGCGCGTTCCGCGACCGTGCGGCCCAGGTGCGCTACTGGATCGTGCTCGGCGCCCTCCTGGTGCTCGCCGCGGGCTTCGCGCTGGGCCTGCTCGCGATCGACAACCCGATGCCGGTGGGCAGTCGCGGGTTCTGGCTGATCGCCGAGATGCGGGCGACCTCCCTGGTGGTGATGGGCGTGGCCGCGTTCTGCCAGGCCGTCGCCACGATCGCCTTCCAGACGGTCACCAGCAACCGCATCATCACGCCGTCGATCATGGGCTTCGAATCGTTGTACACCGTGATCCAGACCGGCGCCGTGTACTTCCTCGGGGTGGCCGGTGTGGTCGCCCTGCAGGGCACGGGCCAGTTCCTGCTGCAGGTGGCGCTGATGGTGGCGCTGTCCGTGGCGCTGTACGGCTGGCTGCTGCGAGGAAAGTACGCGAACCTGCAGGTGATGCTGCTGATCGGCATCATCCTCGGAGGTGGCCTGGGGTCGGTCTCCAGCTTCATGCAGCGCCTGCTCACCCCGAGCGAGTTCGATGTGCTCACGGCTCGCCTGTTCGGCTCCGTCACCAATGCGAGCGTCGAGTACCTGCCCTACGCGATCCCGCTGTGCCTGGTGGCCGGGGTGCTGGTCTGGCTGAATGCCCGCACCCTGAACGTGATCTCCCTGGGCCGGGATGTGTGCCTGAACGTCGGCGTGGACCACGGCCGCCAGACCATCTACACCCTGGTGCTGGTCTCGGTGCTGATGGCGGTCTCGACCGCGCTGATCGGACCGATGACCTTCTTCGGCTTCCTGGTCGCGACGCTGACCTACCAGCTCGCGGGCACCCACGACCATCGCCGTCTGCTCCCGGTGGGCGTGCTGATCGGCTTCGTCGTGCTCGCCGGCGCCTACTTCGTGATGAACCACGTGTTCTACGCGCAGGGCGTCGTCTCCATCATCATCGAACTCGTCGGCGGGACCGTGTTCCTCGTCGTCATCATGCGGAAGGGGCGCCTGTGATCAGCATCGATGCGGTGCGCAAGCAGTATTCGGAGACCGTCGAGATCGGGCCGGTCACCCTCGACATCCCCTCCGGCGGCGTGACCGCCCTGGTGGGCCCGAACGGCGCGGGGAAGTCCACGCTGCTGACGATGGTGGGGCGGCTGCTGGGGATCGACGAGGGCGCGATCGAGGTGGCCGGGTACGACATCGCCTCGACGGCCTCGAAGGACCTCGCGAAGATTCTCTCGGTGCTGCGCCAGGAGAACCACTTCATCACCCGCCTCACCGTGCGCCAGCTGGTGGGCTTCGGGCGGTTCCCCTACTCCAAGGGGCGCCTGACCCCGCTGGACGAGCAGAAGATCTCCGAGGCGATCGACTTCCTCCACCTCGACGAGCTCGAGAGCCGCTATCTCGATGAGCTCTCCGGCGGGCAGCGTCAACGCGCCTACGTGGCCATGGTGCTCGCCCAGGACACCGAGTACGTGCTGCTGGACGAGCCGCTGAACAACCTCGACATGCGCCACAGCGTGCAGATGATGGGTCGCCTGCGCGATGCCGCCCGGGAGCTGGGCCGCACCATCGTGGTGGTGCTGCACGACATCAACTTCGCGGCCCACTACGCGGACCACATCGTCGCCATGAAGAACGGCGGAGTGGTCGAGGCCGGCCCCGTCGCCGAGATCATGGACGGCGCGGTGCTCAGTCGTGTGTTCGACACCCCGGTGCAGGTCATCGAGGGGCCGACGGGGCCGCTCGCGGTCTACTTCTGACGGAGGTCGCAGCGCGCGGGTCGCAGGGCGCAGGGCGCGGGGACGTGCCTCGCGCCCTGCCCCGGGTCAGGAGGTCTTGGTGGCCGGATCTGCGCCGCCGCGGCCGTCGGGCCGGTCCAGGTCGTCGATCGCGGCGACCTCGTCGGCCGTGAGCTCGAGCTCAGCGGCCGCGAGGTTCTCCACGATGCGGGAGGGCGTGACCGACTTCGGGATCGTCACGATGCTGTGCGCGAGGTGCCAGGCCAGGACCACCTGCGCCGGGCTCGCGCCGTGCGCCTCGGCGATGCCGGTGACCACCGGGTTCTCCAGCAGGTCGGACTTGCCCTGGCCCAGCGGTCCCCACGCCTCGGTGAGGATCCCGTGCTGCGCATGGATCTCGCGCAGCTCGCGCTGCTGGAAGTAGGGGTGCAGCTCGATCTGGTGGATCGCGGGAGCGACGCCCGTGGTCTCGATGATCTCCTGGAGCTGCTCCGCCGGGTAGTTCGAGACGCCGATGGCGCGGACGAGACCCCGCTGCTGCAGCTCGATCAGGGCCTTCCAGGCCTCGACGTACTGACCCTGCGAGGGCACGGCCCAGTGCACGAGGTACAGATCCACGTAGTCCAGGCCGAGACGCTCGAGGGAGGCCTCGCACGCGGCGATCGCGTCGTCGAAGGCCTGCGCGTCGTTCCACAGCTTGGTGGTCACGAACAGCTCCTCGCGAGGAACCCCGGAGGTGCGGATCGCCCGGCCCACGCCCTCCTCGTTGCCGTAGACCTTCGCGGTGTCGAGGTGGCGGTAGCCGGCCTCGAGGGCCGTGAGCGTGACGTCGGCCGCGACGTCGTTCTCGACCTTGAACACCCCGTAGCCGAGCTGCGGGATCGAGTGGCCACCGGCCAGCTCGAGGGACGGGACGGCGGGCTTGCCTGCAGACATGGGGGTTCCTCTCCTCGGGGTCTCGGCCCAGGCTACGGGGTGGCCGACGATCGGCAGGACGCTGCCGACCCGCGAGCGCGTCGGCCCCTGAGCACGAGGATCAGCCGAGCGCGAGGATCAACCGTTCGATGTATCGACGTATCTGACGGCGTGTCATAACCTGGTCGGCATGACGAACCCCCGCCCCTCGCGCCACGGGGCGACCGCATCGGCCGCCTCCGCGCCCCGAACCCCGTCCATCCCTCCCGCTGATCCCTCGACGGACCCCCGCCGCTGGAAGGCACTCGCCGTGCTGGCCACCGGCCTCGCCCTGATCGTGATCGACGGATCGATCGTCGCCGTCTCGCTGCCCACGATCATCGGCGACCTGGGCCTGGACCTCACCGACGCCCAGTGGGTCTCCACCAGCTACGCCGTGGTCCTCTCCGCGCTGCTGCTGATCACCGGACGCGTCGGCGACCTGGTCGGCCGGCGGAAGCTCTTCCTGGCCGGTGTCGGCCTGTTCGTCATCGCCTCGGTGCTCGCCGCGATGGCCGGGGGAGCAGCCGCGCTGATCGCCGCCCGACTGCTGCAGGGCGTCGGCGGCGCACTGATCCTGCCCTCGACGCTGTCCACCGTGAACGCGACCTTCCGCGGCTCCGAGCGCGCCGCCGCGTTCGGCGTCTGGGGCGCGGTGATGGCCGGCGCCGCGGCCCTCGGCCCGCTGCTCGGCGGCTGGTTGACCAGTTCGTTCTCCTGGCCGTGGATCTTCCTGGTCAACGTGCCGATCGGTGTGCTGGTCCTCGCCGGCACCCTCGCGTGGATGGGGGAGACCCGTGAGGCTCCGCGTCCGCAGCGCCGGAGGCGGGACCTCGACGTGCTCGGGGCACTGCTCAGCGCCCTCGCGCTCGGCTCGCTCGTCTTCGCGATCGTCGAGTCCACGACGCTGGGATGGTGGACGGAGAAGTCCCCGCTCGAGCTCGGCGGCCTCACGCTCCACGCCCCCGGCGGGCTCTCGTGCACCCCCGTGCTGCTGCTCGTCGGGCTCGTGGCGCTGATCGCCTTCGTGCGGCTCGAGGCCGCTCGCGGCGCTGCGGGACGGGAGGTCCTGCTGGACCTGTCGCTGTTCCGTCTGCGCGCGTTCGCCTGGGGGAACCTCACCGCCGGGACCGTCGCGATCGGCGAGTTCGGACTGCTGTTCGTGCTGCCGCTGTACCTGGTGAACGTGCTGGCCATGAGCTCGCTCCAGGCCGGTCTGGTGCTCGCGGCGATGGCCGGCGGCGCCTTCCTCTCGGGCACCCTGGCGCGGCATCTGGCCGCAGCCATCGGAGCGCCCGGCACGGTGCTGGTCGGGCTCGGTCTCGAGGTGCTCGGCATCGGCGTGCTCGCCGGGCTGCTCGGCCCGTCCACCCCGGTCGCCCTGCTGGTCGCGACCCTGGTCGTCTACGGACTCGGTCTCGGGCTCGCCTCCGCGCAGCTCACCTCGACCGTGCTCGCCCCGGTGCCCCGGGAGCAGTCCGGGCAGGGGTCGGCCACGCAGTCCACCGTCCGCCAGCTCGGCACCGCGCTGGGCACCGCGATCTCCGGGGCGCTGCTGGCGGTCGGGCTCGCGGCCCGCACCGACTCGCTCACCGGGGACGCCGCCCGCTACGGGCAGGCGATGACGGACTCGGCCGGATCGATCCTCTCGCAGCTGCGAGCCCAGGGCGCCGGATCCGGCACGCTCGACCAGCTCGACACCGTCTTCGCCGACGGCGCCCGGATCGCGATGGCCGGCTCGGCGGGATTCCTGCTGCTGGGCCTGATCGGCGCGGTGGCGGTGGCTCGCGCCGCGCGACGCCAGGGCGCTGTCCCGCAGTCCTGATGCAGACAGCGGCCCGGCTCCCGTCGTGGGAGCCGGGCCGCTGCGCGCGGGGTGCGAGGATCGATCAGAGGATCAGAAGTCGCACTCCTGCGGGTCGCCGCCGATGCGGCCGTCGGCCCGATCCAGGGCATCGATCCGGGCGATCTCGCCCTCGCTGAGCGCGACGTCGGCGGCGGCGAGGTTCGAGACGATCCGCTCGGGCGTGACCGACTTGGGGATCACGACGAAGCCCTTGGCGAGGTGCCAGGCGATGACGACCTGCGCCGGGGTCACGCCGTGCGCCTCGGCGATGTCGGTGACGACGGGGTCGCCGAGGTCGTCGCCTGCGCCGCCCTGGCCGAGCGGCGACCAGGACTGGTGGAGGATTTCGTGGGCGGCCTCGACCTCACGCAGCTCGGTCTGCTGGAAGGTGGGGTGGGTCTCGACCTGGTGGATCACCGGGGTCACGCCGGTGGCCTCGATGATCTCCTCGAGCTCCGCCTGGGGGAAGTTCGAGACACCGATCGAGGTGGCCTTGCCGCTCTTCTGGATCTCGATGAGCGCCTTCCAGGCCTCGAGGTACTTGCCCTGGATGGGCTTGGCCCAGTGGATGAGGTAGAGGTCCACGTGGTCCAGGCCGAGCTTCTCGAGCGAGGTGTCGATCGCGGCGAGGGCGTCGTCATGGGCGTGGGAGTCGTTCCACAGCTTGGTGGTCACGAAGATCTCCTCGCGCGGGACGCCGGAGGCTCGGATCGCGCGGCCCACACCCTCCTCGTTGCCGTAGACCGCAGCGGTGTCGAGGTGTCGGTAGCCGGCGCGGAGGGCCTGCTCGACGACGTCGGCCGCCACGTCGTTCTCGACCTGCCAGACGCCGTAGCCGAGCTGGGGGATCTCATGGCCGTCGTGGAAGCGGACGGCAGGAATGCTGGTCATCAGGAAAGCTCCTTCGATGGGGGATGCAGTCAGAGTACGGCCGAGCTGGAGGGAACCCCGGGTCGGTTCGCCGACGGCGCATCCAGGGAGATCCCTGGACGAGCGCCGCCGCCCGTCCCCCTACGATGTGCCCATGACGTCGTGGAGCCCGGAGCGCTGCCGGTGACGCCCGCACGCGAGGCGCGCCTGGTTCCGTCGGAGCGTCCGATCCCGGAGCAGCCCCCTGCCTACGATCATGCCCGCGGCCATACCCAGCGGGGCCGACGGTTCGAGCTGTACGGCTTCCTGGACACGCTGTTCATCGTCGCCGGTGTGGTGGTGTCCATCTGGCTCGCGCTGCTGTACCTGGTCGAGGGCTTCTCCCTGACGCCCGCGCGGCTGCTGTACCTCGTGGGGTTCTGGGTGCTGCTGACCTACATCACGCTGCCGCGCCTGCACCAGCTGATGACCTGGATCTACCTCCCCGACTACTTCTTCGGGCGCACGCGCACCACCGAGGGGGTGCTGTCGGACCCGATCAACCTCGCCTTCGACGGGCCCGAACGGGACCTGCACGTCGCGATGCGCCGCGCCGGCTGGGTGCTGGCCGAGGAGCGCACGCTGGCGTCGGCCTGGTCGATGGTCCGCTCCACGCTGCTGCGCCGCTCCTACCCGAGCGCCCCCGTCTCCGACCTGTTCCTCATGGGACGCCGCCACGACTTCACGTACCAGCAGGAGGTCGGCGGCACCACCACCAAGCGCCACCACGTGCGGTTCTGGCGGATGCCCTCGGACTTCGTGCTGCCGGGCGGGTACCGGACCGACTGGCTCGCGGCCGGAACCTACGACCGGGCCGTCGGCTTCTCCTTCTTCACCCTGCAGATCACGCACCGCATCGACGAGAACATCGACGTCGAGCGCGACTACCTGCTGGACACCGTGCGCTACGCGGATCCGGAGATCGGGGTCGAGGTGATCGAGGAGTTCTCCACCGCCTATCACGACCGCAACGGCCAGGGGGATCGCTTCGCGACCGACGGGCACCTGCCCGTGCTCGACGTCTCCGGCGCCGCGTCCCGCTCCGACGGGGCGACCGCGATCATGCTGCCGCGGCATCGGCCCACCGGCACCACCGTGATGAAGTCCCGCGCTCGCGCCGCCACCCAGTCGGCGCTCGCCGCGGCGAGGCTGACCAGCGCCGGCGCACGTGCGGACGCACGCGCCGAGCTGGGCGACGAGCTGTCGGCGCAGTGGCACGGCACGGTCGACGACGTCCACGAGATCATCTCCCGGGCGACGGACCACCACCTGCCTCCGCCCACCGTGGTGTTCACCGGCGCCCTGGTGCTGGGCCAGGCCTGCGTGGTGGTCGCCGAGTGGATCGGGCTCCTGCTGGGCGTCGACTTCTCGGCCCTGTTCGTCGACGCCTCCCTGTTCCTCCCCGCCGGGGACCAGATCTACCTGGCCTCCGCCTTCGCGGTGGTGCTCGTGCTGCTGCTGGTGGGGGTGGTGCGTCGCAGCCGCTGGGCGCGGATCGCGCTGATGGCGCTGTTCACGGCCGATGCGTTCACGCGGCTGGTGATCGCCACCTCGACGTCCGGCGAGATCACGCACTCGCTGCTGGTGGGGGTCGGCGCCTCGGCCCTCGGCGTGCTGGCGATCAGCTCCGACGCCTCCCGGCAGTGGGTGCAGACTCTCCGCCTGACGATGCTGGAGGCGTCGGCCGACGACCCAGCTGATCCAGCTGATCCAGCCGCCGCCCGTGCCCTCGTGGGGATGCGAAGTTCCGACACGATGTGACGAGGCCGACGACAGGATAGAGTGCGCGCACAGCCGCCCTCGGTCCCCGGGCAATGGTGCTCTGCCCGAGCCCGTCGCCGCCCTGGTCGGTCAGCACGAGTCCCCATCCCGGGAGGATCACCATGAGCGAACCGCACGAGGTCGCCCCCACCGCACCTGAGGGCTCCGGCACCTCGGACCAGCCGGAGCTGAAGAAGGCGATCACGCCCAAGCTCCTGCTGCTGTTCATCGTCGGCGACATCCTCGGCACGGGTGTCTATTCGCTGACGGGCAAGGTCGCCGGCGAGGTCGGCGGTGCCGGCTGGATGCCCATCATCATCGCCTTCGCCATCGCGATGGTCTCTGCCCTCTCCTATGTGGAGATGGTGACGAAGTATCCGCAGGCCGCCGGGGCGGCGCTGTACGTGCACAAGGCCTTCGGCATCCACTTCCTGACCTTCATGGTCACCTTCGCCGTGCTGTCCTCGGGCATCACGTCGGCGTCGACCAGCGCGATCTTCCTCGCGGAGAACGTGCTGAAGGCCTTCGGGCTCGAGGAGACCCTGGGCGCCGCCTCCGGTGGGGTCACCACTGCCATCGCGCTGGTGTTCCTGCTGCTGGTGGCCCTGATCAACCTGCGCGGCGTCTCCGAGTCCGTCAAGGCCAACGTGGTGCTCACCGCGATCGAGCTGACGGGCCTCTGCCTCGTGATCCTGGTCGGCTTCTTCACCGTGGCCCGCGGCGAGGCGGACTTCTCCCGCGTCATCATCTTCGAGACGCAGGACGAGAAGGGCATGTTCATGGCGATCATCGGGGCGACCGCCCTGGCGTTCTTCTCGATGGTGGGCTTCGAGGACTCGGTGAACATGGCCGAGGAGACCGTCGACCCGGTCAAGAACTTCCCGAAGGCCCTCATCACGGGCCTGTCGATCACCGGTGTCATCTACGTGCTGATCTCGATCCTCGCGGTCGCGGTGGTGCCCATCGGCCGCCTCACGGACTCCACCACCCCGCTGCTGGAGGTCGTGAAGGTCGGCGCACCGGAGATCCCGATCGACACGATCTTCGCGTTCATCTCGATCTTCGCCGTCGCCAACACGGTGCTGATCAACATGATGATGGCCTCGCGCCTGCTCTACGGCATGTCCAAGCAGGGCGTGCTGCCCGGCTTCCTCAGGGGCGTCCTGGCCTCGACCCGTACCCCGTGGGCCGGGATCGTCTTCTCCACCGTGCTGGCCTTCGCTCTCGTGTTCACGGTGCGCTTCGTGCTCGCCGAGGAGACCATCGCGGCGCTCGGCGGCACCACGGCGCTGCTGCTGCTGGCGGTGTTCGGCATGGTCAACATCTCGGTGCTGGTGCTGCGCAACGACACCGTCGACGTGAAGCACTTCCGCACCCCGACCGTTCTCGCGGTGATCGGTGCGATCACCTCGTTCGCGCTGATCACCCCGCTCGCGCAGCCGATGCAGAACTACGTGATCGCCGGCGGTCTGCTCGCGGTGGGCCTCGTGCTGTACGCCATCACCTGGTTCTACAACAGCGCGGTCAGGGCCCGACGCACCCGGTTCCGCCATCCCGACGACCTCGGCAAGCCGTGAGTCGGCGCGCCGCGCAGCCCAGCTCGCCTCAACCCCCTCGCCTAGCCCCCGCTCGCCCAGCCCCGCCCCGCCCCGCCCCTCCGTCCGCTCCACCCGGGAGATGCCATGACCACCATCCTGCTGGCCTACGTCCCCAGCGCCACCAGCGAAGCGGCGCTCGCCTACGCGATCGAGGAGGCGAACCGTCGTGACGCGAGGCTGCTCGTGCTGGCCTCCGAGCGTGCGCCCGATCCCCGCAAGGCCCGCGGGGTGACGGATCAGCGACCGTTGCCCGAGCGCCTCGCGGAGACCGGTCTCGAGCACGAGCTGCGCACCGTCCCGCGGCGCGACGATCCGGCCGACGACATCCTCGATGCGATCGATTCGGAGCCGGTCGCCCTGGTGGTGCTCGGCATCCGTCGGCGCACCCCGATCGGGAAGATCCTGCTCGGCTCGACCTCGCAGCGGGTCGCCATCGAGGCCCCGGTCCCGGTGGTGCTGGTCAAGCCCGACACCTTCGTGGCGCCCACCCGCTTCTGACCGTCTCGGCCTGATCCGAGACTGAACCCTGAACGCCCGGTCCCTCCACGGGGCCGGGCGTTCTCCGTCCCGCACCTCAGTGTTCATCCGCCCGTTCCCTGGGGGAGAGGGCCGGGACATGATTCTGGCGCATCGTCATCTCGACCCGTCCGTCCAGACGGACGGGACCTGATCGACTGCAAAGGATCCCCATGGCTCTCATCGACCTCCCCCTGCTCATGAAGGACCACGTCCGCGGCAAACGATCGCCCGTGACGTGCGCCCTGAAGTGCGGGAACGCCTGCACCAAGACGACGTGCAACACGACCGGCAACGACTACTTCCGGGACATCGCCTCGGGGGTGCTCAGCCGTCGTGCGCTGCTGGGCGGCGCCGCGGCCGGCGCCGTCGCGATCGGGGTGACCGGTACCGGCGGCATCGGAGGCCCCGCGCCGGCGGCCGCGGCACCCGGCGGCAGCCCGCTGGAGTTCGACGCGATCGACCCGGTCCACTTCGAGGTCGACAGCTTCGACGTCCCCGAGGGCTTCGCCTGGCACCCCGTCATCAGCTGGGGCGACAAGCTGTGGTCCGACGCTCCGGACTTCGACTGGAACGCCCAGACCGGGCAGTCGCAGGCCCAGCAGTTCGGGTACAACAACGACTACACCGAGATCCAGGAGATCGAGGGCACCGACGGCACGCGGGCCCTGATGTTCGTGAACCACGAGTACACGAACGAGAACATCATGTTCCCCGCGGACACCGATCCGCAGACCCTGGCCGAGGTGACCCTCGCCGCCCACGGCCTCACCGTGGTCGAGCTCGAGCGGAAGACCCGCCGCCATCCGTACACCCCGGTGGTGGACAGCGACTACAACCGTCGCTTCCTCGCGGACACCCGCTACGAGTTCACCGGGCCCGCCCGCGGCGACGACCTGCTGAAGACCGTCCAGTTCTCCACCGGCACCCGCACCCAGGGCACCTTCGGCAACTGCTCGGGCGGCCTCACCCCGTGGGGCACGCTGCTCTCGGGCGAGGAGAACTTCAACAGCTACTTCCGCACCTCCGGGACCTCGGCGGAAGACAAGCGCTACGGGCTCGGCGAGAACGAGCTGGCCCGCGGCTGGCAGGAGATCGATCCCCGCTACGACGCCACCGCCGAGGGCCTGGAGAACTCGGTGAACCACTTCGGCTGGATCGTCGAGGTCGATCCCTGGGACCCGACGTCGACCCCGCGGAAGCACACGTCGCTGGGCCGCTTCAAGCACGAGGGCGCGAACGTCATCATCGCGGAGGACGGCCGGGCCGTCGCCTACTCCGGGGACGACGAGAAGTTCGACTACCTCTACAAGTTCGTGTCCCACGAGAGCTACATCGAGGGCGATCGCGAGCACAACAAGACCCTGCTCGAGAGCGGCGACCTCTACGTCGCGAAGTTCACCGGCAACTCCCCGTCCGGCCAGATCGACGGCACCGGCGAGCTGCCGGCCGACGGCGCCTTCGACGGCACCGGGGAGTGGCTCCCGCTGGTCGTCGACGGGGAGTCGGCGGTCGAGGGCATGAGCGTCCAGGAGGTGCTCGTGCACACCCGCCTCGCGGCGGACTCCGTCGGCCCCACCAAGATGGACCGCTGCGAGGACGTCGAGCCCTCGCTCGCCAGCCGCCGCGTGTACGTGGCCTGCACCAACAACTCCGATCGCGGCACCGATGGCAAGGCCGCGGCCGACGAGACGAACCCCCGTGCCGAGAACCGTGACGGGCACATCGTGGAGATCGACGAGCAGGGCGACCAGGCCTCGACGACCTTCGCCTGGAACCTGCTGCTGGTGTGCGGGGACCCGGAGACCGATGAGGGCACCTACTTCGGCGGCTACCCGCAGGACAAGGTCTCGCCGATCTCCTGCCCGGACAACCTGGCCTTCGACTCGGCGGGCAACCTGTGGATCTCCACCGACGGCGCACCGGACGGCATCGGCTACAACGACGGCCTGTTCCGCGTGACGCTCGAGGGCGAGGAGCGCGGCCGGGTCGAGCAGTTCGCCTCGATGCCCGCCCAGGCGGAGACCTGCGGCCCGATCGTGCGCGACCAGGACCGCACTGCTTTCGTCGCCGTGCAGCACCCCGGTGAGGACGGCTCCTTCGACGAGCCCACCTCGATGTTCCCCGAGTTCGACGAGGGCACCGGACCCAAGCCGACGATCGTGCAGATCCTGCCGGTCGCCGAGGAGCGGCCGTTCACCGACATCGGCCCGGGCGACGAGCACTACGAGGCCGTGCTCTGGGCCTACGACGAGGGCATCGCCACGGGCTGGGACGACGGCACCTTCCGCCCCCTCGCACCGGTGAACCGCGATGCGATGGCCGCGTTCCTGCACCGCCTGGCCGGCTCCCCGAAGGTCACGCCGCCGCGCACCGAGCCCTTCACGGATGTCGCGAAGGGTCAGGAGCACTACGACGCGATCATCTGGGCCTACCAGCAGGGCATCACGACCGGATGGAGCGATCGCACCTTCCGTCCCACGGCGCCGATCGCCCGCGACGCCATGGCGGCGTTCGTGCACCGCTTCGCCGGCTCGCCGAGCGTCGACCAGCCCACCGAGGCGCCGTTCGCGGACGTGCCGGCGAGCAGCCGGTACGCGCTGGAGATCGCCTGGCTGCGGTCCGCGGGGATCGCGAACGGCTGGGCCGACGGCACCTACCGCCCCCTGGAGCCGATGCACCGCGACGCCACCGCCGCATTCCTCCACCGCATGAGCGAGGAGCAGCAGATCACCTTCATGATGGGCGGCTGAGCAGGCACAGCACAGGGCCCCGGTCCGCAGATCCGCGGACCGGGGCCCTGTACGCTGTCACGCCGTCATCGGGTCACCCGTCGGCCTCCGTGACCTTCGTGGAGTCCGATGCCCCGGCCGCCCCCTCCGCCGCCTGCTCGCGGCGGTGCATCGCATTGCGGGGGACGAGGATCGCGGCACCGAGCACGGCGGCCAGCGCCGAGGCGGTCAGCACGCCCACCTTCGCCGCGTCGTACATCGGGTCCCCGGCGGTGAAGCTGAGCTCGGAGACCAGCAGTGAGACGGTGAAGCCGATGCCGGCCACAGCGGCCATCCCCAGCATGTCCGGCCAGCGCAGCGAGGGGTCCAGGCGGGCGCTGGTCAGCTTCGTGAGCACGAACGACGTGCCTACGATGCCGAGGATCTTCCCGCCCACGAGGCCCACGATGATGCCCAGGGCCACGGTCGACTGCCAGGCGTCGAGCAGACCGGTGAGGCCGCCCACGGCCACGCCCGCGCTGAAGAACGCGAACACCGGCACGGCGATGGCGGAGGAGAAGGGCCGCAGACGGTGCTCGAGGGTGTGGGAGAGGGAATGCTGCTTCCCGTACGGGGAGAGGCCGCGGGTGGGGACCATGAAGGCGAGCACCACACCCGCGATGGTGGCGTGCACCCCGGAGTTCAGGAACAGCACCCAGGTGATGACGGCGAGGGGCAGCAGGAGCACCCAGGCGGTCCAGTAGTGCTTCTTGAACAGAGCCTCGGCCTTGTTGGTCAGCAGCCAGAACAGGGCCACCGGGATCACCGCCAGGGCGAGGAACCCGAGCCGGAGGTCGCTGGTGTAGAAGATCGCGATGATGGTGATCGCGACGAGGTCGTCCACGATCGCGAGGGTGAGCAGGAAGGTGCGCAGAGCGGTGGGGAGGCTCGATCCCAACAGCGCGAGGATGGCGACCGCGAAGGCGATGTCCGTCGCCGCCGGGATCGCCCAGCCGCCGCCGGCACCCTCCGGGCCGCCGAGGTTGATCAGCGTGTAGAGGAGAGCCGGCACCGCGACGCCGCCGAAGGCCGCGGCCACCGGGACCAGGGCCTGCGAGGGGGAGCGCAGGTCGCCGACGACGAACTCCTGCTTGAGCTCGAGGCCCGCGAGGAAGAAGAAGACCGCGAGGAGTCCGTCGGCCGCCCAGTGCCCGATCGTGAGATCGAGGTTCAGCGGTCCCAGGGTGAAGCCCACATGGGCGTCGCGCACTGTCGAGTACAGCTCCGAGAGCCCGGAGTTGGACATGATCAGCGAGAGGATCGTGGCGATCAGCAGCAGTGCGCCACCGGGGACGGCGCGCACCACGATCTCCTCAAGCCGCGAGTGCTCGCGGTAGGTGCCGTGCTCGAGGGTCGCTCGTGTGCTCATGATCTGGTCTCCTGCGGTGCGTGGCTGCGGTCGGATGAGGTGGCCGGGCCCGGCGCCGCGGGGGTCAGAGCTGCGGCGGAGCGTCGGCCTCGGGGTCGGAGGTCGGGGCGGGGTCGTCGCGGCGGCGGTCTCCGCGGCTGAGCACCTGCGGTGGCGGGGAGGTCGCGAGCCGGATCGCCCGTACCAGGATCAGCGCGACCACGAGCGCGCCGAGCGCCTTCGCCCACCACGGCTCCGCGATGAACAGCAGGAGCATGGCCAGCAGCACCGGGGCGAGGTAGATGAAGGCGGCGCGCACGTAGCCGAAGAAGGCCGGCATCTTCACGCCCTGGTCCTCGGCGACGGACTTCACCATGAAGTTCGGTCCGTTGCCGATGTAGGTCAGCGCCCCGCACAGCACGGCACCCAGGGAGATCGAGATCAGCAATGCTTCGGGCACGTCGCCGATCCGGGGCTCGCCGGGCATCTGCGTGGCCATCTCGAAGAAGGTCACGTAGGTGGGGGCGTTGTCCAGCACGGAGGAGAGCCCGCCGGTGAACACGAACAGCGTGATCTCGTTCAGCGGCAGGTTCGGGGCGGCGGCGCGCAGCACCTGCAGTGCCGGGACCATCGTGAGGAAGATGCCGATGAAGAGGGCGCCGACCTCTGCGATCGGGGACCAGCTGAATTCGTTCTCCTCGAAGCGGACCTTCTTGGACCCGAGCAGGAAGGACCCGGCGGCGGCGGCGAGCATCAGCATCTCGCGCCAGGGCACCCAGTTCGTGCCCTCGAGCTCTCCGTGTGCGACAGCATCGATGTCCAGGGAGGGCACCAGGGCCACGGCGAAGATGATGACGGCGAACCAGATCAGGTGCGGGGCACCGACCAGGCGCAGCTTCTCGCGGTTCTCCGTGTCCATCGCGAGGGCCTCGGGGGCCTCGCGGGAGTGGAAGCGACGATCCAGCGCCCAGTAGGTGATCAGCAGCAGAGCGTTGACGAACAGCCACATCGGCAGCAGCGAGAAGGTCCAGGTGAACGGTACGCCGCGGAGCATTCCCAGGAACAGCGGCGGGTCGCCGAGCGGCGTGAGCAGGCCGCCGCAGTTGGCGACCACGAAGATCGTGAACACCACGGTATGCACCCGGTAGCGGCGCTCTGCATTGGTGGCGAGGATCGGGCGGATGAGCAGCATGGCAGCTCCGGTGGTGCCGATGAAGCTGGCCAGGACGCCGCCGATGGCCAGGAAGGCCGTGTTGGTGCGTGGGGTGGCCGCCAGGTCGCCGCGCAGCACGATGCTGCCGGACACCGTGAACAGCGCCAGCAGCAGCACGATGAACTGCCCGTACTCCATGAGGGCATGCGCGACGAGCTCGGGGTGGGCGGCCAGCAGCAGCCCGATCGCCACCGGGACGCCGAGCGCCAGGGCATAGATCAGCTGGTTGCGGGGCTTCTCCCAGAGGGGTGCGAGAGCGGGGACCAGGGGGATGATCGCGATGCCGAGCAGCATCAGCACGAACGGGATCAGGGTCCACACGGGGAAGGACATCGCGGGTCACGTCACCTTCGGGGCCAGGCCGGAGGGGATCAGTCGCGCTCCGGCCGGGCGGCCGTGAGGGGAGGGGGCCGATCCGCGCACCGACTCGCGGACTGAGGGGCTGGGGAGCCATGGGGTGTTCCTTGACGGCGTCGCTGAGTGAGGACGGGATGTTCCTCCCGTGCCGACCAGACTTCCCGGCTCTCCGCGGTCAGTCTCTCACGACGTGCTGGGCCGGGGTGACGGCGTCCGTTCGACGTCGGCTCGAGGGGCGTGCCGACCGCGTTCCGCCTACTTCCTACCAGTTGGTCACCGTGTGTCGAAGGTTTCCTGTGACCTGCGGCATCGGCCTCGCACCGGACGTCTCTGCTGGTCGTTGGCACTCGATCTACGTACCGTGATCCTGTTTTTCGGCGGGAGCATTCGGCCGAGCGGGTCTCGGCCCGGACGCTCCCGCCGCTCGTCCGATGACCACCTGCCATCGGCCGCCCCCGGAATGTCGAGCGCCTCCCGGCGCCCCCGGGAGCGCCGCCATCACGCGCCGCGGCGCGTGCGCGAAGAACGGGAAGTTCCGTCCGTGACGACACCGATCGCCGCTGAATCCTCGTCCTCCGAGGGCACCGCCTTCGAGGACCTCCCTCCCCGCCGCACCATCCGCCAGGCCGTCGCGGCCTCGGCGATGGGAAACGCCACCGAGTGGTACGACTACGGCGCCTATGCCGTGGTCGCCACCTATATCGCGGCGCACTTCTTCCCCTCGGGGTCCGAGGGGCTGTTCTGGACCTACGCCTTCCTGGCGATCTCCTTCATCGCCCGGCCCTTCGGCGGCTTCGTCTGGGGCCCGCTGGGCGATCGCCTGGGCCGCAAGCACGTGCTGGCGCTGACGATCATCCTGATGAGCGCGGCGACCTTCCTCATCGGTGTGCTGCCCACGTACGAGCAGGTGGGCATCCTCGCCCCGATCCTGCTGGCGGTGCTGCGCCTGGTCCAGGGCTTCTCCACTGGCGGCGAGTACGGCGGTGCGGCGACGTTCATGGCCGAGTACGCCCCGGACAAGCGGCGCGGCCTCTACGGCAGCTTCCTCCAGTTCGGCACGCTGGGCGGCTTCGCCCTGGGCACCGTGGTGGTGCTGGTGCTGCAGCTGATCATCGGCGAGGACGCGATGGCCGCCTGGGGCTGGCGGGTGCCGTTCTTCGTGGCCGCGCCTCTGGGCCTGATCGGCCTCTACCTGCGGTCCCGGCTCGACGAGACCCCGGTGTTCCAGGACCTCGAGAAGGCCGGGGAGTCCGAGGAGAGCGCGACCGGCGGGCTGCGCGATCTGGTCACCGAGTACTGGCGGCCGATCCTGGTGATGGCCGGTCTCGTGATCCCCCTGAACATCGCGAACTACACGCTGCTGACCTATATGCCCGGCTATCTCGAGACCAAGATCCACCTCACCCCGAACGAGTCGCTCATGGTGATCCTGATCGGAGAGATCGCCATGATGGCGATGCTCCCGTTCTGCGGATCCCTGTCCGATCGGATCGGCCGCAAGAGGATGTGGTGGTTCTCGATGATCGGACTGTTCGTCATGGCCCTGCCGATGTACATGCTCATGGGCCAGAGCTTCGGCCTCGCGATCCTCGGATTCGCGGTCCTGGGACTGCTGTACATCCCGCAGCTGTCCACCATCTCGGCGACCTTCCCGGCGATGTTCCCGGCACACGTGCGCTTCGCGGGCTTCGCGGTGACCTACAACGTGTTCACCTCGGTCTTCGGCGGCACCGCCGCCCCGCTGAACGAAGCGGTCGTGGAGTCCACCGGGTTCCTCGAGTTCCCGGCGGTCTACGTGATGATCGGCTGCGTGTTCGGCATGGTCGCGCTGCTCTTCCTCAAGGAGACCGCCGGCGCGTCCCTGCACGGCACGGAGATCCCCGAGTCCGAGCCGGAGGACTACGGCATCGACGCGATGCTGGCCGAGGACAAGGCCCTGGACGAAGCGGGTCGCTGAGCCCGGAGCCCGGTTCGCTCCAGACGCCTGGGACGGAGGAGAGAGGATGGGGTCATGCCCCGGACTCCCTCTGCGCCGCCGCGCCGTCATCGCTTCCTCCAGCTCGACGTGTTCGCCGACCGCCCCCAGCGCGGCAACCCGCTCGCCGTCGTGCTCGACGCGGACGCGCTGCGCACCGACGACATGCAGCGCATCGCGCGCTGGACGAACCTCTCGGAGACCACCTTCCTGCTGACCGCGACCGTCCCCGACGCCGACTACCGGGTCCGGATCTTCACCCCGTCCGGCGAGCTACCCTTCGCCGGTCATCCCACCCTCGGGACCGCACGCGCCTGGCTGTGGGCGGGCGGCGAGCCGGCTGGCGACCAGATCGTGCAGGAGTGCGAGGCCGGGCTCATCACGGTGCGCCAGGATCAGGACCGGCTCGCGTTCGCCGCCCCGCCGCTGCGGCGCAGCGGCCCCCTCGACGAGGCCGACGTCGCGCGGCTCGCGGAGGCTCTGGGCGTGGAACGCTCGTCGGTTCGCGGGCACACCTGGGCCGACAACGGACCGGGCTGGAGAGTGCTCGAGCTGGAATCTGCCGAGCAGGTGCTGTCGCTGGCTCCCGACCTGGCGTGGATGGCGGACGCGAAGCTCGGCGTGGTGGGCCGGCACCGCGCTCCGGCCGACGGGAACACCCCTCTCGACGCCGACAGACCGCTCTACGAGGTCCGTGCCTTCACGCTCGCCGGCGTCGAGGACCCCGTCACCGGCAGCCTCAACGCCGGCATCGCGCAGTGGATGGTGGCGCGCGGCGGGATGCCCGCGCACTGGGTGGCCACCCAGGGAACGGCCCTGGGCCGCGACGGCCTCATCGTGGTGGACGTCGAGCAGGACGGCACGATCTGGATCGGCGGGAGCACCGTTCTCACCGTCGACGGGCGGATCCTGGCCTGAATCGCGCCGGGGGCCTCTACCCTGAACCCATGGTGACGACACTCCCGTACGGGTCCTGGCCCTCGCCCATCACCGCCGAGCAGCTCGCCACCGGCGGCATCCGGCTCGGCGGCCCGCAGCTGGTGGGTGACGCCGTGTGGTGGACGGAGGGCATCGCGACCGAAGGCGGTCGCCAGGCGATCATGCGCTCCGCCGGCGACGTGGGGCCCGAGGGGCCGGATGCGGCCGCCGAGCCCGTGACCGTGCTCCCCGGGCCGTTCAACGCCCGCTCACGGGTGCACGAATACGGCGGCGCGAGCTGGACCGCGCTCCCGGATGCCGAGGGCACGCCGCTCGTCGTCTTCGTGAACTTCGAGGACCAGCGCGTCCACGCGTTCCGCGAGGGCGAGCGGCCCCGGCCGCTCACGCCGGTCGGCCCCGAGGTCGACAGCGCGCAGGGCCCCTCCCTGCGCTGGGCCGACCCCACGGCGGTCACCCTCGAGGACGGCTCCACCGAGATCTGGTGGATCTGCGAGGACCACACCGGCGGTGCGGAGGGCCCTCGCGCGGGAGCCGACGGCGCGCCGCTGATCGAGCGCTATGTCGCCGCCGTCCCGTTGGACGGCTCCGCCGCGGAGGACGGCTCCGCGATCCGCCGGGTCACCCCCGCCTCGCGCTTCGTCGCGCATCCGCGCGTGAGCCCCGACGGCGCCCGGGTGGCCTGGCTCAGCTGGGAGCATCCGCAGATGCCCTGGGACGGCACCGAGCTGCACGTCGCCCCGCTGCTGGCCGGCAGCGCCGGGCAGGGCGAGGTGGTGCTCGGGGACGCCGAGACCTCCGTGATGCAGCCCGAATGGCTCGACGACGAGCATCTGCTGGCCGTCTGCGATGCGTCGGGCTGGTGGAATCCCTGGGTGTGGTCGGCCGACGACGGCGCCCGTCAGGTGCTCGAGCTGGATCAGGAGTTCGCCGGGCCGATGTGGGCCCTCGGCACCACCTGGTTCCAGGTCCTCGACGCGGACACCGCGCTCGTGCAGTACGGGCGCGCCGCCGTCGGCCTCGGGATCCTGCGGCTCACAGATGCCGGCGGAGCGGAGCTCACGCCGCTGGACTGCCCGCTCACCGAGATCACCGCGGCCCGGCTCCGGAGCGACGGCCTGCTCGTGCTGGCCGGTTCCTCGCCCACGCGGTTCGCCGCGATCAGCACGGCGCGGCTGGACCCGTCGGCCGGACTCTCCTCGCTGACCGTCCTGCGCTCCTCCCGCACGGACGCCCCCGACCCCGCCGTGCTGCCCACCGGCGAGAGCATCGAGGTGCCGCTGCCGGATGGCGAGATGGTGCACGCGATCGTCCACCGCCCGCATCAGGAGGGGCTGGCCGGACGTGAAGGGGACCTGCCGCCGTTCATCGCGCGCGTGCACGGAGGCCCCACGGGCCACGTCCCCCCAGTGCTGCACCTGCCCACCGCGTACTACACCTCGCGCGGGCTCGGAGTGGTGGACGTGAACTACGGCGGCTCGACCGGCTACGGCCGCGCGTACCGCAACCGGCTGCGCGGGCAGTGGGGCGTGGTCGATGTGGAGGACACCGTCGCGGTCATGGAGCACCTGGTCAGCGAGGGCATCGCCGACGGGGACCGGCTCGCGATCGAAGGCGGCAGCGCGGGCGGATGGACCACCCTGGCGTGCCTGACCCGCACCGACACCTTCGCCGCCGGTGCCTCGAGCTTCGGGGTCGCCGAGCTCGAGCGCTTCCGCCTGGACACCCACGACTTCGAATCGCGGTACATCGACGGCCTCGTCGGCCCGTATCCGGAGCGGCGGGACCTGTACGTCGAGCGCGCGCCGCTCAGCCACGTCGACGAGCTCGAGGTCCCGGTGCTGCTGCTCCAGGGAGAGGAGGACAGGATCGTGCCGCCGAGCCAGTCGGAGCTGTTCCGCGATGCGCTCGCCGCCAAGGGGATCCCGCACGCCTACCTCCTGTTCGCGGGCGAGCAGCACGGCTTCCGCAGAGCGGACTCGATCATCCGCGCCACCGAGGGCACGCTGTCGTTCTACGGGCAGGTGCTCGGCTTCAGCCCGCCCTGCGTCCCGGTGCTCGAGCTCGATAGGGGCTGAGATGGACGTGGATCCGTTCAGACAGCCGGTGCGGCCGGCGATCTGGGCCGCGGCGCTGTCGGCACTGCTGGGAGCGGGCGGCCTGATCATGCAGCTCGTCGGGCTCGTGAGCCCGGACGCCGTGGTGAACGTCGATGTGGTGCCGGCGTCGATCGTCCTGGCGTTCCTGGCCATCGCCGGGGCGCTCCTCGCGCTGGGCCTGGGCGTCGCGACCCTGGTGCTCGCCATCGTGGTGACGGTTCGGGGCAGGGGCCCGCTGCGCCGGGGCGGGATCGTGCTGCTGGTGGCGTGGGCGCTCAGCCTCTCGGTGTCCTTCAGCGCGAGCGGGGACGTCTCCGGCGCGGCCGCCGCGGTGTCGCGTGCGGCCGGCGTCCTGGAGACCGTGGTGGATCTCCTCCAGTCCGTGCTCCTGCTGGTCGGGGCCGTCGTCCTGCTGCGCGGTGTCGCCGAGGTGCGTCGGCAGCGGGAGGCCGTCGGGGAGGTGTGACGGTTGCCACGTCGGCGATGGTGTCGATAACGTGGCTCGCGGCCCGCACCGCATCCCGCCGGTGCGCGGGCCCCTGATGCGAAGGAGCTTCATGGACCTCCCGATCTCCCGTCGGACCGGACTGACCGCAGCCGCCCTGGCCACCGCCACAGCCACCGCCGTCGGCCTCCCCGCCGCGGCCCGCGCCGAAGGCGACCCGGCACCGAAGAAGGGGGCGCCCCGCACCCGCTCCGGGACCACCTGGCGTCATGGGGAGCCGATCCGCCACCCGTGGGACCGGAGGGGATCGGGCGACACCCTGCACACGGCCGAGCCGTCGGACGTCGGATTCGACGCCGCGGTGCTCGACGATCTGCCCGGGATCGTCTCGGACGCGCTCGGGGTCGATCCGCCGCGGTTCGCCGGGGCCTCCCTCCTGGTCGCCTCGCAGGCCGGCATCGCCTATGAGCATGCCGACGGCTACGCGCTGCGCTGGAAGGATGCGGGCGAGGAGCTGCCGGAGGACCAGTGGATCCCTGCCCGCACCGACACGATCTACGACCTCGCCTCGATCTCGAAGATCTTCACCGCGACCTCCCTGATGCAGCTGGTCGAGCAGGGCCGGCTATCGCTGGAGGACACCGTCGCCTCCCACCTGCCGAGCTTCGCGGAGAACGGGAAGGAGCAGGTCACCCTGCAGCATCTGCTCACGCACGTGGGCGGACTGCCGGCGTTCATCAACCTCTACTCCGCCTTCCCGGACATCCCCTCGCGGCTCGACGCCGTGCTGACCGTCGAGCCGGACAACCCGCCGGGCGTCGAGTACGTCTACAGCGACCTGGGGCTGATCACCCTCGGCCTGATCATCGAGAAGCTCTCGGGGCAGAGCCTGGACGAGTACGTGCGCGAGCACATCACCGAGCCGCTCGGCATGGCCGACACGATGTACAACCCGCCGAGCGCGCTGAAGGATCGCATCGCCGCGACCGAGTACATCGACTTCTACGGCTACCTGGTGCACGGGCATGTGCACGACGAGAACGCCTACTCGCTCGGAGGTGTCGCCGGGCACGCCGGCGTGTTCTCGACCGCGCGCGACCTCGCGGTGTTCGCCCAGATGTTCCTCGGCGGCGGCCGCTACGGGGACGCGCGGATCCTCCAGGCCGGAACCGTGCAGGACATGTTCACCGACCGCATCGCCGACGTGACCGGAGTGGGCGGCGCCCGCCGTGGCCTGGGCCCGGAGCTCGAGGCCTGGTACTACCACGCAGGTCTCACCAGCCCCTACAGCGGCACCCACACCGGCTTCACGGGCACGTCGCTGGTGATCGACCCGCTCACCGACACGATCGTGGTGCTGCTCGCGAACTCCGTGCATCCCACCCGCGAATGGTCGACCACGTCGGAGACCCGACGCGAGGTCTCCACCTGCGTGGCGCACGCGCTCGGGATCGTGCCCGAGGAGGTGCGCTCCGGCTGGTACGCAGGGGGCGAGGACGAGACGACGGCGACGCTGACCTGCGCTGTCGACCTCCCGAGCGGCGCCGGCGAGCTGCAGCTGGACCTCTTCGCCCATCTCGAGACCGCGTACGACGTGCTCACCGTCGAGGCCTCGCAGGACGGCGGCTCGGCCTGGACCCCGCTGGCGGGGACGCTCTCGGCCCCGCATCAGGAGAGCGTCGAGGTGCCCGCCGGCGAGATCACCGGCTGGGGCAGGCGTCAGCGCTGGACCGGCACGTTCGCCGTCCCGGGGTCGGGCGAGACGCAGCTGCGCCTGAGCCTGGTGACCGATGCCGCCACCCGCGGCCTCGGCGCATGGGCGGGCAGGGTGCGTGTGCTCGACGGCGGCGAGGCCGTGCTGGACACGGACCGCCCCGACGACCGCGATCTGGTCGTGGCCGACGGGTGGGAGCTGGGGGAGTAGCGGCTCAAGCCTGCTCGGCCAGGGCCTTCTCGACGTCTCCCGCGATGCTCGCCGGCTCGACGTCCGAGGCGTATCGCCCGATCACGGCACCGTCGCGGTCCAGCAGGAACTTCGTGAAGTTCCAACCGATCTCGCCGGCGGGGATGTCCCCGTGCGCTCCCGTGAGCCACTGGTAGAGCGGGTGCGCGCCCTCGCCGTTGACCTCGACCTTGGCGAACATCGGGAACTCGACGCCGAAGTTGACCGAGCAGAACTCGGCGATCTCGGACTCGGAGCCGGGCTCCTGGTTCATGAACTGGTCGCACGGGAAGCCGAGGACGGCGAGCCCCTTGTCGTGGAAGCGGGCGTAGAGATCCTGCAGTCCGGCGTACTGCGGCGTGAAGCCGCACTTGCTGGCGGTGTTGACCACCAGGACGACGGAGCCCGCGTAGTCCGCGAGGTCCTTCTCGGTCCCGGTGATCGTGGTCGCGGTGAAATCGGCGAGTGAGGTCATGTCTCCATTGTGGCCCCGGGTGCTGCGAGCGGGGTGGGGTGCGCCGGTGGGCGTGGCCGATGCGGCTGGCCGACCTTTCCTCCACCGACGCTGTTCATCCACAATTCGCGTGGTTCCCTGGATTTTTCCGGAGGTGGTGGAGATGGCTTCGTGACGTATTTCTGGGCGTTGTTCCGGTGATTTCGTTCCCGGCTCTGTCGGGAGTGCTGGAGGGAGCGGACGGAGAGGTGTCGTAGCAGGTAGTGGTCATGTAGCGGGGTCGTTCTCAGGTTGGCTCCTTTGAGTGTGCGTGTCGGCGGGCGACGATCAACCGCTTTCTGCGAGGCGTTCGAGCGAGTTATCCACAATTCCCCGCGGAGGGTGTCGATGATGAGGCGGCGCGGGGAGAATGAGAGCATGACGAATGCGCAGAGGTTTTCCGGCGGCCCGGAGGAGTCCCCCGACTCCCCGTGGTCGCCGGAGGCCGTGCGTGCAGCCGGCCCGGAGGGTCTCGCCCGGCTGCTCGGCGACGTGGGGCACGCACTCGAGGAGGTCGCGAAGGACCCCGGCGACCTGTTCGCGACGCAGGGCGCGGAGCGCAGCGCCTTCGTGGACCTCATGACGTCCCAGCAGGTCATCCGGGGAGCCCAGGATGCGCTGGAAGCGCGCACCGTCGTCGCGCTCGCCGAGGTCACCCGTCGCGACCGTACGGCGGCGGCCCGCGACGCCGCCGCGCACGAATCGAGTGCCGTGCCCTCGCAGGCCGTCCTGGACAAGCAGGCGGGCGGCATCTTGCGCCGGGACCTGTCCCTGATCACGCGGTGCTCTCCCTCGGCAGCAGGCAGCACGCTGGCCTCGGCTCGCCGCCTGGTGTCGTCGATGCCGAAGATGCTCGACGCCCTCGCGGGGCGCAAGGTCTCCGCCCAGGCCGCCTACGCGGTGTCCGGTGCGGCGTCGGTTCTGACCGAGGAGCAGTGTCGGAGCGTCGACGAGGCCCTCGCTGCACGACTGCCCTTTCTCGACGGGGCCGGGGTGCGCGGATGGCGCGCCGAAGCGGCCGCCGCGATCATGGAGCTCGACGCCGAGGGCGCGGCCTTGCGTCACCGGAGGGCGCGGAGGCATCGCAGCGTGACCCTCACACCGGGGGAGCACGGGATGGCACGCTTCAGCGCTCATCTCCCGGCCCTCGATGCGCGCCTGCTCCACAAGCGGCTCTCCCTCGAGGCGGAGCGCCGTCGCGCTGGCGGAGCGGACGCAGGGCACAGCGCGCTGATGGCCGACGCCCTGGTGGACACCGTGCTGGGCCGTGATGGAGCGATGGACGCCGTCGATCTCGACGTCGGCGTGATCATCACCGATCGGGCGCTGTTCAGGCCCGATGCGGGGGATGCCGCCCAGATCGAGGGCTACGGCCCCGTTCCCGCCGAGGCCGTCCGCGAGCAGCTCCGCGCTGTGACCACGCCTCCCTCGTCCACCGAGCCGGACCCGTTCGGGGAGGACGGCGAGGAGACCCGTGCGGTGCTCCGCCGCCTGTACACGCACCCCGCCACCGGCGAGCTGGTCGCGGTCGAGGCCCGCGGGCGTGCGTTCCCGCCGGCGATGGCCAAATTCCTGACCTGGCGCGACACCCACTGTCGCGGTCCCTTCTGCAATGCCTACACCCGGCAGCACGACCACATCAGACCGTTCTCCCGAGGCGGTCCCACCAGTGTCGACAACGGGCAGGACACCTGCGCGCACTGCAACCAGAAGGAGCACGACGCCGCGAGCGTCGAACGCATCGAGGGTTCGGGCGGCACCGGTCATCGGGTGGCCTGGACCGGGTACTCCGGCATCACCCGGGTGACGGGCCCGACGCGGCTCCTCGGCCCGCGCTCCCCGAAGCACCAAGACAACGCGACGGACCGCGCCGGCCCTCAGCCCGGTGCCCCGCCGGACGCCGCGCCCCAGGAGGACGAGGGTGGATAGGCGGATAGACGGATAGGCGGATCGCAAGGTGAAGCCAGGTCACCCGACCCCGTCGTCCGCCAGCCGCATCGCCGCCTCCGCCGCGCCGTCCGCGACACCGGCCTCCTGCACGCATCGCGCGAACAGCCACCGGCGCGTCCGTGCGGGGTCCAGCCCGGTCAGCTCGGCCATGCGATCGGCGAACGCACCGGGCCGAGCGCGGAGCCGGTCCGCATCGTTGAGCATGTGCTGCAGCAGGTCGTAGTGCGGATCGCCCACATACGGCTTCGGGTCGATCAGCACCCACTCCCGCGACCCGTCCTCTCCGCGCGCCAGCACATTGTGGTGATGGAAGTCGGTCGCCAGCAGCATCTGTTCGCCGTCCCAGTCCTGCGGGAGCGACCTGAAAAGCTCCAACCCCCGCTGCACCACCTCTCCGGGCAGCGGGGAGTGCCCGGCCTCGGCGCGCGCCTGCGCCTCGTCGGCCCACCAAGCGCACATGTGGGCGAGGGGGCGGAACGGGGTCCTCTCCGGCGTCGGGAGCAGCTCTTCCGGGGTCACCCAGAGGCGGCGCAGCATGCCCGCCACGACCTCGTCCCGCTCCGGCCACGCCAGCAGCTGTGCCAGTTCCGTACCCGGCACGACTTTCTCCATGAGCAGCACGGATGTCGCCCCGCGCCGCTCGCTGCGATGCACCGTGGCCGCGCCGCGACCCTGCCAGGCCGTCATCCCCGCCGCCTCGTCGCGGGACTCCTCATGCGCCCACGCCACCTTGAGCACCAGGTCAGCGCCGGACTGATCCCGCACCGGGGCGACCCACGCGGACGAGCCCCCGGGCTCGAACGGCGCCGCCGGGATCAGATCCCACTGCGAGAGCAGCTCGGTGACCACGCCGTCCAGCCCCGCCCGCCACGCGACGACGCCCGGGTCATCGGCGGCCGCGAGCTGCTCGGGCACCGGAAATCCGGCGACGAGGGCCGGGACTGAGGGATCTGGGGGATCTGCGGGCGGCGTCATGGCGGTCTCCTTCGATGCCGCCCACGACGGAGCAGCAGCAGTGCGCAGCACCAGCGTATGTCCGCGAGCTCCGGCCCGACGGTTAGCATTCTTGCGTGAAACCGTTCGTGCAGATCGCCACCCGCCCCGAAGACGACGTCGCCCTCACCGAGAGGGAGGCCGTGCTCGCCTTCACCGGTCTGGGCGAGGACGACCTGATCTGGGCCCGCCTGGATCGCGACCGCTTCCCGGTGGAGGATCTCGAGGACATCTCCGGGATCATCCTGTGCGGCAGCCCGTTCACCGTCTCGGAGCCGGAGGAGTCGAAGCCCGAGGCGGAGAAGCGCGCCGAGAAGGAGATCTTCCGCGTGCTCGACCAGGTGATCGCCCAGGACATTCCGTTCCTCGGCGCCTGCTACGGCATCGGCACCCTCGGCACCCACCAGGGCGCCCTCATCGACCGCACCTACGGCGAGCCGCTCGGCGCCGTCGAGGTCACGCTCACCGCGGCCGGTCTCGAGGACCCGCTGGTGAAGGAGGCCGGCCTGCCGACGACCTTCACCGGCCTCGTCGGCCACAAGGAGGCGGTCCACACCCTGCCGTCGTTCGCGACCGTCCTGGCGAGCGGGGCGACCGCGCCGGTGCAGATGTTCCGCGTCGGCACCCGGCAGTACGCCACCCAGTTCCATCCGGAGCTCGACATCCCCTCGATCATCGAGCGGGCCCGCGCCTACCGCGACCACGGCTACTTCTCGCCCGACGAGATGGAGGACATCTTCACCGCCCTCCAGCGCGAGACGGCCGACGAACCACCGAAGCTGCTGCGCGCGTTCGCCACGCTGTTCGCGCGATGATGCCGGGGCGGGCGACGCCTCTCCGGTAGCGTCGCCGCGTGCCCCGATTCACCCCAGAGCAGGTCCGGCGTCGCCAGCTGATAGCCGGCGCGCTCGCCGTGATCCTCCTGCTGGTGCTCGGCGGCTGCACGGCCCTGCTTATCGGCGGCCTGCGCGGAGGGTCCGACGGAGCCGTTGCGCGCACCCCCTTCGAGGCCGATGACGACGCCCTGTCCGTGCGCGCGATCCCGCCGGACGCCGCTGCGACGGAGAACCTCCCCGACGGAGTCGACCTCGCCCAGAACGAGGTGATGGGTCTGGACGTGTCGGCTCATCAGAAGGAGATCGACTGGGAGGAGGTCGCCGCCGACGGCTATTCCTTCGCCTACATCAAGGCCACGGAGGGCGCCGGCTATACCGACGCGATGTTCCAGCAGAACTGGGATGGAGCCCGCGCGGCAGGCCTCACCCCGGGCGCCTACCACTACTTCACGCTGTGCTCCTCGGGCGCGGACCAGGCCACGGATTTCCTCGCCGCCGCCCCGCCGGACGACGCCGCCCTCCCGCCGGCCATCGATCTCGAGTTCGACGGGGCCTGCGCGGAGCGTCCCGGCGGGGTCGACGCCCAGGCCGAGATTGACGACTTCACGGCCGCGGTGGAGAAGGCCTGGGGCCGCCGCCTGCTCATCTACTCCTCGAAGGAATGGCGCGACCATTACGGACTGCCGGTCACCGAACCGCGTCCGGACTGGCTGTTCCGTGCCTCGGATCGCCCTCAGCAGGAGGATTGGGCCGTCTGGCAGCTGCGCTTCGACGGCACTGTCTCCGGCATCGAGGGCGGCGTCGACATCGACGTGGCCCGCATCGAGATCCTGCGCCAGGGCTCCTCCATCGCGGACGGCGAAGGCGCGATCGCCCATGAGGTCGACGGGTAGGACCGGGCAGACGGGCAGGGCGGGACCGACCGGGCGAGCCTCAGGCCGCCTCGACGGCCTCCTTGACGCTGCCGGGAGCGGCGAGGTCGCCCGTGAACTGCTCTCCGTCCAGGAGCACCGTCGGCGTGCCCTGGGTGCTCGATCCGGCCTCGGGCTCCACCACGTCCTCGATCCAGGGCAGATAGGTGCCCTCGGCGATGCACTGGCCGACGTCCAGGCCGGTGGCCTCGTCGACCACCTGCGCGAGCTCGTCATCGGTGAGCCCCTCGGTGCCCGGCTGGGCCTCGAACAGGGCCGATTCGGCCGGGAACCATAGCTCGGGATCCTCGGCGTAGGCGCAGACGGCAGCGTTCGCCGCCCGGCCGGAGTAACCCACGGGCGTGGAGTTCGGGTCGAGCATCGGGCGCGGATGCATGCGCAGCGTGATCTCGCCGTCGAGCGCCAGCTGCGCGAGGTCCTCGCCCTGCGCCTCCTCGAAGGTCTTGCAGTGCGGGCAGAGGAAGTCGAGGTAGACATCGACCACCGGCCCGTCCGAGCTGGTGCTGATCTCGAGGTACGGCTGGTCCTCGTCGACACCGGGCGGTGTGATGAGCTCACCGGAGGTCGACGTGCCGTCGCGCTGGTCCCCGGAGCCCCCGGAGCCCCCGGAGTCGAGGGAGCGGAAGTACACGATGCCGGCGATGAGCGCGGCCACGACGAGCAGCACGAGAGCCAGGCAGGCGATCGCGGCGAAGATCCCCACGATGAGCGGGGTGCGGGAGCGGGGCTGGGCCATGATCCACCTCGGGAGCTGGTCGGTCGAAAGACCCGCCGTGTCCCGGGCCCGCAGGAGAGCCTAGCGGCTGCGGTGTCCGGCCCGTGGTGCACTCTGGAGCCATGACACCGTGGACCACACGCCCTGAGCTGCCGAGCGACGCTCCCGCGCTTCACGCCCTGATCGCCGAAGCCTTCCCGACCGCCGAGGAGGCGGATCTCGTGGACGCCCTACGCGCCGATGCGTCGGCCTGGATCGAGGGTCTCTCCACAGTGGCCACCGACGAGAACGGCCGCCTCGTCGCGCACGCGCTGCTGACCCGTGCGACCGTCGGCGGCGAACCGGTGCTGGCTCTCGCGCCGTGCGCCACACTGCCGGACGTCCAGGGCCGCGGGGCAGGTTCCGCCGTGATCCGAGCTGGTCTGGAGGCGGCTCGTGGCCAGGGCGAGAACGCGGTGGTCGTGCTCGGGCACCCTGACTTCTATCCCCGCTTCGGTTTCGAACCGGCGTCCCTGGCCGGGATCACCTCGCCCTTCGACGCTCCCGACGACGCCTTCCTGGCCGTCGCGCTCGACTCGGCCCGGCCGGTGCCGCGCGGTGAGATCTCCTATCCGGAGGCATTCGGCATATGAGCGACCTCCTGCTGCCGCTGCGTGCGGTGCGCGAGCACAGGCTCGCCCCTGCGGACCGCGCCGTCTGGCCCGCCACCCTGCCGCCGGTGCGCCAGGTGCTCGACGACGGCCTCGAGCTCGGCCAGATCACGGTGCTGACCGGGGACAACGGGGCGGGGAAGTCCACCGTGGTGGAGGCGATAGCCGGCGCGTACGGGCTGAACGCCGAAGGCGGCGGCACCGGGGCCATGCACGCCACCCGCACGACGGAGTCCGCGCTCGCGGAGCACCTGCAGCTGGTGCGCGGTGCAGGAGCCTCGAAGTCGGGCTTCTTCCTGCGCGCCGAGACCATGCACTCGCTGTTCACGTATTACGAGGAGATCGGCGTGGGCGGCATGATGCACGAGCGCAGCCACGGTGAATCCTTCCTCGAGCTGGTCGCGGAGCGCTCGCGGATCCGTGGCCTGTGGCTGCTGGACGAGCCCGAGTCCGCGCTCTCCCTCAGCGGCTGCCTGGCCCTGCTGGGGCTGCTGCGCGACCTCGCCGAGGGTGGCTCGCAGATCATCCTGTCCACCCATTCCCCGGTGCTCGCCGCGCTGCCCGGGGGCGACCTGCTCGAGGTGGGGGAGTGGGGCCTGCGACGCACGGAGTACGACCACCTCGAACTCGTGCGCACCTGGCGCAGCTTCCTCGAGTCCCCGCAGCGCTTCCTCCGCCACCTCACCTGATCCGGGGTAGGAGTCGGAGAGCTCTGTCCTCAGGGCTGGAGGCGGTGCCGCTGCCAGTTGCCGTCGGCCGTGACGTCGTAGACGATCCGGTCGTGAAAGCGGTTCTCGCGGCCCTGCCAGAACTCGACGCGCTCCGGATGGATCCGCAGGCCGCCCCAGAACTCCGGCCGTGGCACGTCGGCACCCTCGAAACGGGCCTCGATCTCGGCATATCGCGCATCGAGATCCGCGCGCGAGTCGATCGGCTGGGACTGGTGGGACGCCCAGGCTCCCAGCTGCGAGCCGCGAGGGCGCTGCGCCCAGTACGCCTCGGACTCCGCCGCAGGCAGCCGCTCGACCCGCCCCTCGATGCGCACCTGCCGCTGCAGCGGGTACCAGGGCAGCAGGAGGGCGGCGCGCGGGGTGGCCTCGAGCTCCGCAGCTTTCGGGGAGGAGAGGTTCGTGTAGACGACGAAGCCGCCGTCGTCGTGCCCCTTCAGCAGCACCGTGCGCGAGCGGGGGCGCGGGACACCGCCGGGATCCAGCGCCACGGTGGACAGCACCACGGCCGACGGGTCGGAGAGATCGCCGTGCTGCTCGCGGCGGGCGAAGGCCTCGTCCATCCAGACGTCGAACAGGGCCAGCGGGTCCGCGGGGGCGTCGTCGGGCAGGGACCCGGCGAGATAGTCGAGGCGCTCCTCGGCCAGATGATGTGCGGCGGATCGATCGGTCATGCTCGTGATCCTAGTGACCTCCGGCGCGGCCGACGGCGGCTCAGACGGTCGCGAGACGGCGCCTGTGGTGTCGCGGGATGAGGCGGCGGCCGCGAGCGGCCGGACGGGATCCGGTCGCGGCGGTGTCACGGGTCGTGGGCCTGGTGCTCTCGGGCGCTGTCGTGGCCTCGAGGGCCAGGGTGCTCGGGTCGACCCCCTGCTCGGCGGCGCGGGCCTTGGCGGCGCGCACGGCATGCAGCGCCTCGACGTCGCCCCACGCGGCAGGCAGGGGACGGTAGGCGATGGGCTCCTCGGAGGCGGCTCGGGTGCGGCTGGTGGCGATGGTTGCGTTTCTCATGCCTCGAGCATCGCGGCGGACGGGGTGCCGGAGCGTCCCCCCAGGAGCGCGGACCGGTCCTCCTCGGGTCGGATCCTTCGAGGCCGGCCCCCGACCCCGGGTGGAGCCGTGCCCGGAGCGCTGTCCGCCTCACTGGAGGCCGACCAGGTCAGGGCGTCAGGGCCCGACGACGGGGGCCGATTCCTCGATGCGGTCGCGGGCGACCTCGAGGGCCGCGATGATCTCTTCCCAGCGCCCCGGGGTGAGTCGACGGATCGGCACCGAGCAGCTGATGGCGTCGGTGACCGGGCGGGTGTAGCGCAGTGCGAGGCCGATGCACCGCAGCCCCTCGGTGTTCTCCTGCTCGTCGATCGCGTAGCCGCGCTGCTCGGCCAGGGCGAGGTCCTCCTCGAGCTCCGCGAGCCGGGTGTGGGAGAAGCGGGTCAGGGCGGGCGCCATCTCGGTGGGCCGGGCGGCCGGCTCCTCGGCGAGGATCGCCTTGCCGAGCGAGGTGTGCACAGCCGGCAGCCGACGGCCCACGCGCGGCATGACCCGCGTGTACTCGCGGGACTCGACCGTCGCGAGGTAGACGACCTGGTCGCGGTCGAGGCGGGCGAGGTGGACGGTCTCGCCGAGGGAGGTGGCGAGGTCCGCGAGGATCGGATGCGCCAGGCGCACCCGCGGATCGCGGTCGATGTAGCTGGTCCCGGCGAGCAGGGCGCGGATGCCGATCGAGTAGTAGGAGCCCGTCGGCTCGGTCTGCACCCAGCCCCGGGCGACCAGGGTCTGGAGCAGTGCATGGGTCGAGGAGCGCGGCCATTCCAGGGCGTCGGAGACCTCGCTCAGCCGGGTGAGCGTCCCTTGCCGGGCGGCCAGGAACTCGAGGACCTCGATCGTCCGGGCAGCGGACTTCACCTCGCGGACGCCGGAGGCACCGGCTGCGTCGGAGGTCGGGTTCGTGGCCATGGCCCGATGGTAACCGGGAACGCGCCTCTGATTCCGGTTCTCGGAGAAAAACACTCGAGCCCCCTTGTGTCACGTTGTCCACATATGTGAACCTGACTCCGACCTACTCGCCTCTGCACCGGAGCAGCCCATGAGCAGTCCGCACGGAATCATCCCCGCCCTCGTCACCCCGCTGACCGAGTCGGGGGACCTCCTCGAGGACGGTCTGCGCGACGTCCTCGACTTCACCATCGACCGCGGTGTGCACGGCATCTTCGTGCTCGGCAGCAGCGGCGAGATCTACGGCCTGGACGAGGACCAGAAGCGCCGGGTCGTCGAGATCACCGTCGAGCACGTCGCCGGCCGCGTCCCCGTCTACGCCGGGGCCAGCGAGATCACCACCCGCGACTGCCTGCGCACGGCGCGGATGATCGAGGAGGTGGGCGGCGTCGCCGGCCTCTCGGTGCTCACCCCGTACTTCATGACGCCCACCCAAGGTGAGCTGGTCACCCACTTCCGGGAGATCGCCGGCGGCACCGACCTGCCCGTCCTGCTCTACAACAACCCCGGGCGCACCCACGTCGAGCTCTCCGTCGAGACGGTCCTCGAGCTCGCCGAGGTCGACGGCGTGGTCGGCCTGAAGGACTCCGCGGGGGACCTCGAGCGTCTGCGCACGATCCTCGATGCGCGCCCGGCGGGCTTCACCGTCCTCGTCGGCCTCGACACCCACATCCTCCCCGCCCTCGAGGCCGGGGCCGAGGGGGCGATCGCCTCCACGGCAAACGTCGCCCCGCAGGTGGTCTCGGGCATCTACGAGGCGTACCGGGCCGGGGACCTCACCCGGGCCCGCGAGCTGCAGGAGGCTCTGACGTCGCTGCGGGACCTCGTCGGCCGCGCGACCTTCCCCCTGGTTCTCAAGGAGGGGCTGCGCATCGCCGGCATCGACGCCGGCAGCTGCTTCGCCCCAGCACGCGAGATCGATCCCCGGCTGCGCACGGAGCTGACGAGCGTCGTGGAGTCGCTCGCGGCTCTCTGACCTTCCCCGCATCGCAGCGAAAGGACTCCCATGCCCCTGGTCATAGTCGCCCTGGCGGTCGTGCTCCTCGTCGTCCTCATGACGCGACTGAAGCTCAACGGCTTCGTCGCACTCCTGCTCGTCTCGGGCCTCGTCGGCCTGTGGGCGGTGCTCACCGACCGCCTCACCTATGAAGGTGAGCCAGCCGGGCTCAGCGCCGTGCCCCTCCTCATCGAGGACGGCCTCGGCGGCCAGCTGAGCTCGACCCTCATCGTGATCGGGCTCGGTGCGATGATCGGCCGGGTCCTCGGGGACGCCGGCGCCGCGCAGCGCATCGCGCAGTCCCTGTCCCGCGCCCTCGGGGAGAAGGGCGTGCAGTGGTCGATGATCGCCACCTCGGTGATCGTCGGCGGGACGATGTTCTATGAGGTCGCCTTCATCATCATCGTGCCGGTCGCGTTCACCCTGGTGCGCACCACGGGCAAGCGTCTCCTGTGGATCGCGCTGCCGATGTCGATCACCCTCTCGACGATGCACAGCTTCCTGCCGCCGCATCCGGGGCCGACAGCCGTGGCCGGGCTCTACAGCGCCTCGATCGGCACGACGCTGCTGCTGGGCCTCACGATCGCTGTGCCCGCGGGCGCCCTGATCGCCATGATCTGGCCCCGTCTGCCGTTCGTGAAGAAGCTGGATCCGCAGATTCCCCCGGGCCTCGCGACGGACAAGGAGTTCACCGAGGAGGAGATGCCCTCGCTCGGGCTCTCGGTGCTGGTCGCGATGGTTCCGGTGGTGCTGATCGCCGGCGCCGCCGTCTACGCGATCCTCCTGCCGGGCGAGTCCCGGCTGGGCTCGGCCATCGGCTTCATCGGTCAGCCGACGGTCGCGCTGCTGATCTCCCTGGTCGTCGCGACCTGGGCGCTCGGACCGCGACTCGGGCACAGCATGACCGACGTGGCGAGCTCGATGGGCGGCGGTGCGAAGGCGATGGCGATGATCATCCTCGTCGTCGGTGCAGGCGGCTCCTTCAAAGAGGTACTCACCGCGGCGGGCGTGGCCGACTACATCGCGGACGTCTGCGGGAGCCTGTCGGTGAACCCGCTGCTGCTGGCCTGGCTGATCGCCGTCATCCTGCGCATCGCGATCGGCTCCGCGACGGTCGCGGTCTCGACCGCAGGAGGCATCGCCGCACCGCTGGTCGCGGCCGGTGGCGTCTCGCCCGAGCTCGCTGTGCTCGCCACTGCCTGCGGGTCGATCGCCTTCAGCCACGTCAACGATCCGGGATTCTGGCTGTTCAAGGAGTACTTCAACCTCGAGGTCACGGACGCCCTGAAGATCCGCACGAGCTACACCACCGTGCTGGCGATCCTGGGTCTCGGCGGCGTCATGCTGCTGAGCCTCGTGGTCCCGGCCTGACCCCCACCCACCACCGCACAGGAAGAGAGGACCTCATCATGAGGATCGGATTCATCGGACTCGGAATCATGGGCCGCCCCATGGCGGCGCACCTGCTCGCAGCAGGTCACGAGCTGGTCGTGCACAACCGGTCGCCCCGCGCCATGCAGGAGCTGGCCGACCAGGGCGCCGACACGGCGGACACCCCGAAGGAGGTCGCCCAGCAGGTCGACATCATCCTCACGATGCTCCCGGACGGCCCCGATGTCGAGCAGGTCGTGCTCGGCGAGAACGGCGTCCTCGAGGGTGCCGCATCGGGATCGCTTCTGGTGGACATGAGCTCGATCGCCCCCGCGGTCAGCCGTCGCCTCCATGAGGCGCTCGCCGAGCGCGGTGTCGGCATGCTCGACGCGCCGGTCTCCGGCGGAGAGCCCGGCGCGATCGAGGGCACCCTGGCCTTCATGGTCGGCGGTGCGCAGGCGGACCTCGACCGGGTCCGCGAGATCCTCGACCTCATGGGCAGCTCCGTCACGCTCGTCGGCCCGATCGGCGCCGGCAACATCGCCAAGCTCGCCAACCAGGCCATCGTCGCGGTGAACATCGCGGTCCTCGGCGAGGCGGCGGTGCTCGCCCGGACCGCCGGCGTGGACCCCGCCTCGGTCATCGACGCGATCCGCGGCGGCCTCGCCGGCTCCAAGGTCATGGAGCAGAAGGCGCCGAAGATGCTCTCGGGCGACCACGCCCCAGGCTTCCGCATCGACCTGCACATCAAGGACCTCGACAATGCGCTGGGCACCGGGCACGAGAGCGGGTCGTCGCTGCCGCTGACCGCAGCCGTTCGCGAGATGATGACCGCGATCTCGGCGGCCGGGCACGAGCATGACGACCACTCCTCGCTCGCCACCTACTACGAGACGCTCGCCGGGCGGAGGATCGCCGAATGAGCACCGTGGCACGCACCCCCGCACAGGAGCACTCGATGACCGCCCAGGGCACAGCAGCACGAGGCACGACGGCACCCACCGTCGAGCGGATGGAAGTCTTCCCCGTCGCCGGACGGGACTGCATGGAGCTGAACCTCTCCGGCGCGCACGGTCCGCTGTTCACGCGCAACGTCGTGCTGCTGACCGACTCGAACGGCACCACCGGCGTGGGCGAGGTCCCCGGCGGCGAGCCGATCACCCGCACCCTCGAGGACGCCCGCCGGCTCGTCGAGGGCGCGAGCATCGCGGACCGCAAGAACGTGCTGCGCCGTATCGGTGAGGAGTTCGCCGACCGCGACAGCGCGGGCCGCGGCGACCAGACCTTCGATCAGCGCACCACGGTGCACGCCGTGACCGCGATCGAGGCCGCGCTGCTCGACCTGCTCGGCAAATGGGTGGGGCTGCCGGTCGCAGCCCTGCTCGGGGACGGGCAGCAGAGGACCGCGGTGAAGACCCTCGGGTACCTGTTCTACGTCGGCGATCCGGACCGCACCGACCTCGACTACGTGCGCGAGAGGGAGGCGGACGACGACTGGCACCGGCTGCGCCACGAGGAGGCCCTCACACCCAAGTCGATCGTGCGGCTCGCCGAGGCCGCCTACGACCGGTACGGCTTCGAGGACTTCAAGCTCAAGGGCGGAGTGCTCGACGGCGCCGAGGAGATGCAGGCGATCCGGACCCTCAAGGCCCGCTTCCCCGACGCCCGGATCACGCTGGACCCCAACGGGGCCTGGTCGCTCGAGGAGGCGATCGAGCTGTGCTCGGACGCGCAGGGCCTGCTCGCCTACGCCGAGGACCCCTGCGGGGCCGAGGGCGGCTACTCGGCGCGCGAGGTGCTCGCGGAGTTCCGACGGGCCACGGGGCTGCCGACGGCGACCAACATGGTCGCCACCAACTGGCGCGAGATGACCCATTCGCTCGCGCTGCAGTCGGTGTCTATCCCGCTCGCCGATCCGCATTTCTGGACCATGGAGGGCTCGGTCCGGGTCGCCCAGCTGTGTCACGACCTGGGCCTGACCTGGGGCTGCCACTCCAACAACCACTTCGACATCTCCCTGGCGATGATCGCCCACTGCGGCGCCGCCGCCCCCGGGAGGTACAACGCGCTGGACACCCACTGGATCTGGCAGGAGGGGCTCGAGCAGCTCACCCGGCAGCCGCACCGGATCGCCGGCGGCAAGATCACGGTGGACCCGGACGCTCCGGGGCTGGGAATCGAGATCGATCGCGACCGCCTCGAGGCCGCGCATGCGCTGCACCGTGAGCGGATCGTCGGCACCGGCGGCCGCGACGACGCCGTGACCATGCAGTACCTCGTGCCGGGATGGGAGTTCGATGCCCGGCGTCCCTGCCTCGTGCGCGACGAGGCCCCGACCCTAGGGCCGGCGGCAGCACCGGCCACCGCACCAAGCACAGCGACAGGAGCTCGACGATGACCCTCACCCACCAGATGCCGGGACAGGACCGGATCCGCTCGGTGGAGCTGTCGAGCGTGGTGCTCCCGCTGTCCACGCCGATCAGCGACGCCAAGGTGCTCACCGGCCGACAGCGGCCCATGACCGAGGTGGTGCTGCTGTTCGCGGAGATCCGCACCGAGCAGGGCCTGGAGGGCATCGGCTTCTCCTACTCCAAGCGAGGCGGTGGGCCGGCGCAGTACGCGCACGCCAAGGAGGTCGCCGACCTCCTGATCGGGGAGGACCCCTCCGACATCCCCCGCCTGTACGAACGGCTGCTGTGGGCGGGGGCCTCCGTCGGCCGCTCGGGACTCGCCACCCAGGCCCTCGCGGCGCTGGACATCTCCCTGTGGGACCTCAAGGCCAAGCGCGCCGGGCTCCCGCTCGCCAAGCTGCTGGGCCCGTACCGGGACTCCGTGCGCACCTACAACACCTCGGGAGGCTTCCTCAACGCACCGCTCGAGGAGGTCACCCGGAACGCCGTCCGCTCGCTCGAGGCCGGCATCGGCGGCATCAAGATCAAGGTGGGCCACCCCGACCCCGCCGTGGACCGTGCGCGCGTCACCGCCGTGCGCGAGGCGATCGGGGAGGATGCCCCGCTCATGGTCGACGCGAATCAGCAGTGGGATCGGCCGACGGCCCTGCGCATGGGGCGCTGGCTCGAGCAGTTCGACCTGGTGTGGATCGAGGAGCCGCTGGACGCCTACGACGTCGAGGGGCACCGGCAGCTCGCCGACGCGCTGGACACCCCGATCGCGACGGGGGAGATGCTCGCCTCCGTCGCCGAGCACGTGCGCCTGATCGACGCCCGAGCCTGCGACATCATCCAGCCCGACGCGCCGCGAGTCGGCGGGATCACCCAGTTCCTGCGCCTGGCGACCCTCGCCGACCACGCCGGCCTCCAGCTCGCTCCGCACTTCGCGATGGAGATCCACCTGCACCTGGCCGCCGCCTACCCGCGCGAACCCTGGGTCGAGCACTTCGACTGGCTGGACCCGCTGTTCGAGGAGCGGCTGGAGACCCGCGACGGGCGCATGCTCGTGCCGGACCGCCCCGGCCTCGGCATCACCCTGTCGCAGCGGTGCCGTGCCCTGACCCGCGAGTCCGTGGTGCTCGGCAGGAGCTGACAGCCAGGACGCGGGGCTCGGGATGCGGGATCCGGGGTGCAGGTCTCGGGGTCGGGGTCGGGGCGCCGGGTGCAGGTCTCGGGGCACCGCTCCTGCGCTCAACCGCCTCGTCGGCGTCGTCCGGGCCGTGGATGGTCGGGGCCCATGTCGCGGGCGGGCCGCTGGTGAGGTGCACCGGCGATATCGCCAGTGCTCGTCGCCATAGGCCCGTCGGTGACACGGTGACCGCCCCTGTCGGTGGGATGGCTGCCGCTCCCGGGGGCGGGGGCTCGGCCGCTCAGCGCACCATGCGGATGTCCCGGATGTTCCCGAGCTGCTCCTCGACGCGGGCCGCCCCGTCGGGCGTGAAGCCGAGCTTCTCGTAGAAGCGGCGTGCCCGGGGGTTCTCCTCGGCGACCCACACCGAGGCGGGCCCGCCGTCGAGGACCGACTCCGCGAGCGCGCGCCCCAGACCGCTCCCGAACCACGCCTCCTCGATGTAGAGGATCGACAGCTCCCGGCCGCGCACAGGCTGCTTCTCGCGGGGAGGCCAGGAGGCCGCGAGCCCGATCGGGGTGCCCTCGGCGTCGCGACCGATGCGGTAGATCCCCTGGTCGTGAGCAGGCGTGTCGGGCGTGAGCCAGGAGGTCCACTGGGTGGTACGTCGGTCGACCGCCTGCTGCCCGAACCACTGCTCACCCGCGAGCAGATGCGAGTAAGCCGCCCTCCACCCGTCCACGTGGATCCGCGCGATCGCGGGGACGTCCTCGAGCCGCGGACGGTCGATCGTGAACGTCGGCGGGGTGGTGGGCGTGGAGCTCATACGCCGAGTCTGCCTCAGCGGGCGGGGGAGGGCGTCCTCACGCCGCAGGCCACGGAGGATGCAGGGACCCCGCGTAGGCCCTTATGCTGTCCATAAGTTGTGCTTCGGGTGTGTTCCCGAAGATTCCGTCGAGAGGTGTGACATGGCTCTGTTCCTGTTCGAGATCGAACCCGCTTCCGCCACCCGTGAGGGCGTCCAGGCCGTTCTGGACGCTCTGGTGGGAGGCGCCGGGGCCGACGCATCCCGTGAGGTCATCGAGTCGCAGGTCGCGGCCGACCACTCGCGTCTGTTCACGATCGTCGAGGCGGAGTCCGCCGAGACCGCCGGCGAGATCTCCGCCGCGGTGGGCGATGCGGCGACGTCCGTCGAGGGGCCCGACGAGGTGCGCCTGGTCGGGGCGGAGCTCGAGGACATCAAGGCGCTGCGCCGCGGGGCCGGATACCTCGTGGAGTGGGACATCCCCGCCGAGATCACGATGGAGAAGTACCTCGCCCGCAAGAAGGCGAACGCCCCCAAGTACGCCGAGGTCCCCGAGACGTCGTTCCTGCGCACCTACGTGCGCGAGGACACCGCGAAGTGCCTGTGCTTCTACGACGCGCCCGACGAGGACGCCGTCCGTCGTGCCCGCGACGCCGTCGAGACCCCGGTCGACCGCATCTGGGCGCTCGGCGCGATCGATCTCGGGGCCTCGTCCTCGTGAGCCCGGAGGCGGTGACGGCCCCTGTCCGCTCCCGTCTGGGGCTCGCGGAGCTGCCTGCGGGAGCGCTGCCGGTGCTCGAACGGGCCGGTGAGCGGGCCCGCGCCGTCGATCGCGAGGGGGGAGACCCCTGGGAGACTCTGCGCGAGCTCGGTGAGCTGGGGCTGCTCGCGGCGCCGCTGCCCCTCCAGGTCGAGCTGATCCACGCTCTGGCCAGGCGCTGCACCGCCACGGCGTTCTCGCTGTGGGGGCACCATTCCGCGCTCGAGTACCACTGGGTCACCGGCTCGACGCCGCCCGACGGTGCCGAGGCGGGCAGGCTCGCCCTGGCCTCCGGCATGGCCCCCGCCTACAAGGAGGAGGCCGGCCTCGGCGAGATCCCGCTGGTCGCCACCGATCGTCCGGACGGCTCGCTCGCGGTCGATGGCGTCCTGCCCTGGTGCTCGAACCTGCGCGAGGGCGCCTGGATCGTGATGCCCGTGCGCTGGGAGGACGGCCGGCGCGCGATCGTGCGCATCGCCCGGGACGCCCCCGGTGTCGGCGTGACGCCGCTGGTCGGGCTCATGGCGCTGGACGGAACGTCCTCCGGCGTGCTTCGTCTCGAGCAGGTCGCTGTTCCGGCGGGGGACGTGCTCACGCAGGACGTCCCGGACTTCCGCGACCGCGCTCGCGCCGCCTTCCTGCTGCTCCAGAGCGGGATGTGCCTGGGACTGGCGGGAGCGGCGCTCGACGCCGCCGAGGCCGCGGCGGATCCCGTCGCGCAGCGGGTGCTGGCCGACGAGCTCGCGGCCGGGCGCGCCGACTGGGAGTCGCTGCGCGATGACCTGGTGCGCACGGTCCGGACCGCCGCGTGGGATGCCAGGGATGCCAGGGATGCCAGGGATGCCAGGGATGCCAGGGATGCTGGGGATGTAGGGGAGGCCGACGCCGCTGCAGCGGCCGTCTCGCCGCGCGAGCTCGTCAGCGTCCGTCTCGAGGTCGCACTGCTCACCGGGCGCGCGACCCAGCTCGAGCAGAAGACCGTCGGCGGGCGCGGCTACGCGCAGGCGTCCGACACTTCGCGGCGCGCCCGCGAGGCGGCGTTCCTCCCGGTGCAGTCGCCCACGGAGACCCATCTGCGTCATCTCCTCGTGTCAGCCGACGACAGCGCCAGGAGCCGGCCATGAGCAAGCTCGCGCTGCGAGGAGTGACCCGCTGGCACACGGGCGCCCCGGCCCCTGTGCTCGCCGGTCTCGACCTCGACGTCGGCGAGCACGAGACGGTCTGCGTGCTCGGCGCCTCCGGAGCGGGCAAGTCGACCCTGGTGCGTGTGCTCGCAGGGCTCGACGAGCCTCAGGCCGGCAGCATCGACCTCGCCGATTCCCGTCGGCCCGCGCTCGTGCCGCAGTCACCGGACCTGTTCCCGTGGCTGACCGTCGCCGAGAACGTCGGCCTCGGCGCCCGCTACGCCGCGAACGCGGGGCGCGTCAGCGACGCTCGCGTGCGCGAGCTGCTCGAGGATCTCGGGATCGCAGAGCTCGCCGCCGCCCTGCCCGCGGAGCTCTCCGGCGGGCAGGCCCAGCGCGTCGCCCTCGGCCGCGCGCTCGCCGTGGACCCCGGCGTGGTCCTGCTCGACGAGCCGTTCTCCGCCCTCGATCCCGCGATCCGCGCCGACCTGCAGGTGTGGCTGCGCGAGGTCCTCACCCGGGTGCAGATCGCCGCGGTGCTCGTCACCCACGACGTCGACGAGGCCCTGGTGGTCGCCGACCGCATCGTCTACCTCGAGGGCGCCCGCGGGTTCACCGCCCAGTGGCGCCCCCGGGAGGCCGGCACCACACGCCAGGAGATCCTCGCCCACTACCGCGGCGGCACCGTCCAGGCGGCGGTGTGAGAGCGGCTCCGAGCCGCCGTGCCCTGCTCGGCGCGGGCGGATCGCTGTTGCTGTCCGGCGCGGCCGGCGGCGCCGTCGGGCTCGGCGTGCGCCGCAGCAGCGCCTCCCCGGTGGATCCGGACCGTCCTCTGCGCATCGCCTACCTGCCCATCACCGATGCCGCACCGCTGCTCGTCGCCCACGCGCGCGGCCTCTTCGCCGAGGAAGGGGTCGAGGTCGACGAGCCCGTCCGCCTGCGCTCGTGGGCGTCGATGGGGGAGACCCTGCTCGGGGGCAGCGTCGACCTCGTGCACCTGCTGTTCCCGATGGCCCTCCAGATGCGGCTGGACCTCGGTGCGGACATCCGCGTGCTCGGCGCCAATCACGTCGACGGTTCGGCACTCACCCTCGGCCGCGATGTCCCCGAGGTCGGTGCACTGGCCGGGCGCACGATCGGGATCCCCGCCTGGTACTCGATCCACAACGTCATCGTCCAGCAGATGCTGCGCGCCGAGGGGCTCACCCCCGTCGTGCGCCGCACCGCCTCCCGTGATCGCGGCGAGGTCACCCTGGTGCCGATGGCCCCGTCGGACATGATCCCTGCCCTGGACGCCGGCTCGATCGGCGGCTACACCGTGGCGGATCCCTTCAACGCGATGGCCGAGGGCAAGGGCATCGGCACCATCGGCCGCTACCTCGGCGACGTCTGGCGCTCCCACCCCTGCTGCGTGACCGTCGCGACCGGCGGGCTCCTGCGCCGGCCGCCCGAGCAGATCCAGGGCGTCGCCAATGCCCTCGTGCGCGCCCAGCAGGCCTGCCGCGAGGACCGCGAGGCCGTCGCCGCCGAGCTCTCCGGCCGCTATCTCCCGCAGCCCCTTCCGGCCATCACCGCAGCGCTCGGCCGGCCCGATGCCGGGCACGCGCACGTCGCGCACCCCGACTGGCACGGCGAGACCATCGACTTCACCCCGGTCCTGCGGCCGGGCTTCACCACCCGGCTCGTCGAGGAGATGCGCTCGACGCTGCTGGACGCCCCGCTCGGCGCGCTCGACCGGCTCGACGCGGAGGACGCCCACGGCCTCGTTGTCGACGACGGGGCGCTGCGCGATGCCGCCCGCCGCCTGGACCCCTCGGCCCTGACCGGCCTCGACGACCCCGAGGAGATCTCGCCATGAGCATCGCCCCCACCGACCTCGAGACGGCCGACGCGCCGCACGCCGGTGCCGGCGCCTCGCCGCCTGCCGACGGCCGACGCTCCGCCCCCTGGGCCTGGGGACTGCTCGGCGTGGTCGCGGCGGTCCTCGCCTGGTGGGCCCTGACGGCCGTCGGCGGTGCGGGAAGCCCCATGCTCGCGGCGCTGTCCCCCTGGGGCGTCCCGCAGGCGCTGGCCTCCCTGCTGTCCACCGGTGTGCTGCTCGAGGACCTCCTGACCAGTACGACCCGGCTCCTGCTGGGTCTCCTCATCGCCACGGTCCTCGGGGTGCCGCTGGGTGCGCTGATCGGGCTGCATCGGCCCACGCGATGGGCGAGCGGGGGCGTGGTCCAGTTCGTGCGGATGATCTCGCCGCTGTCCTGGGCCCCCGTGGCCGTGGCACTGCTCGGCGTGGGCTCCGCGCCGGTGGTGTTCCTGGTGGCGGCCGCCGCCGTCTGGCCGATCGTGCTGGGCACCTCCTCCGCCGTCATGTCGATCGATCAGCGCTTCATCGCCGTCGCCCACACGCTCGGAGCGCGCCGCGGCGAGATCCTGCGCACCGTGGTGGTGCCCTCCGTGCGCCCGGCGGTGCTGCAGTCGGTGCGCATGGCCCTCGGGATCTCCTGGGTGGTGCTGGTGCCGGCCGAGATGCTCGGGGTCACCAGCGGCCTCGGCTACGAGATCCTCAACGCCCGCGACCGCCTCGCGTACGACGAGATGATCGTGGTGATCCTCGTGATCGGAGCACTCGGCGCTGCGATCGACGCCCTGGCTCGCCTGCTGCTGACCCCGCGCCGCCGCAGCGGACGCCCTCTGCCTGCCTGAGCGGCCGCACGGCGTCCGCCCGGTCGGCCGCGCGGGCCCCCGACTTCCCACGAAGTATCTAGAACCCTTAGTATCGGGAAAGCTGGTCGCGGCCGCTCGGCTCCGCCGATGTCGTGCCCGCGTCCACGTCTGCCGCCATCGAAGGAGATCTCCGTGCCCGAGGCCGTCATCGTCGCCACCGCCCGCTCACCCATCGGCCGCGCCCGCAAGGGCTCCCTGAAGGACGTCCGACCGGACGACCTCGCGGCCCAGATGATCCGGGCCGCCCTCGACCAGGTCCCGGAGCTGGACCCGTCCACCATCGACGACCTGCAGCTGGGCTGTGCGATCCCCGAGGGCTACCAGGGCGGCAACCTCGCCCGGACCGTCGCGATCCGTCTCGGCCTGGACTCGGTGCCCGGTGCGACCGTGACCCGGTTCTGCGCCTCCTCGATCCAGACCACTCGCGCCGCCTTCCACGCGATCGCCTCCGGCGAGGCGAGGGCCGTGATCTCCGCCGGCGTCGAGTCGATCTCCCTGAGCTCCGGCAAGCTCATGGAGGAGGACGCACGCGATCCGCAGTTCCGGGAGGCGTGGGAGCGCACCGACAAGCGTGCAAGCCGCGAGATCCCCGCCCCCTGGCACGATCCGCGCCAGGACGGCGAGCTGCCCGACGCGTACATCCAGATGGGCCAGACCGCCGAGAACGTCGCCGAGCTGCGTGGGATCTCCCGCGCCGCCCAGGACGAGTACGCGGTGCGCTCGCAGAACCGCGCCGAGGCCGCGAAGGCCTCCGGGTTCTTCGACCGCGACATCACGCCCGTCACCCTGCCCGACGGCACCGTGATCAGCGCGGATGACTCCCCGCGGGCCGGCGTCACGCTCGACGCCGCGGCCGGCCTGGACCCCGTCTTCCGTCCCGACGGCACCGTCACCGCCGGCAACTGCTGCCCGCTCAACGACGGCGCCGCCGCCCTGGTGATCATGGAGGCCGAGTACGCCAAGGAGCTCGGCATCACGCCGCTGGCCCGCGTGGTCGCCACCGGCGTCTCCGGCCTCAGCCCCGAGATCATGGGCCTCGGCCCGGTCGAGGCCACCCGTCGGGCCCTCGCGCTCGCCGACCTGACCATCGACGACATCGACCTGGTCGAGCTCAACGAGGCCTTCGCCGCGCAGGTCATCCCGTCGGCCGAGGATCTCGGGATCGACCACGACAAGCTCAACGTCCACGGCGGCGCGATCGCGCTGGGCCACCCCTGGGGCTCGACCGGAGCCCGCCTGACCACCACCCTGCTGAACGGCCTGCGCGAGCGCGAGGGCCGCTTCGGCCTGGCCACCCTGTGCGTCGGAGGCGGGCAGGGCATGGCCCTCATCATCGAGAGGATGTCCTGATGACCAGCACCAGCACTAGCGATTCCGTCGCGACCGATCGCGCCGTCGTCTCCGCGCCGGACGCCTCTGCCGCCACCCCGGCGGACCTCCTGCCCCGCACCGCCGATCACCTCTCCCTGTTCCAGGACGTCGCCGGTGACGACCTCGCGGCCTGGGCGGACGCCCGCTCGCTCGCCGACGAGGTGCTGCCGCGGATCAACGACTGGTGGGACCGCGGCGAGTACCCGATCGAGCTGATCGGGCGTCTCGGCGAGCTCGATCTGCTCACCGACGGACTCGACGTTCCCGGCCACCGCTCCCTCACACCGCTCGCGACAGGCCTGGTCAACATGGAGCTCTCGCGGATCGACGGCTCCGTCGGCACCATGGTCGGCGTGCAGGGAGGGCTCGCGCTGCGCTCGATCATGCTGCTCGGCTCGGAGGAGCAGAAGCAGCGCTGGGCCGAGCCGCTCGCCGCCGGCACCGAATATGGCGCCTTCGCGCTCACCGAGCCCGACCACGGCTCCGACTCCGTCTCGCTCGAGACCGTGGCCCGCCGGGACGGGGACTCGTGGGTGCTCAGCGGCGAGAAGCGCTGGATCGGCAACGGCGCGGACTGCCATCTCTCCGTGGTGTGGGCGCGGGTGGAGGACGAGTCGGACTCCGCATTGAACGGCCAGGTCAGCGGGTTCCTCGTGGACCAGTCGCTGCCCGGCTACGAGGCCGAGGTGATCCGCGGCAAGGTCGCCCTGCGCGCCATCCACCAGGCGCACATCTCCCTGCACGACGTGCGGATCCCGCTGGATGCCCGCCTGCCGGGCGCCCGCTCCTTCAAGGACACTTCTCGCGTGCTGTTCGCGACGCGCGCCGGCGTGGCCTGGGGCGCTCTCGGCCACGCGACCGCCTGCTACGAGGCCGCCCTCGAGCACGCGCAGAACCGCATCCAGTTCGGTCGCCCGCTCGCCAAGGCCCAGAACGTCCAGGTGCGCCTGGCCTCCATGCTGCAGACCCTCACCTCGATGCAGCTGTACTGCGTGCGGCTCGCCGAGCTCGAGGCCGCCGGCGCCATCCGGCCCGAGCAGGCCTCACTGGCCAAGGTGCACAACACCCGCGCGGCCCGCGAGATCGCGACCGATGCCCGCGACCTGCTCGGCGGCTCCGGGATCCTGCTGGAGAACCGTGTGGTGCGCCATCGCAGCGACATCGAGGCCCTGCACACCTACGAGGGCACCGACACCATGCAGTCGCTCATCGTGGGCCGCTCGATCACGGGGGTCAGCGCCTTCGTGTGAGGACTGCCGGGTGCGCCCGGCTCGCCGTCGCCTGCGGTCACAACGGTGACCCGGCGTGGCTGGGCCGATGCATGTGCAGACCGCGATGACGCGTCGCCAGTGCCTCGCAGAGGCGGGTGACCAGCAGGTTCCCGGTCAGGCCCACGAAGATCGAGTGCGCCTCGGGGCGGGCGTGGTCCCCGTGCAGCCACTCGCCCGCCCAGGCGTCGAGGGCCGCGCAGGCCCGCAGTCCGCCCGGAGTGCCGGGCTCGCACGGGAGGATCCGGGTGGAGATGCCGGGCGGTGTCGAGGGCAACGGGCCGTGCTCGGCAGGGAGCTCGAGGACGAGCTCGCCGGAGGCGTCCTGCGGGAAGGAGGGGAGCAGCGCGCGCAGCAGGGGCAGATCCTGCTCGTCGCCGATCAGGAGGTGACGGTCGGGGCGCGCGGGCACGGTGCTCCTCAGCGGGGTCGACGGGTCGGCGGATCGCCGGAATCCCAGCGTAGAGACTCGACTGACGCTTAGGCAAGGCTCACCTAAGATGTGAACGGTGGTGGCGTCACGCTCGGGACCCGACCCTCCGAACTCGGAGCGAGGGCTGCCAGCGGCGGCGGCGCCGATGGCCACCGATGCCCCCGGTCGCGCGCGTCAGGTGCCCGGGCGGGTGTCCTCGTCCCATCCCGTCTGCGGGGTGGTGCAGGACTCGCGGAACACGAACTGGGAGGGCAGCTTCCGCTCCCGGCTCGACCAGTCGATCGCCGGCCGGCGCATCTTCTCCGGCAGGTAGCCGAGCCGGTAGACCGCCATCAGCTCGAGATCGTCGGGGACCTCCAGCAGCTGGACGATCTGCTGCCAGTTCTCAGGGACCTCCATCGGGAAGGAGACGAACTGGATGCCCATGCCGAGCTGCGTGGTGGTCAGCCAGAGATTCTCCATCGCCGCCCCCATGCTGAACACCGAATAGAACCCGGAGAGGGCCTCCGGCCGGTACTCGCCGCGCTCCAGCATCACGCCGACCAGCAGCGGGGACCCGGCCACGAGCTTCCGGTTCTCCTCGCCGAGCTTCTGCGGCACCCTCAGCCGGTTCATCATCTTCTGCCCCGACTCCGTGAACACCTGTCCGGTGAAGGGGCGCAGCAGGGCCGGGAGCCGGTCGAAGAGCATCCCGCTGCGCGTGCGGTCCATCTCCTGACGGGAGAAGCGGAAGTACTTGCGATAGCGGTGGAAGAAGGTGCCCTCGCCCATCACCTGGGTCATGCTCTCGCCACTGAGGGCCGCGACGCGGTCGATGGTCGCACGGTCCTCGATCAGCACGAAGCGCCAGGGTTGGCTGTTGAACTGCGAGGGCGCCGCCGCCGCAGCACGGATCAGCAGCTGCTGATGGTCCTCGCGGACGGGATCGGGCAGGAAGGGGCCGTTGGTCGTGCGTCGGCCGAAGACGGCATCGAGGAACTCCATCATCACCTCCGGGCCAGGGCGAGCGCCCCGGCATAGCAGGGAGCTGCGAGCACGGCGGTGCGGGCGTGGCGGCCCAAGGGCCGGGACCCGTGGTGCTGCAGCAGGAACAGGGGCACGACCGCCGGGGCGAGGGCGAGTGCGGACGGATCCCGTCGCAGGGTCGCGGTCGCGATCGCCAGCAGGGTCGAGGTCACGGTCGCGATGTACAGACCGTGGTGGAGCCAGCGCATGGTCGAGGTGTCCACCGCGCCCACGGCGACGGACAGCCCCAGCGCGCCGTTGACGGTGTACGCCGCCGTACCGGTGCGTACCGCCGTGCGGACGAGGAGTGTGTGCACCATGCCAGCATGCCGGGCGGAGCGCCGCGAGGGAACCTGGTGGACCGAACGGGCGGCCGAGACCCGGCTCAGACGCTCAGGATCGGAAGCATCCGCTCCAGCTCGGCGCGCCACGGCGCGAGGTCCCAGCCCTGCTCCGCGACCCAGTGGTCGTCGAAGTAGGTGTCCGAGTACCGGTCGCCCGGATCGCACAGCAGCGTCAGCACGGAGCCCTGCTCGCCGCGCTCACGCATCTGGGTGATGAGCTTCGCGGTCGCCACCAGGTTGGTGCCGGTCGAGGCACCGACCCGTCGGCCGAGCTTCTCGGAGAGATGGCGCGCACCGGCGACCGAGGCCGCATCGGGCACCCGGATCATCCGGTCCACCACCTCCGGGACGAAGCTCGGCTCCATCTGCTGCCGGCCGATGCCCTCGATCCGCGAGCCGGTCTCGGTGGTCACCGACGGATCGCCCTGCACCCAGCCGCCGAAGAAGGCGGAGTTCTCGACATCGGCGACGCACAGCGACGTGTCCAGGCTCCGGTACCGCAGGTAGCGGCCGAAGGTCGCGCTGGTCCCGCCCGTCCCGGCGCCGACGACGATCCAGCGCGGCACCGGGTGGGGCTCCAGCTCGAGCTGAGCGAAGGCGTTCACGGCGATCGAGTTGTTCCCGCGCCAGTCGGTGGCCCGCTCGGCGTGGGTGAACTGGTCCAGGAACAGGCCGCCCTGCTCCTGCGCCAGGCGCGCGGCCTCGCTGCTCATGAGCTCGGCCCGCTCCACGAAATGGCAGCGCCCACCCGCTGATTCGATGAGCGAGATCTTGCGCAGGCTGGTGCCGCGCGGGACGACGGCGATGAAGGGGAGGCCGAGCATCCGAGCCACGTGCGCCTCGCTGACCGCGGTCGAGCCGGAGGATGCTTCGATGACCGGCATGCCCGGGCGCAGCCAGCCGTTGACCAGTGCGAACAGGAACAGCGAATGGGCCAGCCGGTGCTTCAGGCTGCCCGAGGCATGTGTGGATTCGTCCTTGAGGTACAGCTCGATGCCCCAGTCGGCCGGCAGCTCGGCCTTGATCAGATGCGTGTCGGAGGAGCGGCGGTCGTCGGCATCCAGGCGGCGTATCCGCTCCGCCACCCACGCCCGCAGGGATTCGTCGCTGCGGTCCACGTCCTCGAGCTGCGTCAGCAGGGTCGGCTGTTCATCCATGCGACGACGGTACCCGGGTGCCGTCACGAGGCGGACCGCCCTCGGGGTCGGCGTCAGACGGTCGAGGCGGTGGCAGTGGAGGAGGTCGAGCACCGCCTGTCCTCGCGTCGAGCACGGTCGCCGAGCAGCTCCACCGTGCGGGCATCGTCCCAGCGGAGGAGGGTGTACAGCGTCACCGGCAGGAGGATCGTGACCGCGATGCGCCAGGGCAGGGCGACCTCCGTCGGGAAGTTCGCCAGCAGGGGCACGAGCGCCACGGAGAACACCGAGACGACGATCCGGGCCGGGGTGAGGGCCGGGGCGAGCAGCGTGCCCCAGCAGCGGATCTGCATCGTGAGGGAGACGACGACGAACAGGCCCGCCACCACGAGGAACAGCACGAGGCCGAGGGTGAGCGGAACCGGGACGAGGGCCAGCCGCAGCACGAAGGCGAGGCCGAGCAGGACCGATGCGCTCGCGTGGGCCCATCGGGGCACCCGGCGCGGCGTGGCCTGCCGGACAGTGGTCGACGTGCTCATCGGCTGCTCCTTCGGGGCGTTCTGCTCCTGCGGGGTCTCCGTCGAGGCTACGGGGTGCGCACCGCCCCGAACAGCACCTCGCGACGCAGCCGGAAGCCGAGCTTCTCGTAGCCGGCGATCGCTCCGGTGTTGCCGGCCGAGGCGTGCAGCAGGGCCTGGTCGCCGCGCTGCTGGATGTGGAAGGCGACATCGCGGATCAGCCGCGAGGCGAGCCCCTGGCGGCGAAAGTCCTCGTCGACCGCGACCGCACTGATCTCGGTCCATCCGTCGGGATGCAGTCGCTCGCCGGCCATGGCGATCAGGCGTCCGGCGCGCCGGATCCCGACGTACCGCCCCAGCTCATGGGTGCGGGGGAGGAACGGCCCGGGCTTGGTCCGCTCGACGAGGGAGAGCATGTCGGTGGAATCCGCGGCGCCGAGCTCGATCGCCTCGTCGTCCGGCCGGGCCTCGAACCGGTCCGTCTGCACCAGCTGCACGCCGGGGATGCTGAACACCGGGGTCCAGCCGTCCGGGAGCAGCGGGTCGGCGTGGGAGACGCCCACCACGGCGTCGTGCCCGAACACGTCCAGGATCGCGTCCCAGACCTCCGGGTGCTCCCAGTCCTTCACCCCGACGAACGGCGAGACGTCCGCCGGGAAATGCCGGACCAGCTCGTTCCCGATGGCCAGGTGGGCGTGACGCCCGGTCAGCGAGGACCAAACAGGGTTGTCGAGCACGGGGTCGCCGAGTGCGTCGGCGTGCTCGGTGCGTTCGGCCGGTCCGGGCTGGTCAGCCTGCCCGTTCTGCGCGTTCTGCAGGGCCATGCGTGCTCCTCGATCGAGCCGGTGAGGCCCGGCCTCGCGAGGCCGGGAGATGCCCCCGACACGCTACCCTCCGCGGGCGCGGACGCCGCGGATCGTGTCACGCGGCGTGACGACGCGTGGCGCGATCCGCGACGACCTGCTGATCAGGCGATGAGACCGTCGATCTGATCGATCGCCGTGCGCGAGCCCTCCTCGACACCCATGTCGAGCACGGTCTGCAGCCCCTCGCGGGACGCGAAGCTGGTGACATAGGTGGCCAGCGTGCCGTCCCCCTGCGCTGCGAAGGTGCTCACGCAGGTCGAGACGGGCAGATCGGTGTTCGGGGAGAAGTCCTCGTGCGCGAAGCCGTCCTCGTAGGTGAAGGACTCCGGTTCCTCCACCGCGAGCACCGTCCAGTAGCCGTAGTGCCGCCCGCCCTCCGGGCCGGTCATGTAATAGGTGACGCGGCCGCCCGGAGCGAGGTCGTGGTCGACCACCGTGGCGGGGAACTCCGGCGGGCCCCAGACCTTCTCGAGCTGGCGCGGATCCGCGTAGATCTCCCAGATGCGCTGGACAGGGGCGGCGAACTCCGCGGTGATCGTGAGGGTGAGGGCGTCGAGATCGTGGCGGATGTCGGTGACAGGCATGGTCAGTCCTTCCGAGGGGGCGATGAGGCCGCCGCACGATGCTGCGCTGCCGGCGGATGCTGCGGTGCTGCGGGCAAGGAGGCTGCCTCCGCGCCCAGGAGGTCGTCGATGCGGGCGATGCGCTCGCGCCAGACGTCCTCCAGCTCGGCGAGGAGCCGCGCGGCGGACCGCACTGCTCCGGCCTGGCCGCTGGCCAGGGTCTCCCGGCCGCTGCGACGCCTCGTGATCAGGCCTGCCCGCTCGAGGGTCACGACGTGCTTCTGCACGGCCGTGAGACTCATGGAGTAGTTCCTGGCCAGCGATGAGACCGACTGCTCTCCCCGCATCACGCGCCGCAGGATGTCGCGCCGCGTGCGGTCGGAGAGGGCATGGAACCAGGCGTCGGCCCGCTCCTCGTCGATCGTGTCCATACCCGGAATCTACAACCAAATGGTTGTGCGTTGCAAGAGCCCGATGTGATCGGGTGCGCTGCTGGGCCTGTCGGATCCCCGGGGACGGGAGGTCCTGTCCGCACTTATGCTCGGGGGGTGACGCAGCACCGGGGGCCTCGGCCCGACTACGACTGGGACGGCGCCTCCGTCCCCGCGGAGCCGGCGCCCGTCGAGCTGCCCGACCGGCGCGAGAGCGAGCCCGTCGGCCCGGGCGATCTCGGCGACTCGCTCTTCGCGGGGCCGGAGGGTGTGCCGGGAGCCTCGGCGGAGTCCGGGCCGGTGAAGCATCCCGGCCGACGGTTCACCCCCTGGTCGATCCTCGCCATCGTCGCCCTGCAGGCCGTCGTCACCGTCACCGTCGCCGCGCTCGTCGTCGGCGGGGTGCTGTCGCTGCTCCGGGGCGACCCCGCTCCCGCACCGGATGCAGCCCCGCCCGCCACTCAGGCGCCGGCCGACGAGCAGAGCCCGCGGACGAAGGAGCCCGGCACGGTCACCGACGCGCAGGGCGAGGAGCTGACCGACGGCACCGGCGGGTACGACCACCCCGGCGACGTCGGCGAGCACACCTTCGGCTGGACCGTCTGGACCGAGGGCACGCTCAGCGTGAGCGCGCGAGAGGTCGACCTCGAGGCCACGCTGCCGCGCGCCGGCGAGGACGGTCTGCTGGAAGACGGGTTCCAGCTGGTCGAGGTCACCTATGAGGCCCGGTACGACGGTCCCGGCCAGTTCGCCCCCGTCGAGGAGCTCTGGCTCGCCGGGGAGACCGACCGGACCTACTTCCACGATGTCGCCGAGGGCCTCCTGCCGGACACCCTGCGCGCCGTGAAGCCCCTGTCCGACGGGGAGAGCGCCGAGTTCCGCGCCCTCTACGTGGTGCCCTCGCAGGAGATCGACGAGTTCCGACTCGGTGTGGAGACGTACAGCGGCGAGGTCCTCTACTACGGCGTCGCCTGAGGTCTCCTCCTGCGGCATCGCGTGACGGTTGCTCCCGGGATCCTCCCGCCGAGCGGCGCCGGGGGAGCCCTGTGCTGCGCGGCGCCGAGGATCCCTGTCCAGCGCGGTGCCGAGGGCGCCCTGCACTGCGCTGCGCAGGTGGACACCGGTGCGCGATCTGAGGCATGATCTACCTGAAACCCGCGGTATCAGACAACCGTGCGGGGCGCCGCCACCCTCGACGAAGAGATCGCGAAAGGTCACTGATGAGCAGCTACACCGAGCACGTCACCCGAGTCCTCACCGAAGACCGTGAGCATCCCGGATTGGGCACCGTCGCCGTGCTGACCTTCGCCCCGCCGGAGGGCGAGGAGAAGCGGCCGGCGACTCTCGGGCCGCAGTCCATCGACGCCGTCACCGGAGAGATCGCGGCCGCGCTCGACCGCGCCGAGGCCGGCGAGATCCAGGCCATCGCGATGACCGGCACCGGCCGCGTCTTCCTCGCCGGCGCCGACCTGTCGATGTTCGCCGACCCCGCCGCCGCCGGCAATGTCGAGTCGATGACCCGCGCCGCCCATGACCTGCAGGTGCGCGTGCGCACCAGCCCCGTCCCGCTCCTCGCGCACCTCAACGGCGTGGCCCTCGGCGGCGGCCTCGAGGTGGCGCTCATGGCCGATGTCCGCACGGCCGCCGCCTCCGTGAAGGGCATCGGGGTGCCGGAGACGGGCCTCGGCATCCTGCCCGGCTGGGGCGGCACCACGCTCCTGCAGTCCGTCGTCGGCCCCGAGACCGCCGTGCGGATGATCCTCGAGGACCCTGCCCGCGACAAGCAGCTCGGCGCCGAGGAGGCGCTCGAGATCGGCCTGGTCGACGAAGTCGCCGAGGATCTCGACGAGGCGCTCGACGAGTTCGCCGCCCTGGTCGCCGCGCACATCGACGTCGACGTGGCCGATGCCGACGTGGTCGATCCCGTCGTCGCCGAGGCCGCTGCCGAAGCGCCCTCGGACGCTCTCGGCGCCTGGGCCGGCCGCACCGCACCGCTGCCAGGTGTCGACACCCCCGAGGCCGAGGCGCTGCTCGACGCGCTCGACGCCGCCCACGGCAGCGCCGAGACCCGCCGCACCTGGGCCGCGCGCCTCGAGGGGCAGGGAGCCCCGTCCGTCGGCCGCGCCCTGGAACTGCTCCAGAAGCTGCCCGGCTCGAGCCTGCCCGAGGCCCTCGCCCGCGAGGGCGAGGCGCTCGCCGACCTGGTGCGCTCCGATGCCGCCGCCGCCTCGATCTACAGCGCCGAGCTGCTGCGTCGCGGCAAGCCCGGCCGCAAGTCCGTCGAGGGCGCCCGCGAGATCACCCGCGTGGGCGTCGCCGGCGCCGGCCTCATGGCCTCCCAGATCGCCGCGCAGCTCGCGCTCGGTCTGCAGGTGCCCGTGGTGATGCGCGACCTCGACGAGTCGATCGCCGCCAAGGGCCTCGCGGCCGCCCGTGACGTGGTCGCCCGCACCGCCGCTCGCGGCACGATCGACGAGGCCACCGCCGCCACGATCGCCGAGAACCTCTCGTCCACCACCGATCTGCAGGAGCTCGCCGGCTGCGATCTCGTGCTCGAGGCGGTGCCCGAGGTGCTGGCCATCAAGAAGTCCGTCTTCGCGGAGCTCGAGAGCGTGCTCGCGCCCGACGCGCTGCTGGTCACCAACACCTCCTCGCTGTCGGTCACCTCCATGTCCGAGGAGCTCGCGCATCCCGAGCGCGTCGTCGGCCTGCACTTCTTCAACCCGGTGGCCAAGATGCCGCTGGTCGAGGTGATCCATACCGGCGCGACCGACGAGGCGACGCTGGCCACCGGCCTCGAGGTGGTGCGGCGTCTGCGGAAGTTCGCGGTGCGCAGCGCGGACGCCCCCGGCTTCATCGTCAACCGCCTGCTGTTCCGGGTGCTCGGCGAGGTGCTCTCCTCGCTCGATGCCGGCGCGGACCCGGCCGAGGTCGACGCCTCCCTCGACCCCCTCGGCATGCCGATGCGACCCTTCGCGCTGCTGGACCTGGTGGGTCTGGCGGTCGCGGACCACGTGGGCACGGTGCTGCGCGGTGAGCTCGGGGACCGCTTCCACGCCTCCCCGGGGCTCGGTGCGATGGCGGAGAGGTCGGCGCGGTTCACCGAGGCCGGCAAGAACTCCGTGCACCCTCCGGTCTCGCCGACGGTCGCCGAGGCCTTCGGCACCGGCGCCGACCCCGCCGCGGCCTCGTCGGCGCCGGTGGGCGACGCCCTGCTCGAGCGGGTCCGGGATGGTCTCGCCGAGGAGATCGGCATCATGCTCGACGAGGGCGTCGTCGAGCGCCCCGAGCAGATCGACCTGGCCCTGATCCTGGGCGCGGGCTTCCCCCGTCACCGCGGCGGCGTCACCCCGTACCTCGACTCCACCGGCGCCGCGCAGCGCGTCGCCGGTCGCAGCTTCCACGGAGAGGCGTTCACCGCGCGCCGCTGACCAGGGCACGCGGATCGTCGCCGGATCGCGACCTCCCTGCCCTCTCCGGACGGCCCTCGTGGCGACGGGCCCGTCGTACCATGTGGCGAGCGAGCCCAGGGGGGTTCGACCAATGTTGGTCGTCTGGAGAGAGAGGGGACGGTGCCGTCACGGCACCGGAGAAGAACATGTCGCAGCCACCGCAGAACGGATGGGATCACCCCCAGTCCGGTGATCCGTACGGCCAGTCGTCCCCGAACGGCTACGGCCCGGGGCAGCCCGGGGGCGACGGCTCGCCCTCCTTCGCGCCCGCGTTCGGCAGCTCCGAGCAGTTCCCCCAGCAGCCGCCCGTGAAGAAGGGCCCCGGCAAATGGCCGTTCATCGTCGGCGGCTGCTGCGTGCTGCTCGTGCTGCTGATCATCGTCGCCGGCGCCGGCATCTATTTCTTCACGCGCGACAGCGGCGGCACCGAGGAGCAGAGGACCACCGGCAGCAGCACCTCTGAGGAAGCCACCACCGAGGAGGAGGCGACCACCGAGGAGGAGGCGACCACCGAGGAGGAGGCGACCACCGAGGAGGAAACCGCCACCGAGGAGGCGAGCGCCGATGCGGCGGCCGACGGCAAGGGCGCGAAGGACAGCCCCTACGCGACGGGCGAGACCTTCACGATCGACGACGGCGACGGCGGCACGCTGGACGTCACCCTCGGTGAGGTCGACTGGGATGCCACGTCGACGGTGATGGACACCAATCAGTTCAACACCGAGCCCGCCGATGACGAGACCTACGTCCTCGTTCCCCTCGAGGTGACGTACCACGGCGACAGCGAGGCCGAGGCCTACATGTCCGTGACCGTCGAGTACGTCAGCAACAGCGGCGAGAGCTTCACGGACCAGGGCACGGTGACGCCTCACAACTCGATCGATGTCGACACCCTGACCGACGGTGACACCGGGAAGTGGGACATGGGTCTGATCGTGCCGAAGGACCAGATCGACGACGGGATGTTCTCGGTGCAGGCCCTGCTCGATTTCGAGGCCGAGCCGGTGTGGGTCGCTCCCTGACTCGTCCCACCCTGACCCGTCCCACCCTGCACAGCGCGCACGGCTCGAGCAGTGCTCGAGAGACGCGCGGCAGCTGAAGGGCCCGCCCTGCCCGCCGGTGATCCGGTGAGCAGGGCGGGCCTTTGCTGTCCTCGAGGGAGCGGTTCGGGCGCTCTCGCGCAGCTGCGGCGAGTGGGCTGCTCAGTCGCTCACCCCCTCAGCTGTTCGGTCGCTCAGCGCCGTGGAGCCGCCCAGGCCTCGAGCCGCTCGAGGGACTGCTCGATCGTGGCGCGGGACTTGCAGAAGGCGAGGCGCAGGTAGGAGCCGGCTTCCCCGGCCTGCCCGTCCCGGTAGAACGCGGACAGCGGGATGCCCACCACGCCGGCCTCCGCGGGCAGACGCTCGCACAGTGCGGCGGCGTCGTCCTCGCCCAGCGGCGCGGCGTCGGCCACCGCGAAATAGCCGGCCTCCGGCACGCTCACGCGGAAGCCGATCCGGCGCAGACCGTCGGTGAGCAGGTCCCGGCGCTCACGCAGGTCCTGCGCGATGTCGTGGAAGGCCGTCGAGGGCATGGTCAGCCCTTCCGCGACAGCGGGCTGGAAAGGGGCCCCGGAGGCGTAGGTGAGCCATTGCTTCACGCCGGTGATCGCGGTGATCAGCTCGGGGCGGGCGGTGATCCAGCCGATCTTCCACCCGGTCACGGAGAAGGTCTTGCCTGCCGAGGAGATCGACACGGTGCGGTCCTGAGCGCCGGGCAGCGTCGCGATCGGCAGGTGCGCGGGGCCGAAGGTGAGGTGCTCGTAGACCTCGTCGGTCACGATGATCGCGTCGTGCCGGGCCGCCTCCTCGACGATGGCCTGCAGCGCTCCCACCCACAGCATCAGCCCGGTGGGGTTGTGCGGGGTGTTCACGAGCACCAGTCGCGTGCGGTCGGAGAACGCGGCGCGCAGGTCCTCCTCCGCGACGTCGAGCACCAGGTCGCCGTTCTCGCTGGAGCGGGAGGTGATGGGCACGGTGCGGTGCACTCCGCCGGCGAGGGCGATGAGCGCGGCGTACTGGTCATAGAAGGGTTCGAGCGTCACGACCTCGTCGCCCGGCTCCACCAGGGCGAGGATCGTCGCCGCCAGCGCCTCGGTGGCGCCGGTGGTCGCCATCACCTCGCGGGCAGGGTCCCAGCGCAGGCCGTACCACTGGGCCTGGTGCTCGGCGATGGCCTCGCGCAGCACGGTCTCGCCGAGGCCCGGCGGGTACTGGTTGCGGCCCGCCCGGATCGCGCTGACCGCCGCCTCGGCGACCAGAGCGGGCGGGGAGTCGTCGGGGAAGCCCTGCCCCAGGTTCATCGCACCCGTCTCGGCCGCCTTCGCCGACATCCGGGCGAAGACGGTGGGGCGGGCCTCGCCGCCCACGAGCAGTCCTGCAGCGCGCGAGGCGCGGGTCCAAGGGCCGGTGGTCTCCATGGGCTCGAGTCTGTCAGAGTGCGAGCGCCCGCCTCTACGCGGTCCGTTCCCGGAGGCCCGGGGAAGGGCCGAGCGGAGGGATCGGCGGAGGCGTCAGCGACGGGGGAAGACGAACCGGCCGTAGGTGACGTATCGGAAGGACGTCGAGACCGCCTGGCCGATGAGCGTGCCCGAGATGTTGTCCGCCAGCACCGAGTCCAGCCCCAGCACGTAGCGGGAGAAGCCCAGGCAGGACAGCTGCAGCCCGGAGGCGATCACGTTGATCAGCACGAACAGCAGGATCGAGCGGGAGGTGTCCGGCCGGGGGCGATCGCCGAACGTCCACAGGCGGTTGCCGAGGTAGGTGAGGCACGAGGCCGCGGCGATCGTGAGCACCTTCGCCGGCAGCGGGCTGCCGTGCATGAGGCCCTCGCCCCAGCCGTGCGCGGGATGCCAGAACACGAGCAGGTTGTACATCGCGGCGTCCAGCAGGAACACGATCCCGCCCACCAGCAGGAACTTCGTCGTCGATCCCAGGTGCTCCTCAACCAGGGAGCGCAGCGTGGACCGCGGTCTACGTCGTACGGCCGACGGACGGCGGCGGGTGGTGGAGGGCTCCTCGTGGCCGGCCAGCTCGAGCGAGGAGCAGGCGTCCCATCCGGGTGTGCGGGGGCGCGCGGACCGGTGGTGGTCCGCGGTCTCCGCCTGCGGTTCTGGCGTCAGCACGCCGGGAACTGTACCCGAGGCGTTAGGATCGGTCTTCTGCCGCAGCGACGGGCCGGTGGGACCTCACATCAGGTTCCCGTGGCCCTGGGAGCGCGCGGCACGACCGCTGCGACGGGTCCGACGGGACGTCGGCCCCTGGGAGCGCGCGGTCGGGGCCGTGCCGTCGGCCCCCATCGGACACCATCTCGCAGGAAGAGACGCTCATGACTCACGTCGCCCTCACCATCGCCGGCTCCGAGACCACCGGAGGCGCCGGGGCGCAGACCGACCTCAAGACGTTCCACCAGCTGGGGACCTTCGGCACCGCCGCCCTCACCTGCATCGTCTCCTTCGACCCGCAGAACGACTGGTCGCACCGCTTCGTGCCCGTCGAGCCGCAGGTGATCGCCGACCAGATCGAGGCGACCACGGCCGTGCACGACATCGACACCGTGAAGATCGGCATGCTGGGCACTCCGGTCACGATCGACACCGTCGCCACCGCGCTCGCCGAGCGCTCCTTCACGAACGTGGTGCTGGACCCGGTGCTGATCTGCAAGGGCCAGGAGCCCGGCGCGGCGCTGGACACGGACAACGCGCTCAAGGAGCAGATCCTGCCCCTGGCCACGTACGTGACCCCGAACCATTTCGAGGCGCTCGCGCTGTCCGGGATGGAGAGCATCGAGAGCGTCGAGGACCTCACCGAGGCCGCCCGTCGCATCCACGACACCTACGACGTGGTCGTGCTGGCCAAGGGCGGCGTGGTGCTCGACGGCCCCGACGCCGTGGACGTGTTCTACGACGGCGAGCAGGTCGTGGAGCTGCGCAGCCCCAAGATCGGTGAGGAGCGGGTCTCGGGAGCGGGCTGCACGCTCGCCGCCGCCGTCACCGCCGAGCTCGCCAAGGGCGCCACCCCGCTCGAGGCGGCCCGCGTCGCCAAGGCCGTGGTCTCCAGCTCGATCGAGAACCGTCAGGGCGGGCACGCGCCCTTCGAAGCCGTGTACCAGGGCGAGTACCGGGCCTGAGTCCCGGCCCGGGCCGGGCGCCCCCTTCCCGTACTGGTCACGAAACCGTTCCGACATGCGGTCTGCGTTGCGGAGTTGTGGACAGATGCCCTGCTGACCCGCATTCTCGAGGAATGAGCGACAGCACCACGACCCCGGGGACGCCCCGTCCGGCCGGATCCGGCGCCTCCGCCCCGAAGGAGATCGGCGAGGCGCTGATCTCGCTGCGCGGCGTCGACAAGTTCTTCGGCGACTTCCAGGCGCTGAAGGACATCGACCTGGACATCCACCGCGGCGAGGTGGTGGCGCTGATCGGTGCCTCCGGTTCCGGGAAGTCGACCCTGTGCCGGTGCATCAACCGCCTCGAGACCATCTCCGACGGGGAGATCACGATCGACGGTCAGCTCCTGCCCGAGGAGGGCAGGGAGCTCACGAAGCTGCGCAGTGACGTGGGCATGGTGTTCCAGAGCTTCAACCTCTTCCCGCACCTCAAGGCGATCGACAACGTGACCCTCGGCCCGCGGAAGGTGCGCGGGGCGAGCAAGGCCGACGCGGATCAGCAGGCGATGGAGCTGCTCGAGCGAGTAGGTCTGGCCGACAAGGCGAACTCCCTGCCCACCGCGCTCTCCGGCGGGCAGCAGCAGCGCGTCGCGATCGCGCGGGCGCTGGCCATGAAACCCAAGGCGATGCTCTTCGACGAGCCCACCTCCGCACTGGACCCCGAGGTCATCAACGAGGTGCTCGACGTGATGTCCGAGCTCGCGGAGCAGGGCATGACGATGCTCGTCGTCACCCACGAGATGGGCTTCGCCCGCCATGTCTGCGACCGTGTGGTCTACATGGACCAGGGCGAGATCGTCGAGCAGGGTGAGCCCGAGGAGTTCTTCACCGCTCCCCGCAGCGAGCGTGCGAAGGCCTTCCTGTCCAAGATCCTCGCCCACTGAGCCCCTTCCCCTGCCCCTGAGACCCCTGAACCACCGCACCCCTGCTTCGACCGGAGCAGCACGAGAATCGGAGAGATCCATGACCAGCACCTCCTTCCGGCCCGGCCGTCGCGCCGTGGTCGCCGCCGCCGCGGCCCTGCCCCTGGGCGCCGCGCTCGCCGCCTGCTCCTCCGACACCGGTGACGGCCCCGCCCTGGGCGAGGACGACGCCGCCGAGGGTTCGCCCTTCGCGGACGCCATCGAGTCCGGCCCGGTCGCGGAGGACGACGCGATCTCCGCGAGCGCCTGGGCCACCGCGATCAAGGACAAGGGCTCGCTGATCCGCGGCGGCACCGTCGCCAACCAGGTGTTCTCCCTGGCCAGCACCAGTGGCGGCCAGCCCACGGGCTTCGACGCCGGCATCACCCAGCTGCTCGCGAAGTACATCCTCGGCGAGGGCGGCGACGAGAAGGTCGAATACGTCGACACCACCGTCGAGACCCGCGAGAAGCTCGTGGAGAACGGCACCGTGGACTGCGTGATCGCCACCTACTCGGTCACCCCCGAGCGTCTCGAGGTCATCAACTTCGCCGGCCCGTACTACCTCTCCGGCACCGCGATCCAGGTGCGCACGGAGGACAAGGACACGGTCTCCGGGCCCGAGGACCTCTCCGGGCTGAACCTGGTCACCCAGTCGAACTCGACCGGAGTCCAGGCGATCGAGGAGTTCGTGACGGATCCGGGCGACGTGCAGACCCTCCCGGACAACGAGTCCTGCGTGGCCGCGCTCAAGCAGGAGCGCTCCGACGCCTACGTCCTGGACCAGGGCGTGCTGCTCGGCAACTCCGCCGCGGATCCCGACGTCACCGTGGTCGGCGAGCCCTTCGTGGACGACCCGTACGGCATCGGCCTCTCGCAGGACGACGAGGACGCGGTGGACTTCGTGAACACCTTCCTGCAGGCGATCATCGACTCCGGCACCTGGGAGTCCCTGTGGACCGCCACCGTCGGCGAGGTCATCGACGGTGACGCCCCGGAACCGCCGGTCCCCGGCGATCTCCCCTCCTGAGCTGAGCTGAGCTGAACCGAGTTGAGCTGAGCTGAGCTCAGCCGAGCCCGAGCCGACGTCGGCGGGCCGTCCGCCCCACCGCAGCGTGAGGACGGCCCGCCGCCCCGGACCCCCGCACCGAGAGGCACCGATGCAGCCCATCGTCGAGAACATCCCCCTGCTGGCGCAGGGCATCGCGTACACCGTCGCGCTGACCCTGCTCGGCTACGGGCTCGCGCTCGTGGTCGGCACCGCGCTCGCGGTGTGCCGGGTCAGCCCGGTCCCGCCGCTGAGATGGGCCGCGACGGTGTACGTGGAGATCTTCCGCAACATCCCGCTGCTGAGCCTGCTGATCCTCATCGCCTTCGGGCTGCCGGACGTCGGCCTGCGCCTGCCCTACTTCTGGTGCGGCGTGCTGGGACTGACCCTGTCCTCGGCCGCGTTCGTGTGCGAGAACGTGCGCTCGGGGATCAACACGGTGCCCGTCGGCCACGCGGAGGCGGCGCGCTCGATCGGGCTCGGCTTCTTCGGCACCCTGCGTCACGTCGTGCTCCCGCAGGCGTTCCGCAGCATGATCCAGCCGCTGGTGAACGTCTTCATCGGCACGGTGATCGGCTCGGCGCTGTGCTCGGCGATCGCGGTCAGCGAGGTCACCTGGGTGACCCAGACCCTCAACATCCAGTACGCGCAGGCAGTGCTCATGTTCCTGGTCGCCGGCGCCGTCTACCTCGGGATGTCGCTGGGCGGCGCCGCGCTCGGCGGCATGATCGAGCGGGCCGTCTCCCCGGGCGGTCGTGGCTCCGGCCCCTCCCGCAGCACGGGCGCGCTCGACGTCACGGCCGGAGCACAGGCATGAGCGCCGCGACCGCCCAGGTGCCCTCGCGCGCCACGCCCCGGGCGACCTCCCGCGGCGCGACCCAGGTGCTCTTCGACGCCCCCGGACCCAAGGGCCGACGCCGCATCCTGCTGCTGTCCGTGGTCAGCGCCGTGGTGATCCTCGGCGTGCTCGCGGCCGGGCTGTGGACGTTCGCCGAGAACGGCGAGCTCGACCCGGACAAGTGGGTCGTCTACCTGCGCGCGGACTATCTCGCGTTCCTCGGGCACGGCCTGCTGGGAACCCTCAAGGTCACCGCCGTCGCGGCCGTCGTCGCGTTCCCGGCGGGGCTGCTGCTGGCGCTGGCGCGCATGTCCCGTCTCTCGGTGCTCAGCCGAGCCTCCACGGTGTGGATCGAGTTCTTCCGCGGCATCCCGATGCTGCTGGTCGTCTACGCCTTCCTGTTGGCGCTGCCCGCCTACGGCGTGACCTTCCCGCGGTTCTGGATGCTCGTGATCCCGATGATCCTGGTCTCCGCCGCCAGCACCGCCGAGGTGTTCCGCGCCGGCATCAAGGCGGTGGACGTCGGCCAGCACGAGGCCGCCGCCGCGATCGGTCTGGGCCGACGCCACGCCCTGGTCCATGTGATCCTGCCGCAGGCCGTGCGCCTGGTGCTGCCCAGCCTGATCCTCGCGCTGGTCACCCTGCTGAAGGACTCGACCCTGGGTTACGTGGTGAGCTACAACGAGCTGCAGTTCCAGGGCAAGACGATGGTCTCGATCACCCGCTACCTGGTGCAGACCTACCTGGTGGTCTCCCTGATCTACATCGTCATCAACTTCCTGCTGACCCGGGTCGCGCTCGCGCTGGACGCGCGGATGAAGGCGCGGGCCTCGGCAGGCTGAGCCGCTGCCGCGATGTCAAGCGGTGTCAGGGCGATCCCCTGCGGTGTCACCACGATGGCGTAATGTCGCCACCAGCTGACCGACGTTGGACGACCCTGATGTGGAGCTGGCCGTGATCGGATTCGAGAACGTCCGCAAGGAGTACCCGGGCGGGACGATCGCCGTCGAGGATTTCAGCCTCGAGGTCGCCTCGCACGAGTCGATGGTGCTCGTGGGCACGTCCGGGTCGGGCAAGACCACGTTGATGCGGATGATCAACCGTATGGTCGACCCCACCTCGGGCCGCGTCCACATCGACGGGGACGATGTGGCGGGCCTGGATCCCGTGAAGCTGCGCCGCAGCGTCGGCTACGTCATGCAGGCCTCGGGCCTGCTCCCGCATCGCACCGTGCTGGACAACATCACCACCGTGCCGGTGCTGCGCGGCACCTCGAAGAACGAGGCCCGTTCCCGCGCCCATGAGCTGATGGAGACCGTCGGCCTCGATGCCGCGCTCGCGAGCCGCTATCCCGCGCAGCTCTCGGGCGGCCAGCAGCAGCGCGTCGGCGTCGCCCGCGGCCTCGCCGCGGATCCGAACATCCTGCTGATGGACGAGCCCTTCGGGGCGGTGGACCCGATCGTGCGCGGGGAGCTGCAGCAGGAGCTGCTGCACCTGCAGCGGGATCTGCGCAAGACGATCGTCTTCGTCACCCACGACATCGACGAGGCATTCCTGGTCGGCGACCGCGTGGTGATCCTGCGGCCCGGCGGCGTCATCGCCCAGATCGGCACCCCGCAGGAGATCCTCGCGGATCCGGCCGACGACTTCGTGGCGAGCTTCGTCGGTGCCGACCGCGGCGCCCGCACCCTGCACGTGGAGCGCACCGACGGGCAGGACGTCGTGGTGGACGCCGACGGGCGGGCCGCCGGAGTGCTGGACGCCGGCGGGAGGAGCACGTCGTGAGCTGGGTGCTCGCCAATCTCGACGTGATCGCCGGGTACACGGGGTCGCACCTGCTGCAGGCTCTCCCGCCGATCCTCCTCGCGTTCGTGCTGTCGCTGCCGCTCGCCAAGCTCGCCAACTCCCGCGGCTGGCTGCGCACCTCGGTCACCACCTCCTCCGGGCTGCTCTATGCGATCCCCTCGCTGCCGCTGTTCGTGCTGCTGCCCGGCCTGCTGGGCACGGGCGTGCGCAGCCCGCTGAACATCTCGATCGCGCTGTCGCTGTACGCCCTCGCGCTCATGGTCCCGGCGGCCTCCGACGGATTCCGCTCCGTGAGCCGTGACGTGCTGGGCTCCGCGACCGCCCAGGGCTACGCGCCGACCGCGCGCTTCCTCAAGGTCGAGCTGCCGCTGGCCGGCCCGGTGCTGCTGGCCGGCGTGCGTGTCGTCGCCGTCAGCACGATCTCGCTGGTCACCGTCGGCGGCGTGCTCGGGGTGCCGAGTCTGGGCATGCTCTTCGTGGACGGCTTCCGCCGCGGCATCCTCGCGGAGATCACCGCCGGCGTGGTCCTCACCGCGGTGCTCGCCCTGGTCACCGATGGGCTGCTGGTGCTGCTGGGCCGAGCCCTCATGCCCTGGACCCGAGGCAGGACGGTGAAGCGCTCATGAACGGCAACCCCTACCTCGAGGCGTTCGACTGGCTCGCCGACCCGGTGCACTGGTCCGGGCCGTCGGGCATCCCGATGCGCGCCCTCGAGCACCTCGGCTACACCGCGCTCGGCGTGTTCGTCGCCGCGCTGATCGCAGTGCCGATCGGCCTGCTCGTCGGCCACACCGGGGTCGGCAAGGGCGTCGCCGTCGCCGCGGCCGGCGCCGCCCGCGCCCTGCCCACGCTGGGCCTGGTGACGCTGTTCGCCCTGATGCTCGGCATCGGCCTCAGCGCGCCGCTGCTGTCCTTCGTCGTGCTGGCGATCCCGTCGCTCCTCGCGGGGGCCTATTCGGCCGTGGAGTCCGCGGATCCGGCCACGGTCGACGCCGCGCGCGCCCAGGGCATGACCGAATGGCAGATCCTCTCCCGCGTCGAGGTCCCGCTGGGCATGCCGCTGCTCGTGGGTGGCTTCCGCGGCGCGACCGTGCAGGTCGTGGCCACTGCGATGCTCGCCGCATACGTCGGCAACGGCGGGCTCGGCCGGTACATCTTCCTGGGGCTCGGCTCCCAGGACTATCCGCAGATGATCGCCGGCTCCGTGCTGGTGATCGTCCTGGCGCTCGTGCTCGACCTCGTCCTGCTGCTCACCCAGCGGCTCACCGCCCCGCGCGGCGCCCGCACCGCCTGATCCCCTCGACCTCTTCGATCCCCTCGATCCCGACCCCAGGAGAACTCCCATGGCCATCCACAGCACCCGCCGGCACCTGCTCGGCGCATTCGGCATCGGCGGCGTCGCGCTCGGCGCGGCCGCGTGCAGCTCCGAGGATCCCTTCGCGGAGGGGGAGGGCGACGGCGGGTCGGCATCCGACGGGGGCGGCTCCGCGGCGGACTCCGGCACGATCGTGGTCGGCTCGCAGGCGTACTACTCCAACGAGATCATCGCCGAGCTGTTCGCCCAGGTGCTCGAGAAGGCCGGCCTCACCGTCGACCGCCAGTACCAGATCGGCCAGCGCGAGGTGTACATGCCCGAGCTCGAGGGCGGCTCCCTGGACGTGATGCCCGAATACCTCGGCAACCTGCTGCAGAACTACGAGGCCGACGCTGAGAGCGCGAGCCCCGAGGAGATCCACTCGGCTCTCTCCGACTCCCTCCCCGAGGAGCTGCGGGTGCTGGACTTCGCCGAGGCCACCGACCAGGACTCCTACACCACCACCTCGGACTTCGCGAGCGAGAACTCCTTGACCACGATCGCGGACCTGGCCGGGATCGACGACCTGAAGATCGCTGCGAACAGCGAGTTCGAGGTGCGTCCGTACGGCCCCGAGGGTGCGAAGAAGGTCTACGGCGTGGACATCAGCGTCGTGCCCGTCGAGGACGGCGGGGGCAGCCTCACCGTGCAGGCCCTTACCGACGGCGACGTGCAGCTCGCCGACCTCTACACCTCGGATCCCGCGATCGCCGAGAACGACTTCGTGGTGCTCGAGGACCCCGAGTCCCTGATCCTGCCGCAGAACGTGGTGCCCGTCGTCTCCGCGAAGCTGGACGACGAGGCGGAGAAGGCCCTGAACGGCGTCATCGCGGAGCTCAGCGCCGACGATCTCGTGGAGCTGAACCGTCGCAGCGTCGAGGATCAGGCGAGCTCCGCGGACATCGCGAAGGGCTGGCTGGAGGAGAAGGGCCTGGCCTGACGCGCCTCGCGATCACTGCATCGCGCGCCTCGCGACATTGCGCCGCGCCAGGACCCGCACCGGTGGTCGTCGGTCTGAGGGCGGGCTGGCCCGTGGTGCCTGGACTGTGGGGTGGGCTGGCCCGTGGAGCTCGGACTGGGGGTGGGCGGGACTGTGGAGCGCCCCGTGAAGCGCCTGTGACCAGCGGTGAGAACCGGGCGGTCGGCTCGCGGATGACATCGTGGGCGGGAAGCGGCAGGGTGAGGGCATGACGCACAACGAGACCCATGTGACCGTGACCCGCACGATGGACGTGCCCGCCAAGGAGCTCTTCAGCGTGCTCACGCTGCCGGCCCGCCACCACGAGTTCGACGGCTCGGGGACGGTGCGCAACTCGGACGACACCGAGCGCATCACCAAGACCGGCGAGAAGTTCGTGATGAACATGCACCGTGACGCGATGGGCGGCGACTACCGCACCCACAACTTCGTGACCGCGTACGACGAGAACAAGATGGTGGGATGGAAGCCCGCGCCCGAGGCCGAGGACGGCACCGCTCCCACCGAGCCGCTCGGCTGGGAGTGGCTGTATGAGCTGAAGTCCCAGGGCAACGACTCCACCGAGGTGACCCTCACGTACGACTGGTCGGACGTGACCGACGAGAAGCTCCTCAAGCAGGTCGGCTTCCCGGCAATCCCTGAGGAGGATCTCGAGGAGTCGCTGAACCTGCTGGCTGCGGCGGCCACCAAGGACTGACGTCGGCCGCACGCTGCCTGGTGCGCCGCGGACGCGAGCACCCTGGCGCACCTCGACGGCGCCTCCCGTTCGGGAGGCGCCGTTCGGCGTCGGACCGCACGTGACCGCGTGATCCGGCGCTGCGGGGCGTTCGCCCTTGACTGCGGCCCGGACTCTGCCACTCTGGGGTCAGGCGGCACAGTGGCCGCTCACTGAACGGGAGGAGCTCCATCATGAGAGACGACGCCACCCACGCCGCGTCGGACGACGTCCCCGACGAGATCGTGCGGAGCATCCACATCAAGGCCACCGCCGAGGTCGTGTTCGCCATCGTCCGCGAGCCGGGCTGGTTCATCAACGACGGGGAATACCGCAAGCACGACGTGCAGACCGCGGGCGGGATCTCCCGCGTCGTCGACCCCGTGTACGGCACGTTCAGCATGTCGGCCATGGCCCACGAGCCGCCGTACCGGGTCGGTTTCCGCTGGCTGGGCGGCGGGATGGGCGAGATCTCCGATGCCTCCAACACCGTCGAGTTCACCATCGACCCTGCCGGTTCCTCGAGAGACGACGAGGTCCGCCTGACGGTGCGAGAGCGCGGCTTCGCCCGGCTCAGCGAGGACGCCTCCGTGCGTCGGAGGAACTACGAGGAGAACTCCAAGGGCTGGGAGCAGGAGCTCGAGCTGGCACGCACGCTGGCCGAGAAGCGCTCGCCGGCGGTGAAGCGGACGGACTGACGCGCTCCGCGCCTCGGGCCGACGGGCTGCCCGTGGTCGGGGGGCTGCCAGCTGCTGGTCTGCCGCACCGCAGGTGAGAGGACTACCCTCGACTCATGGGCAGGGTTACCGAGAGCGCACGGATCCGCACCGTCCGGGTGCGCGAGGGAAAGCTGTACGCCGGGCGCAAGGGTGATCGTGTCGCCGTCGAGGAGCCGCTCGACATCCGTCTGAATGGCCAGCAGCTGTCGCTGACCATGCGCACTCCCGGCCATGACGTCGAGCTGATCCACGGTTTCCTCCACGGTGAGGGCATCATCCGCGACCGGGAGGACATCACCGAGGCCCGCTACTGCGACGGCGCGGTGCTCGACGATGGCAGCGGTTTCGCCCGCAACACCTACAACGTCATGGACTTCACGACCACTCGACCGCAGCTGCTTCCGCTGGTCACAAGGAACTTCACCACCACCTCGGCCTGCGGCGTGTGCGGGTCCGAGAGCATCGACGCAGTACGGCAGAAGAGCCGCTACACCCTGCTGAACAGCTGGTCCCTGGACCCCCGCACGATCCTCGTCGCGTCCGGCGCGCTCACCGACCAGCAGGCCGTCTTCGCCCGCACCGGCGGCGTCCATGCCGCTGCTCTCGTCGACCTCGAGGGGAATCTGCTGGTGGTGCGCGAGGACGTCGGCCGGCACAACGCGGTCGACAAGGTGATCGGCTGGGCGCTGCTCGAGGATCGTCTGCCGCTGCGCGACTGCTTCCTGCTGGTCTCCTCGCGAGCCAGCTTCGAGATCGCCCAGAAGGCCTATATGGCCGGCGTCCCGCTGCTGGCCTGCGTCTCCGCCGCGAGCTCCCTCGCCGTGGAGACCGCCGACGAGTTCGGCATGACCCTGGTCGGCTTCACCCGCGAGGCCGACGACGGCGACGGCCGCATGAACGTCTACACCCACCCCGAGCGCCTGGATCTCTCCGCTGCGGAAGGGTGAGCGTCGAGGGAGGCTGAACGCTGCGGGTCGAAGACAGCTGGGCGCCGGTCGTCGAGGACGGTGGGGCGCCCGCGGACGGTTGGGCGCTGCGGAGTGCTGGGCAAAAAAACCTGGTCGCGCCGGTGTTCTGGGCGTAGCGTCGCCGAGTGACCGCTTCCGACCGCACTGAGTCCGCTGGTTCTGGATCTGCTTCTGATGCGTCCACTGCTTCTGCAGGCTCTGCGGGCTCTGCAGCCAGCGTTGACGGCGCCGACTTCTGGGCCGAGGCCCGCGCCGAGCATCCTGCGCTCCCCGTGGAACCGCCTGAGGCCTGGGCTTTCGGGGCGACTCCTGAGCAGGCCGATGACCTGCTCGCCCTGGTGCTCGACGGGACGAAGACCGCGACGGCGTCTGCGGCGGGGGACTACGAGTCCGAGGGCGAACCCTTCCCGGCCGTCGGTGATCTGTCTATCGTGCTGGACGGTGCCGGGGTGTCGCGCGCCGTCCTCGAGGTGAGCGCGATCGAGATCGTCCCCTTCGGCGACGTCACCGCCGAGCATGCCCTCGCGGAGGGGGAGGACGACCGGACCCTCGCCTCCTGGCGGCGCATTCATCAGCAGTTCTGGGCAGATCACTCCGTGCACGGATTCGCCCCGCACATGCCCGTCGTGTGCGAACTGTTCCGGGTGCTGCACGTCGGATCACCTCGCTGACCCTGAACGTGCCGGTCACGGGCGGGCCGCTGGTGACGTCACGTGGCGATATCGCCAGTGCTCGTCACCAGCGGCCCGTCGATGACAACGTCGGTCCCGGCAGGAGGCAGGAGGCAGGAGGCAGGAGGCAGGAGGCAGGAGGCGGGAGGCGGGACGCAGGGCGGCAAGGTGGAGGCGCCCCAGCTCACGGCAGGGTGCCCAGGCCGCGGCAGGGCGCCCAGGCTCACGGCAGGGCGAGCACGCTCGCGGCGGTGACCTCGTCGACGACGACGTCGGTGGCGACGCCGGCGCGCAGGGCGGCTCGCAGGGGCAGGGCCTTGCGGGAGCCGGCCGCGAGCAGCAGGCGGTGGGGGATCCGGGCGAGCTGGGAGGGGTCGGGGCCGGAGCAGCGGGCGTTCATGCCGATGTCCCGGAAGGTGCCGTCGGCCCGGAGGAAGACGGTGCACACGTCCCCGACGGCGCCGTCGGCCCGCAGCGAGCGCAGGTCCGCACCGGTCAGGTAGTTGTTGGTGTAGACGTGGCTGGGTACCTCCGCATCGAAGGCGCCCACGCTGAACACGGCCAGCGTGCACTGCTGCTGGGCCTCGAGGACGCGGTGCACCGAGCGCTCGCGCCACATGGCGTCCCGGGTCGCGGCGTAGTCGAAGAAAGCGGGCACGGGGAAGTGGTGCACGGTCGCGTCCCAGAGCGTCGCGGCCCGGGCGAGCACCGTGGAGACGTACGTGAGGCCCGACCCCTCGGTGTTGATGGCGCCATTCAGCTGGACGATCCGCAGGCCGGGCACCGGGCGAGGGTGGAGGGAGCGCACCAGGGCCGCGAGCGTGGTGCCCCAGGCCATGCCGACGGTCATGCCCGGTTCGAGCATCCCGTCGAGCACCTCGGCCCCGGTCTCGGCGACGGACTGCAGGCGCTCGCGCTCGCCGTATCCCGAGCCCACGGGCACCATGTGCACCCGCACCCCGTACTGGCGGGCGATGCGGCGCCGCAGCTCCTCGACGCGATGGGCGCCGGGCGGGCGCAGCGAGATCTGGACCAGACCGGCATCGCGGGCATCACGGAGCATGCGCGAGACGGTCGAGCGGGAGACGCCCTGGGCGGCGGCGATCGCCTCCATCGTCTGCTGCTCGCCGTAGTACATCCGTGCAGCCTCGTAGAGCGCGTCGAGGCGGGATTCGGCAGTCATGGGCACAGTCTTGCACGTTCGTGCAGCGTACTTGCGTCGAACTGCACGGAGGTTCCACCATGTCCAGATCAGGTGCCGCGGCCTACGGCGGTGCCGATGACGGTTCCCGGCCGCGAGGCCCGGACGCCGCCGAGCAGATGTCACGGCAAAGGAGCAGCCACGTGTCCGATCAGCAACGGTCCGCCCTCACCCCTGGATCCCGAGCGGAGCACCTCTCGCGCCTGCGCGCCGCCACGGTCGACGATCCGCTGGACGTGCTCGTCGTCGGCGGTGGTGTCAACGGAGCCGGAGCCGCGTTCGACGCATCCACCCGCGGCCTCTCCGTGGGCCTGGTCGAGAGTCGCGACTGGGCCAGCGGCACCTCCTCGCGCTCCTCGAAGCTCATGCACGGCGGCCTGCGCTACCTGCAGATGCTCGACTTCAAGCTCGTCGCCGAGGCCCTGCGCGAGCGCGACCTGCTCCTCGAGCACACCGCGCCCCACCTGGTGAAGCCCATCAAGTTCGTCTTCCCCTTCTTCAAGAAGGTCGTGGACCGCGCGTTCATCGGCTCCGGCGTCATGCTCTACGACGCGATGCAATCCGTGGGCCGCAAGCGTGCGGTGCCGATGCATCGCCACCTGCTGCACGACAAGATGCTGAAGGTCTTCCCGGCGCTGGACGGCGAGAAGGCCGTCGGCGCGCTCGAGTACTACGACGCGCAGATGGACGACGCGCGCTTCGTGATGATGCTGGTGCGCTCCGCCGCCCAGAACGATTCCGCGGTCGCCAACTACACGAGCGTCGTGGACTACCTCCACGAGGGCGAGCGCGTGATCGGCGCCCGGGTGCGCGACGAGGAGACCGGCGAGGAGTTCGACATCCACGCCCGCCGGACCATCCTCGCCGGCGGCGTCTGGACCCAGGACCAGCAGGAGCTCGCCGGGGCCGACGCCGGCCTCGAGGTGCTCGCCTCCAAGGGCATCCACGTCACGATCGCCCGCGACCGCATCCCCGCGGTCCCGGACACCGGCATCATCACCCAGACCGAGAAGTCGGTGCTGTTCATCATCCCGTGGGACGAGTACTGGGTGATCGGCACGACCGACACCGCCTGGACCCAGGACCCACGCGACGTGGGCGCGACCAGGGACGACATCGAGTACGTGCTCGAGCACGCGAACGAGGTCCTCGCCGACGATCTCACCCGCGAGGACGTCATCGGCGTCTACTCGGGCCTGCGCCCGCTGCTGCAGCCGGTGCGCAAGAACTCCGGGGCGGGCTCCACGAAGGTCTCCCGCGAGCACACCGTGATGGAGATCGAGCCGGGCTTGGCCGCGATCGCGGGCGGCAAGTTCACCACCTACCGCGTGATGGCCGAGGACGTCGTCGACTTCGCGATCAAGGACTCCGAGCCGGGCCGTCCGAGCCTCACCCGCTCCGTGCCGGTGATCGGCGCGCAGGGCTACGAGACGCTCGTGCGCGACAAGCATGAGATCGGCCGACGCTACGGCTTCGACGAGGTCCGCGTGGATCGCCTGCTGTTCCGCTACGGCGCACTGCTGACCGACGTGCTCGCGCTCATCGACGAGGACCCCTCGCTGGGGACGCCGCTCGAGCACGCCCCGCGCTACCTGCGCGCCGAGGCGCTCTACGCGGTCCGCGCCGAGGGCGCCCGCCACCTGATCGACGTGCTCCAGCGCCGTACCCGGCTGGACTACGAGACCCGTGACCGCGGTGTCGCCGCGGCCGATGAGGTCGCAGCGCTCGTCGGCCCCGAGCTGGGCTGGGACGACGCTGCCCGCCGCCGCGAGGTCGAGACCTACCGTGCCCTCATCACCGCCCGCCTGGAGGGCGAGCGCGCCACCAGCGATGACCAGGCCGCGGCCTGCCTCGCCGACGTCGCGGAGGTGCCGCCGAGACGATGACCGAAGGGGCGCCCGGAGACGAGATCCGGGCGCCGTGGACATGCACCATCCGGGGCGGCAGAGCGCACGCCCCCGCAGGCCGCCCTCGGCCTGCCACCGGCACTGAGCCGGTACCGACCCGCACCGACGCGGGTCGGCTCTCGATGAGGAGAACATATGGGAACGATCGGAACGATCCTGCTGTCGGAGATCGCGGGCACCGCGATGCTGACCCTGCTGGGCGGTGGCGTCGTCGCCAACAACATCCTGGGCAAGACCAAGGGCAACGGCGGCGGCTGGCTGATGATCAACTTCGGCTGGGGGCTGGCGGTCTTCGCCGGCGTCTGGACCGCCTACAAGACCGGCGCGCACCTGAATCCTGCGGTGACCATCGGCCTGCTCTCGAGCGAGGCCACCGAGTTCGCACCGGGCATCCCGATGACGTTCGGCACGACGATCACCTACTTCGTGGCGGAGATGATCGGGGCCTTCCTCGGCGCCGTGCTGGCCTGGCTCGCGTACAAGAACCACTACGACCAGGAGACGGACGCCGGCACCATCCTGGGCACCTTCTCCACCGGCCCGGAGATCCGCTCCAAGGGCTGGAACCTGGTCACCGAGATCATCGCGACCTTCGTGCTGGTCTTCGTGATCATCATGTTCGGCAACACGCCCCACGAGCTCGGGCCGCTCGCGGTCGCGCTGCTGGTGCTCGCCATCGGCGCCTCCCTCGGCGGGCCGACGGGCTATGCCATCAACCCGGCGCGAGACCTCGGGCCGCGCCTGGCCCATGCAGTCCTGCCGATCAAGCACAAGGGCGGCTCGGACTGGGGATACTCGTGGGTGCCGGTCGCCGGCCCCATGATCGGCGGCGTTCTCGCGGGCGTAGCCTCGATCTTCTACTTCTGATCCACCCCGCGGCTCCGCGCCGATTCGCGCAGCTGCGACCATACCACCCCTCATCCATGACGAAGGAGTTCCGATGAACGACAAGACCATGTACATCATGTCCATCGACCAGGGCACCACCTCGACCCGAGCGATCATCTTCGACCACGACGGTCAGATCGTCGCCTCCGGCCAGAAGGAGCACGAGCAGATCTTCCCGAAGTCGGGCTGGGTCGAGCACGACCCCAAGGAGATCTGGAAGAACACCCGCGACGTCGTGGGCCAGGCGCTCGTGGGCGCCGAGATCAACCGTCACCAGCTGGCGGCCGTGGGCATCACCAACCAGCGCGAGACCGCCGTGGTGTGGGACAAGAACAACGGCGAGCCCGTGTACAACGCCATCGTCTGGCAGGACACGCGCACCCAGAAGATCTGCGATGAGCTCGCGGGCGAGGAGGGCGCGGACAAGTATAAGGAGCGCGTGGGCCTGCCGCTGGCGACCTACTTCTCCGGCCCGAAGATCAAGTGGATCCTGGACAACGTCGAGGGTGCTCGCGAGAAGGCGGAGGCCGGTGACCTGCTGTTCGGCAACACCGACTCGTGGCTGCTGTGGAATCTGACCGGCGGCCAGAGCGGCGGCATCCATGTCACCGACGTCACCAACGCCTCGCGCACGATGCTCATGAACATCGACACCCTCGACTGGAACGAGGACATCGCGAAGGACATGGGCATCCCGCTGTCCATGCTCCCCGAGATCAAGTCGTCCTCCGAGGTGTACGGGCACGGCCGCAAGAACGACCTGCTCATCGACACCCCGCTCGCCGGCATCCTCGGCGACCAGCAGGCGGCCACCTTCGGCCAGGCCTGCTTCGAGGTGGGCCAGGCCAAGAACACCTACGGCACCGGCAACTTCATGCTGATCAACACCGGTGAGGACCTGGTGCGCAGCGAGAACGGCCTGCTCACCACGGTCGCCTACAAGATCGGCGACAACAAGCCGATCTACGCCCTCGAGGGGTCGATCGCCGTGACCGGCTCCCTCGTGCAGTGGGTGCGCGACAACCTGGGCCTGATCAAGGACGCCCCGGAGATCGAGGATCTCGCGAAGGAGGTCGACGACAACGGCGGCCTGTTCATCGTCCCGGCCTTCTCGGGCCTGTTCGCTCCGCACTGGCGCTCCGACGCCCGCGGCGCGATGGTCGGCATGACCCGGTTCCACACCAAGAACCACATCGCCCGCGCCACGCTGGAGGCCACGGCCTTCCAGTCCCGCGAGGTGCTGGACGCGATGGTCGCCGACGCCGAGAGCGAGGGCGTCGAGCTCTCCGAGCTCAAGGTCGACGGCGGCATGGTCATGAACGAGACCCTCATGCAGTTCCAGGCCGACATCCTCGGCGTGCCCGTCGTGCGGCCGAAGGTCATCGAGACCACCGCGCTCGGTGCCGCCTACGCGGCCGGCATCGCCGTGGGCTTCTGGGACGGTGAGCAGGACGTCATCGACAACTGGGCCGAGGACAAGCGCTGGGAGCCTGCGATGGACGACGAGACCCGCGACCGCTACCTGCGCCTGTGGAAGAAGGCCGTCGAGCGCACCCTGGACTGGGTCGACGAGGACACCGAGGCGCTGTACAGCTGATCGACGAACTGCGGATGCGGAGTCGGCGGCGAGGTACGAGTCGGCGGCGCAGCGTTCGCGGGAGGAGACCAGCAGAGCAGTACAGCTGATCGACGAACTGCGGATGCGGGGTCGGCGGCGAGTTTGCGTGCGCCGGGTGATCGATGATCGGGTGGCCTCGATCGATCGTGCTTCGCGCCCGTGAGGGCATGATGCGCTGGACCTCCCTGCGGGGAGGCCAGCGCATCGTGCTGTCGTGGTCCGGATGCGCAGTCCGTGCGCCGCGCACCTGTGCGTGCGTCGCCCTGCGCCGCTCCGGATGCGCCCGTGCGACGGCACGGGCTGCCTGAGAACGCTCTGTCCCGGGTCGCCGTCTCAGGCCACCGTCTCAGGTCACCGTCCGGCAACGAGGGGCGGCTTCGGCCGCGCCGAGGCGTATCCTCGGCGCAACCGCGTGGTTCCTGACGCCCGTACGGCATCCCCTGGGGATGCTCGGGCAGCATCGGTCGGGATGGTTTCCACTGGGGGACTGCCCGACTTCGCCTCGACGAGCACCATCGCATCCGACCCTGTCCGCCCCCACCAGACCCTGTCCGCTCCAACCCCCTCCTCGTCCCTTCCCCATCACTGAGATCGGAGTCCTCTCATGGATCTCGTCTTCAAGCTGATCGCCCTCGGCATCTACTTCGCCGCCATGATCGGCATCGGCATCTATGCCTTCCGCAAGACGACGGGAGGTGAGGACTACATGCTCGGCGGGCGGCAGCTGCATCCTTTCACCGCCGCGCTCTCCGCCGGAGCCTCCGACATGTCCGGCTGGCTGCTCATGGGCCTGCCCGGCGCGCTGTACATGAATGGGCTGGTCGAGGCGTGGATCGCCGTCGGCCTGACCGTCGGTGCCGGGCTGAACTGGTTCTTCGTCGCGCCACGACTGCGGCAGTACACGCAGCTCGCGGGCAACGCGATCACGGTGCCGAGCTTCTTCGGCAACCGTCTCCATGACCGCACCAACATCCTGCGCGTCGCCGCGGGCCTGATCATCCTGGTGTTCTTCACCTTCTACGTGTCCTCCGGCATGGTCGCCGGCGGCGTCTTCTTCCAGTCGATGTTCGGCGGCCCGTACCTCACCGGCATGCTGCTCGTCGGCGGCGTCACCATCCTGTACACGCTGTTCGGCGGCTTCCTCGGGGCCAGCTACACCGACGTCGTCCAGGGCATCATCATGCTGGTCTCCCTCCTCGTCGTCCCGATCACCGCCATGTTCGTGGTCGGCGGTCCGGCCGCGATGTTCGCTTCTGTGCGCGAGGTCAACGCCGATTTCGGCTCCATGACCGCCGGCGGCACCTTCATCGGCATCATCTCCTCGCTCGCGTGGGGCCTGGGCTACTTCGGTCAGCCGCACATCATCGTGCGCTTCATGGCCCTGCGCTCCTCGCGCGATGCCCGATATGGCCTGGTCGTGGGCATGAGCTGGATGATCATCTGCGTCATCGGTGCGGTCTTCACCGCGCTCGCGGGCCTGGCCTACTTCCAGCAGAACGCGGACGCCGTCATCAGTGATTCCAAGAACGGCGAGTCGGTCTTCCTCGACCTCTCCCAGATCCTGTTCCACCCGTTGATCGCCGGCATCCTGCTGGCCGCGGTGCTCGCAGCCATCATGTCCACGATCTCCTCGCAGCTGATCGTCAGCAGCTCGGCCCTGGTCGAGGACCTCGTCGGCGGTGTGGGGATCAAGCTCAGCGACCGGGCGTCCTTGTGGGGCGGCCGCATCGGCGTCCTGGTCATCTCGGTGGTCGCCGTGGTGCTGGCGCTGAACCCGGAGAGCTCCGTGCTGGGCCTCGTGGCCTTCGCCTGGGCCGGGTTCGGTTCCGCCTTCGGACCGATCGTGCTGCTCTCGCTGTTCTGGCGCCGCCTGACCGCGGCCGGCGCCGGGGCCGGGATGGTCGCGGGCGCGGCGGTCGCGTTCGTGTGGGGCCAGTTCACGCCCGACGAGACGTGGGGTCTGTTCGGCGGGGAGCACCTCTACGAGATCATCCCCGGATTCCTCATCTGCCTTGTGCTCGCCGTCGTGGTGAGCCTCCTGACGCCGCGTCCGCCGGCCTCGACGATCCAGGAATTCGACGACATGGAGGAGTCGCTCGCCACCGGCGAGATCCCCATCCATGGCACCCATGCGGCACCCACCGAGGCGGGAGCCGCCGGGACCCTCTGATCGCCTGCGCCAGCACGAGCACGGCGCACCACTGGCCACTGTGCAGAAGAACGGCGGGGCATCCAGGATCTGGATGCCCCGCCGTTCCTCTGCGTGGTGCGCTCAGCCGCCGAAGACCCGCTCGTCGGCCGGGCCGCGCACGCCCGGCTGCACCGCGAACAGGGACCCGGCCTCCGGGTCCTCCCCGTCGGCCAGGTTCTCCCGGCTGGTGGTGATGAACAGCGTGGAGCGGTCCTCGCCGCCGAAGGTGCAGGCGGTGACCTGCCTCGGACCCACCGCGATGCGCTCGGCGACCTGCCCCTCGGGATCGAGGCCGAGCACCTGGTGGCCGCTGTGCATCGCCACCCACACGTTGCCCTCGCTGTCGAGCGTGAGCCCGTCGGGATGACCGTCCTGCGAGGTGAGGTCGGCGAACGGCCGGCGCTCGACGAGACCCTGCTCGTCGTCCCAGCCGAACTGGTCGACGCGGCCGGTGGGGGTGTCGACGTAGAACGCCCGCGTGCCGTCGGCCGAGAACGCCAGACCGTTGGAGATGGTCAGGTCCGTGAGGATCTCGGTGGTGGTGCTGTCGGGGCGCAGGCGCCACATCGAGGCCGCGCCGGGCGTCGCGCCGTAGGCCATGGAGCCGCACAGGAAGGAGCCGTCGGGGGCGATCGCGCCCTCGTTCATGCGGATCGGGCCGTCCCACAGCGGGGGCAGCGGCACGAACGAGCCGTCGGCGTCCTCGAAGGCGAAGCCCTTCTCGAGGGCCAGCACCGCGCCGCCGCTCGAGGCCGGGCGCACGCACGCGACCACGGGGGAGGGCGCTTCGATCCGACGGACCTCGTCGCGAGGGCCGAGGTGCATGATGTCCCCGGCGAGCATGTCCACCCAGCGCAGACCACCCCACTCGTCGGACCAGTAGGGGCCTTCGGCGTGATGGCAGAGCGAGTCGGTGATGCGGTCGGCGTGCATGGGGGCTCCGTTCGCGCAGGGAAGCGGTGTCTGTCCACCGTACGGGGTGGGGCGGCCGTGCGGGCCTCCGGTGGCCACCGGTCTTCGGCCGCCCCTCCTCCCAGGAGCCAGGAGCCAGGAGCCATGAGCCACGAGTCGGGAGCCGGGAGTCGGGAGCCAGACGTCATGCGTCCGGCATCAGCCCGCAGGCGTCAGCCGTCGCGCTGCAGCGCCGCCAGGGAATGGGCGATGTCGCGGGTCGCGGGGTAGAGCTCCCGGTACATCCGGTACAGGTCGTCGTAGCGTGCCGTGGCCGCCGGATCCGGCTCGCAGGCCCGGTCGATCGCGTTCCAGCCGTCGGTCTCGATGCCGTGGGCGGCCCGGGCGGCGAGCATCGAGGTGCCGTAGGAGGCGCCGACGGTGCGGCACGGGATCTCCTGACGCAGCCCGGTGACGTCCGAGACGATCTGCGGCCACAGCGCGTTCTGGGTTCCTCCGCCCACGGCGACCACGCGCTCGATGCGCACCCCTGCGGCGCGCAGCTCCTCGATGTGGTGGCGCACGCCGTAGGCCGCGGCCTCGAGAGCGGCCCGGTACAGGTCGCCCCGGGTGTGGGACAGGGTCAGTCCGGCGATGACGCCACGGGCCGACGGGTCGTGCATGGGGGAGCGCTCGCCGGCGAAGTAGGGGAGCATGAGCAGGCCGTTCGCGCCCACCCCCGCCGCGTCGGCCTCGCGCACCAGGGTCGCGAAGTCGGCCCCGCCGGTGAGGTCCCGCATCCAGCCGGTGATCGCTCCGGAGGCGGCCATCCCGCCGGAGAGGGTGAACGTGCCCTGCGAGGTCCCCGAGGTCACCCATAGGGAACGGCTCGGCGCAGGCTGATCGGTGATCGCGACCAGGAACGTCGTCGTCCCGTACATCAGCATGACGTCCCCCGGGGCGGTCGCGCCCACGCTGATCGCCTCCGCCCAGGCGTCGGTGCTGCCCGCGACCACGGGGGTGCCGGCCTCGATCCCGGACAGCGACTGCGCGGCCGCCTCGGAGACCGTGCCCATCACCTCGCCGGACCACAGCACCGGCGGCAGCTCGAGGCCCGGGGCGACGTGCTCGGCCCAGGGGCGGTGCCAGTCCAGCGTCGCGGAGTCGTAGGCCGGGGTGACCATGCTGGCACTGGCGTGGTCCAGTGCGTACTGCCCGGTGAGGCGGAACCCGAGGTAGGAGGCGGGCATGAACAGGCAGGTGGCGCGCGCGAACGCCTCGGGCTCATGGTCGGCGATCCAGCGGATCTTCGGGCCCGCGGCCTGCGAGGACAGCACGCTGCCGCAGCGATCGAGGATCTCGTCCTCGCCGAAGCGGGCGGTGAGGTCCTCGATCTGCTGCTCGGCGCGGGAGTCCACGCCGTACAGGATCGCGGGGCGCACGGGCTCGCCGGCGTCGTCGGCCAGGAGCACGCACGGGCCCATTCCGGACACGCCGATCCCCGTCACGTGAACATCTGTGCCGGAGACGAGCTCGGAGGAGATCCCCACGAACTCCTCCCACCACACGTGGGCGTCCATCTCGACGTGCCCGGGGGCCGGTCGCTCCACGGTGTGCTCCCGGGTCGCCGTGCGCAGGATCGTGCCGTCGAGCGCGACGAGCACTCCCTTCGCGCTCGACGTCCCGATGTCGACGCCCAGCACCGCCTCACGTGTTTCCAGCATTGACCTGCCCTTTCGTCGCCGCCTCGGCGTTCTTGCCCGATCGGTTCCGCCGAGAGGGCCTGGACCATCCTGCCACTGTCCGGCGCCCCGGTCGGCGAGTTCCCTGGACATCGCGGAAGCGGGGCCGGCCGGGCTCGGAGCGATCCGTCGGGAGGGGACGGCGGCGGCCGACGAGGGGGCCGCCGGGGGCGGGGCCGTGCGCTCCTCCATTAGGATCGACGCGCCGGGACCGGAACCGCAGCGAGTTTCGGCACATCCGTGCCTCGACGTGGACGTCGGGGACGGGACGACGAGGAAAGGAGCAGGCGTGCTCGACTCGCACATGGATCCGCAGCTCCTGCATCGCGCGGCCTCCGCGTACTATCTCGACAACCTGCGCCAGGCGGAGGTGGCGAGCAGGCTCGGGGTCTCCCGTCCCACCGTCAGCAAGCTGCTCACCGAGGCCCGCCGCATCGGCATGGTGCGCTTCGAGGTGCTCGACGTGACCGGGCCCGACATCACCGAGCTCGAGGTGCAGCTGCGCGACCTGCTCGGGGTGCAGCGGGTGCGGATCGCGCCCGGCGACCAGAGGGAACGGGAGTTCCGCGGCATCGGGGATCTGCTGGGGGAGGAGCTTCGCCGTCTGGACCTGCGCCGGGGTGACGTGCTGCTGATGTCCTCGGGGAAGACCACCCACGCGGTGAGCCGGATGTCGGGCATGCCCGATCTGCACGGCGTCGTCATCGCTCCGACCGTCGGCGGCCAGCAGGAATCGGACCCGGCGTTCCAGACCAACGAGACCGTGCGCAACCTGGTGGACCGCACGGGAGCGACCCCGCGCTTCATCTTCGCGCCGGCCCTGCCCAGCCCCAGTCTGTGGCGATCGCTGCAGGCGGATCCGAGCTTCGTGGAGATCACCGACCTGTGGGCACGTGCCCAGGTGCTGGTCTCCGGGATCGGTGCCCCCTATGCGCACCGTGAGGCGCTGACCTCGGTGGTCCCGCGCGATGACCCCTCGCTGCATGACGCGGTAGGGGACATCTGCCTGCATTTCTACGACGCCGACGGCAACACCCTGCTCTATCCGGGTGCGGACCGTCTGGTGCGCCCGTCGGTCGAGCTGCTGCGCGCGATCCCCCATGCGATCGCGCTGGCCGCCGACACGGCCAAGGCCCCGTCGATCGTCGCAGGGGCGAAGGCACGCCTGTTCACGACCCTCCTCACCGATGTGGAGACCGCCGAGGCCGTGCTCGAGGAGTTCGGCCAGCAGCCCTGACGCCGCCTCTCGCTCACCGGGCCGGACGTCGTCCCCCGCCCGCCTGGCCCACCCACCTGACCGGACGGCACTGACGGTGCCCCGCCCCCGGGTCCGCGCGTTCCCGCCCGTGCGTCGGCGGCACCAACGGTCGGAACATTTGTGCTTGACGAATGTTCGGAGGGTGTCTAGGCTCACTGGCGACCGGGTCCCGTCATGCCGACGGGCGCCGATGTCGACCGGTACGAGCACTGCGACCGGAACGTATCGAAGGAGATGTGTCGAGATGACTGAGACCGCCGGAGCAACTCCCGCCAGCATGAAGGCCGTGGTCATGCACGCGCCCGAGGACTACCGCCTCGAGGACAAGGCCGTGCCCTCTCCTGCGGCCGACGAGCTCCTGATCAAGGTCCAGGCGGTCGGCGTCTGCGCGAGCGATCTCAAGGCCTACGCCGGCGCCGCGAAGTTCTGGGGCGACGAGAACCGGGAGCGTTGGGTCGAGCCCGGCATCACGCCCGGCCACGAGATCACCGGCGAGGTCGTCTCCGGATCCGCCGAGGCGCTCGCGCTGCACGGGGTCGAGCTCGGTGACCGCATCGTGCTCGAGCAGATCGTGCCGTGCGAGGAGTGCATGTATTGCAAGCGCGGCTGGTACTGGATGTGCGGACCGCACGACATGTTCGGCTTCAAGCACTACGACGGCGGCATGGCCGAGTACATGATCGTGCCGCCCCTGGCCCGAGCCCACAAGATCTCCTCGGAGATCCCGCCGCACCACGCCGCGTTCGCCGAGCCGCTGTCCTGCTCGCTGCATGCCGTCGAGCGTGCCCAGCTCACCTTCGACGACGTGGTCGTCATCGCCGGCGCCGGTCCCATCGGCCTCGGCGCGATCATCGGCGCCGCGCACAAGAACCCCAAGATGGTCATCGCCCTGGACTTCGACGAGCACAAGCTCGAGCTCGCCAAGAAGTGCGGCGCCGATCTCACGATGAACCCCTCGAAGGTCGACGTCTACGAGGAGATCCGGGCTCTGACCGGCGGTTATGGGGCTGACGTGTACATCGAGTGCACCGGCCACCCCAGTGCCGTCTCGCAGGGCCTGAACCTGCTGCGCAAGCTCGGTCGCTACGTCGAGTACTCGGTGTTCAAGGAGAACGTGTCGGTCGACTGGTCGATCATCTCCGACGACAAGGAGCTCGACGTGCTCGGCGCCCACCTGGGCCCGCACTGCTGGCCCGCCGCCATCAAGATCATCGAGTCCGGCGTGCTGCCGCTCGACGAGATCTGCACCCACCAGTTCGGTCTGGGCGAGGTGCAGAAGGCTCTCGACACCGTCGCCGACTCCGCCGGCGCCTCGATCAAGGTCTCGCTCCTCCCCGGAGCCTGATCCCTCCGGCCCCGCGGCCGGATCGTCCCGCCTGACGACCCGGCCGCGGCCCCCGCGCGACAGTCCGCGCCCGCGACTGTCCGCACCCGTCCCGTCTCCAGCCTCGTCTCCTACCCCGTCACCCACCCCTTCTCCAGCCCGTATCCCGTCGGGCGCTCGCCGCAGAGCGCCCACCCCGCCCGTCCCATCCAGCCGACGGCACGCGCATGACCCGCCGACGAGGGCGAGCCGTGCAGTGCTCCCGTAGGCTCCCGAGGATCCTCGCGCCGAGGCGTCGACGTCGTCGCCCACGCAGGAACCGCACCCACCATCCACCGCAGCGTCCCGCCCACGGCACTGCGGGGACCGTCATCGTCGACGGCTCCAGACAGGAAGGATCGGCATGAGCACTGCAGCTGCCGACGCACCCCCGGCCGCCCCTCGTCCCGCGCGACGACACGTCAAGCACGTCGGCCGCTGGATCGGCGCCGCCCTCACCGTGATCGCCCTGCTCGTGGTGGTCCTGGGCACCAAGGTGGTGCCCGACGGCCAGGAGCAGGAGCTCGCAGGTCCCGCCGAGTTCGACAAGTCCACCTTCGGCGCCGAGGAGTTTCCCGCCGTCCAGGAGCAGATCACGGAACGTGCCGTCCCGGCGACCGAGCTCGCCCCCGCCCTGCTGGAGGATCCCGAGGCCACCGCCGAGGAGCACGGCATCGAGGCCGCCGGCAACACGGTGTACTCCACGACCTTCACCGGCACCGTCGGCGAGGGACAGGCAGGGATCTACGACGTGGCGATCGAAGGCATGCCCGAGGACGTCACGGTGCGCCTCCAGACCGGCCCGGCCATCAACGGCACCGAGCTGCGCGATGCCACCGGCAGCTACGACTTCGGCCAGTTCACCAACCAGATCGAGTTCCAGGACGCCGGCGCCGCGCTGAACGACGAGATGAAGAAGCAGGTGCTCGATCCCGTCGACCCGAGCACGCTGAGCGGGAAGACCATCACCGTCACGGGCGCCTTCACCGCCATCAACCCCGAGGGCTGGCTCGTCACCCCCGTCTCCCTGGAGGTCCAGTGAACACCGCGGCGGACGCACAGCACCCGGCCCGGGACGTCGTGCTCGCGGCCCGTGACATCGTGAAGACCTACGGCGGCACCCGCGCCCTGAAGGGCGTGAACTTCGAGATCCACCGCGGCGAGGTCACCACGCTGTTCGGGGAGAACGGCGCCGGGAAGTCGACGCTGATGAAGATCCTCTCCGGGGTCGAGCAGCCCACCTCCGGGCAGATCGAGCTGGAGGGCGAACCCGTCTCCTTCGCGACCACCACCGAGGCCCGCGACCACGGCATCGCGATCATCCACCAGGAGCTGAGCCTCGCCCCGAACCTCTCGGTGCGCGACAACATCTACCTGGGCCGCGAGATCACGCACGGCGGGAGGGTCGACTTCGCCGAGGAGACCCGTCGCACCGCGGCCCTGCTCGAGGACATGCACCTGGACGTGAGCCCGTCGGCGCTGGTGGGCGACCTGCGGGTCGGACAGCAGCAGATCGTCGAGATCGCCAGGGCGCTCTCGATCGACGCACGCATCCTCATCATGGACGAGCCCACCTCCGCCCTCGCGGCGAAGGAGGTCGAGATCCTCTTCGGCATCATCGACGAGCTCACCGCCCGCGGCGTCTCGCTCGTCTACATCTCCCACCACCTGGAGGAGGCGCTGCAGGTCACCGACCATGCGGTGGTGCTGCGGGACGGGAGCATGACCGCCCGCGGCCGTCGCGAGGAGATCGACCTCGACTGGATCGTGCGGCACATGGTCGGCGAGAACTTCGACCTCGGATCCCCTCCGCGGGGCCACGAGTTCGGCGAGAGCGTGCTGCGGATCGAGGACCTCACCGTGCGCGATCCCGAGAACCCCGAGCGCGCCGTCGTCGACGGGGTCTCGCTCGAGGTGCGCGAGGGCGAGATCGTCTGCGTGTACGGGCTGATGGGCGCGGGGCGCACCGAGATGCTCGAAGCGGTCGCCGGTCGTGGCGAGATCGCCGGCGGTCGCGTCCTGCTGCGCGGCGAGGACATCGCCGCGCAGTCGCTCCGCGAGCGGCTGTCCCGCGGGATCGGTCTGGTCCCCGAGGATCGCCAGCGCGACGGGCTGGTGCAGACCATGACCGTCGGCCAGAACCTCACCCTCGCGAGCATCAAGCAGTTCCTCCATCGCGGATTCACCTCGCGCCGGGCGGAGGAAGACCTGGCCACGGGCCTGATCAAGGACGTGACCGTGAAAGCTCCCGGACCCGGCGTCGGCATCGGCTCCCTCTCCGGCGGCAACCAGCAGAAGGTCGTGATCGGCAAGGTCCTCGCGACCCGGCCCGACGTCATGCTCCTGGACGAGCCCAGCCGCGGCATCGACATCGGCGCGAAGGCCGAGGTGTTCGGCCTGCTCGCCGAGCGCGCCCGCGAGGGGCTCGCCGTCCTCTACTCCACCTCGGAGATCGACGAGTGCTTCAGCATCGCGCACCGCATCGTCGTGCTGCGCCGCGGGAGCATCTCCGCCGAGTTCGGGCCCGACGCGGCGAAGGCCGACGTCATGGCCGCCTCCGGTGAAGTCGTCACCTCCTGACCCTGCCCCACGAACGGATACGCATCATGAACTCCACCGCCGCAGGCACCGCCCCCAGGAAGCTCGACATCTCGAAGCTCCTCATCGAGAGCCGGGCCTTCCTGGCCCTCGCGCTCATCATCGTCATCTTCTCGCTGCTGTCCCCGAACTTCCTCACGGTCAACAATCTGCTGATCATGTCCTCCCACGTGGCGATCTTCGCGCTGCTGTCGCTGGGTCAGCTGCTCGTGGTGCTCACCGGGGGGATCGACCTCTCCGTCGGCTCGATCCTCGGCTTCACCGCCGTGATCGCCGGATTCCTGCTGCGCGGCGTGCCGATCAGCATGTTCGGCGTGACCCTGTACCCGAACGTCCCGGCGGCGGTGCTGATCGCGATCGTGCTCGGCGGGGCGCTCGGACTGATCAACGGCGTGCTGGTCGCGAAGTTCAAGGTGGCGCCGTTCGTGGCGACGCTGGGCATGCTCTACGTGGTGCGCGGCTTCGCGCTGCTGATGACCAACGGCCGCACCCTCAACGACCTCTCGGGGGACGAGGCGCTGGGCAACACGGGCTTCGAATGGCTCGGCTTCAACCGTGTTCTGGGCATCCCCGCCGGAGTGCTCATCATGGCCGTGATCGCCCTGGTCATCGCCGTGGTGCTGGGACGGACGACCTTCGGCCGCTGGCTGTACGCGACCGGTGGCAACGAGCGGGCGGCGCAGCTGTCCGGCGTGCCCGTGCGGAGCGTGACGATCTGGGTCTACGTGGTCTCGGGCCTGTGCTCGGCCGTCGCCGGCATCATCCTCGCCTCGACCCTGACCAGCGCGAGCCCCACCGCCGGGAACACCTACGAGCTCACCGCCATCGCCGGCGTGGTGATCGGCGGCGCGGCCCTCTCCGGCGGTCGCGGCACCGTGCGCGGCACCCTGCTGGGCGCCTTCGTCATCGGCTTCCTCTCCGACGGCCTGGTGCTGATCGGCGTCTCCGCCTACTGGCAGACGGTCTTCGTGGGCGCCGTCATCGTCGTCGCCGTCCTGCTCAACACCCTGCAGTACGGCCGCCCCGGCAAGGCGAGCAGGGCCGGGCGGAAGACCGGCGGGGCCGGCACACCCGGCGAGCCCGGTGGGCCCGGTGAAGCCGGTGGGCCCAGCGGTCCTCGGGCACCGAGCGATCCCGGCGGCTCGAGCGAGAGCGCTGAGCCCGCTGCGCCTGCTGGGCCCGCTGGGTCCGCTGGCCCCCGCTCCCCGTCCTCCGACTGACCGACCCCCGATCCGACCCGTTTTCATCCACCCCGCTCACCGCATCTCGCGCACGAGCTCCGATGCCTCCCCACCGGCGGCATCCCTCCGAAAGGAAGACATCATGGAACGCAGGCATTTCCTCTCCGCTCTCGGCATCGGCGCCGCGACGGCCGGCCTCGCAGCGTGCTCCGGCGGCTCCGACGACTCCGGTGACTCGGGTGGTTCCGGCGGCGGTTCCTCCGACTCCGGTGGCGGCGGGGCCGACGGCGGCCTCATCACGATCATCGTCAACGACCCCTCGAACCCCTACTGGAAGACGGAGGGCGACGTCGCCGCCGCGAAGGCCGAGGAGCTCGGCTACACGACCACGATCGGTGCCCACAAGGGCGACACCAACACCGAGAACACGCTGGTGGACACGGCGATCTCGAACCAGTCGGTGGCTCTGATCATGGATCCCGCCAACGCCGACGGCTCGATCGGCACCATCAAGAAGGTCCTCCAGGCGGACATCCCCGTCTTCCTCATCAACGCGGAGATCAACGAGGCCGGGCTGGTCAAGGCGCAGCTGGTCTCCAACAACGCCCAGGGCGCGGCGCTCGGCGCCCAGGAATGGGTCGAGCGCATGGGGGAGGAGGGCACCTACGTCGAGCTGTTCGGCCTGCCCTCGGACAACAACGCCCAGACCCGGTCCAACGGCTTCACCACCACGATCGCCCAGTACCCCGATCTCGAGAAGGTCGGCGAGGAGGTCGCGGACTGGGACCGCACCAAGGGGCACGACAAGGCGCAGTCGCTGCTGCAGGCGAACCCGGACATCACGGGGCTGATCTCGGGTAACGACGAGATGGCGCTGGGCGCGATCGCGGCTCTCAAGGAGGCCGGGGCGCTGGACGGCATCGTCGTGGGCGGGTTCGACGGCTCGCCGGACGCCGTCGAGGCGATCAAGAACGGCGAGCTGGCCTACACGGTGCTGCAGCCCGTCGCACAGTTCGCGGAGCTGGTGATCGAGATGGCCGACGACTTCCTGCGCAACGGCACCGAGCCGGAGGAGGAGAAGCAGGCCCTGGACTGCATCCTCATCACTGAGGAGAACGTCGACAAGATGACGGCGCCGTTCACCTACACGGAGTGAGCCGCAGCACTCGCGCGAGGGATCGACCGCGCGGGTGCGGAGGGCGGGGGCCGACGCCTGCGGGTGGCGTCGGCCCCCGTCGGCGCCCGACATCGGACCCGCTGCCGTCGTGGCGGAACACACGCCGGGACGCCCACCGGGTACGCGTACCCCGACCACGTATCGGGAGCAGATGCCGGGGCCGCAGGCCGCGAGCACTCCTCGGGAACACACGTCGGTTCTCGTCGGAACATTTGTGCTTGACGTATGTTCGGACGAGGCCTATGGTCATCCCGTCCCGCGCCGGCCGAGCCGTGCGCGAGTCGTGCACGAGGGCCGGGCGACCGGTCGCGCCCACACGAAGGAGTGTCCTGTATGAGTTCGACGACCGAAGCATCCGGTCAGGTCGACGCGCCGGACGGACGGGAGACGTTCCTGGATCGTCTCGGCATCCCGCATGTCCTGCGCTGGGGCTTCCTCGGCGTGCTGGTCTTCATGACCGGCAACGGCATCGAGTCCAACTTCGTCTCCACGCACATCGCCACGACCTTCGGCGGCGGCGACGACAAGATCGATCTCGCCGCCAAGATCATCGCCGCGTACAGCGCCGCGGTGCTGGTCGGCTCGTACCTGGCCGGCGCCCTCTCGGACCTCATCGGCCCGCGCCGCGTGATGGCCCTGGGCCTGGCCGTGTGGGTGGTCTTCCAGCTCGCCTTCCTCGGCTCGCTGCAGCTCGAATCGATCCCGCTGATCGCGATCTCGTACTTCCTGCGCGGCTTCGGGTTCCCCTTGTTCGCCTTCGCATTCCTGGTGTGGATCAACGCCGTGATCGACAAGGAGCGCAACGGAGCCGGCGTCGGCTGGTTCTACGTGATGTTCACCGGCGGCTTCCCCACCCTGGGCTCGATCGTCGCCGTGGCCCTGATCCCCGCCTTCGGCAGCGGCTTCGTCGGTGAGACGGGCGCGATGCTGGCGTCCACGGCGATCGTGGTGATCGGCTTCCTCATCGCCTGGTTCGGCGTGCGCGAGAAGCACGGCTCGATGCGGCTGGCCCCCGAGGGCGAGTCGTCGTCCGGCGTGATCCTCTCCGGTCTGCGGCTCACGTTCACGAACAAGCGCATCGCGATGGGCTTCCTGACCCGCCTGATCAACACTGCGCCCGAGTTCGGCATGTTCATCATCCTGCCCAACGTCATCGCCGGTTCGATCGACGACGGCGGACTGGGCTGGAGCCAGTCCCAGTGGCTCGTGATGACCGCGATCGTCTACGCCGGGAACATCCTGTTCAACGCCGCCTTCGGCACGCTCGGCGACAAGTGGGGCTGGACGAAGACGGTGCGCTGGTTCGGCATCCTCGGCTCCGCGATCGGGCTGCTGGCCTGGTGGTACGTGCCGCACCTGGTCCCCGCCGGCTCCGACTGGGGCTTCGTGGTCTCCGTCATCGCCGGCACCGTCTTCGGCATCATGCTGGCCGGCTTCGTGCCGCTGGGCGCGATCATGCCCGCGATCGCTCCCCGGCACACCGGTGCGGCGATGGCGATGTACACCACCGCCGCCGGCGGTGCGACCTTCCTGGGGTCCGCCGTGGTCGCGATCGTGCGTCCCTTCGGCGGCAACGTCGGCGTGGTCTGGGCCTTCATCCTGCTGTACGCCTGCGCCTTCACGATGACCTTCTTCTTCAACGTCCACCAGCCGCGCCTGCACGGACCGGCCGTGGACGACGACGCCGAGGCCGACGCGCCGACCGTCGCCTGACCGTCGGACGCCCCTCGCCCTGCAGTTCCCACCTGAGAGAGACGTGTGATGACCTACCTCTTCGATGATCCCAAGTCCTTCCCCGCCGACGCCGTGGAAGGCCTCGTGGCCGCCCACCCGGAGGAGCTGCTCCAGGTGCACGGCGGCGTCGTGCGCAAGAACGCGACCCCTGCGGGCCAGCCGGCGCTCGTGGTGGGCGGCGGCTCCGGCCACTACCCGGCCTTCGCCGGATGGGTGGGCCCGGGCTTCGCCCACGGCGCCCCCTGCGGGAACATCTTCTCCTCGCCGTCCTCCGACCAGGTGTACTCGGTGGCTCGCAATGCCGAGAACGGCGGCGGCGTGATCCTCGGCTTCGGCCACTACGCCGGCGACGTCCTGCACTTCGGTGTCGCCGCCGAGAAGCTGCGCGCCGAGGGCATCGACGTGCGCATCGTGGCCGTCAGCGATGACGTCGCCTCGGGCCAGACGGGCGAGCACCGCGATCGCCGCGGCATCGCCGGTGACCTGCCCGTGTTCAAGATCGCCGGCGCCGCGATCCAGGCCGGTGCGGATCTCGAGGAGGCCGAGCGCCTGGCCTGGAAGGCGAACGACGCCACCCGGTCCCTCGGCGTCGCCTTCGACGGCTGCACGCTGCCCGGAGCCGACGACGCGCTGTTCCATGTCCCCGAGGGGAAGATGGCGATCGGGCTGGGCATCCACGGCGAGCCCGGCATCGACGAGACCCCGATGCCGTCGGCCGCGGAGCTCGCCGAGGTGCTGGTGGACGGCGTGCTGAAGGAGACCCCGGAGCTCGACTCCGAGCGCGTCGCCGTGGTCCTCAACGGCCTGGGCACCGTGAAGTACGAGGAGATGTTCGTGGTGTGGAAGCACGCCGCACAGCTCCTCGCCGACGCCGGCCTCACCGTGGTGCGCCCCGAGGTGGGCGAGCACGTGACCAGCCTCGACATGGCCGGGCTCTCCCTGACGGTGATGCGCCTGGACGACGAGCTCGAGCAGCTCTGGCTCGCCCCGGCCGACACCCCGGCCTTCCGTCGCGGCGGCACCGTGGGCGGGGACCGGGGCGAGGAGCGCGGGGAGCTGTACAGCCCTGGAGAGGATCCGATCCCCGAGGCCACGGAGGAGTCGCGTGATAGCGCCCGCACGATCACCTCGATCCTCGGCGAGGTCGAGTCCCTGCTGGTCGAGCTCGAGCCGGAGCTGGGCCGGATGGACGCGGTCGCCGGGGACGGCGATCACGGCCAGGGCATGGTGCTCGGCATCCGCGCCGCGCACGCCACGGCGCAGCGGGCCGCCGAGAACGGGGCCGGCGCCCGTACTGTGCTCGTGCAGGCCGGGGCGTCGTGGTCCGCCGACGCCGGCGGCACCTCCGGTGCGCTCTGGGGCGCGGCGCTGACCAGCCTCGGCAGCGCGTTCGCGGACGATACGGCGGTGGACGACGAACAGCTCCTGACCGGGCTCGTGCAGGCCGTCGAGGCCGTCGAGCGGCTGGGACGCGCGAAGCCCGGCGACAAGACGATGGTCGACGCCGCCGTGCCCTTCCGCGAGTCCCTCGCCGAGGCGCAGGGCTCTGGCTCGTCTGCGGCCGACGCCGTGGCCGCGGCCGCGGCGAAGGCCACCTCCGCCGCCGAGGACACCGCCGACATCGCCGCCACCATGGGGCGCGCCCGCAACCACGGCGACAAGTCGGTGGGCACCCCGGACCCGGGCGCGATCTCCTTCTCGAAGATCGTGACCCTGCTGGGCGAGCAGCTGTCCGCCTGAGCCGGCGTCCCCGCGGGGCGGGCGGCCGTCCGCCCCGCGGGGAGACCACCGATCGGTCGGACGTCCTCGGTCAGGGAACACTCCGCCGCTCGTCCGCGTTGCACTGGGGAGAGGTTCCCGGGGCTCGGGGGAGAGCGCCGACCTCGAATCACTACGAACCGCTACGAACCACCACGAACCACTACGAAGGAGCAGTCATGGGCTGGAAGATCGTCACCGGATCCGACAACGCGGGCTACGGCCACAAGAGCGCGCTGAAGGAGCTGCTGGAGTCCGATCCGCGGGTCGACGAGGTCATCGACGTCGGCGTCACCGGGCGCGAGGACGGCACCTACTACCCGAACGTCGCCGTCGAGGCGGCGGAGAAGATCGCTGCCGGTGAGGCCGACCGTGCGCTGCTGGTCTGCGGCACGGGCCTCGGCGTCGCGATCGCGGCGAACAAGGTCTCCGGCATCCGTGCCGTCACCGCGCACGACCTGTACTCGGTGCAGCGCTCGGTGCTCTCGAACAATGCGCAGGTCCTGTGCATGGGCGAGCGCGTGGTGGGCCTCGAGCTCGCCAAGGAGCTCGTGAAGGTCTGGCTGGACCTCGAGTTCGATCCCGAGTCCTCCTCGGCCGCCAAGGTCGACGCGATCTGCGCCTACGACGGGTCGCTCGAGCAGGCCTGAGGCAGGCCTGAGGCCTCCCCGCGCTCACTGCGCCAGCGCGCGCCCTCGTTGTTCCGGCAGGGTGAAGGCTGCTGCCGCTGCGAGGGCGAAGGCGATCGCGAAGCAGACGAAGGCGAGGGTCTGCCCGCCGGCTACCACCAGCACCGGCACCAGGAACGGGGCCAGCATGGAGGCGATCCGGCCGAACGCCGCCGCGGCGCCCGTCCCTGTGCCGCGCACTGCCGTCGGGTACAGCTCGGGTCCGATCGCGTACAGCGCGCCCCACGCACCGAGGTTGAAGAAGCTCAGCGCGCAGCCGGCGGCGATGATCGTCGCCTCGGAATCCGCGAGCCCGTACCCGATCGCGGAGAGCGCGGATCCGGTGAGGAACACGGTCAGCGTCCAGCGCCGGCCGAGCACTTCGATCAGCCAGGCGGCCATCGCATAGCCCGGGATCTGGGCGAGCGTGATGATCAGCGTGAAGGTGAAGGACTGGGTGAGCGTGAATCCCCGCTCCACCAGCAGCGTCGGGATCCAGATGAAGGCGCCGTAGTAGGCCAGATTGATGCAGAACCATACGGCCCACAGGCCGGCGGTGCGCCGGCGCAGCGCACGCGACCAGATGCCGCCGGTGCTCTCGACGGTGTCGGCCTGAGGGATCTCGCCCACGGCGTCGGGAGCCGCGACCCGAACCGTCGCCTCACTCGCCTCACTCGCCTCACTCGCCTCACGCGCGGCGCCGGGCGCGGGCTCGGCGCCGACGGTGCCGCTCGGCCCGTCGGCCGTCTGCCCGCGGGCGCTCTGCTCCGCGGCCTCCTCGAAGCTGCGCACGATGGTCTCGGCCTCGTCGTGCCGGCCCTTCTGCTCCAGGAATCGCACCGACTCGGGCATGCCCCACCGCACGACCAGCGAATACGCGGCCGGCACGAGGCCCACTGCGAGCGCCCACCGCCAGCCCGTCGGCCCCGACGCCGCGACGAAGGTGCCGATCACCGCGGCGAGGATCCAGCCCAGCGCCCAGAACGCCTCGAGCCAGACGATCACGCGCCCACGGATCCGGGCCGGGGCGAACTCGCTCATGAGCGTCGAGGCCACGGGCAGCTCCGCGCCGAGGCCCAGCCCGACCACGAAGCGCAGCACGATCAGGGTGCCCACGCCCATCGCGAGCGCCGAACCACCGGTGGCGAGGCCGTAGACCAGCAGTGTGAGGGCGAAGACGGACCGTCGGCCGATCCGGTCGGCGAGCAGCCCGCCCACGCTCGCGCCGATCGCCATGCCGGCGAACCCGGCGGAGGCGATGAGGGAGCCGTCGCCCTTGGAGATCCCCCAGTGCACGCTCAGAGCGGCGATCACGAAGGAGATCAGTCCCACGTCCATCGCATCCAGCGCCCAGCCGATCCCGGAGGCGCCCAGAAGCTTGCCGTGCTTGCGGGTGAAGGGCAGGCGGTCCAGCCGCTGGGACCTGGTCAGCGAGTGCTCGGCCTGCGGTGCGGCCGGCACTGACGAGGAGGTGCTGGGTGTCATCGTGTTCTCCGAAAGGGGCGGGGTCAGCGCTGGGCGTGGGCGGCGAGGTCCAGCTCGGCCTCGCCGCGCAGCACCGCGAGAGCGCGCCGAGCGCGAGCACCGCCCCAGGGGGAGAGGATCTCGGCGTCCGCCTCGTCGATCAGCGCCCAGTCATCGAGCTCCTCGACCTGAGGCACCACGGTCGCCTCGAGCTGAGCGCGGGGGATCACGCCCGCGTCGAAGACGAAGTGCACGCCCATCGGGGCGCTGCGGGCAGCACTCGAGGGCATCCAGTCGATCGCGAGCAGACGCCCCACCTCCAGGTCCAGTCCGAGCTCCTCGAGGACCTCCCGCCGGGCGCAGCGCCGAGGGTCCTCCCCGGGATCGACGCCGCCGCCGGGCAGCAGCCAGTGGTCGCGGTAGTTCGGCTTCTCGACGACGAAACGGCCGTCCTCATCGCGCAGGATGACGGCGCCGGAGCTGATCACCTTGGGCAGGGAGGCGAAGTAGGCAGGATCCGGGAGCAGACGAGGCATGCCCCTATCGTGGCACCGTCGGGCGCTGCGGGGCAGGGGCAGTCCGCGAGCGGGCGCCTCAGTCCGCGGGGACGAACCGCACAGTGCTGCCCGGGGCCGCTTGGGCCAGCAGGTCCAGTCCCGCCCGGGTGACGACGGCGAGCACCGGATAGCCGCCGGTGCTCGGATGATCCGGCCCGAACACCACCGGCAGCCCCGACGGCGGCACCTGGATCGCGCCGGGCACCGTCGCCTCGCTCGGCAGGGAGCCCGCCCCCTCCGGCACCGGCAGGGCCGGGCCGTCCAGGCGCACCCCGATGCGGTCGGAATCGCCGCGGACCGTCCACTGCGTGCTGGTCAGCGCATCGAGCGCCTCGCTGCCGAGCAGCTCGTCGCGGGGCCCGGCGTGCACGCGGATGCGAAGGGACGGGGCTTCGGCCGACGGGGAGCGCTCGTCGGCCCCGGAGGCGTGCTCCTGCTCCGATTCGCGCTCCGCTCCCGTCGGACCCGGCGCACGGTCGGGCACCGCATCGAGGCCGTGCACGGGGCCGATCAACAGCACATCCCCTGCCTCCAGCGGGGCGGGGCCCAGCCCGGAGAGCGTGTCGCGGGACAGGGAACCGAGGACGGCGCCGGATTCTGTGCTGGCTCCTGGGCTGGCTCCTGCGCTGGCTCCTGGGCCGGGATCGGCGGTCGTCCGCCGCACTCCCCGGACCCCGCCGCGGATCGCGAGGAGACGGCGCAGACCCTCGGCGGGGGGACCGATGACCAGCACGTCCTGGGGATCCAGGGCGATCGCATGGTCCTGGGCCTCGGCCGGCTCGAGCTCGAGCTCTCCGACCTCGGGATCGGTGCGGTGCACGGTGAGCGTGCCGGGCGCACCGGAGACGGCGACGACCGTCGGGACCAGCGCCCGCAGCCGCACCGGGCCCCACAGCGATTCGAGCACGGCCGCGCGCGGGGAGTTGCCGACCGCGACATCGGCCCGCACCAGCGCGCCACGATCGAAGGCCCCCGACGCGCTCACGCCGATCGCCCCCTGACCCGCACGCCCGCCATCCTGCAGGAGCAGGAGCTGCCCGGGGGCGAGCACTTCGAGTGCGGGCCGAGCATCCTCCAGGGGCACGGCCCGGGCACCCCGCCGACGGGCCAGCCTCGATGGCACGGCAGCGGCCTCCGAGCGCGCTCGGGCCAGCGCCGAGGTCGTCGCCGAGAGGCGCGAGACGGCCCGCTGGGCGGTGAATCGCACGCGCGTCCCGGGGGTGAGCAGCGCCGGCGGCGTGCGCGCGGTGTCGAACAGCTCGGCCTCGGTGCGGCCGATCAGCTGCCATCCGCCGGGGGAGGAGCGGGGATAGATGCCGCAATAGCGGGCGGCGAGTCCCACGGCGCCGGCCGGGACGGCGGTGCGCGGTTCCGCACGACGGGGCACGTCCCACGGGGGCCCGGGCGAGCCCGACCCGTCCGTCTGCGCGGAGACGACATCGGAGGCGTCGGGGACGTCTCCGGGCACGAGATACGCGAAGCCCGGGGCGAAGCCGCCGAACGCCGCCGTCCAGGTCGCACCGGTGTGGGCGGCGATCAGGGCGTCGGGGCTGAGACCGAGCAGCTCGGCTACCTCGGTGAGGTCCTCGCCGTCGTAGACGACACCGATGCTGCGCTCGGTGCCCGCGCTCTGCTCCTCGCCCGGTGCCGGGAGATGGTCGAGCAGCGCGCGCAGCGAGTCGAGGTCCCGGGCTGCGGTGCCGGACAGCAGCAGGGTGGTCTCCGCAGGCACCAGATCCACCAGGTGCGGCGGATCCAGGGCCTGGACGGCCGCCGCCGCGGCGAGCACCGAGGCGGTGTCCGGATACTCCGCGAGCAGCGCGGACTCCCCCGCGCGGTGCACCGCGCGGGGCGCAGCGAGACGGGTCCCCTCGGAGGGCGCGGACGGGCTGGTCACAGGGCCGCCTCGAGCAGCACGCCGGCGCCCTCGAGCGTCGAGCGGACCGCGCGGGCGAGCTCGACGGCACCGGGGGTGTCCCCGTGCAGGCACAGCGAGCGTGCCGGCAGAGCGATCCAGGAGCCGTCGTCGGCGCGCACCCGCTGCTCGGTCGCGATCTGCAGGGCCTGTGCGGCCACGGCCTCGGGATCGGTGAGCACGGCGCCGACCCGGCTGCGCGGCATGAGCGTGCCGTCGCGGAGATAGGCGCGATCGGCGAAGCCCTCCAGGACCACGTCGATGCCTGCCTTCTGCGCGAGGTCGACGACGACGGCGCCCGGTGCGGCCACCAGCGGGAGGTCCCCGCCGAGCTCCGTGAGCGCCTGGACGACCGCCCCCGCCTGGCCCTCGTGGTGGGCGATCGCGGAGTACAGGGCGCCGTGCGGCTTCACCCCGCGCACCGTCGTGCCCGCAGCCCGGGCCATCGCCTGCAGACCTCCCACTTGGACGACCACCTGGTCGACGAGATCGGCCGGAGCGATGTCGAGGAAGCGTCGGCCGAAGCCCTGCAGGTCCGGATAGGCGACGTGCGCGGTGATCACGACGGACCTGTCCGCGGCGGCGCGGGTCGCCGCGCGCATCGTGCCGGGGCCCCCGGCGTGCCCCCCGCAGGCGACGTTCGCCGTGGTCACGACGTCGAGCATCGCGGCGTCGTCGCCCATCGACCAGTCGCCGTAGCCCTCCCCGAGGTCGGCGTTGAGATCGAGCGGCGCGGGCAGGGCGGTCATCGGCGAGCGTCTCCTTCGATCGGTGCAGCGGTGCTCATCCATTATCGGCCCTCGGCGGCCCGGATGTCGTCGGACGGCCGCGGAGGCCTGTCGAGGGGCGAGGGCTGACGGGCAACGGGCGACCGATACTGTCGAGGCATGAGTCAGAGCTCCGACAGACCGCACCCCGCCGGCCCCGCTCCGTCGGCCACTGCGTCGTCGGGCCACGGGTCATCGACCCCGGGCGCGGTGCCTGACCTTCCGGGCGGCCTGACCTCGAACGATCCTGCCTCGCCGATCCGCTACACGGCAGAGGATGCCGCGGCGGCCGCCGATGTGCTGCGTCGCGGCGAGGAGGGCCAGGCGGAGCTGCTGGTGTCGCTGACCGACGAGCAGATCGCGGCCCTGGACGGCTATGAGCGACGTCAGTTCACCGCGACCCCGTGGCTCGAGGAGCAGGGGGAGCATCGGCGCCTCGCCGCGGCCGTGGGCCTGCGCGCGCTGATCGCCGCCGGACGCGTCAGCGCCCTCGCGGATCCGGGAGGCGGCGAGCCGAGGTGGCGGGCGGATCCGGAGATCGCCGGCTGCCTGGTGCTGCGCCGCACCGCGACGCTGTTCCTCACGGCTGAGCGCACCGTGCAGACCCCGCAGGGCCCGGAGGTCCAGCGCCTGCACTACTGCGTGCACGACGACGGGGTGCTCGAGGAGGAGGTGACCGCGCTCGGCATCCATCGCTTCACCCCGCTGCGCCTCGAGCAGGCCATCGCCCGGCTGGTCGTCCTGATCGACCCCTCCGGGGTCGCCGCGGGCGAGGGGCAGCCACAGCGAGTGCGCTCCTCCGAGCTCGCCACCAGCGCGATCGGTCAGCAGCTCGCCGCGACCCGTGCCCTGACCGTGCTCACCGTCGTGCGCACGGCGGACGGCTCGGTGCAGCAGGCCAGCAGCTATGCCACGGCGGACGCAGTGCTCACGATGGAGGCGCTGGACCCGGGGTCCGAGGATCCGCAGCTCGAGTTCCGTGCGGTCGGCCCCGCTGACCTGCGCGCCCTGGCGACCGTACTGGTCAGCGGCGGCGGGGCCGGCTGAGAAGGACTCGTCGGCCCCAGGGCCTCAGACCTCCCGGACCAGGGCGTCCCGCAGAGCCCGCGCGGCGGCTTCGGGGTCCCTCGCCGCGGTCACGGCGCGCACCACCACGATCCGCTCGGCACCTGCCTCGCGCACCTCGGGGACGCGGCCGACGTCGATCCCGCCGATCGCGAAGAACGGCGTCGGCGCCTGGCTGGTCGAGGCCAGCTCGGCGGCGGCACGCGGCAGCTCGAGTCCGATGGCGGCCCGGTCCGGCTTCGTCGGCGTCTCCCACACCGGGCCGGTGCAGAAGTAGTCGATCCCGGGATCGGCCTCCGCCTCGCGCATCTGCTCGATCGTGCGCGTGGAGCGCCCCACCAGGACCTCCGGGCCCACCAGTGCGCGCGCATCCTCCGTGGTCAGATCGCCCTGACCGAGATGGAGCACGTCGACCCCGGCGAGCACGGCGACGTCGGCCCGATCGTTCGCGGCGAGCAGGGCGCCGTGGGCCTCGGCGACGGGACGCAGCGCCCGCAGCGCTTCGACCTCGGCGCGTGCTTCGGCGTGCTTGTCCCGCACCTGGAGGATGTCGACGCCCCCGCGGAAGGCCGCCTCGGCGAAGTCGAGCAGCTCGGGCAGGCCCCGCGAGAGGTCCACGCACACGTACAGGCGCGCGTCGGCGAGAGCGCTGCGACGCCGATCTCCCGCCTCGTCCCTCACGACGCGGCGGCGCACTGGTTGGACCGGCGGGACAGGCTGGGCCGGCGGAATCGGCTGGACCGGCTGGGGAGTGCCTGACGCGGACGGAGCGTCGGTCGACGTATCCGGGGGAAGATCGGGGTTCATGGCAGAAGCGTCCCACAGGAGCTGGGCCCGATGGCTGCGGGGTCCCGCGCTCCGGTCCGCCCACGGCGTAGACTCGGGGCGTTCCGTGGGAGCCCGAGACGACGGGCTGAGAGGGCGCGCCGCGCCGACCACCAGCACTGGATGCGGATCATGCCGCCGTCAGGAGGAATGCGCTCATGCAGCGTGTCACCGTCATCGGAGCGGGCATCGTCGGCCTGCTCACCGCTCTCGAGCTGCGCCGTCGCGGCCACCGTGTGCGGCTGCTGTCCGAGGGGATCGCCGAGGGCGCGAGCTTCGCCGCCGCCGGGATGCTCGCCCCCGCCGCCGAGATCCAATACGGCCAGGGCCCCTTGTGGGACATCATGCGCGAGGCGGGAGATCTGCATCGTGACCTGGCCCGTCGTCTCCCGGACGCGGGCTACCGCGACGACTCCACGCTCGTCGTCGGCCGAGACGCCGCGGACTTCGCCGCCCTCCGGGACCTCGCCGCCGTGCAGCGCTCGACCGGCGCCGAGGTGCGCGAGCTGACCGGTGCGGCCCTGCACCGCGAGGAGAGCGCGCTGCGACGCGGTCTCGCCGGAGGCACGCTGCTCGCCCGTGACCATCAGGTCGACCCGAGGCTGCTCGCCGCTGCGGTCCGCGCGGCGCTGACGGCGGAGACCGCGGAGCACGTCGGCCCGCCCGTGGAGGTCTGCTGTGAGACCGTGACCTGCTGTGACGACCTGTCCGCCGACCGCATCGTCCTCGCCGCGGGCCTCGGCGTCCCTGCGATCGACGGACCGCATCGTGCGCTGGACCTGAACCTGCGACCGGTGCGGGGCGACATCCTGCGCCTGCGGGTCCCGCCGTCCCTGCTGCTGCCCGGGGAGGAGAACCTGGTGGCGCACACGGTCCGTGCGATCGTCCGCGGACGCCCCGTCTACCTCGTGCCGCGCGCCGACCGCACGCTCGTCCTCGGCGCGACCAGCCGCGAGGACGATCTGGCGGGCACCTCCGCGGGCGGGGTGCTCCAGCTGCTCCAGGATGCTGCGGAGATCCTTCCTGCCGTGCGCGAGACCGAGCTGATCGAGGTCACCACGCGCGACCGCCCCGGCACGCCCGACGACCTCCCGCTGCTGGGCGCGGTGCCGGGGGACGAGCGCGTGATCGTCTCCACCGGCTACCACCGGCACGGGATCCTGCTGTCGGCGTGGGCCGCCCGGCGCACCGCCGACCTGATCGACGAGATCCCGCCTGATCCCTCGACGGCGGCGCTGCTGCATGCTGTGCGCCCGCACCGCTTCACCCGCGGAGCCGTCGACGACCCCGCCGCTGCCTCTGCCCCCTCCAGCACCACATCCGCCCCCTCCAGCACCACATCCACCACCGAGTTCTCCGTCCCTGCTCTGGAAGAAGCCCGATGACCAGCATCATTCCCCTCACCGTCAATGCCGAGGACCAGTCGGTGCCCTCCGGATGGACCGTGCGCGACCTCGTCGCCGCGCGTCTGGGGCAGAGCGTCGGCGAGGACGGTCGTGCGGCCGACGGCAGCCCGCTCGGAGTGGCCGTCGCTCTCGACGACGCCGTCATCCCTCGCAGCCGATGGTCGGCGACTGCGCTCGCCGACGGCGCGCGCTGCGAGATCGTCACCGCTGTTCAGGGAGGCTGACCATGACCAAGACCGACACCACCACTGACAACCGCACCGGCACCACCGCCGGCACGACTGCCGGCACCACTGCCGATCGCGCCGGGATGGGCGCTGCGGCGCCCGCAGACGATCCACTGGTCATCGCCGGGGAGTCCCTCTCCTCGCGCCTGATCATGGGCACCGGCGGCGCGACGGACCTCGCCGCACTGGAGCGCGCCCTCGTCGCGTCTGGCACCGCGCTGACCACCGTGGCCATGCGGCGCTTCTCCACACAGACCCGTGGCTCCGTGTTCGAGATGGTGCGCCGCCTCGGGATCCGCGTGCTGCCCAACACCGCCGGCTGCTACAGCGTGCGCGATGCCCTGCTCACCGCAGAGCTCGCTCGCGAGGCGCTCGAGACCGACTGGGTGAAGCTCGAGGTCATCGCCGATGACGAGACACTCCTTCCCGACGGGGTCGAGCTGCTCGAGGCGACCGAGGAGCTCGTGCACCGCGGCTTCACCGTGCTGCCGTACACGAGCGATGACCCCGCCCTCGCCCGGCGCCTCGAGGACGCGGGCGCCGCCGCCGTGATGCCGCTGGGCAGCCCGATCGGCACCGGGCTGGGGATCCTGAACCCCCACAACATCGAGCTGATCTGCGAGCGCGCGAACGTCCCGGTCGTGCTCGACGCCGGGATCGGCACCGCCTCCGACGCCGCGCTCGCGATGGAGCTCGGCTGCTCCGCCGTGCTCGTGGCCAGCGCCGTCACCCGCGCGCAGGACCCCGAGGCCATGGCCCGCGCCATGGATCTCGCAGTGCGGGCGGGCCGCGCCGCCGCCGGAGCCGGACGCATCCCGCGCCGCCGCCTGGCCCTGGCCTCCTCCGCCTTCGACGGCCTCATCGACCCGGTCCAGCAGAGCGAGGGCAGCGGGCGGGAGGCCGAATCGTGGTGACCCCGCAGACCCACCAGGCCGGCCCGACCCTCCCGCCGCTGGTCGAGCCCGGGCCGGAGCTGACTGCCGCGCAGATCGACCGTTACCGCCGCCAGATCACCCTTGCGGCGATCGGCACGCTGGGTCAGCGCCGCCTGGGCGCCGCTCGGGTGCTCGTGATCGGCGCGGGCGGTCTCGGCACCCCGGCGCTGCAGTACCTGGCCGGCGCCGGCATCGGCACCCTCGGCGTGGTCGACGACGACGTCGTGGACCTGTCCAACCTGCACCGCCAGGTCATTCACGGCACCGACGTGCTCGGCCGCCCCAAGGTCGACTCGGCCGCCGCCGCCGTGGAACGGATCAATCCCGAGGTCAATGTCGAGACCCACCCGGTGCGGCTGAGCGCCGAGAACGTCGTCGAGCTCGTGCGCGGCTACGACCTCGTGCTCGACGGGGCCGACAACTTCCTCACCCGCTACCTCGTGGCCGACGCCAGCGAGATCACCGGCGTGCCCGTGGTGTGGGGAGCGATCCTGCGCCACCACGGCCAGGTCAGCGTGTTCTGGCCAGGCCGGGGAGCCCACTACCGGGACGTCTTCCCCGAACCGCCGGCCCCCGGGGAGGCCCCTTCGTGCGCCGAGGCCGGGGTGCTCGGCACCCTGCCCGGTCTGATCGGCACGATCATGGCCTCCCAGGTGATCCAGCTGGTCACGGGCACGGGAGAACCGCTCGTGGGGCGGCTCGCGCTGTGGGACGAGGCCACCAGCTCCACGCGCACGCTGCGCATCGAGCGTGATCCCGCCCGGCGACCGGCGACGCGGGTGGAGGTGCCCGCAGCGCTGGATCCGTCCTGTCAGGTGGGTGGTCCGACGGCCGACGAGACCCTCGATGTGCCGGCGCTGCACCACCTGCTGTCCACCGGCGTCACGCTGATCGACGTGCGCGAGCCCTGGGAGACGGCTGCCGGCACGATCGACGGGGCGCTCACGGTTCCGCTCGGCGAGGTGCTCGACCGTGGCGCGGACGTGCTGCCGGGCGGCGTGGGCGGCGGCGAGGTGGTCCTGTACTGCCAGGGCGGGGTGCGCTCAGCGCAGGCTCTCGAGCGCCTGCGCCCTGCCTGGAGCGGCCGAGAGGGCCACCTCCGTCATCTCGACGGCGGGTACGCGGCCTGGCAGGCCGCCCGGCCGGGAACGTCGTCGGGCCCGACAGACTAGCCGAGTCCGGTCGTCTGTCGCCAGCGCTCCAGCACGACCTCGAGGCGACCGTGCAAGCGCAGCGTGGCATCCGGATCGGCGCGAGTGGGACCGTCGTTGAGGATCACGACCGGTGTGTGCTGGCGCCCCGCCGCGCGCACGAAACGCAGCCCGGATTGCACGGTCAGGCTCGACCCGAGCACCAGCAGGACCTCTGCCCGCTCCAGCGCGTCGAAGGCGGCGGCGACGATCTCGGGCCGTGCGGATTCGCCGAAGAACACGACGTCGGGCTTGAGGATCCCGCCGCACAGCGGGCAGGGCGGGTACCGGAAGGAGCTGGTGCGATCCACCTCGGCGTCCCCGTCGGGGGCCTGGGCGGCGTCGGCCGCGAGCGCAGGGAGGCGCGCCGCGAGCCCAGGATTCATCGCCAGCATCCGCGCGTGCAGCGTCGATCGGGAGGAGAGCGCATCGCACTGCTGGCAGCGCACCCGGTCCAGGCGACCGTGCAGGTCCAGCACGGGATCGGACCCGGCCGCCTGGTGCAGACCGTCGACGTTCTGGGTGATCACGGCGGTCGGGGTGAACAGCTCCTCGCCGAGCGCGGCGAGCGCGAGGTGGGCGTGACCGGGACGGGCCCGGTTGAACTGCTCCCAGCCGACGGTCGAGCGGGCCCAGTAGCGCCGCCTGGCCAGGTCATGCCCCATGAACTCCTGGTAGGTCATGGGTGAGCGCGGAACGGCGTCCCGGCCGCGATAGTCGGGCAGCCCGGACGCGGTGGACATGCCCGCACCGGTCAGCACGGCGACGGCTCGATCACGCAGGATGTCAGCGCCGGCGGCGAGCTGATCCGCGGAGCTCTGACGCCCGTACTCGGCGCCGGCCATCGGGCCCCAGGCGGGGGAGCGAGGGCCGCCGCGCGTGGGGCCGGGGCCGTCCAGGGGCGCGCTGGTGGCGGAGGAGAACCATCGGCCGACGTCCGCTGCCGGACCGGCCCGGGCCGCCTCGCGTTCCGTGCTGCTGCTCATCGGTCGAGCGTAGGCGGTCAGCGGTGCGTGGTGGCGGGCTGCGACTCGGCTCCCCGCGAAATGGGCGTCAGGAGCCACGATGACGCAGGGGGGCGATCGTCGTCAGGGCTGGCTGAAGGCAGCCGGACGAGCCGGTGCCTGTCTTCTTGCTTGGCTGCCTGACTGGCTGCCTGCTCATCACGTGCTGTCGCGGGGCAGCTGCTCGTCGACGCCGTGTGGGTCGTCTCCGTGCGGCACATCGTGCTGGCCGGGTGGATCAGTGACGTGCGGCGGATCGCCGTCGTCCGCTTGATCGTGGCCTTGATCAGCAGCGTGGCCGTGAGCCCGCTCGGCGGCGGGTGAAGTGGCGGGTTCGGCGGCGGGACCGGCCGTCCGGTCCACTGTCGCGGCCTCGACCTGTGGGGAGGTGAGGGCGACAGGCCCGGTCTCCCGGGTGGCGCCGGTGCGACTGGTCCAGGTCACGCGATGTCCGGAGCTGTCGGGCTCGCGCTCGACAGCCGCTGTCTGCTCTTCCTTGTCATTGCAGAAGGCGCACAGCCCCTGTCCGTTGTCGAGGCAGGTGTGGCCCCCGGCCGCGTGGGGCTTGATGTGGTCGGCGTGCCTGATCGGGGCATTGCAGAACGGCCCGCGGCAGGTCATGTCCCGCCAGCGGATGAAACGGGCCAGGGCCTTCGGGAAGACTCGGCCGATGGACTCCACCGCGACCAGCTCACCGGTGGTGGGGTGCGTGTAGAGCCGGCGCAGGGCGAGCTTGGCCGCAGCAGTGTCCGTCCCCAAGGACTCCTCGGCGCCGTGCGTGAGGGCGCGCAATCCGTCTTCGACCTCTGCGCGCACCGCCTCAGCCGTGATCGGCCCGTACCCCTCGATCTGCGCGAGGTCCCCGCACCCGGGGTTCAGCAGTGCCCGATCGGTGATGATCACGCCGAGGTCAAGGTCGGTACGGTCGATGCCGTCCTCCAGGCCGAGCAGCGACGCGACGAAGGAATCCGCTTGAATCTGCTGATGGCCGCGCCGGTCCCCGCTCGCACGGAGACGCTCGGCCTCCAGCGAGAGGCGCTTGCGGATCTTCATCGCATCCATCGCGGGAAGCCGCGCGGAGACCACGGCCATCCCGTGCTCACCTCGGCGGACGCTCACGCTGCGTCCCTGCCGTGCATGCGCGTGCCGTCGGGCCTCGCCCTCGGGGTCGGACTCGGCGATGGCCGCTGCGACCTCGCCGCGCCACTGCTCGGTGCCGCAGCCGTCCAGCGGCGCGAGGCGATCTCCGAGGAGGGCATCGACCTGCTCGCGACGAGCAGGGGTGAGGGCGGCGACCGAGGCGGCGGTGGACCGGGCGGCGCCCTCGCTGAGCTGGCCCTTCGCCACGGCGCGCAGCATCACAGGCATCGACTCGACCAGGCGGCGGGCGGACGAGAGAGTGCGGCCGGCGAGCGCCGGCGATCGCCGCGTTCTCATCGAGACGTCCCGAATCGCGGCGCGCTCGGCGCGACGCTCCGTCTCCTCGAGCGCTTCGACCGCATCGGGCTCCTGCGCCGCATCGGCATCGGCCGTGGCTCGGTCCTCCTCCCGGAATGCGTCTGCGAGAGCGACGATGCAGCGCATCTCCAAGGCATCCATCGCGGCCCGCTGCTCGTGCAGGCGCCGGAGCACGTCGGAGTACTGGCTCGAGGAGCCGGGAGCCGGGGAGAAGAGGCCGGAAGGCTGCGTAGCCAGTTCGACCAGGAGGAACCCCTGATCGCCCAAGAGCTCCGCCAGCGCCGTCGGGCCGCTCGTGCGCACGGCGTCGAGCAGCTGCCGGGCGGGGTCATCGCCCGCCGCTGCCTCGGTGCCCTGCGCGAAGTGGTTCATGCACTCCATGATTCGCGGGCCGCAGCGCTCCGGACACCGCGGATCCGGGATCGGGGATAACCACCCTCTGTGGAGGAAGGGTCGGGCTCGGGGCTCGGGGCTCGGGGCTCGGGGCTCGGGGCTCGGAGGCTCGGCGAGCTCGGGAGGTCGGGAGCTCGGGGCTCAGAGCTCCGTCAACGGCCCGGGCAGCGGCAGAATGCCCTCGTGCCGCGCGCCCCACGTGCGAGGCAGACCAGGAGAGACCGGGCCGTCGTCCTCCCCGGCGGCCATCAGGGCGAGCGCGATGAGCGTGCCCCCGTTCGCCGGCAGATAGGCGGGCAGGCCAGGGCGCTGAGGGAAGTGCCCGGCACCATCGCAGCGGTTCTTCACGGTGGGCATCAGCAGGGCGTCGACCGCGGTCTCCGGCCGACGCAGCCGAGCGGCTGTCATCGCGAGCGCGGGATAGTCCCATCCCCAGGTCGAATCCCAGTCCCACTCGGCCAGAGCGTCGTCCAGCGCGGCGCTCGCCGCGGCGGCAGGGATCGTCCCGGTGGGCGGCACCATTCCGTAGGCGAGCAGGTGGGACGGATGATCGGAGCGTTCCATCGCGGGGTCCGCTCGGAACGTCGAGAGCACCCCATCGGCCCGCAGCGGCGAATAGATCCTCCGGGCGATCGTCGTCAGCTCCCCGGCGTCCCGGGCATCACGACGGCTGCGCCAGCGGTCGGCCACGCGCAGCGCCCAGGCCACGTAGGCGAGTTCGAAGGCGGGGTCCTGCAGGCGCGAACGGTCCTCGACGTGCCGCTCCTGGGCTCCGATGAGCGGAGCGCCGAGACCGAGGCGCTCGCCGTCGGGCCGCAGCAGGTCCACCAGGCACAGAGCGCTCTGCTCGACGACCTCGACCAGGGTCGGATCCAACGCAGCTGCGGGATCTGCACGGCGCAGCAGCTCCGCCAGGTGGATCGGATGGGGCTGCTGCCACAGCAGGAACGGCCCGATGTCGCTCGGGGAGTCGTGGAGGTCAGGGCCGATCTGCTTGGGCCAGCGTGCGCCCCGGCAGCCCTGGCGCCGGGCCGTCTCCCGGGCCGATGGCAGCGCCGAGACATAGAAGTCCAGACTGCGTCGCAGGGACGCCGCATCACCCCACAGGGCGAAATGCGCGGCGTGCCACCAATGCATCTCCAGGTGGAACTTCCCGCGCCACGAATTCGCGAGCAGACCGGTCTCCGCCGGAGGGAGGGTCCCGGCCGCATGCACCCGCTGGATGTAGCGCGAGAGAACGGCCCGACGCTCCAGCTCGTGAGCCCGCGGATCCGTGGCCTGGCCCAGGTCGAGCACACCGGTGGACTCCCAGTGCTCTGCCCAGAAGCGGGCTGACCGCGCCCGGATGCCCGCGCCGCTCTCGGCGCTCACGGCGCCCTCGGCGCCCTCGGCGCGGCCGGGCAGGGGGAGGGCGGGCACCTCGCGGGGCACCAGCTCGAGCACCACGTCGAGCACGCCGTCGCGCGGTGCGGACTCCCCGATCCTGAGCGGTGCGGACGCTCCGTGCCCGGTGCCAGCCGCGTCGCCCGTGCCGCTGGCCCGCAGTCGCACCTCGTGCGCGTCGGTCTGCTCCGCCGTCGCACCGTGGACGAGGACGTCATAGGCCAGGTCATCGAGCCGCCGACGGATCCGCCCGCCCTCGCAGCGCGTGCTGTGCGCATCGGGCTCCTCCCAGCTCGCGGCGCGCTCCCAGCCGGTCGACCCATACGGAAAGCTCAGGGCCAGATCGAGACCCGGCGCCTCGACGCGGAGCGCGATTGCGTCACGCTCGGGATCGGCCGACGTGATCACCGTGCAGGCCCGCCCGCGGTACCGGAAGGACGAACGGATCGTCCCGCTCCACAGGTCCAGGTGCTGCGTCGCCCCGGTGATCTCCGCGGCCGACGGACGGGCTCCGCCGTCCCGGTCCACGAGCGCGAAGCGCATCAAGGAGACCTTGTGCGGGTTCTCCCGGAACCAGGCGGCACCGGGCGAGGGGCTCTCGGTGCCCCCGGGCAGATCGAGGTACGGCACCGGCCCGCGCGGTGAGGAGTAGGAGCGCAGCAGGCTCTCCCACGGTGCTGGCGGCTCGCCGGGCATCGTGTGCCAGCCCCATTCGGCCAGTGTGTTGAGCCGCTCCTCGTCGCTGCCGGGACCGGCGAAGGTCTGCGTCCCGGTACGGTCCACGCCGACGGCGAAGCGCCCATTGCCGACGGACAGGATCGCATCGTCGGCCCACGTCAGGCGCGGATCATGACGCGAGACGACCGCGCGCCGGTCGATCCGCGCGCTCATCCGGCGACGGCCGCGACGGCCTCGGTGTGCCAGGCCTGCGCCGCCTCCTTCGACGAGGCGGAGCCGAACAGCACGTCGTTCTGGTGCCGGGGCGTGATCTCCTCGACGGCCGTGGAGCCCGCCGGGCCGACCCACGTGGGCTTGAGGTCCATCTCGCCGAGATCGGAGATGTACTCGACCTCTCGCCGAGCCGTCTCGCCGAGCTCGGGAAGGATCGCCTGGCGCACCGACTCGACCGCCGGCACCCCACGATCGGTGAGGATCAGCTTCGCCGCCTCGGGGTCGTTGATCAGGAAGTTCACGAAGGTCGCCGCATTCTCGGGGGAGCCGGTGCGGGCGGAGATCGTGTAGAGCTGCGAGGGCTGGAGCCACACCCCGGTCTCGGTGGACTCGCCGGGGACCTTCACGATCTCGAGCTCTTCTCCGGAGGCCTCGGACAGTGCGGTCAGAGAGCTGGACCAGGTGAGCATGAACGCGGCGAGCCCGCGCCCGATCAGGGTCTGCTCGGGGCCGACGTCGGTGAGCTCGACCAGCTGATCCGCTCCCGGGGAGGCGTTGGTGTCCACCAGGAGCTTCGAGTATTCGAAGAACGCCTGCACGGTCGCGACGTCCACCCCGATCTCGCCGTCCTCGGTGTAGAGGATCTGACCGTGCTGGCGGGCCCAGAGGTCGATGGAGTCGTGGGAGAAGACCGTCCCGGAGCCGAAGGTGCCGTCGGGCGTGTTCTCGCTGACCGCCTGTGCGGCCTCGGCGAAGTCGTCCCAGTCCCAGGTCTCGGTGTCCGGCAGCTCGATGCCCGCGGCCTCCAGCACCGCGCGGTTCACGACCATGCCGGGAGCGTTGATGCCGGTGGTGACGGCGACCTGGGTGCCTCCGACCTGGCCGCTGGACAGCGCCGCATCGTCCATCGCGGAGAGATCGAGAACGTCCTCCACGGTGCTCAGATCCAGCAGGACGTCGCGCGCCGCGTACTCGGCGGGGTAGGCGCCGCCCATGGTGATCACGTCGGGTTCGTCCCCGGCGGCGACGGACGTGGCGAGCTTGTCGAAGTATCCGGAGATGTCGCCGGGCTCGGCGCTGATCTCGAGGCCCTCATGCTTCTGGACGAACAGATCGATCACTTCCTGAGTGGTCGCGGCTCGTTCGGGGTTCCCCCACCAGGAGAACCGCAGCGTGTCCTGGCCCTCGTCGGACCCGCCGCCGGAGGCGTTGGGCCCGCAGGACGCGAGCGTGCCTGCGGCGAGCGCGCTGAGCGGCACCGCGGTGAGGGCCGTGCGTCGGGACAAGGTCATGGGGTCTCCTCGGGGCGGGGCAGTGCGGGGGCGGGCTGCGTCTGGTCTGGTCTGGTCGGGTCTGGTCAGGCTCAGATCTCGGGCTGCATTCCGGTCAGGACGGTGAGGATCTCCTCGGCGACGTCCGCCGGGGGACGCGTGCCGAACAGCGACTCCTCGCTGAGGCGGGAGAGCTCGTCGCCGAACCCGACCCCGGAGGCAGGGGTGACCAGCGGCGGACGCACCACCTCGGCCTGCATGTCCCGGGCGAAGTCGAGGGAGACCATCTCGTTCTCGTCGAGCACCGTCTCGATCTCGGACTGCAGTTCGGGGAAGGCTGTCACCCCGCGCTCGATCTTCAGCACCTTCGCCGCCTCGGGATCGCGCAGCAGGAAGTCGACGAGCGTCGCCGCGGCCTCGGGGTCCGGAGCGTTCGCCGCGATCGACCAGTACATCGACGCCTTGTTGACCATCTGCGGGTCTCCGCTGGTGAGGGCCGGCAGCCGCAGGAGCTTCAGGGGCGAGCCGGAGGCCTCCTGGAAGGTCTGCACCTGGGTGTGGAACTGGAAGTGGAAGGCTGCGCGGTTGTTGCCGAAGCGGCCCTGCTCGACGCCGGCGGCGAAGTCCTCGATCTGCTCGGAGGGGCCCACGGCCGCACCGGAGTCGACCAGTGCGAGCGCGTACTCGAGGTAGGCGGTGATCGTGTCGGCGCTGATCAGGGTCTCGTCCTCGCGCGGGAACAGCTGTTCACCGCTCTGACGCGCCCAGGCGCCGAGCTCGGCTGCGCTGGTGCCGAAGAAGTCGAGCCCGACGACGTCCTCGCCCTCCTCCTTCGCCCAGGCGCTCACCGCACCGGTGATCTCGGCGAAGTCGTCCCAGGTCCAACCGGTGTCGTCAGGCATGTCGAGCCCGGCCTGCTCGAGGAGGGTGGGATTCACGCCGACGGAGAAGATCCCGACCCCGAGCGGCGCCCCCACGAGCGTGCCGTCGGCCAGACGCCCGGTGTCGAGCACGGCTTCGTCCATCGCTCCGAGATCGAGCACGTCGGAGACGGTCTCGAGGTCGAGCAGGGAGGAGCGGGTCCCGTAGGAGTCGATGTAGGCCTCGTCCATCTGCAGCACCTGGGGCGCGTCGCCGCCGGCGAACTGGGTGGCGAGCTTGTCCCAGTACCCGGTCCATTCGCTGTACTCGGGGGTGACGGTGATGTCCTCGTGCGACTGCGCGAACAGGTCCAGCGCATCGCGGGTGAGCGTATTGCGCAGGTCCCCGCCCCACCAGTAGATCCGGACGGTGCTGCCGTCCCCGTCCTCACCGCCGGGTGAGGCGTTGGGCCCGCACGCGGCCAGGGCGGGCAGGGAGCCGGCGGCGGCGAGCAGGGTGAGGGTGCTGCGACGGGTGATCATCATCGATCCTTCCAGGGCCGTCCGACGCGATGGTCGGGCAGGGGCGTCGGTGTGGGTGGGGAGCATGGAGCGCTGTGCAGGGAGGTGCGTCCAGGCAGGCGTGGCGACGGGGCGCGCCATTGCGGGTCCGGTGTCAGGTGTTCGGTGTTCGTCCTGGTCACGAGCGACGACGCTCGTGACGGACGGGAGGACTCCCACTAAGTTATGGACGCACACTAATCGGAGCTCGACGTCTGGACAAGGGGTTCGGGTGCGCGTCGGGCGGAAGGAGCAGCAGGAGATCGACAGAAGGGGCGACAGGCGGACCGGGGCTCGGTCGATCGTGATCCGTGCGTGACGATGCCGGGTTGACAAGAGGCTCGTCAAGCGCTTTCCTGGGGTGAGTCGTCCCCGGATGAATCGCCGCAGCCGCGAGCGCTTGAACGTCGGATGGCCCGAGGAGAGGATTGAAACCTTTCACTCGTCATAGTCCTCCGGATCGTGCTGCTGCGCGGTCCGCGCCATATCGGGTGGGACGACGGAGTTCCCGCCCGAGCATCACCCCGACCGGGGCGACCACGGTGGTCACCCGGAGACCATCTCGCCCCGCCTGTCGGCGCCGCGACGATCACAGGAGATCTGATGTTCACTCGACGTAGAGCCCTCGCCCTCGGCCTCGCCGTCCCCGGTCTCGCCGGCCTCGCGGCCTGCGGTCCCAATGCCTCCGGCGGCTCCGGGGGAGGCGGCGGCGAGGACGGCGCCGCGACGCTCCGCCTCGCCTGGTGGGGCAACCCCACCCGTGACGAGAACACGAAGAAGGTGGTCGAGGCCTACAAGGAGGTCGACGACGCCGTCACCATCAACCTCGAGCCCGGCGAGTGGAGCGGCTACTGGGACAAGCTCGCCACCCAGACCGCCGGCGGCGACTTCCCCGACATCGTCCAGATGGACGAGAAGTACCTGGCCGAGTACGGCGGCCGCGGCGCGCTGCTGGACCTCGCCGGGGCCGGTCTGACCACCGACGACTTCGTGCCCGGCTCGGTCGAGGTGGGCGAGCTGCCCGACGTCGGCCTCGCCGCGATCAACGCCGGGCTGAACGCCTTCGCGTTCCTGATCAACCCGGTCGTCTTCGAGGACGCGGGGGTCGGCATCCCCGACGACACCACCTGGACCTGGGACGACCTCATCGACACCGCGGTGAAGATCTCCGAGAACACCGACAAGGGCACCTACGGCATGACCCAGATGGGCTCCATCCAGGGCCTGTTCCAGGTGTACGTGCGCCAGGCCGGCCAGGACCAGTACAAGGACGGCGCCGCCGGCTTCGACGCGAAGACCGCCACGAGCTGGTTCGAGTGGTCCAAGAAGATCCAGGACAGCGGCGCCGGGCCCGACGCCAGCGTCTCGGTCGAGGATGCCGCGCAGGCGATGGACCAGTCGCTGTTCGCCACCGGCAAGGTCGCCATGACGGTCGCGTGGTCCAACCAGGTCGTCGCGCATGACGGACTCGTCCCCGAGGGCGTCGTCGTGCTGCGCCCGCCGTCCATGGAGGGCTCCGCCGCCGCGGCCCAGCTCTGGTACAAGGCGTCCATGTACTGGGCGGTCTCCGCGAAGGCGTCGGACCCCGAGGCCGCGGTCGCGTTCGTGGACTTCCTCGTGAACTCGCCGGACGCCGGCAAGATCCTCTCCGTCGAGCGCGGCGTGCCGGGCAACATGACGGTGCGCGAGGCGATCGTGCCGGACCTCGACGAACCCAACAAGAAGGCCGTGGACTTCCTGGAGTCCATCGAGAGCGAGCTCGGCGATCCGCCCGAGATCACCCCGCAGGGCGGCGGGCAGTTCGAGGACATCCTCACCCGCGCCGGCGAGGACATGCTCTTCGGCACCCTGACGCCGGAGGAGGCCGGGCAGCGTCTGCTCGACGACCTCACCTCCGCACTTGGCTGAGACAACCCGTGCCGCAGTGCCCTGCCGGGAGGGGAGCAGTCCCCTCCCGGCAGGGACCTCCGGCGGATCGATGAAGGGAAGTGACCGATGAGCGCTGTCGGCGAACTGACACAGATGGTGTCCAACCGCAAGAAGGGCGGTGCGAAGGAGAAGCATCCCGACAACAAACCGGCGCTGGTGTTCATGCTGCCCTGGCTGGTGGGGCTGCTGGGCATCACGCTGATCCCGATGGTCGCGTCGTTCGTGCTCGCGTTCACCGACTACAGCCTGCTGGCTCCGCCGGAGTTCGTGGGCCTGGCGAACATCAAGGAGATGATCTCCGATACCCGCCTGCACAACTCGCTGGTCGTCACCTTCATCTACGTGTTCGTGGGGACCCCGCTGCAGCTGGTCATGGCGCTGCTGCTCGCGGTGGTGCTGAACCAGGGCATCAAGGGCCTGGCCTTCTACCGCTCGATCTTCTACCTGCCCTCGCTGCTGGGCGGTTCGGTGGCCATCGCGATCCTGTGGCGCCAGATGTTCGGCGCGAACGGTCTGATCAACCAGGTCGCCGGGATGATCGGCTTCGAGAACCTGCCGGGCTGGGTCTCCAACCCGGATACCGCGCTCAGCACGATCATCCTGCTGCACGTGTGGACCTTCGGGTCCCCGATGATCATCTTCCTGGCGGGCCTGCGGCAGATCCCCGAAATGTACTACGAGGCCGCGTCCGTGGACGGTGCCTCGAAGGTCGCGCAGTTCTTCCGGATCACGATCCCGCTGCTCACGCCGATCATCTTCTTCAACGTGGTGCTGCAGGTCATCAATGCGTTCCAGTCGTTCACCCAGGCCTTCGTGGTCTCGGGCGGCACCGGCGGACCGTCGGATTCGACGATGTTCTACACGCTGTACCTGTACCAGAAGGGCTTCACCCAGTTCGACATGGGTTACGCGTCCGCGATGGCCTGGCTGCTGCTGATCATCGTGGCGATCTTCACCGCCATCAACTTCTTCGTCTCCAAGTTCTGGGTGTTCTACGATGACTGATCTTCAGAGCCGGCCGATCCCCGCCGATGCCTCCGGTGCCGGCACCGGAGGCCAGGGCGCCTCGCCCGCAACCCCGAAGCCTCGCCCCCGGCGTCTCGTGCGCCGCGGAGTGCGGCACGCGATCATGATCATCGCGTCGGTCGTGATGATCTATCCGCTGCTGTGGATGGTGGTCTCCTCGCTGCGACCCAATGAGGAGATCTTCCGCAACCCGAGCCTGTTCCCGATCAGCCTGGACTTCTCGAACTATGCGCGCGGCTGGGAATCCCTCGCGCAGCCGTTCTCGCACTACCTGATGAACTCCACGCTGCTGGTGCTGGGCTGCGTGATCGGCAACCTCATCGCGTGCTCGCTGACGGCCTATGCCTTCGCGCGGCTGAAGTTCTGGGGCCGGAACATCGCCTTCGCGATCATGCTCATGACGCTGATGCTCCCGATCCACGTGGTGATCGTGCCGCAGTACATCATCTTCAGCCAGACCGGCTGGGTGAACACCATGCTCCCCCTGATCCTGCCGAAGTTCCTGGCCACGGATGCCTTCTTCGTGTTCCTCATGGTCCAGTTCATCCGCGGCATCCCCCGGGAGCTCGACGAAGCGGCACGCATCGACGGCTGCGGTCATTTCCGCATCTTCTTCCAGGTGATCCTGCCGCTCATGCTCCCGGCGCTCGCGACCACCACGATCTTCACGTTCATGTGGATGTGGAACGACTTCTTCGGCTCCCTCATCTACCTGACCACCCCGGAGAACTTCACGGTGCCGCTGGCCCTGAAGTCGTTCCTGGACACCCAGGGCTCCTCCGACTGGGGAGCCATGTTCGCCATGTCGGTCGTCTCCCTGATCCCGCTGTTCCTGGTGTTCCTGTTCGGTCAGCGATTCCTCGTCAAGGGATTCGCCACCACCGGCATCAAGTAGCCGCCAGGGCGGCCGACGGGGCCTGCAGCCCCGTCGGCCGCCGGATCATTTCTGTTCCCGCTCGTTCCCGCCCTCGTTCCACCCCATCGCCAGGAGAGACATGCCCACCCGCTATGCCCTGATCGGTTCCGGACACCGTGCCCAGATGTACCTCGATGCGATCGCCGGGCCGCACGCCGATGTCGCCGAGCTGGTGGCCCTGCTGGACGTGAACCCGACCCGTCGCGAGTTCCACCGCGACCGCGTCCCGGCCTTCGCCGACGTGGTGCTGGCCGGACCCGAGCAGCTCGAGTACGTCATCCGCAAGCAGCAGGTGGACCGGGTGATCGTCACCAGCATCGACCGTCTGCACGCCGAGCACGTGGTGCGCTCGCTCGAGGCCGGGGCCGACGTGATCGTCGAGAAGCCGCTGACCATCGATGCGCCGTCGGCCCGCGCCATCCAGGACGCGATCGACCGCACCGGCCGCAGCGTGGTGGTCACCTTCAACTATCGCTACAGCCCCCGCAACAGTGCGCTGAAGCAGGTCATCGCCTCGGGAGAGATCGGCGACGTGGTCTCCGTGAACTTCGAATGGGTGCTGGACACCCAGCACGGCGCGGACTACTTCCGTCGCTGGCACCGCGACAAGACCCACAGCGGCGGCCTGTTCATCCACAAGGCCGCCCACCACTTCGATCTCGTGAACTGGTGGATCGCCGACACCCCCGCCCGGGTCTATGCCCGCGGCGGCCTGCGCTTCTACGGCCAGGAGAACGCGAACGCCCGCGGCCAGGCACCCCTGCCCGAGCGCGGCACCCACGACGGCACCCACGACCCCTTCGAGCTGGATCTGCGCTCCGACGAACGGCTCGAGGCGCTCTACCTCAAGGCCGAGCAGCACGACGGCTACCAGCGCGACCGCTCGGTGTTCGATGCCGGCATCACTGCCGAGGACAACCTCACCGCGATCGTCGACTACGCGGGCGGGCCGGTCCTCACCTACGCCCTGAACGCGCACAGCCCCTGGGAGGGCTACCGGGTCGCGGTCAACGGCACCAAGGGTCGCGCCGAGCTCGAGGTGGTGGAGCTAGCCGAGGTGATCGCGAAGGGGGAGGACGGGCAGTCGTCCTCGCACGTGGACCCCAGCGCCGTCGCCGTCTCCACGGCCGATGCCGGGGTCCGCGAGCGCGGTGAGCACCTGGTGGTGCAGAACCACTTCGCCCCGGCCCGGGAGGTCGAGATCCCCGAGGGCGTGGGCGGGCACGGCGGCGGCGACGCCCTGCTGCTGCGCGACGTGTTCGTGGGCCCCGCCGAGGACGAGCTGGGCCGCCCCTCCGACCACCGCGACGGTCTGCGTGCGATCTCCGTGGGCATCTGCGGCAACGAGTCGCTCGCCACCGGCGGCCCCGTCGACGTCGCCGAGTTCCTCGGCCTGGATCTCGCGCGGGACGCGCAGGTGGAGGTCGCCCGATGACCACCGCGCCCTCCGGATCAACCGATCCCGCCCGTATCGCGCTGATCGGCACGCACGGCTTCGGCGCCTCGCACCTGCGCAACCTCGCCCGGCTCGAGAAGGAGGGCGTCGCGCGTCTGGTCGGCGTCGTGGACGTCACCGAGCCGCCGGCGGAGCTGCAGGCGATCCACCACCGATCGCTCGGCGAGCTGCTGGACGCGGTGAGCGCCGGGGACCGGCCCGAGATCGTCATCATCGCCACTCCGATCGACACGCACGTGCCGCTCGCGACCGAGGCGCTCGCCGCCGGGCTCGACGTGTACCTCGAGAAGCCTCCGGTGCCGGCGCTGGAGGAGCTGCAGCAGCTGGAGGACGCGGCCCGCGCTGCCGGATGCTCGGTGCAGGTCGGCTTCCAGGCGCGCGGCGGGGCCGGTGTGGATCTGCTGGCCGACGAGGTCGCGAACGGCGCGCTCGGACAGGTCGACACCGTGCAGGTCTACGGTGCCTGGCAGCGGGATCGCGCCTACTACCGCCGCTCCGCCTGGGCCGGCAGGCGCCGGCTGAACGGCCGACGGGTGGCCGACGGCGTGGCCACCAATCCGCTCGCCCACTCGGTGCACGCAGGCCTGGTCATCGCGGGGATCCACGAGGTCTCCGACATCAGGTCGGTCACCACGGAGCTGCGCCGGGCCCATGACATCGAGGCCGACGACACCACCTTCCTGCGGATCGACCCGGTGGGCGACGGGCCCGCGGTGGTCTGCGCACTGACCACGGCGGCGCCCACGCAGAGCCCGCCGTGGATCGAGGCCGTCGGGACCAGCGGCACCCACCGGCTGTTCTACACGGACGACGTCTCCCGACGCACGCAGAGCGCCGCGGCCGGCGCGGCCGTCGAGCTCACCCACCAGCGGCTCGACCTGCTCGAGAACCTCATCGCCCACGTGCGCGACCGCTCCGTCGGGCTGCTCTCCTCGCTCGAGTCGACCGGGGCGTTCAGCGCCGTGCTCGAAGCGATCCAGTCCGCCCCGGATCCGGCACCGATCCCCGCCGAGGCCGTCGACTGGCAGGGGGAGGGCGACGCCGCGCACCCCGTGGTCGAGGACATCGAGGAGACGCTGCGGCGGTCCCTCGCCGAGGGGCGACCCTTCAGCGAGCTCGGGGTGAGCTGGGCGGACGAGGAGGCCGTCCAGGTCTGGACCCCGCCGGCGCCCTGAGGCACGCGGCGCCGACCATCGACCAGCACCCTCCGAGGAGACCCCGTATGCCCCGCTCAACTGTCGACGAGGCAAGGACCCTGTTCACCGCCCCGGATCCGGCGGCGCGCCCGATGATGCGCTGGTGGTGGTTCGGGCCGGACGTCGACGCGGCAGAGATCGACCGCGAGCTGCGAGCGATGGCGGACGCCGGGCTCGGCGGAGCCGAGGTCTCCTTCGTCTACCCGCTGCGGCAGGATTCCCCCGAATACCTCTCCGACCGGGCCATGGCGCACCTGCGTCATGCCGCCGAGACCGCCCGTGACCTGGGGCTGCGACTCGATGTGACGCTCGGCAGCGGCTGGAGCTACGGGGGTTCCCACATCGGGCCCGAGCACGCGTCGCGGCGCCTGCGCTGGGAGCACCGTGGCCTCGGCCCGGCTCCGCTCGCCGTGGAGCTGGTGCCGTCCTGGCCGGGGGACGAGATCGTCGGCGCGTACCTCGGCGACGGAGTCCCGCCGTCGGCCTGGCGCGCACTGGAGCTCGACCGCGATCCGTCCTCGCAGGCGGCCCGGCTCGAGATCCCCGCGGGGCGGGGGCCGCGGACCGTGCTGATCGCGTGGTCCACGACCACCGGCCAGCAGGTCAAGCGCGCCGCCGCTGGCGCCGAGGGGCCGGTGCTGGACCATCTCAGCGCCGACGCCGCCCGCCACCACCTCGCGGTGGTCGGCGAACGGATCGTCCGCGCCGTACCGGCCGAGCTGCTCGGCTCCGTGTTCAGCGACAGCCTCGAGGTGTACGACGCCGGCTGGACGGCCGGGCTGCCCGAGCACTTCCGCGCCCGTCGCGGCTACGATCCGCTGCCGCTGCTGCACCTGCTCGAGGTGGACGTGCCGGCAGCTGGGGACACACCTGGCTCTCCTGGCTCCCCGGGCTCCGCGACGTTCCGGGAGGACTTCGGCCGCACCCTGTCCGAGCTCGTCCAGGAGAACTTCGTGGCCGTCTGCCGGGACTGGGCCGAGGAGCACGGGGTGCGCTTCCGCCTGCAGGGCTACGGCGAGCCGCCGATCACGATGAGCGCGCAGCGCGGCGCCCATCTGATCGAGGGCGAAGGTGCCGGGTGGACCTCGCTCACCCAGTCCCGATGGGCGTCCTCGGCGGCGCATCTCGACGATCGGGCGTCGGCCTCCAGCGAGATCTGGACCTGGGTGCACTCCCCGTCCTTCCGCGCCACCCCGCTCGACCTGCTCGGGGAGGCCCATGAGCACCTGCTTCTCGGCATCACCCGCTTCGTCGGCCACGGCTGGCCCTACAGCGCACCCGACGCCGCGGGACTCGGTTGGACCTTCTACGCCGCCGGCGCACTGGACGATCGCAATGCCTGGTGGCCCGCGATGCCCGAGCTCACCGCGTATCTGACACGCCTCTCCGGGGTGATGAGCGAGGGCAGGACCGGCGCCGACGTGGCCCTCTACCTGCCCTATGCGGACGTGCGCGCGGCGAGCCGAGGCGGCCACGACCTGTGGCGCGCCTGCCGCGCCCACGTCGGGGAGGAGATCCCGGCGCTCCTCCGACGCGCCGGCTACGACATCGACCTGATCGACGACGACGCGCTCACCGCCCTCGATCCTGCCGCCTATCCGCTGGTGGTGCTGCCGCGGGTGCATCGCCTGCCCGCTGCGGCGGAGGGCTGGCTGGACCGGGCGCGGGAGGCCGGGGGCACCGTGCTGTCCGTCGGCTCCCCGGCCTATCCCGCAGGCGTGGCCGTGACCGCCCCGGCGGATGTGGTCGACGCGGCAGCGCTCGTGGACCACTCGCTGCTGGCTGCTGCGGCCCAGCAGGCCGGGCGGGGCACCGACGAGGGCGCGGAGGGCGACGAGGGCGACGAGGGCACGGCCCCGCTGGCGGCGGCCGTGCAGGCCGCACTCGCACCGCCCGTGTCCCTCGAGGGGGCAGGTGGCGAGATCGGCGTGGTGCGGCGACGCCTCGAGGACGGCGACCTGTATCTGCTGGTGAACACCGGGCCGACGACCCGCGAGCTCACGGTGCGTCTGCGCGAGCCCCGTGAGCACCTGGAGGTGTGGGACCCCGCCACCGAGGAACGGATGGTGCTCACGATCGACGGCGGATCCGACGGCGGAGCCGAGGGTGGGCCCGACGGGGGAGCCGTGAGGTTGCACCCGTACCAGGCGCTGCTGCTGGTCGCGAGCGGTCAGGCCGTTCCCGACAGGACGGAGCAGGCCGGACAGGCTGGCGTCCCCACGGACGCACAGCGAGCAGGCACGGTCCCGTCGGCGGCCCCGGCGGCCCCGGCGGTGGAGATCAGCGGCTGGACGGTCTCGCGCGGGAGCGCCGCCCCGCAGGAGGTCGAGCTGCCGCATCTGCTGGGCCCCGTGCCGGACGCCGACCTGAGCCCGCTGGTGTTCGAGGCGAGTGTGCACCTCACCGAGGAGCAGCTGCGCGGCCGGGTGGAGCTGGACCTGGGAGAGGGCACTCCTCGCCCGGCGACGCCGGGCGCCCAGGGGTATCGGACGATGCTCGAGCCGCCGGTGCGGGAGATCGCCGTGGTCGAGGCGAACGGCCAGCGGTGCGGCGTGATCTGGCGCCCGCCCTATCGCCTCGACCTCACCGCGGCGCTGAGGCCGGGGGAGAACCGGCTGCGGATCCAGGTGCACGGCACCACCGCGCCCGCCGCGGCCGCCGATCCCGAGACGGAGCGGACGGTCGCCGCTGCGCACGCCGCCTACGGCGAGCGGTTCCAGCAGCAGCAGCTGGAGCGGATGCTCGACGGGGCGGACACGGGCCTGGGTGTCGTGCCGCAGCTGCGGATCCTCTGACGGACGGCTCTCCGAGAGGCCGGCACAGGCCTCCTCCTCCGCTGCCGGGGGAACCCTTCTGACGCGTTCGGCTGCCCGGCACGGGAGAGCGATCCTGAGCGAAATGCGCCGACATCAGCAGAACACATCGAACTGTGACCGTTTTCTGCTGTGTTGGAGGTCACGTCCGGGCTAGAGTTTCGGATCGAGCACCGACGCTCGACCGAGGAGAGCCATGACCGCTGATGTCTCATCCGGAGAGGCCCTGCCCGGGGTCCGCCCCGGCACCCGCCCGAAAGCCCCGCTCGGGCGCAGGATCTACCACTCCTTCGTGCTGCGGCGCCTGGTGCGGTCGGCCTTCGTGATCTGGGTGGTCGCCTCCGGCGTGTTCCTCATGGTGCGCCTGCTGCCGGGCAACCCCGTGGACGTCTACATCAACCAGCAGATCGCCCTGTACGGGAAGAGCTACGAGCAGGCGGCGGCCGAGGCGCAGAACTACTTCCGCTTCGACCCCGCCACCCCGATCTGGCGGCAGTACCTCGACTACCTCGCCGGGCTCCTCCACGGCGACATGGGCACCTCGATCGCGACCCCCGGCGTGACGGTGACCGGCAAGATCGCCCAGTACCTCCCGTGGACGCTCTACAGCGTGGGCCTCGCCCTGCTGATCTCCATCACGATCGGCCTGATCCTCGGCATGATCATGGCCTACCGTCGCGGCGGCATCATCGACCACGTCGTCTCCATCGTCGGCAGCGGTTTCCACGCGATCCCCAACTACCTGCTGGCGATCCTCATCGTGGTGGTCGGCGCCGTGCAGCTGGGCGTCATCGACTACACCCGGATGCGCGGCAACGTCTCGCCCGGCGTCACCCCGGAGCTGTCCCTGCGGTTCCTCTCCGACATCGGGTATCACGCGACGCTGCCCATGATCACGTACATCCTCACCACCGTGGGCACATGGGCGCTGATCATGAAGGCCTCGACCACGCAGGTGCTCGGCGAGGACTACGTGACCGTCGCCAAGGCGCGCGGGCTCAAGGAGTCCCGCATCCAGACCAACTACGTCGGCCGCAACGCGCTGCTCCCGCTCATCGCCCAGATCGCCACCCAGGCAGGGTTCATCGTCGGCGGCGCGATCTTCGTCGAGCAGACGTTCTCGTATCGCGGCATCGGGCTGCTGCTGTTCGAGTCGATCAACACCCGCGACTATCCGACGATCCAGGGCGTGCTGCTGGTGGTGACGATCACGGTGGTGCTCGCGAACCTCGCCGCGGATCTCGTCAACGCCGCGCTCGACCCACGGATCCGTCTCGGCGAGGGAGGTGCGGCATGACCGGCGCGCCCCCTCCCGTCACCTCCGCTCCTGGAGCGCCCGCCCCCGAGAGAGCGGCCGCCGTCAGTCCGCTGCGTCGTCTGCTCAGCGAGCTCACCCGCAGCCGTTCCGGCTTCGTGGGCCTGTGCCTGGTGGTCGCCATCCTGCTGGTCTCCCTGCTGGGACCGCTGGTCCTCGGGTCCCAGGTGGTCGGCGACCCGATGCGCGCCTGGGAGGCTCCGAGCGGGTCGCACTGGCTGGGCCTGGAGGGCGGCGGCAAGGATATCCTGCACCTCCTGGTCACCGGAGGCACCACCGTGCTCATGGTCGGCTTCCTCGCCGCGACGATCACCACCGTGATCGCGGTGGCGATCGGGTCGCTGGCCGGCTACTTCGGCGGCCGCTTCGACGCCCTCATGCTGCAGCTGACCGACGTGGTCATGACCGTCCCGCAGATCGTGCTGCTGGCCGTGGTGGGTGCTTTCTACAAGCTGGACTCCCCGATGCTGCTCGGCGTGATCATCGGGATCCTCAGCTGGCCGGTGCTCATGCGCTCCATCCGCGCCCAGGTGCTCTCGCTCAAGGAGCGCGAGTTCGTCGAAGCGGCCCAGCTGCTCGACGTGGGCTGGGTGCGCATCGTGTTCGGGGAGATCGTCCCCAACATGGCCAGCTACATCCTCATCAACTTCATCATCGCGGTCACCAACGCCATCTACGCGATGGTGGGCCTCTACCTGCTGGGCCTGGCCCCTCAGAAGGGCAGCAACTGGGGAATCATGATCAACGACGCGTGGACCAAGGGGGCGATGTTCAACCCTGATGCGATGGCGTACATCATCGCCCCGGTCACGATGATCGTGCTGCTCCAGCTGGGCCTGATCCTCCTGACCCGCACCCTCGAAGAGATCCTCAACCCCCGACTGAGGGACCGCTGATGAACGATTCCACGCCCCCGCTGTCCACTCCGACCGGTCCGCAGGGCCTCGGTCACGAGAGCCTCGGCCCCGACGGCCCCGGCCATGACGACACCGGCCCGCAGGAGGCTCCCGTCCTCTCGGTGAGGGACCTCGAGGTCGCCTACCGCACCGGCAAGCAGTCCCGCGTGCGGGCCCTGCGCGGGGTCAGCTTCGACCTGTACCCGGAGAGCTCCCTCGCCCTGGTCGGGGAGTCCGGCTGCGGCAAGACCACCCTCGGCCTCGCACTGCTGCGACTGCTGCCCACCCTCGGCGAGATCACCGGCGGCGAGGTGACCTACACCGGCGGCGACGGCCGCTCCCGGGACGTGACCGCGATGAGCGCCTCGCAGCTGCGCAGGTGGCGCTGGTCGGAGGCCGCGATGGTGTTCCAGGGCGCCCAGAATGCGTTCAACCCGGTGCTCACCATCGGCCAGCAGATGGCGGAGACCCTCAAGGACCACGCGCGCGGAGGGATCGGCCGACGGGAGATCCTCGAGCGCTCGGCCGAGGCGCTGCGCTCGGTGCGGCTCGAGCCGCGGCGCGTGCTGGGCAGCTACCCGCACGAGCTCTCCGGCGGCATGAAGCAGCGTGCCCTCATCGCCACCGGCCTGCTCCTGCACCCCCGACTGCTGGTGCTCGACGAGCCGACCACGGCGCTGGACATCCTCACGCAGCGCACCGTGATCGACCTGCTCGCAGAGCTGCGGGCCGAGTACGGCTTCGCGATGATCTTCATCTCGCACGACCTCGCGCTCGCCGCGGAGCTCGCCGATCGGGTGATCACGATGTACGCGGGCAAGGTCATCGAGACCGGATCGACGCAGGACATCTTCACCGCGCCCAAGCACCCGTACACCTCGAAGCTCATCAACGCCGTGCCCCCGGTGACGGGCGATCTGCCGGAGCTGGCCTCGATCCCCGGCGCTCCGCCGTCGCTCGCGACCCTCCCACCCGGCTGCGCCTTCGCCCCGCGCTGCGAGCTCGCGACCGAGGAGTGCGTGCAGAGCGAGCCCGAGCTGATCACCCTCGCGCAGCGCCCGGCGGACATGACGCACGCTGCGGCCTGCATCCATCACGACCAGGTCCATCACGAACGGAAGGTGATCGCGCGTGCGTGAATCCACCGCTGAGCCCGCTGGGTCCGCTGGGTCCGCTGAGCCCGCTGAGCCCTCGGCATCCCGCCCGGCACCGGGCTCCGTGCCGGCACCGGCCCCGCTCATCGAGCTGGACGGCGCCTCGCAGGTCTTCCACGTCAAGGGCAAGGACCTGCCCGCCGTCTCGGACGTCTCCCTGAGCGTCGGCGAGGGCGAGGTGCTGTGCCTGGTGGGCGAATCCGGCAGCGGGAAGACCACGACGGCGCGCCTCGCGGCGGGTCTCGCCGCCCCGACCTCCGGTGCCGTGCGCTTCGAGGGCAAGGACCTCTCGGAGATGACCCGGGCGGAGCGCCGCGAGTACCGGCGCGCCGTGCAGTACATCCACCAGGACCCCTACGCCTCGCTGAATCCGATCCGCTCGGTGCGCAGCACGCTCGCGATCCCGCTGAAGCGCCATGGGCTCGCTCGCACCGCGGCCGACGTGGACCGACGGGTCGACGAGCTGCTCACCACGGTGGACCTCACGCCGCCGGAGAGCTACAGCGCAAAATTCCCGCACCAGATGTCCGGCGGCCAGCGCCAGCGCGTGGCCGTCGCCCGTGGTCTCACGCTCTCCCCGCGCCTGCTGATCGCCGACGAATCCACCTCGATGCTCGACGTCTCGATCCGGGTGAGCCTGCTGAACATGCTCACCAGGCTGCGCACGGAGGAGGGCGTCGGCTTCATCTACATCACCCACGACCTCGCGCTCGCGAAGTACTTCGCCTGGGAGGGGCGCACGGCGGTCATGTACCTCGGCAAGATCGTCGAGGTGGGGCCCACCCCGCAGGTGATCAACTCCCCTCAGCACCCCTACACCAGAGCCCTGCTGGAGGCCGTCCCCGAACCCGATCCGGAGCTGGCCGCGCAGAAGAAGGCTGCGGGCGGACTGCTCAGCGCCGAGATCCCGAGCCTCTCCGACCTGCCCAGCGGCTGCACCTTCCATCCCCGCTGTCCGCTCGCGGAGGACCGCTGCCGCGAGATCATCCCCGTGCTGCGCACAGCGCCCGAGGCCTCCGCGCAGGAGGTCGCCTGCATGGTCGTCACCGATCCGCAGCCTGCGGCGTCGGCCGGAACCGCACCCGGAGGAGGTGGACCCCCGTGATCGACATGGCCACCCGGGCCCTGCTCTCCCTGGGCTGCTTCGTGGGGGTGGGCGCCGCGCTCATGATCCCCTTCACCCAGGCCGGCACCGGGGAGCGGGTCGTCAGCATCCTGGCGCTCGTGCTCGGCATCGGCATCGTCGCCGGCTCGGTGGCCGCGCGACTCCTCAGCTCCCGACGACGCCAGCGCAACGACGCGATGGCGGATCTCATCGACGACCCGATCGTCACGACCAAGGAGAACCCATGATCAGCAACTGGACCCGACGAGACGTCCTCAAGGCAGTGGGACTGACCACCGTCGCCGGAGCGGGTGTGGCGGCCTGCGCCCCGGCCGAGCCCGAGGGCGGCGGCGGCAGCGGCGGCGAGGGGAGCGGCGGAGACTTCCACGGCGCCTGGCCGTACATGCCCTCCCCGGAGGGCCACTTCAACTTCGCCGCCCTGCCCTACGCCGGTGTGCCGACAGTCATCCTCGGCGACGGCCCGTACCGCGACCTGCTGCTCCCGCCGTCGGCCCTGTGGCTGTGGGCGGACAAGGAGTGGGAGTACCTCATCGCGGAGTCCCATGAGCTCGACGCCGATGCGGGCACGCTCACCGTGACCCTCAAGCCGGACCTGACCTGGAGCGACGGCTCGGCCCTCACCTCCCAGGACTACCTGACCACGTTCTACGTGCAGTTCATCCAGCGCTCCCCGGCCTGGGACTTCATCACGGGGCTCGAGGCACCGGACGACACCACCGTGGTGGTGAGCTTCGAGGACCCGCCCGCGGTGCTCGAGCGCTTCATCCTCAAGAGCAACATCGTCCCCACCGCCCAGTACGGCGAGTGGGCGGATCGGGCCAAGGCGATCGTGGATGCCGGCGGGTCGATGGACGAGGGCGACGGCGAGGCGCTCGGCACCGACTTCCAGACGTTCAAGCCCGAGAAAGTCGTGGTCTCCGGTCCGTACGACTTCGACTACGACACGATCACCAACACCCAGCTCACCCTGGTGCGGAACAAGACCGGCTACGGGGCCGACAAGGTCACCTTCGACAACGTGGTCATCTACAACGGCGAGACCACCGAGATCACCTCGCTGGTGCAGTCCGCGGACATCGACTACGCGACCCACGGCTTCGCGCCGGCCTCGGAAAAGCCTTTCGAAGCGGCCGGCTACACCATCCTCCGCCCGCCGGTGTACTCGGGGCCGGCCCTGTACCTCAATCAGGAACGGTTCCCGGAGTTCGCCGACGTGCGCACCCGCAAGGCGTTCGCGCACCTGCTCGACCGCGCGACCATCGGCCAGGTCTCGCTGGCGGAATCCGGCGTGGCCGTGACCAACATGGTCGGCTTCTCCGACAACTTCGTCGATGAGTGGCTGACCGATGACGTCAAGGGCAAGATCGACAAGTACGAGCAGGACGTCGACAAGGCGACCTCGCTGCTCGAGGAGGCGGGCTGGACCAAGGACGGCGACGCCTGGAAGACCCCGGAGGGGAAGTCCGCCTCCTACGAGATCCAGTTCCCGCAGACCTATGCCGACTGGTCGGCGGCGGGCAAGGAGGTCGCCGAGGAGTTCGCGGCCTTCGGCATCTCGGTCACCGCCCGTGGTCTGGACGACAAGCAGGCTCCGATCGACCTCGACAAGGGCGACTTCGAGATGGCGATCGAGGCATGGGGCTCGTCGGCCCACCCCCACCCGTACTTCTCCTTCGTGCAGGACCTCTTCGTGCACAACATCCCGATCGCGAAGAACCAGGGCGGCAAGGGCTACGCCTTCCCGCTGCAGGACGTGGAGACCTCCGCCGGGACGGTGGATCTCGAGGAGGTCGTGACGAAGTCGGGCGAGGGCCTGGACGTGGAGGACCAGAAGAAGAACGTCTCCGTCGCGGCGCTGGCCTTCAACGAGCTGCTCCCGATCATCCCGATCTTCGAGCGCTACGGGAACAATCCCGCGCTCGAGGGCGTGCGGGTGCAGGGCTTCCCGGCGGAGGACGATCCGATCCTGGAGAACGCCCCGTATGCGGACAACTTCGTCGTGCTGAAGATGTTCCGCGGTGAGATCACCCCGGTCGAGGGCTGATCGCGGACGGGCCGATCCCGGGTCGGTCCCCCCGGCCGGCCGCCACTGCCCAGGTAGCCGCTACTGCCCAGGTGGCCGCTACTGCCCAGTGAGCCGCTACTGCCCGGGTGGCCGCTACTGCCCGGGTAGCTGCCACTGCCCAGGTAGCCACCACTGCCCAGGTAGCCGCTACCGCCCGGCGAGCCGCTACTGCCCGGTTATGAGCGTCTCACTTCCACTGATGGAAGTGAGACGCTCATAACTGTCCGGTAGGGCTTGGGCTTGGGCTTGGGCGTGGGCGTGGGCGTGGGCGTGGGCGTGGGCGTGGGCGTGGGCGTGGCGTGGCCCGACCTGACCTGACCTGGCCAGGCCAGGCGTGACCCTGCCTAAGGGCGGGGCCCAGGGAAGAGAACGGATCGGCTCTCGGGCTGCATGTCGGTGAGGATCTCGAGGATCTCGTCGGCCACGTCCGAAGGGGTGCGCTTGCCGAACAGCGACTCTTCGGCCAGACGGGTGTACTCGTCCCCGAAGCCGACTCCGCTGGCGGGCGTCACCGCAGGTGGCTTCACGACCTCCTCCTGCATGGTCTGCGCGAAGTCGAGGGAGACCAGCTCGTTCTCGGTGAGTAGCGGGCGCACCGCCTCCTGCAGCTCGGGGAAGGCGGGGATGCCGCGCTCGATCTTCAGCACCTCGGCGGCGCCCTTGTCGTTCAGCAGGAAGTTCGTGAGCTCTGCGGCGGCGGCGGAAACCGCCGACTTCGCGCTGAGGGACCAGTACATGGACGCCTTGTTCACCATCTTCGCCTTGCCGCTGGTGCGGGCGGGGGTGCGCAGCAGCTGCAGCGGGTCGCCGGTGGAGTCCTGGAAGGTAAGGATCTGCGAGCTCGGCACCTGTTGGAAGGCGCAGCCCGCCGTCGCGAACAGTCCCTGCTCCAGGCTCGCCGAGTTGTTCTCGATCTGCGCCCCGGGCTCGAGCGCCGCGCCGGAGGTGGCGAGGCTGAGGCTGTACTCCAGCAGCGAGACGATCGTGTCCTTGGAGACCATCTTCTCGTCCTCGCGGGGGAACAGCTGCTCGTCGTCGGACTGTCGTGCCCACGCGGCGAGATCGCCGGAACCTAGACCGAACCCGCTGGTTCCCACCAGGTTCTCGCCCGAGGACTTCCCCCACTCGGAGATCTCCTGGCAGAGCTCCAGGAAGTCGTCCCAGGTCCAGGTGGTGTCATCGGGCAGGGCGATGTCGGCCTTCTCGAGCAGCGTGGGGTTCATGCCGGTGGCGAAGAGGTTGAACCCGTTCGGCGCTCCCACGAGCGTGCCGTCGGCCAGGCGTCCGGTCTCGAGGATCGCGTCGTCCATCGCGGAGAGGTCCAGCGTGTCCGAGACGCTCTCCAGATCCAGCAGCGACCCCTTGCTGCCGTAGGAGTCGATGTAGGCCTCGTCCATCTGGATGATGTCCGGGGCGCTGCCGCCGGCGGTCTGGGTGGCGAGCTTGTCCCAGTATCCCGACCAGTCGCTGTACTCCGGTTCGATCGTGATGTCCGCGTGGTCCTCGGAGTACATGTCCAGCACCTCTTGGGTGAGCCCCGCCCGAAGATCTGCTCCCCACCAGTAGATCCGCAGCTTTCCGCTGTCGGAGCTGGAGGCGGAGTTCGGGCCGCAGGCGGCCAGGGCAGGAGCGGCGCCGGCGGCGGCCATGAGGGCGAGGGCGTGACGGCGAGAGAGCATCGGAATCTCCTGTGCAGGGGCGGCGAGACGGTGGGACTGCGGTGACGGTCGAGGGGGAGAGCTTCTCTGCTCACGTGGGAAATTCAGGCTCTTCCGGCTGGGCCCGACCGGGGCGGACATGAGCCAGTCTCGACCCGACGCACTGCCACGGTCAAGCGCTTACCGCGGTGCGGGACGGGGCGTGCTGTGCCGTGGAGCGCCGTGCCGTGCTGTGCCGTGCCTTGCCGTGCAGCGGCGTGCTGCTGTGCCGTGCTGTCGGGCAGGCGGCCGTGGGCTCCGTCGGCGAGGGTCCGCCGTCTCCTCTCAGAAGCTGTGCCGACCACCAGTGACGGTGTGACGGGCGCCGTCGGGGAGCACCACGTCGGCCTCGATGCCGTCGGGGATCGTGGCCGTCAGGGCGAAGCTCCCGTCGGCCGCCGACTCCCACGACACCTCGATGCGGCCGACGACCGAGTCGTAGGCGCCCTTGGCCCAGTCGATGCCCGGGCCCGGGGTGGGCTGGATCAGGATCCGGCGGTAGCCGGGCTCGGCGGCGCGGATGCCGAGGATGACCTGGTAGATCCAGTCGGCCACGGCGCCGAGGGCGTAGTGGTTGAAGCTTGTCATCTCGCCGGGGTTGATGGAGCCGTCCGGCAGCATCGAGTCCCAGCGCTCCCAGATAGTGGTGGCGCCCATCGAGACCGGGTACAGCCAGGAGGGGTTCGAGTCCTCCAGGAGCAGCCGGTAGGCGTCCTCGACGTGGCCGGTCTCGGAGAGGGCCCAGGTCACGAAGGGAGTGCCGGCGAAGCCGGTGGAGACCTGGTAGTTCGCCTCGCGGACGAGTTCGGCGAGGCGCTCGGCGGAGCGCGGTCGGGTGCCCTCGTCGAGCAGGTCGAAGGCGATCGCGAGGGCGTACACGGTCGCGCAATCGGAGACGATGTGGCCGTCGGCGCTCACGTAGGCCTCGGTGAAGGCGGCGAGCGTGCGATCGGCGAGGTCCTGCCAGCGGGTGGCGTCGGCCTCCTCGCCGAGCAGACGGGCCGTCTCGGCGGCGAAACGCGCCGAACGGATCAGGCAGGCGGTGGCCACGACGCCCTTGTCCGCCTTCGCATCGGCGGGTGAGTCCGCCGGCGCGTCGGGGTCGAGCCAGTCCGCGAACTGGAACCCCTGGTCCCAGAGACCCGTGGGGGACAGCGCGCGCTCGACCGACTCGAGGTGGAGCACCATCCCCGGGTACTCGGCGCGCAGCCGGTCGAGGTCCCCGTAGGCGTTCCACAGGGCCTCGGCGACCCAGACGGCTGCATCGCCCCAGATCGCGGTGGGTATTTCCTTCGGGTCACCGTCGGAGAAGGGGTCGGCACCGCCGACGCGGAGCTTGAGGATGTCCGGCACGACGAAGGGGACGAAGCTCAGCGGCGGCAGGCTCGCCTCGGCCTGTACGTCGAGGAGCCAGCTATGGAGGAAGTCGGAGACGTCGAACTGGTAGGCGGCGGTGGCGGCGTAGGCGGCGATGTCGCCCGTCCAGCCCAGGCGCTCGTCGCGCTGGGGGCAGTCCGTGGGCACGGCGAGGAAGTTGCCGCGCTGGGACCAGATCGAGTTGCTGATCAGCTGGTTCACGCCCTCATGGGAGGACTCGAACCAGCCGGTCCGGGGAATGTCGGAGTGGACGACGACCGCCTCGATGTCCTCGGCGGTGAGCTCCCCGGGCCAGCCGGTCACCTCCGCATAGCGGAAACCGTGGAACGTGAACGTCGGCTCGAAGTAGTCGCCGTCGACGTCACCGGAGAGCACCAGCTGATCGGTGGCCTTCGCGGCGCGCAGCGGCCGGGTGCCGAGCTCCTCGTGCTCGAGCACCTCGGCGTGGCGCAGGGTGATCTCCGTGCCCGCAGGGCCGGTGACTGTGAAGCGCAGCCAGCCCACGAGGTTCTGCCCGAAGTCGAGCAGCGTCTTCCCGGAGGGAGAGGTCCAGATCTTCTCGGGCCGACGGGTCTCGTGCCGAGTGATCAGCGGGGAGGCCTGTTCGATCAGCGTGGACCGGTCGATCTCGGTGACGCGCACGGGGCGGGGGTCGCCGGCAGCGAGCGTGCGGTCTTCGTGCTGGCCGTCGTAGATCGTCGCGAAGGTGATCGGCGAATCGGTCGCGGTCCAGGTCTCGTCGGTGGCGACGGTCTGGGTGGAGCCGTCCGCGTAGGTGATGACCAGGGCGGCGAGGAGAGCGTTCTCGTCCCCGTAGTTGGAGGCGGCGTCGCCGAAGCCGAAGTCGCCGTTCCACCAGCCGCGGCCCAGGAGCACCGACAGCTCGATCTCCTCGCCGCCGGAGCGTGCCTGCTCGGTGACGTCGAAGCGCTGCACCTGCAGGCGGGACTCGTAGACGGTCCAGCCCGGGTTCAGCACGGAGTCGGTGGCGCGTGCGCCGTTGAGCGATGCCTCGTAGATGCCGTGGGCGGTGGCGAGGAGCTCCGCGCCGGCGATCGCCGAGGCAGGGCCCTGGAGCGCGGCGCGCGTGGACAGTACGGGGGCGCGGCCATCCGTGGGATCGGCGGTGATCGCCGTGGCGCTCTCGAACGGTGCGGCGGCGGGGGCGTCAGCGGTAGTGCTGTCAGTCGTGGTCATGGGTCACCTCTCGGTCGGGGCGTATGGGGTGGTGGGGGAGAGCTGTGCGTGCCGAACGGCATGCGGCGCAGCGGGGCGGGGAGGGCGTCGACGGTCGGTGCGTGTCCTGGTGCCGGCACCGGAATGCGCGCCGGGGTTCGTGTCGCCGACGGAGGCGGCTGCGGGGGCGGATAGCGTGGAGGCGTCGAGGGTCTCCTCGGCAAAGGCGTCGAACCCGGTGCGTCGGAACCCGACCCACCCGCAGACGAGGCCGACCGTCACGATGATCGTGAGCAGCAGGTAGGCCATCGTCGGCGTGTTCATGAGGGCCGGCGTAATAAGGGCGACCCCGGCGGCGAGAACCCGGGCGATGCCGATCACGGAGCCCTGCACCGTCGAGCGCAGCAGGGTCGGGAAGGACTCCTGGGACCAGACCTTCATGATCGCCTCGAAAGCGAACGCGCCGCCGATGGCGTTGAAGAAGCTCAGGGCGACCCAAGGGATCAGGCTGAAGCCGAAGACCACGGGGATCAGGTAGGAGCCGGCCAGGAGGACGGCGCCGACGGCGTAGACCTTCATCCGCAGCGGGGTGTCGACGATCCGCATGAACACCATGGCGCCGAGCATGCCGACGCCGAGCATCACGATGCCCAGCAGCGACTGTTGCTGCACGGTGATCCCCACGACGTTCACGCCGATGTAGGTGCCGAACTGACCGCCGGTGTTCGCGCCGATGTTCGTGAGCGTGTAGAAGCCGATCAGGGCGAGGAACGGCATGAGGAAGATCTTCTGGCTGAGCACGTCCTTGAGGCCTGTGCTCGAGGCGCGGATCGTGTCCGAGCCGGCGAGGCGCTCGCGGTCGGCGTTAGCCCAGGTGGTCGACTCGGGGATGCTCAGTCGCGCGGCGAGGACGATCAGGGCGACGATCCCGACGTGGCAGAACATGATCTGGCCGCCGAGCTGGCCCAGGCCGCCAGCGATGATGCCGAAGACGTTCGCGCCGATGATCCCACCGAACCAGAGGATCTGCGAGAAGCCGACGAGCCGACCGCGGTTGTGGTCCGATGCCGCCTCGGAGATCGAGGCGAGGGAGACCGGGAGATCGGCGCCGGAGCCGAGACCGACGAGCATCATGCCCACCATCAGCATCGCGAACCCGGGCGCGAGCACCAGCAGGGCCGAGCCGATGACGATCATCGCCATCGTGGTGAGGAAGACTCGACGGCGCCCGTAGCGATCGCCGAGCCGCCCTCCGGTGAGTGCGCCGACGGCGATGCTCAGGGTGAGGGTCGCGGAGAGGGCGCCGATCTGGCCCTCGGTGATCCCGATGGAGTGCTGGTAGAGCACCAGCGCGGTGCCGGAGCTGACGATGGCGGCGGAGTCGATGTACGACGCCATTCCGCAGATCAGGGCCACCCACCAGGGATGGGCGGTCGACGGGCTCGAATGGTCTGGTCGCACTCGTGTTCTCCTTCGAACGGGTGCAGGGCGTGAGCCGCAGCTTCTCGGTCCTGTCTCTATGGCCTGCGGCGATACCCAAATCTGTTGAAACGACTCAACATCGTGTCCGGCGAGACTAGCAACGGCTCGACCGGCCCACAACCCGTACGGCAGATGCGAGGCGCCAGGTCCGCATTCATGGGGTCGGAAAGGGCTTTACACGTTTCAAGCGGCGTGTCTGCACTCCGGTCACGATGCACTCGCGCCCGACCTGGTCCGAGCCGTGCACCCCGACGACCTCCCGCTGCAGAGTCCCGAGAGTCCCGCAGCGGAATCTCCGGTCGGGTCTCCCTGCCCTCGCCGATCGAAGGAGATCACATGACGTCCTCCCGCCTGCTCGTCCGCCTGCCCACCCGTCGTGCCGCCCTTGCTGCGCCCCTCGCTCTGACCTCGCTCGTCTCCGTCGCCTCGCTGTCCGCCTGCGGCCCTAACGCTGCGGGCAGCGGCGACTCCGGGGATGCCGAGTCGGGGGATCTCCGCTTCGCGTGGTGGGGCAACACGACGCGCGACGAGCTCACCCGCACTGCCCTGGAGGCCTATCAGGACATCGAGCCCGACCTCACGGTCTCCGCCGAGCCGGGTGACTGGAGCGGCTACTGGGACAAGCTCGCCACGCAGGTCGCCGGCGGGGACGCACCGGACATCATCCAGATGGACGAGGGCTACCTCGCCGAGTACTCGAGCCGGAAGATCCTGCTGGATCTGTCCACCACGGACTTCGACACCGACGGCATCGACCCCGATGCCCTGGACGCCGGCATGGTCGACGAAGGGCTGTTCGCCGTCAACGCCGGGATCAACGCCCCGGTGCTGCTGGCGAACCCCGATCTGTTCGAGGCGGCGGGCGTCGACATGCCGGACGACACCACCTGGACCTGGGAGGACCTCCTGGAGATCGCCACGAAGATCTCGGAGAACACCCCGGAGGGCACCTACGGGGTGCAGCAGTTCGGTGCGGCGGGCGGGCCGCCGCTGAGCGTGTTCCTGCGTCAGCTCGGGGCCGACCGGTTCGGCCCGGACGGCGTCGGGTACACCGCCGATCAGCTCGAGAAGTGGATGGACTTCGCACTCGAGCTGCAGGACAGCGGTGCGGCGCCGCCTGCGTCCGTGGCCGTCGAGGAGGCGGGCCAGTCCGTCGACCAGGCGCTGTTCGCCGTCGGGAAGTGCGCGATCCAGGCGCAGTGGTCGAACCAGGTCGTCACCTTGGATGCCGCGCTCGACGGGAAGGTCGTGATCCTGCGGATGCCCTCGATGACCGGCAGCGCGGCCGACGCCCAGCTCTGGTACAAGGCGTCGATGTACTTCTCGGTCGCCGCGACCTCCCAGAAGCAGGATGACGCCGTGGCCCTCGTCGACTGGCTGCTCAACAGCGTCGACGCCGGGAAGATCCTGCTCGCCGAGCGCGGAGTGCCCGCGAACCTCGAGGTGCGCGAGGCGATCGTCCCCGAGCTCACCGACTCCGATCTCAAGGCGGTCGACTTCATCGAGGCGATCGCGGACGAGCTCGGCGAGGCGCCGCCGCTCACCCCGCCCGGCGGCGGAGCCGTCGACGACGCCCTCGCCCGGCACGTCGAGGACGTGCTGTTCGGGCGGGAGAAGCCCGCGGAGGCGAGCGCCGCCGTGATCGACGAAGCATCGGGTCTGCTGGGCTGAGGCGATCGCGATACAGTCACCGGATCACGGTCCCGGAGCCCACGGCCCCGGGGCCGGTCAGGTCGAGCCGAGGAGCGTGGGGGAGTGGCCGGGAACCGCCTGGTGAGCATGAAGGATGTCGCGCGCCGCGCGGAGGTCTCCGTCGGTACCGTCTCCAACGTCCTGAACCGGCCGGACATCGTCTCCCAGGACCGTCGCGAACGGGTCGAGGCGGCGATCGCCGAACTCGGCTACGTGCGCAACGATGCCGCTCGCCAGCTGAAGCTCGGCCACTCCCGCACCGTCGGCGCGATCGTGCTGGACTCCGCGAACCCGTTCTACGGCCAGATCGTCGGCGGCATCGAATCCGCCGCGGAGTCCTCCTCCCTCGCAGTGATCGCCGGCAGCACGGGCAACCGGGAGCAGCGCGAGCGGCTGTACCTCTCGCTGTTCGAGGAGCAGCGTGTGCGGGGCATCCTGCTCGCCTCGACCGGCGGCACCAAGGAGCTCATCGACGGGATCCGCCGACGCGGGACGCCCGTGGTGCTGGTCGAGAGCAGCCGGGACGCCACCGGTGGGTCCTCGGTGAGCGTGGACGACATCGCCGGTGGCGAGATCGCCGTGCGGCACCTCGCCGAGCTGGGGCGGCGCCGGATCGGCGTGGTCGCCGCCCGGCAGGATCTGCGGCAGGTCGCGGATCGTCTGCACGGGGCACGCCGCGCCGCGGCCGACGCCGGGATCGAGCTCGAGGTGCTCGACGCGGAGGACCTCACCGTGCTCGCGGGCCGCGCCGCCGGCATGAGCATCGTCGAACGCCCTGCGGCCGAGCGTCCCGACGCCGTGTTCTGCGTGAACGACCTGATCGCCGTCGGCGTCCTGCAGGCGTTCGCCTTCCGTCACCAGATCTCGGTGCCCGAGGAGATCGCGCTGGTGGGCTACGACGACATCGCCTTCGCGAGCTCGACCGTGGTGCCGCTGACCTCGGTGGCGCAGCCGGCCGACCTCATGGGCCGCACCGCGCTCGCCCTGCTCGAGGAGGAGATCGCCGATCCCGACGCCTCGCCCCGGCACGTGAGCTTCACGCCGACGCTCGTGGAGCGCGAGTCGACGACGGGCTGAACGTCTCCAGGTCCACGCTCGCGCGGATGAGCTCCCGGATCGCGCCGTCGGGGGACGGAACGGCACTGAGAGCTCGGGCCTGCACCGCGATGTTCCCCAGCGCGGTCGCCTCCATGGGGCCGGCGACCACCTCGATGCCCAGGGCGTCGGCGGTGAGCTGGTTCAGCAGGGCGTTGCGGCTGCCTCCGCCGACGACGTGCAGACGCGACGGCAGGGGGAGTTCGGCGAGTCGGCAGGCGGTGTGCAGCCCGTCGCGGTAGGTCTCGGCGAGCGATTCGAGGATGCAGCGCACCAGCTCGGCGGGGGAGCGAGGGTGGGCGCTGCGCCGCTCCGGTCCGTCCTCGTGGTCCCCGTGCTGCTCGCCGGTGACCGGGCGGGCGGCGGCCATGACCCGATCCGCCATCTGGCCGGGCGGGAGGAAGGCCGGATCGGTGGGGTCGATCCGGAAGCGGCCGCCCGGGACCGACGCGGCGGCCTCCAGCAGATCACCGAGGTCGACCTGCGCGCCCTCGTCCTCCCATTGCCGGATCGATTCGCTGACCAGCCACATCCCGGCCACGTTCTTGAGGACGCGGAATGTGCCGTCGATGCCGCGCTCATTCGTGAAGCCGGCCGCGAGGGCCGGCCCCGAGGGGACCGCGCCGGCCAGCTCGAGCCCGATGAGGGACCAGGTGCCCGAGGAGATGTAGGCGACGGGGGCGTTCTCGAGGGCGGCCGCCGGCGAGGCCGGGGCCGCCAGCACCGCCGACGCGGTGTCATGGGAGCCGACGGCGATCACCGGGGCCTCACCGATGCCGAGCACGGAGGCGAGCTCCGGGCGGACCGTGCCCAGCTGCTCGCCCGGTGCGATCAGGGGCGCCAACAGCGCGCGGTCCACGCCGGCTGCCTCCAGGAGCTCGGGGACCCACTCCCGGGCGGTCACCGACAGCATCCCGGTGGTCGAGGCGTTGGTGAGCTCCGTGCGGCGCTCGCCGGTGAGCAGGTAGCCGATGAGGTCGGGCACCATCAGCAGCGCGCTGCCCGCGGGCAGCTCCGCGAGGCGGTCGTCGGCCAGCAGCTGGTAGATCGTGTTGAAGGGCTGCTGGGCGATCCCGGTGAGCGCGAACTGTCGCTCCCGGGAGACCTTCCGCGCGAACTCGTCGGCGACCCCGTCGGTGCGGGAATCCCGATAGGCGATCACCTCGCCGAGGCGCTCGCCGGAGCCCGGCACAGGGGTGCCGTCGGCCCCGACCGCGTCCGGCCCGACCAGGCCGTAGTCCACGGCCCAGGAGTCGACGCCGATGGAGGACAGGCGGCCCAGTCCACGCACGACGGCGAGATCATGGGCGTCGGCCAGCCCCTGCCTGATCTCGGCCCACAGGGCATCGAGATCCCAGCACAGGTGACCGCCGCGCCGGACCAGACGGTTCTCGAAGCGGTGCGCCGGGACCAGCTCGAGGCGACCGTGGTCGACCACGCCGAGCATGACCCGGCCCGAGGTGGCACCGAGATCGATCGCCGCGACTGCGAACGGGCTGCTGGTGCCGGTGCTGGTGCTGGTGCCGTAGTCAGGTCGTGGGCCGGGGGCCGGGACGGCGCCGCTCATCGCAGGAACGCGGCCGCGACCCCGGCGTCGACCGGGACGTGCAGGCCGGTGGTGTGCGAGAGGTCCCCGGAGGTCAGGGCGAACACGGCGTTCGCGACGTTCTCCGGCAGCACCTCGTGTCCGAGCAGCGTGCGCTGGGCGTAGAACTTGCCGAGGTCCTCCTCCTGGACGCCATAGACCTTCGCGCGGCTGGCGCCCCAGCCGCCGGCGAAGATGCCGGAGCCGCGCACCACCCCGTCGGGGTTGATGCCGTTGACCCGGATCTGATGGCTGCCGAGCTCCGCCGCGAGCAGCCGCACCTGATGGGCCTGATCGGCCTTGGTCGCCGAGTAGGCGATGTTGTTGGGCCCGGCGAACACGGAGTTCTTCGAGGAGATGTAGATGATGTCCCCGCCCATGGCCTGGTCGATCATCACTCGCGCCGTCTCCCGGGAGACCAGGAACGAGCCGCGCGCCATGACGTCGTGCTGGAGGTCCCAGTCCTTCGCGGTGGTCTCCAGCAGCGGCTTGGACAGCGACAGCCCGGCATTGTTGACGATCAGGTCGAGGCCGCCGAAGGCGAGCACAGCCTCGGCGACCGCCTCCACGACCGCGGCCTCATCGGAGACGTCGGCCCGCAGGGCCACGGCCTTGTCCGGTCCGCCCAGCTCCTCGGCGACGGCCTGTGCGTTCTCGAGGTTCAGATCGGCGATGACCACGCAGGCCCCGTCGGCGACCAGTCGGGCCGCGGTGGCCTTGCCGATCCCGGAGCCGCCCCCGGTCACCAGCGCCACTCGAGTGGCGAGCGGCTTGGGCGCGGGCTTGCGCTGCAGCTTCGCCTCCTCGAGGGCCCAGTATTCGATGCGGAACTTCTCCGACTCCTCGATCGGCGCATAGGTCGAGATCGACTCCGCGCCCCGCATGACGTGGATGGCGTTGACATAGAACTCGCCGGCCACGCGCGCGGTCTGCTTATCGGCACCGAAGCTGAACATGCCCACGCCCGGGACCAGCACGATCGCGGGGTCCGCACCGCGCAGGGCGGGGGAGTCCGGCTCAGCATGGCGCTCGTAGTAGGCGGAGTAGTCCTCGCGGTACGCCTCGTGCAGCTCCGTCAGGCGGGCCACGGAGTCCTCGACCGACGCGTCGGCCGGGAGGTCCAGGACCAGGGGCTTCACCTTGGTGCGCAGGAAATGGTCGGGGCAGGAGGTGCCGAGCTCGGCCAGGGGCGCGAGCTTCTCGCTGGCGAGGAACTCGTGCACGATCTCGGTGTCCGTCCAGTGCCCGATCATCGGGGCATCGGTCGAGGCGAGGCCGCGGATCACCGGGAACAGGGCCGACGCCTTCGCATGGCGCTCGGCCTCCGGAAGTGCTTCCCGGGCGGCGTCGTGCGCGCCGAACGGCTCCGCGGAGCCGGTGCGCTCGAGGAACTCGGTCGCCTCGGCGATGATCCGCAGGGAGTTCTCCTGCGCCTCCTGGGAGGTCTCGCCCCAGGCGGTGATGCCGTGCCCGCCGAGGATGCAGCCGATCGCAGCGGGGTGCTCCGCCTTGATCGCCGCGATGTCCAGGCCCAGCTGGAATCCCGGGCGGCGCCACGGCACCCACACCACGGCGTCGCCGAAGCACTCCGTCGTCAGGCGCTCGCCGTCGGCCGCGGTCGCGAGCGCGATCCCGGCGTCGGGGTGCAGGTGGTCCACGTGGGCGGCATCGACGAGCGCGTGCATGGCAGTGTCGATCGACGGCGCGGCGCCGCCCTTGCCGTGCAGGCAGTAGTCGAAGGCCGCGACCATCTCGTCCTCCCGGTCCACGCCCGGGTACACGTCCTGCAGGGCGCGCACACGATCCAGGCGCAGCACCGCCAGGCCCTTCTCCTGCAGCGTGCCGAGGTCTCCGCCGGAGCCCTTGACCCACAGCAGCTCGGTCTCCTCGCCGGTGACCGGATCGGTGTCCGTGCCCTTGGCGGACGTGTTCCCGCCCGCGTAGTTGGTGTTCCTCGGATCGTCGCCCAGCTCGTGCGAGCGGCGGAGCAGGGCGTCGATCGTCTCGCGTGCGTTCGTGGTGCGATGCGTCGTCATGCTCAGGCTCCCCATCCCATCTGGTTGCCGCCCACGCGCTCCGCGGCGACCTTGTCCTCGTAGCCGCTCGCCCGGAACGCCTCGAACGGATCGGCCGGGAGGCCCCGCTCCTCGCGGAAGGCGGCCAGGGCCGGGCGCACGTCGGTCCAGAACGCGTCCATGAGGATCGTGTTCGCCTCGAGCACGTCGTGGCGCTCCTGGGCATCGGCGAGGGCTTCGCGATCCACCAGCAGCGTCTTGGCGAGGGTCTCCTGGACGTTCAGCACCGAGCGGATCTGGCCCTGGATCTTGGACTCCAGGTTGTGGCACTGGTCGAGCATGAAGTTCACACCCGCGGCAGGGCGGTGCGCGTCCTGCTGGACGATCTCGAACAGGATCCGGAACAGCTGGAACGGGTCCGCCGCCCCGACGATCAGATCGTCATCGGCGTAGTTGCGCGAGTTGAAGTCGAAGGCGCCGAGGCGGTTCTGGCGCAGCAGCTGGGCGACGATGAACTCGATGTTGGTGCCGGGCGCGTGGTGACCGGTGTCGAGCACGACCTGCGCCTGCTCGCCGAGGGCCAGGCAGTGCAGCAGGCTGGTGCCCCAGTCCGGGACGTCCGTGTGGTAGAACGCCGGCTCGAAGAACTTGTACTCGAGCACGATCCGCTCGCCCTCGCCGAGTCCCTGGTAGATCTCCGCGAGGGACTCCGCGAGATGGTCCTGACGGGCGCGGATCGAATCCTGCCCGGCGTAGTTCGTGCCGTCGGCCAGCCAGATCTTCAGCTCGTGCGAGCCGGTGGCGCGCATGACGTCCAGGCACTCGAGGTGATGGTCGATCGCGCGGCGCCGCACGGTCTTGTCGCCGTGCGTGAGCGAGCCGAACTTGTACTCGTCGTCCTGGAAGGTGTTGGAGTTGATCATCCCGAGCGTCATGCCCTGCTCCTCGGCGAACTCGCGCAGGGCACCGAAGTCCTCGACCTTGTCCCAGGGGTAGTGCAGGGAGACGCGCGGCGCCGAGCCGGTGAAGGCGTGGGTCTGCGCGGCGTCGGCGATCTTCTCGAAGGGGTCGCGCGGGGTGCCGGGGGTGCCGAACACCTTGAAGCGGGTGCCGGAGTTGCCGTAGCCCCAGCTGGGGACCTCGATCGAGAACTCTTCGAGATCCCGGGCGACGTCGGCGGGAAGGGTGGTGGGAGTGGTCATGGGTGCTCCTCGAGGATTCCGTCGGAGCCGGAACCCGGTCGACGGTGACGGGCGGGGTGGTGCGATGTCATGCCGCAGCGGGTGTCACGCACTAGTTGAAACGACTCAACCCACGTTATCACGCCATTGGGTGGAAGTGCCAGGCGGCACTGGCGACGCCCGAGGGGGCGCGCTGGGCGCGCCGCGTTCCGCTCGCGGGTGGCGCGGGAAAGCGGTTGACATTGCCGGTCGATGAACTCAGGATGGGCGGCAGCGGGTGCACGCCGAGGCCAGTCCCGAGACTCGCGCGCATGAGCCGGGTATCCACGAAACCCTCGGACTTCACGCCATCCCCGCAGGAGCCCCGTTGACCAGCGCTGACCTTGACCACCTGCTCGCCACCACCCCCGCCCGCAGCCCGCATCGCTGCTGCTTCCTGCTGCACGTGCGCCCCGAGAGGCTGGTCGACTACGTCGCCGCCCACCAGGACGTGTGGGAGGAGATGCGCGAGGCGCTGACCACCGCGGGCTGGCGCAACTACTCCCTGTTCCTGCGCCCGGAGGATGGCATGGTCGTCGGCTACTTCGAGGCCGATGACGTCGACGCCGCGCAGGAGGCCATGGGTCGCGCCGCGATCTCCCCGCGCTGGGAGGCGACGATGGCCGAGTACTTCGCGCCCGGCGGCGGCGAGAAGCAGGTGCTGCCGCAGTACTTCCACCTCGCATGATCCACTGATCCCCTGGCACTGCAGTCCCCGAGCGAAGGAGCCCGATGAGTCCGATGAGGCCGAGCAGCCCGCAGTCCGCGCCTTCCCCGCAGGTCATCAACCCCGATGGCGCCTGGTGCTGGTTCCAGGACGAGCGCGCGCTGGTCGACCCCGAGGCCGGGCTGCTCGTCGTCGGCTCCATCGCCTCCGGGGGAGCCCCTGAGGATGTTGCGCGTCGCGGGGACCTCGATCTCACGGTCGTGGATCTCGCGTCGGGCGCCGCCCAGGTGGTGACCCTGCACCCCGGGTTCGAGGCCGACGATCACGATGTGCCCGCACTGTGGCGTCGGCCGGACGGCCGCTGGCTCGCGGTCTACGCCCGGCACAAGAGCGACGACCTCACCCACTGGCGGATCAGCGAACCCGGCGACCCCACCCGCTGGGGCGAGGAGCGCACCTACGACTGGACCGCGCACACCGGCGGCCGCGGCGTCACCTACTCCAACCTCCACGAGATCGACGGCCGCCTGTACTGCATCGCCCGGGCCGTCAACGACGATCCCTGCGCCCTGGTCTCCGACGACCACGGGGACACCTGGGCCTACGCCGGTAAGCTGTTCGACCGCCCCAAGATCGGCTACGTCAACGGCTACGCCCGCTACGCCGACGGCCCCGGGAGCCTGCACGTGCTGGTCACCGACCATCACCCGCGCGACCACGACAACTCGATCTACCACGGCACGATCGCGCGCGGCCGCCTCCGCGACAGCACCGGCCGCGCCCTGGAGGCCGAACCGTTCACCGATCCCGCGCCGGACCAGGCGGAGCTGACCACCGTGCTCGCCGCGGGCACGGAGGTCGGGGGAGCGCGGCTGGGGCACGCCTGGACCACGGACATCCGCGAGGCGGACGGTCAGGTGGCCGCGGTGATGACCGCCCGCGCCGACCATCAGGCGGCACCGGACGGCGCAGATCTGGGACGCAACGTCCCGGTCCCGGACCTGCGCTTCGTCTATGCCCGGCTCGGCGCCGACGGCCGGTGGACCCTCTCTCCGCTCGCGAAGGCCGGGCCAGGCCTGCTGCCGCACGAGCAGGACTATTCCGGGCTGGCGGCGATCGACCCGTACGACGTCGACACCGTCTACCTCTCCACCCCGATCGACCCGCGCGACGGCTCCCGCCTCGCTCACCATGAGATCTTCCGTGGACACACCGCCGACGAGGGGCGACGCTGGGCATGGACCGCGCTCACCGATGCCGCCGAGAACCCGGGGGTCGACAACCTCCGCCCGATCGTCGCCCCGGGCGACCCGTCCACGACTCATCTGCTCTGGTTCCGCGGAACCATGCGCTCCTCCCAGGACTACGACTGCGAGGTCGTGCTCCGCAGCACTCCGCGCTGAGGAGCCCCGTCCGCAGAGCCCCGTCCGCAGGGCCCGCCCACTGCACCGGCCCGCCCGCACCCTCCGCACCACCGAAAAGGACCCGCGATGACAGAGAAGACTTCCCCCGATCTCCGGCCCGCGCCCCGTGACCCCGCCGAGGAGGCGATGGCCACCCCCACCGGCCCCCTCGAGATGGAACGTCGGATGCACGCCCTCGGCGATGCCGCCACCTGGGAGGACGTCGACGCACAGGCGCATCGAGCCTGGGACGCTCCGTATGGCCCGCCGGAGACGTGGGCGGTCGATGCCGAGGACCGGGAGATCCCCGGCCCGCACGGCCCGGTCCCCGTGCGCGTCTACACCCCGCGGGCCTCGGCCGACGGGCCACGACCCTGCCTGGTGTGGCTGCACGGCGGTGGCTTCGTGCACGGCGACCTCGACATGCCCGAGGGCGACCATGTGGCGCGGGGCGTCGCCGGACGCGCCGATGCCGTCGTGGTCTCGGTCGACTACCGGCTGTGCGACGGGTTCGACGGGAGCCCCGCCCGCGAGTTCCCCGGCGGGCCCGAGCACGTGACCGCACCGATCCCGCTGGACGACGTCTGCGCGGCCGTGGCCTGGACGCGGAGCAGCGCGGACACCCTCGGCATCGACCCGGCCCGGGTCGCGATCGGCGGCGCCAGCGCGGGCGGCAACCTCGCCGCGGCGGCGTCCCTGCGCCTGACCGACGAGGGCACTCTGCCGGCCGCCTCGCTGCTGATGTATCTCGTCGCCCATCCGGTGCGGCCCGAGCCCGACGCCGAGGAGGCGCAGGCGCTCGCGGCGACGCCGCCGATGGTGCGCTTCCCCCTCGAGACGATGCAGGCCATGTCGAGCAACTACCTCGGGCGCCCCTTCCAGGAGGCGACGCCCTACGACTTCCCGGGGCTCGCCGACCCCGGCCAGCTGGCGGCGCTCCCGCGCACCTATATCGAGACCGATGAGTACGACGACCTGCGGGTCAGCGGGCGTCGATACGCCGAGCAGCTGCGCGAGGCCGGGGTGGACGTCGAGTATGTCGTGCGCCGCGGCGTGTGCCACGGGCATCTGAACCGGGTGGGACTGGCGGAGGCGCGCGACTCCATGGACCGGATGGGGGACCTGGTGCGCGGACTCTGAACCGCTGCACGGGCAGGACCGGTGCGACCGTCGCACCGACCCGGATCGAGGAGGATCCATGCAGTCACCGCAGAACGGGCAGTCCCCGCATCACGGACAGTCACCGAAGCACGGGCGATCACCGCAGTACGGAGTCATCGCTCCTGACCAGGACGTCGACGCGATCCTCGCCGCGGGCGCGGACTACATCGAGCCCACGATCGTCGGCAACGTGATCATGCCCGACGGCGACGGTGTCGACGACGGCGGCGGTGTCGGCGGGTGGCGGGTGAACACCGCACTGCGGACGCGCGCGGCCTCCCCGTCGTTCGCCGTGCTGGTGCCGGGGGCGATGCGTCTGTCCGATCCCGATTTTCCGCTCGCCTCGACCCGCGACTACCTGCGCACCGCGCTCGGCGCGGCCGCCGATCTGGCCCGCCCGGGAGCCACCGTGGTGCTGGGCAGCGGAGCAGCACGACGCATGCCCGAGGGGGTCGACCCGGACGCTGCCCGCCTGCAGTTCGCCCGCTCGGTCGAGGTCGCCCGCGACGTCGGGGCGGAGCATGGCCTCGAGATCGTCCTCGAGCCCCTGCATCGTGGGGAGACCGACCTGATCAACACCGTGACCGAGGCGATCGACTTCCTCGATGAGTTCGGGATGGGTGAGCTCAGGGTCGTCGCGGACCTCTTCCACATCATGCGGGAGGGGGAGCCCCTCGAGGTGATCCGGGCTCGGGCCGACCGCGTCGCGCATGCCCACATCGCCGACTCGGGCCGCACCCCGCCCGGTCAGGGGGAGTGGCCGCTCGCGGAGTTCTTGGAGGCGCTGCGCGGCGGCGGATACCGCGGGCACGTCTCGATCGAGTGCACCTGGGCCGACGTCGCCTCCGAGGCCGGGCCGGCGCTCGCCGCAGTGCGTGCAGCGGACCCGGCGTGGGCGGCATCGGGCGCCTGATCCGGGAGTCGGGCGGCGAGCGGACGGTGGACGAGCGAGTGGAAGGGACTGATGCACGATCAGG
>NZ_NRGS01000010.1 GCF_002332425.1 Brachybacterium alimentarium | reverse complement strand
ACCTGATCGTGCATCAGTCCCAACGTCGTGACAGCATCTTTGCGGTCCCTTCGGAGGAGGAGTGCGACTACGGGCGGTTACGTGCACTGGACAGCTCATCAGCGAGCGATTCGTCGACCACCGGCGGTCAGCGAGCCCAGACATCACCTGCGCGCCACGACGGTCTCTCCCTGGGTGGGTGTGACCGGCGTCGCTTGCTGGTGGTCTATGAATGTGCGCCTTCCGGGCGGGAAGCGTGAAGTGTTGCCGCGTGTTGCCGAGAGCGCTTTCCCTGGAGAGTGTTCCTCGTGGAGCGGTATCTGTACAGGTCAGGGCTCATGCAAGACGTGCGAAGGTTATGCAATCTGGCCGCAGCGAGATGACTCGTTACTGAAACGGGATGTTCCCGACCAGTCATAGGGGGCGGCCGCGACTTCGATGGGCGCCCCCGGATGGACGACCTTCTTGACGGGGGCGTCGCTCCTTCACCGCGTCGGCGGCGGTGTCCCGACCGTGGGGCGGCGGGCTCGGGCGCAGGGCGCGAGGTGACCGCAGACCACAGCGCTCTACAGTGCGGGTATGAACGCTGACCGAGACGCGCAAGGCGATTCAGCGCCGGTGGAGGAGGCCGTCGAATCTGCGGCCGACGAGCCGGCCCTCGAAGTGATCGCTCGGGGTGGGTTCCTCATGAGCGGGCTGGTGCACCTGCTGATCGGATGGTTCGCCGTGCAGCTGGCCTTCGGGGACCCCAGCGGCAGCGCCGACCAGTCCGGAGCGATCAGCGCGATCGCGCAGGCACCGGGCGGGCGGGTCCTGCTGTGGACGGGTGGGATCGCGATGACGGCGCTCGCGGTGTGGTCGGCTCTGCGAGCGTGGCTCTCGGCGCGGCGTGCGCGGTCGGCGACCTCGGCCCTGACCCAGTGCCTGCGATGGGCGGGCAGGGCCGTGATCTACGCAGGGCTGGCAGCGACCGTGCTGAGGTTCGCCGCTGGTGGCGGAGCCTCCTCGAGCGCGCAGACGGAGTCGGCCACGGCCGGTCTGCTCGGCGGCGGGGCCGGACGGGTCGCGGTGGTCCTCGCCGCGGGCGTGGTGATCAGCATCGGGGTCGGCTTCGTCGTCATCGGAGCCGGCCGTCGGTTCCTCCAGCAGCTCGAGCGCAGCGGGCACCGCACGGTCGGCCTCGCGCTCCGGGTCACCGGGGTTCTCGGGTACATCGCGAAGGGAATCGCCCTGGTGGCCGTCGGGGCGCTGCTCGGATGGGCCGGTATCGCCGCGGAGCCGCAGAAGGCCACAGGCCTCGACGGAGCGCTGCAGGCACTGTCCGGGGTGCCGGAGGGACGGATCGTCCTGCTGCTCCTCGGCATCGGCCTGATCGTCTTCGGGGTCTACTGCTTCCTCCGCTCGCGCTACCAGGACATGTGACCGGGAGCCTCAGGCCTCGACCGATGACACCGGTGACGCAGCAGCACTGCCCCGTGGCGGGGGATCCGCAGGTCGATCGCGGTCGAGCCCGGGGCCACGCCGCGGGCGGCGTCGGACTGCTCCGTCACGGCGCGCACGGGTACAGCGGCCCCGCTCCACAGCTCCCTGACCTCGCCCTCGATCCGCGCGGGCAGCCCCACGTCCTGGCTGTCGAGCGAGACCGTGAGCTCGTTTTCGCCGAGGTTGAAGGCGGCGACATAGCGCGTCCCGCCCGCCCCGTCGGCCGACCACAGGACCAGCGCCCCCTCGCGGAAGACCTCCCGGTTGTCGCAGGAGCGGTGGAGCACCTCGAGCACGTCGGCGTTCTGCAGCAGCGCGATCGTCGCCTGATCGGAGCTGGGCAGGTCACCGCCCACCATGAGCGGCGAGCGGGCGATCACCCAGAGGGTCATCAGCGCGACCTGCTCGTGCGGGGTCAGCGAAGAATCGCGGGGCTCGCCGCGCTCGGCACGGATCCCGATCCGGCCCAGCGGCAGCATGTCGCCGTCGGCCCAGCCGTCGGGTCCCGAGAACGGCGCCCAACGGGCGAAGCGCGCGAAGTTCGCCTCCACGTCCTCCCACCGATCCCACAGGTCGTCGCAGATCCGCCACATCGTGGCGTGCTCGCGCAGGTGATCGAGCCTGGTCAGCGAGAGGTCGCGGCCCGGGGACAGGCTCAGCTGCAACGGCCGGCCGCAGCGGTCGATCGCCGCGGTGAAGGTCTCGATCTCGGCGGCCTGGTAGGGCCACAGCATGTCGTCGACCTTGAGGAAGTCCACGCCCCAGTCCGCGTACAGCGCGAGCACCGAGTCGTAGTAGGCGTGGGCGCCCGGCACGGCATGGTCGATGCCCACCATGTCCGGGTTCCACTCGCAGGCGTTGGTCTCGTCGGCGATGTCCGCCGCACGCAGCGGGGAGCCGATGAGCGGGGTGTTCGCCGCCACCGCGCGCCGGGGGATCCCGCGCATCACGTGGATGCCGAACCGCAGGCCGAGGGCATGGATCTGCGCGGCCAGCGGGGCGAACCCGGCGCCGTCGGCGGAGCTCGGGAAGCGGCCCGGATCCGGGAGCAGCCGGCCGTGCTCGTCCATCGCGAGCGGGGCGTCGGCGTTGTAGCCGTGGGAGCGGGCCGACGGATCGGACCAGTCGATGTCCACGACCACCGTGTCCCAGCCGAAGGGCAGCAGATGCTCGGCGAGGAAACGGGCATTGGCCAGCACTTCCTCCTCGGTCACCGTGGTGCCGTAGCAGTCCCAGCTGTTCCAGCCCATCGGCGGACGCGAGGGATCGGCCGGGCGGGGCGCAGCGGGTGCCGCGGCGACGGTCCGGGCCCCGGACGGGGCAGGAGGCGTGGTCATGTCACTCTCCGAGCAGACGGTCGACATAGGTATTGCGGAAGACCCGTTCGGGATCCAGCCGATCCCGCAGGGCCCGGAAGTCCGGCAGACGGGGATACTGCGCGCGCACCGTCCCCGGGGCGGTGGTGAAGACCTTGCCCCAGTGGGGTCGGGGCGCGAACGGGGCCAGACGCTCCTCGATCTCCGGCAGCAGGGCCTCGACCTCGCGCGGAAGCTGCTTCCAGGTGAAGTGCACGCAGGAGCTGTCGCGATGGAACGCGGGGGAGAGCCAGAGGTCGTCGGCCGCGACCGTGCGCACCTCGGAGGCATGCAGCAAGGGGCGGATCCGCTCGCCGAGCGGCATCACGGCGGCAAGCGCCTCGGCCACCTGAGCGCGCGCCACGAAGTACTCGGACTGGATCTCCTCGCCGCTGCTCGGCGTGAACTCCAAGCGGAAGTGCGGCAGACGCTCGTGCGACGGCCCCGATGCACCGCTCTGGTCCGTGCAGGGCTCCGCGGGCAGATCGGGCAGCGGGTGCACCGCCCTGGTGGCCCGATGCCCGCCGTGCCACAGCTCGGGAAGCTCGTCGTCCACACCGACGGCCTGTTTCACCCAGGCCTGCGCGATGCGTCCGTCCCAGCGGTGGAACAGGCTCACGCTGTAGCCCGCGCCCAGCATCTCGTCCAGTGCCGCGCTGGTCATGGCGCCGTCGGCGACGTCGAGGTGCACCGTCTGCCGCATGGCGAACGCGGGCACCAGGTCCAGCGTCAGGTGCGTGACCACCCCGAGCGTGCCGAGCGACAGGACCACCCCGTCGAAGATCGCGGGGTCGTCCTCCCGGGACAGCGCCAGCAGGTCGCCGTTCGCGGTGACGAGGTCGACGGCCCGCACCGAGGAGGCCAGCGACCGGTGGCGGTCACCGGAGCCGTGGGTGCCCGTCGCGCTCGCGCCGCCGACGGAGATGTGGGGGAGCGACCCCATGGTCGCGAGGGCCAGACCGTGCTCGGCCGCCGCGACGGCCAGCTCCCCGTAGCGCACCCCGGCCGCGACCCGCACGGTGCGGGCGGCGGTGTCGAACTCGAGGTCCGACGGCATCGCGGCCAGGCTCACCAGCGGACCGTCGCTCGCCGCGACCTGCGAGAACGAGTGCCGTGTGCCGAGCGCTCGGAGCCGTCGACTGCGGCCCACGAGCGCCTGCAGCTCGGGGACCGACGTCGGAGCATGCAGCGGGCCGGGCCCGTAGTCCACGGTGCCGGACCAGCTCAGCCCGGGCCGGGCCAGCGGGGTCTCCCGCGGGATGTCGTCAGGGGGCATGCGCTCCACCTCTTCGTGGTCTGCCGTGGATGAGGAGAACGAGTTTTGCGCCCGCACGACCTATGTTGCGCTCCGCATCGGTCGTGCGGGTGCAAAACTTCGGTGGTTCGCGTGATCCGGCGCGCGGGCCCGGCGTGCGGTGCCCGGCGCGCGGTGCCCGGCGCGGTGCCGGGCCCGGCCACCTGGATCGCTCCCGCGGACCGGGCCCGGCCGCCCGGTTCGCGCCCGCGGACCGGGCCCGGTCGGTCAGAAGCCCTGGCCGAGGCGGTAGAAGACCTGGTTGGTGCGCAGCTCCTGGGCGAAGGAGCGCACCGTGGTGTCCTCGTCGATCACGGCGAGCTCGAGGTCGCCGATCTGGGCGAGGTCCTCCCACACCTCGAGGTCCACCGCATTGCTCATCACCGTGTGGTGGGCGGCGCCGGCGGTCAGCCAGCACTCGGCGGAGGTCGCGAAGTCCGGGGCGGGCTCCCAGACGGCGCAGGCCACCGGCAGGTTGGGCAGGTCGTGGTCGGGCTCCACGACCTCGACCACGTTGGCGATCAGTCGGAAGCGCTCGCGCATGTCGCTCAGGGCCACCACCACGGCGGGTCCGGCGTCGGCCGTGAACTTCAGGCGCACCGGGTCCTCGCGGTCCCCGATCCCCAGCGGGTGGATCTCGAGGGTGGGCTTCGCGGTGGTCAGCGAGGGGGAGACCTCGAGCATGTGGGCGCCGAGGATCTTCTCGCTGCCCGGGGTGAGCTCGTAGGTGTAGTCCTCCATGAGGGACGCGCCGCCGGGCAGGCCGTGGCCCATCACCGCAGCCACCCGCACCAGGATCGCCGTCTTCCAGTCGCCCTCGGCGCCGAAGCCGTAGCCGTCGGCCATCAGGCGCTGCACGGCGAGACCGGGCAGCTGGCGCAGCCCGCCGAGGTCCTCGAAGTTCGTGGTGAACGCGCCGAAGCCGCCCTGCTCGAGGAACGAGCGCAGGCCCAGCTCCTGGCGGGCGCCGTAGCGCAGTGCGTCGTGGCGCTCCCCGCCCGCGCGCAGCTCGGGGGCGACGTCGTACAGCTCCTCGTACTCGGCGACCAGCGCGTCGATCGCGCTGTCCTCGACGGCGTCGACGACCTCGACCAGGTCGTTCACGCCCCAGGTGTTCACGGAGACGCCCAGGCGCAGCTCCGCCTCGGTCTTGTCGCCCTCGGTGACGGCGACATTGCGCATGTTGTCGCCGAAGCGCGCCAGCTTCAGAGAGTGCATCTCGGCCCAGCCGGTGGCGGCGCGGGCCCAGCGGCCCACCTTCTCCTGCACACCCTCATCGCTCGCGTGGCCCACGACGGTCTTGCGGTTCACGCCCAGGCGGGTGGCGATGTAGCCGAACTCGCGGTCGCCGTGCGCGGCCTGGTTCAGGTTCATGAAGTCCATGTCGATCGTGGACCAGGGCAGTTCGACGTTCGCCTGCGTGTGCAGATGCAGCAGCGGGGTGCGCAGGGCGTCGAGGCCCTGGATCCACATCTTCGCCGGGGAGAAGGTGTGCATCCAGGCGATGACGCCCACGCAGGCGGGATCCGCGTTCGCGGCCAGCGCGATCTCACGGATCGCGTCGCGGTCGGTGAGCACCGGCTTCCAGACGATCTTCACGGGGATCGACGAGCCGGCGTCGAGGGTCTCGGCGATCACACGGGACTGCTCGGCGACCTGGTCGAGCGTCTCGGGACCGTACAGGCCCTGGCTGCCGGTCAGGAACCAGATCTCGCGGGTTTCGAAGGGGTTCTGCATGGGGTGTCCTAGCGGTCGAATGAGCAGGTGCGGAGTGCGGAGTGCGGAGTGCGGTGTGCGGGGTGCGGGTCGCGGGGGTGCAGCGTGCGGCCTGCGAGAAGTGCAGGGCGTGGGGTGCACGGTGCGAGGAGCGCGGGGCACGGGTGCCCGCGCAGTGTGCGGCGGGTCAGTGGGCGTCGATGCCGTCGTCGGCGTCGGCGAGGGCGTCGGCCGCGGGCTCCGCGGCGTCGCTGCGCTGTCCGTAGACGTTCTGGTAGCGGTCGAACAGCGAGTCGATGTGCCGGGCGTCGATCGGCAGCGGCTGGCCGAGCTGGCGGGAGATGTGCACCGTGCGGGCCACCTCCTCGCACATCACGGCGGCCTTCACGGCATCACGGCCGTCCTTGCCGATCGTGAACGGGCCGTGGTTCTGCATCAGCACGGCGCGGGAGCGGGAGCCTCGCAGGGTCTCGACGATGCCCCGGCCGATGGAGTCGTCGCCGATGATGGCGAAGGGGCCCACGGGGATCGGCCCGCCGAACTCGTCGGCCATCATCGTGAGCACGCAGGGGACCTCCTCGCCGCGCGCCGCCCAGGCGGTCGCGTAGGTCGAGTGGGTGTGGACCACGCCGCCCACCTCGTCCATGTGCTCGTAGACATAGGCGTGGGCCGCGGTGTCCGAGGACGGGGTCAGGGAATCCGGGGTGCCATCGACGATCTTCGCGCCGTCCAGCGTGCACACCACCATCGTCGACGGTGTGAGCTCGTCGTAGGAGACGCCGGACGGCTTGATGACCAGCAGGCCGGGCACCTCGGGGGAGGTCGCCGGCACGCGCTCGGAGACGTTCCCGGCGGTCCAGACCACGAGTCCGTTGCGCGGCAGCTCGGCGTGCAGCGCGGCGACGCGCTCACGGGTCGCGGCAACGGCCTCCTGCGTGGACCGGGGGAGGTCGGTGAGGACGAGGGGCTGGGTCATGGGGCGACTCCTGGGCTGGGAGGGGTGGTGGGAGGAAACGAGGGGACGGGGTCAGTCGAGCAGCTCCCCGGCCAGGCGCTCGACCTGCAGACCGGTGCGGTAGCTCTCCAGCCACGTGGCGTGCCCGGCCATCCCGGCCTCGTCGGGCTGGAGCGTGCTGAGCTCCTGCGAGGCGAAGACCTCCTCGGACAGGAAGCTGCTGAGAGAGGTCGGTGCAGACCCGTCGGCCGCAGCCGTGCGAGCGGTGTAGGCCGCGAGCAGCGCCATGCCCCACGAGCCGCCCTCCCCGGCGGATTCGCCGACGGCGACCGGGGTCGCGAGGGCATCGGCCAGCACCTGCTGGGCGATGCCGCGGGTGCGGAAGATACCGCCGTGGGCGTACATGACGTCCAGCTGCACGCCCTCGTCCTTGAGCAGCGCCTCCATGCCCACCGCGAGCGCCCCGAAGGCGCCGTAGAGCTGGGAGCGCATGAAGTTCTCGAGCGTGAAGCGGGCCTCCTGCTCGCGCACCAGCAGAGGCCGTCCGGAGGGCACGCCGGTCTGATGCTCGCCGGAGACGTAGTTGTAGCTCAGCACGCCGCCGGCGTCGGCCTCGCCGTCGGCCCCTGCCCCGAAGAGGGTGCTGTAGAGCTCCTCGGGATCGGCGGGGCGGCCCAGCAGCTCGGCGAAGCGACCGAAGATGCCCAGCCACGCGTCGAGGTCGCTGGTGCAGTTGTTCGTGTGAATCATCGCGACCGGATCGCCCGACGGCGTCGTGACCAGGTCGATCTCCTCGCGCGGGCCGGACAGCGGACCCTCCAGCACCACCATCGCGAAGGCGCTCGTGCCGGCCGAGACGTTGCCGGTGCGCGGATCCACCGCCTGGGTGGCGACCATGCCCGTGCCGGCATCGCCCTCGGGGGCGGCGGCGACGGCGCCGGACCGCAGCGCGCCGGAGGGATCCAGCAGCGCGGCGCCCTCGGCGGTCAGGGAGCCGGCGTCCTGCCCGGCCACGAGCACCTCGGGGAGGATGTCCGGCAGGTTCCACGGGACGTCGGCTACCTCGTCGAGCGCCGCGAAGCGCTCGAGCAGCTCGGGGTCGAAGGCATCGCCGGACGCGGCCAGCGGGAACATGCCGCTCGCGTCCCCGGCGCCGAGCACCTGGCGGCCGGTGAGCTGCCAGTGGACGTAGCCGGCGAGCGTGGTGAGGTGGGCGATCCGCGGCACGTGCTCCTCCCCGCCCAGGATGGCGTGGAGCAGGTGGGAGACGCTCCATCGCAGCGGGATGTTGAGCTCGAGGGTGCGGCTGAGCAGTGCGGAGGCGTCCGCCGTGTAGGTGTTCCGCCAGGTGCGGAAGGGCGCCAGCTGCTCGCCCTCGGCATCGAAGGCCAGGTAGCCGTGCATCATGGCGGAGATGCCGATGCTCGCCAGGCCCGTGAGCTCGACACCGTGGCGTTCGCGCACGTCACGCACGAGATCCGCGTAGCAGTCCTGGATCCCGGACCATGCGTTCGAGAGCGAGTAGGTCCAGCTCTCGTCGGAGAATTCGTTCTCCCAGGCGTGCGATCCGGTGGCGAGAACGGCACCGGAGTCGTCGATGAGGGCGGCCTTGATACGGGTCGAGCCGAGCTCGAGGCCGAGGTGGGGACGGCCGGCCTCGAGAAGGGCGGCCGCGCCTGCGGCGGTGTGGTCTGCTGAGGACACGTCGGCGTGCGTCATGCCCCCATCCCACCAGCTCCCGGACGCGATGTCAACGTTCACATTGCGGGCGCGCCGACACGGATCAGGGGCGGATCAGAAGCGGATCAGGAGCGGGTCGGGGCCGGCCGGGGACTCACCAGGCTCGGCCCGACGCGTCAGTGGGTGCGCTCGGGCCGGGTGGAACGACGCACGACGAGCCGCGGCGGCAGCGTGCTGGGCGTGCCGGGCGGCAGCTCCGTCCCCTCGAGCAGGTGCAGCAGCCGCTCCAGGGCGAGTCGGCCCAGCTCGGCGAAGGGTTGGGCGACCGTGGTCAGGGACGGCACCTGGAACTCCGCCCCGAGCGTGTTGTCGAAGCCGACCACGGCGCAGTCCTCCGGGACCCGGATCCGATGCTCGTGCAGGGCGTGGAGCACCCCGATCGCCATCATGTCGTTCGCTGCGAAGATCGCCTCGGGCAATCCGTCCCTGACCAGGGCGTTGGTGAGCTCGTAGCCGGAGCGCGGGGTCCAGTCCCCGGGGCCCACGACGGCGCCGTCGAGCCCGTGCAGCGCGATCGCCTCCTCGAAGCCCTCCTGGCGGGAGCGGGCGTCGAACCAGTCCTGCGGGCCGGCGGCGTGCACCACGGAGCGGACGCCCGTGCGGGCGAGGTGCTCGATGACCTGCCGTGCCCCGAGCCGCTGGTCCACGCCGACCACTTCGATGCCCTGCATCTGCAGCGAGCGGGCCGCGACGGCGACGACGGGGGTCGAGCGCGCCGCCGTGGAGACGGCCGGGACCATGCCCTCGTGGGCGGCGACGACGAGGATCCCGTCGGCGCCGGAGCCCAGCAGCTCCCCGCCCACCTCGCGCCCGGCGCCGTCCTCCGCGCCGACCGTCGTCAGCAGCACGGAGTAGCCGGCCCTGCGCGCCGCCGATTCGATCGCGGTGGTGGTCTCCGTCGGGCCGAACAGCGCCGAACCGTCGGTGAGCATGCCGATCAACGATGAACGGGTGGTCTTCAGGGCGCGTGCGGCGCGGTTACGGGTGTAGCCGAGCTCGCTGATCGCCTCGCGCACCCGGGAGCGGGTGGCGGGCTTGACGATGTCCGGCTCGTTGAGCACCCGGGAGACGGTCTGGTACGAGACGCCGGAGCGCGCGGCGACGTCCGCCATGGAGGGGCGGCGGGAAGAGACGTCCATGCCTCTGCTCCTTCCCGGACGTTCTGACGGTCCTGGGGGTCCTGGGGGTCCTGGGGTTCGTGGGTGGCCCTGGGAATCGTGGGTGACCCGACGGGGTGGTCCAGGACGGGTCGGGTGCGTCATGACCTGCGGAATCGTTTCACAGCAGGTCAGGGACCACCAAGGAACCGACCAGTGGTAAGTCGTTGCCGACTTGTGACCCGCAGGACGTGATTTGGTTGACATCTTCGGTGATGTGAACGTTAGCATTCGGGGCGTCCCACGCCACCGATGGCGTGCGGACCATGGACACCGGCCCACCGGGTCCGGGCATCAGCCGACCTCGAGTCGGCTCCACAGCGGGCGAGGGCGTCCGCGGGGATGCGCGGCACCACGGGTCGTCCCCTGCTGCAGGGCGCAGACGGTGATTTCGAGGAGGAAAGACCACATGACCATGCATAACCGCAGAACCTTCATGCTCGGAGCGACCGCCACGGCGGCCGCACTCGGACTGGCCGCCTGCGGCGGCGAGGGCGCCGGATCCGGCGGTCCCGACACCGACGCGGCTCCCAGCGAGCAGACCGTCGGCGTCGCGATGCCGACGCAGACCTACGAGCGCTGGGTCGCTGACGGCAACAACATCAAGGAGGGCCTGGAGGACAAGGGCTTCACGGTCGACATGCAGTACGCCGAGGACGACATCCCCACGCAGCAGCAGCAGATCGATCAGATGGTCAACGCGGGCGTGAGCGTCCTGCTGATCGCCTCGATCGACGGCGCCTCGCTCTCCTCGCAGCTCGATGCGGCAGCTGCCGCGAACATCCCGGTCATCGCCTATGACCGCCTGCTCACGGACAACGAGAACGTCGACTTCTACGTCACCTTCGACAACTACAAGGTGGGTGTGAACCAGGCCAATGCGCTGATGTACGGCCTGGGCCTGCTGGACGAGAAGTTCGAGGCGGCCGACGACGCGCCGGAGGGCCCGCTGAACGTCGAGCTGTTCGCCGGCTCCCTGGACGACAACAACGCCCACCTGTTCTGGCAGGGCGCGATCGACACCCTCCAGCCGTACTTCGACGACGGCACGCTCGTGGTGCTGTCCAAGCAGACGGACATCGATCAGGCCGCCACCCAGCGCTGGGAGCAGGAGACCGCTCAGAAGCGGATGGAGAACCTGCTGACCACGCACTACAACGGCGGCGAGGAGCTGTCCGGGGTGCTCGCTCCGGCGGATCCGCTGTCGCGCGGCATCATCAACGCGCTGCAGAACGCGGGCCTCGGCCCGACGATCGAGGAAGGCCTGCCCATCGTCACGGGGCAGGACGCCGAGATCGCCTCGATCAAGCTGATCGCCGACGGCGTGCAGTCCTCGACCATCTTCAAGGACACCCGCAACCTCGCCGACCAGGCCATCGTCGCCGCGGAGTCCATCCTCAACGGCGACGACCCCGAGGCCAACGACACCGAGACCTACGACAACGGCGAGAAGGTCGTGCCGTCGTACCTGCTCGAGGTGCAGATGGTGCTGGAGGACAACTACGAGGAGATCATGGTCGACTCCGGGTACTACACGGAGGAGCAGGTCGAAGCTGGCCAGCTCTGAGCGGCCGCACGCAGCAGAATCCCGGTGGGTCCCGGCGCGCGCGAGACCGCGGCGCCGGGGCCCCAGCCCGAAGGAGGGCCCCTTGACCGAACACATCCTCGAGATGCGGTCCATCACCAAGAGATTCCCCGGCGTCGTCGCCCTCAAGGACGTGTCCCTGACGGTCGACGCCGGCGAGATCCATGCGATCTGCGGCGAGAACGGCGCGGGCAAGTCCACGCTCATGAAGGTGCTCTCCGGTGTCGAGCCGGCCGGCACCTATGAGGGCGAGATCCACTTCCGCGGTCGTCCCGTCAGCTTCGCGACCATCAACGACTCCGAGGCCGAGGGCATCGTGATCATCCACCAGGAGCTCGCCCTGGTGCCCCACCTGTCGATCGCCGAGAACATCTTCCTCGGCAACGAGCAGACCAAGGGGGGCGTGATCAGCTGGCACGAGACCAATGCGCGCGCCGCCGAGCTGCTCGAGCGCGTCGGCCTGAAGGAGAAGCCCGTCACGCCGGTGGGCCAGCTGGGCGTGGGCAAGCAGCAGCTGGTCGAGATCGCGAAGGCGCTCACCAAGAACGTGAGCCTGCTGATCCTCGACGAGCCGACGGCGGCGCTGAACGACGACGACTCCGAGCACCTGCTGAGCCTCATCCGCGGACTGCGCGACGAAGGCGTCACCAGCATCATCATCAGCCACAAGCTGGGGGAGATCGCTGCCGTCGCCGACGCCACGACGGTCATCCGCGACGGGTCGACCATCGAAACGATCGACATGGACGTCCCGGTCGATGAGAAGCGCACCCTCATCCCGCGCATCATCAAGGGCATGGTGGGGCGCGACATCGACAACCTCTACCCGGAGCGCAGCGCCGAGATCGGCGAGGAGATCTTCCGGATCGAGGACTGGCACGTCAACCATCCCACCCAGCCCGGCCGCACGGTCGTCGACGGAGCGGCGCTGAACGTGCGCGCCGGCGAGGTCGTCGGCATCGCGGGCCTCATGGGTGCTGGACGCACCGAGCTCGCGATGAGCGTGTTCGGCCGCTCCTATGGCCGCGACATCAGCGGTACAGCGTATGTGCACGGCAAGCCGGTGCAGATGCACACGGTCGCCGACGCGATCAACGCGGGCATCGCGTACGTCTCCGAGGATCGCAAGCGCTACGGGCTGAACCTGATCCAGGACATCCGCACCAACGTCACCGCGGCGTCCCTGCGCAAGATCACCACCGGCGGCTGGATCAACGGCAACGAGGAGATCGCGGTCGCCGAGCGCTACCGCTCCTCGTTGAACATCAAGACGCCGACGGTGATGGCCCCGGTCGGGAAGCTCTCCGGAGGAAACCAGCAGAAGGTGGTGCTCAGCAAGTGGCTGTACACCGAGCCCGATCTGCTGATCCTCGACGAGCCCACCCGCGGCGTCGACGTCGGCGCGAAGTTCGAGATCTACTCGATCATCAACGAGCTCGCCGAGGCCGGCAAGGCGATCATCGTCATCTCCTCGGAGCTGCCCGAGGTCCTCGGGCTCTCCGATCGCATCTACACATTGTCCGCAGGCCGCATCACCGGTGAGGCCGCCGTGCAGGACGCCACGCAGGAGCACCTCATGGAGCTCATGACCATGGAGAGGGAGTGAGCGCGCCTCATGGCGGGAACTTCTGACATCAAAGAACTCCTGACGCGGAACATGCGTCAGAGCGGCATCTACGTCGCATTCGTGTTCATCATCGTGCTGTTCACGATCCTGACGAACGGTGCCCTGCTGAGCCCGGGCAACCTCACGAACCTGGTGCTGCAGTACTCCTACATCCTGATCCTCGCGATCGGCATGGTGCTGATCATCGTGGCCGGGCACATCGACCTGTCGGTGGGCTCCGTGGTCGCGCTGACCGGCGGCGTCGCTGCCGTCGTGGTGATCGGCCACGGCATGCCCTGGTGGCTCGGCGTCCTCGCGGCGCTGGGCACCGGCGTGCTGGTGGGGCTGTGGCAGGGCTTCTGGGTGGCCTACGTGGGCATCCCGGCCTTCATCGTCACCCTCGCGGGCATGCTCATCTTCCGCGGGCTGACCATGCAGGTGCTGGGCAACGTCTCGCTCTCCCCGTTCCCCAAGGAGTACCAGTACATCTCCGGCGGGTTCCTCAACGGGATCTTCGGCGGCAACGGGTACGACGCCTTCACGCTGTTCCTGGGGGCGGCGCTGATCGTGGTGTTCGTGATCCAGCAGTACCGGGGGCGTCTGGCGAAGCTGAAGTACAAGCAGCAGGTCGAGGCGTTCCCGCTGTTCTGGCTCAAGAACGCCGCAGTGGCCGTCGTGGTCATGGCCTTCGCCTGGCAGCTCGCGCATTCGCGCGGACTCCCGGTGGTGCTGATCCTGCTGGCCGCCCTCGTGCTCATCTACGGCTTCGTCAGCCAGCGGACGATCTTCGGCCGACACATCTACGCGATGGGCGGCAACCTCCAGGCCGCGCAGCTCTCGGGCGTGAAGACCCGCCGGGTGAACATGCTCCTGTTCGTGAACATGGGCCTGCTCTCCGCGATCGCGGGCATCGTCTACTCGGCCCGTTCCAACAGCGCCCAGCCGGGCGCCGGCAACATGTTCGAGCTCGACGCGATCGCGGCCGCCTTCATCGGCGGCGCGGCGGTGACCGGTGGTGTGGGCAAGGTCCACGGCGCCATCATCGGCGGTCTGATCATGGCCGTCATGTCCAACGGCATGCAGATCATGGGCATCGACCAGTCCACCCAGTCGGTCGTGCGCGGCGTCGTGCTGCTCGTGGCCGTCGCCTTCGACGTCTGGAACAAGAAGCGCTCCGCGACCGGAGCGTGATCCGCGAGCCCGCCTGACGGGCTGCGGCGCACGGCGCCCTGGGCATCTCCGCAGAGATGCCCAGGGCGCCGTCGTGCATCGTCGGCCCCGTGTTGGCCCCGTGTCGGCGCCATTGTCGGCCCCGCTGCGCGGTCACGCCGCGTGACCTGCGGGAGCGTCGCGCGGGAAAGCGTCCGGCGCTTTTCCGTCGGCGACCGGCTGGGAGTCGCCGGGGGTGACGGCGAGGAGGACGGCCGGGGTGTTGACGCTCACATTACAACGATGTAAATTCAGGGCACCATCACGATCCGACGACATGCGGGCGGTGATCGTCGGCGGCATGCACCGCGGCGACCGCGCCCCACCACGAAGAGGTGGACACGATGACGCTTGGTTCTTCACGCGCCGGGGCCCTGGGCCCCCGGCCGGCTGCCCCGGGGGCTCACCCGGGGAGCGGCCCGCGCGGCGGCCCCGCCGTCGGCCGACGCACGCTCATGCAGGGAGCCGGCGCCCTCGCGGCGCTCGGAGGCCTCGGTGCGCTGTCCGGCTGCGCGGGCACCGCCGCCCGCGCCGCCGATGACATCGCGTTCTGGCATCTGCTCTCGGGTCCCGACGGCGTGACCATGGGCGAGATGCTCGACGGCTACATGGCCACCGATGGCGCCCCGACGGTCACCCAGACCGTCCTGGCCTGGGGCGCCCCGTACTACACGAAGCTCGCGATGGCCTCCGCCGGCGGCCGCGCGCCGGACCTGGCGATCATGCATGCGGCGCGAGTCCCCGGCTACGCCCCGGGCGGTCTGCTCGACGAATGGGACCTGGACCTGTTCGGCGAGTTCGGTGTCGCCAAGGAGGATTTCCCGGAGCTGATCTGGGAGAAGATGGTGGTCGACGGCAAGCTCACGGCGATCGCCCTGGACTCCCACCCGTTCGTCCTCTACTACAACACCGACATCGCCGAGGCCGCCGGAGTGCTCGGCAGCGATGGCCTGCTCCTGCCCACCGACAACCCCGAGGACTTCCGCGAGCTCGCCCTCGAGCTCGGCGCGAAGGCCCCCAGCGGGTACGGGCTGTCCTGGGGCTACCTCGGGGACGGCTCGAACCAGTGGCGCATGTTCTCCACCTACTACTCCCAGCTCGGCGGCACGATCGACCTGCCGATCGGCGGGAAGATGGAGTACCAGGAGGAGATCGTCATCCAGGCGATCGAATGGATCCTCTCGCTCATCGACGGCGAGGTCGGCAATCCCGGCCATGACGGCGGCACGGCGATCTCCGAATTCGCCACCGGCGGTTCCGGCGCCTTCTACGGCGGCGTCTGGGAGTCGGGGAGCTACCGCAACGAGGGCGTGCCCTTCGACATGACGATGGTCCCCGGAGTCTTCGGGGAGCCCGTCGCGTACGCCGATTCCCACGCCTTCGTGCTGCCCCACCAGATGACCCCGGACGAGGACCGCCGTCGCAACGTGCACGCGGCGGTCGCCTATCTGCTCAAGAACTCGATCACCTGGGCCGGGGCGGGGCACATCCCGGCCTACTCCCCGGTGATCGAGGACCCGGCCTACGCCGATCTGGTCCCGCAGTCGCACTACGCGGATGCGGTCGACCATCTCGTCTACGACCCGCCGGCCTGGTTCACCGGCTCCGGCAGCGACTTCCACACCTACTTCGGCAACGACATGCAGAACGTCTGGGCCCGGCGCACCGACCCCCTTGAGGGCTGGAACGCGTTCGTCGCCCGGATCAACGCCCTGCTGCTCAAGCCGACCCCGATGTGATCGCCGTGCGACACCACCTCCCCGCGCCCGCCGCACCCGGGCTGCCCCGTCCGTCCGTCGAAGGAGACGACCGATGACCACCGCCGAGGGCCTCGCCGGCCCCACCCGGGACACCGCCCCGGCCGACCATCTCTCCGCCGGGCGCGCCCGCCGACGCCGCGCCGACAACCTGCGCGGCTGGCTCTACTGCTCGCCGTTCCTCGTCGCCTTCCTCCTGTTCCTCATCTGGCCCACCGTCTACGGGCTGTGGATGAGCTTCACCGGCACCAGCCTGGCTGGCACCAACACCGGATTCGTGGGACTGGCGAACTGGAAGGAGGCCCTCGGGGACCCGGAGGTGTGGAGCTCGCTGGGCAACACCGCCTGGTTCACGATCCTCTCGACCATCCCCCTGGTGCTGGTCGCCATGCTGCTCGCCGTGCTGGTGAACATCGGCCTACCCGGTCAGTGGTTCTGGCGGCTCTCGTTCTTCCTGCCGTTCCTGCTGGCCTCGACCGTGGTCTCGCAGTTCTGGAACTGGATGTACAACCCCCAGCTGGGCCTGATCAACACGTTCCTGGGCTGGTTCGGGATCACCGGGCCCGCCTGGCTGCAGGATCCCAGCACCGCCATGATCTCGGTGGTCATCACCACCGTGTGGTGGACCGTCGGCTTCAACTTCCTGCTCTACCTCGCCGCTCTGCAGAACATCCCCGACCAGCTCTACGAGGCGGCGTCGCTCGACGGCGCCGGCGGATGGCGGAAGTTCCTCTCGATCACCCTGCCCCAGCTGGCCCCGACCACGGTGCTGGTGCTCGTGCTGCAGCTGCTGGCCTCGCTGAAGGTCTTCGACCAGATCTATCAGATGACCTCTGGCGGGCCCGGTGGCAGCACCCGTTCGATCCTGGTCTACATCTACGAGGCCGGTTTCACCGGATATCGCCTGGGCTACGCCTCGGCGATCTCCTACATCTTCTTCTTCCTGATTCTCATCGTCTCGATCGCCTACATGGTGATCTCGTCCCGACGGAGTGTGAAGGCATGAGCGCCGCGACCCCCACCAGTCCCGCCCTCGGCACCAGCGTGCCCGCGGTGAAGGCTCCCGCGGTGAGCCTGAGCGTCACCCGGCGCTGGAAGAAGCCCACCCCCGCCCGCATCATCGCCTTCGTGATCCTCGCCGTGCTGGCGCTGTCCTGGCTGGTCCCGGTGCTGTGGGCCGCGCTGACCTCGCTCAAGACGGAGGCCGAGGCGGCGGCGATGCCGGTCTCGATCATCCCCGACAGCGGCTTCACCCTGAAGGCCTACGCGAACGTCCTCTCCGAGGGCCTGGTGCCGCGCTGGGCCTGGAACAGCCTGATCACCTCGGCGGCGGTCACCGCGATCACCGTGACCATCTCGGCGCTCGCCGGCTACGCCCTCTCGCGGCTGCGGTTCGCGGGCCGCACGATGCTGATCTCCCTGATCATCGCGTCGATCATGATCCCCGGCCAGATCCTCATCGTGCCCCTGTTCCAGCTCATGCTCTCGCTGAACCTGGTGGACACCTTGTGGGGCATCATCCTGCCGCAGGTGGTCGCGGCCCCGATGGTGTTCATCCTCAAGAAGTTCTTCGACCAGATCCCCTTCGAGCTCGAGGAGGCCGCGCTGATGGACGGCGCGAGCCGCTTCCGGATCTTCCGGTCGATCGTCCTTCCCCTGTCCCGGCCGATCCTCGGCGCGGTCGCGATCTTCGTGTTCATCGGGGCGTGGAACAACTTCCTGTGGCCGTTCATCGTCGTCAACGACGCGAACCTCATGACGCTGCCGACGGGCCTGCAGACGGTGATCAGCGCCTATGGCATCCAGTACGCGCAGAACATGGCCCAGGCCGTGCTCGCCGCACTGCCCCTGATCGTGGTGTTCATGTTCTTCCAGCGCCAGATCATCAAGGGCATCGCGACCACCGGTATCGCCGGCACCTGACCCGGTCGGTCCGGCCGCGCCAGCTCCCACCTGCACACCGGGACGGCATGGCGGGCACTCAACGGGCCCCGACGGGCCCCGACGCGGACGTGCTCAGCGCGCGTAGGTGACGATCCGGTAACGCAACCCGTTCGCGGCCTCGTGCCAGCCTGCGGTCGGATCGGTAGTGGCCGCGTAGAAGTGGTCCGGCACGTCGGGGGCGGTGGTGTCCCCGTCGACCTCGAGGTCGATCTCGGTGACGACCAGCAGGTCCGCGTCGCCGATCGCCTCGCGGTAGATGGAGCCGCCGCCGATCACCCAGATCGTCGGGTGGGGCCCGTCCGGGCCGTGCGAACCCTCGGCGCTGCCGGTCGCCGCATCGGCCCCGTCGGCCTGCGCACCCAGGGCGCCGTGAGCGATCCGCAGCGCCTCGGTCAGGTCACGCGCCCGCACGGCCCCCTCGTCGGTGAAGGAGTCGTCCCGCGTGATAACGATGTTCGTCCGTCCGGGCAGCGGGCGGAACTTCGCTGGGAACGACTGCCAGGTGCGTCGGCCCATCACCACGGGCGAGCCCTTGGTGGTGCGCGAGAAATGCTTCAGGTCCTCGGGCAGGTGCCAGGGCATGGTGCCGCCAGCGCCGATCACGCCGCCGCGGGCCTGCGCCCAGATCAGCCCGATGCGGGAGGGGCTCTGCACCATCAGACGGCCACCGGGGCCTTGATGCCCTTGTGGTGCTGGTAGTTCTCGATCTCGAAGTCCTCGAGCTCGTAGTCCAGGATCGACTCCGGCCGGCGTGTGATCCGCAGCGTCGGGTACGGGAAGGGGTCGCGCGAGAGCTGACGGGTCACCTGCTCGACGTGGTTGTCATAGATGTGGCAGTCGCCGCCGGTCCACACGAAGTCGCCCACCTCGAGATCGGTCTGCTGGGCGATCATGTGCGTGAGCAGGGCGTAGCTGGCGATGTTGAAGGGCACGCCGAGGAACAGGTCGGCGCTGCGCTGGTACAGCTGGCAGGAGAGCTTGCCGTCGTGCACCTCGAACTGGAACAGCGCATGGCAGGGGGCGAGCGCCATCTGCGGGATGTCGGCCGGATTCCAGGCGGAGACCAGCAGGCGCCGTGAGTCGGGGTGGGTGCGGATCTGCTCGACGACGTCGCTGATCTGGTCGATCACGCCGCCCTCGGGGGTGGGCCAGGAGCGCCACTGCGCACCGTAGACCGGGCCGAGATCGCCGTTCTCGTCGGCCCATTCGTCCCAGATGCTCACCCCGCGCTCCTGCAGCCAGCGCACGTTGGTGTCGCCGCGCAGGAACCACAGCAGCTCGAGGATGATCGAGCGGGTGTGCACGCGCTTCGTGGTGATCAGCGGGAAGCCCTGGGCGAGGTCGAAGCGGATCTGCTTGCCGAACAGGCTGCGGGTGCCGGTGCCGGTGCGGTCGCCCTTGGCGTTGCCGGTCTCCATGACCTCGCGCAGGAGGTCCTCGTACGGGGTCGGGATGGTCACGGGGCGTGCTCCTCGAGGTCGGAGGTGGTTGGTGCGGTCAGTGCTGACGCTGCGTCCGGTGCGGACGACGCGACCGACGCGGCGGTGCTCGCCGTCGCCGGCCCCGTCGACTCGCGGATCACCAGCGAGTACGGGGTGTCCAGGATCCGGGGCGGGCCGTCGTGCCCCTGGATGCGCTCGGTCAGCAGATCCAGTGCCGTCGCGGCGAGGGAATGCTTGTCCGGCGAGATCGTGGTCAGCGGCGGCGAGGCGAACGGGGCGTCCGGGGTGTCGTCGTAGCCGACCACGGCGATGTCCTCCGGCACTCGCCGGCCGAGGCGACGCAGCTGGGCGAGAACTCCGATCGCGAGGTCGTCGTTGCCGCAGACGATCGCGTCGAGGTCCGGCCGCCTGGCCATGAGCTCGGCCGCCCCGGAGAAGCCGTCGTGGCGATGCCAGTCGGCGACCGCCTGCACGAGATCCTCCTCGGGGGCGACCCCGTGCTGCCGCAGTGCGGCGCGGTACCCGTCGCGGCGGAGATTGCCCGAGCTGTGGGGCTGCAGGCCGTGCCTGGTGGCGATCGCGCCGAGGAACGCGATGCGGCGTCGGCCCGTGTCGAGCAGATGCGTCGTCGCCTCGAAGGCCGCAGCGACGTTGTCGATCCGCACGTAATCGCTGCCCTGGGGAAGCTTCTCGGGAAGATGCTCGCCGATGAAGACCGTGGGCTGCGTGGTCCGCTCCATGCGGGCGAACACGTCCTCCTCGATCAGCAGCGGATTGAAGATCACGCCGTCGCCGACCACCCGATTGAAGCCCTCGAGCACGGTGCGCTCGGCCTCGCGGCCGCCGGAGGTGGAGTGCAGGACGACGGTCTGGCCGCGCAGCTGGGCCTCGTCGATGAACTGCTGGGCGAGATCGGAGAAGTAGGAGAACGTCAGTGCCGGCACCGCGAGGGTGACCATCTTGGAGGCGCCGGTGCGCAGCTGCTGGGCCGCGACCTGCGGACGGTAGCCGACCTGCAGGATCGCTTCGCGCACCTTCTCGCGGGTCGAGTCCTTCACGTGGGGGTAGTCGTTGACGACGTTGGAGACCGTCTTGATCGAGACGCCCGCGAGGTCGGCGACGTCGCGCAGCGCCGGAGGGCGCTTGCGGCCGGTCGAGGGGTGCAGGGGCATGCGGTCGATTCTTGCACTGAAGGCCGCGCAAGGGCACGGATGAGCGGGAGCGGAGGGATCGACGCCACCCGCCTCGCGCCGCCTCGTGCGTCCGCGGCGCGCCCTCCGCCGCGGCCCAGGCCGGCGCGGGCCGTTGACGCGGGGGCCGGGCTGTGGAAAGCTGGTTTGCAACGTTGTAGAACTGGTCGTCGCACAGTCGCGCACGAACCGGTGCCCCTCCCCGATAAGGACGCCGACACCGATGTCTTCGCACGTCACCCTGACTTTGAACCCCGCCTTCCGCGTCGCCCCCGTGCGTCGCCGCACCTTCGGCGCCTTCGTCGAGCACCTCGGCCGCTGCGTGTACACGGGAATCCACGAACCGGGCCATCCGTCGGCCGACGCCGACGGCTTCCGCACCGACGTCCTCGAGCTCACCCGCGAGCTCGGCGTGAGCTCCGTGCGCTACCCGGGCGGGAACTTCGTCTCCGGCTACCGCTGGGAGGACGGTGTGGGCCCGGTCGACGAGCGTCCCGCGCGCCACGACCTGGCCTGGCACTCGAGCGACCCCAACACCGTGGGTCTGGACGAGTTCATGACCTGGGCGCGGAAGGCCGGCGTCGAGCCGATGTACGCGGTCAACCTCGGCACGCGCGGTGTGCAGGAGGCCCTCGACGTGCTCGAGTACGCCAACGCTCCCGCCGGCACCCATCTCTCCGACCAGCGCGTGGCCAACACCGGTGCCTCCGAGTCCCACGACATCCGTCTGTGGTGCCTGGGCAACGAGATGGACGGCCCCTGGCAGATCGGCCACAAGAACGCGGAGGAGTACGCCCGGGTCGCGACCGAGACCGCCCGTGCCATGCGCATGGAGGATCCCGACCTGGAGCTGATCGCCTGCGGGTCCTCGAACGCGCAGATGGAGACCTTCGCGGCCTGGGAGAACACGGTCCTCACCGAGGCGTACGACGTCGTGGACATGATCTCGGCCCACGTCTACTACTCGGAGAAGGACGGCGACCAGGCCTCCTTCCTCGCCTCGGCCGACGACATGGACTACTTCATCGACTCCGTCGTCGCCACCGCGGATCACGTGCGCGCCAAGCTCAAGCGCGACAAGCGCATCATGATCAGCTTCGACGAGTGGAACGTCTGGTACCAGCACCGCGCCGAGTCCCGCCCGCCCAGCGGCGACGACTGGCCCGTCGCCCCGGTGCTGCTCGAGGACATCTACTCCGCGATGGACGCCGTGGTCTTCGGCAACCTGCTCATCTCGCTGCTGCGGCACAGCGACCGCGTCGCCTCCGCCTCGCTCGCCCAGCTGGTCAATGTGATCGCCCCGATCATGACTGAGCCCGGCGGTCGCGCCTGGAAGCAGAGCACCTTCCACCCCTTCGCGCTCACCTCCCGCTTCGCGAAGGGCGAGGTGCTGCAGGTCACCGTCGAGGCTCCGACCTTCGAGAACCAGCGCTTCGGCACCAGTGCGTCGGCCGACGCCGTCGCCACCTGGGACGAGGAGTCCGGGGACCTCGCACTGTTCGTCGTGAACCGCGACGCCTCCGGGACGCTCGAGCTCGGCGTGGACCTCGGCGCCTTCGGCGACCTCGAGCTCGTCGAGGCCCTCACCCTGCACCACGAGGACCCGTACGCCGCGAACTCGGCCGATGCCCCCGACACCGTCGCCCCGCAGCCGAACTCCTCGGTCGCGCTCGACGGCGGGCGCCTGACCGGCGAGCTGCCCTCGATCTCCTGGACCCTGGTCCGCCTCGCGCGGGCCACCTCCTGATCGCTCCTGATCGCCGCCCGTCACCCTCACTGCCACGTCCACCTCGCCCCAGGAGATTCTCGTGACCACCCCCTCTCGTGACCTCGCCACCGGGCTGGTCTCCGCGCTGAGCGCGACCACCACCGGGACCAGCCCCGACACCTCGACCGGCCCCGGCAGTGCCCCGACCGACGGCCCCGCCCGCGTGGTGATCGACCTGGACCTGCCCGGAGCCACGATCAGCCGGCATCTCTACGGCCATTTCGCCGAGCACCTGGGCCGCTGCATCTACGAGGGGTTCTTCGTCGGCGAGGACTCGGCGCTCCCGAACACCCGCGGCATCCGAGATGACGTGGTCGCCGCGCTGCGTGCCCTGCGGATCCCCAACCTGCGCTGGCCCGGCGGCTGCTTCGCGGACGACTATCACTGGAAGGACGGCATCGGCCCCCGCGAGGAGCGCCCACGGATGGTGAACTCCCATTGGGGCGACATCGTCGAGGACAACTCCTTCGGCACCCATGAGTTCATGGACCTCGTGGAGCTGCTGGACACCGAGGCGTACGTCAACGGGAACGTCGGCTCCGGCACCGTGGCGGAGATGAGCGAGTGGATCGAGTACCTCACGCGCGCGGATGACTCGCCGATGGCCTCGCTGCGCCGCGAGAACGGACGTGACGAGCCGTGGAAGGTTCCGTTCTTCGGCATCGGCAACGAGGCCTGGGGCTGCGGCGGCAACATGCGCGCCGAGGACTACGCGGCCCTCGCCCGCCAGTACTCCACGTACGTGCGTGACCAGGGCGGTGACCCAGGAAATACAGTCACCCGGATCGCCGCCGGCGCGAGCGACGACGACTTCGCCTGGACCGAGGCGCTCATGCGTGCGGTGAAGAACCTCGAGGGTCGGGACGGCGAGGCCGGCCCCTACCAGGCGATCTCGATGCACTACTACACGATGTCCGGCCCGTGGGAGGACAAGGGGAGCGCCACCGAGTTCAGCCAGGAGGAGTGGTATCGCACGCTCTCCCGTGCCGCGCGCGCCGAGGAGCTCGTTGCGCGCCACTCCACCGTCATGGACCACTACGACCCGCACAAGAAGGTGGGTCTGGTGTTCGACGAGTGGGGCACCTGGTGGAACGTCGAGCCCGGCACGAATCCCGGTTTCCTGTACCAGCAGAACACCGTGCGCGACGCCCTGGTCGCCTCGATCCACTTCGATGGCTTCCATCGCCACGCGGATCGCCTGATCATGGCCAATATCGCCCAGACCGTGAACGTGCTGCAGGCGATGATCCTCACCGATCCTGAGTCGGGCGCTCTCGTGCTCACCCCGACGTACCACGTGTTCGCGATGAACGCCGGGCACCAGGACGCCCGCGCGCTCGACGCCCACGTGCTGCTGCCGGAGGAGCCCGCCGAGGTCGACGGGCGCGCCCTGCCGATGATCTCCGCCTCAGCGTCCACCACCGGCGCGACGGCCCTGGTCTCGCTGTCGAACCTCGATGCGGCCGAGCCCCGCACGCTCGTGCTCGACCTGCGCGGACGCTCGGTCACCGGCCACACCGCACGCGTCCTCACCGGCGCGAGCTCCGCTGCGCACAACACCCCCGAGCAGCCCGATGCGGTCGCCCCCGCCGAGCTCTCGGACGTGCGCGCGCATGAGCGCGGCCTCGAGGTCACGCTGCCGCCGCATTCCTTCGCGACCGTGGAGCTGCAGCTAGCTGACTGACCGGCGCTCGCCGCACCGCGTACTCGTACAACGAGGCCCGCCCGGGGCACTCCCGGGCGGGCCTCGTATCGCGGCCGACGACGGAAGGTCGGCGCAGCGCCCCGCTGATCCCAGCAGGTGGACGCTGTGTGCCGAATCACCACGTGGGAAGGAATCGCGAATAGGCTTTCCGGATGTTCTCGAATCTCTCGGCCGGCGCACTCGGCCTTCCCCTGGACCACACCACCTCGATCGACCTCGCGGCGAAGCACGGCTTCGGCGGCGTCGACCCGGACCTCGGATACTTCCGCTCGCTCGGCAGCACCACGGCGGTCGCCGAGCACGCCGCCGCCGTGCGCGATAAGGGCCTGGAATGGGGCATGACCGGACTGCCCGTCCCGCTGGACGGCTCCGCGGCCGAGTTCCGCCAGGCACTCGTCGACCTCCCGGAGGCCCTCGAGCTGCTCACCGCCGCGGGAGTCACCCGCGTGGGCACCTGGATGCGGCCGATGCACGACGACCTGGACTACCTGCGCAACTGGCGCCTGCACGTGGGGCGTCTGGCGCTGGTCGCCGAGCTGCTGGCCGACGCCGGCCTGCGCATCGGCCTGGAGTACATCGGGCCCAAGACCTTCTGGTCCACCGAGCGCTTCCCGTTCATCCACTCCCTGCGCGAGGCGCGCGAGCTGATCGCGGACTCCGGCGCCACCAACGTCGGGATCATCCTGGACAGCTACCACTGGTACACCGCCGAGGAGAGCGCCGCGGACCTCGCGGGCCTCACCGATACCGACATCGTCTCGGTGGACATCAACGACGCGCGCGCCGACCGCGAGCGCGATGAGCAGCAGGACCTCGACCGCCGCCTGCCCTACGACACCGGGGTCATCGACCTCGAGGGCTTCATGGGCGCCGTCCACGCGGCCGGCTACAGCGGTCCGGTGAAGGTCGAGCCGTTCATGAAGTCCCTCGCCGAGCAGCCGGTCGACGAGGTCCTCGCCGACATCTCAGCGCGGCTGGATCGCGCCGTCGCGGGAGCGTGATCCGTCCGGGGCGGGGCCCGGCGCGGCGAGGGCGCGCAGCACGGTCGGCGTGAGCAGCTCGGCGACGATCTCGGCGACGGTGATCGCACCGTCGACCGTGAAGTGCGTGTTGTCCTCGATCCCGTCGGGGTAGAGGGCGCTCGCGCCGGCGGGGAGCTGCGTGAACAGGCGCCGTGAGGGCTCCTCGCCGAGGGATTCGATGAGTTCGCGGGTCCGGGCGTTCAGGTCCAGCAGGGGCACGTCCCGGCGCTCCGCGAGGGCGATGACGGCCGCGGGATACTCGCCGTGGGTGTGCAGCAGCGCACCGTCGGCGTAGTGGCGACGAGCGACCGGGGTGCACAGCACCGGGAGCGCTCCGAGCGCTCGCACCTCGGCCACCATCCGGTCCAGCGCCGCGGTGTATCCGCCCCAGGGGTCGAGGAGCTCGCGCTTGGGATCGTTGTGGCCGAACTGGATCACGACGACGTCCCCGGTACCGGCCGCATCGAGCACCCCCGCCCACAGGCCGTCCTCGCGGTGGCTCTGCGTCGAGGCGCCGTTCTTGGCGAGGTCGACCACGTGCACCGGGCCGACGTCGGGTGCGGAGGCGACGACACGAGCTGTCAGCGCGGCCCCCAGATGCGCACCCCAACCGCACATCGGGTACGCGGTCGCCACATACGGCGCGACGGTCGAGTCCCCGGCGAGGACCACGCGCAGCGGTCGCGCCCGGGAACTCATGGGACTCATGGGGCTCACGGGGATCACGCGGGCATCGCCGCGATGATCCCGGCGACCTCGTCGGCGCTGACCAGATGATCCAGCACGGCGGCCCGGACCCTCACCTCGAGCGAGTCGTCGGCGGGGATGTCCCGCTGCTGCGACCACGCCAGGCTCGTGCCGACGCCGACGTAGTCCATGACCCGCACGAACCACGGATCGATCCGCCCCTGGATCGCCTCGTCCTGGACCAGCAGCAGGCTCGTCCAGTCCTCGCCGTGGCGTCGGCTGACCACGATGAACTCGCTGGTCGAGCCGTGGGCGATGGATTCTCCTCGGCCGCCCTCGACCACGATGCGGGTCTCGTCCGCAGTGGGCAGGCGCCAGAACAGACCGCCGTAGCCGGCGCCCAGCCGGCCGCGGGTGGCGGGGCTGTTCAGGTGCAGCGCCCCGGAATCCGCCTCGAGGCGGCTGTGCCACGACAGGCCCCATCCTCGGTGCTCGGGCAGCAGGAACGCGCCGGTCCGACGATGCTCGAGCAGCACGTCCGACCCGTCGTGAGTGCGCCACCGCACCTCGGCGTGCAGGTCACGGCCGTTCTCGGTGAGCTCCTCCGCGAGCGACTCCTGGCGGCCCTGGTTGGCCAGGAGCGTCGGCCCCTGGCCCTCGACATAGGTGCGGCCGCCCCAGTAGGTGGTGCCGTTGACGTCGGGGAGCGCGAGCGACACCCCGAAATGGTGGCGATGGTCGACCGGGTTGGTGACCGTCATCGCGTGGCCGGCGAGCGAGCGCACGGGGTGCAGGTGGGGTCTCGGGCTGTGCACCGGGGCCATCGACGCTCCGGTCAGCGCCGCGGAGAGCAGCACCCCTCCGTGCATCAGGGTCCAGTCGCGACCCTCCCGCACCCATCCCAGCGGCTTGTCCTCGAGCGCGACGGCGTCGGCCGCGGTGCGTGCGGGACGGGTCGACGCGGCCGGGATCCGCGACGGCGGCACCCTCCCGGTGCTGTCGCCCCGCAGGATCTGCGGCTCGAGCAGCACGCGGCGGGAGCTCTCCGCAGCGGACGAGCCCTCGGCGTCTGAGCCCTTGGAGCCCGAGCCCTCGATGCGGCTGCGCAGGAGGCCCCACGCGACCGCTCCGGCGTCGAGCTCCTCTTGGGCGACCGTGGTCAGGCTCGGCACCGCGAAGCGGGTCAGCGTGATGCCGTCGAAGCCGGTGACGGACAGATCGCCGGGCACGTCGACGCCGAACTCGTTCAGCCGCGCGAGCAGCCCGAAGGCCGCGAGATCGTTGAACGCCAGCGCCGCCGTGGCGCCGGAGTCGAGCACCTGCTCGGCCACCCGGTAGCCGTCGGCCATCGATGAGCCGCCGTGGATCGAACGCAGCGAGAGCGACGGGTCGGCGTCGGCTAGGGCGTTCAGCGCCCGGAGCCGCTCCCGGTTCGCGGAGCTGCGAGGCGGCCCGGCCACATACAGCAGGTCCCGGTGGCCGAAGCCCGCGAGATGGGCCACCAGCTGGCTCATGCCGGCCGCGTAGTCGATGCCGACCGACGCGATGCGCGGGTGGGCCGAGCGACGGTTGACGAGCACGACGGGCGAGATCTGCTCGACCAGGTCGTCCAGCGCGAGATCGTCCATGCGCGGCGAGACCAGCACCACCGCATCGCACCGTCGACGGGCATCCCGGGCGATGGCCGCCTCGCGCTCGGGCGAGGGGGCCTCGGCGACGAGCACGCTGTAGCCGTCGGCCTCGGCGGCGCGGGACAGGCTGCGCAGGATGGTCTGGAACATGGGATTGCCGAGATCGGGGATGACCAGGGCGATCGTGAGGGTGCGGCCGGTGGAGAGATAGCGGGCCGTGAGGTTCGGACGGTACTGCAGCCTGTCGGCGGCCTCCCTGACGCGCACCCCGATCGACGGGTCCACGCTGGGGCGGCCGTTGAGCACCCGGGACACGGTGGCGCGCGAGACCCCCGCGGCCTCCGCGACCTGCGTGATCGTCGGTCCTCCGCCGGCTCGAGCCATCAGGCCTCACGTCCCTCTCGTCGTACGGTCACCGGGCCGAAGTGTGCCCGGCGCTCGGAGAGATCATGACTCATCGGGGAGTCGACGGTCGCGAACAGCCCGATCTCGGCGCCGATCCAGTGCCCCTTGGTCGCCTGCCAGTCTGACAGCAGCACGTCCTGCTGCCCGATCTCCGCCCCGGATGCGGCGAAGGAGACCCGTCCTTCCGCGTCGACCGTGAGGTGCAGGCGCACCTCTGCCTCCGCCCCGGGATCCGCGCTGAGCAGGCGGTGCGTGGAGACGACCTCGTCGGCGCCGTCGGCCGCCATGGTGGCGTGCGCGAGCGCGATGCCGTCGGCGTCGCGCCGCAGTCCCGCCCAGGCGTAGGACGAGCCCAGGACGACGACTCCCGCCCGCTCGGTGCCGATCGCGGCGGAGGTCGCGACGCCGGGCAGGCTCAGCTCGACCGTCCAGTCCGAGGGCTGTCCCGGCAGCTGCTGGCAGAGGATCGCGCCCTGGTCCCGCAGGTCACCGCGGGGGCTGGGCGCGAAGGCGAGGTCCAGACGTCCGGTGCCGGTGCGCCACCAGTGCGGTTGCGGATTGGCCTGCCAGTGCCAGCGGGGGTGGAGCTGCGCGGAACGGAAGTCGTCGGAGCGCCGGGGTTCGCGGTAGAGGGCATCGGGGGCGTCCTCGTCGGCACCGGCACCGGCATCGCCCTCGAGCGGGGGCACGACGGCGACCGGCCTGCCCCGGACATCGTCGATGCGCTCGCCCAGGTGCGGCCAGCCCTCGGCGTCGAACTGCACCGGCTGCACATGGGTGACCCGGCCGAACACCCCGCGGTCCTGGAAGTGCACGAACCACCACCCGCCGGCGGGGTCGTCCACGAGCGCGCCCTGATGGGGACCGTTGACGGGGGTCGAATCCTGCTCGAGCACGATCCGATGCTCGTAGGGGCCGCGCAGGTCACGGGAGCGGAACACCACCTGATAGCCGTCGGCCACCCCGCCTGCGGGCGCGTAGATCCAGTACCAGCCGTCGTGCCGGTACGCCTTGGGGCCCTCGAGCGTGAGCATGTCGGGGATGGCCGCTCCGTCGATGATGATCTGCGAGGTCGACAGGGGAGCGGTGAGGTCGGGGGTGACCTCGAGCAGCGAGAGCCGGTTCTTGACGCGGGCTCGTGAGCGGGCCCAGCCGTGCACGAGATACGCCCGGCCGTCGTCGTCCCACAGCGGGCACGGATCGATCAGGCCGTGCCCGGGAAGCAGGAGCCGCGGCGCGCTCCACGGGCCGGCGGGATGCGGGGCGTCGAGCACGAAGATCCCGTGATCGGGGTCGGGGTAGACGAGGAAGAAGGTGCCCTCGTGCTCACGCAGCGATGGCGCCCAGACCCCGCTGCCGCGACGGGGGAGCGCGTAGTGCTCCGCCGGGACTAGGGCGGGCAGCGCGTTGGTGACGTGCTCCCAGTCCACCAGGTTCGTCGAGCGCAGCACCGGGAGCCCCGGGGCGCGCTGGAAGCTCGAGGCGATCATCCAGAACTCGTCGCCCACGCGGATCACGTCGGGGTCGGGCCAGTCCGCATCGAGGACGGGGTTCGCGCGATGCTCCACGAGGTCTCCTCCGGGTTGGGGTGCTGAGTGTCGGCGCGCCGGATCCGGAGACCGCGGAGCGACAGCGGGGAACCGGTTTCTCCCGGCCGAGATCAGACAGTACCAGGGGCTCCGACGGGGTGGTCCGGGACGACTGTGGACGACGGGCGCCGCGAGCGCTCCAGCGAGACCGAACTGTGATGTGGCTCTGACCTGCATGCATGAATGGGAGCGCGGCGTCCGTGGGTGTCTGGGCTGCGGCGGATCTCGACGAAGTCGTTGACAGCCGTCGGCGGCGACAGCACACTGGGCCTCAGTCGGGAACCGGTTTCCCGTGGAACGGTTTCTCGTCAGTGCCCGACGGTGCGAACGCCCAACGATGAGCAAGGATGGCCAATGGTGGCTGACCCCGCAGGTGACCCCCGGATGAGCTCCCCGGTGCTCGCGGCGACCGCGACCCCGGGCGCCGAGGCCTCGGCTCCGGCGCCGCTCCCCATGCCCCGGAAGCCGCTGGGCAGGACGCTCTGGCGCTACCGCTCGCTCTACCTGATGGCCCTGCCCGGGATCGTGTACTTCCTGGTGTTCAAGTACCTCCCGATGGGCGGCCTGATCATCGCCTTCCAGGACTACAAGCCGTTCCTGGGGATCCTGGACAGCCCATGGGTGGGCTTCGAGCACTTCGTGCGGCTGTTCACGCAGGACACCTTCTTCATGCTCCTGCGCAACACGCTGTTCCTGTCGTTCCTGCTGATGCTCATCTCGTTCCCGGTGCCGATCATCCTGGCCCTGCTGCTGAACGAGCTGCGCGGCATCGTCTTCAAGCGCAGCGTGCAGACCATCATCTACATCCCCCACTTCATGTCGTGGGTCATCGTGGTCTCGCTGTTCTACGTGATGCTCACGACCGACGGCGGCGCGATCAACAACCTCATCGTCTCCCTCGGCGGCGAGCCCGTCGGCTTCCTCACCGATCCCGACTGGCTGCGCCCGATGTACGTCTTCCAGCACGTGTGGCGCACCGCCGGCTGGGGCACGATCGTCTACCTGGCCGCGCTGACCGCGGTGGGCATGAGCCTGTACGAGGCCGCGGAGATCGACGGCGCGAACCGCTGGCAGCAGACCTGGCACATCACCCTGCCCGCCATCCGCGCGACCATCATCGTGCTGTTCATCCTCTCCATCGGCGACTTCCTCGAGCTCGGCTTCGAGCACATGTTCCTGCTGCTGAACTCGATGAATCGTGAGGTCGGCGAAATCTTCGACACCTTCGTCTACACGGCCGGCATCCAGAACGGGCAGCTCAGCTTCGCCACCGCCGTGGGGCTGTTCAAGGGCCTGGTGGGACTCGTCCTGGTGATGGGCGCGAACACCTTCGCCAAGAAGCTCGGCGAAGAGGGCGTGTACTGATGTTCGGATTCGAGCAGTTCGTGACGCTGAACCGGTGGCTCACCGGGTTCTGGCGCCTGGCCTGGCTGAACATCCTCTGGCTCGCGGTGACGGTGCTCGGACTCGGCGTGCTCGGCGCGGGTCCTGCCAGCTATGCCCTGGCGAAGTACCTCGACCGCTGGTTCCGCCACGGTGAGACCCCGCCCGCCGCCTCGACGTTCTTCCGGTACGCCCGGGAACTGCGCTGGCATCCGGTGCAGATGGGGCTGATCCTGCAGGCCGCCGGCGCCGTGATCCTGGTGAACCTGCTCGGCCTCACCGACTGGTACCTGCGGGCCGCGAACCTCCTGGCGCTCGCCGTGCTCTGGATCATCGCCGTGCACGTGTTCTTCGTGATGGCCGCGATGGACCTGCGCGGCCTGCGGGCGCAGCTCTCGGGCGCACTGCTGCTGGGCCTCGGCTCCCTGCACTGGACCATCCTTGGCACCACGGCGGTGCTCGCGGGCTACGGACTGATGATCCGCTTCGCCGTGCCGCTGCTGGCCCTGTTCGGCGTGGCCCTGCCCGCCGTCGTCTTCGCGGCGATCTGCCGTCGCATCCTGCGGGATCTCGAGGCCGATCCGGCTCCTTCCCGCACCGCTCGTCTCCCGCGCATCGCAGCGCGTTCCGCGGAGCGCACCGACGCGCTCCCGCGCCGCTCACCGTCGGCCTCCGACCGAGCGACCACCCTTCAGAAAGGAACCCCGGCATGATCTCTCGCAGGAATCTCCTCTCCTCCGTGCCCGTCGCCGCAGCAGGCGCCCTCGCCCTCTCCTCGTGCGGCAGCAGCTCGGGCAGTTCAGGCGGCGGCGACGACCCGCTCACCTGGATGGCGATGCTGCACACGCCGAGCACTCCGGATGCGAGCGGCCCGGTGCAGAAGGGGCTGACCGATCTCCTCGGCACCGACTTCACGATGCAGTGGGTGCCCGACGCCTCCAAGGAGGAGAAGATCAACGCGGCGCTCGCCTCCGGCTCCGTCGCGGACGTCACCTCGATCACGGAGCTGAACAACTCCTCCATCCGCAGCGGTGTGACGTCGGGGCTGTTCTGGGACGTCGAGCCGTTCCTGTCCGAGTTCGACCATCTCAAGGACATCGATTCGACGATCCTGGACGGCGCCCGCCTGGACGGTGTGCTGTACGGGGTGCCGTTCCAGAAGATCCTCGCGCGTTACGGAGTGCTGATCCGGCAGGACTGGCTGGACGAGCTGGGGCTCGAGGTGCCTCACACCATCGAGGATCTCGGCAAGGTCGCGAAGGCCTTCGCCGAGGGCGACCCGACGGGCACCGGGAAGTCCGTCACCGGGTTCATCGACCGCGAGGAGAGCTTCAAGGTCGGCTTCCGGTCGCTCGCCGGCTACTTCGGCGCCGGCGAGACCTTCCAGCTGGACGACTCCGGGACGATCATCCCCGCGATCATCAGCGATCCCTGGAAGGAGGCGATGGAGTGGTACCGCGGCGTGTTCGAGGCCGGCGGCGTGAACCAGGAGTTCATCACCACCCAGAAGGAGAATCAGCAGCAGGCGATCGCCCAGGACAAGGGCGGCATCGTCGTGACCGGTCTGTTCGAGGCGAAGAACTACGTGGCCCTCGCGGAGTCGATCAACCCCGACACGTCGGTCGAGTGGACCCTCATCAATGACATCACCTTCGAGGACGTGCCGCGCCGGATCGTCTCGGACACCGGCGGCGGCGTGGGCGGCCTGCTGGCCCTGTCCACCCAGACGGTGAAGACCGAGGAGGACGTGCGCCGGGTGCTCGGCTACGCGGATGCCCTGATGACCGAGGAGGCCCACGGACTGATGACCAACGGCATCGAGGGCACCCACTACGAGATCGACGGCGACGGCGCGGTCACGATCATCGACCAGGGGCTGTGGGAGCAGGAGGTGCAGCCGTACTCGAGCTCCCGCCTGGCGGAGAACGCGTTCACCTACAAGTCCTCGGACCCGTACGTGAACCTCGCCAACGAGATGATGGAAGAGAGCTCGCAGTACGCGATCACGAACCCGGTCCAGTCGCTGAACTCGGAGACCTTCAACTCCCAGTGGGCGACGATCGAGCAGACGATCCAGGACGCGTACAACAACTTCATGATGGGCCAGGCCTCGATGGCCGATTACGAGTCCGCCATCGAGACCGTCCGCTCGCAGGGCCTGGACGACATCATCTCGGAGTACACCGAGGCGTACGAGAAGTTCAACGACTGATCCCCTACCGCTCGCGAAAGGTCGCCTCCGTGCCCACCGTGGAGATCATCGAACACGCCCCAGCCCCCGAACTGGCGACGGCGTGGCTGCAGGACGCCATCGACGAGGCGGCCGGTCGCGGCGGCGGTCAGGTGCGGGTCCCCGCCGGGACCCACCGCACTGGGGCGCTGCGCCTGCGCTCCGGCATCGACCTGCATCTCGAGGCCGGCGCCGTGCTGCAGTTCGTGCCGGAGCCGGAGCTGTATCCCGCGGTCGAGGCGCGCTGGGAGGGCGCGGTGGGCACCGTGCACTCGCCGTGCCTGTACGCCCACGGTGCGACGGACGTGGCGATCACCGGCTTCGGCACGCTCGACGGGGGAGGGGCCGCCTGGTGGGACACGTTCCTGCACCGTCGTGGCGAGCTCGCGCATCCGCGGCCCACGCTGATCGGTCTGCACGAGTGCGAGCGGGTCACGATCCGTGACGTGGCGCTGCGCAACTCGCCGGCCTGGACGGTGCACCCGGCGCTGTGCGACGACGTGACGATCACGAACGTGCGCATCAGCAACCCGGCCGATTCCCCGAACACCGACGGCATCGATCCCGAGTCCTGCCGCAACGTGCGCATCAGCGACTGCCACATCGATGTGGGCGACGACTGCATCGCGATCAAGGCCGGCACGGAGCGCACCCCGAGCCGGGTGGCCAGCGAGAACATCGTGATCACGGGCTGCACGATGGTCCGTGGCCACGGCGGGGTGGTGATCGGCAGCGAGATGAGCGGCGGCGTGCGCAACGTCGTGATCAGCAACTGCGTCTTCCAGGGCACCGATCGCGGGATCCGGGTGAAGACCCGCCGGGACCGCGGCGGGACCGTCGAGGACGTGCGGGTGACGAACATCGTCATGGACGACGTGCTGTGCCCGATCACCGTGAATCCCTTCTACTTCTGCGGGCCCGACGGGAAGGACACCCATGTCGGGGACCGCTCCATGCGACCCGTCGACGCAGGGACCCCGCAGATCCGCGGCCTGCACCTGGCCCACCTCACCGCCCGCAACGTCCATGCCTCGGCCGGGCACCTCTACGGACTTCCCGAGGCTCCGTTGGCGGACCTCTCGATCCACGATCTGACCGTCTCCTTCGCCGCGGAGCCCCGGGCGGCCTCGCCCGAGATGGCCTCGGGCGTCGAGCCGCGCACCCGCTCGGGGATCGAGCTCGGATTCGTCCGGGGCGGGGAGCTCAGCCGCGTACGGGTCTCCGGGGCCGACGGCGAGGCCGTCACCGCGACCGCCTGCGAGGACCTCGAGCTCGACGTGAGGGGGAGTGATGAGCGTCATCGCTGAGACGCGTCGAAGGCCCGCGACCCGGATCCGCCGCACTGCGGAGCTGTGGCTGGTCGGGATCGCGATGGTGCTCTCCACCGTCGGCCTCGGCGGATTCTCCCTGGTGATGAACCAGGCCGATGCCCCCACCTTCGAGCGCGTCATCCTGCCGAGCCTGCTGGGCACCGAGTCCGGCATGGGCCTGGACCAGGCGTACGAGGCGGGCCGCACCCTCGGGGCGTGGTTCGGGGTGACCCTGATCGTCGTCCTGCTGCTGTCCGTGGTGGGCATCTTCTTCGCCCGTCGTCGGCCCTCGCGCCGCAGCACCGGCTGGTGGTTCCTCGCGGCAGGCCTCGCCTGCCTGCTGGGCAGCCAGCTGATCCTCTACCCGATCGCTTTCGTGTTCTTCGTCAGCGCCGGACTGTTCGCCCTGCGCACGGTCACCGATGGGAGCCCCTCATGACCACCACCTCCTCCAGCCCCGCGACCGACGACGCGGCCAAGGCCGTGCTCGGCAGCCCGCCGCCCGCGCCGGTGAGGCCCACAAAGCCCAAGAAGCCCACAGCGCGTCGGCTCACCCCGGGCGAGCAGGGGTTCCGGGTGGTCAACGTGATCATCCTCAGCGGCTTCTCGCTGATCTGCCTGATCCCGTTCGTCCACGTGTTCGCGAGCTCCTTCGCGACGCCGGGCGAGCTGGCCACCAGCAACTTCCTGCTGGTCCCGCGCGAGGTCACCCTTGATGCCTACCGCTACATCCTGTCCACGCCCACCATCTTCCGGGCGATGGGCGTCTCCACGATCGTCACCGTCGGCGGCACCCTGCTCAGCCTCGTGGTCACGGCCCTGATGGCCTACGCCCTGGCCAAGCCGTACCTGATGGGCCGACGGGTCATCAACTTCATGGTCATCTTCACCATGCTGTTCAGCGGCGGCATGATCCCCACGTTCATCGTGGTCTCGAAGCTGGGGCTGCTGGACTCCCTGTGGGCGCTGGTGCTGCCGGTGACCGTGAACGCCTTCAACTTCGTGATCATGCGGAACTTCTTCCAGGGCATCCCGGACAGCCTCGAGGAGGCCGCGCGCATCGACGGCTGCTCCGAGTTCGGCGTGTTCGTGCGGATCGTGCTGCCGCTGTCGGTCGCCTCGATCGCCACCATCGGCCTGTTCTACGGAGTCACCTACTGGAACACCTACATGCATGCGGTGCTCTACATCAACGACTCCTCGAAGTGGCCGATCCAGGTGCTGCTGCGCCAGATCGTCATCGTGGCCAGCGGCGTCAACGCCGACGCCTCGGCCGTGGACGTGGTGCCTCCGGCGCAGTCCGTGAAGATGGCCGTGATCACCGTGGCCACCCTGCCGATGCTCATGGTCTACCCGTTCATCCAGCGCTTCTTCGTCAAGGGCGCCCTCATCGGCTCCGTGAAGGGCTGACCACCGACCCGCCCACGCAGTTCGCCACGACAGATCGAGGATGATCATGCCTTCCGTGTCTCGCCGCCAGTTCGCCGCCGCCCTGGGAGTCGCCTCCGCGACGACGCTCGTCCCCCTCGCTCCTGCGACCGCCGCGCCGACCTCCCCGAGCACAGGGAGCGAGGTCCTGACGACGATGCGTGTCCCTCCGGGCAGAGGAACGGAGGATGGCCCCGTCTGGTCCCCGCAGGCCACGGGCTTCGCCGGCGTGAGCACTCCGGACGCACCGGACGGAGCGATCGGAGGTCTCGGCGGTGACGTCGTCGTGGTCCAGGATGCACAGGCGCTCGCCGAGGCGGTGCTCCGGGACGGGCCGACGGTCGTGCTCGTGGAGGGGACGGTCACCATCGAGCCGTTCGGGACCACCCTCAAGGTCTCCGCGGACACCAGCATCCTCGGCGTGAGCCGAGGCGCGGAGATCGTGGGCGGAGGATTCCACCTCGACCGTGTCGCGAACGTCGTGATCCGCAACCTCACCTTCCGTGATTCCTATGTGCCGGGGGACTGGGACGGGAAGAGCGACGACAACGACAACGACGGCGTCCGCGTGGACACCTCGCACCATGTCTGGATCGACCACTGCGAGTTCATGCGTCTGGGCGACGGGACGGTGGATGTCCGGAAGGACTCCACGAACGTCACGATCTCCTGGTGCGTGTTCCGCGACCACAACAAGACGGTGGGCGTCGGCTGGACGGAGAACGTCCTGACCACGATCACTTTGCACCACAACTGGTTCTCGAACACGTATCAGCGCAATGCGAGCATCGACAACGTCGCCGCCGGGCACCTCTACAGCTGCGTGTTCCAGGGGCAGGGCCAGTACGGGACCATGTCGCGCGGCGCCTCGCAGCTGGTCGTGGAGTCCTGCCTCTACGAGAACGGCGAGGATGCGATCGTCGCGAAGGATCCGCAGTCCCGGGTCGACTCCCGCGGCAATCGGTTCACCTCGATCCGCGGCCGGAAGGACCACACGGGCCCCACCTTCGAGCCGTCGGACCACTACTCGTACGCTGCCGAACCCCTCGACGACCTCACCGGGATCGTCACGAAGCACGCCGGGCCGCATGCACGACGCGAGCGGGCCGCGCGCCGGATCCGCGTCGCCCTGGACGGCACGGGTGATGTCGCCAGCATCGGGGCTGCGGTCGGGGCTGCATGGCGCTCCGCAGCCCCTGCCGAGATCGTCGTCGCTCCGGGCACGTACCGGGAGATCGTCCGGATCTGGCCGGGTGCCCCGGCGGGGCTCGTGCTGCGCGGGGAGACCGGCGTCGCGGAGGACGTCCGTCTGACCTACGACCTCTCCGCGGGCACCGAGAAGTTCTACGGCGGCGACTTCAGCGCGACAGGGGCGGCCACGCTCGCCGTGCTGGCCGACGACGTGACGCTCCGCGATCTGACGGTCGAGAACGGCTACGACGAAGCCGCCCACGGGGGAAGCCAGGCGCAGGCGCTCCGCACGGTCGGGGACCGGATCCTGCTCGACGGCGTACGACTGCTCGGCAACCAGGACACGTTCCTCGCCGAGACGCCCTCGAAGGACCATGCCGGCCGGGTCTATGTCACGGGATCGTTCCTCGAGGGCGATGTCGACTTCATCTACGGCCGGGCCACGATGGTGCTCGAGGACTGCGAGATCAGCTCGTTCGACCGCGGAGAGGAGAACAACGGGTACGTCTGCGCCCCGAGCACTGCAGGGGGCGAGCGGGGCCTGCTGTTCGTGAACTGCCGTTTCACCTCCGCTGCGGCTCCCGGGACCGTCCACCTCGGACGACCCTGGCATCCCAGCAGCGATCCCGAGGTCGAACCGGCGGCCGTCGTGCGCGACTCGCACCTCGGTGCGCACATACGGACCCCGGCATGGTCAGACATGGGCGGCTGGCCCTGGCAGGACGACTTCCTGCGCGAATACGGAAACACGGGCCCCGGCGCGGGGCCGGGCGATGCCGAGGGCCGCCCACAGCTCACCGAGCAGGAGGCCGCGAACCACACCCGCGAGACCTATCTGCTCGGCGCCGACGACTGGGCCCCCTGGGCCTGACCCCTCACAGATCAAGGACGATCATGCACTCCATCCCCCGTCGGGCTCTGCCGGCCCTCGCCGGTCTCACCCTCAGCGGTGCCGCTCTCCTCGGCGCCGCGAACCCCGCCATCGCGCGGCCCCGGGAGTCACGATCCCCGGCCGACGAGCTGCTGCGCCTCATGCGCGTCCCGGCAGGCCGCTCGACGGCGTCCGGACGCATCTGGTCCCCGCACGCGACGGGCTTCGCGGCCCTCCCCACCGACGAGCTGCCGCACGGCACCACCGGTGGTCTCGGTGGTCGCGTGGTCACCGTCGGCTCCGCCGAGGAGTTCGCCGGCGCCGTCGGCGCGGAGGAACCGACGATCGTCCTCGTCGAGGGCACGATCGCCTTCCCGGTGGGCACGATGACCGACGTCGCATCGAACACGAGCATCCTCGGGATCAGCCGTGGGGCAGAGCTCGTCGGCGGCGGTCTGCGCCTTCCCGAGGTGTCCAACGTCGTGATCCGCAACCTCACCGTCCGCGACTCCTTCGTCGCGGGCGACTGGGACGGGAAGTTCTATACCAACGACAATGACGGCATCCGCGTGGACACCTCGCACCATGTGTGGATCGATCACTGCGAGTTCGCTCGGCTGGGGGACGGCCAGGTCGACATCCGCAAGAACTCCACGAACGTCACCGTGTCGTGGTCCGTCTTCCGTGACCACAACAAGACACTCGGAGTGGGCTGGACCGATGACCTCGTCACCACCCTCACCCTGCACCACAACCGCTTCTCCAACGTGCATCAGCGCAACGGCAGCATCGACCAGGTGAAGATCGGGCACGTCTACAACTGCTGGCTGGAGGGTGCGAGCTCCTACGGCATGGCGTCGCGTGGGGCCACCCAGCTGCTCGTCGAGCACAGTGTCTTCGACTCCGTCCGCAACCCGATCGGAACGAGCGATGAACTCTCCCGGGTCGCCCAGAACGGCAACCTGAACGCGGGCTCCTGGGGCAGCTGGGAGGACACCGGCATCGAGGCGGACCCGGCTGATCACTACGACTACGAGCTCGATCCCGTCGACGCGGTACGAGACCTGCTGTCCCGCGATGCCGGGCCGCACGCCCGCAGAGAGCACATTCCGCGCACTCTCCATGTGGCCCAGGACGACAGCGGCGATCTCGCCTCGATCCACGCGGCGATCGGTGCCGCCTGGCGGAGCCCGCACGAGGTCGAGATCGTCGTCCATCCCGGCGTCTATCGGGAAGTCCTCTCGCTGTGGCCCGGCTGCGACGGTCTCGTGATCCGCGGGGCATCAGGGAACCCCGAGGACGTCGTGGTCACGTATGACAAACCCGCACACGACTGGGCGACGGTCACGGTGCTCGCCCAGGACGTCTCCCTCCGCGCCCTCACGCTGGAGAACGCGTACGACGAGGCGCAGGGAGGAGAGGCTCCGGCCTATCCGCTGCGGTCCCTCGACGACAGCCTCCTGCTCGCGGACGTGGTGATGCGCGGTGGGCCCCACGAGGTCTCCGACCCGCGCACATGAGTTCAGCCGCCTGTTCCCTGCCCCCTGACGACAGATCGAGGAAGATCATGATCATCCGCACGTCCCCGCGACCCCTGCACGGCCTGACCAGCCTGGCCAGCACAGGCCGACACCTCGCCTGCGTCGCCGCCGCGGCCGCCCTGGTAGCCACGGTGCCGGGCGTCGCTGCCGCAGCCCCCACCGCCGACGCCGCGCGGGCCACGGCGATCACGGAGCGTCAGGTGCTCGGCGACGGCGACGGCTGGGGGAGCGCGGACGGCGGCACCACGGGCGGCTCGGCCGCCTCCTCCGAGCACGTGTACGACGTCTCCACGCGCAGCGAGCTGCTCGCCGCCCTCGACAGCGCCGGCGACGAGCCCGCGATCGTCCGCGTGCACGGGAACATCCCGATGAACGCGGACGAGGACGGAGCTCCGATCACCTGCGAGGAGCTCGCCGCGGGCACCGGGTTCGACCTCGACGCCTATCTGGAGGCCTACGACCCCGAGACCTGGGGAACCGATCGTGAGCCCGAGGGCGCCCAGGAGGACAGCCGTCGGGCGGCGGCCGCGAAGCAGAGCGCCCTGATCGCCGTCCCCGTCCCGTCGAACACCACGATCATCGGCGCGACCGGCGGCGCGGGATTCACCGGGGCATCGCTCTCGGTGAAGGGCGTCGACAACGTCATCCTGCGCAACCTGGAGTTCGCCGACACCTACGACTGCTTCCCCTCCTGGGACCCGACCGACGGCGCCGACGGCAACTGGAACAGCGAGTACGACAGCGTGAGGATCGTGGACGGCTCCACGAACATCTGGGTGGACCACAACGCCTTCACCGACGAGCCGATGACGGACGACCAGCTGCCGAGCTACTTCGGGCGGATCTATCAGCGTCATGACGGAGCGCTGGACCTCACCAACGGCTCGGACCTGGTCACCGTCAGCTGGAACACCTTCCGAGACCACGACAAGCTGACCCTGGTCGGCTCGACCGACAGCCCTGATCGGGGCGACCCCGGCAGGCTCCGGGCGACCTTCCACCACAACCTGTACGAGGGCGTGGGCCAGCGCGCCCCGCGAGTGCGGTTCGGGCAGGTCGACGTCTACAACAACCACTACGCCATCAGCGAGGACCAGACCGTGGGCTACGGATACTCCCTCGGTGTCGGCTACGACTCGCACCTGTGGGTCGAGGCGAACAGCTTCACCACCGGCGGCGCGGCCGAGCCCGGCGACCTGATCTCGGTGCTCAAGGGCACGGAGATCGCCACCCATGGGAACCTCGTGGACCGCCGTGAGGTGGACCTGCGCGAGGCCTACAACGCCCAGGCCCCTGAGGACTCGCAGCTGGCGGAGGACACCTCCTGGGAGCCCGCTCTGCGCGCCTGCGTCGACGAGGTCACCCGCGTGGACGCCGCGGTCCAGTCATGGTCCGGTCCCCGCTTCGGGCCCGTGCGCGGCCGGATCGGGGCAGACTGCCGCTCATGATGATCACCCCCGAGAGCCGACGAGAACGGCTGCGCGGCCTGCTCGGCCTCGCGATGCCCACGCCCGGCGACGACAGCGCGCATCTGGTGGAGGAAGCGGACGGCGCCGCCCCGGCCGACGAGCACGGTGCGATCACGACGCGCCTGGTCACGGCCGACGGAGAGGCGATCCCCGCCTTCCTCCTGCGCCCGGCCCCGGAGGTCGCCACCGGCGCCGCGGTGGTGCTCGTGGCCGGACATGGCGGCGGCATCGACGATCTGGTGGCCACGGATCCGGCCGACGACTACCACGACGGCCTCGCCCACAAGCTGGTCCGGGCCGGGCTGACGGTGCTGTGCCCGGAGATGATCAGCTTCGGTCGTCGGCGCTTCCCACGGCCTGCCGGCGCGGTGCCCTACGAGCCGACGGAGAACTCCTGCGGCATCGACGCGGCGCGGTATCTGCTGCGCGGGCAGCCGCTGATGGGGGCTCGAGCGGCCGACGCCCAGGCCGCAGTGCACGCCCTGCGCCGACTGCCCGGCGTGGATCCGCAGCGGGTGGGCGTGGCCGGCGGATCCGGCGGCGGAGCGGTCTCCCTGCTCCTGGCGGCAGCGGATCCGACGATCGCGGGAGCCCTGGTCGCGAGCTATTTCTGCAGCTTCGAGGCGAGCCTGTGCTCGATCCGGCACTGCCCCTGCAACATCATCCCCGGAGTGCTTCCGGACCTCGAGATGGCGGACATCGCCGCTCTCATCGCCCCGCGTCCGCTGGTGCTGGAGGCGGGGGAGCGCGACCACATCTTCCCGATCGAGGCGACCCGACGCTCCTTCGCGCAGCTCGCCCCGGTCTGGGAGGCGATGGGGGCGCCCGCGCCGGAGCTCGTCGTCACCGACGCCGGGCATGCGTTCCGCGCCGAGCGGTCCCTCGAGGCGCTGGTGCAGCGACTGGGCTGAGCAGTCGTCGGCCGCGGGAGACCGTCGGCCGCAGGCGCGGATCGCCGTGACAAACGTGGCCTTTACGGCATGAGCGCGGTTCGGAGGCCTCTCCTGCCGTACCGTGAATGCTGTGAACGCTGCTGCGGCCCCTGCGCCGCGCGCGACACCCGACTCTTGAGACCCTGACCGTTCAACGATTGAGATTCCTCCATGCCCTCTCCCGCACGCAAGCTCACCGCACCCCCGCGCCTGGCCAAGCGAGGCATGCGCATCACCCCGCTCGGCGGCCTCGGCGAGGTCGGCCGCAACATGACGGTGTTCGAGCATGCCGGCAAGCTGATGATCGTCGACTGCGGCGTGCTCTTCCCCGAGGAGCACCAGCCCGGCATCGACGTGATCCTGCCGGACTTCACGTCCATCCGTGATCGCCTCGACGACATCGAGTGCATCGTCCTCACCCACGGCCACGAGGACCACATCGGCGGCGTCCCGTACCTGCTCAAGGAGCGGCCGGACATCCCCCTGATCGGCTCCGAGCTGACGCTCGCCTTCATCACGGCGAAGCTCAAGGAGCACCGCATCACGCCGAAGACCATCCAGGTCGAGGCCGGGGAGCACCGCAAGATGGGGTCGTTCGACCTCGAGTTCGTCGCGGTCAACCACTCGATCCCGGATGCCCTCGCGGTCATGATCCGCACCAAGGCCGGCTCCGTGCTGCACACCGGCGACTTCAAGATGGACCAGTTCCCGCTGGACAACCGCATCACCGACCTGCGCGCCTTCGCGCGGCTCGGCGAGGAGGGCGTGGACCTGTTCCTCACGGACTCCACCAACGCCGAGGTCCCCGGGTTCACGATGTCCGAGCAGGACCTCAACCCCGCGATCGACCGAGTGTTCACCACCTCCCCGCGACGGATCATCGTCTCCAGCTTCGCGAGCCACGTGCACCGCATCCAGCAGGTGCTCAACGCCGCCCACGCCAACGGTCGCAAGGTGGCCTTCGTGGGCCGCTCGATGGTGCGCAACATGGGGATCGCGCGCGACCTCGGCTACCTGGAGATCCCCAAGGGCCTCGTCGTCGACTTCCGCAAGATCCAGTCGATGCCGGACCACAAGATCACGCTGATCTGCACCGGTTCACAGGGTGAGCCGATGGCGGCGCTCGCGCGGATGGCCAACGGCGACCACCAGATCCAGGTCGGCGAGGGCGACACCGTGCTGATGGCGAGCTCGCTGATCCCCGGCAACGAGAACGCCATCTACGGGATCATCAACAAGCTCACCGACCTCGGCGCGAACATCGTCCACAAGGGCAACGCGAAGGTGCACGTCTCCGGCCACGCGAGCGCCGGCGAGCTCGTGTACTGCTACAACATCGTGCGCCCGAAGAACGTCATGCCGGTGCACGGCGAGTCCAAGCACCTGCACGCCAACGCCGAGCTGGCCCGTCGCACCGGTGTCCCGGAGAACCGCATCGTCGTGGGCCAGGACGGCGTCACCGTCGACCTGATCGACGGCCACGCGAAGATCTCGGGCAAGGTCGAGGCCGGACTGGTCTACGTCGACGGCCAGACCATCGGTGCGGCCACCGAGGACACGCTCGCAGAGCGTCGCCTGCTCAGCGGCGGGGGCGTGGTCACCGTCGTCGCGCTGATCGACCCCAAGACCAACCAGCCCACCGAGCCGCTGGAGTTCCTCACCAAGGGGTTCGTGCACGATGCACGCACCTTCGACGGTGCCGAGACCCAGGTGACCAAGGCGCTGGCCCGCGCGAAGCAGGACAAGATCGACGACATCGGCGAGATCGAGAACATCATCGTCGAGGCCGTCAGCAACTACCTGCGCCGCATCTACCGCCGCGAGCCCGCAGTGATGGCTGTGGTCGTCGACGCCTGATCGCGTCCGCCGGCAAGGCCCCTCCTGTCCCGCTGAGAGGTGAGACAGGAGGGGCCTTCGTCGTCAGCGGTGCTGGGCCCGATAGGCCGACGGGCTGGCGCCGTGCCGGCTGCGGAAGCGGCGCGAGAAGTACAGCGCGTCCTGGTAGCCGACGCGCCGGGCCACCTCCGCGACCGGTTCGCCCGTCATCTCCAGCAGCCGCGCCGCGAGCTCCATCCGCTGGTCCTGCACGTAGCGGGTGATGGACGTGCCCACCTGCTCGGTGAACAGGTGGGAGAGGCGTGAGGGCGAGAGGTGGGCGACGGCGGCGAGCTGCCTGACCTCGAGCTCCTCGGTGAGGTGCGCGTCGAGGTGCTCGAGGACCCGCAGCACCCGGTCGTCGAGCTGCTGTTGGCGCTGCCGCGGGTTCTGCGTGTCGTACCAGAGCAGAGCCGCCTCGATCCCGTTGAGGGCGAACAGCTCGGGGCGGCCGACGGCGAGGCGCGTGGCGCGGGCTGCGCTGCGCAGATGCTCCTGGACGCGGCCGGCCACCCCCGCCCCGAGCCGGATGCGGCCGACGCCGGGTGCCGCCTCGGGCCAGTCCAGCAGGGCGAGCCAGGTCGCGGGCGGGTGGACATGGCAGTACTGCAGGTGCCAGGTCCCGACGGTGGGATCGGTGCCGTAGTCGTGCAGCGCTCCGGGCCGCAGCAGCACGGCGTCGCCAGGGGCGGTGACCAGTGCCGTGCCGTCGGACGCGTGCACGATCCCGCCGCCGCCGACGGTGTGCAGCAGCAGCCAGTCCTCGGTGCCCCGGGAACGACGCACGCGATATGCGCTGTCCTGCTCGAACTCGCCGGCGAGCACCCGGCCCGTCCGGGGAGCAGGGACCTCGACCGCCGCCGCCTGGCGGGGCACAGCAGGATCGTCCATGTGCCCGCCCTCCGATCACCTGGTCCGTAGAGGTCCAGGGAACCAGACTGACAGCATGACCACCACCCAGCACACCACCCAGAACACACCCGTGGGCCCTCCGGACGTCTCCGAGGTGACCGGGCTCCAGCTGCTCGACGGAGCGGGCCCGGATGCTCGACAGCTCGCAGACGCCTATGAGCGCAACGGCGCCGTCCACCTGCGCGGAGTGCTCAGCGACGAGGAGGTCCGCGAGCTCCGCGACGTCTTCACCGGCCATATCGAGACCGACGGCAGCGGCGGGGCGTTCGACGAGACCGGCGAGGACGACCCGCTGCACGCCTACCCGCGGATGATCCAGCCCCACCGCGACGATCACCAGCCGGGTCGGCTCGCCCGCCGGTGGCTGCTCGAGCAGCGTGTGATGGGACGCGTGATCGAGGCGGTGGGCCCGGTGTGGGCGGCGCAGTCGATGTTCTACTTCAAGCCGGCCGGCGCCCGCGGCCAGGCGATGCACCAGGACAACTACTTCCTGCAGTCCCATCCCGAGACGTGCGTGGCGGCGTGGATCGCGGTCGATGACTGCGATGCCGAGAACGGTGCGCTGGGCGTTGTGCCCGGCACTCATCGCTATGAGATCGAGTGCCCCGAGGAGGCCGATGCGAGCGAGTCGTTCACGTCGATCACCGTGCGCATCCCCGAGCACCTCGGCGTCGTCCAGACCGACATGAAGGCGGGCGACATGCTCATCTTCCACGGCAGCCTGGTCCATGGGTCCCGGCCCAACACCAGCGCCGACCGCTTCCGGCGGTCGCTGATCTTCCACTACATCCCCGAGGGGAGCCACGAGGTGGCCGCCAGCTACCAGCCCCTGCTCGACGCTGCAGGTGACGAGGTCACGATCGAGAACTCCGAGTACGGCGGTCAGTGCGGCGAGGGCTGGGTGCCGCTGAACCACTGAGCTGCTGAACCACTGAGCTGCTGAATCACGGCGGCTTGCGGCGATGCGGCTCAGTACGTCGGGTCGGGGTATGACTCCGGGTCGAAGGGCGGTGCAGCGTCGACGGGCGCTGCTGCCTCGACGGGCGGGGCTGGATCAGCGTCCTGGAGCAGGCCTCGGGTCCGGGCGCTGTCCCACATCATCATCTCGTCGTAGAACTCCCACGAACGTTGCAGGGCATCGGCGAGCTCAGGCGTCAGCAGGTCCCGGTTCGGGTGCGTGGTGAGGCGTGCTTGCCCGCCGATGTACCAGGTAGTGGTTCCATCGGGCTCGCGGACGGGATCGAGCAGTCCCCGGGTCTTCATGTCATGGTGAGTCCAGCACAATCGGTGGAGATTCTCTATCGAGGTCTGTCCGCCTTGTTCCGGATATCGATGATTATATTCTTCGATGTGGTCGGCTTCGCCGACGGTGCATACATTTCGTGTACAGCCCGGAACAGCACATACCGGATCGAGAAGGCGAAGATGCTCTCTCATCGTGGCTGTCGGAGAGTATCGCGAGGGCGGTAAGGGGAGGAAAGCCCCGCTGGTGGGATCGGTGAGGATCCGGTACCAGGTGGATTCGTCGGCCGCGAGATGCCGAGCCAGACGGGCCGGCAGCGGGATCGTGCCGTCGATGGTGCCGGGGGCATCGGTCTCCCCGAGCAGGGTCAGCGCGGGGACGACCACCTGCAGCCGGAGGCGGCTCTGCGGCACCTCGATGCCGCCGGTATCGAGCATCGTGCGGGACACGATGGCGTAGCGCAGGGCGGCGAGCGTCATCTGGCGGCCGTCCCGAGCGACGTCTCCGTCGATGTCGAAGGGGGCGGGCCGGTTCTCCTCGAGGGCTCTGCGCTGCTGGCTCTGGACCTCGCGGGCGGCGAGATCCAGTCGGCGCGTGAAGCCGAGGATCTCGTGGATCGGGCCGGTGATGACGACGCGTGCGGTGCCGTCATGGTCCGGATTCAGCTGGAGTGCGACGTCCCTCTGCTCCGCCGGGGTGGCGTGCACGGCGGCAGCGCCGAACCAGGCGACCAGCTTCCCCAGCTCGCGCGTGAACCGGTCGCAGGGGATGTTCGCCAGGTCCCACCGGGAGACCCGGTCGTCGACCTGTATGCACTGGTCAGGGGTCAGTCGGCGGACTCGACGAAGGAGCAGCTCGAACCAGGTGACCGGGAGATCGCCCACTTCGAGGCGGGCAAGCGTCATCGGAAGGGCGGTGACCGCGGTGCAGGCGTCGTGCAGCAGGGCCCGGGCCTGGTGGAGGGTGATGCGGCGTGCGTCGGCGATGAGGATCACGTAGAGCTCGCCGCCGTCGGGGTCTTCGTCGGAGTCATCCCAGAGGGCTGCGAGCTTCCGCAGACGCTCCGCATAGGCGCGGGCCTCGTCACGAAGCGTGGAGAAGAGGTCGTGGGCGATGAGGACCTCGGTGCATCCGGGCTCGACATAAGAACGGGCGGCGAAGTCTTTCGGGTCCAGTGGCTTGCGCGCGAGGACCTCCTTGCGGGGAGGTTCGATGCCGCGTGCAGGCCCGGGCGCGGGGACGGGTGCCTGTGCCGATTCGGGGGCGCGGCTGAGGGCGGGGTCAGGGGCGGCGACGTCGGTCGCGGAACTCGTCTCCACCGGCGGACGGAATGCAGAATACGTTGACATTTCTCCACCCCGTTTCGCGTGATAGTGCAGTTTTTGATGTGGTCGTTGTCAGTCTTCCTTCAGTATATGAGCCGACACGGCGTAACGCGAGGGTAAGAACGCAAGGGAGCGAAAATGTGGATAACTCTGGGCGGTGGAGGAAGGGTGGTTGAGCTGAGTGTGGATAACTGCCCGCGGTGGAGGAAAGGTTCATGACGAAATAGTGGATAACCGTCTGCTGTGGAGGAGAGGTGCGCCGGAAACGGGCGCGGCGGCCTCTGCCTGCAGCCGCCCGCCGGGTCGGGTCGGGTCGGGCTGAGCCCGCCCGCCCGGGGTCCTCCGCGTCGTGCCTCCTCGGTCTCAGTTGCCCGCTGGGGCTCCCGAGCGCGATCACGGCACGGAAGAATGATGGGCATGCCTCACGCTCTCGACTCCCCTCGCGTTCCCGGAGCACTCGCGAAGGAAGCTCTGCCCTTCCGCGGGGTCGCCCTGGCCTGGGTGATCACCGGAGGTCTGGTCGCCGCGGTGACGGGCCCGCTGGGTCTTGACCACGGCTCCTGGTGCGCTGCATTCCAGGTGCTGGTCGGAGGAGTGCTGCAGGCTGGGCTCGGGGTGGCGCAGAGTGCGCTCGCTGGGCGGCCGATCTCGCGCCGAGTGCTCGCCGCCGAGCTGCTGACCTGGAACCTGGGCTGCCTGGCGGTCATCGCCGGCACGGTGCTCGCCGCGCCGCTGATCGTCGACGCCGGCGGGCTGCTGCTGGTGGTCGCGATGGCCTTCATGATCCGGGCGGTGGGCCGAGGGGCGAAGGGGCCCGCCTGGGCGCTGTGGACCTACCGCGCGTTCCTGGTGCTGGCGTTCGTGAGCATCCCGATCGGGCTGTTCCTGGCCCACACTCGGGCCGGCTGACTCCCAGCTCAGGAGGGACGCCGAGCTAGCTGGGCTCCCAGTCCAGCACGTCCTGGACGAGCAGCCCGCTGGGACGCGCGCTGTCCAGACGCAGGACGGGCTTCCCGAGAGCGCCGAGCCATGTCTCGTGGGCGGACCGGCTGCGACCGGTGAACGTCGGATCGTCATATCCGAGCGCCCATCGACGGAACTTCTCCCATGCGGCCACGTCGACCGGCTGTCCTTCTCGTCGGACGCTCTCCCGGTTCTCGAGGCGCCGCAGCCGTTCCGTCGGATCCAGCGTCAGGAACACGACCGCATCGCACCGCTCGATGACGCTCTCTCCCCAGCCGAGCATCGACCCGGACAGCACCCATGCTTCGCGTGGCGCGAACACGTCGTGCATGAGCGCGAGGCGCTCCGGAGCAGGACGCTTGTCGGTATACGGAGGGGACGTCGGCACCCAGAAGTAATCGTCCGCATCGGCGTGCGGCACCGACCAGTGATCGGCCAGAGCGCGGGCGAGCGTCGTCGTCCCGGAGCCGCTGGCCCCCATGACATGGATGCGGGAGCGCTGCATGGCTCTAGTGTCGCTTCGCTGCTCGGTCTCTGACACCGAGGCGACCCGAGTGCCCGCGCGCACTCACTGGTACGACACGAACCATGGGCGCGGCTCGACCTCGTAGGTCTGCTCCGGGGAGAACGTCGGGGTGTCCTCGTCGTAGAAGTTCTTCCACGCCATGAAGACCCCGTCGGGCAGATCGGTCTGCAGGGCGTTCCAGGTCTCGAGCTTGGCGTCGGGAGTGCCATGCCCGTCGGCGTGCACCGTGACGGCGAGCTCCGGATGCGAGGCGTCGATGTCCTGCCGGTCCGTGATCATCGAGAGGCTGAACTGGTGGAGGATGAACGCCTTCTGCGGGAGGTCGTTCTCCGTGGTGAGGTCCGCGAGCCACTGGGCGGTCTCGTCGACCTCCTCGGCGGAGACCGAGCCGATCTGGGCCAGATGCTTCTGGCCGGGCTCCAGCCGCCATTCGGCATCGAGCGCGAGGCCCACGTGCGGCTCCTTGAGCAGGTCCTCGTACTGCTTGGCCTGCGTGAGGAAGTCCGTGGTGCCGGGCTGGAGGTCCAGGACGACGTACACCCCGGCCTCGCCCGCCGCGTCGACCCATTCGCGGATCGTCTCGGGGTCGAGCTCGCTCGAATAGTTCCCGTCGGCCCCCGGTTCGGAGGAGGCGACCGTGGTGATGATCTCGAACGCCGGGACGACGGGCTCGTCGGTCAGCGGCGCGTAGTCCTCGGCGAGGCCCTTCACCCGCTCGATGGAGGCGTCGAGGTCCTGCTCACCGAGGATCCCGAGCGAAGGAATCCCGGGGGAGCCGTACGCCGCGATCATGCGCCGGCCCGGGAAGACCGTCTGGCCGCCGCCGGGCAGCTCGGGGGCCGTCACGGCCGTGTGCAGGGTGGGGGCCCACTGGTCGGCCGGCCCGAAGGTGCCGCCGAGGGCGAGCATGCCGGCCGACGGATCGTCCCCGACGGCCTCCTTCGTCGCCGCGACGCTGTCGCTGCTGCGGCCGGGATCACCACCGGGGATCTCGGTGACGGTGCCGCCGGCTGCGGCGATCTCCGCGCGGGCGACCGTCTGGGCGGTGCCCTCCTGCGAGGGGTCGACGAACATCGAGACCGCGAAGGCGTCCTCGTCCTCGTCGGCCGACGGGACCTCCTTCTGCGCGTCCTCGTCGGCGGGATCGATCTCGACCACGTCGAGGTCGTCCCCGAGGGCCGAGAGGTCGGTGCCCTCCGCTGTGACGACGGTGGTCGCGCCGAGACGCTGGAGCTCGTCGGCGACCGCCTGGTCGGTGCCGATCAGCAGCGGGAGGCCGGCGGCGGAGGCCACGGCCGCGAGGGGCTCGGCGGTGTCCTCGGTGGCGATCACGGCACCCTCGGCCGAGGTGAACAGGGTCGAGCTCAGGGCGAGGGCGGTCTCCGCGCCGTCCCCGTCAGGCACCACGGTCGATGCGGGTGCCGTGTCGACGATGTCCACCGTGAGGCCGTCCTCCCCGAAGACGCAGGCCCCGAGGCCCACGACCAGCGCCGCGACCGCAGTCACCGAGGCAGACGTCCGCACGAAGGTGGCGCGTCGGCCCGGGCCCATGCTCGTGCGGTCGGGGGAGGGGAGGGTCTGGTGAGCTCGCATGTTCTGGTTCGGTGCCACGGACCCAGACTGCCGTGCCGGGGCCCCATCGGGCGAATGACGTGGCCGCGGGCGGACACCTTCCCTTCCGCAGGGCGCCGGGGATACTGGGCGGATGACGGAGACTGATCTGCACCTGATGCTCGGCGGACGCTCCCGGGACGAGCTGCGATCGATGCTGGCGGCCCAGGGGGTCAAGCTGAACGGGTACGCGGAGGAGCTGCTCACGCACAGCAGCGTCGATGCCCACGCCCCGCAGGCTGTCGTGCTCACGCAGCGCACCGTGGCCGAGCTCGGGCTGCCCCGCGGAGGGACCCTGCCGCAGATCTTCACCGCCTGTGAGGAGAGGGGCCTCCTGCCGTGCCCGCTGGAGACAGGCCCCTACCTGCGGCTCGCGCTGAGCGATCAGGAGCAGGCGCCTGACTCCGTGCTGTCCGCCGGCCGGGTCCCGACCGGATCGCTCCACGTCCTCTCGGCACCGCTCAGCGAGGATCACGAGGTGCCCAAGGGCTTCTATCTCCGGGTCGTCGACGGGGTCGGGTGGCTGCGGGGGTATCGCTGCGACGACGAGTACGTGCTGCCGCCCGAGAGCGCACTGGCGCTTCGTCGGCCGACGACGGAGGAGCTGTGAGCGACGGTCGACCCGCCAGAATTCTTGCCCGGGCCGTGGTGGTGGACCTCGACGACACCCTGTTTGACCATCGGGAGTCGGCTCGACGTGGCCTGGCGCGGCTGATCCACGAGCTCGGCGGGACGGCCACGGCGGAGATCATCGATACCGCAGAGATGACAGCGGAGCGGCTCATGGGCCGCCGTCGCGCAGGCGAGATCGGCCGGGCCGACTACCGACGGCTACGGATCCGGCATCTCCTGGCCGATATCGATCAGCGCCTCGAGGCGGGGCGCCTGGAGGACGAGCAGTGCGATCTGCTCTACGAGAGGTTCCTCGAGGTGTACGAGGAGGAATGGGTGGGCTTCGCCGATGCCGTCCCCATGCTGCGAGGTCTGCACGACCGGCGCATCCCGGTCGCAGTTCTCACCAACGGACCCGAAGAACGACAGCAGCGTAAAGCCCGTGTGCTCGACCTCGAGCCCTGGGCGCTCGGCGTCTGGACGAGTGAGCGTCTTGCGGCGAAGAAACCTGAGGCGAGCACGTACCTGACGGTGTGCGGGGCACTCGGCATCGAACCCGGTGCGGTTCTCCATATCGGCGACAACGTGGAGCATGACCTGCACGGAGCCCGGGCTGCTGGATTGCAGGCCCTGCACCTCGATCGGGGGCAGGCGTTCGCGGAGTCATCGCAGCGGATCACGACCCTGGACGCCGTGCTCGGCATGCTCTGACGATTCAGACGGCCGCCAGGGCCTCGAGCGCCGCGATGAGCTCGACGCGCAGGCCGTCGTGCTGCCTGGAGAGCTGCGTGGTGGGATCCGACCACCGCTCGCGAGGATGGAGCCAAACGGGCTTGGTGACGATGTCGGCGGGTTCCCAGTCGTAGCGGGGCCAGACGTGGGCGTGGAGGAAGGCGTCCGTGTTCCCGAGGATCTCCAGGTTGACACGGCGGAACGCCGCATCGCGCGCAGAGCACACCCGTTCCACGGCCTCGCCGAGCAGGTCCATGCTCGTCAGGAACTCGGCGCGTTCCGATCGAGGCAGGTCGGAGAGACGATCCGCACCGGGCCGATCGGTGAGCAGCACGCTGTATCCGGGGAGGAACTGCACGTCACCGATGACGGCGAAGCCACCGGACAGGCGAGTGAGCACCGTCGGGTTCTCTCCGGCCAGGGCGCTGCCGACCCGGTCCTGGCGCCACTGGGACCCTGGGCCCGGCACTACGCCCACGGCTCCAGCTCGTCCGCACGGAAGTACATCTGCTGCGCACCGCCGAACCGCACCAGGTAGGTGCCATCGTCCTCGCGGAGGAAGACGACCGTTCCGTACTGATGCGTCATCGGCCCGTCCTTCGCTCGGACGCCGTCCCCGATCGCGTACTCGTCCATGGTTCTCCTCCGTCGACTCGTCATGGCCGGAATCGACCGCTGACACCAGGATCCCGCAGAGGAGGCCGGTTCGGGCGGGAGAGGTGCCTCCGGATCCGATTCAGGGCAAGTCCTCATCCGAGACATAGGAACGGCATAGCTTCCGTTCCTAGTGCCCTCGGCATGAGCACCGGAACCACGTCCGGGAGAGCCCACCCGCAGCGGTGGGTCCCGCTCTCCATCTCCACCCTCGCACCGTCTCGAGAGGACCCGATCATGCCCCGTCCCGACCTGCACCGCACCGATCTGCACCGCACCGATCTGCACCCCACCGACCCGCACGACACCCGCCGTCGCGCCTTCCCCGCCGCCTCCGAGGGCGACGACTCTCCGCATGCCGCGAACAGATCGAGCACCTGGCATGGGCGGCCGCTGGACCGGCCCGGGGAGGACGTCGAGGACCAGGGGCTCGCCTTCGATCTGGGCACGCTCGTCACGCGGCGCCGCACCTTCGGCGCGCTCGGGACCGGCGCCGCGGCGATGGTGCTCGCGGCCTGCGGCACGGGATCCGAGGACTCCGCGAGCGGTGGCACCACGTCCGCGTCCGACGGCGGCGGCGACACCGCCAGCTCCGGGGAGGAGATGCCCACCGAGACCGCCGGCCCGTATCCCGGTGACGGCTCCAACGGGGCCGACGTGCTGGAGATCAGCGGCGTCGAGCGCAGCGACATCACGTCCAGCATCGATACGGACACGACCGCCGAGGGCACGCCGATCACCCTGACGATGACCGTCACGGACCTCGCCGAGGACGGTGCCGCGATGACCGGCGCTGCCGTGTACGTGTGGCACTGCGACGCCGAGGGCGAGTACTCGATGTACGGCGACGGGCTCGAGGACGAGACCTATCTGCGTGGCGTGCAGGTGGTGGGCGACGACGGCACCGTCACCTTCACCTCGATCTTCCCGGGCTGCTACTCGGGCAGGTGGCCTCACATCCACTTCGAGGTGTTCCCGGACATCGACTCGATCACCGACGCGGGCAACGCGGTCCTCACCTCTCAACTGGCCCTGCCGGAGGACGTCAGCACCGACGTCTACTCGTCATCTCTCTACGACGGCTCCGCGCAGAACCTGGACGCCATCACGCTCGAGAGCGACAACGTCTTCTCCGACGGCTGGGACCTGCAGCTCGCGACCGTCACCGGCGACGTCGACGCCGGCTACCAGGTGAGCATCGACGTCCCGATCGACACGAGCACGGAGCAGGAGGCGCCGGAGCAGCCCGGCGGTGAGGGACCGGGCGGCCCCGGCGCGTCGGATGGCGGCGGCGCACCTCCCGCAGGGGGAGCGGGTGAGCCACCGGAGGGCGCGCCCGACATGCCGTCCGACGGGGGCTCCGACCAGGGGTGACCCCATATCGATCCGGCTGCCGACGGGCGACGCGTCCGGGCCGATGCGGTAGACCGGCCGGTCGGACTCAGGCGAGCTGTTCGAGAGCGAACTCAGCGCAGTGCCGCGACGTCGACCTCCACCGTCTGCGTGTCGGGCAGGTCGATGGTCATCGCACGTTCCCCGAGACGTATCCGGTGCGTGCCCAGCGCGCCCGGGCCGACGGCGCGCAGGCTCAGGGCGGTGAGCGCGCCATCGCTCCAGGCCATGTCGACCTCCACGCCGGGTCGGGCACGCAGGGCGCGCACGGAGCCGGTCGCCAGGATCGGAGCCGGGGCCGGCAGCAGCTCGATCTCCCTGCGATGGCTCTGGATCAGGCATTCGGCGATCGCCGCGACGATGCCGATGTTGCCGTCGATCTGGAACGGGGGATGGGCCGAGAACAGGTTCGGGTAGAGCCCGCTGCGCTCGCCGGCCTCGGTCTCGGCGGGCCGCAGGAACAGCTGCAGCAGGTCCTGGACCTTGTCGGGGCGATGCAGGCGCGCCCACAGCGAGGTCTTCCAGGCGAGGGACCAGCCGGTGGCCTCGTCGCCACGGGCCTCCATCGACGCGGTCACCGCCTCCGACAGCTCCGGGGCGAGGTGCTGTGCGCCGGGGTACTCGAATCCCAGGTGGGAGACATGGCGATGGGCTGGCTCGACCTCGTCCGCACCGTCCCGGTGCCACTCCAGGATGCGGCCGTCGGCCCCGATCCGCGGGCCGGGGATCCGCGTGAGCGCGGCGGCCGCTCGGCGCACCACGTCGTCATCCGTGACGCCCAGCAGCTCGGCCTTTGCGACGAGGGACTCGAAGACCTCGCGCAGCAGCCACCGGTCCATCCCGGAGCTCTCGGTGAGTGCGACGGGGGCCCCGTCGGTCGTGATCCACTCGTTCTCCGGCGAGGTGGAGGGGAAGGTGACCAGCGTGCCGTCCGGCCCCTCGTGCAGCAGGTCCAGGGCGAAGGTCGCAGCCTCCCGCAGGGCCGGCAGACGGTGCTCGGCGAGCACGGCAGGGTCCTCGCCGCTGAAGGAGGCGAGCGAGTCGAGCTCGCGCTCGAGCCACAGCCCGCCCATCGGCCAGGTCGCCCACTTCGGGTCGCCCGCGACCGGATCGGTGTACCCCCAGGGGTCGGAGTTGTGGTGCACGGTCCAGCCGCGTGCCCCGTACAGGCGCCGGGCGGTCTCCCGGCCGGCCTGCCGGAGCATCGCGACGTAGCCCTCGAGCGCCTCGGCGGCCCCGGGGACGTGCGCGACGCCTGCGGCCCAGTGGTTCATCTCCAGGTTGATGTTCACCGTGTAGTTCGAGTTCCACGGCGCGAGCACCTGCTGGTTCCAGATGCCCTGCAGGTTCGCGGGCGGCAGCCCCGCTCGGGACGAGGCCGCGAGCAGATGGCGACCGTAGGCGAACATGGTGGACAGCAGCTCGGACTTGGCGGAGCCGGTCAGCTCGAGGCCGACGGCGTCCGCTCCCGGCAGCGGGGTTCCCTCGTGCCGCTGACGCAGCTCGCGCTCGCCGCGGACCAGCGCGGCCTCCGCCTGCGCGGTCGCGTCCGTGAGCGCCTCGGCGACGGGACGGTCCGGCTGCTCGCCGAGCCCCTGCCAGGTGGTGGCGATCGCGCAGACGACGAGCAGCCGTCCGTGCTCGACGCGCGTGCGCACGACGACCGCGGCGCGGCTCGCGCCCGCGGGATCCCAGGCGAGCTCGGCCATGTCGTCGTGGCGGGTGGGGACGCCGTCCGACGGGGCGCGCAGCACCGTGGTGAGCCCGTGCTCATCGACCTGCCGCCGCTCCTCCACCAGGGGCGAGGTGAACTCGAGCGCCGTCGGGGCGCCCGGGGCGACGGGCGCCGCGTGCACCAGGACGTCGTCGGCCACGCTCACGAAGGTCAGGTGCTCGCCGGCCTCCGTGCGGACCGAGTGCTCCGCACGGGCGAGATCGAGGGCGCGTTCGCCGCCGTCGCCGACGTCGCCGGTGGTCGCCACGACTAGCTCTCCGACCGGCTGGTAGGCCTGTGACCAGGAGGAGCCGAGCCCCTCGAGCGTCGCCTGCGCCTCGGCGACCTGCCCGGCGAGGAACTGCGCCCGAGCCCGCTCGCGGATCCCCGTCGCGTCCTCGGCGGAGGTGTTCCAGTGCTGCGTGGTGGTGGGGGAGCCGGACCACAGCGTGGACTCGTTGAGGCTGAAGCGAGCCCGTTCGGGATCGCCCCAGACCATCGCACCGATCCGACCATTGCCGAGCGGGAGCGCCTCGAGCCAGCGGGTGGCGGGGCAGGAACGGCGGATGAGCGTGCTCGATGACATGGGGGCGTCCTTGCGGGAGCGGGAGCGGTAGGGGTGCGGTGCTCGCAGAGCGGGGAGGACTGCTCGCCGCTGCGAATCATCCTAGGTCTGAGGGTGGGAGGTGTCGAGGGTGTGTCCGCTCCGACAAGCGCTTGCCCGCACGCGCCGAACATGCTTGACTGGATCCCAGGAAAGCGGTTGCCTCAGGATGGCAGCGGTCGACGCAGACCGCGTGCGCCGCCGAGCCGCCGCCCGGGACCCGGGCGACCCACACGAACCACAGGAGCACGGACACATGGCAGAACGCAGGATCGGGATCATCGTCAACGGGGCCACCGGCCGCATGGGGTATCGCCAGCACCTGGTGCGCTCCCTGCTCGCGATCCAGGAGCAGGGCGGCGTGGAGCTCGCCGACGGTGACCGGCTGGTCCCCGATCTGCTGCTGGTGGGCCGCAACGAGGAGAAGCTGGCCGCGGTCGCCGAGCGCCACGGCCTGGCGAACTGGACCACCGACGTGGAGGAGGCGCTGGACAACGACGACTACGAGGTCTACTTCGACGCGCTGGTGACGAACCTGCGCGTGGAGAACCTCAAGAAGGCCATCGCTGCCGGCAAGGCCATCTACACCGAGAAGCCCACCGCCGAATCCTTCGAGGACGCGCTCGAGCTGGCGCGCCTGGCCAGGGAGCACGGCACCGTCAACGGCGTCGTGCACGACAAGCTCTACCTCCCCGGCCTGCTCAAGCTGCGCCGCCTCATCGACTCCGGCTTCTTCGGCGAGATCCTCTCCGTGCGCGGCGAGTTCGGGTACTGGGTCTACGAGGGCGACTGGCAGGAGGCCCAGCGCCCCTCCTGGAACTACCGCACCGAGGACGGAGGCGGCATCGTCGCAGACATGTTCCCGCACTGGAACTACGTCATCGAGGAGCTGTTCGGCCGCATCGAGGACGTCTACGCCCAGACCGCCACCCACATCGGGCGGCGCTGGGACGAGAAGGGCGAGCAGTACACGGCGACCGCCGATGACGCGGCCTACGGGGTGTTCCGTCTCGAGGGCGGCACCGTCGTGCAGATGAACTCCAGCTGGGACGTGCGCGTGCACCGCGACGAGCTGGTCGAGTTCCAGGTCGACGGCACCAAGGGCTCGGCCGTCGTGGGGCTGCACGGCGCACACATCCAGCCGCGTGAGGCGACCCCGAAGCCGGTGTGGAACCCCGACGTCAAGGATCCGCACAACTACTACGACGACTGGATCGAGGTACCCGACAACGAGCAGTTCGACAACGGCTTCAAGGTGCAGTGGGAGGACTTCCTGCGCCACCTGGCGGAGGGGGTCGAGCGGTCCTCGTATCCCTTCGACTTCCTCTCCGGCGCACGCGGAGTCCGCCTCGCCGAAGCCGGTCTCACCAGCTCGGCCGAGGGCCGCCGCATCTCGCTCGACCCGCTGACGGAGGCCTGAGCATGACCGACGCACTGCAGCTCACCCTGCTGGACGAGGACGGCTCGCTGCGCCGGATCGCCGTGGACGAGGCGGCCGCCTTCGCGCGTCCCACCTCCCCGCTGCGCTCTCGCGTGGTCTACGCCGCCGTGCACGTCGTGCCGCAGGCGCACGGCGACAACACCCCCGGCGCCCCGGCGGACATCGACTGGGACGCGACGCTCGCCTTCCGGCGCACCATGTGGTCGCGCGGCCTCGGGGTGGCCGACGCGATGGACACCGCCCAGCGCAACATGGGCCTGGACCCGGCCGCGACCCGCGAGCTGATCGCCCGCACGGCCGACGCCGCCCGCGAGGCGCTGGAGGACCCGCAGATCGCGGCGGTCTTCCCCGACGGGGCGGGCGTGCGCGATCTCGTCGTCGCCGGGGTCTCCACCGACCAGCGCAGCGAGCACGAGCTCAGCCTGGACCAGATCGTCGAGGCCTACCGCGAGCAGCTCGAGGCCACCGAGGCCACGGGCGCGGGCGCGGTGCTGATGGCCAGCCGCCATCTGGCCCGCGTCGCGACCAGCGCCGCCGAGTACGAGGACGTCTACCGCCGCGTGCTGGACGCCGCCACCGAGCCCGTCGTGCTGCACTGGCTGGGCACCGCCTTCGATCCTCAGCTGGAGGGTTATTTCGGAGACGCCGACACGAGCGTCGCCGCGAAGACCCTGCTCCGGATCATCGAGGCGGACCCGGCGAAGATCCGCGGCGTGAAGATGAGCCTGCTGGACGACGCCGCCGAGATCGCCGTGCGCGAAAAGCTCCCGGCCGGCGTGCGGATGCTCACCGGCGACGACTTCCACTTCTCCCATCTCATCGTGGGCGACGGCACCGGCACCACCGAACCCGGCGCGGCGCAGGTGCCCGGCGAGTACTCCGACGCCCTGCTCGGCGCCTTCGCGGCGACCGCCCCGGCGGCGTCGGCCGCGGTGCAGGCGCTGGACGCCGGCGACCCCGAGGAGGCACGACGCATCCTGGATGCCTCCGAGGAGCTGGGCCGGCACGTGTTCTCCACGCCCACCTTCCACTACAAGACCGGCGTCGCCTTCCTGGCCTGGCTCAACGGTCACCAGAGGGCGTTCACGATGGTGGGCGGCATGCATTCCGCCCGCAGCCTCCCGCACCTCTCGCGCGCCATCGAGCTCGCCGCCACCACCGGCAACCTCGAGGACCCGGCGCTGGCCGCCGAGCGCTGGCACGCGATGCTGCGTCTGGCCGGCTATGACATCCCGATCCTGGACGGAGCCACCGCATGAACACCCCGCACACCCCCCATGCCTCGCTGGCGGCCCCGCGCCTGTCGATCAACCGCTGGACCTGCCGCAGCACCCCGATCCAGGAGTTCCTCGAGGCCACCGCAGCGCGCGACATCGAGGCCGTGGGCCTGTGGCGCCAGGACGTCGAGGAGATCGGGGTCGACGCCCTGAAGCGACGGGCGGACGACGCGGGCCTGCGCGTGAGCAGCCTGTGCCGCGGCGGCTTCCTCACGGCGGCCGACGAGTCCGCACGCGCCGCGTCCCTGGAAGAGAACCGTCGGGCGATCGACGAGACCGCGGCACTCGGTGCGCCGACGCTCGTGATGGTCGTCGGCGGGATCACGCAGGAGGACAAGGACATAGCCGGCGCCCGCGCCCGGGTCGCCGAGAACATCGCGACGCTGGCCCCCTATGCGGAATCCGCCGGGGTGACCCTCTCGCTCGAGCCGATGCACCCGATGTTCACCGCGGACCGCGCCGTGATCGCCACCCTCGACCAGGCGCTCGACATCGCCGAGGGCACCGGCAGCGACGCCGTCGGCGTCATCGTGGACACCTATCACGTGTGGTGGGACCCGACGCTCGAGCAGGCCATCTCCCGGGCCGGGCGGAGCGGGCGGCTCTTCAGCTACCAGGTGTGCGACTGGAACCTGCCGCTCGCCGCCGAGCCGCTGTTCTCCCGCGGCTACATGGGGGACGGCTACATCGACTTCCCCGCGATCACCCGGATGGTCGAGGCCGCCGGGTACACCGGCGACATCGAGGTCGAGATCTTCAACGAGGACGTGTGGGCGACGCCCGCGCATGAGGCGATCGGCATCGTGAGGCAGCGGTACGAGGAACTCGTGCTGCCGTACGCGTGAGCGGAGGTCAGCTCTTCTTCCAGTAGGCCAGGGAGTGGATCCGCTCCTTGGGGACGGCCAGCTGCCTGCGCAGGCCGGACGTCAGCGCACGGGTGGGCGCTCCCTCGAGGGCGACGAAGAACGTCGACCCCGTGGGGGCCGCCCCGGCGGTCGCCAGCGCCGTGTGCACGAGGGATCCGTCGCGGTCGATCCAGCGCATGCTGAGCCCCTCGCGCGCGGGGAGCGTGAGCACCTGCTCGTCGTCGGCGTATCCGCGCTCCAGGAGCACGGTCGCGGGAACCTCGGGAAGGCGGCGCAGGGTGTCCGCGATCGCCGGGTAGGAGGCGCCGTCGCCCACCATGACCAGATGTGTCGGAGTCTCCGCGACCGGGTTCCGGCCGTTCAGCACGGTCGCGTCGATCTCGTCGCCCGCCGTGGCGCCGCGCGCCCAGTCCGAGGCGATGCCGGGGTGGAGATAGAACTCGATACAGGCCGTGCCCTCGGCCGGGTCGGGGTCCACGAGCGTGTAGCCGCGCTGGTGGCCCTTGCCGGCAGGCGTCGTGAACCACAGACGCAGCCAGTAGGTCGGGTAGACGGCGTCGCGGGCCAGGAGCCCGTCGAGATCGACCTTCAGTCGCACGAAGTTCTCTGCGACCTCCTCGCGGTCGATCACCCGCAACCGCAGATCCTTGCCGCCCCACATCCTGATCAGGGCGCCGTCGACGCCGCGTCGGGGTGAACTGGTGCGCGTCGGGTTCGACGAGTCGGTGGTCACGAGGCTCTCCACGGGCAGGCGGTATGAGGTGAGCCTTACCTTAGTGTCTCGCCGTCGGGTAGCGCCAGGGGGATCGGTCGTGCATTCGCGGAACGTCGGGGCGGTCAGGCCTTCGCGGCCACGGCAGTGGATTCGCGCAGCAGCACGTCGCCGCGCACGTGCACCTCGGTGATGGCGTCGTCGGCCGCGTTCTCATGCTGCCCGCCCTGCTCGTCGCCCCCGCCCTGCTCGTCCTGGACGGGGTGCTCCAGCACCCACTCCACGGCCTGGCGGGCCATGTCGTGCAACGGCAGCGCGATCGTGGTCAGGGTGGGGTGGGAGTCGGCGCCGTCGGGCACCCCGCCGAAGCCCGCCACGGCCACTTGGCCGGGCACGGAGATCCCGCGGCGGCGCAGCTCGCCGAGCGCGCCGAGGGCCATGACGTCCGCTGGGGCGAACACGCACAGCGGTGCGTCGTCGGCGGCGGCGGTCTCGAGGTGCTCCTCGATCCGCTCGGCCAGCTCGTAGCCGCCGTCGCGGGTCAGGCCCGCCTCGATGCTCAGCTCGGGCTCGATGCCCGCCTCGGTGAGGGCGGCGACGAAGCCGCCGGTGCGCGAGCCGGCCGACGGGATCCCGGCGATGCCCTGGACCACGGCGAAGCGCCGGTGACCCTCGACGATCAGCGCGGTGGCGAGCTCATGGGCCGCGGCGGCGTTGTCCGGCACGATGGTGCGGCCCACGCCCACCGACTGGCCCATGCCGACCACCTTGCCGCCGTTGCGGGCGAAGCCCTCCAGCAGCGTGCTGATCGCGGCGTCGGAGTCGTTGCCGTAGCGATGCGAGCCCACCAGCACGAGGGCATCGACCTGCTGGGCGATGAGGGAACGCAGTGCACGCACCTCGGTGTCGATCTCGCGATCGGTCTGGGTGAGCAGCACCTGCGACTGCGAGGCGAAGACCTGCTGCTGGACCTCGCGGGCGATGGTCGCGAAGTACGGGTCGGCGATGTCGTGCACGACCAGACCGATCAGGCCCGAGCGGGAACGGGCCAGCGCCTGTGCCTGGGCGTTGGGCACGTAGCCGAGCCGCGCGGCGGAGGCCTCCACCTTCTCGGCGACGGCCTTGCCGGGCACCCGGGCCGAGCCGTTGAGCACGCGGGACGCGGTGGCCAGGGAGACCCCGGCATCCTGGGCGACATCGCTGAGACGCACTGCGGGCATCGGGGCTCCTACGTGGCGGGGGACTGCGGCGGTCGTGCAGGCCGAACGGATCATGCGGGGTGTGCGGACCATGCGGGACGGGGAAACGCTGTCCCGTCCCCGTCAGCATAACCAGGACGGCGCCGCCCGACCGGGGAATCGGCCCGTCCGGACGCGTGATCTTCCTCCTGGGTGACGGGCGACGCTCGGCTCAGGCGGAGATGTCGAGCCGGGCGGGGTCCACTGGGAAGCGCGCAGGCTCCCCGGCGGCGAGCCGGCGCACCTCCTCCAGGGCGTGCTCGCCCATCCGGCGCAGCTCGTTGCCCTGGGAGCCGGCGATGTGCGGGGTGAGCGAGACGTTCGGCAGGTCCCAGATCGGGTCGTCGTCGGCCAGGTCGTCGTGGACGTCGAGCACGGCGGAGAGTCGCCCGGAGACCAGCTCGTCGCGCAGCGCGTCCGGCTCCACGAGCGCCGGGCGGGCGGTGTTGAGGAAGGTGGTCCCGTCCCGCATCAGGGCGAGCAGGTCGCGGCTGACCATCCCGCGCGTGGAGGGGACATCGGGCGCATGCAGGCTCACCACGTCGCTGCGGGAGTACAGCTCCTCGGCCTCGACCTTCGTCGCGCCCAGTGCGGCGACCTGCTCGGTGCTCGCGTACGGGTCGGTGATCAGCACGTCGAGGTCGAAACGCCGCAGATGCTCCGCCACCAGGACGCCGATGCGGGAGGCCCCGATGAGGCCGACGACGCCGCCGTAGTTGCCGATCCCCGGATCCGCCGCCGTGCCGCCGTGCACCGTGTGGTCCGTGCGGTAGCGCGCCTCGCGGGCAAGGCTGCGCTTGCCGGCCAGCAGGAGGTGGGCGAGGGTGAACTCCGCGACCGGCACCGCGTTCGCCTCGGTCGCCGACGTCACCGTGATGTCGCCGCGGGCCCACACCGCGTCGGAGACCACGAAGCGCACCGTGCCCGCGGTGTGGACGATCCCTCGCAGGCGGGGCAGCCGCACGAGGGCCGCAGCGTCGAGGAGGGGTGATCCCCACCCGGTGACCAGCACCTCCGCTGCGGCGAGCTCCGCGTCCGAGGCGGCGTTGAGGTCCGGCAGCGTGCGCCCTGTGTCGATCTCGGCCAGTCGGGCCAACCGCTCGAGCTGGGTGGGGTCGAACAGGTGGTGCTGGAGCCCCTGGGGCATCGCCAGCAGCGCCCTCATCGCGCGGCGTCCTCTCCAGCGGCGATCAGGGAGCGCAAGGTCTGCGCCTCGCGGGACAGGAGAGCGGGGTCGTCGCCGGGGATGAACTCGAGCAGTGCGTCGCGGTCCGAGCCCTCGGCGGCGAGCACCGTGAACACCTCGCGCCAGAGATCCTCCCGCGCGGAGAGCGGATGACGCTGATGATCCGGCCACCAGGAGAAGACATGGATGGTCGACAGGAACGGGAGCGCCTGGCGCAGGGTGCCCACCGCGTCGGCCGCGGGCATGTCCTGGTGGGGCTGCCAGTAGCTGAGCACGGTGCCGCGGCCCACCTCCTCGAGCAGGCGCAGGGTCGAGCCGATCTCGTCGGTCAGGGTGCCGCCGTGGAACTCGAGGCCCACCTCGAGACCGTGCTCGGCCGCGCGGTCGGCGAAGTCCTGGACACGGCCGACGAGACGCGCACGGTGCGGCTCCGCGACCTCGGCCGACCCCCGACTGCCCGCCCACACCCGGATCCTCGGCGCGCCGAGCATCCGGGCGGAGGCGATCACCGCATCACCCTCGGTGCGGTTCTCGTCGTCGGCCCCCTCGAAGCGCAGGTAGGAGCCGTAGGAGGCGACGGACAGGCCCGCGCTCTCGGTCAGCTCGCGCGCGCGAGCTGCGGCGACGGCGTCCCCGGGCGGCACATGCGCGTCCCCGGCCCATTCGATGCATGCGAGGCCCGCATGGTCCGCGAGGGCGACGACGTCCTCGATGTCGAGCCCGCGGAAGGTGACGGAGCAGAGGCCGGGCCGGATCATCGGGAGTCCTTTCGGAGGGAGGTCGGGGAAAACGGTTCCCCGGAGGCTACTCTAGAAGCTCTCGACGCCACGTTCGCCGTCGACCCGCTCGACCCGCTCGACCCGCCCGCACAGGAGGCGCCCGATGCCCGCTCCGGAGCTCGCACCGCCCGGCGACCCGGCACACGACGATCCCGCACGGCCCAACGTCCTGCTCCTGGTCACCGACGACCAGGGCGCCTGGGCGATGGGGTCGCGCACGCCCGAGATCCGCACGCCGACGCTGGACCGGCTCCAGCGGGAGGGCACCACGCTGTCGCAGTTCTTCTGCGCCTCGCCGGTCTGCTCGCCGGCCCGGGCGAGCATCATGACCGGCCGCATGCCGTCGGCCCACGGGGTGCACGACTGGATCGCACCCGAGGCGCTGGCCCGCGCCGAGCAGCCCCGTCGGCAGCAGGATCCCGACTTCCTCGAGGACCTGCCCGGTGCGGACACCCTCGGTGCCCTGCTCGCACGCAACGGCTACCGCTGCGGCATGGTGGGCAAATGGCACGTGGGCTCCTCCGAGCGGGCCGCGGAGGGATTCGAGTACTGGTATGCCCACCAGCTCGGCGGCGGTCCGTACTACGGCGCGCCGATCTGGGAGCAGGATCCGGCGACCGGACGGCCGACGAGCCCGCCGACCCCGGCCACCGAACCCGGCTACCTCACCGACGCGATCACCGAGCACGGGCTCGACTTCCTGGACCGGGGAGCGGACGACGACCGGCCGTTCTTCCTGCAGGTCACCTGGACCGCCCCGCACGACCCCTGGTTGGGCGACGAGCACCCCGCCGAGCTGCGCGACCTCTACCGGGACACCGACTTCCCCTCGATCCCCGAGCCTCCCGCGCATCCCTGGTTTCGGCGCGAGCACTTCGCCGGTGCCGTCGCGCACCGGCAGGAGGCGCTGACCGGATACTGCGCCGCCGTCAGCGGGGTGGACCGCAGCGTCGAGGCCCTCCTGGCCCACCTCGAGGAGCGCGGCGAGCTCGAGGACACGCTGGTCATCTTCACCTCGGACAACGGGTTCTCCTGCGGCCACCACGGCTACTGGGGCAAGGGCAACGGGACCTGGCCGCTGAACTTCTGGGAGCCGTCGATCACCGTCCCCTTCATCGCCGCGTGGCCAGGGCGGATCCCCGCCGGGCAGGTCGACGAGCGGCCCGCGTCGGCGACCAGCATCTACGAGACGATCGCCGAGCTCACCGGATCCCCGCCCGCGCTGGACCCGCTGCGCGCCGGCCGGTCGCTCGCGCCGCGCCTGCTCGGGAGCGAGGCCGATGGCGGCGAGGATCGGGCGGACGCGGCCGACGACCCGATCGTGATCCACGACGAGTACGGTGCCGCGCGCATGATCCGCACCGGCGGCTGGAAGCTCGTGCTGCGGCGCGAGGGCCCCACGGAGCTCTATGACCTCGTCGCGGACCCCCTCGAGGAGACCGACCGCTCCGCGGACCCGTCGTGCGCCGTGCGGCTGCGCGAGCTGACCGACATGATGTCCACCTGGTTCGCGCGCCACGAGAGGGAGGGGCTGAGCGGCTGGGAGACCGAGGTCGACGGCCTCGGGCAGCGCGCACCTCTGCACCCCCGCCCGGAGAAAGGCCCCTGATGACCGCCACGACCGACCGCCCGAACATCCTGCTGATCGTCTCCGACGACCACGGGTACGCCGACCGCTCCGCCCGCAGCAGCGCGGACGCCCGCACCCCGCACCTCGACCGGCTCGCCGACAGCGGGACGACCTTCGACAACGGATACGTCACCGCTCCGATCTGCTCGCCCTCCCGCGCCGGCCTCATCGCCGGTGCGCACCAGCAGCGATGGGGTGCCCGGTGGTTCGACTCCTCGGCGTTCCCGCCCGCAGAGCGCCAGGTCATGCCCGAGATCCTGGCGGGCGCCGGCTATCGCACGGGCTACTTCGGGAAGGTGCACTACGGCCCCGAGCAGCCCGGGGACCGGGCCTGCCCCGACCGCCACGGCTTCGGCAGCAGCCTGTACGGCCTGGCCGGCCTCAGCATGGGGCGCCTGCACTACCTGCACCACTCCGAGCAGGCGCGCGAGGAGTACGGGGAGGCGGCGTCGCGCCACGGGGTGAGCCCGCTGTTCGAGAACGGGGTCGAGGTGGACTGCGAGCAGCACCTGACCGTGGAGTTCACCGATCGCGCGATCGACTTCATGGGCGAGGCCGCGGACGCCGCCGCCGAGACAGAGGCAGAGGCAGAGGCCCCGTTCTTCTGCATGGTCGCCTACAACGCGGTGCACAACTTCGCCTGGCAGCTGCCGGAGGACGAGCTCGCCGCGCGCGCCCTGCCCCACCACGACGACTTCGACCCCGAGGCCGCGGACTACGTCGACTGGTACGACGGAGCGATCTCCCCGCACCTCGAGCACGGCCGGGACTACTACCTCGCCCAGCTCGAAATCATGGACCGGGAGATCGGGCGGATGCTCGACCACCTCGAGGCCACCGGTCGGCGCGAACGCACCCTGGTCGTCTACCTCACCGACAACGGCGGCTCCACCTGCAACTACGGGGACAATGCACCGCTCGTGGGCACCAAGTACAGCCTCTTCGAGGGCGGGGTGAGGGTGCCGTTCCTGGTCTCCTGGCCCGGCACCGTCCCGGCGGGCGAGCGCTCGCAGGCCCTGGTCTCCGCTCTCGACCTGCTGCCCACCTTCGCGGCGGCGGCCGGCGCGGACCTCTCGCAGGCCGCGCCGCTGGACGGGCGCGATCTGCGCGCGGCGTGGGAGGTTGCGGCGTCAGCCCCGGCAGGAGCGCCGGGCGGGGCCGACGGCGGGGGCCACGACGTGCTGCACTTCGACACCGGCTTCCAGTGGGCGGTGCGCACACCGGAGTGGAAGCTGCGCTGGGTCGACGCGAGCACGGGGCATCGCGAGCAGCTGCTCGCGGTCGAGCACACCGACATCGGCGACGGGCTCACCCTGGTGCCGCTCGGCCCCGGGGAGCATGACGAATCCGCCGCGGCCGATGTCTCCGCGCAGCACCCCGAGGTGGTCGCCGAGCTCACCGCCCTGCACGAGCAGTGGGCGGGGCAGCTCGCGTCGGCGTGAGGCGAGGCCCGATCGCTCACGCGGAGCGGCGCCGCCGAGGATGCGTGCGCTCAGTCGCGACCGAGCAGCTTGCCCATCGGCACGAAGTCGGAGAACTCCGCGTCCAGGGTCGAGGCCGGCTCCTCAGGAGTCCCGTCGGCTGCACTCTCGGAGGTCTCCGCGGTGACGGCCGAGCTGCCGATCCCGGCGCTCAGCATCGTGGCGAGCTCCGTCGCGGCCCGGCGCACGCGCGCCGCGAGCGGCTGCTCGTCGGCCTGGCCGTCGGTGTCGGCACCGAAATCGGCCGACGCCGCGAACACGACCGTGGGGACGACCTCCGCCTTCAGGTACCCGAACAGGGGACGGATCGCGTAGTCGATCGCCAGGGAGTGCCGTGCGGTGCCGGCGGTCGCGCCCAGCAGCACCGGCTTGTTCCTCCAGACCTCGACGTCGACCGCGTCGAAGAAGGTCTTGAACAGGCCCGAGGGGCCGACGTTGAACACCGGGGTCACGGCGATGACCGCGTCGGCCGCGCGGACGGACTCGATCACCATGGACAGCCGCTCGTCGGGGAAGCGGGTGAGCAGGGCATCGGTGATGGCGTGGGCGTACTCGCGCAGCTCCACCGTGGTGACGTCCACCTCGGCGCCGTCACGGCCGAGGGCGGTGGCGGCGGCTCGGGAGAGCTGGTCGGTGAGCATGCGCGTCGAGCTGGGGGTGGACAGTCCGGCGGACAGGGCGACGAGGCGAACGGTGTCGGTCATGGGGCGAGCCTCTCAGAGTGCGGGGTGAGCGGTGGCGGCTGAGCGGTGGCTGGCGCCGGCCGCGCGGCCGGTCAGCGGGTGCGGTTCTCGGCATCCTCGGCGCGCAGACCGGTCCAGTTGTCGCCGGTCTCGAACTTGTAGGCGTCGTCGAACGCGCCACGTCGTGATTCTGACTCGGCGACCCGGGCGGCGTGGGTCGGCGCCTCGGGGACGTCGGCCGGCTTGCGGGCCTCGAGCTCGCGGCGCAGCACCGGGACCACCTCGGTGCCCAGCAGCTCGATCTGCTCCAGGACCGTCTTCTGCGGGAGGCCCGCATGGTCCATGAGGAACATCTGGCGCTGGTAGTCGCCGACGCCGTCGGCCATGGTCAGGTAGCGCTCGACGACCTGTTCGGGGGAGCCGACGGTCAGCGGCGTGGCCCGGGTGAAGTCCTCCATCGAGGGGCCGCCGCCGTACACCGGGGCGTTGTCGAAGTAGGGGCGGAACTCGTTCCAGGCGTCCTGGGAGTTCTTGCGCATGAAGGCCTGACCGCCCAGGCCCACATAGGCCTGACGGGCCGTGCCGTGGCCGTAGTGCTCATAGCGCTCGCGGTACAGCTGGACCATCTGCTGGGTGTGGCTCATGGGCCAGAAGATGTTGTTGTGCAGGAAGCCGTCGCCGTAGTACGCGGCCTGCTCGGCGATCTGCGGGGAGCGGATCGAGCCGTGCCACACGAACGGGGCGACGCCGTCCAGCGGGCGCGGGGTCGAGGTGAACTGCTGCAGCGGCGTGCGGAAGCTGCCCTCCCAGTCCACGACGTCCTCGGTCCACAGGCGGCGCAGCAGATCGTAGTTCTCGATCGCGATCTCGACGCCCTTGCGGATGTCCTGCCCGAACCACGGGTAGACGGGGCCGGTGTTGCCGCGGCCCATCACGAGGTCCACCCGACCGCCGGTGAGGTGCTGCAGCATCGCGTAGTCCTCGGCGATCTTCACCGGGTCGTTCGTGGTGATCAGCGTGGTCGCGGTGGACAGGATCAGGTCCGTGGTCCGCGCACCGATGTAGGCGAGCGTGGTGGTGGGCGAGGAGGTCACGAACGGCGGGTTGTGGTGCTCCCCGACGGCGAACACGTCCAGGCCCACCTGTTCGGCGAGCGTGGCCTGCTCCACCATCGAGCGCAGGCGCTCGTTCTCGGTGGGCACCCTGCCGGTGGTGGGGTCCGGCGTGATGTCGGCGATGGTGAAGATTCCGAACTGCATGATCGCTCCTCGCGGTAGGTCTCGTGGATCGGGAGGTGCCCGGCGTCCTGACGGGATGCCGGAGTGCGTCTCGATCGATAGTTCAAAAGTAAACTAGATTGGGCGCGGACGCAAGGCAGGGGTGACCGCCGTCCCGTCGGCCGTGCTGTCGGCCGTGCTGTCGGACGCTCTGTCGTGACCCCGTCGAGACCTCGTCGAGACCTCGTTGGGGCGCCTCCCGTGCGCGGGGGTGACAGGATGGTGAACCATGACACTCGAGAGCATCGAAGCCCTGTTGGACGCGACCCGATTGGCGGGTTTGGAGACCACGGATGGGGGCAGGATCCTCGCGAAGGTGTCGTCACCGAACGCGAAGGGCACCGCGTACCGCAGCTCCCTCGTGGAGCTCGACGGTGGGCGGACCGTTCCCCTGACCAGGGGAGAGGCCTCCATCGGAGCGGTCGTCGCCGCCGAGGATGGCACCACCTGCTTTACCTCCCAGCGCGTGGGCGAGGACGGCGAGGAGGCCGAGGACGCCCAGCTCTGGGCGCTGCCCGTGCGCGGCGAGGCCCGCGAACTCGCCTCCCGGCCCGGCGGATTCGGCGGCCTCCACCTGGCCGGTTCCCATCTCGTCGCGGAGCTCGAGGTGCACTCCCAGGCGGCCGACGAGACCGAGCACGCCCGTCTGATGAAGGAGCGGACGACGGCCAAGGTGACCGCCGCCCTCCATTCGAGCTTCCCGACCCGCTACTGGGATCACGACCTGGGGCCGACCCGTCCCGTGCTCGCGATCGCCGCAGTCCCCGAGGACCTCTCCAGTGCGGAGGCCACGCCCGCCCCGGGGACGCGCGCCACGGACGGTACCGGCGCAGGCGGCAGCGCCGGCGTCAGTGCCGGCGGAAGTGCCGGAACGAGCACGTCGTCGGACGCCGAGGGCTCCGGGGGGTCTGGGCGCTCCGAGGGCTCCGAGGATGCCGCGCACGAGCAGGTGCTCCACTTCCGGTACGTCACGATGCCCGCGGGTCGGCTCGTCGAGTGGAGCGTGGACCGCACCGGATCCCGGGCGCTGGTGGCGATGCAGGACTCCCGCGGCGACCTGCTCGCCACGGCAGACCTCTACCTGCTGGATCTCATCGGCGGTCAGCCCCCGCGTCTGCTGCGCGAGGCGACCGCGGAGGTCGAGTTCGAGCCCGGCGAGTTCAGTCCCGACGGCATGCGGGTACTGATCGGCCGCGGTCGCACCTGGACCCAGCACGCGAGCCTCTCGAGCACCGTCGAGGTGCTCGACCTGGCGACCGGTGACTCCGTGCAGGTGTGGCCCGAGCTGGATCAGTGGGTGGAGCCGATCTGGCTGGACGACGCCACGCTCGTCGCCACCAGCGACGACCAGGGGCGCGGCTCCGTGTGGATCGGCGGGATCGACGACCCCGCCCCGCGACGACTGGCCGGAGGCCCCGAGCAGGATCTGGCCTTCTCCTCCGCCTCGATCGCCGGGGGAGCCGTCAGCGCCGTGGCCTCCGGGATCGCCGTCGCTCCCCATCCCGTGCGCATCGATCCGGCGACCGGCGCGGTGGAGGAGCTGCCGAACCCGGCCGACGCCGTCGAACAGGTCGGCAGCCTCACCGAGATCACCGCGACCGCCGAGGACGGCACCGACCTGCGCGCCTGGCTCCGGGCGCCCGAGGGCGACGGCCCTCACCCGCTGGTGGTCTTCGCCCACGGCGGCCCCTGGGGGTCCTGGAACGCGTGGACCTACCGCTGGAACCCGAACCCGTTCGTGGCCGCCGGCTACGCGGTGCTGCTGCCGGATCCGGCGATCTCCACCGGCTACGGCCAGGCGATGATCGACCGTGGCCAGCACGAGCTGGGCGGCGCGCCGTTCACCGACATCATGGCGCTCACCGACCGTGCCGTCTCCCGGGATGACGTCGACGCCGAACGGACCGCCTTCGCCGGCGGCTCCTACGGCGGCTACATGGCCAACTGGGTGGCCGGCCACACCGGCGATCGCTTCCGCTGCATCGTCACCCACGCCTCCCTGTGGGACACCGCGACCATGGGCCACACCACCGACAACGCCGGATGGGAGCGACCGATGCGCGAGCAGAACGCCCGTTACAACCCCAAGGACTCGGTCGGCGACATCGTGGCGCCGATGCTGGTCATCCACGGGGACCGGGACTACCGCGTGCCGATCGCCCAGGGCCATGCGCTCTGGTACGACCTGCACGAGTTCTCGTCGACCCCGCGCGATGCCGACGGCCGTACCCAGCACCGCTACCTCTACTTCCCGGACGAGGGCCACTGGATCCAGGGACGGGGGAACGCGCAGGTCTGGTACGAGACCTTCCTCGGATTCCTCGACACCCACGTGCGCGGCGAGGACTGGGAGCGTCCCGCGACGCTCGGCTGATCGCGGCGCGCGGCTGGCCGGTGCGCTGGGCTGGGCTGGTCGGGGCACGCGGCTGGTCGGTGCGCTGGGCCGGGCTGGTCGGGGCGCGCGGCTGACGGGGGTGTTCGGCTGACGGGGCGTACGGCTGGCCTGGCGGCTGCGCTGAGCTGATCAGCGCGCGCGGCGTCGACAAATGTGAGCTGGGGACTCATCCAAGGGGGTCACATGAGTCCCCAGCTCACATTTGCTGCCCGCGGGGCGTGGCCGGCCCTCGGGGTGTGGCCGGCCCGCGGGGCGTGCCCGGGCCGCGGGGCGTGGTGCGCGGGGTCAGAAGGAGGGCAGCAGGGTCTCGCTGTGCTCGTCCTCGAGGAAGGTGCGCACGGTGTCGCTGGTCATCGCGCGGCGCAGCACCTCGATCTTCTCCGAATCCTGGTTGTCCTCGCGGGCCACCAGGGAGATCGCGAAGCGCTGGTCGACGGTCTCCTCGAGCAGGATCGCGTCGGCCGGAGTGAGTCCCACCTTCGAGATATAGGTCGGGTAGTTGTAGACCATCGCGATGCCGTCCTCGTCGTACGCGGAGGCGAGGTTCAGCAGATCCACCTGCACGAACTCGAGGTCCAGGGGGTTGTCGACGATGTCGCCGATGCGGCCCTCGAAGCCGGCGTCCTCCGGGAGGCTGAGCAGGCCCTGCTCGTGGAGGATCGCCAGCGCGCGGCCCTCGTTGGACGCGTCGTTGGGGATCGCGACCTTCGCGCCCGCGGGGATCTCGTCGGCGCTCGCGTAGGCCTTGGAGTAGTAGCCCACCTTCGCGTCGTAGATCGGCTCGAGCAGCACGAGGTCCGCGTCGTTCTCCGCGTTGAAGGCCTGCATGTACGGCTCGTGCTGAGCGAAGTTCGCATCGACCTCGCCGTCGGCCAGCAGCCGGTTGTACTGCACGTTGTCGCTGACCTGGACCAGCTCGATCGTGTAGCCCTCCTTCTCGGCGACCTCGGCCGCGGTGGTGACCACGTCGGTCATCGGCGGGAGGTGGGAGGCGACCTTGATCAGGGTGTCGGCGTCGGATCCACCCGAGCCCGAGCCCGAGCCCGAGCCGGATCCGCCGACGCCGCAGGCGGCGAGGCCCAGCGCGGCGGCGCCGGTCAGGGTGGAGAGGGCGAAGAGGCGACGGTTCATGAAGGGACTCGTTCCTGGTCGGGGCGGGCCCGAGAGGGGCCGCCGAGGCGCGGGGTGCGGGGACGTGTGGGTACGGGTTGGGACGTGCGGGTCCGGGGGCGGGTGCGCGTGTGGGTCAGGCTGCGGCTGCGGCTGCGGCTGCGGCTGCGGCTGCGGGTCAGGGTGCGGGTACAGGCGGGGGAGTGGGACGCGTCGGGGCGCGGCGGGGCCGATGGGCCCGACAGGTCCGGGGGCGGGGCACGGCTCAGCGGGCCCGTTTGTCGAGGACGCGGGCGAGCAGGGTGCCGGCCCCTTGGATGAGCATGACGGCCACGATCATCAGCGCGATCGTGGTGTACATGAGGTCGTATTCGTAGGTCTGATAGCCGTAGCGGATCGCGAAGTCGCCCACGCCGCCGCCCCCGACCACACCCATGATCGTGGAGTAGGAGACGATCGAGATCGTCACCGTGGTCAGGCTCAGCACCAGGCCGGAGCGGGCTTCGGAGAACACGAAGCGGGTGACCATCTGCCAGGGGCTGGCGCCGAGCGACCGCGCGAGCTCGATGGTCTGCTCGGGTACGTCCAGCAGGGTCTGCTCGGAGAAGCGGGCGTACAGCGCGGCGGCGACGAAGGCGAGGGGCACCGAGGCGGCGGTGGTGCCGAAGGACGTCCCCACCAGCCATCGCGTGAACGGGATGAGGGCGACGACGAACAGCAGGAAGGGCACCGAGCGCACCACGTTGACGTAGGCGTTGACCACCGAATGCAGCCAACGGCGCTCGTAGGGGCCGCCCGGACGCGCGAGGTAGAGCAGGGTGCCCAGCGGCAGGCCGACGAGGATCGCGGCCAGCAGGGAGTTGCCGATCATGTACCCCGTCTCGACGATCGAGGTGATGATCTCCGAGCGGTACTCGGTCAGGCGTGCCAGCAGATCGCTCATGCCAGGAACTCCGTGGCGCGCTCCGCATAGCTGCCGCCCTGCTCGCGAGGCGGCGGCGGGGTCACGTCGGTGAGCGCGGCCAGACGCCCGTGCTCGAGCACGGCGGCGCGGTCGCACGACGACTTCACGACGTCGAGGGCGTGGCTGACCAGCACGATCGTGGTGCGGAACTCGGTGCGCACCTCGCGCAGCACGGCCATCACGTCGTCGGAGTGCCCGGAGTCCAGTGCTGAGGTGGGCTCATCGGCCAGCAGGATCCGCGGGCGGGTCACGAGCGCCCTGGCGATCGCGACGCGCTGCTTCTCGCCGCCGGAGAGACGGGCGGGATGCTTGTCGCGGTGGTCGGCCATCCGCACGAAGTCGAGCATCTGCAGGGCGGTCTCGCGGCGGGCGGCGCCCCGCCCGCCCTGCAACCGCAGGGGCATCAGGACGTTGTCGAGCACGGTCGAGTTCGCGAGCAGGTTGAACTGCTGGAAGACCATGCCGATGCCACGGCGGCGCTCACGCTGCGCGCGTGGGGGGAGAGTGGAGAGGTCCTCACCGCCGACCATGACGGTGCCGGACGTGGGGGTCTCGAGGTGATTGATCAGGCGCAGCAGGGTGGACTTGCCGGAGCCGGAGGCCCCGACGATCCCGACCATCTCGTTCTCGGCGATGGTGAGGTCGATGTCCTCCAGGGCCGTCACCGTGGACCGGCCCTGCGGGAAGGTCTTCGTGACGTGGCGGAACTGGATCATGTTCTCTCGGAGAGGAGGAGGCCCGGCGCCGCCGCCCGACAGACGGTGCGCAGAGGCGAGATCAGGACCCGTTCAGCGTACCGAGCGCCCAGTGCGGGGAGTTATGCCATCCATCACGTCGGCTCGGGGGTGTGGGCGGCGCCGGGTGTGGAGGGAGCCTCGGGGGTCTCGGGGGCGTCGCCCGTGTCGGGCCTGTCGGTGGCCCCGGGGACGTCGGTAGCACCGGTAGCGGCGGGGGCGTCGGTCGCACGGGAGGTGTCGGTGGCGTCAGCGACGTCGACGATCTCGAGGACCGGCTCGCCCTGCCCGGTCAGCAGCTTCGAGACCGGGCAGCGCGCATGGGCGGCCGCTGCGATCTCGCGGGCCTCGTCGGCCGCTATCTGCTCGATCGTGACCCGTGCGCGCGGCACGAATCGATAGCCGCCGGCAGGGTCGCGGTGCAGCTCCACCTCGACGCTCACCGAGCTCTCGTGCGGCAGGCGGCGTTCGCGGAGGACCACGCGGAGCGTCTCCCCGAGGCAGGTGGCCCACGCCATCGCGAGGAACTGTTCGGGGTTGAATCCGCTCCCGGAAGGCGTCGGAGCGCCGGTGGGGAGCACGACGTCCGACCCCGTCGGGCCCGACTTCGCTGAGTCCGACCCGGCCAAGTCCGACCCCACGAGGCCGGATCCCGCGGCGTGAGAGCCCGAGGCGGCGCCGGCCGTGTCGGGGCACGGGAGGATGGGTCCGTCGTGCACCCGCACGTGGCCCGAGGTGCCGCCCGAGTTATCCACCCGGGCCGTGTAGAGAGCGTCGTCGGTCATCAGGCGACCTGCTCCGCCGGCGCGACCCACGTGTTGCAGACGCCGAGGTCCCCGTCGGACTCGAAGCCCGCCGTCAGCCAGCGCGCCCGCGAGGCGGGAGCGATCGGACGGGACCCTTCGTCCGGATCCCAGTACGACTCGTCCATCAGCTCATCGCGCAGCTCCGGCGCGGGCCGGGCCTCGGCAGGCTGCTGCACCGAGGCGGCGGCACCGAGGCACTGCATCTGCAGAGAATGGCGGCGCCAGACCTCGTCGGCCTGCTCCTGGTCCGCCTCGAGCTTGTCCAGGAGCGTCCCGTAGTAGACGATCGTCGAGCTCTGCCATGCCACCGGGCTCATGTACACGGCGGCCAGATCCCACAGGTAGGCGCCCGGGACGAGCTCGGGGTCGGCCTGCGAGGCGCCGACACCGTAGCCGACGGGCCAGTAGATGACGTTGTTGAGGTTGCAGACCCGCGGGTAATCCGGCTCGAAGGTGTCCGCCTCGCAGGTGGAGTTCGGCACGTCGGGGTAGGTGTAGACCTCGACCGTCGGTGGCTCCCAGGGCAGGCCGCGATCAGACATCGCCGAGGCCCACACGCTGTTCAAGCACGACGCCGACGCATCGAGGACGGCCTGCAGCTCCTCGGTCGACTGTTCGACCGGGGTGGCCGGGAGATCGCAGGAGGAGACGTCCGGCAGGGAGCCGGCGGTCAGAGGATTGTTGGCCAGGACGGCGCGCAGGTCATCGGCGTCTCCCGGGGGTTCCTCATAGATGGCGATGCCCTCGAACTGGGAGTCGGCCGGGTCGGTCGAGAGGCTGGTCGGATCCACAGGCCCGTCGGTCTCGCTCTGGACCTCGGCGTTGCTCGCAGTGCCCGACGCGGCGGACTGCTCACGGTCACCCAGTTGGTTCAACACCAGGAACAGGAGACCGCCGCCGATGGCGAGCAGCAGAATCACGATGCAACCGAGCGCCACGCCGATCAAGGCCCAGGAGCGCTTGCGGGAGGGCTGCTGGGCGGGGTCGGAGCCGGCGTCGCCTGGGCCGCCTGGAGTAGTGGGGCCGCCGGGGCCGCTGTAATCGGCGGGCTCGCTTGGGTCGCTTGGGTCGACGGGGTCGCTTGGGTCGATGGGGTCGACGGGGCTGACCGGGTCGGCGGGGTTGCCCGGGCTGACTGGGCTGACTGGGCTGACTGGGCCGACGCGGGTGGTGGGAGCGGCCGACGGCGACACCCCGTACGAGGAGCTGGGCGCCGGAGCTCCCGAGGCGGAGGGGGCGTGAGGGGTGCCCGCAACATGGGTCGCATCGGGATCGGTGCCCTGTGCGGGCGGTCGCTGCGCAGGCTGCTCGGGCTGCTCGGGCTGCTCGGGCTGCTCGGGCTGCTCGGGGTCCTGCGGGTCGTGGTGAGACCCCTGTCCGGCCCGGTCGCCGTCCGACCCGCCTGTCCCGCCCGTCCCTGCGATCGACATGCGATCCCCTCGCGTCTTCGGTGCTGTTGCCGAAGGCAGGATAGCCGCGCGGGACATGGCAGGGGAGGGGGAGAGCGTTCCGATGCGGTCACGGGCGGGCCGTGCATGTAGCGATGCCGGCCTGCCTTGATCAGCCTTGACCTGCGTGGGCCCGTCTTGGTCTGCCATGACCTGCCATGACCTGCCTTGCCTGTCTTGACCCGTCTTGGTCTGCCTTGACTTCGGTTCGAACGAGTGTTCGACTATGCGACATGCGATGGAGCGGGCAGGAGATCGACCAGGAAGCCGCCGGCGGGCCGACGAATCCCGCGCTGCTGAGCCTGTCGGGCCTGGTGCGCAGCGTGACCACTCCCGAGTTCCGGGGCGTCACCTTCCATGAAGTCACCGCGAAATCCGCGTTGAACAAGGTGCCGGCGGCGAGCTCGATGCCCTTCGACTGGACCGTGAACCCGTACCGCGGCTGCTCCCACGCCTGCGTCTACTGCTTCGCGCGCAGCAGTCACCGCTATCTCGACCTTGACGCGGGTGCCGACTTCGACCAGCAGGTCATCGTCAAGGTCAACGTCGCCGAGGTGCTGCGCACCGAGCTCGCCAAGCGTTCCTGGGCGCGGGAGCTCGTCGCGCTCGGGACGAACACCGATCCCTACCAGCGCGCCGAAGGACGCTATCGGCTGATGCCCGGGATCATCGACGCGCTCGGCGAATCGGGCACGCCGATATCCATCCTCACCAAGGGAACGCTGCTGCGCCGTGACCTGCCGCAGCTGGGAAGAGCGGCCGAGAAGGTCCCGGTGGATCTGTCGATGTCGATCGCCGTGTTCGACGACGAGCTGCAGAAGGCGGTCGAGCCCGGAACGCCCAGCACGGCGGCGCGCCTGGCGACCGTCCGGGCCGCGGCCGATGCCGGCTTCCGCGTCACCGTGTTCCTCATGCCGATCATGCCCTGGCTGACGGACTCGAACGCCCAGCTCGAGTCGGCCCTTGCCCAGATCGCCGAGGCCGGCGCGGTGCGAGTCGTCTTCGGCGCACTGCATCTGCGCCCCGGAGCGAAGGAGTGGTTCCTGGAATGGATCCAGCGGGAGCATCCCGAGCTCGCCGTCGGATATCAGCGGTTCTACGGGAATGCCTCCTATGCCCCGTCGGGCTACCGGAAGGACCTCGCTCGTCGGGTGCGACCGCTGCTCGCACGGCACGGGCTGGACCCCCATGAGGACGAGGATCAGCCCGAGCAGCGGAGGCTCTCGGCAGGCCGTGCGGCGAGACGGGCCGAGGCTCCAGCCGCTCTGGATCTCACGCCCCAGCCGGCGCTGTTCTGACGCCCGACGCTGATCTGGGGCGGAGTCGGGCTGAGCGGGCGGGCTGCGGACTGCGGGCCAGACTTCGTCGGCGTCGGCCTGTGGTCGTCGCCGTATAAGCCCATCACGGGGTGAGCGCCCCCAGAAACGGGCGTTGGCCCATACACTCTGGCCGCGCTGCCTCCGGATGCAGAAAAGTGCCCCGCACCTTGAGGTGAGGGGCACTTTCACTGGCGGAGGATAGGGGATTTGAACCCCTGAGGGCGTTAACCCAACACGCGTTCCAGGCGTGCGCACTAGGCCGCTATGCGAATCCTCCAGCGCTCGTAAGAGCAGGCATCAGCGTACCTGACGGCTGGGAGTGGTGCGAACCGGGCGGGCGCAGGTCACACTCGCCTCTGTTCACGGCTCGAGTTCCTCGAGCTCGACGAGCCGGAGATCGTATTGAGCAGTGCCCAGCGCGGTGCGCAGCGGCATCTCATGACTGGAACCGACGACGAAAAGTATTCGGCCCCCGGGAACAGCGGCGCTCGCCGATCTCAGACGTGCCGCGATCGCCAGGTTCCTCGCACGCCAGTTCGCGAGCATCACGCGGCGCAGGTGAGGAGTGTGCTCGCCGCCGGAGAGGCGCTCCGAGCTCTCCAGGCGCTCGGTCATCGTCCGCACGGCCTCCGATGCGTAGAAGCGCCATTGGGCCCATAGGTCGTCAGCAAGGTGGGGTGGTGCGACGGCTTTCTCGAGGAGCCCGGAGATCTCGCGTCTGTAGTCCTGGAGCTCCGCCTCGAAGCCGTCGGGCAACGGGTCGATGTTCTCGACCCCGGCATGATCGTCGACGTGGGCAACCTGATCGTGGCCGAGCTCTCGGGCGATGTGCGCACCGATGGAGATGGTTTCGCGACGTCGGCCTGCGAGTTCATCGAGGAATTCCCTGACCGGGCCGTCGAGGTCGGCCTCGTGGTGGGGAAGAAGCAGTGCGTTGACCGGTTCGCGCGCACGGAGCCAAGCGAGGACTCGTTCTGTGGCCGACCTGTCGGGCGAGCAGGCTTCGCGCCGCGCCGACCAGACGTCGCTGGGCGGAGAATCCACCAACGACGCTCCGCGTCGTGCGTCGGCAGCTCCGCCGACCTGGAAGTCTGCGAACGTTCCTCCGCGCTGCTCGTACTCGACGACAAGACTCCCCGGGAGGGCCTCGATCGCCACCAGCTCCGGCCTCCACGACATCCGCCGGTCACGAGCCCGGGCTACGGCAGCTTCCGGTGTGGCCGCGGAGAGATGCGCCGTCGGCACGATCAGGAGTTCAGTGCTCGGTACGGGAGGGGGCATCATCGACCTTTCTCAGCGCTGGAGCACCGCTGAGCGTATAGGTCGACGTTCCCGCCGGATCAGATCTGGTACTCGAGCAGCTGGTGGTACGTGCGGTTGCGGTACACTAGCGGCTCCTCCTGCGCGAGCTCCGCGCGGTCGGCGGCCACGAGGATCAGGTGGCTGCTCCCGGCAGGGACCCGTTCCAGGACGCGGCCGCTGATCCACCCGGAGGTTCCGTCGAGCACGGCTTCGCCGGTGGGCTCCCGATGCCAGTCGACCTGGGAGAACCGATCGATCCCCGAGGTGGCGAACACCGTCGAGACCTGCTGCTGATCCGCGGCCAGGAGGTTCACCGTCACGGTCTCCGCGACGCTCAGTGCGGGCCAGGACGAGGACGTGTCGTTGATCGAGAACGCGAGCACGGCCGGCTGCGCGGACACCGAGATGACCGACGTGGCCGTGAAGCCGATCGGCTTCTCCCCGTCATCCAGCGAGATCACGGCGACGCCCGCGGGGTGGCGGCGGAACAGCGCAGCGAAGGTGTCCCGGTCGAGCACGCCGTCGGAGTGGGCGGGGTGATGGGCGGGTGCGGTGTCGGCAGACATGCAGCCCCTTCCTGCGGAGGTATTGGGAGACATAAGCCAGGCTAAAGCGTGTGTGCGTCGAATCCAGCTGAGTGACGAAGGATGACCAGTTCGTGGACTGTCGCGGGTGCGGCGGGTGCGGCG
>NZ_NRGS01000009.1 GCF_002332425.1 Brachybacterium alimentarium | reverse complement strand
CGATGTCCTGCGACATAACATTGAGTTTACGCGGGAGCCAAGACGCACAAACCCCGGAGAGTTCGACAGGCGTCCGCCACCTTACGGCCGAGAGCTCCCGAGGCCGCGTGTGACAGCACCGCGCTCCCGCCTTCGCACGCCTCCTCCGGGTGCGCCATACTCACCCCATGCCAACCCCTTCCTCCCTCTCTCTCGACGGCCTCGTCTTCGACATGGCCTCCTCCACCGCTTCCGTCGTGGACCCGACCTCCCCCACCCGTTTCGTCTACCACCAGCAGGGCGAACTGGTATGGGGCAGCTACACCGGGGACACGGTCACCGAAGGTCGCTTCGTCGGGCAGCTGGCCGGCACGGAGCTCGCGATCTCCTTCGCCCATGAGCTGGTCGCCGATCGCAGCGTGGTGCGCGGGGAGGCGACCAGCCGCGTCGAGGAGCGCGACGGCACGATCGCGCTGATCGAGGAGTTCACGAAGGACGGCGCGGCCCATGAGAGCGTCTGCCTGCAGGTCTGAGCGTGCGCCCGACCCGTCGGCCGCCTGCGGTTCAGTCGATGCTGCTGGGCCGGTCCGGATTGGTGCGGGTGTAGCGCAGCAGCCCCCGCTCGGCCGCCACCTGCTGGTGATCGCCCAGATCCGGCGGCAGCAGCCGGCCCCGGTCGAACACCTCGTCGAGTACAAGCACCGTCTCCACACTCTTGACCTGCGGCAGCGCTGCCACCACGCCCACCACGAAGCTGTGCACGCCCTCGACGTCCGCCCCGCGCGTCAGCAGCATGACGTCGTGCTCGCCGGTGGTGATCTTGGCGGACTCCACATCCGGGATCCCCGAGATCTCCTCCAGGAACTCCGGCAGCCGCTGCGGGTGCACCGTCACGAACACCAGGGTGCAGACCCCGAGGCCGGCCCTCACCGGATCGATCTGCGCGGCGTAGCCGGTGATGACCCCTGCGTCCGTCAGCGCCTCGACCCGCGCATAGGCGTTCGACCGGGACACGCCCACCTCCTGGGCCAGTGCCGCTATCGAGATTCGACCGTGATCTCGCAGCACCTGGAGGATGCGAAAGCTGATGTCGTCGATTCCTGCGGCGGAACGTCCTGAAGTCCTCGTCGGATCGCTGTTCATTCTGGACATTCTGCCGCAGGTGACGTCTCAGTAGGTAGAGATGATCGATCCGGGTCGTGAGGGAGGACATATAGTTCCCTGTCACACCCGCAGTTCCACCACCCGTCCATCGCGGGTGACCCACCGTTGGAGGCTTCCGTGCACCGCACCTCTCGTCGCACCGTCATCGCTCTCGGGCTCGGCGCGAGCCTCGCACTGGCCGGCTGCTCCGGCGGCAACTCCGCCGGTGGCTCCTCCGGGGCGGGGGCGGCGGGGAAGGCTCGTCCACGCTGGTGATCGACACCGCGTTCTCCCTCGAGACCGGGGACCCGGGCCGCAACTACGTGCCCACCGGCAACATGATGCTGCACGCCGTCTACGACACGCTCCTCACCTTCGAGGGCTCCGAGGAGGACGAGCCGATCCCCTCGCTGGCCACCATGGAGAAGAACGAGGACGCGACGTCCTTCACGTTCACCCTGGCCGAGGGGCGCACCTTCTCCGACGGCTCCACCGTGAACGCCGACGACGTCGTCTTCTCCCTGACCCGCGTGCAGGGGATGACCGAGTCCAAAGCGAACTTCCTGATGAACGGCATCACCGTCGAGAAGGTCGACGACATGACCATCACCCTCACCACCGAGGACCCCTCCCTCGAGCTGCCCGCGATCGTCACGAACCCGGCGCTGTCCATCCTCAACTCGGAGCTGGTCCAGGACAACGGCGGCACCACGGGAGACGACGACGCCGCCGAGGACTTCCTGGGAAGCGCCTCCGCCGGTTCCGGACCCTACCTGCTGGACTCGATGGACATCACCTCCCGCGCGGTGCTCGTGCCCAACCCCGAGTACAACGGCGAGTACGCGCCCGGGTTCGAGCGCATCGTGATCCGGAACGTCACCGAGTCCGCGACGCAGCTGATCAACCTCCAGGGCGGGGACTCCCACCTCGCCGTCGACCTCAACGGCGCCCAGGTCGCCGAGCTCGGTGAGGACTTCACCGTCACCTCGAAGCCCTCCGCCCAGACCATCTTCCTGCTGGTCAATCAGAACGAGGAGGTCGGCCAGGTCACCGCCGATCCCAAGTTCGCCGAGGCCGTCCGCTACGCCCTGAACTACGAGGAGCTCCTGCAGCTCGCCGGCGAGGGCTCGGTGCAGGCCACCGGCGTGATCCCGCCGATGTTCACCGGCGCGCTGGACAGCGGTGTCGCCGAGGATCTGGAACGGTCGAAGACGGCGCTGGAGGAATCCGGCTACGCCGGTGAGACCATCACGCTGCAGTTCCCCAGCGACAACCCCGTCGGCGGTGTGGAGTTCACCCCCGTCGCCGAACGGGTCCAGGCCCAGCTGAAGAACGCCGGCATCACCGTGGAGCTCGCCCCGGCGCCCTTCGCCTCCCAGATCGAGCCGTACGTGGGCGGCCAGGAAGCCTTCTCCATGTGGTACTGGGGCCCCGACTTCGCCGACTCGTCCTCGTTCCTGCCCTTCGGCCCCGGCGAGAAGGTGGGCCTGCGCGCCGGCTGGGAGGCCGACGCAGACCCGGAGATCGCCGAGCTCGTGAGCACCGCCGCGAACGCGACCTCGGTCGAGGAGCGCGAGCAGGCGATGCGCGAGTACGCCACCGCGATGCAGGAGGAGGGGCCCTTCGTGCCCCTGATCGTCCCCGGCATCAACCTGGCCAGCAGCGCCACCGTCACCAACGTCCAGAACAACACCAACTGGACTCTCGACATCCCGCTGCTCCAGCCCGCCGGCTGAGCTCCCCCACGATGACCGCCACCACCACATCGCAGAAGCCTGCCCGGCTCTGGCAGCGCTGGCCGCTGCTGGGGTACATCCTGCGCCGCCTCGGCACCTCGGTGCTGCTGATGCTCGGCGTGACCATGGTGACGTTCGTGCTCACCGCGCTCGTGCCCGGCGACCCGGTCGCCGCAGCGCTGGGCGAAGGTGCGGCGAGCAACCCCGCCACGGTGGCCGCGTACGTCGAGGAGCACGGACTGGACAAGTCCATCCCCGAGCGGTACCTGATCTACCTAGCGGCTCTGCTCCAGGGCGATCTGGGCACCTCGATCAAGACCGGCCGCCCGGTGGCGACCGAACTGGCCACCGCCGTCCCGGCGACGGTGGAGATCGCGCTCTGTGCGATCGTCGTCAGCCTCGCCGTCGGCCTCGCTCTCGGCACCATCGCTGCCCACCACCGCGGCCGCGCGACCGACCAGGTGCTGCGGGTCGTCTCCCTGCTCGGCCTGAGCGTGCCCACGTTCTGGCTGGCCATTATGGCGTACCACACCTTCTTCCTCCGCCTGGGCGTCGCACCGGGCGCGGGGCGGCTGGACCCCACATTCACCCCGCCGCCCACCGTCACCGGGCTGTACACCGTGGACTTCATCCTGGGCGGCGACCCCGTCGGCTTCTTCGACGCGCTCGCCCATCTGGCGCTGCCCGTGCTGGTGCTGTCGCTGTTCACCATCGGCCTGCTCACCCGTTTCATCCGAGCCGCCGTGCTCGAGGTGCTGGACACCGACTACATCCGCGCCGCCCGCGCCAAGGGGCTGCCCCGTCGCCGGGTCATCGGCGCCTACGTGCTGCGCGGAGCTTCCCTGCCGATCCTCACCGTCGTCGGCGTCGCCTTCGGCGTGCTGCTGTCCGGGACCGTGCTGGTCGAGGCCGTCTTCGCCTGGCCGGGGCTCGGCACCTATGCGTTCAACTCCGCGATCAACCTCGATCTGCCGGGCGTGATGGGCGTGGGGCTCGTGGTGGGCGTGATCTACCTTGTCATCAACTTCGCGGTGGACCTGCTCTACGGGGTCCTCGATCCCCGGGTGAGGCTGGCATGAGCGCATCGACCTCCCCCCGCACGCGCCTCCGTCGGGGCCGCCTGTTCCGTGCGATCCCGACCGCCTGGCGCACTCCCCTGGCGATGGTCGGCGCGATCATCGCTCTGGCCTGGATCGTGATCGCGCTCATCGCTCCCTGGGCGGCGCCCCACGATCCGCTCGCCCAACAGCTCCCCCGCCTGACAGCCCCCGGTGATGCCTCCGTCCTCGGCACCGATCAGGTGGGACGCGACGTGTTCTCCCGCCTCCTGACCGGTGCCCGGGTGACCATGCCGCTGGCCCTGCTCATGGTGGTCAGCGCGACCGTGCTCGGCACCCTGATCGGCTCCATCGCCGGATTCGTGGGCGGCTGGGTCGATGAGACGCTGATGCGCCTGACCGACTTGATCATGGCGTTCCCCACCGTCATCCTGGCGATGATCATCGCCGCCTCGCTGGGTCCCTCGCTGCTGAATGCCGTGATCGCGGGCATCGTCGTGTCCTGGCCGCAGTACGCCCGCGTGGTGCGCTCGCTCGTGCTGAGTCTGCGCACCCAGAACTTCGTGATCGCCGGACGACTGCTGGGCTACTCCCCGTGGAGATCGCTGCGCAGCGACATCCTGCCCAACGTCGCCGGCCCCGTGCTGGTGCTCGCCTCCCTCGACATCGGCACCGCGATCCTGCTGCTGACCGGTCTGTCGTTCCTGGGCCTGGGCGCCCAGCCGCCGGCCGCCGAATGGGGCTCGATGATCTCCGGCGCGATGAGCCACATCGATGCCTGGTGGCTCGGGGTCTTCCCGGGCCTGGCGATCCTCACCGTGGTGATGGCGTTCAACTTCATCGGCGACTCGCTGCGCGATGCGCTGGACCCGCTCTCCTCCGCCGAGCGCGAGGGCGCGGCCGGCGGCACCGAGCACGAGGAACCGGCGGCCGTCGAGAACCCGACGACGGAGGAGGGACGATGAGCGCCCTGAGCATCCGCGACCTGACGATCGCCTTCGGACGCCATGACCCCGTGCAGGTGGTCTCCGGCATCTCGCTCGACCTCTCCCCCGGGAAGATCCAGGGCCTCGCCGGGGAATCCGGCTCCGGGAAGACCGTCAGCGCCATGGCCGTGCTCGGGCTGCTGCCGGCGACCGCGCAGGTCGGTGGCTCGATCCGCTTGGGCACCACCGAACTGGTCGGGCTGCGCCCCCGAGAGCTCAACCGGGTGCGGGGCCGGCGCATCGCCATGGTGTTCCAGGATCCCTCGGCCAGCCTGCACCCGCAGCTGACCATCGGGGCACAGCTGACCGACCACGTGCGTGCGCACCTGCGCCTGAACCGGCGCGACGCCCGGCAGCGGGCGATCGACCTGCTGACCCAGGTGCACGTGCCCGACCCCGCCGAGGCGCTGCGGAGGTACCCGCACCAGTTCTCCGGCGGTCAGCGCCAGCGCATCGCGATCGCCGTCGCCCTGGCCTGCGACCCCGAGGTGCTGCTGGCCGACGAGCCGACGACGGCCCTCGACGTCACCGTCCAGGCGGGGATCCTCCATCTCCTGCGGGAACTGGTGGACCAGCGCGACCTGGCCGTGCTGCTGGTGACCCACGACCTCGGCGTGATGAGCGCCGTCGCGGACGACGTCGCCGTGATGCGCCACGGACAGATCGTCGAATCCGGCAGCACCCACGACGTCTTCACGACGCCCCAGCACGCCTACACGCGCACGCTGCTGGAGTCGATGCCCGATGCGCAGCAGTCACTCGTGGAGGACGACGAATGAGCACCGTTCTGGAAGCGACGGACCTCGCGGTCGAGTACCGCGGGCACCGCACCGTGCGGGCGGTCGACGGCGTCTCATTGACGATCAGCGCCGGCGAGGTGCTGGCGCTGGTCGGCGAGAGCGGCTGCGGAAAATCCTCCACCGCCCGCGCCGTGATCGGCATGGAGAAGCCCCACTCCGGGGACATCCGATTCCGGGGAGCACCGGTGCCGCCGCTGGGACTGCGCCGCCGGAAGGCCGAGCTCACAGCGATGCAGATGGTGTTCCAGGACCCGAACTCCTCGCTGAACCCGCGCAAGCGGGTCGGGGACCAGATCGCCGACGGAGTCACCGCGGCACGAAGTCGCGGCCTGTCCTCGGACGCTCCCCGTCAGTGGCTCGGCGCCGTGGGCTTGGACCCCGACATGGTCACCCGCTACCCGCACCAGTTCTCCGGCGGTCAGCGCCAACGGATCGCGATCGCCCGGGCCCTGGCCGCACAGCCAGACCTGCTGGTCGCCGACGAGCCGATCTCCGCACTGGACGCCTCCAGCCAGTCCGAGGTCGCCTCGATGATGCGCCGACTGGTTCTCCAGGCCGGAGCGGGCATGCTGTTCATCTCCCACGACCTGTCCGTCGTGCGGATCATGGCCGACCGCGTGGCCGTCATGTACCGCGGCCGGATCGTCGAATCCGGGCCGACGGCGATGGTCTGGGCCGATCCGGTCCACCCCTACACGAAGGCGCTGCTGGGAGCGATCCCGCACCCGGACGGGAAGGGCGTGCTGCCGGCGGCCCCGGCGGCCGAGGCACCGGCGGAGTGGCACGAGGAGCTGCCGGGGGCGCTGGACCGGGGGTGAGCCTGTGGGGTCCCTGCGTGATGGGGCACCCTGACCTCGCCCTCAGCGGAGTGCCGCCCCCGGGCTCGAGATCGGCACAGTCCAGCCTGCGACGTCCGGCACCGGCCGCCACGACCCGCACGATAGGCTCGCGCACATGGGGACGGAACGGGGGTCGCCGGCCGAGGCGGCGGCACGAGCATGCGATGAGCTGGAGCGATACCTGACGACGGGCCGGATCGACGCCGCCCGCCGCACCGCCGACGCTCTCCTCGGCGCGGGCGCGCAGGACGAGGTGCTGGCCGCGCTCGCGCAGCTCTCTGTCACGCTCCCCGAAGCACTCGAGCTGTTCGTCGAGACCCTCGATGCGACCGGAGTGGTGCGCCGTTTCGCCGGCGCCGCACTGCTGGATCCCCCCGCCGTGGATGATGTCGCCCAGGATTCCCTGATCTCGATCGCGCAGTCGATCCACAGCTATGACGGCCGGTCGAAGGTGACCACCTGGGTACACAGCATCGTGCGCCGACGGGTGGCGGACCATCTGCGCCGTCAGCGACGCACCGTGGAGCTCGAGGAGCAGCACCGCCCTGCGGCACGGATGAGCTCGCTGATCGCGGACCGGGTCAGCGTGCAGCAGGTGCTGGCCGGTCTGCCGGACCGCTACCGGGCGCCGGTCGAGCTGCGTGACCTCGAGCAGCTGCCCTATGCGGCGATCGCCGCACGGCTGGGCCGCGCCGAAGGAACCGTGAAGTCACAGGTCAGCCGGGGCCGCGCGATGCTCGCCGGCCGGCTGGGCGCGGACCAGCCCGCTCCCGAGAAGCTCTGATGGCAGAGCTGCTGGGCCACTACCGGCTGCACGAGGTGCTCGGTGTCGGCTCCTTCGCCACGGTGCACCGCGCACACGACGAGCGACTCGACGCCTCCGTGGCCGTCAAGGTCCTGGCTGAGAACCACAGCCTGAACCCCGAGATCCGGGAGCGCTTCATCGCCGAGGGCCGCACCCTGCGCCGCGTCGGCGGCCCGCACCTGGTCACGGTCCACGACATCGGCCAGACCTCCCGGCAGCAGCCGTACCTGGTGCTCGAGATCGCCGACCGCGGCACCCTGCGTCAGCGCGTCGAGAATTTGCGGGCCGAGGGCTGGCGCGCCACCCGAGAGGATGCGCTGGCTCTTGCCCGGCCGCTGGCGGCCGCGGTGGGGGCGGTGCATCGGGCCCGGCTGGTCCACCGCGATCTGAGCCCCGGGAACCTGCTCTTGACCAGCACCGGCGGAGTCGCCGGTGTGACTCAGGGCGATGCCGTCACTCCGCCGGCGTCGGTGCTCGGCGCCGACGAGCGCCTGCTGGTCGCCGATCTCGGGATGTGCAAGGACCTCGCCGTCAGCTCCGGCCTCACCGTCGCCGCCGGCACCGACGGGTTCCGTCCACCCGAGCAGTCCCGGCCCGCTGTGGTCGACATCCGCGCCGACATCTGGGCGATGTCCTCCGTGCTGCGCTGGCTCGTCCAGGATGCCGACCTGCCCGCGGCGCTGCACCGGACGCTCGAGCGCGGACTGCAGGAGGATCCCGGCGCCCGCCAGGCCGACGCGACGACATGGCTCGGCGAGGTCGAGGAGGCCCTGGCCCTCGAGACTGCACCGGCCGCGCACGAGCCGTCGGCCGCCTCGCCGGTCGGCCCCGAGCCGTCGTCCGCCTCGTCGCTCTCGGCCAGCGCCGGCGTCGGATACCGCCTGCGCCGTCGCGCCGTCCTCGGAGCGCTGCTGGTGCTCGCCCTGGTCACCGGGCTGGGGCTCGGCAGCCTGCTGGACCTCCGCGGCGCCGTGCCGTCGGCAGCGGGCGGTGTCTCGCTGGCGATCGAGGGTCCGGACGAGGTGAGAGTCGGTGAGGAGGCGGTGTTCACTGCCGAGGTGGAGGGTGCCGACTCCTGGGTGTGGTCCCTGCCCACCGGCTCCCACCTCGTCGATGCCGAGCAGACGGTCCTCACCGCCTCCGGGCCCGGCACCGCGGAGGTGGTGCTGCGCGCCCGCGCCCCCGACGGGCAGGAGCTGGAGGCACGGCGCACGGTGCGGGTTCTCGAGTGACCTCGCGGCGGCTGAGAACTTTCTCGGGATCCGATGCAACCGAACCGCCCTCCGCGACGACATACACCGTGAGACCACATCGATGGCGTCCGCGCAGCCGGCGCCCGACCGAAGGAGCATGACCATGACAGACCGCCGCACTCTCCGGCCCACGCGGCGCCAGGCCGTGCTGGCCCTCACCTCGCTGGCCGGGCTGTCGATGACGGCCTGCTCCGGCGGCGGCGGCGAGGCTGAGTTCGAGGATTCCGCCGACGAGCCCACCGCCGACGAGCAGGCCGACGGATCCGATGCCTCAGACGGCGGCGGGCAGGAGCATCCCTCGCAGGAGGCCGACGAGGCCGAGCCCGCCGCCGTGATCGATCCGGCCGACGCGGTCGATACGATCAGCTACACCCTGCCGAGCGGCGACATCGACGGGACGATGACCGTCGGCCTGCACCATCTGCGCGTGCGCGGCGACACCATGGAGCTGCTGCTCACCTTCACCCCGGAGTTCACCGAGCCCGGAGCGTTCACGCTCTGGGAGCTGCACGGGGAGAACCACAGCAACGTGGGGCCGGCGCTCTTCGACCGCGTCAACCTCAAGCGCTACGACATCCTGCGCACCAATGGCAGCTGGGATACCGAGGGGGTCTGGAACAGCAAGCAGGCCGTGCACGAGCTCGCCTCCGGCGACACCCAGGCGTACTGGGCGAACTACGCCGCACCCGTGGACGAGATCGACACCGTCAACGTCGGCATACCGGCCGGCCCCGAGTTCGAGGACGTCCCGATCGAGCAGGGCCCGAGCGATGCGACGGGTGAGCCCGGCGCCGAGGACGGGGAGGGATGACGATGACCGACACCACGACGCGCCGCTCCCCCGCCCGGAGGCCCGACCTGCGCATCGCGCTCGACCGACATCCCGTGGGCCGCCTCGCCGCATGCGCGGCGGCGCTGCTGGTCCTGGCGATCGCCAGTCCACCGGCACTCGCTGATGGTGAGGCGGAGGGGCCGCCCGAGCAGCCCTTCGAGATCACCCAGACGGTCCTGGACGACTCGATCACCACTTACGTCGCGCCCAGCTCGATCACCTCGCTGGGCAGCACCGAACCGGCCGACGACCAGGTGATCGTGCTCGAGGCCGATATCCTGTTCGCCTCCAACACCTGGGACCTGCCGGGAAGCGCCACCGCCCGCATCGCCGAGCTCGCCGCCGAGATCCCCGAGGGGGCGAGTGTCCAGGTGGGAGGGCATACCGACTCCCGCCCCGTGAACCAGGCACTGTACGACTTCGACAACCAGGAGCTCTCCGAGCACCGCGCCCAGGCTGTCGCCGACGCGCTCACCGCGCAGCGCCCCGACCTCACCCTCGAGGTGACCGGACACGGCAGCCAGCAGTTGGCCGCGACCGAGGACCCCGACGACCCGTCCTCCTACGCGGCCAATCGCCGGGTCGAGATGCGCTACGGGGACTGAGCCGGTCGAAGGCGCCCACCTCGTGGCCGTGCTCGGACGCCCGCCGGGGCAGAGAGTCGGCGGCCCGGGTGCGAGGTAGCCGGCGCGAGGCCGGGCTCTCCCGTTCTCGCGCCTCACCGTCACCTTCTCGCCCTGTCGGCCCGCACCTGATGGAATGGCCCCATGAGTCCACGCCCTCGCAACCGCAACCCGCTCGGGCAGGGCGCCGCCCGCCAGCACCCGCACCGTCGCACCGCGCACCCTGCGCGGCCCGCGACCACTCCCGCCGAACCGGCGGCGGAGAACCCCCTGATCCAGGTGCTCCGCCCGGCGCTGCGCTCCGACGATCCCACCGCGTTCTGGGTCGCCGCAGCACCGCTGGTCACGGAGATCGCGGACCTGCAGCACCATTCCGAGGAGCTGCCGGAAGGGGTGGACCTGCTGGACACCTTCCTCGAGATCAACGTCGCCGAGACCACCGCACTGCTGCACATGGTCGCGGCGATGTGTCCCGATGCGGAGCTCCGCTCCCGGGCGCGGGTGGGAGTCACCGCCCGCCGCCAGCCGATGCCGCCGCAGGTCTCCGGGCTCGCGCAGGCCTCCGTCACCGAGGGAGTCGCCTTCTCCGACGGTGCCGGGGAGAACCTGATGGTGGAGCTGGCCCTTCCCCGCGGCGTGCGGGCCGTGCTCATCGCCTACATCCCGTGGAGCCCCGCACCGTACGTGAAGGACGCCTTCGTGATCGGCGAGCCGATGGAGCAGGTCACCGACAAGTACCGGGAGATCATGGCCAACGACGGGACGTCGCTGGACGAGGTCCTCGAGATCGTTGACCCGGCGGACGCGCGCGCCCGCTTCCACCAGGCCCTCGCGTCCACTGCGGCGGATGTGGAGCAGTCTCGTGACTGGGAACAGTGGCCGATGCTGCGACCCTTCGTCGAGTTCGTCGTCACCCTCATGCCGGAGGGAGGGACGGGGTACGACCAGGACGGCCTCGGTGCCGGCGTCTCCCGCGATGCCGCTCGCCCCGTCCCCGAGCGCCCGCCGTGGCTCCTCGAGGACGGCACCGACCTGATCGAGGAGTTCACCGCCTCCGAGCACGCCGTGGGCCTCGCACACGGCAAGGCGCTGGATGATCTGGTCGCGTACCTGATGATCCTGCTCGACGCGGGCTTCGGCGATCCGCTGGGTTGGGATCCGGAGCTCACCGAGTGGATCGTCACCGACGTGCTGCCCACGAGCCCGCTCCTCTCCGAGGACGCGGTCACGTTGATCCCGTCCGCCCTCCCGGCGCTGATCGCCTGGTCCCTCGAGCGGACCGACGAGGATCCGTCCGTGCGTGCGCGCACCCTGAGCGCGATCGCTCCGGTGCTCGAGCAGTTCCCGGCGCGTCACGCCGATCCGCGAATGCGCGCTCGCCGACTCGAGGAGCAGGTCGACCTCGCGCTCGAGCTCGAGGACCCCAGCGCGCTGCGCCTGGCGGATCTCGCTCTGCGGGCGGGCGGGGTCGAGGCGCTCGCGACGCTGAACACCACGCCGCTGCCTGCAGAGGAGCTCGCTCTCGAGCAGTTCCCCGAGGAGCTGCGGGACCTCGCCGCCGAGATCGACGCGCACCTGATCGAGGGGGCGTCCGCGCTTCTCGAGCACCACCCCGGATCCGCCGATCTCAACGAGCTCCTCACCGCCTGCCGGCGCCTGCTGGTGCGCGTCGCCCAGCTCGATGATGCGGTGCTGCGACGGAAGGCGAGCACCCGCAACACCGCTGCGGCGGTCGTCTCGATCATCGCCCGCGGCAACGACCTCATGGGGTATGCGCCGGCGCCCCTGCACGAGAAGGACCTGCGGGCAGCCTTCGACCTGCGCAGCGCCCCGAGCCAGCGCGCTCGCACGCTGGCGCAGGCGGCCGCGCTCCCCCATCGCTTCGCCGGCATCGCGCTCGCCGATCCCGGGCTGCTGCTGGGCTCCATGCGTGCGAAGCTGCTGCAGGAGCGGGACGTGCTGCAGTCGGAGTGAGGGGCGACGTGGTCAGCTCTGCCCAGTTGACGTCATCGTGCCCCTCGACGAACACATCTTCGGGCACCAAGGCCCCGTCGCCGACGGCGAGTCCGCTGCGTCGGTGACCGAGTTCTGAGTTGCACAGTCTGCCCTGACGCCGCGACCTCTGTTACTTTCGGGGCACCCCCTGGCACATTGATGGCAAAGATGTAACACTCAGATGTAACATTTGAGCCAGGAAGGTGTGCGATGAGGTCAGTCGATGCGCTAGCGACGCTACAGGAGCTGGGCTCCAGTCAGCGAGGACTCGTGACCACCAGCCAGGCAGAGCAGTACGGAATCTCCCGTGTCGCTCTCGGGAGGCTCCGAGAGCGCGAGCTCATCTACCAGGCCCGCCGAGGCGTCTACGCACTTCCCACCGCCGGGGACGAGTCGCTTCAGGACCTTCACGCCGCATGGCTGAGCACTGATCCCACAGAGATTGCAGAGCAGCGCCTTGGCCAGCCCGACGTCGCCGTCTCTCATGTCTCAGCCGCTCGAGTCCATGGTCTCGGCGATCTCGTGGCCCCCCACCACGAGTTCACCTCGACGATCAGGCGGCGCACCAGTCAGCCCGACGTGCGTATCCACCGCGGTGATCTGCCCGACGACGACGTCGCCATCATCAGTGGCCTCCCTGTGACCTCGATCCCGCGAACCGTTGGCGACATCGCCGACGGCGGCGTCGACCTTGACCATCTCGCCTACGTCGTGCGAGACGCGCTCTCGTCGCCGCAGGTCCGGCCACGCGATCTGGCACGCCGCCTCGACAGGGCGGCGGCACGCCACGGGTTCGAGGACGGCGACGTTCTGGTCGAGGCGTGCCTTGAGCGCGCTGGGCTCCCGCCAGTCGCGGAGAATCTCGCGTCTGCGCGCGAATCTCTCATGCGGACCCTCGGGGGCGATGCGGTCCGCGAGCTGATGGAGAAGACCTTCGGCGACATGTTCGCGGACCAGTGGAAGACCCTCACCGCTGATCGTGCGAGCACCCTATGGGGACTTGCCGACCCACCGGCCCTCGACGCTATCCGGAGCCTTCCCGCTCAGCACACGGCTACACGATGGAGAGCCACCACGTCGAATGTGCTCGAATCATTCCGGATGCCCGCTCTGGATGCTCTCCGCTCCTCGACCCTCCGCGACCTGAACAAGTCGATGCGCCTAGGCTCCCCATGGGCCACGAACCCTTCGGGTGGCCAGGGCATGGATGTCCAGGCCTCGGAACGAAAGAAAGTGAGCGATGGCGACGAAGCAATCCAGGCCGCAGACGCCAGCTGGACTGAGGATGTCCCTGAAGGCGAAGCTGAACGCGAAGGCTCGTGAGCGCGGAGTCGCCTCGGACCCGATCCGCAAGCAGTTCGCGTTCGCACTGCTCTACCGCAGATTCTTTAGCGTGGACGGTGATCAATGGATGGTGCTCGGAGGAAATGCCTTGCTGCTGCGCACGGGAGGCGGTCGATTCACGAAGGATGTCGATATGGCTCGGGCCGACGGCTGGGCCGGCGGGGACGAGCTGCTGGTGGAGCTTCGGGACATCGTCGGGCGCGACGTCGGCGACGGATTCACCCTGGAGGTCGATCGCGTCGAGCCGCACGATCATCGCGACCAGTACGGGTACGGGACGAAGTCCGCGAAGGCGTACCTGCGCGTCGTCCTCGCTGGCGATGACTTCGAAGCCTTCACGATCGATCTGTCGACACGCCGCCACGTCAACGGACCGGTCGAATACATCGTGCCGGAGCCGATCATCGACCACGAAAGTATCCGGGGCCTGCCTGCCGTCCCCGTAGTGCCGATCGAGAATCACTTCGCGGACAAGGTCTGCGCGATGTACGAAATCCACCGAGAAGGGCAGCCGTCGACACGGTACCGCGACCTCGCTGACCTCGTCCGGATCGTCCAGGACGTCCAGGTAGATGCTGGTCGCCTCAGCGAGATGCTGGCCCATGAGCAGCAGCGCCGACGCATGAAGCCTCTGCCCACTGCCCTGCAGAGCCCCCACCCGACCTGGGAGACGGAGTTCCCGAAAGCTGCGCAGGACTTCGCGGAGTTCCCGCCCGAGCTCTACAGCCTGGACGCGTCCCTACGCACCGGTGGGGTGTGCCTCAACGAGGTGCTGTCAGGGCAGCGGACCACCGGCATCTGGAGCCCTCTGGACCAGTCGTGGGAGGAGCGGCCCACCGCATGACACGTGCCAAGCTCCCGCTCACACCCTACTGAGGTCTACCGTGGAACCCACCGCGACCCCGCGACCCCGCACTCCACCCAACCCGCCTGAGGTGACCACCCCATGCCCTGCACCACCCTCCTCGTCGGCCGCCATGCCAGCGCCGACGGTTCGCCCCTGGTCGCCCGCACCGAGGACTCCTCGAACGGCACCTTCGATCCCAAGCGGGTCGTGGTGGTGCAGCCGGAGAACCAGCCGCGCACCTACACCAGCGTGATCGGGCGGCGCACGATCGCCCTGCCGGAGGAGCCGCTGCGGTACACCGCGATCCCGAACGCCCTGCCGCACGAGGGGATCTGGGGCTGCGCCGGGATCAACGCGGCGGACGTCGCGATGAGCGCGACCGAGACGATCACCTCCAACCCTCGGGTGCTCGGCGCGGATCCGCTGGTCGAGCGCCACGGCGACCAGCCCGGCGGGTTCGGCGAGGAGGACTTCGTGACCCTGGTCCTCCCCCATATCCGCAGCGCCCGCGAGGGCGTGGAGCGCCTCGGTGCGCTGCTGGCCGAGCACGGCACCTACGAGATGAACGGGATCGCCTTCTCCGATGCCGAGGACATCTGGTGGCTGGAGACCGTGGGCGGGCATCACTGGATCGCGCGGCGCGTGCCGGAGGATCACTACGTGACGATGCCGAACCAGCTGGGCATCGACTCCTTCGACGTAGGCGACGCCGAAGGGCCCGGCCGCGACCACCTCGCGAGCCCCGATCTGCGAGAGTTCGTGCGCGAGCACCACCTGGACCTCACCCTCCGCGACAGTGCCGACGAGGACGCCTCACGCTTCAACCCCCGCGAGGCGTTCGGCTCCCACTCGGAGCACGACCACGTCTACAACACGCCTCGTGCCTGGTTCATGCAGCGCACCCTGAACCCCACCAGCGAGGACTGGGACGGCGGGCACCCCGGCGTGAGCCCGGACTCCGATGACCTGCCGTGGAGCCGTCGCCCAGAACGCCTGCTCACCGTCGAGGACGTCAAGGACGTGCTCAGCTCCCACTACCAGGGCACCGTGTTCGACCCGTACTCGTCCCGTGGCACCGAGGCCGAGCGCCGCGCCTTCCGCCCCATCGGCATCAACCGCCACAACGCGCTCGCGATCCTGCAGATCCGCCCGCACCTGCCCGAGACGCACCGCGCCCTGCAGTGGGTGTGCTTCGCCTCGAACCCGTTCAACACGCTGATCCCGATGTTCACGAACGTCGAGGAGGCCCCGACCTACCTCGCCACCACCGGCGAGGCGGTGAGCACCGACAGCTTCTACTGGACCTCACGGCTCATCGCCGCACTGGCCGACGCGCACCACGCCGAGACCCTCCCCGACATCGAGCGCTACCAGCAGAGAACCCTCGCCCTCGGGCACGCCGCCGTCCGCGCGGCCGACGAGGCCGCCGCCGGGGCCGGCAGCGCCGAGGAGGTCCCGGCGCTGCTGGCCGCGGCGAACACCGCCATCGCCGAGCAGATCCGCGAGGCGACCGACGCGCTGCTGGGCTCGGTGCTGTTCACGGCCAGCAACCGGATGACGAACCGGTTCTCCCGCTCGGACGAGTGAGCATCCCGTTGCGGCATCGTGGCCGTCTACACTCCCTATACCCGGCCCCGCTGCCACGCGTCGACGAGATTCAAGAGGGACGCCCATGTTCACCCGCCTCCGCCTGATGGATTTCAAGAGTTTCAAGGACACGACCTTCTCGCTGGATGCGTTCACGCTACTGATTGGCTCCAACGCGAGCGGGAAGTCGAATGTGCGGGATGCGCTCCGGATCCTCCACGGCGTGGGGCGTGGCTATTCGGTGGCCGAGATCCTGGGCGAGAAGTGGGCCGAGGGCGGCGTCCGCGTATGGACCGGCGTGCGCGGAGGGGCGCGGCAGGCAGTCCGCTACGGCGTCGAGGACCATGCGTTCCAGATCGAGGCAGACTTCACCGTGCCGGGCACGACGGAGACTTCGAAGCCGACTGCGATGCGGTACCGGCTCACCCTCGCAGTTGCTGGGAACACGCCGGAGGTTGTCGGCGAAGCACTCGAGGAACGCGGCAAATACGTGTTCGACACTCATCCCGACGGTGACGGCCTCGGCCCAGGCTCCGCCCACCGCACAATCAAGGTGCGAATGCGCTCCCCCAGCGGCCGCCCACCGGAGCAGACCTTCCTCACCGACCGGCCGCTGCTCACACAGATGCTCGAACCGGGAGCGACCTCAGAGCAGAACAGGGAGGCAGCCCGTCGGGCACAGCAGTTCCTCGGAGCGATGCGGTTCCTCGACCTCGACCCCGATGCAGCACGTCGCAGCAGCCAGCGCGGAATCACCACATTGGGGGATCGCGGTGACAACCTCTCGTCGGTGCTCGCGGCCCTCTCGGAGACCGAGAGCGCCCGAGAAGTGCTCACCTCCTGGATCCGCGCACTCACCCCGATGGACGCGGTCGACCTCCGCTTCGAGGACGATCTGAACGGCAACACACTTGCTGTGCTCATCGAGGGCAATGGCCACGAGACACCACTCACCTCGGCCTCGGACGGCACCGTACGCTTCCTCGCGATGGTCGCCGCGATGCTCCACGAAGCCACCCCGCGCGTGCTGTTCTTCGAGGAGCTGGAGAACGGGATCCACCCCCACAGGGTCGACCTCCTGCTCGATCTCATCGAGACGAGCGTGCGCGCGAGCGCCGCGCAGGTAATCGCCACCTCTCATTCACCCCAGCTGCTCGAACACGGGTACCACGCTGACGATGCGCGTCCTATCCTCATCGCTCGTACCGAGAGCGGGATCAGCACCGCATGGGACGTGAAGCAGGAACGCAGCATGACCGAGGTCATCGATCAGGACGATCTCTCCGACCTCATGAGCGACGGCTGGTTCGAGGACATCGCCGCGCTGTCCGGGACCACCTCCGCGGGAGAGGAGGACGAGTGAGCTTCAACGTCATCGTCATCCCCGAGGACGATCGCCTCGACTCGTATATCCTCACCCCGGTGCTGAAAGCCGCGCTGGCCTGGGTCGGGAAGCCTCGCGCCACCGTGAGGATGGTGTCCAAGCCCCACCCCCGAGGGATAGACACCGTGCTCACAACGGCATTTTTTGACCAGGTACGGCGACGCTACGGGATGGCGGATCTGTTCCTGTACTGCATCGACCGTGACGGCAGCCCGGCCAACGATGCCCGACTCCTCACCGCGGTGCAGAACGCCGCGCAGAGACTTCGCGCGACTCAGAATGTCGATGGCCGAACGGCGCACCAGGAAGTCGAGGTATGGGGCCTCGCGGCATGCGGCAGGACCGTGCTCACCGACTCGTTCGCCACTATCCGCGCGCATCGCGACCCCAAGGAGGCGTTTTTCGATCCGGCGGCCGAATCGCTCGGGGTGCATCGAGGGCCGGGCCACGGGAGGGAGCACATCGGGCGCCTGGCCGGGTCGATGTACAGCCGGGTCAGGCAGCGGTGCCCCGAGCTGCAGGAGATCGAAGAGATATTCCGCGAGGCAGCGGACTGAACCGTTCAGCCCTCCCGCGCCATCACATCCTTCAGGGTCTTCGACCAGGAGTAGGTGGTCGGCTGCATCTCGTCGTCGCCCTCGGCCACGCCGTCACGGTCCAGGGCGTAGCAGAAGATCCCGCCCTTGCGCGCCCCGTCGGGCTGCCACTGCGCGTAGGCGTAGGCGCGGCTGTTCTCGATCGGCTGGTCCACGTCGCCCCAGGTGGCGCCCCGCTCCTCGTAGAAGGAGAAGCCGATGAAGTACTGCGAGGGGTCGATGAGCTCCTGGTACGTCTCCCACGTGGCCTGGAGGCCGTCGACGGATCGGCCGTAGGACTGCACCAGCACGTAGTCCACGAGATCCGCCGCGTGGGCGAACAGCGCGGTGTCGCCCTCCTGGTTGGTGTCGTAGATGAGCAGGCGCGAGGTGCCAGATCGCGGGCCCAGCTGCGCGCTGAGGTGCGTGAAGACCCCGCGGGCCCGCTCCAGCTCCTCGTCGCTGAAGTCGCGCTCCACGTCGATGTCCAGGCCGTCCAGGCCGAGGTCGGTCACGTAGGTCGCCACCAGGTGCTCGGCGAGCTGCCGATGCCCCTCGTCGGTGTTCGGGTAGTCGGGGTCCAGAAGCTTGTCCACGAAGACGGTCCCGACCACGCGTGTGCCCTTGGCGTGCAAGGCGCGCACGTACCCGTTGCGCAGCACCGTGGGGAACGCGCCCTCATCCTCCGCGGTCACCTCGGCGAAGGCGAACACGAGATCGACCTCCGCCGGGATCTGCGCCATGGAGGTGCGGCCCTCGGAGTCCTTCGCGGAGGTGTCGTTCCAGACCCGGTAGTAGCCGAAGTACTGCGGCCCGCTCGGCTCCTCAGCGGGGGCGGTGCGGTTATCGGCCGCGGCGGGGATCGCGGCGCCGGCGACGGCCGATGCGCCGAGTGCTGCGGTCGCGAGAGTGAACTGTCGTCGGTCCATGGCGGGGACTCCTCATCGTCGAGAAACTGAAATGCTCACTAAACCGCGTAAGCACCTCGACCCTGACAGATCGGGCCCGCGAGGTAAAGGGACTCAGCTCGCGAGTTGTTCGAAGATCTCCGTCGCGCGCGAGGTGGCCTCCTCGCTCCACTCCTCGAACTCGCTCTCCATCGCGCCCTCCTTCGTCAGGTTGTACATGACCTGCACCTCCTGGCAGGTCATCACGACCGTCCACCGTGCGAAGCGCTCGCTGCGGGTGTACTGCTCCTCGACGACGTCGCACTCCCCGAGCGTCGACTCCTCCGTCGTCAGCTCGTCCGTGTCCTCCAGGCACTCCTCGCGCGTCAGCGAGCCGTCCTCCTCCACGTCCTCGGCGGCCCCTACCGTGGCGACGCTGAGGCTCTCGACGGCGCCGCGCTCGAGCAGAGCCTCCTCGGCGATGACGCCCTGCACCTGCGGACGCCGGTTCTCGAGCTGGTACCGGTAGGACTCCACCACCAGATCTGCGCAGGCATCGGTGGAGTCCATCCCCTCGAGCTGGGTCACGGACTCCTCGAGCGACGCGTAGATCTCCTCCGAGCCCAAGACCTGCGAGGTGGGGACCACGGCCTCGATCGCCGCGACGCCCGACTCCTCCGTGAACTCGAGAGCGGCCGCTGTCGCCTCGGCCTCCTCGGCGCTGCCGTCGGTCTCCGCCGGCCCCTCGGACTCCGCGGCCGCCGCCTGCCCGTCCTCTGCAGGGTCCGCCGACGGTTCCGCGCCCCCTCCCGCGCTGCAGCCGGCCAGTGTCATCGCCGCCAGCGCCAGAACTCCGGCTCGGCGCACTCCCCGCAGGTGCTTCATCGTGGTGACTCCATCCCGGCCCGCATCGGCCCCGACCCCTGGCCCGCGCCCTCTGCGCCGGCACCTTCACTGGCGAGAAGTCTAGCTGTTGCGGGTCATGACGTTGT
>NZ_NRGS01000008.1 GCF_002332425.1 Brachybacterium alimentarium | reverse complement strand
CTGATCGTGCATCAGTCCCTGTGACACCTGATCGTGCATCAGTCCCCACCGCGCCAGAGACGCAGGGCCTGAGCCTGAGCCAGAGCCACAGAGCCACAGAGCCACAGAGCCACAGAGCCACAGAGCCACAGAGCCACAGAGCCACAGAGCCACAGCGCCACAGCCTCAGGGTTCGGCCGTCGGCCGGGACGTCGAATCCGTCGGCGGGTTCACAGGACCCCGAGGCCCTGAGCGCTCGGCACTCTGCACTCTGCACTCCCCCTACTAACCCACCCATTCCCACATGAGATGGGTGTTGTTTTGTGTGGGTTCTTGACGTAATGTTCTGGCATCGGCTCCCTCCCGTTCATGTTCGGGCCGGGCGAGCTCCCCTTCGATGAGGCAGGTGACCCCTTGTACGCCCGCGAACGCCAGCGACAGATCCTCGACATCCTGGACCGCACGGGCCGTGTCGCCGTCACCGACCTCTCCACGCAGTTCGAGGTCGCCACCGAGACCGTGCGCCGGGATCTCGATCAGCTCTCCGAGCGGGGGCTCCTCGTCCGCGTGCACGGCGGGGCCGTGCCCCGGCGCACCACCGAGGTCGAACCGGATCTCGAGTCCCGTCGGACCACGAACATCGAGGTCAAGCGCCGCATCGCCCATGCTGCCGCAGCACTGCTCCCCGCCGATGCCCGGGCCGCCGTGCTGCTGGATGCCGGCAGCACCACCGCTGAGCTGCTCCCCCACCTGGCCGGCCGTCGCGGCCCCGTGATCACCAACGCCCCGGCGATCGTGCAGGGAGCACTCGCCCACACCGACCTCGAGGTGCACGTGCTGCCCGGTCGGGTGCGCCCCACGACCGAGGCCGCCGTCGGCTCCGCCACCGTCGATGCGATCCGCGCTCTGCACCCCGAGGTCGTCTTCCTCGGCTGCAACGGACTGGACGCCGAGGGGTTCACGACGCCGGACCCCGACGAGGCCGCGGTCAAGAGCGCGATGGTCCATTCCGCGGCACGACGCGTGATCCTCGCCGACTCCTCGAAGGTCGGTGCCCGCCGCCTCGTCACCTTCGCCGCCCTCGCCGACGTCGACGCGCTGGTGACCGACGCGGACCTGCCGCAGGACCTCATGGACCTGCTGTCCGAGGCCGGGGTCGAGGTGATCCCCGCATGATCATCACGTTCACCGCGAATCCCTCGCTGGATCGCACGGTCGATCTCGGCGGCCCACTCACCCCCGGAGGGGTCCATCGGATCGGCGCCGACAGCACGCAGCCCGGTGGCAAGGGCATCAATGTCGCGCTCGGCGCGCACCGAGCCGGGCTCGCCGTCACCGCGGTGCTCCCCGCAGCGTCGGGCGACCCTCTGCTCTCGCTGCTGGAGGCCGAGGGCCTGCCCCATCGCACCAGCCCGGTCGCGGGAGCGGTGCGCACCAACCTCACGGTGCTCTCGACCCCGCAGATCACCACCAAGCTCAATGAGCCCGGGGCGCAGCTGACCACCGCCGAGGTGAACGCCCTCGAGGCCCTGCTCAGCGAGTGCGTGAGCCCTGGTGACAGCGTGATGCTCTCCGGATCGCTCGCTCCCGGCCTGCCCACCGACGAATACGTGCGCCTGGTCGCGGCAGTCCGCTCCCAAGGTGCCTGGGTCGGCGTGGACACCTCCGATGCGCCTCTCACGGCCCTGGCAGCGGCGCTTCCCGCCGTGGCTCCCGACTTCCTCAAACCCAATGCGGAGGAGCTGGGGCAGATCCTCGGCGTCGACGGGAACCTGCTCGAGCAGCAGGCCGAGCACGGCGACCTCGACGGCGTGCGCGACGCCGCCCTCGACCTGCACCAGCGCGGAGTGGGAGCCGTCCTGGTGACGCTCGGCGCGGCCGGCGGACTGCTCGCCACCGAGGGCTCGGCCTGGTATTCCTCGTCCCCGTCCGGACCGGTGATCTCCACCGTCGGGGCCGGGGACTCCGCGACCGCCGGCTATCTCATCGCCCGCGAGCTCGGCGAGGACCCCGCACGGAGCCTGGCCCGCGCGCTCGCCTACGGGACGGTCGCCGTCGGCCTGCCCGGCACCACCATCCCTCGCCCCGACCAGGTCCACGTCGCCGCGGACCGCGTCGTCCGGCTCTGACCCGTCTTCTCATCCCGCAGTCCCTCACCCGCTGTCGCGGGTGAGCCCGTTCGAAGGAGAACCCATGCCCGGCCCTTTGATGACCCCCGAACTGGTCCGTCTGGAGGTCGCCCCTCCGGGTGACAAGCAGGCCGTGATCGGTCTGATGGCAGACCTCATCTCCGCCACCGGCCGCGCCGAGCGCGACGGACTCGAAGCTGGTCTGCTCAAGCGCGAGGAATCCTTCGCCACCGGCATGCCCGGCGGCTTCGCGATCCCCCACTGCCGCACCGACGCCGTCCACGAGGCGGCGCTCGGGTTCCTGCGGCTCGCCGAGCCGGTCGACTTCGGATCGGCCGACGGGCCTGCCGATCTCATCATCGGCATCGCCGCCCCGGCCGGCACCGACGATCAGCACCTCAAGCTGCTCGCCCAGCTCTCCCGGGCCCTGATCCGTCCGGAGTTCCTCGCGGACCTGCGCGCGGCGAAGGAGCCCCATGAGGTCTCGGACCTGGTGATGGGTGTCATCGAACCCGCACCCGATACGGCCCACGACGACACGGCACAGGGCGATGCGGCACAGGGCGATGCGGCACAGGGCGCCGATGAGGCACAGGCCAGCGCCACCGCGACGGGCGCGGCACCGTCGAGCACCGAACGGTCGGGCACCGAAGCATCGGGCACCGGACGGTCAGAGCCGACGGCGGGCTCCGCGGCGCAGCCGACCGCGGCCGCCACCTCTGCCACCGGCACTGCTGCTTCGTCCGCGGGTTCTCCCGCCACCGGCACCCGCACTGGCACTGGCACCGGCACCGGTGCCGGCACCGGCACCGGCGAGGACACCGCGAGCGGTCAGCCCGTGCTGCTGGCGATCACTTCGTGCCCCACCGGCATCGCCCACACCTATATGGCAGCGGAGTCTCTCGAGAACGCCGCCAAGAACAAGGGGGTCGAGCTGCACGTCGAGACCCAGGGCTCCGGCGGCATCACGCCGTTCACCGAGGAGCAGATCGCTGCGGCGAGCGCCCTGATCGTCGCGGCCGACGTGAACATCTCCGGCCGCGAGCGCTTCGCCGGGCTCCCCCTCGTCGAGCATCCGGTCAAGCGCGCCATCTCCCATGGCTCCGAGATGATCGACGAAGCGGTCGCCGCGACGACGGACCCGTCCGCGCGGCGCGTGCCGACCTCCGGCAGTGCTGCGAAGAACGGAGAGTCCAGCAGCAGCTCTTCCGCGGCGAACCAGCAGTCCTGGCCCCGTCGGATCCAGGGCGCGGTGATGACCGGTGTGTCCTACATGATCCCGTTCGTCGCCGCGGGCGGCCTGCTCATGGCGCTCGGGTTCCTCGTCGCGGGCTTCGATGTCGCCTTCGTCGCCCAGGACGTCGCGACGAGCTTCTCGCTCACTTCGCTGCCGGACCACCAGACGTACGAGAGCGCCACCGGCGCGGTGCAGACCGAGCGCGCCGGACTCGCCCTCTACCTCGGCGCCGTCTTCTTCACCCTCGGCGATCTCGGGATGGGCTTCCTGGTGGCGGCCCTGTCCGGCTATATCGCCTTCGGTCTCGCCGGGCGACCCGGCATCGCCCCCGGCTTCATCGGCGGGGCCGTGTCCGTCGCGGTCGGCGCCGGCTTCCTCGGCGGGCTCATCACCGGTCTGCTGGCGGGTCTGATCGCCCTGTGGTTCACGACGCTGACGCCGCCGCGGTGGCTCGCAGGGCTCATGCCCGTGGTGATCATCCCGCTGGTGACCACGTTCGTGGTCGGCGGGCTCATGCTGCTGTTCCTCGGCCGCCCCCTGGCCACTCTGATGACTGCTCTGCAGGACGGTCTGACCAGCATGTCCGGGTCCTCCGCCATCCTCCTCGGCGTGATCATCGGGCTCATGATGTGCTTCGATCTGGGCGGCCCCGTCAACAAGGCGGCCTACCTGTTCGCCACCGCGGGTCTGTCTCAGGGCACCGAGGCGTCCTTCCAGATCATGGCCGCGGTGATGGCCGCCGGCATGGTCCCGCCGCTGGCGATGGCGCTGTCCACCGTGGTGCGCCGGAAGCTCTACTCCCCCGTCGAACGCGAGAACGGCACCACCGCCTGGCTGCTCGGTGCCGCTTTCATCTCCGAGGGCGCGATCCCCTTCGCCGCGGCGGACCCGCTGCGGGTGATTCCCTCCACCATGGCCGGCGGCGCCGTCACCGGCGCGCTGATCATGGCGTTCAGCGTCGGCTCCCAGGCACCCCACGGCGGCGTCTTCGTCGTCTTCGCGATCTCCCCGGTCTGGGGCTTCCTGCTCGCGATCCTCGCCGGGACGCTGGTGGCCGCCGCCGCGGTGACTGTGCTCAAGGAGCTCGGGCGCCGCAAGACCGCGGCCACTGAGGCTGCCGAGGTCGCCGCCTGATCGACCTGTCGGCCCGTCCCTCGGTCTGGTCGCCCTCCGGGTGGCCCGACCTCGCGGGCGGGCCGGCTTCGCCGGTGTCCCGGCGTCCCGGTGTCCCGGCGTCCCGGCGTCCCGGCGTCCCGGCGTCCCGGCGTCCCGGCGTCCCGGCGTCCCGGCGTCCCGTATCTCATGATCTCCGATCCGCTTCCGTGCGTGGTCGTGACCTGTTGGGGTCATGACCTTGGGGGGCATGACCTGTCGGAGCCCTGACCTTCCGGAGCCATGACTTCCTGAGGCCATGACCTCCTGGACGTCCTGCCGCTCCGACATCGCGCAGAGCGCCGCGCCTCGGCGGGGCGCTCTCGTATGCTCTGCCCAGGAACGTCGCCGCGAAGAGCGGATGCTGTGCGTGCCCTGGTGCGGGGCCTCGCACCGGCGAGGGCCGGACAGAACGGGTCAGACCTCGGAGTCGAGCGTGGCGTGAAGGGCGGTGCGGCCATGAGCACGACCACCGGCGTGCTGCGGGCGGACGGGCCGCTCGGCCACATGCCCGCCTACGGCTCCGCGCACGTGTCGATGCTCGTGCTGCTCGTGGCGTCCGGGATCCTCGTCGTGGTCTGGGCGCGGCGCGGCGACCCGCTCACCGTGGATCGTGCGCTGCGGAGCGCGGGCTGGGCGCTCCTGGTGAACTCCGTGCTCTGGACCGCCTGGGGATTCACACCGTGGGCGTGGAACCTGGAGGAGTCCCTGCCGCTGCATCTCTCGGACGCCCTGCGGTTCCTCGGTGCGGTCGCCCTGATCACGCGTGCTCGCTGGCTGATCGTGGTCACCTACTTCTGGGGGCTCACGCTGAACCTGCAGTCCGTGCTCACGCCCGATGTGAACTACTTCGTCTCGGTGCCGCTCGAGTTCGCCGAGTACTGGATCGCCCATCTCAGCGGGGTGCTCATCCCCGTCACGCTCATCTGGGGGCAGCGATACCGACCTACCTGGCGCGGCTACGGCGTCGCCTATGGGGTGACGCTGCTCTGGGCGGGGTTCGCCGCCACCGGCAATGCACTCAGCCGCGCGAACTACGGCTACCTGAATCATGCGCCTTCGGGCCCCAGCATCCTGGACCTGCTGGGGCCGTGGCCGCAGTACCTCGTCGTCGAAGCGGTGCTGATCGCCGCGGTGTGGGCGCTGATGACCTGGCCATGGGTACTGCTGAACCGTCGTTCCCCTGCCCCGCTCACCGGCCGCGGCGGACTGCTGCGCCAACCACCTGTCGCCGGACACGTAGCCAACGATGTCAGGCGCCCGCCACAGGCCGCGACGATCTGACGCGCCCACCGCGCGTCACGGACGGGCCGCTGGTGAGGCGCACTGGCGATATGGCCAGATGACCTCACCAGCGGCCCGTCCGCGACATCGCGAAACGGGCGCCGGTTCGTGGCGTCCCGAAGCGAGCGTCTGGAAGGGTGGAGGTCAGGCGGCTGTGCAGGTCAGGCGATTACGCAGGCCATGCGGACCGGGCAGCCACACAGAGTGGGCGGGTCAGGTGGTCAGGCAATCGGGCAGTCAGGTGGTAAGGCGATGGCGTGGCCAGGCGGTCAGGCGAGCAGTTCGATCTCCGCGAGGCGGAGGGGGCCCTGTGCCGTGGTGATGACCAGGCGGTGGTGGGTGAATCCGCGCGGGGCCGGGATCTGGAACGGGCGGGTCTGCCGACGCCAGCGGAAGCTCTGCGTGGAGCGCTCGTCCAGCAGCTCCCACGTCTCGCCGTCCTGGGAGCCCTCGAGCCGCCAGGCGATCGGGTCGCCGCCCTCCTCCGCCGAGGAGGTCAGCGTGAGGAATCGTGCCGCGAGCGGCTCGCCCAGCTCGGGGAGGTCGATCGTCGCGCTCGAGCCGGGCCAGGTCTGCTCGGTGCGCGAGTCGTCGTCCTGCAGCGGGTTCGAGGGATCGGTGCGGAACAGGTCCCGCAGCGGGTGGGGGTAGTGCCCGGTCGGGGTGGCCGAGGGCGGCACGACGCCCCAGGCCGTGGCCTCGGCGTCGGCCCGGGAGCCGAGGCGGGCGTGCAGGCGCCCTCGGAGGTCCTCATGGTCGATCCAGGCACCGCGATGCTCTGCACCGTCGCGCGTGTATCCCGTGATGCAGTCGTCGTCGCCGTCGCCGCGGGTCTCGGCGACGACGGTGAACGGCTCGCCCCCGAGGGGCTTGACGTGCACGTGGTCGAACAGCGGCGCCACCAGGTGGTACCGGCCGGTGCCCAGCTGCAGCGGATACAGGCCCAGTGCGGTGAGCAGCCACCAGGCGCTCATCTCGCCGTTGTCCTCGTCCCCCGGGTATCCCTGACCGATCTGCTCGCCCACGAACAGCCGACGGTGGACCTCCCGCACCACCTGGGAGGCGCTCTGCGGTGCGCCGGCGTGGTGGTAGAGGAAGGGGATGTGGTGGGAGGGCTGGTTGGAGACGCCGAACTGGCCCATCCTCACCGCCCGTGCCTCGTCCATCTCGTGGATCACGTGGCCGTAGGTGCCCTGGAGATCGGCACGCTCCGGGGTCGCGAAGAACTCGTCGAGCTTCGCACGCAGGAACTCCCGGCCTCCGTAGAGCGATGCCAGGCCCTCGCCGTCGTGCGGGACATGGAAGGCGAAGTTCCAACCGTCGGTCTCCGTGAAGTCCCCGCCCCAGACTCTCGGATCGAACTCCTCCGGGCTCTGCGCGAATGCGCCGTCGGCCCGCCGACCCTGGAAGAAGCCGACCCCGTGATCGAACAGCAGCAGGTAGTTCGCGGACCGGGCCCGCAGGTAGGCGGCCTCCTCGCGCAGCTGCGCGGCGTGCTGCTCGTCCTCGGTGGCGTCGGCCAGCAGCTCCGCCTGGGCGGCGAGACCGAAATCGTTGATATGGGCCTCGAGCGTCCAGGAGACCGATTCGGAGGTGTCGGTGTCGACGTAGCCGGTGAACACGGCCCGCTCGTTGCCCCTGCGGCCCACCTCGGTCTGCTCGGGGGCGACCGTGGCGTTGCGCAGCCCGGACTCGTAGGCGCCGAGCGGGTCGGGCAGGGCGACTCCCTTGACGGCGAGATCCGCGAAGGCGATGTCGCTGCTGGTGCCGGTCATGCAGTCGGCGTATCCCGGAGAGGACCAGCGGGCGATCCAGCCGCCCTCGCGGTACTGCTGCACGAAGCCGTCGGCGAGTTCTGCGGCCAGCTCGGGATAGAGCAGGGCGTAGGCGGGCCACGCGGTGCGGTAGGTGTCCCAGAAGCCGTTGTTCACGTGGATCGCTCCGGGCAGCACCTGAGCGTTGGTGCGGGTGTCCGTCGCCCTGCCCTTGGTGGGGCGCACCGGGCTCGCATGCACGGGCTCGGGCCGGGTCGCAGTGCCCGCGTTCTCCCACTGGGAGTTGGGGTAGAGGTTCAGCCGATAGAGGTTCCCGTACAGGGTGCGCAGCTGGGGCGCGGTCGCGGTGCCCGGCTCGATCACCCGCAGACGCTCCGCCCAGGCACCGTGGGCGGCCTCACGCACCTGGGCGAAGCTGCGGCGCTCGACCTCCTGGGCGAAGGTGCGCTGCCCCTGATCGAGTCCGATGAAGCTCGTGACCAGCCGCACCGTGACGCGTTCCGTCCCCTCCGCGAAGGTGAGCACACTGCCGGTGGAGTCGCCCCGAGCGCCGGCCACCGAGAGCGGCGCGGGATCGACCTCGGCGAGCACGAACATCCGGGTGGCACCGTCGGCCCGGGCGTAGCCCTCGGTGAGGCCGGAGTCGACCCAGGCACGCAGGCGTCCGTCGAACACCGCACCGGCGGCATCGATGCGGTTGTTCTCGTCGACGCCCTCGAGCAGCAGATGCGGCGTGCCGGCATCGGCGGCGAAGTCGATCTCGCAGATCGCGCCGTGGTCGGTGGGTGCCAGCCGCAGGGAGGTGCCGCCGTCCAGCGCCACCTCGTAGAGATCGGGGCGGGCGGTCTCCTCGGCGTGGTCGAAGCCGAGCGCGCGTGCGGCCGGCGTGGCATCGGGCGACTCGCCCCGCAGGGGCATGAGCACGAACTGGTTGCGGTCTCCCATCCAGGGGCTGGGCTGGTGGGAGATGGCCATGCCCTGCAGGCGGGGGCGGTTGTCCTCGCCATTGCGGCGGTGGTATTCGTACAGCCAGCGCCGGGTGCGGGCGTCCGTGACCGGGGTGAAGAACGCGAAGCCGTTGGGCACTGCGGTCAGCGGGAGGTTGTTGCCGCGGGAGAAGTCCCCGGAGGCATAGGTGCCGCGACGGGTGTCCACCCACGCCACCGGATCCTCCCGGGAGGGGTCTGCGGGGAGCGGACCGAGATAGGGGCCGTCGACCCAGCCGACGAACTCCACCGGCTCGGTCGGCCCGTTCTGCTCCTCGACGTCCGCCTCGTCGTCGGCAGCAGTGGCGGCAGCGGTCTCGGCCTCGTGGGCTCCGGCATCGAGCTCCTCGACGTCGATGTCCTCCTCGAGATCCTCGTGCGCGGCGAGGTTCACCTGCGTGGCGAGGGTCAGGTGCCCCGCGTCGCCCGAAGCGTCATCCGGCAGGGGATCCTCCAGGCCCGGGTAGTGATGCACCGTGGGGCCCTCCTCGGCGCTCTGCTCCTCGGCGTCAGGATCGGAGGAGTCCGGAGCGTCGGCGTCGGAGCCGGCGGGGACGTCGGCCACCAGCAGCACCTCGGCGATCGTGCGACCCACGGCGGCGTCCAGCGGTACCTGCACGTCGTTCCACTGGTCGGCGTACAGGATCTTGCCCTCGCCGAGGCCGCGGGCGGTGGCCGTCGTGCCGTACTGGTCCCGAGGCTCGAACTCGGACAGGCGGGATCCGTCCGTGAGGACGAGGTCGAGCGACACATGGGTCGCGCCCCAGGTCTGGCCCGCATCGAGCTCGGGGAACAGGAAGAAGCGCAGCACGTCGCCGGCGGCGATGGTGCGGCCGACGGGCGAGGGCGCATCGGCGAGCTCCGGCAGCGGCAGCTCGGCGGCCTCTCCGGCACCGACCGTGTACCGCAGCGCGGAGGTCGCGAGAAAGCCCGCCGAGTCCTTGCTGGTGGGCGAGCCGACGGGGCCGGGGTCTGCGGTGACGATCATGCGCGCCACAGTATCGACCGCGGCCGCTCGCCGGGGTGTCCGACATGGGGTGGGACGGCTGCAGGTGCTCGCGGGAGCCCGCCGGCTGCGGTGTCGTCGGGGCGAAACCACCGAGGATCACTGGACGGCGAGGAGCCGGACATGCTGCTCGGTCGACGACCGCACCGCGTCGTGCTGCCAGGGCGGCCAGTCGAGTTCCGCGGGCAATCGCTGCGTGCCGCCGAGCGCGGCTCCGTGGGCGATCGTCATGTGCGCCGGGGCGAGGCTCCGGGGGCATCGCCCCCTGCGCCGGAGCGAGGCCCCGGCGGCGATCGCTACCTGCGCCGGGGCGAGGCTCCGGGGTGGCGATGGGCGCGGCAGCGGGCCTGGTAGGACTCCGTGCCGCCGATCTGCGCGGCCGTGGCCTGCAGGGCATCGCCCTCCTGCGGGGTGTCGTGCCGCCGTACGTGGAATGCCGCATCCGCTCCGCAGACGACACATACGGCGGTGAGCTTCACGACCTCCTCGGCTTGCGCCATCAGGGTGGGCACCGGTTCGAAGGGGCCTCCGTCGTAGGTGACGCAGAGTCCGGCGGCCTCCACCTGGATGCCGCCGACGAGCAGTTCGTCGAGCACCGGAACGAGGCCGGGCCCGAAGAACTGCGCCTCATCCAGCGCGACCAGATCCGGTCTCTCCCCGCCCAGGGCGTCCAGCAGCTCCCGGGGGTGCTCGAGCATCCTGGCGGGCTCGCTGCGCCCGATGTGCGTGCTCAGGCGGTCCGCGCCACCGCGATCATCGAGCCGGTGCCCGAAGACCTCGACCTGCTGTCCGGCCAGTCGCGCCCGGTGGACGCGTCGCAGCAGCTCCTCGGTCTTCCCGGCGAACATGGGGCCGGCGATGACGTGAAGTCGACCTGCCGTGGAGGGGCGCATGGCGTCAGGGTACGCGCGCGGTGCGCCGGGGCAGCGGAGCCCGCCCTCCCCACCAAGCCACCCCCGCCCCGCCTCACCGCGCCCCGATACAGTCTCCGAATGAGCATCCGGCGCGTCTCCCCCCTGGCAGGTCGCAAGCCGACCCGCGATGACCTGGCCCTCTTCGCCGGGTCCGACGGCTCGGCCCTGGACGAGGTGCAGCCCGACCCGGCGTGCGGGCAGACCCTGCGCCTCCTGATCGTCGGCATCAACCCGGGCTTGTGGACGGCGGCGGTCAACGCGCCCTTCGCTCGGCCCGGGAACCGGTTCTGGCCCTCGCTGCACCGTGCCGGGCTGACCTCCCGCCTGGTGGACGCCTCGCGAGGTCTCGCAGAGCACGACGAGAGCGAGCTCCAGGAGCGCGGCATCGGCATGACCAATCTCGTCGCGCGCGCCACGGCGAGGGCCGACGAGCTCTCGAAGGACGAGCTGCGCGCGGGCGGCGAGCAGCTGGTGCGCCGCGCCCGGGAGCTGCGGCCGGCAGCGGTCGCGATCTCCGGGATCACCGCCTATCGCACCGCGTTCGCCCTGCCCCGCGCGCAGCTGGGGCGTCAGGACCCCGCGACGGTGCCGGGATGGCCCGAGGACGTCGCGCTGTGGGTGGTGCCCCAGCCCAGCGGGCTGAACGCGCATGCGACCGTCGACTCGCTCGCCGAGGGCTGGCGCGAGGTCGCCCGCAGCGCCGGGCTGGCGGCGGAGAACGCCGGTTGAGCAGCCGGCGGAGGACCCCGCCGAGCAGCTGGCCGAGGATCGGGGCCGACGGGCGGCCGAGCGCTCACCGGCTCGCGGTCTGCGTCGTGCCGCCGGTGCGCTCCTGCCCCGTCGACCAGAAGTACAGCAGGTCCGTCCCGTTCAGCAGGCGGTCCCCGATGGCCCGCTCCTGGTAGATCACCGGGTTGTGCGAGGAGAGGGTCCGGGCGTTGCGCCAGTGGCGGTCCAGCGAGCGGCCCCGCGACGTCGCCGAGGCACCGCCCACCTCGAACAGCTCGGTGGTCACGGACAGCACGTCCTCGACCGCGGTGATCTGCGCCTGGACGGTGCGCAGCTCGGCCGCATCGGTGAGGCGTTCATGGTCCTCGGTGCCGACTGCGGCCTGCGCGGCTGCGAGGGCCCGCGCCGCGGCGAGGACCGCGTCCTGGGCCGAGGCCACCTTCGCCGAGAGACGTCCTACCACCTGCTGGACCAGCGGATCGGCTGCTGCGCTCGCGCCGCTGCCCTGGGAGTAGACCCGGGTGCGGGAGCGGACGAAGTCGATCCCGTCGCGCAGCGCCGCCCGCCCGGCGCCCGCGAGAGAGGCCAGGAGCACCAGCTGGAGGAAGGAGGTCTGCGTGGTCGGGGCTCCGTCTCCGCGTCCCTCGAGCACCCGCACGTGGGTGGCCGGCACGCTGACGTCGGTGAACAGGGTGGATCCGCTGCCGGTGAGGATCTGCCCGAAGCCGTCCCAGTCGTCGCGGATGTCCACGCCCGCAGCGGTGCTGCCCACGGTGACGCGGGCACGACCGCCGTCCGGGGTGCGGGCCGAGACGTTGATCCAGTCCGCGAAGATCGAGCCGGTCGAGTAGTGCTTCTCGCCCGAGAGGCGGTACTCGCCGTCCGTCGCGGTCACGGTGGTCGCGAGGTCGCCGACGACGGCGGAGCTGCGCTCATGGCTGGCGTTGCCGAACACCGCTCCCTGCGCGATCCGCGTGAACCAGTCGGCGGGGTCGCCCTCCTCGATGCCGATGAGGAAGTCGTTGACGAAGGCGAAGTGCGCCCGCAGCAGCTGCGGGAGGTTCGAATCCGCCTCGCCGAGGTCGATGAGCAGCCGGAAGAACGTCTCGATGTCCGCGCCGGAGCCACCGTACGAGGTGGGCACCGTGAGAGCGGTGAAGCCGGCCTCGGCGAGCGCCCGCACCTCCTCGTGGGGCAGGCGCCGGGTGCGGTCGCGCTCGACCGCGCCCTCGGCGATGTGCGCGAGGACCGGGGCGAAGCGCTCCCTCAGCTCGGCATAGGGAGGAGCTGCGGGGGACTCCGCGTGCATCGGTGCGGTGGGGGATGCGGTGTCGGCGGACACGGCGGAAGCGAAGGTCATGCGATCTCCTCGAGTCGTGGGCTGGGCAGCGCGGAGACGAGCTGCCGGGTGTAGTCGTGCTGAGGGGCGAAGAAGACGTCGTCGGCGCTTCCGGATTCCACGATGCGCCCGCCCTGCATCACGAGGACGCGGTCGCTGAGGTGGTGGATGACGCCGAGATCGTGGGAGATGAACAGGTAGGCGGTGCCCAGAGTGCGCTGGAGGTCCACGAGCAGGTCGAGGACCTGCGCCTGGATCGATACGTCCAGCGCGGAGACCGGCTCGTCCAGGACGAGGATCTCCGGGCCGGTCGCGAGCGCCCGGGCGATCGACACGCGCTGACGCTGCCCGCCCGAGAGGGACAGCGGATGCCGGACCGCGTGGGCACCGGTGAGGCCGACGGAGTCCAGCAGCTCCTCGACACGGCTCGCGTGCTGCGCACGGGGGACGTCGCCGGGGAGGGCGTCGGCGATGATCCGGCCGACGGTCCACCGCGGGTCGAAGGATCCCAGGGAGTCCTGGTGGACGACGGAGATCCGCCGTCGTCGCCCGCGACGGCGCCGTTCGGGCAGCCCGGACCAGGGCCGGCCGTCGAGCAGGACCTGACCGGCCGATGGCGCGGTGAGGGCCAGGGACATCCAGGCGGTGGTCGACTTGCCCGAGCCCGACTCCCCCACGATCCCGAGGGTCTCCCCGGCGTGGAGGTCGAAGGAGACGTCGTCGACCACGGTGCGGTGGCGACCGTCGGGCCCGCGATAGCGCTTGGTGACCCCCTGGACCGACAGCACCGGGCCCGCTTCAGCGGGGCGCGGGATCGCTGCGGACCGGATCTGCAGCGGCTGCGGCGGGGTGTCCGACAGTCGCTCCCCGCGGGAGTGCGCCGACGGGACGGCGGAGAGGAGACGCTGGGTGTACTCGTGCTGCGGATGCGTGAGGACCTCGTGGGTGGGGCCCTGCTCCACCACCCGACCGTGCTTCATGACCAGCACGTGATCGGCCAGGCGCTCCACCACTGCGAGGTCGTGGCTGATCAGGATGATCGAGCGGCCCTGCGCGAGGCTGTCCTCCAGCAGCGAGAGGATCTCGGCCTGCACGGTGACGTCGAGCGCCGTGGTGGGCTCGTCGGCGATGAGGATCTCGGGGTCCAGGGCGAGCGCGGCGGCGATCAGCGCACGCTGGCGCAGCCCGCCGGACAGCTCGCTGGGCCGCTGACGTGCCCGCAGCTCGGGCTCGGGGATCCCGGCGGCGGCGAGGAGATCCTGCACCCGACCGGGGCGCTCGGCGCGCGGGACGCCGTGCAGCCGCAGCGGTTCGGCGACCTCGGCGCCGACCCGTCGGATCGGGTCCAGCGAAGTCAGGGCGTCCTGGAGGACGTACCCGATCCTGCTCCCCCGCAGTCGGCGGAACTGCTCCTCCGTGGCGGAGCGCAGGTCTCCGCCGATGTCGAGCGTGGTGGCGGTGACCGTGGCGTTCTCGCCGTTCAGCCCCAGCAGACTGCGTGCGGTGACGGACTTGCCCGAGCCGGACTCCCCCACGATCCCCAGGCAGCTGCCGGCCCGCAAGGTGAAGGAGACGTCGTGGACGACCGGCGTGCCGTCGAAGGAGACCGCGAGGTTCTCGGCGGTGATCAGGGGCTTCATCGGGCGGCTCCGGAATCGGTGGCGCGCTGGAGGTGACGGCCGATCACGGTCAGCGACAGGGTGAACAGGACGATCGTGATGCCCGGGAAGAAGTCCATCCACCAGGCCATCTGGATGTAGTTGCGGCCGGCGTTGAGCATCGCTCCCCATTCGGCGGTGGGCGGCTGGACACCCATGCCGAGGAAGCCGAGCGCTGCGGCCCAGACGATCGCCTGGCCGATGCCCAGCGTGATCAGCACGGTCAGCGGTCGGAAGGTGTTGGGGAGGATCGTGCGCAGCAGGATCCTCAGCGGCGAGTGCCCGAGGGAGCGGGCGGCCTCGACATACAGGGACCCCTTCACCGACAGCACCTGGCCGCGCACCATCCGCGCATAGCCGGGCATCGACGCCACGCCGACCGCGACCATCTGGGTCATCGCACTGTTGCCGTAGACGGCGATGAGGATCAGGGCGAGCAGTATCCCGGGGAAGGCGTAGAGGACCTCGATCACCCGCGTCACGGCGACGTCCGCGAACCGACCGCCCAGGCCGCCGGCCAGTCCCAGGGCGAGCGCGCCGAGCAGTCCGATCGCGGTGGCCCCCAGGCCGATGACCAACGACTGCCCGGCACCGTGGACCACCCGGCTGTACACGTCGCGACCGGACTGATCGGTGCCGAAGGGGTGCTGGAGGCTCGGGGCGTCGAAGCTCTCCGCGAGGTGGATCTCGAGCGGGTCCTGGTGCGCGAGCAGACCGGGGGCGACCGCCGCGAGCGCGACGACTGCGACCGCACCGAGGGCCAGGCAGAAGCCGGGGCTGTGCAGCGGGGTGCGGCGAGCGGGCCGGAATGCCGCCTGCGGGGCCTGGGCGGGGGCGGTGTCCTCGGGAGCGGGGGCGAGGATCGTCATGAGGCACGTCCGATCGAGGCGCGCAGTCTGGGGTCGACCGCGACATAGGCGAGATCCGTGAGGAGGTTGGCGACCACGTAGACCAGGGCGACCACGAAGGTCACGCCGACCACGAGTGGCAGGTCCTGGGAGGTGACCGCGGAGACCAGCACCTGGCCGATGCCCTGACGCGAGAAGATCACCTCGACCACGACGGCGCCGGAGATCAGCGAGCCGAGCCCCCAGCCGGACAGCGCGATGCCGGGCAGGGCCGCGTGGCGCAGGACGTGGCGCCAGCGCACGTCGTGCAGCGTCGCGCCGCGGGAGCGGGCCGAGAGCACGAACGGCTGGCGCAGCGCGGCGTCGAACTCGTCCCGGGTGACCTGGGCGAGAAACCCGCCCAGCGGAATGCCGAGGGTCGCCGCGGGCAGGATCAGACCCAGCGGGCCGCCGTCCACGACCGGCAGCCACTGCAGCACGACGGCGAAGACCACGAGCAGGACGACTCCGAGCCAGAAGTGGGGCAGGGCCGCGAAGACGACCTCGATCGAGGAGCCGATCCGGCCCGCGAGGCCCGAGCGGCCGGCGCTGACCAGGGTCAGCGTCAGGGCGATGACCCAGGCGAGCACGAGCGCGGAGGCGGTCAGCTGGAGCGTCGGCACGATCTGCTCGCCGATGACCGTGACCACGGATTCCTTCATCGTGTACGACTCCCCGAGATCCAGCTGCACGAGCCCACCGAGGAAGGCGGCGTACTGCACGAGGAGCGGCTGGTCGAAGCCGTACTGCTCCCGGACTGCCTGGACGGTCTCCGGGGGCGGGTTCGACGAGGCGCCGCCGAGGATGGCGAGCGCCGGGTCGCCGGGGACCATGTGCTGGAGGAAGAACACGATGGTCGCGACCGCCCACAGCAGGAGGACCGCCGATCCCAGCTGTGAGGCCGCGCGCCGTGCCAGAGCGCGCCATCGGGAACCGGGACGCTGCGTGCCCGCGCCGGATCCCGGCGCGGGGTCGGATCCGGGCGCTGGGTCGGATCCTGCGGTGGGGTCGAGCGGGGGTACGACACCGGGTGCCGTCGCGGGCGCGGCACCGCCCACGGCCGACGCCGACGCTGTCTCATCACGGGTGTGCACGGTCATCTCAGAGCCCTTCTCGCAGGAGGTAGGCGTCGTGGAGGACGGGCTCGCCCTCGCTCGGCTCGATCCAGATGCCCTCGACCAGGTCGGAGCGGGTGGCCAGGCGGGTCTGGATCGGATACAGCGGGATGTGCCAGGCCTGCGCGGTGAGGCGCTCCTGGGCCGCGGTGTAGAGGGCGTCCTGCTCCGCGGGGTCCGTGGTGGCGGCGGCCTCGAGCAGGGTCTCGTCGAGCTCCTCGTCGGCGACCCGCGACACGTTCTGCCCGTTGTCGATGTCCAGGGTCTCCTGGGAGTACTTGATGTACATGACGTTGGGGGTGGGGCTGTTCCAGTAGCGGCCCTGGATGTCGTACTTGGTCGGGTCCTGCTTCACCGCCGTCATGGTCGCGGCGTCCGCCGGGATGAGCTCGACCTCCACGCCGACGCGCTTCTCCATCGCCTGGAAGTTCTGATAGATGGTGAGGTCGGCCGGAGGGGTCTCGCCCGGATCGGAGTTGTACGGCAGGCGGAGGGTGAGGGTCTTCCCGTCCTTCGTGCGGTATCCCTCCTCGTCGCGGCCGGTCCATCCCGCGTCGTCCAGCAGCGCGTTCGCGGTGTCCTCGTCGTAGGGGTAGGGCTCCTGAAGGGTCTCGTCGTAGGTGGGGGTCCCCGAGGAGATCGAGTTGCCCTCGTACGGGAACACGCCGGCGTAGGCGCTCTCGACGATCCCGCGCGCGTCGGAGGCGTGGACGACCGCCTTGCGCACCCGGACGTCGGACAGCGCCGGCCCTTCGGTGTTGAGGTCGAGGGAGAAGGGCACGCCGGCGTGGACGAAGTCGTCGGTGGCGATCGTCGGATCAGCGGTGGCCGTGGGCACGGACTCGGGCGGGACGTTGAAGATCGCGTGCGCCCGGCCCGACTGCAGGGCGCCGAAGCGCGCGGTGTTGTCCTTGAGGAACCGCCAGGTCACCTTCTCCAGGTAAGCGGGCCCCTGGTGCTTCGCATCGGCCGGCGCCGAGGTGTAGTTCTCGTTGCGGTGCATGACGACCTCGCGGCCGCGCTTCCACTCGCTGACGACGAACGGTCCGGTGCCGACCGGGGACTGGCAGTTCTCCTCGAGCCCCCGCGCCATGGCCTTCGGGGACTCGATCCCGAAGAAGGCCTGGGAGAGGACGGTCAGCAGCGGCGAGTAGGGGCGCTTGAGATGGATCCGCACGACATGCTCCGAGACGGCCTCGGCGGAGTCGAAGTACGGCGAGAGGTACAGCAGGTCGGTCGAGGACTGCGTGGCAGGATCCATGATCTGCTCGAAGTTCGCGACCACCGCCTCGGCGTCGAACGGCTCGCCGTCCGTGAACTCGACACCCTGCTTGAGGGTGAAGTCATAGGTCCGCCCGTCCTCGGAGATCTCCCACGAATCGGCGAGCCAGGGGACCACGCTGCCGTCGGCCTGCATGGACACGAGCGAATCGAGGTACTGGCGTGCGATGTAGGTCTGCGGCATGTCCCCGTTGTTGTGCGGGTCCAGGCAGGTCGGCTCACGATCGGTCGCGTAGACCAGCTCGCCGCCCTCCTTCGTGCCTGCAGGCAGCGAGTCGGTGGCCCCCGCCGCACCGCACGCGGCGAGCAGCGTGCCCGCGCAGGCAGCGGCGAGCGCTGCGGCCAGTGGTCGTCGTCGCACAGTCGTCTCCTCGGTCGGATCGGTCTCCTTGGACCATAAGCGCGCCCTTGGGGCAGCCAAAGAAGTGTGAACCCCCGCGAACTCGACCGCGCTGTCCGGAGCGCCGTCGGCGTCGTCGCGTCACGCTGGTTCACGGGAGATGCGCACCTCGGCCCCGAGCGCGGATCGTGCGGGATGACATCGACCACCCCATGATCGGAGTTCCCGTGGCCCCCAAGCCGCTGATCCTCAACCTGTTCGAGATGAACTGCGTCGGCCACATCACCCATGGCCTCTGGCGGCTGCCCGGGAACAACCGGCACCGCTACACGGACGTCACCTACTGGACCGAGCTCGCGCGCCTCGCCGAGGACGGAGGCTTCACCGCGATCTTCATCGCCGACGTGGTCGGTGCCTACGACGTGTACGGCGGCTCCGCCGAGACCGCGCTGCGCGAGGGGATGCAGATCCCCAACAACGATCCGATGATGGTCGTGCCGGCCATGGCCGCGGTCACCGAGCGCCTCGGCTTCGGGATCACCTTCTCCACCAGCTACGAGCCGCCCTTCTCCTTCGCGCGGCGGATGTCCACACTCGACCATCTCACCGGCGGCCGTGTGGGCTGGAACATCGTCACCTCGTACCTGCCCAACGCCGCCCGGAACTTCGGGCTCGCCGAGGAGATCGACCACGATCACCGCTACGAGATCGCCGACGAGTACCTCGAGGTCCTCTACAAGCTGTGGGAGGGCTCCTGGGACGACGGGGCCGTGCTGCGCGACGCCGAGCACAACGTCTACACCGACCCCTCCAAGGTGCACCGCATCAACCACCAGGGCACGAACTTCTCGGTGGCGGGCCCTCACCTCTCCGAGCCGTCGCCGCAGCGCACCCCCACGCTGATCCTCGCCACGGCCTCCCCCGCCGGTGCCGTCCGGGCGGGGCAGAACGCCGAGGTGGTGTTCACCCACGGGCCGCTGCTGGAGCGGACGGTCCCCGCCGTGCGCGCGGCCGCGGAGGAGGCGGGCCGGGACCCCGCGGACCCGAAGTTCGTCGTGCAGGCCGCAGTGATCACGGGACGCACCCAGCAGGAGGTCGACGAGAAGCTCGCGCAGTACCAGGAGCACCGCTCCGCCGAGGGGATGCTCGTGCACCAGTCGGTGCCGATCCGCGCCCTGGACCATCCCCGCGACCGAACCATCGCCGAGGCGCTCGAGATCGAGGGGCTGCCCGCCGACACCCCCGTCGGCCGCAAGGGCGGAGCCTCCACCATCGGTGAGCTGCTCGACGCCGTGGACGAGGCCTGGCAGGACCGCTTCTTCGTCGCCGGGACCCCGGAGGTCGTGGCCGACGCGATCGAGCACTGGCTGGACGTGGACGGCATCGACGGCATCAACCTGCGCCAGTACCACTCCTACGACACCGTGAAGGACTTCGCCGAGCTGGTCTCACCGATCCTCCGCGAACGCGGCCGCCTGCCGGAGCGGAACGGCACGCTGCGCAGCCAGCTGACCGGCACCGACACGCTGCCCGCGACGCATCCCGCGGCTCGTTTCCGGGGCGCTTTCGCCGACGTCGGCGTCTGAGGCCCGCACTGGACGGACGGACCTCTCACCGCCCGGGTCGAGCCGGGGTCCGAACCCCGGTTCGAGACCCGGCTCGAGCCCGGGGCCGCAGTGCGCCTCGAGCCGCCGCTCGAGGCGCCGTGGGACCGCTGCGCCCGGTGACCCCCGGTACGGTGTCCCCATGGTGAGGACCGGGCCGCGCGCTCGTGCAGGAGACCCCGACGCGGGCGCCGTGCCCGGCGAGCCGGGCACGAGCCCGACACGCTCCCGGGACGACGGGGCGGCCGCTTCCTCGGGCGCCGCTGCACGATGGTCCTCCGCGGTCGCCGCCTCGCGCGCCGCGGAGAGCCGCCGGCTCCCGAGCTATGCGGCGGGGAGCGTCGACGTCCCGTACACGATCCTCGGCGGGCAGGAGATCATCGCCCGCGACACCTTCTGGGCCGAGCACTCCCACCCCACGCATGAGCTGCTGTGGAACGAGCGCGGGGTCTCGACGGCGACCATCGGCCGCCGGGTCTGGACGATCACGCCCGGGGTCGGGCTCTGGATCCCGGCCGGGATGCCGCACAGCGGCTTCACCCCCGCGGGCGTATGGCACCGGGCTGCGCAGTTCTCGACGGCACGCGTCGATCCTCCGTCGACCGCTCCGGTAGCGGTGGACATCACGCCCCTGCTGCGCCTGCTGCTGGATCGCCTGATCTCCGAGCACCTCAGGCCCCGCTCCCGGGAGGTCACCGACGCGATGATCCTCGACGTGCTCGCCCCGTCGGAGCACGAGCTGCTGCTCCCGGTGCCGGACCATCCGCTGCTGGCCCCGATCATCGACGCGCTGAGCACGGACCCGGCCGATGCGACCACGCTCGAGCAGTGGGCCGGGCGACTGGGAGTGAGCTCGCGCACAGTCACCCGCACCTTCGAGGCCGCCACCGGCATGAGCTTCCGAGCCTGGGTGTCGACCGCCCGGGCCCAGCGCGCCGTCGCGCTGCTCGCCGCAGGGGAGACGATCGAGGAGGTCGCGCTCCGGGTCGGGTTCCGCTCGACGAGCGCCTTCACGGCGGCATTCCGGCGGGTCACAGGGCTGACGCCGGGCCAGCACCGCCGTGAGTCCCCGCCGCTCGGCGCGAGCACGCCGGAGCCGGCCGCACCCTCGCACGCCCCCTGAACCGCATCGACCGCGCCCGGGCACTCCTGGGCGCAACAGCTCACACGGCGTCCGAGCCGGCCCGCTCTTGTCCGATCTGCGCCAGGATCTGTCGGTTCTGCGCGATTGCGGACACGAACCCTTCCCGCTTAGTATGGTGAGGCAATCCTTAGCGCATCGAGGTGCCCGCGGAGTGGCAGTCCGTCGGCAGCACTCGAGCCGGGCTCTCCGCGGAGCCCGACCCCGCCGCGGATCGCTCCGAGCACACCGCGGGCTACGGCCCGCCCTGCACCCTGTGCAGGACCTCCTGAAAGGCCACCATGCCCCGCTTCTCACGCCGCACGTTCGCCGGCTCCGCCGCCGTCCTCGCCGCCGTCCTGGCCGGCTGCTCCTCGAACGAGGCGACCGATGCCGTCTCCGGCGCCTCCGACGCAGGCGGCGCCCAGGGCGAGATCACGCTCGAGCACGCCTTCGGGACCACGACGATCCCGGCGAAGCCCCAGGTCATCACCACCGTAGCCTGGGCGAACCATGAAGTGCCGCTCGCTCTCGGCGTGGTGCCCGCCGGCATGGCGGCCGCGAACTTCGGCGATGACGACAGCGCCGGCGTGCTCCCGTGGGTGACAGCGAAGCTCGATGAGCTCGGGGCGGAGACCCCGATCCTGTTCGACGAATCCGACGGCATCGACTTCGAGGGCGTCGCGGACACGGCCCCCGAGGTGATCCTGGCGGCCTACTCCGGCCTCACGCAGGAGGACTACGACGCCCTCACCCAGATCGCCCCGACCGTCCCGTTCCCCGAGACCGCCTGGGGCACCTCCTGGCGCGACATGATCACGGCCAACGCCACCGGCATGGGCATGGCCTCCGAGGGCGAGGCGCTGATCGCCGAGCTCGAGGCGCAGATCGAGGAGGCGGTGGCCGCGCACCCCGCGATCGCCGGGAAGAACGTCATGTTCCTGACCCACGTGGACACCACGGACCTCTCGGAGGTCAGCTTCTACACCGCCCACGACACCCGCACCATGTTCTTCGAGGACCTCGGGATGACCATCGCCCCGAGCGTGAAGGCCGCTTCCGAGGAGACCGACGAGTTCTCCTCGACGGTGAGCGCCGAGCAGGCCGACACCTTCTCGGACGTCGAGATCATCGTGACCTACGGCGACGACTCGCTGCTCGAGGCGCTCGCGGCCGATCCGCTGCTCTCGCAGATGCCTGCCGTCCAGCACGGCGCCGTGGTGAACCTCCCCGGCGACAGCCCCCTGGGCACGGCGGCGAATCCGACGCCGCTGGCGATCTCCTACATCCTCGAGGACTACCTGGCCGAGCTGGACCGCGCGGCCTCGGCCAGCGCCTGATCGGGCCTCTCCGTCGTCCCTGACGCTCCTGCCATGACACGTACCGCGACCGCCGTGCCCGGGACCACCGCCGCTCTGCTGCGGCGGGGGTCCCGGATTCGCACGCTCTGGCTGCTCATCATCCTGGTGGCCCTCACCGCCCTCCTGGCGCTCTCGGTGACCATCGGCTCGCGCGACGTGGGCCTCGACGACATCCTCGCCGCGCTCGGCGGCTCGACCGACGGCTTCGGCCCGGCAGCGGTCGCCAAGCGCATCCCCCGCACCCTGCTCGCCGTGGCCGCCGGGGCCGCCCTCGGCGTCTCCGGGGCCGTCATGCAGGGCGTGACCCGCAACCCGCTCGCGGATCCGGGGATCCTCGGCATCAACACCGGGGCTTCGCTCGCCGTGGTGATCGGCATCGCCCACTTCGGGCTCACCGCCGCCTCGAGCTACATCTGGGTCGCGATCGTCGGCGCCGCGGCCACCGCGGTGCTGGTGTACGTGCTGGGCTCCCTCGGCCGGGGCGGCGCCACCCCGCTCAAGCTCGCCCTGGCCGGAGCCGCCACCGGAGCGGCCCTGACCTCCTTCATCAGTGCCGTCGTGCTTCCACGCTCCGACATCGGCGACAGCGTGCGCTCGTGGCAGATCGGCGGCGTCGGCGGCGGCACCTATGCCTCGCTGCAGCAGGTGGCGCCGTTCCTCCTCGCCGGGCTCGCCCTGGCCCTGCTCAGCGCCCGCGGGTTGAACACCCTGGCCCTCGGCGACGAGCTCGCCGCCGGTCTCGGCGAGCGCGTGGGGCTCACCCGGGCGGTCGCTGCGCTCGGCGCCGTGGTGCTCTGCGGCGCAGCGACCGCGGTGACCGGGCCGATCGGATTCGTCGGCCTCGTGGTCCCGCACGCCTGCCGACTGCTGATCGGTGTGGACCACCGGTGGCTGCTGCCCTTCAGCGCCGTCACCGGTGCTGCTCTGCTGACAGCGGCCGACGTGCTCGGTCGGATCGTCTCGCGACCCGCCGAGCTCGACGTCGGCATCGTCACCGCGCTCCTCGGTGCCCCGTTCTTCCTCGCCATCGTGCGCCGGCAGAAGCTGACGGGCCTATGAGCACCACCACCCGCGACGCCACCGCCGCGAGCTCATCCGCGCCCTCGCCCTCAACCCTGCCCTCGACCTCGACCGTGCCCGCCGGGCGGACCCTCGACCGGGTGCGCACGGTCCGACGCCGTCGCCGTGCCCGTGCGCTCGCCACGATCGGCGTGCTCTCGCTGCTCATCCTCGCCGTGTTCTGCCTCTCCCTCATGGTCGGGCGCACCGTCTACCCGGCGAGCGATGTGGTGCGGGTGCTCGCCGGCCAGGACGTGCCGGGCGCATCCTTCACCGTGGGCACCCTGCGCCTGCCCCGAGCGGTGCTCGCGGCGCTCGCCGGAGCCTGCTTCGGGCTGGGCGGGGTGACTTTCCAGACCATGCTGCGGAACCCCCTCGCCAGCCCGGACATCATCGGGATCTCCTCCGGGGCGAGCGCCGCCGCGGCCTTCGGCATCGTCATCCTGGGGCTCTCGGGCACGGCCGTGTCCCTGCTCGCGATCCTCGCCGGGCTCGGCGTGGCCGTGCTGATCTATGCCCTGTCGTATCGCGGAGGGGTGGCCGGGACCCGGCTGATCCTGGTCGGGATCGGTATCGCGGCGATGCTGCAGTCGGTCACGGACTGGGTGCTGTCCAAGGCCGGGCAATGGGATCTGCAGGAAGCGCTGCGCTGGCTCACCGGCAGCCTGAACAACACCTCCTGGGACCAGGCGCTGCCGGTGCTCGGCGCTCTCGTGGTGCTCTCCCCCGTGCTGCTGTCGCGCGCGAAGGAACTGCGCGTCACCGAGCTCGGGGACGACGCCGCGCAGGCGCTCGGCGTGCGGGTCGACCGCACCCGGTTGATCGTCGTCGTGTCCGCCGTCGGCCTCATCGCCTTCGCCACCGCGGCGTGCGGGCCGATCGCGTTCGTCGCGTTCCTGTCCGGGCCGATCGCCGCGAGGATCGTCGGCCCGGGCTCCTCCGCCCTGGTGCCCGCCGCGCTGGTCGGCGCACTGCTGGTGCTGAGCGCGGACCTCGTGGGCCAGTACGCCACCGGCACCCGCTATCCGGTCGGCGTCGTCACCGGCGTGCTCGGAGCGCCGTACCTGATCTATCTCATCATCCGCGTGAACCGTCGAGGGAGCTCCCTATGACCACCGACCACACCCTGCGCGTGGAGGACTTGACCCTCGGCTACGGCGACCGCACCGTGATCGAGGGCCTCGACCTGTCGGTGCTGCCCGGCAGGGTCACCTCGATCGTGGGAGCCAACGCGTCGGGCAAATCCACCCTGCTGCGCTCCATGTCGCGCCTGCTCACCCCGCGCAGCGGACAGGTGCTCCTGGACGGGGAGCAGGTGCACCGCATGCCCGCCAAGCAGCTGGCACGCACCCTGGGCCTGCTCCCGCAGTCCCCGATCACTCCCGAGGGGATCACCGTCGCGGATCTCGTGGGCAGGGGGCGCCACCCCCACCAGGGGATCTTCTCCCGCTGGAGCGCTGCGGACGACGAGGCCGTGGCGGCGGCGCTGGACACGACCCGCTCCGCCGAGCTCGCGGACCGCCCGGTCGACGAGCTCTCGGGCGGCCAGCGCCAGCGGGTCTGGATCGCCATGGCCCTCGCCCAGGACACCGATGTGCTGCTGCTGGACGAACCCACCACCTTCCTGGACGTCAGTCATCAGGTCGAGGTGCTGGATCTGCTGACGGACCTGAACAGCGCGCGCGGGATCACGATCGTCATGGTGCTGCACGACCTGAATCTCGCCGCACGGTACAGCGACCAGCTGGTCATGATCTCCGCGGGCGCAGTCCGAGCCAGCGGCCCGCCCGCCGAGGTCCTCACCGAGGAGGGCGTCCAGGAGGTGTTCGGTCTGACCAGCCGGGTCATCGACGACCCCGTCTCCGGGCTCCCCCTGGTGCTCCCCATCGGCCGTCACCGCGTCCGGCCCGCACCGCAGAGCAGCCGATGACCGGAACGCCGGGGCGCGGGGACACCGCGACCCCAGCGGCCTCGAGCGCAGCAGCTGCCCCCTCCCTCCGCGGCACGTCTCGGCGCGCTGGGCGGGCCATCGGGGCTCCTGCCGCGCTCGACCCCTCGGGCCACTAGGCTGATAGTCCGCCTTCTGAAGCCCCCAAGGAGAACTGATGTCCAGCTCGTCCGCCGCCGTGCACGTGCTGCACGACAACCCGGAGTGGATCCCGCCGTTCCGTCGCGCCTTCGAGGCCGAGGGGGTCCCGCTCGTGGAATGGCACCTCGGCGACGGAACCCTCGACCTGGACGCGGAACCGCCGCGCGGCGTGATCTGGTCCCGGCTCAGCGCCTCCTCGCACACCCGCGGCGCTCCCCTCGCGAAGGACGCGGCGCGGTCGATCACCGCCTGGGCCGCCTCCTGGGGCCGACGCGTGGTCAATGGGCAGCATGTCGCCGATCTCGAGGTCAGCAAGGTCATCCAGCATGCGACCCTGCGACGCGCCGGCTTCGACGTGCCCCGCACCATCGCGGTGTTCGGCCGCGACGGCCTGATCGGCGCCGCGCAGGACATCGAGGCGCCCTTCATCACCAAGCACAACCAGGGCGGCAAGGGCCTCGGGGTGCGTCGCTTCGATGACCACGGGTCCTTCGCCGCCTATGTGCGTGGGGAGGACTTCGAGCAGGCGGCCGACGGCATCACCCTGCTGCAGGAGCTGCTGGTCGCCTCCGAGCCCGCCATCACGCGCGCCGAGTTCGTGGGCGGGCAGTTCGTCTGCGCGGTCCGCGTGGACACCTCGGCCGGCGGGTTCGAGCTGTGCCCCGCCGAGGCCTGCGCCCTGCCCGGCGCAGGAGACGACGGCGTCGCCCCCGAGCCGATGTTCCGACTCCGCCCCGAGGTCAGTGCCGAGGACCCGCTGATCCAGCGATACGCAGCCCTGCTGACGGACCTCGGGATCGAGATCGCCGGCATCGAGTACATGACGACGACCGATGGGCGCACCGTCACGTACGACGTCAACACGAACACCAACTACAACCCGGACGTCGAAGCGGGTCTCGAGGTCTCCGCCGCACGTCGCATCGCCCGTTACCTCGGCGGCCTTCTGCACGAGGCGGAGCAGGCCCGCTGACGGCGCGAGCACCCCACCGCCCGGGAGCTGGTGCCTGACATCGGGCTCGCCGGTCGGCTCACCGGTCGCGTCGTCGGTCGGGTCATCCGTCGAGTCGTCGGTCGGGTCGTCGGACGAATCGTCGGACGCTTCGCCGTTGCGCTTGCGGCTGACCCTCCCGCATGGAAAGGTGACATGACCCACGCGGCGCAATGAGGCCGAGCTGGGAGCTCGGTCCCCGCACGTCCAGCACGCAGGAGGTCATCCGTGAAACTGCCCTGGCTGAAGTCGGCCCTCGAAACCCCCGGCCCGATCACATCGGTCCACCTGGACACGACCCGCACCGATCCGAACGCCGCCGGCGAGCTGGAGGCCCGCTGGGCCCGGATGCGCTCGGAGCTCTCCTCCTCCGGCACGCCGGACGTGATCCTGGAGCAGATCGAGGAGACCGTCCTGGCCCCGTCGCCCGTCGGCGGACGGAACGGTCGCACCGTCCTGGCCACCGATGCGGAGATCCTCGTGGATCGCGTGCTGGCGGCACCGCCGCTGCAGGAATCCGCGCACCGAGGCGACCACCCCCAGCTGCTGCCCCTGATGCAGCTGATCCCCTTCGCCGTCAGCCAGCTCCTGATCGTCGTGGACCGCGCCGGAGCGGATCTCCACCTGCGCGCCCCGGACAACCCCTCGATCGCGCACGGACCGAACGACCTCGGTGAGGACGCCCACGTCGAGGGCGGCCACGACGAGCTGCACAAGGCGCATGCCGGCGGAGGCACCCAGCACGGGTGGCGCGGCAGCAACTTCGAGGCACGGGTCGAGGACTCCTGGGAGCGCAATGCCGATGCCGTGGCCTCGACCGTCGAGAGGCTGCTGCGCGAGCACTCCCCCGACATGCTCATGCTCAGCGGCGACGTCCGGGCGGTGGGTCTGCTCAAGGACGCGCTGGGCCGGGAGAGCCGGGAGCGGGTGATCGAGGTCCCCGGCGGCACCCGCGGCGTCGCCTTCGACCGCGGCTCGTTCCGCGAGGAGCTGGTGCGCGCCACCGAGCAGTTCGTCGCCGACCGTCAGCAGGATCTGGCGGAGCGGTTCCATGAGAGCCAGGCCCGCGACGGAGCGTCCGTCGGCGGCTCCGCCGAAGTGGCCCAGGCCCTGGGCAGAGGCCAGGTGGAGGAGCTGATCTTCGTCACCGGGAACGCCCCCGCCGGTATCGAGGAGCTGCTGCGACAGTCGCTGCTCACCGATGCCGCCGTCTCCGCCCTCCCGGAGGATGCGGCCGGGATCCCCGAAGGCGTCGGGGCGCTGCTGCGCTGGCGCGATGACAGCACGCCCTCCAACAGCATCGGCAGCATGACGGGAGACTCCCGACGGGAGTGACGGCGCGGCAGGACCGTCCGGTCCGACTCCTCGACGGGCCGCACGTCGCCGCCCACGATGGAGGAGCAGGATCCGCGCGGATGCTGCGCACGCCGGGACCACGGATCGAGAGAGGTGGGACGACATGCCGGAAGCATGGAACGCCAAGCGAGAGCGTCAGTACGACCACGTCAAGAAGAGCCAGATCGATCAGGGACGATCGGAGGATGAGGCCGAGGAGATCGCCGCCCGGACGGTCAACAAGACGCGTGCCCAGGAGGGTGAGTCCGAGGAGTCGAGCAAGACCTCCACACAGGACAAGTCCCCGTCGGAGCGCGGCGGGGAGCGTTCCCACTCGGGCCCGCAGGGCCGCACCAAGGACCAGCTCTACGAGGACGCCAAGCGACAGGGCGTCGAGGGCCGCTCGACCATGGACAAGGACGAGCTGAAGGACGCGGTCGAGGACCGCTGACGCCGGGACCGGACCGGCAGCAGAGCCCGTAGGACCGGCGCGTGGATGCTCCCACGCCCGGATCTGCGGGCTCTGCTGCTTGCTCTACGGCGCCGACGGGGCCTTCAGACCCTCTCGAGGCGGCTGTGTAGACTCTTCGATGGCAACGGGGGAGTATCCGCCACGCTGTGCACGTCATCACGAGGGCCGCCGTCGGCACTCCGGGCGCAGCGGCCTGTCGGGGGTCTCGGCAGGTGGAGAGACCCGGGTCCATTCCGCGACCCGAAAGCAGCACTATGTCCGTCCCCCCTGTCATCTGGATCCTGACGATCGTCCTGATCCTCGGTCTCCTGGCCTTCGACTACGTCTTCCACGTCCGCAAGGCGCACATCCCCACGATCGGCGAGGCCGCACTCTGGACCGGGATCTACCAAGGCATCGCGCTCCTGTTCGGGATCACGGTGTTCGTCGTCGGGGGCCCCACGATGGGCACCGAGTTCTTCGCCGGCTGGGTCACCGAGCTGGCGCTCTCGGTCGACAACCTCTTCGTCTTCCTCATCATCCTGGGCGCCTTCGCGGTGCCCCGTCAGGATCAGCAGAAGGTGCTGCTGTTCGGCATCGCGTTCGCGATCATCGCCCGTGGCGGCATGATCGCCATCGGCGCCGTGGCGATCGATCGTCTGTCGTTCGCGTTCTACATCTTCGGAGCGTTCCTGCTGTACACAGCGGTCAAGATGATCATCGACGAGGTCAGCGGGGACGCCGACGAGGACGAGGAGCAGAAGGACGGCATCTTCGTCCGCCTGGTCAAGAAGGTTCTGCCGGCGAGCGACGAGTTCGATGGCGACAAGCTGTTCACCATCGAGAACGGCAAGCGCGTCCTCACTCCGATGCTGCTGGTCATGGTCGCCATCGGCGGCACCGACCTGCTGTTCGCCCTCGACTCGATCCCGGCGATCTTCGGCCTCACCCAGACCACGTTCATCGTGTTCACCGCGACGGCATTCTCGCTGCTGGGCCTGCGCCAGATGTTCTTCCTCATCGACGGCCTGCTGGACCGGCTCGTCTATCTCTCCTACGGCCTCTCGATCATCCTCGCCTTCATCGGCGTGAAGCTGGTCCTGCACGCCCTGCACGAGAACGAGCTGCCGTTCATCAACGGCGGCGAGCACGTGAGCGTCCCCGAGGTGACCACCGGCCTGTCCCTCACGGTCATCATCGTCACGCTCACCGTGACGGTGCTGGTCTCGCTGCTGTCCCCGAAGGGCCGCGCCCAAGCCGCCGTGAACAAGGCGCACAGCGAGGCCGTCGCCTATGTGGAGATGACCTACGAGAGCTTCGAGCACCGCCGCGACGAGATGTACGAGCGCATGCTCGAGCACGAGCGGATCATCGACGGCCTGCCCGCCAAGTTCCAGGACATGGTGGTCGCCGAGCGCAACGTGGTCGAGCTGCTCGCGGACGCCCACAAGGTGCATCGCCAGCGCGTGGGATTCAACGAGCTCGGCGAGAGGTCCGACGAGCAGCCCGAGGGCCTGGTCGTCACCCGTCCCGACGGCCTGGTCGCGAAGGATCCCAACGACAACGTCATCACGGTTGCCGAGCAGGAGAAGGTGCACGCCAAGAAGCAGGCCAAGCGCCTCGAGCGCGAGCAGGCTCGCGCCGCCTACAGGGCCTGAGCCCCGCGACGTGCCGACGCCGCCCCACAGACCTTCGCAGGGGCGGCGTCGGCAGACGGTCAGCGGAGTCATCGTGCACCGCGAGCACGAGCTGCACCTGCGCGACCAGGTAGGCACTCATCATCCGGAGTCTCTGGCCGGGCACCGTCAGCATTCTGACGGCGCACGGGGCCGCCGCCCGGCCTCGAGCACCACGACAGGTGCCAGGGTGGGAGGACAGGAGGCAACGCCTCGCGCCCCCTCGCGGTATTCCGATCGCCCGCCGCTGCGGCAGATGCCAGACTTGAGCGATGACCTCACCGACACCGCCGACAGATCTGGACGACCTCCTCGAGCTCGCCTCCGCTCACGGGCTCGAGCTCGACGGCTCCACCCTCCGCACGGAGGAGGTCGGGCTGGACTTCAGGGTCGCGTTCGCCCGCTCCGGGACCGAGGACTGGGTGCTGCGCATCCCACGCCGCAGCGACGTGCTCGAGCGCGCCGATGTCGAGGGGCGCCTGCTGGAGACGGTGGCTCCGCGGCTCGATGTACCCGTGCCGGATTGGCGGATCCACACCCCGCAGCTGATCGCCTACCCGCTGCTGCCCGGGATCCCCGGGCTCACCGTCGGCGGTGACGGCACTCTCACCTGGAACATCGACATGGCTTCGCCTGCCTACGCCGCCTCCCTCGGGGACGCCGTGGCGCAGCTGCACGCCGTGGACCCTGACATCGCCGCGGCCACCGGCATCGACGTGCACTCCCCGGCCGAGGTGCGAGAGAACTGGCGGCGCGACCTCGACCGCGTCGCGGCCTCCTTCGAGATCGCCCCGGAGCTGTGGGATCGTTGGAACGCCTGGGTCGCCGACGACTCCTTCTGGCCCACGCGCACCACGCTCACGCACGGCGAGATCTACCCGGGGCACACTCTGGTCCAGGACGAGCGGATCTCCGGGATCCTGGACTGGACCACGGCAGCGATCGACGATCCAGCCAAGGACCTCATGTTTCTCCAGGTCAGCGCCCCGTCCGAGGCTTTCGAGATCGCGGTCGAGCAGTACGTGCGCGGCGGCGGCGAGGTCTGGCCGCGCCTCGCCGAACACTGCACCGAAATGTTCGCGGCCGGCGCCGTCGGATATGGGATCTATGCGCTCCAGACCGAGGACCCGGCCCACCGCGAGGCCGCCGCGACCGCCCTGAACCCATCCACAGAGGCGTGAGTCACGTCGACCGTAATCGTTCCGTGACCTGAGGAACATGTCGTGACCCATGACGCGCCACCTGCATCGCCATGCGCAAACACGGTATCGCCCCAGGCCACAGCATCGAGCGTCGTCCAACTCATCGTCATTTCCCGTCAACGCGAACGTAAAGCCTCCGTCAGGTCTCGGCGCGGGCCTTGCCCCATGGGGGGACCCCGGCCCTAGCGTGGCCGACGTTCCACAGCCGCGAGATTCGCGACGCGGAGACGCCCGGCCCGATGCGAGGCTGGCGAGATCCGCGAGATCTTCGAGAGGACGTTCTCCATGTCCCGTCAGACCATGAACACCCACCGAGCCACCTCCCCGATGCGCCGCTCCCTGATGCGCTCCGTCGTCACCCTCGCCGGCGGCGCCGTCGTCGCCGGCGGCATGCTCGCCACCGGCAGCGCCGCGAACGCGGCCTCCGGCTGGGACGAGGTCGCAGCCTGCGAGTCCGGCGGCGACTGGTCCATCAACACCGGCAACGGCTTCAAGGGCGGCCTGCAGTTCACGCAGGACACCTGGGAGGGCTATGGCGGCACGCAGTACGCCCCGAGCGCTGACCAGGCCTCCAAGAGCCAGCAGATCGCTGTCGGCGAGAAGGTTCTCGCGGGCCAGGGTGCCGGCGCATGGCCGAACTGCGGTTCGGCTCTCTCCGGCGGCTCGGACACCTCCGGCGCCCCCGAGGCCGAGGACAACAGCGGCTCGGAGCAGAACAACCAGAACTCCGACGATCAGCAGGATCAGCAGCAGGGCACGTCGGCCCGCGAGAGCGACCAGAAGTCCGACCGCTCCACCGAGCGTCAGGAGCCCGCCGAGGAGCAGGGCGACTGGAGCTGCAACGGCGATGGCATCCCGAACAACTGCGACGAGAACGGCTTCACCAAGGAGACCGAGCAGAAGCAGCAGGCCGAGGAGCCGGCGCCCGCCGAGACCCAGGAGTCGGACAACTCCGAGCAGCAGGCCGAGCAGGCCCCGGAGCAGCAGTCCGCCGGTGAGCCCGGTTCGAAGGCCAGCGGCGACCTCTCCGTGGCCGGCACCCTCGAGGTCGACGGCAAGGTCGGCCCCAAGACGGTCACCGCGCTGCAGGATTGGCTGGGCGTCGAGCAGACCGGTGAGATGAACGAGGAGACCACCCTCGCGCTCCAGGCCTGGGCCGGCACGTCTCAGGACGGCGAGATCGGCGCGGACACCGTCGCCGGTCTGCAGCACGAGGTCGGCGCCGCCCAGGACGGCTCCGACTCGATCGACGGAGACACCGCGAAGGTCCTCCAGAGCTTCCTCAACCTGTACTGAGCAGACAGCGGCTGAGGGCCGCTGACGCGGACGCACCGGCGGCTGACTGTCGCTGACGCGGACGCACCGCACATCCCGGACGGCCGGGTCACCCGCGAGGGTGGCCCGGCCGTCCGTCGTCCACCTCCCGACGCCTCCTTTTCTCCCCCCTCGCTCCCCGTCCTCCTTCGCGACGCAGGACGCCGGACCGTCCACACGTCCGGCCGTCTGGACACCCAGGCCTCCAGCTCTCCAGGCCCTGGCCTCTGGCCTACAGGCCCCCGGCCCGCTGAACCCAGGACCCAGGACCCAGGACCCATCCTGCAACCGACGGCAACTTTGACCATGCGGCACGGCGGCGACGCCGCACGGCAGCCTGTGACCGGCAACACAATCACGGCAACCGCAGGTCAGAAGCCTTTCTCCGCGAGCGCTCCGGCACCCGTCGGAGTCACAGGACAGTCACGGACTGCAACTCGCGGCAAGAACGACAAAGTTTCACAGGCCGCCGCAAGACTCGCTCCACTCGACCCGTCCGGCTCTCGCAGCCACGGCGACCGGCGAACCTGCGCCGCCTTCCGCACCCCGTGCGCAGGCCGCGACGCCCCTCAACGATGAGACCGAAGGAGCACGACGATGAGCACCATTCCCCCACCCCTGGCAGGTCCCGCGCGGCCTCCTGCGTCGGCAGAGTCCGGGCAGGCCCCGGCACCCGCGAAGCGGCCGTTCAGCTTCCGCGACAAGATCGGCTACATGTTCGGGGACTTCGGGAACGACTTCACGTTCCTCCTGCAGTCCTCCTTCTTCATGATCTTCTACACGAACGTCATGGGCATCAACGCCGGGCACGTCGGCACGCTGCTCTTCCTGGCTCGCATCCTCGATGCCTTCACCGACGTCGGTGCCGGACGCCTCATCGACACCCTGCGACCCGGCCGCACCGGACGCTTCAAGCCCTGGCTGCTGCGGATCATGATCCCGGTCGCCGTCGCAGCCGTGCTGATGTTCAGCCCATTCCTGCAGGACGGCGCCTACGGTGCTCGTCTGGCCTGGATGATCGTCACGTACATCCTGTGGGGTTCGGTCTTCTACACCCTCATCAACATCCCGTACGGCTCGATGGCCTCGGTGATCTCGAACAAGCCCGGCGAACGGTCCTCGCTCTCCGTGTTCCGCTCCCTCGGCGGCACTCTCGCGAACCTCGCGATCTCCGTGATCCTGCCCCTGGTCGTCTACGTGCAGATCGACGGCCGGTCGGAGCTCTCCGGCAACCGGATGATGTTCGCGGCGATCGTCTGCGCCGTCCTCGCGGTGTTCTGCTACCTGCTGTGCTTCGTGAACGTCGAGGAGCGCATCGCCACCCCACCGAAGCCCCAGGGCGAACGGATGGGGTTCGCGAAGACGATGGGAACCCTGATCACCAACCGGGCCCTGACCGGCATCGTCGCCGGGGCACTGCTCATGCTGATCGGCATGATGATGCTGATGGCGATCATGCCGTACGTGTTCAACGAGTACTTCAACCACGGCTCGCTGCTCTCGGTCGTGAACCTCGCCGGGCTTCTCCCCACGCTGCTGCTCGTGCCCTTCGCGACCATGCTCGGCAAGCGGTTCGGCAAGAAGGAGTTCGGGGTGTTCGGCATGGGCATCGCGGTCGTGGCCGGGGTCATCCTGTTCGTGCTGCGCACCGACAGCTCGATCGTCTTCACGTTCGGCTATGCCGTCATGCAGCTCGGCATCGCCTGCATCAACCTGCTCATCTGGGCCCTCATCACCGACGTGATCGACTACCAGGAGATTCGCACCGGGGAGCGCAACGACGCCACCGTGTACGCGCTGTACTCCTGGGCCCGCAAGCTCGGCCAGGCCTTCGCCGGTGGGCTCGCCGGCTGGGCGCTCGCCGCGATCGGCTATCAGTCCGGTGGTGTCCAGCAGAGCGAGGCGGTGCTCGACGGGATCTACGGTCTGGCCACCCTGTTCCCGGCGATCATCTTCGCGCTTGCGGGTCTCACGTTCGCCTTCTGGTACCCCCTGTCCAAGAAGCGCGTCAACGACAATGTTGCGACACTGGAGCGCAAGCACGCCGACGAGGGCCTCCAGGCCTGAGCCCCCGCCGGCCCGTCCAGGCCGGCGGCGGTCGTCGGCCGGGCGTCGGCCGCCGCGTCTCCCACCCCGTCCCGGCCCGCACACGGGCCCTCAACCATTCACGACGAGCAAGCGGCCAAGCCGCCAAGCGAACTGACAAACAGACGAACAGACGAACAGGAGTCACCATGTCGGAGAAGACAGAGAACAACGTACGGCTCGGGATCATCGGGCTGGGGGCGCAGGGCGGCATGTATGCCGGTCTGCTCGCCGACGGCAGGATCCCCGGGATGTCCCTGGGCGCCATCACGGACAACGACCCGGCTAAGAAGGAGCTCGCGACCCAGAAGCACGCAGGTGTCCCCTTCTACGACGACTACATCGCGATGCTGGACTCCGGGGAGGTCGACGCCGTCGTCACGACCGTCCCGCACTTCCTGCACCCCGAGATGACGATCACCGCGATCGGCAAGGGCATCCACACCCTCACCGAGAAGCCGGCCGGCGTGTACACGAAGCAGGTCGAGGAGATGAACGACTTCGCAGCCGCTCACCCCGAGACCACGTTCGCCATCATGTTCAACCAGCGCACCAACCCCGTCTACACGGATCTGAAGGCGCTGATCGAATCCGGCGAGCTGGGGGCGCTGCGCCACACCTCATGGATCATTACCACCTGGTGGCGCCCGCAGGGCTACTACGACCAGTCGGCGTGGCGTGCGACCTGGGGCGGCGAGGGCGGCGGAGTCCTGGTCAACCAGGCTCCCCACCAGCTGGATCTGTGGCAGTGGCTGTGCGGCACCCCGAAGAAGGTCTTCGCGAAGCTGGCCTTCGGCTTCCAGCGCGACATCGCCACCGAGGACGAGGTCAATGCCGTCGTCGACTTCGGCGAGGGCGCGACGGGTCACTTCATGACCTCCACGAACGACATCATCGGCACGGACCGACTCGAGATGCTGTTCGACAAGGGCAAGGTCGTCGTCGACGCCTCGAAGAAGGTCACGATCACCCGGCTCTCGGAGGACGAGCGGTCCCTCAGCGACAAAATGACGATGCAGGACGTCGCCAAGCTCTTCCGCGGCGAGATGGACCCCTCCGACGTGTACACCGTCGAGGAGAAGGAGTACGAGTCGGTCTGGGGACAGCAGCACATCGACGTCCTCACCAACTTCGCGGCCCACGTCAACGACGGGACCCCGCTGATCGCGGACGGCACCGAGGGCATCAACGGCGTGCGCCTCGCCTCGGGCATGCAGCTGTCCGCGTGGACCGGACGGGAGATCGACCTGGTCGACTACCCCGCCGAGGAGTACCTCGCGGAGCTCAACAAGCGCATCAAGGACGAGGGGAAGTTCCCGGCCCGGTCCTGATCGCCCCGCCGACCCGCGAACACGCGTGATCACGGGTCGCTGATCGACGACGCGGGGAGGAGCCGGCGCCGACAGGCCCGTCGCCGACGTGCCCGACGTCGGCTCCTCCCCGCTCCGCCCACACGCAGCTGCACCCTCACGAACCTCACGGCCCTCACGGCCCACACGACCCTCGAAGGAGAGACCATGCCCGTCCTCGGACTCCAGCTCATGATGCTCAAGGACCAGATCAACGAGAAGGGGATGTACGAGGTGCTGCGCCAGGTGCGCGAGCTCGACATCGACGCCGTCGAGGTCTCCCAGGTGGAGATGACCGACGAGCTGATCGAGGATCTCGTGCGCGGCCGGGCCGACTTCGGGGTGGAGACCGCCGCCATGAGCGCCTCGATCGCGCCGGGCGGCAACGGCTTCGCCCTGGAGACCGAGTTCGACCGCGCCGTCGACGCCTGCCGGCGGACCGGATCCCGCTTCCTGCGCATCGGCATGATGCCGTTCTCGGCGATGACCTCCAAGCAGGCCTGCGAGGAGTGGGCCGCGTCGGTGGAGCCCTACGCCGCCCGCCTCGCGGAGCAGGGCGTCACGCTGTGCTACCACAATCACCACGTGGACCTCATCCAGTTCGAGGGCGAGCGGATCTTCGACATCGTGCGCCGCGTCGCCCCGTCCCTGCTGTTCGAGGTGGATCTGCATTGGGTCCAGCGCGGAGGCATGGCCCCGCTGGACATGCTCAAGGCCTACTCCGGCGCCTGCAAGCTCATCCATGTCAAGGACTTCCGCATCGCCCCGCTGCCTGCGGAGACCGTCGAGAGGTTCGAGGCGCAGGACATGGACATGACGGAGTTCTACAGCGTCTTCCTGTCCCTCGCCCAGTTCGCGGAGGTGGGCCAGGGCAACATGAACTGGCCCGAGCTGCTGCCTGCCGCCGAGGAGGCCGGTGCCGAGTACTTCCTCATCGAGCAGGACGACACCTACGGCCGCGACCCGATCGACTGCATCCGGGAGTCCCGCGAGTACCTCGCCTCGATCGGGTACTGAGCGCTCCCCCACGGCGCGACACGATGCCCGGTCCCCCGCGTCGGCGGGTGGCGCCGGGCATCGTGCTGCCGTCACCGAAGATCCGACAGGAGGGCCGTACGGGTGACGCGCCGCGACGGAGCATCGCCCTTCAGGACGCGTCGGATGGCTGGAGATACGTGCGGATCTCACGGATCCGGGACGTCTTCCCGGTGCCCGCGAACCGGATCACATGGCAGAAGTCCACGCGTTCCTCGCCCCGCATCAGGAAGCCGTCGCACGCGGCGAGCCGGCCGTGATTCAGGACGCTGAGGATCTCGCCCGTCTCGGCCTCGAACGGTGCGGGCACCACTGCTGAGCCCCCACGCGACGTCTCGTCGGCGGCGCTCTGGTCACCACCGCGGGCCTCGCGATCGTCCTGGTCAGCCGTGCCGACCAGGGTCCAGCGACTGCCCTCGGCGAGCCACTCCTGCACCGGTGCATGCTCCCCGGATGCCCAGGCCGCCATGAGTTCGGCGACGAGCGCCATCCGTGGGGAGTTGCCGCAGTCCGTCGGAAGAATGAGTGCCATGCCTCGTGAGCCTACGTCCGAAGAGCGGCGAGAGACAGCCCACGGAATGCCTGTTCCTGACCGTGACCTGGTCGATTCCGCAACGCGATTCCAGGTTTCGGGGCGTAGCGTCGCCGTCGCCGCTCAACCCCAGGAGGCACAGTGAAGGTCCCCAGCACCTCTCAGATCCGCCGCTCGCTCGTGGCGGTCTCGTTCGCCGCAGTCGTGGCGCTCACCGGATGCAGTGACGACCAGGCCGCCCAGTCCGGCGCCAGCGATGGCGGCGGCGCACAGCCGGCCGCGAGCGATGGCGGCGGCGCCGAGCAGGCCGCCCCCGAGGCCGACGTCTCCGACGTCCCCGACGTGGTCGCGGAGGTCAACGGCGAGAAGATCACCAAGGACCAGTTCGTCCAGACCTACGAGGCCCAGTTCCAGCAGGCCGCCATGCAGCAGCAGTCCACCGGTCAGGAGACCGACCAGGACGAGCTGAAGAAGCAGGTCGCCGGTCAGCTCGTCGACAACGAGCTGCTGCAGCAGGCGGCGGACGACTCCGGGATCACGGCGAGCGACGAGGACATCGACGCGACCCTCGAGGAGATCGCGGCCCAGAACGGCCTGGGATCCGCCGACGAAGTGGTCCAGGCCCTCGAGGAGCAGGGCATGGACGAGAAGGACGTGCGCGCCGACGCCGCCTCCCAGTACGCGCTGACCACGTATGTCGAGCAGGAGAGCGACATCAAGGAGCCCTCCGACAAGGAGCTCAAGGCGCAGTATGACGAGCTGGTCGCTCAGCAGGACCAGGCCGGCGGCCAGGAGTCCGAGATCCCGCCCTTCGAGGACGTCAAGGACCAGCTCGCCCAGCAGACCGTCTCGCAGCAGCAGGGCGAGGCCGCCACGAAGCTCGCGGCGGATCTCAAGGAGAAGGGTGATGTGACGATCAACCTCTGAGGAGCTCGGCTCCGAATGTTGCAGTCGGTGCAACATCGCGCCTAAGGTGCGAGGGTCGGTCGGCCCTCGCACCGGGGCCGCACGACGCACTCCCCGGAACCGAACAGAGAGGCCTCATGTGACGACGGCGAGCGGAAAACCCGCCCCGTTCAACCGCAACGTCGTGCTGGCGACCCTGGTCTCAGGAGCGTTCATCGTCATCCTGAACCAGACGCTGCTCAATACGGCGTTGCCCGCGTTCATGCGGGATTTCGACATCACCGCCAACTCGGCGCAGTGGGTCACGACGATCTTCATGCTCGTCAACGGGATCATGATCCCGATCACCGCATTCCTGATCCAGAAGTTCACCACCCGCACGCTGTTCTTCACCGCGATGGGGCTCTTCACCGTGGGCACCGTGATCTGCGCCCTCGCGCCGGTCTACCCGGTGCTGCTGCTCGGTCGCGTCGTCCAGGCGTCCGGAGGCGGCATCATCATGCCGCTCATGCAGACGATCCTGTTCGCGGTCTTCCCGCTCGAGAAGCGTGGCAGCGCGATGGGCACCTTCGGACTGGTGATCGCCTTCGCCCCCGCGATCGGGCCCAGCCTGTCCGGCTGGATCGTGGACCATCTGCCGTGGCAGACGCTGTTCATCATGCTGGTGCCGATCGCGATCATCGACATGATCGTCGCCCACTTCATCCTGAAGAACGTCACCGAGCGCACCTTCCCGCGCCTGGACGTCGTCTCGATCATCCTGTCCACGTTCGGCTTCGGCGGCCTCCTCTTCGGGCTCGGCACCGCAGGCAACACCGGATGGGCGAGCACCGAGGTGCTCATCTCCCTCCCCGTCGGCATGGTCTCCCTGGTGTGGTTCATCCTCCGCCAGACGCGTCTTGAGCAGCCGATCCTCGAGTTCCGCGTGCTGCGGTACCGCATGTTCACCCTCGGCACCGCGCTGGGCATGCTCGTGTTCATGGCGATGATCGGCGGGATGCTCCTGATCCCGCTGTACATGCAGAACATGACCGGCCATTCCGCGATGTCCTCCGGGCTGGTCCTCCTGCCGGGTGCTGCGGTCATGGGCCTGATGTCGCCGGTGACCGGGCGGATCTTCGACCGCTTCGGAGCCCGCTGGCTGGCCATCATCGGCTTCGGACTGGTCACCGTCACGACGTTCATGTTCGCGGTGCTCACCCCCACCACGACCTTCGCGTACATCGCCATCGTCAACGGCGTGCGCATGTTCGGCACGGCCATGGTGATCATGCCGGTCACCACGGCCGCGCTGAACCAGCTGCCCCAGCACCTCATCCCGCACGGCACGGCGCTGAACAACACGCTGCGACAGATCGCCGCCTCCGTCGGCACCGCGGTGCTGGTGACGGTGATGACCTCGGCAGCGCTGGACCCGGCGACCCACGGTGCGCAGGGCCCGATCCATGGCGTGAACGTCGCGTTCATCGTGGCCGGTTGCATCGGCGTGCTCGGCTTCATCGGCGCCTTCTTCATCCGCTCGCTGCGCCCGCGAACGGTGACCACCGGCCGCTCGGGGCCGGGCGAGGAGGGCCTCACCGAGGGCTGACCCCGGAGAACAGCTGCGGCCCGTCTCGTCCTGCCGACGCAGGAAGGGACGGGCCGCAGCTGTCGACCTCGGTGTCCTGTTCGCCGTCGCCGTGGGCCTCCCGCAGGCTGGCCCGCTCCTGCGAGAATCAGACGACCGTACGCCAGGCGGGTGGAGCAGGCTGTGCTCACCCGCACGCACCGAAAGGACCTGATGATGATCCTGATTAACGTGAAGTTCCCCGTGAAGCCCGAGTACGCCGACCAGTGGCCGGAGATCTCCCGCGAGTTCACCGAGACCACACTCGCCGAACCGGGCAACCTCTGGTTCGAATGGTCGCGCAGCGTGAAGGAGCCCGACACCTACGTGCTCATCGAGGCGTTCACCGATGAGGGCGCCGGCCCGCATGTGGAGTCCGCCCACTTCAAGGCCATGCAGGAGGACTTCCCTCAGTACCTCGCGGCCACTCCACAGATCGTCTCCCACCAGGTCGAGGGCGACGGATGGGGCCCGATGGGCGAGCTGCAGGTCGACTGACCTCGTCCTCGATCGCCGTGGCGGCGGGGCACGGTCTGCGACCGCTGTGCCCCGCCCCGCTGCGCGTCAGTCGTCCTCGACGAGGCGCAGCGCATCCTCCTTGTGAGCGGCGATGTGGTCGGTCCGGTCGCTCTCGATCTCGTACTGGGGCTCGTCGGCCGAGGCACGACGCTTGTGCCCCTTGTAGGTGAAGTCCTCCGTGTGCACCTTCGTGACGTGCCCCGAGACGTGCCCTGCCTCCGAATTCCAGGTGACGTGATCACCGACGTCGAATCGCTGTGCCATGGTCGTCCTTTCCTGAACCTCGCTCGCCCATGGTCCGGTCAGCCGCCGTCGCGGCCCTGCAGGCGGTCGATGTGCTCGGAGGCCTCCGCCTTGGTGAGATCGGCCGGCAGCGTCTCCCCCGCCCGTTTGGCGAGCGTGTCGAGGTAGGACTTCTGCGAGGCGGTCATCGGGTCGTCGCCGCTGACCCACTCCTCGGGGTCCTTCTCGAGTGCGGGATCGCCCTGGGCATCCCCCGTCGCGCCGATCATCTCCCCCTCGTGGCGGTTCGGCTGCGTCGTCGCTGCGCCGTCCGGGGTCTGCGTTCCGGGGTCCTGTCGGTCGTCGGGCGTCGGCTCTGTCATCGTGAACCTCCTACGGCGTCGGCCACCGGTCGCCGGCGGCTCCTGATCGTGGTCGCATGCTACTGCCGACGCGTTCCAGCGCCCACCGTCACGAGCCCGACGGGCCGTTCGGTCGGTCGGCGCAGTCCTCTCCCGTCAGGTCCGCGGGCCGCACCTTCCGGAGAGCGGCACGCACCAGGGCGGCGGCGAGACGGGCACGATCTGCCGGGTCGATCAGCGTGTCCAGCGTCTCGGGGTCCTCCGGCAGACCGAGTCGGCGAGCACCGTCCAGGGCCTTGCGGTCGAAGAACGGCGCCAGCTCGGGCCAGAGCCCCTGCGCCTCCCTCACGAAGATCGCCGCTCCGGTGGGACCGATGCCCGGGAAGTCCTGCAGCCGCTCGAGCACTCCCTGCGGGCCGTCGCCGGCGCTGCGCAGCGATCGCAGATCCCCGCGATAGGTGTCGAGCAGCAGCTGCGCCCCGTCGCCCAGTCGCGTCGCGGTGGACTCGTCGTATCGGCGGTAGTGGCCTCGTCCCAGTGCGTCGACCCGCTGCTGCCACGTGGCGTCGAGCATTCGCTGCGGGGTGCGGAACCCGGCGGCGGAGAGCTCCCGCGCGGCCGCCACGGCGATGTCGGCATCGATCCGTGTGGACAGCAGGGTGGCGAGGACCAGCAGCCGATACAGCGGCGAGGGCTTGTCCGCGAGGCGGATCCCGGCCTGGTGGGCGTAGGTGGTGCCGTGGTCCTCCAGCAGTGCGGCGGCGATCTGTCGATGCGATCGGGTCATCTCGAGCTCCTCCCTGCGCGGCGGTCCGGTCACGCTACTGCGGCGGGCGTTGGGTCGCCACTGCAGCGTGCGCGAGTGCCGAGGGCGGCATGCGTGTGAGCCGGGGGCAGCACACGCTGGCGCACCGGGGCGCCCGAGATGCGGGCGCGGGGTCCGTCGTGCCGCGGCTCAGGCGTGCTGCCCGCGAGCCCCGCGCACCCCGCGCACCAGCTGCGTCACGAGGCCTGCGGCGACCAGGACCCAGGCCAGCACGGCGACGAGGAGGAAGCCGTTCCCGATGGTCTCCACGAGCGGCAGATGCTCGACCCGTCCCAGCCGCATCGAGGCGACGGCGAACATGCCCAGCGGGAACACCATCGACCACAGGGACGGGCTGTAGCGCAGCGGGACGCGGTGGATCGCGTGACGCCAGATCCCGGCGCCGACCAGCAGCGGCACCAGCCACGCCGCGAAGCACCAGAAGATGACGACGGTGCCTCCGATGAGACCGCGGGCGGCGTCGACCATCGGGGCCGGCCCCATGTCCACGATGCTCGCCCCGGCGACCACCGAGATCGCCAGGGCCCCCATCGCCACCCAGTACGGGGGCTCGAACTGCTGCGGGGTGATGCCGTGGTGCACGACCCGGAGGATCACCAGCACCGCGATCCCGACGTAGAGGATCGTGCCGACGGACCAGAACAGCACCGTGAGGATGCCGACCAGGTCGGCGGAGCGCGGGTTCGCCGGAGCGAGGCTCGAGAGCCCGACCGCGAGGGATTGCGAGCCGACGGACCAGATGAACCAGGTGCCGTTGGTCCGGGCCAGGATCGGCAGGCCGTCGCGGGCCATGAGCACCTGCCAGGGCAGCACGTAGCCCAGCACGAGCCAGACCGTGGCGGCCACGGCCAGCAGCGCGACGGAGAGACCGTCGAACCCGTTCCCCTGCATGCCGACGGCGATCACGCCGGTGCCGGCGACGATCGTGAAGTAGCCGAAGGCCGTCTCCGGGTTGCCGGCGTCCCGGCGCATCCGTCGGCCGTGCCGGACCGCCCGGGTCACGTACAGGGCGACGAGCACGACGTAGGCGAACGCGGCCACCCCGAGAAGCACGCGCGAGGTCACCGGCCAGCCCGCCTCGCGCAGAGCGACCGCCACGATTCCCGTCGCCATCACCAGCGCGAAATAGCCCGGCGAGAGTCCGGCGATCGCGCTGTCGGTCCGACGGGCAAGGGTGGGAGGCGTCCTGGTCACACTCCATTGTGTCCCCAGTCGGCCGGATCCCGACCACCCTCACGACCTCACCGCCCCGCCGACCGCACCAGCCCCGCCGGCCCGGGCCCTCTGGCATCCGGGCCGCTCCGGCATCTGGACAGGCCCTCCGTGCTGGCGCAGACTATGGCCAGCACCAGGCGGTTCAGCGCCCGGCGTGCGCTCTCGCACACGACTCCTGACTGTTCAGTCACCCCTCTGGCCAGGCAGTGGACGCTCCACTGCGCACTTACCTAGGGTGATGAACCGTCTGCAGCCTGAGGGGAGCTCACGGCTGCCGGCACCATCCCACCGCCGGGCCAGCTCGCTCGTGCGAACCGGTCCGCAGCGCTCGCACGTCGATCGAAAGGACCGAGATGGCAGAGGCTGCCAAGATCCCGCGCCCCCTGGAGACCCCCGGAGCCGGGAGGGACCCCGGTGGACGCGGATCGGGATCACCGAGCAGCTCTGCGACCGCACCGACGCCCTCCCCCGTGAACTGGCCCGTGTTCGTGGGCACCGCCGTTCTCATCGTCGCCTTCGTGCTCTTCGCGGCCATCTGGCCGGACACGGCGGAGACCGTCATCTTCGGCTCGATGGGCTGGGTCGCCACGAACTTCGGCTGGTATTACGTGCTGACCGCGACGCTCGTGGTCCTGTTCGTGCTGATCGTCGCGTTCTCCAAGGTCGGAGGAACGCGGATGGGCCCGGACCACTCCGTGCCGAAGTACAACCTGTTCACCTGGGCCGCGATGCTCTTCGCCGCCGGCATCGGCGTGGACCTCATGTTCTTCGGGATCTCCGGCCCCGCCACCAACTTCCTCACCCCGCCGGACGTCCCGGCCGGCTCCGAGGAGGCGGCACGGATGGCGCCGATCTGGACGATCTTCCACTACGGCATCCCCGGCTGGGCGATGTACGCCCTGATGGGCATGGCCTTCGGACTGTTCGCCTATCGGTACCACCTGCCGCTGTCGATCCGTTCCGCCCTGGCCCCGATCTTCGGGAAGCGGATCCACGGCCCCGTGGGCCACGTCGCCGAGATCGGCGCCACGATCGGCACCATCTTCGGCATCTCGGTGTCCCTGGGTATCGGCGTGGTCTTCCTGAACTTCGGCCTCTCCGCCCTCTTCGGGATTCCCAACTCCCTCGGCGTGCAGATCGCGCTGATGGCGCTGGCCGTGTTCATCACGATCCTGTCCACCGTCTCCGGCGTGGACAAGGGCATCCGCCGGCTCTCCGAGCTCAACGTCATCCTCGCGATCATCCTCATGCTGTGGGTGCTGTTCTCCGGCAACACCCATGAGCTGCTGAACTCCCTGGTGCAGAACATCGGTGACTTCTTCTCCCGGTTCCCGTCGATGATGATGAACACCTTCGCCTACACCGACGGCGCCGCCGAGGCCGGCTACTCCTCGGACCAGTGGATGGCGGACTGGACCCTGTTCTTCTGGGCCTGGTGGATCGCCTGGGCGCCCTTCGTGAGCCTGTTCCTCGCGCGGATCTCCCGTGGCCGCACGCTGCGTCAGTTCGTGGTCGGCGTGCTGCTGATCCCGTTCTCGTTCATCCTGCTGTGGGTGTCGATCTTCGGGAACGCGGCACTGAGCTTCTTCGGCGACGCGGAGTTCCTGGACCTCGCGATCAACCAGCCCGAGTCCGGTTTCTTCAACCTGCTGCAGCAGTACCCCGGCGCCACCTTCACCACCGCGGTCGCCCTGGTCACCGGCCTGTTCTTCTACGTCACCTCGGCGGACTCCGGTTCGCTGGTGATGGCCAACATGACGTCCAAGGCCTCGACCACCGACTCCGACGGGGCGCCCTGGCTGCGCATCGTGTGGGCGGTGATCACCGGCGCCCTGACGCTGGTCATGCTGTTCATCAACGGTGTGTACACGCTGCAGGCCGCGACCGTGATGGTGGGCCTGCCGCTGTCGGTGCTCATCTACCTGGTCATGTTCAGCCTGTGGAAGGTGCTGCGCACGGAGAGCATGAACCTCGAGTCGCGCCGCGCGGCCTTGCCGGCGATGCTCACCAGCCGCGTGCGCGACGCCGGGACCGGTGAGCGCGGATCGTGGCGCCAGCGGCTGCACATGCGCATGTCCTACGCCGATGAGGCGAAGGCGCGCGAATACGTCGAGAGCGTCGCCGCTCCCGCGGTCGAGGAGGTCGCGGCCGAGCTTGCGAAGCTCGGAGCCGACGTCTCCTGCCATCGCGGGGACCACCCGGACTGCTCGGTCCCGTTCGTGGACCTCGTGGTCTCCTTCCGGGATGCCGAGGACTTCAAGTACCAGGCCTACCCGGTGGCCTACTCGGTGCCGAGCTTCGCCGCGAACCTCTCCACCGTGCGGGACGTCTACTACCGCATCGAGATCTTCTCGATGCTCGGCTCCCGCGGACGGGACATCATGGGGTACACGAAGGAGCAGGTGATCACCGATGTCCTGGACTCCTACGACCACCACATCATGTATCTCACGATGAGCCAGGAGATCGGCACCGCGACCGGCACCATCCCGGTCACCGCGCCGGAGACCTGGATCGACACCGATCAGATCGACCCGACGGACGACCATCCCACCGACCCCGCGCTCGTCTCCGACGAGATCGGGACCAAGGAGAACAATGACTGACACCTCCGCCACCCTGTTCATCGACGGTCAGTGGGTGCCCTCCTCCACCGGCGCCACCCGCACCGTCACCTGCCCGGCCGACCAGTCCGAGGTCGGCATCGTCTCCGAGGCGAGCGCCGAGGACGTCGAGCGTGCGATCCTCGCGGCCCGTCGGGCCTTCGACTCGCGCGTCTGGGCCGACAAGCCCGCGTCCGAGCGCGGCGATTTCCTGCTGCAGGTCGCCGATGCGCTGCAGGCCCGCAAGGACGAGTTCGCCCGCGCCGAGGCGCTGGACACCGGCAAGCGCCTGGTCGAGGCCGAGGGCGACATGGACGACATCACCGCCTGCTTCCGCTACTTCGGGAAGATCGCCGACCAGAACCCCGGCCGTCTCGTCGACGCCGGCGATGACAGCGTCATCTCCCGCGTGGTGCACGAGCCGATCGGCGTGTGCGGCATGATCACGCCGTGGAACTTCCCGCTGCTGCAGGCCTCGTGGAAGATCGCCCCGGCCCTCGCCGCAGGCAACTCCTTCGTGATCAAGCCCGCCGAGCTCACCCCGCACACCACGATCCTGATCCTGGACGTGCTCGACAAGCTCGGCCTCCCGGCCGGGGTGGCGAACCTGGTGCTCGGCGACGGCGGCGTGGTCGGCGCTCCACTGTCCTCCCACCCGGAGATCGACCTGGTCTCCTTCACCGGCGGCCTGGTCACCGGTCGCAAGATCGCCGAGGCGGCTGCGCAGGGCGTCAAGAAGGTCGCCCTCGAGCTGGGCGGCAAGAACCCCAACGTGGTGTTCGCCGACGCCGACTACGAGGCGGCGCTGGACAATGCGCTCAACGCCGGCTTCCTGGACTCCGGGCTGGTCTGCTCGGCGGGCACTCGCCTGATCGTGCAGGACACCATCGCCGAGAAGTTCGTCGACGAGCTGGTCCAGCGCGCCGAGGGCATCGTCATGGGCGGCCCGCTGGACGAGAAGGCCGAGACCGGCCCGCTGGTCTCGAAGGAGCACCGCGACAAGGTCACCGATTACGTCCAGCGCGGCATCGAGGCCGGGGCTCGCCTGCGCACCGGCGGCAACTGGGGCGGCCCGGAGCACGAGCAGGGCTTCTTCTACGCCCCGACCGTGCTGGACGACTGCAGCTCCGACAACCCGGCCGTGGTCGAGGAGGGCTTCGGCCCGGTGATCACCGTCGAGACCTTCTCCACCGAGGAGGAGGCGATCTCGATCGCCAACGACACCGAGTACGGCCTGGCCGGCGCGGTGTGGAGCTCGGATGCGGGGACCGCGAACCGCGTCTCGCGGCGTCTGCGCCACGGCACCATCTGGATCAACGATTACCACCCCTACCTGCCGCAGGCGGAGTGGGGCGGCTTCAAGATGTCCGGCGTCGGCCGCGAGCTCGGCCCCACCGGTCTCGAGGAGTACACCGAGACCAAGCACATCTACCAGAACACCGAGCCGGCCGTCTCCGGCTGGTTCCCGCGCAAGGGCTGATCAGCCCCTCGCCCATCCCCTCATCCGTCGACAGGAAGCAGAAGCCATGTCCACCCAGGACCTCATGTCCGAGAACCCCGTCTCCGAGTTCGATTACGTCATCGTCGGCGGCGGCTCCGCCGGCGCGGCGCTGGCCTCGCGCCTCAGCGAGGATCCGAGCGTCGACGTCGCCCTGCTCGAGGCCGGCCCCTCCGATCTCGAGCACCAGGAGGTGCTGCAGCTCAAGCGCTGGCCCGAGCTGCTCGAGTCCGGGCTGGACTGGGACTACCCGATCGAGCCGCAGGAGAACGGCAACTCCTTCATGCGCCATGCGCGCGCGAAGGTGCTGGGCGGCTGCTCCTCGCACAACTCGTGCATCGCCTTCCACCCGCCGGCGGAGGACATGGACCTGTGGGAGGAGCTGGGCGCCGAGGGCTGGAACGCCGAGACGATCATGCCGCTGATCGCACGCCTGGAGACGAACATGTCCCGCACCGGCGAGGGCCACGGCACCGACGGTCCCGTGCACCTGATGGACGTCCCGCCCGAGGATCCCGTCGGCGTCGCGCTGCTGGAGGCCTGTGAGCAGGCCGGGATCCCCAAGGCCACGTTCAACGACTTCGAGACCGTCGTCAACGGCGCCAACTGGTTCCAGGTCAACCGCCAGGCCGACGGCACCCGCGCCTCGTCCTCGGTCTCCTACCTGCACCCGAACCTCGAGCGCGAGAACCTGCACGTCCTCACCGGCCTGCAGGTGATGCGGGTGCTGTTCGACGAGGACCAGCGGGCCACGGGCGTGGAGTACATCGACAACGCCTTCGACCGCTCCTCGATCATGCACGCGCGGCGCGAGGTCATCCTCTCCGCGGGGGCGATCGACTCCCCGAAGCTGCTGATGCTCTCGGGCATCGGCCCGGCCGACCATCTGCGCGAGGTGGGCATCGACGTGCGCGTCGACTCCCCCGGCGTCGGCTCGAACCTGCAGGACCACCCGGAGGCCGTGATCTCCTGGGAGTCCAGCCAGAAGATGACCCGCGAGTCCACCCAGTGGTGGGAGATCGGCATCTTCAGCCCCACCCAGGAGGGCCTGGACCTGCCGGACCTGATGATGCACTACGGCTCGGTGCCCTTCGACATGCACACCCGCCGTCAGGGTTACCCCACCTCGCCGGAGTCCTTCGCGCTCACGCCGAACGTCACCCACGCCCGCTCGCGCGGCACGGTGCGTCTGCGCACCATCGACTACCGCGACAAGCCGAAGGTCGATCCGCGCTACTTCACCGACGAGGAGGGCCACGACATGGCCGTCGCCGTCGCCGGTATCCGCAAGGCTCGCGAGATCATCTCGCAGCCCGGCATGGACGCCTACCGCGGCCGTGAGCTGTTCCCCGGCGAGGACGTGCAGACCGACGAGGAGATCGCGGACTACGTCTCCAAGACCCACAACACGGTCTACCACCCCGCCGGCTCGTGCCGGATGGGCGCGGTGGACGACGACATGTCGCCCCTTGATCCGCAGCTGCGGGTCAAGGGCGTGAAGGGCCTGCGCGTGGTCGACGGCTCGGTCATGCCGCAGCTGGTCGCGGTGAACCCCAACATCACCACCATGCTGATCGGCGAGCGGGCGGCGGATCTGATCCGCGGCGAGCACGGCGCCTGATCCTGCTGATTCCGCCGGGGCCGCTGCGGCGGGCGCGCTGAGACGACGACGGGCGGCCCCCTNNAGGGGGCCGCCCGTCGTCGTCCCGTGCCGTCCTGCTCCGCGCGTCACGCTGTCGAGCGGACCATGCGGCTCAGCGGGTCGCGTCGATGAGGATCTTGCCGTTCGCGGTGCCGGACATGCTGGCCTCGAAGGCCTCCGCGACCTCGACCAGCGGGACGGTGCGGTCGATCGTCACCTCGAGGGCGCCGTCGGCGACCTTCTCCAGCAGGGCGGCGAGGCGTGCGCCGTCGGGCCGCACCCACAGCCAGCGCCCGCCGTGCTCCTCGACCGACGGATCGGCGATCGAGATGTGCCGCCCGCCCTCGGTGAGCAGTGCGAGCGTCTCCTCGCGCACACCGCCCACGAAGTCGGCCACGGCGCTCACGCCCTCGGGGGCGATCTCGCGCACCCGCTCGACCAGGCCCTCTCCATAGTTCACCGGGGTGACCCCGATGGCCTGCAGCTTCTCGTGGTTGTGCGAGGAAGCGGTGCCGATCACGCGGGCACCGGCCTCCACCGCGAGCTGCGCGGCGAGGAATCCGACCCCGCCGGACGCGGCATGGATCAGCACCGTGTCATCGCTGCTCAGCTCGAGCGTCTCGACGGAGCGCAGAGCGGTCAGCCCCGTCAGCGGAAGGCCGGCGGCGATCTCGAATTCCACGCCGTCCGGGATCTTCGCGACCGAGGTGGCGGGCAGCGCCACGAACTCGGCGAAGGTGCCGCCGTGGACCACGTCGGTGCGCCCGTAGGAGGCGACGCGGTCACCGGGGGCGAACTCGGGGGAGTCGGGGCCGACCTGCTCGACCACCCCGGACACGTCCCAACCGGGGATCACGGGGAAGACGGCGTCGAGCATCTGGTCCAGGCCGCCCGCCATCACCTTCCAGTCCACCGGGTTCACGGCCGCGCGCTCCACGCGGATCAGCACGTTCCCGGGGCCGACCTTCGGCTGCGGGAGATCGGTGAGCTCGAGGGTCGAAGGGTCGCCGTATTCGGTATAGGTCATTGCACGCATACGAGGAGAACTCCGCGGGGAGCACTCACATTCCTGGGACCGGAAGCCGAGTAGCCTCGAGGGTGAGGCGTCCCACCATCGTGACGCCGTTCGGGAGCACGAGGGGGAGCATCATGCCCGGCCATGAGGGACGGACCTACGTCGTCACCGGAGCCGATTCCGGCATCGGCGAGCACACGGCGCGAACGCTCGAGGAGCAGGGCGGCCGCGTGCTCCGCTGCGGCCTCGGCGCCGAGATGGACGTGCGGGCGAACCTCGGCACCGAGAGCGGCCGCGATCTGCTCATGAAGGAGATCGCCGCTCGCGCGCCGGGCGGTCTGGACGGTCTGGCCCTGGTGGCCGGACTGACCGAGGCCTCGGCCGACGCCGTGCACGTGAACTACTTCGGCACCCTCTCCGTGCTCGCCGGGCTGCGGCCCCTGCTGCGGTTGAAGGAGCAGCCCCGGGTCGTGATCGTCTCCTCCGCGGCCTCGCTCTCCGCCGGGGACGACGACGTCATCACCGCGTGCCTGCGCGGCGACGAGGAAGCTGCGGGCGCCGCCGCCGAGCGCGCTGTGGCCGCCGGGCGCGGCGGGATGCTGTACCGGTCCTCGAAGATCGCGCTGAACCGGTGGGTGCGGCAGTCCGCGACCGCCGAGGAGTGGGCCGGGACCGGCGTGGTCCTGAACGTCGTCGCGCCCGGAGTGGTCGAGACCGACACCGCTCGGGACGAGCTGCTCGCCGCGCCGGACGAGGTGCGGATGCTCAGCGCCGCGCTCCCCCAGCCCCTCGGGTTCCCCGGCCCCGTGCAGGCCGTCGCCGACGCGATCAGCTGGATGATCAGCGCCGAGAACTCGTTCATGGCCGGACAGATCGTCTTCATCGACGGCGGGGCCGATGCCGCGCTGCGCTCGGACAAGCCCTACTCCGACGGGGTCCGCTACGGACCGGCCGCGATGTCGAGGATGCTCTTCTGGGCGCTCAGGGCACGCGTGGCCTCCTGGCGCCGCGACTGAGCTGTCCCCGGCGCCGGCGCGGAGCGGTGATCCGACGTCGATCGGTCCTGCGGCGCCGACGCGGAGCGGTGATCCGACGTGGACCGGTCTCCCGGCCCCGACGCAGACGGCGGCCGGTCTCCGGACCTCGGTGGGACGACAGCGGGGCCGGGGCGGCCATCCGGTCCCGGACGGTTACCTCGGCCCCGCTGTCGTCCACTCGTTCCTGGTCAGCGCCCGGCGGTGCGGATCTGCCCGTAGCCGAGAGCTCCCCAGAAGTCGCCGCGGACGTACCGCTGCTCGGGGTCCGGCTCGTAGTCCCAGGGACGCGAGCGGCCGTTCTGGAGGGCTTGTGCGACCAGACGGCGTCGCGCCTGGCTCGCCAGGACCTTCTCCTCGAGGGCGTCGAGGTCGTACTGCGCCCCGACCGCTGCGCGCAGGTCCGCCACGAGCTCGGCCTGGTCGGGATCGGCCGTGATGCTGCGGAGCTCGTGAGGATCGGTGTCCAGGTCGAACAGCTGATCAGGGTCCCCGGGGCAGACCACGAACTTGTGTCGGCCGCGCACCAGCGTCAGCTGCGGGCGCAGCGTGCCCTCGGCGAGGTATTCGATGATCACGTCGCGGTCCGCCGGACCGGTGGTGCCGCTGCGCTCACGGCGGGCCGACTCGAGCAGGGAGAGTCCCTGCCGTGCGGGGGCGGTCGCCTCGGCCGCCGCGGAGGTGGCGCCGTCGGCCCCGCCGAGCTCGAGCAGCGTGGGCATGAGGTCCAGCAGCGAGACCGGGTTCGCGTAGCGGCCGGCCGGCACGAGGTCCTCGGGTCCGTGGATGATCAGGGGCACCCGCGAGGATTCCTCGTAGGGCGACATCTTGAACCACAGCCCCTTCTCGCCGAGCATGTCGCCGTGGTCGCTGGTGACCACGACGACCGTGTCCTCCCAGAGGCCCAGGCTCTCCAGACGCTCCCGGATCCGACCGATGTGGTCGTCGATGTAGCTGACCGCGGCGTAATAGGAGCGCCGGGCCCGGCGCACCTCCTCGTCGCTGGTCTCGCGCTGGTCGAAGCCGCTCATCGCGCGCAGCCGGTGGCTGTGCGGGTCCTGCGCGGGATCGGGGGCCTCCGGGTGCCGCGGGGCGGGGATGTCCACGTCCGCGAAGCGGTCCCAGTGCTCCTGCGGCGGCTCGTAGGGGTCGTGCGGGTGGATGAAGCTGGTGACCATCAGGAACGGCACCCGCTCCCCCGCCGCCTGGTCGGCGCGCACCCGGTCGTTCAGATGACGCAGCGCGCGGAAGCCCACCTCGTCGTCGAAATCGAGCTGGACTGTGGCCTGGGAGACGCCGGCGGTGTGGACCGCATCGGCATCGTGGTACCACTGCAGCCGGTCGCCGAGGTCCCGCTGCCAGTCCGGGACCATGTCCATGTCCGCCGGGTAGACGTCAGTGGTCAGGCGCTGCTCGAATCCGTGGTGCTGGTCCGGGCCGATGAAGTGCATCCGCCCCACCAGCGCCGTGTGATAGCCGACGGCGCGCAGATGATGGGCGAACGTGGGGATCGACGCGGCGAAGTCGGAACCGTTGTCGTAGCAGTCGATGTCCGAGGGCATGCGCCCCGTCATCATCGAGGCGCGCGAGGGCGCGCACAGCGGAGTGTTGCAGTAGGCGCGATCGAAGACGGCGGCGTCGGCCGCCAGTTCGTCGATGTGCGGGGTGCGAGCGGCGGTGTCGCCGTACGCGCCCAGCGCCTGGGCGGCCATCTGATCAGCCTGGATGACGACGATATTCGGTCTCGTGGTCACGGTTCCTCCTTCATGGTCGATGCGGTCGACGCAGTCGGTGCGGCGCGGCGGTGCCCGTCTCCATCCTGCTGCGGGGACCGGTTCATTCCTTCAGCGGGGACGCGGGCGATGCGCCGTCGTCGGACGACGGCTCGTCGTGCTCGTCGTGCTCGTCCGAGGCGACCGTCTCGATCTCCCCGGTCTCGGGCCTCCACCCGTCGGCCCATTCCCCGGTCGCGAAGTCGAAGCCGACCGGTTCGCCCTCCTCATCGGTGCGCTGGTACCAGTCGGTGTAGTCCTCATGGGTGGAGTCGACATCCGCGCCTGCGCCCTCGCCGGGCTTGGCACGGATCACCTGCAGGCTGAAGTCGTCGTCGAAGCGATCCACCCCGTCGACGACGGCGTTGCTCACCACCACTTCCGCGTACTGCTGGCGCAGGGTCAGCGGATCGGTGCGCAGCTCGCGGACCCAGGCGATGATGATCAGCAGCATCACCAGGGCGAAGGGCACGGCGGTGATGATCACCAGCGACTGCAGCCCCTCCAGGGCGCTCTCGTCGCCCAGCAGCAGCATGACCACGGCGATCCCGCCCATGACCAGGCCCCAGAAGACGACGACGAGCTTGGGCGGGTTCTGGCTGCCGCGCGTGGTGAGGATGCCCATCACCACGGAGGCGGAGTCCGCGGCGGTGATGAAGAAGATCGCGAGGATGATCATGATCAGCACCGGGAGCGCGCCGGACAGCGGCAGGTTCTCCACCATCGAGAACAGCACCTGTGCCGGATTCACCGAGTCCAGCTCCCCGAGCTTGCCCTCGCGGTACATCGAGATCGCGGTGCCGCCCATGATCCCGTAGGCCACGAACAGCAGGGAGGACGGGATGCCGATGACGCCGAGCAGGAACTGGCGGATGGTCCTGCCTCGGGAGATGCGGGCGATGAAGATGCCCACGAAGGGCGACCAGGAGATCCACCAGGCCCAGTAATAGACGGTCCAGGTGGACTGGAAGTCCAGCGTGTCCGAGCCCCAGGAGGCCGAGCGCGCCATCATCGCGAACAGCGATCCGGCGTACTCCATGACGGCCGACGGCAGCAGGTTCAGCAGGAACAGGGTCGGCCCCAGGATGAACAGCATCCCGGCGAAGCCGATCGTGAGGACGATGTTGATATTCGACAGGTAGCGGATCCCGCGCGAGACGCCGGAGACGGCAGAGATCACGAAGCCGGCCGAGAGCACGCCGATGATCAGGATCATCACGGTGTTGGTCAGCTCCGAGGCGCCGGAGACGATCACCACGCCCTCGCCGATCTGCAGCACGGCGATCCCGAGGGCCGCGGCGGTGCCGAAGAGGGTCGCGATGATCGCGAAGATGTCCACCAGCTGACCCGCCCAGCCCTCGGTGAGCTTCTTGCCGAACAGCCGCTCGAAGATCGAGGACATCAGCAGGGTACGGCCACGCCGGTAGGCGGCGTAGGCGACAGCGCCTCCCACCAGGGCATACATCGCCCAGGCGTGGAAACCCCAGTGGTAATAGGTCTGGGCGAGCGCCATGTGCATCGCCTCGACCGTCTCGGGGTCGTTCGTCAGCGGCGGCGGGGTCAGGAAGTAGGTCAGCGGCTCCGAGGGCCCCCAGAACATCACGCCGATGCCGAGGCCGGCGGCGAACAGCATCGCCACCCACGAGAAGGTGGAGAACTCGGGCTTCTCGCCGTCCTTGCCCAGCGGGATCTTCCCGTAGCGGGAGAAGGCCAGGATCAGCAGGGCGACCAGCACCACCGTGGCGACGGCGTTGAACAGCCAGCCCAGGTGCGTCATCGTCCAGGCATAGGCGATGTCGGCGACCTCGCCGACCCCCGCCGGGTCGACGATGCCCCAGATCACGAACGCGACCGTGAGCACGCCGGCCACGCCGAACACGACCTTGTCCACGCTGTAGCGGCGACGCTGCTCATCGATGGCGATACCCGGCACCAGGGCCGGGTGGATGTCATGGGGGTACTGGGGCCGCGAGTAGTCGATGCTCGCCAGCGGATGGCCTGCAGGCCGTTCGGCCCGCTCCTTCCGCACCGTGCTCCGTCGGCCGACATCCTGCTCGTCATCGCTCATCGCGACGCAACTCCGTTCGCTCGGGGACTGGGCAGGCTGAGGCAGCGGCCCGCGCCGCCCCTACGACGAAGGGCACGGCCGTGAAGACGTCTGCCAGGTACAACCTGTGTTCTCACTGTATACAGCGTGGGATTTTCGTCCAGACGGCCCGACGCCCGGGGCGTCGGAGGGTGCTCAATGCCTCTCTTGGTGCCTCTCCCGGTGCCTCACTCGCTCCCCCGATGCCGCATACGGCGAGGGCTCCGGACGCTCAGGCGATGGCTGTCTCCGCCGTCCCGGGGCCGTCTGCGCCGCGGCGGCGCCTGATCACCTGCAGCACCACCACGACCACCGCGAGGACCAGGCCGACAGCGGAGACCGGTATCGAGGGGTACACCATCAGCACGCCGCCGGCGATCAGCAGCACCCGTTCCACGGTTCCGGCTCTCGTGACCAGGAACCCGGCGAGACCGCCGGCGATCGCCGCCATTCCGAGGATTACCGTCACCAGTGCCGGGATCAGCTCCGCGACCGTTCCTTCGAGCAGGAGGGACGGTTCCAGGACGAACACGAACGGGATCAGGAAGCCGGCGATGGCTAACCTGAGGGCCGTGACGCCCGTGCGCAGCGGATTCGACTTCGCGATCCCGGAGCCCGCGTACGCCGCCAGGCACACCGGCGGGGTGATGTCCGCGAGGATGCCGAAGAAGAAGACGAACATGTGCGCGGAGATCAGCGGGACGTCGAAGTTGTTGTAGAGGATCGGCGCGGCGACGGTGGCCGTGACCACGTAGTTGGCCGTCGTCGGCAGTCCCATTCCCAGCACCAGGCTGGCCAGCATGGTGAAGAACAGCACCAGCAGGAAGTTGCCCTGGGCGAGGTCGATGACGCTGTTGCCGAGGCGACCGCCCAGGCCGGTTCCGGTGACCGTGCCGGCGACGATGCCCGCCGTGGCGCAGGCCGCGATCACCGGCAGCGCGGTGCGTGCGGCCGCCTCCAGGGTCTTCACGATCCCCGCGAAGGACATCCGGGTCGACTTCCGCGCGAAGCTCAGCACGAAGGCGACGCCCACGCCCCAGAGCGCAGCACGCGCCGGCGAGAAGCCGGACAGCATCATGTAGACGATGACGATCAACGGGAGGATCAGGTCGATCCTCTTGAGCAGGGACTTCCACGTCGGCAGCTGCGCGAGCGGGAGCCCTTTGATGCCTGACCGCTTGGCCTCGAAGTGCACCGACAGGAAGACGCCGAGGAAGTACAGCAGGGCCGGGATGATCGCGATGATGATGATCTCGCTGTACGGGATCCCGGTGTACTCGGCCATGATGAACGCGGCGGCGCCCATGATCGGCGGCATGATCTGGCCGCCGGTGGACGCGGTCGCCTCCGTCGCCGCGGCGAAGTGCGGGCGGAACCCGGCCTTCTTCATGATCGGGATAGTGAACGAGCCCGAGGCCACGGTGTTGGCCACCGAGGAGCCCGAGATCATGCCCTGCAGCCCGCTGGCCGCGACGGCCGCCTTCGCCGGTCCACCGGTGAAGCGGCCGGTGGCGCGGAACGCCAGATCGTTGAAGAACACCCCGATGTTCGTGTGGATCAGCACCACGGCGAACAGCAGGAACAGGAAGATGAAGGTCGAGGAGACCTGGATCGGCGTGCCGAAGATGCCGGAGCGGGCGGTGAAGAACGTGCCGACGGCGAAGTTCTCCCACGACTGCCCGACGATCAGGGTCGAATAGCCTATCGCCGCCAGCGCGATGAGCACGATCGGCACCCCGACGCAGCGCCTCGTCGCCTCCAGCACCAGCACGATCCCGAGGGTCGCGACGATGTAGTCGAGCTGGCTGAAGCCCAGGATCTGCACCATGTTGCTCGTCAGGTGCGTGTACTGGACGACGATGTACAGGTTCACCGCGAGGGCGGCGACCGCCAGGATCGCGTCGTACCAGGGCACTCCTCGCCGTTCGAGGGAGAGACGCTTGCTGGCCGGGTACAGCAGGAAGATGATCGAAGTGGCCCCGGCCAGGTGGACCGCGCCCTGGATCAGCGAGGGGCGCGATCCGAAGATCCCGGTGTAGAGATGGAAGAGCGTCAGCGCGACGGACAGACCGCCGACGATCCAGGCCCAGACCCCGAGGTGGGTGCGGAACCGGCTGGAGGAGTCGTGCTCGCGCAGCACCTCCTGCGCACGCTCCTCCGCCTCGGCCGTGGCGACCTCGTCGACCTCCAGCTCCGAGGACCCCGGTGCGTGCTCGTGGTCTGCGGAGGTCATGTCAGATGAGCCCCTGTTCCTTGTAGTACTTCTCGGCGCCCGGGTGCAGCGGGACATCGCCCTGACCCGAGAGGGCGAAGTCGTGGGTGATCAGGTCTCCCTGCGGCAGGGTGATCTGATCGGCGTGCTCGAAGGTGGCCGCCGTGAGGTCATAGCCCAGCTCGGGGCTGACCTGCGAGGTGGAGGCGACCAGGGTCGCCGCCACGGACAGAGTGATGACCGGCTCCTCGAGGAAGTCGTAGGAATCGGGCTCGATCGTGTAGGCGTCGAACGAGGTCTCGCCGGCCACCTCATCCGCCTTCTCCTGGTCCATGGAGATCAGAGTGACCTCGTTGGTCGCGGCGAGGTCGCCGAGCGAGCCGGTCGGGGTCCCGACCACGAAGATCGAGGCGTCGATGTTGTTGTCGCGCAGAAGGTCCAGCGAGCTGGCGAAGTCCTGCTCGAAGGGCTCGTAGTCGCCTTCCTCGATGCCGTAGGCGGCGAGGATGGCGTCAGAGGCGGCGCGGGTGCCGGAACCGACGTCGCCGACGGCGATCCGCTTGCCCTTGAGATCCTCCGGGCTCTCGAATCCGCTGCTCGCCAGCGCGACGATGTGCGCGGCCTCGGGGTAGAGGGCAGCGATCCAGCCGACGTTGTCCACCTTCGCGCCCTCGAACTCGCCGGTCCCGGTGACCGCGGTCTGGGCGGTGTCGCTCTGGACGATCCCGAGCTGCCACTCGCCCTGGAAGATCTTGCCGATGTTCTCCACCGAGGCCCCGCTGTCGGTGTAATTCACCGTCACGCCATCGATGCTGTCCTCGTAGATAGTGGCGTACTCGCCGCCCAGCGGGTAGTACACGCCCCCAGTGCCACCGGTGCCGAAGGTCAGGTCGGTGACGAAGTCTTCCTCGTCCCCTCCTGCGGAACCTCCCGAGTCCTCGCTCCCGCAGGCGGCGAGCAGTCCGAGCGCCGCGACCGGGCCCAGCGTGGCGAATGTCCGTCGTCCGATCCTCATGGGTCTTCTCCTCAGTGAGTACGCGCAGCGACGAGGATGTGACCGGACCTATCGGCGACGTCGTCGACGGGTCCCGACCGCCTCGTCAGGGATGTTCGATCACATCACAGATCACGCACCGAGCGCTCCGGTTTCCACACGGTCACGTCATAACGTTTTGGACTCTTTCCCCAGGGCACGATGGGTTCGGCGGACGACGACGGCCGAGAGATCCCACCGGCGCCTCAGACCTCGCGCACCTGACCGTCCTCCACCCGCCACCGTCGATCCGTCCGGACCGTGGCGAGCATGCGCCGGTCATGGGTCACCAGCAGCAGTGTGCCGCTGTACGCCTGAAGTGCCTGCTCAAGCTGCTCGATGGCGGGGAGGTCCAGGTGGTTGGTCGGCTCGTCGAGCACCAGCAGGTTCACGCCCCGGCCCTGCAGCAGCGCGAGGGCCGCGCGGGTCTGCTCCCCCGGGCTGAGCTCGTCGACCGGGCGCCCGACGTGATCCGCGCGCAGTCCGAACTTCGCCAGCAGGGTGCGCACCTCCGAGGGCGACATCTCCGGGACCTGCGCCTCGAAGGCCGCGGTCAACGGACGGGACCCGGCGAGCAGCGAGCGCGCCTGATCGATCTCACCGATCTGCACCCCGGCTCCGAGGCGCGCTGAGCCGTCGTCCGGCGCACGGTGGCCCAGCAGGGCGCGCAGCAGCGTGGACTTCCCGGCCCCGTTCGGGCCCGTGATCCCGATCCTGTCCCCCGCGTCGACCTGCAGGGAGACCGGGCCGAGGGTGAAATCTCCCTGACGGATCACGGCACCGGAGAGCGTGGAGACGACCGATCCCGAGCGGGGTGCCGCCCCGATCGAGAACTCGAGCTGCCACTCCTTGCGCGGCTCCTCGACCTCCTCGAGCCGCGCGATCCGGCTCTCCATCTGCCGCACCTTCTGCGCCTGCTTCTCGCTGGATTCGGACTGCGCCCGGCGGCGGATCTTGTCATTGTCCGGAGCCTTCTTCATCGCGTTGCGCACGCCCTGGCTGGAGCATTCTCGCTGGGTGCGGGCGCGGGCGACGAGCCCTGCCTTCTTGTCGGCGAACTCCTCGTACTGCTCTCGCGCATGGCGGCGCAGCGTCGCCCGTTCCTCGAGATAGGACTCATAGCCGCCGCCGTAGACCTGGTTGCTGCTCTGGGCGAGGTCGAGCTCGAGCACCCGGGTGACGCAGCGGGCGAGGAACTCGCGGTCATGGCTGACCAGGACCGCTCCGCCGCGCAGCCCGCGCACGAACGCCTCGAGCCGTTCGAGGCCGTCGAGATCGAGGTCGTTGGTGGGTTCGTCCAGCAGCACGACGTCGAAGCGGGACAGCAGCAGGGCGGCCAGGCCCACGCGGGCGGCCTGCCCTCCCGAGAGCGTGGTCATCAGGGTCTGCTGGACGTCCTCGCGGCCCACCTCGAGCCCGAGGTCGGCGAGGACCGCCGGGGCCCGATCCTCGAGGTCCGCGGCGCCGCTGGCCAGCCAGCGGTCCAGCGCGGTCGCGTAGACGTCGGCAGGATCAGCGCCTCCCGGACCCGCGGCTTCCGTCTCTGCGAGCGCTGCGGCCGCGGCATCCATGTCGCGCGTGGCCTCGGCGCATCCGGTACGCCGGGCGATGTACTGGGCGACGCTCTCCCCGGGGACCCGCTCATGCTCCTGGGGGAGCCAGCCCACGAAAGCATCCGCCGGGGACAGGGAGACGGTCCCCTCCTGCGGTACGTCGACCCCCGCGAGCAGCCGCAGCAGCGTCGACTTCCCGGCGCCGTTCGCACCGACCACTCCGACGACGTCGGCGGGAGCGACGGTCAGGTCGAGGTGGTCGAAGAGGGTGCGGTGGCCGTACCCGCCGGCCAGGCCATGGGCCACGAGGGTTGCGGTCATACGGCGATTCTCCCACCACCGGGGTGCTCGCCCCGACCGCTGTCAGGGCATGATCGGCATGGTCAGGACTCGTCGGCGGAGACCCCGAGCGCTGCGGCATGCTCGGTGATGGTGCGCGCGAGGTCCACGTCCCGGCTGGTGATGCCGCCGACGTCGTGGCTGGTCAGCGTGATCGCGACGGAGGGGTAGGTGAGGGTGATGTCCGGATGGTGATCGGCGGCCTCCGCGGAGTCGCCGATCCGGTTCACGAACGTCAGGCCGGTCGCGAAGTCCCCGGTGGAGAACTGCGCGGTGATCGTGTCCTCGACCTGCTTCCAGCCGGTGAGCCCGGCGTCGGAGATCTCGGACGAGGTGAGGGGCTGCTTCGGATCCGTCATGACCCCATCGTGCTCCCGGAACCGTGGTGGGTCCACCCTTGCCCCGGTTCGCGTCGGACCGGGCGGTGCATCCATCACCTCGGCCCCGACCCACGTCAGCCCCAGCGCTGCGTACTCCCCGCCGGTCCGTCGGCCCCTTTCGCGGCTTCCATGACGAGCTGTTTGGTGCGCACCGCGTCGATTCCTGCGGCGGCGAAGGCCTCGCCGCCTCCGTGATGCTGCAGCAGAGCATCGATCTCGGGGGCTGCCTGCCCAATGCCCGGCCCACGGACGACGGCACCGCGACGAAAACCGGCGACGAGACGCCCGACGACGGCACCGAGCACCCGGCCTGACCGCTCGGCCGGTTCCTGGCGTCACGGCGAGCGCACCGACGATGACGCTCGAGCGGCCGCTGTGGCTTACATTGCACTCATGTGTCGCCGCCTCCTCGCTCGCGCGTTCTGGACGGTCAGCCGATGGCGGCTGGCGTCCGAGCCGGCGCCGTCCCGGCCCTCGGTGCTGGTCGGCGCCCCGCACACCTCGAACTGGGACTTCGTGTTCATGCTCGCCATCGCCTGGCGCCTGGGCATCACCTTCCGATGGCTCGGGAAGCACACCCTGTTCACGGGCTGGCGGAATCCGCTCATGCGCGCGCTGGGCGGCATCCCCGTGGACCGCGCCGATCCCAGCCGCGTCGTCACCGAGGTGGTGGACCGGATCCGCTCCGGGGAGTCCTTCTGCCTCGTCGTCACACCGGACGGCACCCGCCACGGGAACACGAGCTGGAAATCGGGCTTCTACCGCATCGCTCGGGCGACGGGGATGCCCGTGACCCTCGGCTTCGTGGATCGCACGACGATGACCACGGGCCTCGGCCCCACGTTCGCCCTCACCGGGGACATCAGCGCTGACATGGACCGCATCCGCGCCTTCTACTCCGACAAGAGCGGCCATCACCCCGAGCGCCGGGTCGAGCCCCGGCTGCGCGAGGAGTGCGAGGAGGACTGAGGTCCTCATGCCGTACGGCAGACTCGTCCTATGGAGGATCTGCAGGTGAGCCCTGGCCCCGGCGCACCGGGAGGCCTGATCGTGCCCACCGCCGAGCTACTCGAGCAGTTCTCGCATTCCTCTGGGCCCGGCGGGCAGGGCGTGAACACGACCGACTCCAAAGTGCAGCTGAGCCTCGATCTGGCGACCACCACGGCCCTGGACGACACCCAGCGCAACCGGGTGCTGGCCGCCCTGGCCCCGCGCCTGGCAGGCACGATGCTGATCATCAGCGCCGAGGAGCACCGCTCCCAGCGACGCAACCGGGTGGCCGCCCGCGAGCGGCTCGCCGCGCTCCTGCGCGAGGCGGTCGCCCCTCCCGTGGTGCGCAGGCCCACCAAGCCGACCCGGGGTTCCCAGCGTCGCCGCCTGGCCTCGAAGAAGCGTCGCTCCGAGACCAAGCAGAACCGTCGGCGCCCCGGGATCGACTGACCCTCTCGGTACACTCAGAGTGTGACCCCGCTCACTGCACCGGCGATGCCCGTGCCGCCCCCGACGGAGCCTGCACTGGCCTCCGCACTCGCGCTCGCCCGGGAGCGGCCCGCGGAGCTCAGCGTCAGCGATCTCGCCGACCACGCCGGATACAGCCCCTTCCACTTCTCGCGCCTGTTCACACGGCACGCCGGGATCGGGCCCGGCCAGTACCTCACCGCCCTCCGGATCGATACCGCGAAGCGCCTTCTGCTGACCGACGACGAGGCGGTGATCGAGGTGGCGACCGCCGTCGGGTTCACCTCGCTCTCCAGCTTCACCCGCCGCTTCCGGGAGACCGTCGGAGTGCCTCCGGCCCAGCTGCGCCGCCTCGCTGAGCGCATCAGCGACACACCTCCCCGGCCCTTCTCGCTGCTCCGGCCGGGGACCGGGACAGTGCATGCGGAGATCGAGCTCCCGCCCGCCTTCAGCCCGCGCGGCGATGCCTCGATCTGGGTGGGCTGGTATCCGCATCCGGCGCCGATCGGGCTGCCGCACTCGGGCACGCTGATCTCCGGCTCCTCCACGGTGCAGCTGCCGCTACGCCCGGGAGCGCCCTTCCTGCTGGGCTTCGCCGTGCCGATGCACGCCGATGCGTGGGACCAGCTGGCTCCCTCGGCCCCGATGGTCGCCGTCCACCCCCTGCCGCTCACGCAGCCCGAGCAGGTCACGCTGCGCTTCACACTCCCGGAGATGACCCGGCCGCCGCTGCTGACCGCGCTGCCGAGCCTCTGCAGGCGCTGAGCCGTCAGCGATGCACGCAGGCGTCAACGATGCAGAGAGCCGTCCGCGATGCATAGAGCTTGTCGAGCTGCACGAACGCATGACCCGACCACGCCAGCTCGTCACCACGCCGCCACGCCGCCACGCCGCCACGCCGGGCTCGAGGCTCGAGCAAGGTGCGCACGATCGGACAATCCTTCGCCGACGCCGGCTCCTAGCGTGGAGACAGCAGCCCGGGCCCGCGAGCCCACCATCTCAGGAGGAGACATGACCCGCACCACCGGCACCAGCACCTGGACCGATCTCAGCGTCACCGACCTGCCCGCCGCGAAGGCCTTCTACGCAGGCCTGTTCGACTGGGAGTTCGAGGACCTCGGCGAGGACTTCCACCATTACCACCTGATCCGCCGGGAGGGCGCGCTCGTCGGCGGCCTCATGGACGTCACCGGGATGACCTGCCCGGAGGGCAAGCCTCTCGAGGCCGAATGGGGTGTGTTCCTCGAGGTCGACGACGTCGACTCGCGCGCCCAGAAGGTGACCGCCGCCGGCGGGACCCTCGTGATGCCGCCGGACTCGCTCAGCGACTTCGGGAGGATGTGCGTCGCCCTCGATGCGACCGGGGCGGTCATCGGGCTGTGGCAGTCCGGAACGAATCAGGGCTTCGAGTTCACCGGCGGCCCCGGATCCCCCGTGTGGTTCGAGCTGATGACACACCAGTTCGACACGGCCGCTGCCTTCTACACCGAGGTGTTCGACGCGAACCTCGTACCCATGAGCGACCCCATGGAGGACACCTCGTTCCGGTACTGGACCAACGGCCCCGGGGAGCAGGCCAGCTGGGGACTGGGCGATGCGACCGGGGTGATGCCCGAGGCCGCCGCCGGCTGGCGCGTCTACTTCGGGGTCGAGGCCTCCGAGCCGGCTCTGGCGACGTTGGCCGAGCTCGGCGGCACCGTGCTCGACGGTCCGGTCGACTCCCCCTTCGGACGGATCGCGACCATCGCCGATCCGTGCGGAGCATCGTTCCAGATCAGCGCGATGAGCGAGGCCGTCCCGGAGGGCTGAACTCCGCGTCGACGCACGGCAGGGGCGCCCGGGCATCCGGGCGCCCCTGCCGTGCGTCAGCCGTCCCCGCAGCGCGTCAGTCGCCCCTGCCGTGCGTCAGTCGTCGTCCCCGGCGCTGACGCGCGCGACCAGCTGCGTCGGGTTCACGAAGCGCAGCGCGATGATCAGGGTGATCAGCATCATCGCGGTGTACAGGAACGCCATCGCCGAGACCAGCGGTCGCGGCTCCGAACCGCCGGCCGACGTCATCGCGCGGAAGATGGAGACCACGAGGGTGTCCGTTCCCGGTCCGGAGACCAGGTACGTCAGCTCGAACATCCCCACGGTGCGCACCAGCACCAGGATCGCCGCAGCGAGGATCCCGGGCACCAGGATCGGGCCCAGGATGCGCACGAACACGTGGCGCATCCGGGCTCCGCTCATGCGGGCGGCGTTCTCGATCGCCGGATTGATCTGCTCGATGAACGGGGTCATCGTGATGATCACGAACGGCACCGAGGGCACCAGGTTCACGAGGATCACGGCGAGCACCGTGCGGCCCAGCCCGAAGTTGTACATCACGGTCGCCAACGGGATGCCGAAGGTGATCGGCGGGATGATCACCGGCAGCAGGAACAGCGCCGTGACCGCCTTCTTGAAGGGGAACTGGCGCCGGGCGAGCGTGTAGGAGGCGGGCACCCCGATGAGGATCGACAGCGCCACCACCGAGATGGCGACGACCAGCGTGACCAGGATGACGTGGCCCAGCTCGAAGCGGGACCAGGCCTCCGAGTACCAGCCGGCCGTGAACTCCTCGGGCAGCCACTTGGCGAACCAGGCCGTGCCGAAGGAGTCGATGACGACGCTGATCAGGATGCCCAGCAGGAAGATCAGGAAGGCGGCGATGCCGGCCCACGCCACCCAGGTGCTGGGCTGCGCGGACAGCGCGCGGTCGCCGGGGATGCGGTCGGCCGCCGGATTCGGGGCCGGAGGGGTCGGCGCGGTGAGCGGTCCGACCTCGGTGGTGGTGGGTGCGTCCTCGTGCGGAGCGCTCTCCACGTTCTGCATGGTCATCAGCCCTTGCCCCCTGTCGAGCCCTTGTACAGGAATGAACGGCCCAGCAGCACGATCGCGACCACGGCCAGCTCGGCCAGGCCCATCATGATCGCGACGGTCGAGGCCATCGGATAGTCGAACTGCTCACCGAAGAAGCGGTACGCGACCACGGCGAGCACACGGGTGGATCCGCTCGGGTCGCCGACGAGCGTTGCCGAGGGGAAGATGCTGAAGGCGAGCACGAAGGTGAGGATGAACGTGGTCGCCAGTCCCGGCGCGAGCAGCGGCAGGGTGATGCGCAGGAATCGCTGCGCCCAGCCCGCCCCGAGCGCGCGGGCCGCCCGGTCCAGCGACGGGTCGATCCCCGAGAGGTACGACGAGATCAGCAGGAACGCGAAGGGGAATCCCGAGATGATCAGCGACAGCAGCACGCCGATGTAGTTGTGCACCAGCGTCAGCGGCTGATCGAGGATCCCGAGGTTCATCAGCGTGTGGTTCAACCAGCCCTGGCGGCCCGCGAAGATCAGCAGGCCCTGCGCGGTGAGCACCGTGCCCAGGGTGATCGGCAGGACCAGCAGCGTCGAGATCAGCTGCTTGCCCCGGAACTTCGGCTTGAGCTTGATCGCCAGCGGGATCGACACCAGCACGTTGAACAGCGCGGCGGGGATCGCCAGACGCGCCGTGAGCCACACCGATTCGACCGTGAACGCATCGCCGAAGAAGCGCACGTAATTCGCCAGGATCCCACCGCCCCAGGTGTCCACCGTGTCCTCGGTGGGCTGGAGCGTGAGCCCGAAGCCGTAGGCGAAGGGGTAGACGAACAGCGCCAGGATGAACACGATCGCCGGCACCATCAGCAGCAGCTGGGAGTCGATGCCGCGGTCGGCCAGACGGTGGCGCAGGCTGGCAGTGCCGCGGGTCTGCTTCGTGCCACCCACCGCCGAGGCGGTCATGCCGGCACCGCCGTGTCATGGGCGACGGTCGTCGCGGTGTCGAGATCCTCCTGATAGACCAGCGCCCGCGACGGATCGACGGTGAGCAGCACCTTCGTGCCCACCTCGGGAGCGTGGTCGGAGCGCACGTGCAGGGTGCGTCCTCCGGTGGTGCGCACCTCGACCGCGTAGTCACGCCCCTGGTACTCGACGATCTCGACGTCGGCGGCGATGGTGTTGACCGGGGAGGCCGCCGCGCTCTGCGAAGTCTGCACGACCAGGTCGGTGGGGCGCACGGCCAATCGCACCGTCTCCCCTGCCGCGGTGGGGTTCACCGCGGTGCCGACGAGCTCGAGGTCGTCGGCCCGGATCCGCACCCGGCCCTGTCCGTCGGCGTCCGAGGAGACCGTGGCCTCCAGCAGATTGCGGTATCCCATGAAGTCGGCGACGTGCCAGTTCGCTGGGTTGTCGTGCAGCTCCTGCGGGGTGCCGATCTGCTGGACGCGCCCCGCGCGCAGCACCACCAGGCGATCGGCCAGGGACAGCGCCTCCTCCTGGTCATGGGTGACGTAGACGGTGGTCAGACCCAGCGTCTGGTGCAGGCGCCGGATCTCGGTGCGCATCTCCAGCCGCAGCTTCGCGTCGAGGTTCGACAGCGGCTCGTCCATCAGCACCACGCGCGGCTCGATGACGACCGCGCGGGCGATCGCGACGCGCTGCTGCTGGCCGCCGGAGAGCTGGCCGGGAAGCTTCTTGGCCTGGTCCTCCAGGCGCACCAGGCGCAGTGCCTCGGCGACCCGGCGGGCGGTCTCGCTGCGAGAGACCCCACGCATCTGCAGACCGAACGCCACGTTCTTCTCCACGGTGAGGTGCGGGAACAGGGCGTAGCTCTGGAACACCATCCCGAAGTCGCGCTTCTCCGGGGGCAGCACGTCGACTCGCTGATCGCCGACGTGGATCGACCCGTCGGTGAGCGGGAGCAGCCCCGCCAGACAGTTCAGGGCGGTGGACTTGCCGCAGCCCGAGGGGCCCAGCAGGGCGATGAACTCGCCGCGCTGCACGGTCAGGTCGAAGCCCTGGAGGGCCGTGGTGCCCCCGAATCGCCTGCCCACGTTCTCGATGCGGATGGTGTCGAACTCTTCGGCTGACGTGGTCATCTCGTCGCGCCTCTCCTTCTGCGGTGGTCGTCCGGTCGCGGATGCGCGCTCAGCCCTGGCTGCCGACCTCGCGGTCCCAGAGGTCGAAGGCCTTGACCATGAGGTCCGGCTCGAGCGGGGTCTCCTGCGGGGCGGAGTCGATGAGCTCGTCGTACCAGTCGCGACCGAACTCCTCGACGACCTTCTGGCTCTCCTCGGGAGCGAGGTCGAGGGTGGCGCCCTCGACGGCGGGGCCGGGGTAGAAGTAGCCCTCGTCGTAGGCCATCGCGTTGTACTCGGGCTCGAGGATGCCGTTGAGCAGGTTGAGCAGGGCGGAGATCTTGTCCGCGCTCTGGCCGACCGGGATGACGGCGTAATGAGCGTCGGTGACCCAGGTGAACTCGTCGAACGCGGCGGCCTCGTACTCGGCGGGAAGCTGCCCGGTGGCCCGGGGGTTGATGTCCCAGCCGGTGGTCGTCGGGATCATGTTCCAGCTGCCGTCGGCCATGTTGGAGATGACCTGACCGGTGCCGCTGGGGTAGTTGTCGACGTACTGGCCGAGATCCTTGAGGTACTCCCAGGTCTTCTCCCAGCCGTTCTCGGGGTCCTTGGGATCCGAGTCGCCGAGGATGTACGGCAGCCCCATGAGGAAGGTGCGGCCGGGCCCGGAGTTCGCGGGGCGGGCGTAGCCGAACTCACCGGGGTGCTCCTTCGCCCAGGCCAGCAGGTCCTCGGGGGTGGTGGGGACCTCGTCGACCTTGTCGGGGTTGTACTGCAGCAGCGGACCCGACGGGTAGTAGGAGAGCACGATGCCGTAGCCGGAGGCGAGCTCCTGCATCGAGGCGGCGGCCTCGAGGTAGGTGTCCTGGTTGCCGAGGCGGTCCCCGTAGGAGTCGATCAGCGGGATCCACAGGTCCGAGCCGATCCCGGCGGACAGACCGTCGTTGCCGGTCAGGACCAGGTCGACCTCGAGACGGCCGCTGTCCACCTGCGGCTTGATCTGGCCCACGAGGGACGGGGCGTCGCCGGATTCGAAGTTCACCGAGGAGACGATCTCCGGATGGTCCTCGGCCCACTTCTCGATCATCGGACCGAGCTCCTTCTGGGCACCGGCCACGTCGAAGATGTTCAGCGCGACGGCCTCGGACGGGGTCTCGGGGATCTCCTCGTCCGGAGCGTCGTCGGACTCTCCCCCGCCGGAGCCGGGGGCGGAGCAGGCGGCCAGACCCGCGGCGGCGCCGACGGCGACGAGCCCGACGGTCGCGGTGCGACGGGTGAGGGTGGGGCGAAGGGTGGTGCGCATGACGGGTTCCTCCTGGTGATGTCCCGTCACTGAGGCGTGGCGGGAGCCGGATGCGCAGGCCGTGGCCGACGCGGGGATGGTCACCGGTCGACGACGACCGGTGCGACAGCGGTGGAATCCCGGACGATCAGCTCGGCCGGGAGGATCGGGGACGGGGCGGGCGCCCCGTCGTGCATGGTCGACAGCAGCAGGTCGACGGCGGTGCGCCCCATGCGCACACGCGGGACATCGACCGTGGTCAGGTGCGGGCGGACGTACGTCGCCGCGGACACGTTGTCGATCCCGGTGACGCTCATGTCCTCCGGGACCCGCACGCCGCGTTGCGCGAGCCGGTCGAGGATGCCCAGGGCGAGCAGATCGTTGAAGGCGACGATCGCGGTGACGCCGGCGGCGAGCGCCTGATCGGCGGCGCCCAGGCCGCCGCTGAGGTAGGGCTGGAAGGAGCCGAGGTCGATCAGCTCGACATCGCTCTCCTGCTCGGCGAAGCGATGGACCGCCTGCGCGCGACGGCGATGGGTCCAGGACTGCAGCGGGCCGCCCGCATACGCGATGCGGCGGTGGCCGAGCGCCTGCAGGTGCCGCAGCGAGGACGTCATGCCGCGGTCCTCGTCGAACATCACGCTGGGAACCCCGGTGACCTCGCGGTTCGCGGTGACGGTGGGCACGCGCCGCGCGACGTCGAGGATGTTCTCGTCGTCGCCGCGGGGCGAGCACAGGATCAGTCCGTCCACACCGGAGGCGATCGACTCGAGCATCGTGCGCTCGAGCATGCCGTCCTCCTCGATGTCGCTGACCACCACAAGCATCCCGGCGGATCGGGCGCGGGCCTGCACGCCCTTGGCGATCAGGCCGAAGAAGGGGTTCTCGAGATCGGGGACGACGAGGCCGAGCATCCCGGGGCGGGCCCTGTCGGTGCTCGGACCGAGCGCCGGCCGGTACCGGAGATCGCGGGCGATGGCGAGCACGTGCTCACGGGTCCCGGAGGCGACCAGCTCGGGATGCGCCATCGTGCGGGAGACCGTCGAGATGGAGACCTCTGCCGCGGCGGCGACATCGCGGATCGTGGTGCTGCTGCGCATGCTCGCCCACCTCGCACTCGATCGCCGGTATCGGCCTCGGTGCCGATGACCATAGAGTGCAGTCGTTTCATCGTGGTGTCAATCACATTCACGCATCGGTTCTCGCAGCGCTCGCCGCGCCGCCGTTCCTGCAGGTCAGTCCTCGCCTTCTGGATCGAGAACGCACAGATCACTCCTGAAACACGTTTCATTCGCGGACGACCAGGAGCCTGGAGGAGACGACGCCGGACACGACGAATCCGGCTCTTCGCAGATGAGGGTGTAGCGGTCGGTGGCGGGGTGGGCGCGTCGGTGCGGGGATAGACGTCGAGGT
>NZ_NRGS01000007.1 GCF_002332425.1 Brachybacterium alimentarium | reverse complement strand
CCCCTCAACTGCGAAGAGCCCCGTAAGTCCCGGTCCCAGCACCCAACCTGCCCCAAGAGTGACGACGAAAGGCACCCCACAAAGAGCACGTTTCAGGGGCCAAAAAACACCCCTGACCTGCACAATTGCAGGCCAGGGGTGGTCTAGATGTCAGTCACAGATTGAAGCCGATCGCGCGCAGCTGCTCGCGGCCGTCCTCGGTGATCTTCTCCATCCCCCAAGGCGGCATCCAAACCCAGTTGATGCGGTGCGACTCGGTGATCGGGTCCAGCACGGCGAACGTCTGGTCCTCGAGCACGTCGGTCAGCGGGCAGGCGGCCGAGGTGAGCGTCATGTCGACGACGGCATTGCCGTCCTCCACGCTGACGCCGTAGATGAGACCGAGGTCGACGACGTTGATCCCGAGCTCGGGATCGATCACGTCCTTCATCGCCTCGAGGACGTCCTCGGAGCTCACGGTGCCCGACGGGGTCTTCTGGTCGGTCATGGGTCCTCCCGGTGAGGTGCGGGTCCTGTGCAGGCCCGCGACAGTGGGGCCGGTCGCTGCGCTCCCGGGCGCAGCGACCGAGGTGGTCAGCTGCCGGAGCCGACGAGGTAACGGTCGTAGCCCTCGTTCTCGAGGCGCTCGGCGAGCTCGGGGCCGCCCTGCTCGGCGATCTGACCGTTGACGAAGACATGGACGAAGTCCGGCTTCACGTACTGCAGGATGCGCGTGTAGTGGGTGATCAGCATGATGCCGATCTCCGTGGACTCCTTGGCGCGGTTGACACCCTCGGAGACGATGCGCAGCGCATCGACGTCGAGGCCGGAGTCGGTCTCGTCGAGGATCGCGATACCGGGCTTGAGCAGCTGCATCTGGAGGATCTCGTGGCGCTTCTTCTCGCCGCCGGAGAAGCCCTCATTGACGTTGCGCTCGGCGAAGGCCGGGTCCATGCGCAGGTCGCCCATGGCGCCCTTCATGTCCTTGACCCAGGTGCGCAGTGCCGGCGCCTCGCCGTCGATCGCGGTCTTCGCGGTGCGCAGGAAGTTGGACACGGTGACGCCGGGGACCTCGACGGGGTACTGCATCGCGAGGAAGAGGCCCGCGCGAGCGCGCTCGTCGACGCTCATCTCGAGCACGTCCTCCCCGTCGAGCGAGACCTCGCCCTGGGTGATCTGGTACTTCGGGTGACCGGCGACCGCGTAGGCGAGGGTGGACTTGCCCGAGCCGTTGGGGCCCATGATCGCGTGGGTCTCGCCCGACTTGATCGTCAGGTCGACGCCCTTGAGGATCTCCTTGGTGCCCTCAGGGGTCTCGACGGTGGCGTGGAGGTTCTTGATCTCCAGGATCGACATGTGGTGTTCTCCTTGGCCAGTGCTACTGGTGGATTCGGATAGATATGAGGTCGGGCCCGGGCGCCGAAGGACGGCGCCGCGGTGATCAGGTGGCGAGGGTCGCGGTCGGATCCACGAGGATCTCCCCGCTGGCCTCGTCGATGCGCACGGGGAACACCCGTACGGGGAGGACGGCCGGCAGCTGCAGGGGACGACCCGTGACCAGGTCGAACTGGCTGCCGTGCTTCCAGCATTCGATGGTGCATCCCTCGACGTCGCCGTCGCTCAGCGCGATCTCGTCGTGCGAGCAGACGTCCTCGAGGGCGTGGACGCCGCCATCCTCGTCGCGCACCAGGGCCATCTCGATGCCGCCGGCGACGACGTCGATCGCCTCGCCGGGCGCGAGAGCGTCCAGGGCGGCGACGGGGACGAAGGCGTCCGACATCAGTTCATGCTCCGTGCGAGCTCGTCCTCGATGGACGCCGAGAGCCGCTCGCGGATCTCGGGGACATCGATCTGCTGGATGATCTCGGCGAAGAAGCCGCGCACGACGAGGCGGCGGGCCTCGAGCTCGGAGATGCCGCGCGCACGCAGGTAGAACAGCTGCTCGTCGTCGAATCGACCCGTCGCGGCTGCGTGTCCTGCGCCCTCGATCTCACCGGTCTCGATCTCCAGGTTCGGCACCGAGTCGGCGCGCGCGCCCTCGGTGAGCACCAGGTTCCGGTTCAGCTCGTAGGTGTTGGTGCCCTCGGCCTCCTTGCGGATGAGGACGTCGCCCACCCACACGGACCGCGCCTTCTTGCCCTGCAGCGCGCCCTTGTAGGCGACGTTGGAGGTGCAGTGGGGGGCGCTGTGGTCCACGAACAGCCGGTTCTCGAAGAACTGGTCCTCGTCGGAGAAATACAGGCCGAGCTTCTCGATCTCGCCGCCGGGGCCGCCGTACTCACCGATCGCGTTGAAGCGCACGGCGCTGCCGCCGAGGGTGACCGCGACGTGCTTGAGCTTGGCGTCGCGGCCCACCCGGGCGTGGTGGGTCGCGATGTGGATCGCGTCGTCGTCCCAGTCGTGCAGGCTGATGACGGTCATCGTCGAGTTGTCGCCGATGATCATCTCCACGTTCTGCGCGTACTGCGCGGAGCCCGTGTGGTTCAGCACGAAGATCGCCGAGGAGGACTCCTCGGTCTCCAGCACGATGTGCCCGTTCCCGCGGCGATCGGCACCGCGGCCGGCGATGTCGATACGGAACGGCGCGTCGTAGGCGCCGTTCTTGGCGGCGGTGAGGTGCAGCGCCTGCTCGGAGCGGGCGGAGGCGATCGCGCTGGCGATGTCCTCGGGCACCAGGACGGTGCCGCGGGGGGCCTGCCCGATCGCGAGCGTTCCGGGCTCGGAGGCGCCCTCGGGGACCTCGACCTGGTACTCGACGGCGGAGTCGTCCGTGGCCACGTCCTGGAACAGGGGCGCGAAGCGGCGCAGCGGGGTGAAGCGCCACTCCTCGACATGGCTCTTGGGGACCTCGTGGTCCGACACCTCGAAGGAGCGCTTGCGCGCGCCGCGGTTCAGCGCGGCGTGCGCGGCGGAGGTCTCCTGCCCCGGAAGGCTGAGGTTCTCCTCCTCCAGCTCCGGCGCGGCGGGGACGTCCGCCTCGTCGACAGTGGTCTGCGCGGCGACCGGTGCGGCACCGGCGGCGTGGCCCACGGCCTCGTTCACGGCGGCGTCCCCGGTGCTCTCGGGACCCTTCATGTCAGTGGTCGACATCAACCGACTGCTCCTTCCATCTGCAGCTCGATCAGGCGGTTCAGTTCGAGGGCGTACTCCATGGGGAGCTCGCGCGCGATGGGCTCGATGAACCCGCGCACGATCATGGCCATCGCCTCGGTCTCCTCCATGCCGCGGCTCATCAGGTAGAAGAGCTGCTCCTCGGAGACCTTGGAGACGGTGGCCTCGTGGCCCATCTGGACGTCGTCGACGCGGACGTCGACGTAGGGATAGGTGTCGGTGCGCGAGATGGTGTCCACCAGCAGCGCATCGCACAGCACCGTCGAGGCGGAGTGCTCCGCGCCGGGCATCACCTGCACCAGGCCGCGATACGAGCTGCGACCGCCGCTGCGGGAGACCGACTTGGAGACGATCGAGCTCGAGGTGTGCGGCGCCATGTGGATCATCTTGGAGCCGGTGTCCTGGTTCTGGCCCTCGCCCGCGAAGGCGACCGAGAGGGTCTCGCCACGGGCGTGCTCGCCCATGAGCCAGACGGCCGGGTACTTCATGGTGACCTTGGAGCCGATGTTGCCGTCGACCCACTCCATCACGCCGCCCTGCTCGACGGTCGTGCGCTTGGTGACCAGGTTGTACACGTTGTTCGACCAGTTCTGGATCGTCGTGTAGCGGACGCGGGCGTCCTTCTTCACGATGATCTCGACGACGGCCGAGTGCAGCGAGTCCGACTGGTAGATCGGGGCGGTGCAGCCTTCGACGTAGTGCACGTAGGAGCCCTCGTCGGCGATGATCAGCGTGCGCTCGAACTGACCCATGTTCTCGGTGTTGATCCGGAAGTAGGCCTGGAGCGGGATCTCCACGTGGACGCCCTTGGGGACGTACACGAAGGAGCCGCCGGACCACACCGCGGTGTTGAGCGCGGAGAACTTGTTGTCACCCGAGGGGATGACGGTCCCGAAGTACTCCTCGAACAGCTCCGGGTGCTCCTTGAGCGCCGTGTCCGTGTCCAGGAAGAGCACGCCCTGCTCCTCCAGATCCTCACGGATCTGGTGGTAGACGACCTCGGACTCGTACTGTGCCGCGACGCCTGCGACCAGACGCTGCTTCTCCGCCTCCGGGATGCCGAGCCGGTCATAGGTCTCGCGGATGTCCTCGGGGAGGTCCTCCCACGAGGTCGCCTGCTTCTCGGTGGAGCGGACGAAGTACTTGATGTGGTCGAAGTCGATGCCCGACAGATCCGGTCCCCAGGAGGGCATCGGCTTCTTGTCGAACAGCTTCAGAGCCTTGAGGCGACGCTGGAGCATCCACTCCGGCTCGTCCTTGCGGGCGGAGATGTCGCGGACGACGTCCTCGGACAGACCGCGGCGCGCGCTGGCACCGGCGGAGTCCTCGTCGTGCCAGCCATAGGCGTACTGGCCCATGGAGTCGATGATCTCGTCCTGTGTGAGCTTTTCTGGTGCGCTCGTCATGGTGTCCTTCCCTCGGTGAGCGGAATGTGGGTCGTGCAGGCGTGAGCTCCCTGCGCCAAGGTGGCCAGGCGCTGGACGGGGGCTCCGATGATGCGGGAGATGACGCGGGTCTCTGCCTCGCACAGCTCCGGGTGGTCCTCGGCGATGTCGAGCACGGGGCAGCGGCCGTGGCACAGCTGCGCCGTGACGAGCGTGCGCGGGGCGGATCCCGCTCGCGCACTCGAGGTGGGAAGCGGGACGTGCAGAGGGCGCACGGTGGTCGCGTAACCGCGCGAGGTCAGGAGCTCAGCAAGCAGCTCCACCTTGCGCGACAGCGTCACCCGCTCCCCCTGGGCCTCCCGGTCGGAGACGAGCTGATCCAGCCTCGCCTCCCAATCGGCGACGCGACGGTCGGCGAGACGGTCGATCGCCCCGTCACCACCGATCCGCGTGAGCTCCTCGAGGGCCATCGTCGCGAGCTCGTCGTACCCGCCCTGATAGTCCTCGTGGGCGAACTTCGAGAGCACGAACGCCTTGCTGGGGCGTCCCCGACCGCGATGAGCGACCGGGACCTCGTGCTCCGTGATGATCTCGTCGGCCTCGAGCGCCGCCAGGTGCCGCCGTACGGCAGCACTGGTGAGCCCGAATCGCTCCGCGAGCTGGCGTGCCGTGATCGGTCCGTGCGCGGAGATCGCCTCGACGAGACGGTCCCGCGTCGTCTGCGGGACTGCCGGATCCAGATCCTGTGCAGTCATCCGTACATCACCTCTCCCGTCGACCACATTCATTTTACAACAGAAAGCTTGCTTAATACCGGTCGGCGTCATGTGCCGCGCGGCACCAAGGGTCGCCTTACCTGCGGAATCGTCGAGATTCAGCCTCCCGCGACCGACTGCTGGCGGGCGTTCGACGCTCGAGGCGGAGCCCCTCCGAGGAGGCGCCCTTCCATTTACTACCAGATTCAACTACTGTGGCCTCCTCACGTCACGAACCACCTCACGGAAGGATCCGGATGAGCACCGAGCAGGCATCGAGCACCGCCGACAGCACCGCAGCGCACTCCACCGAGGGCGCCTACGTCCGACGCGGCAAGCCCTTCGACCGGGACATGAACTACATCTCCGACCGCATCACGCTCGACGGCCGTGACGGCTGGCCGGTCGAAGCGGGCCGATACCGGCTCATCGCCGCGCGGGCCTGTCCCTGGGCGAACCGCACGCTGATCTCGCGCCGGCTGCTCGGCCTGGAGGACGCGATCTCGGTGGGCATGCCCGGGCCGACCCACGACAAGCGCTCCTGGACCTTCGACCTCGACGAGGGCGCCGTGGATCCGGTGCTGGGCTACGAGCGCCTCCAGCAGGCCTATTTCGCCCGCTTCCCCGACTACCCGCGAGGCATCACGGTCCCCGCCCTGGTGGACGTGCCCTCGAAGGCGGTCGTCACCAACGACTTCCAGCAGATCACCCTGGATTTCGCCACCGAGTGGACCGCCTTCCACCGCGAGGGTGCGCCGGATCTCTACCCCGAACCGCTGCGCGAGGAGATCGACGCGCTGAACAAGTGGATGCTGCACCGCATCAACAACGCCGTGTACAAGGTGGGCTTCGCCGGCGACCAGGAGAGCTACGAGCAGGAGTACCGCGAGCTGTGGGCGGCGCTGGACGAGCTCGAGGAGAGGCTCTCGGATCGCCGCTACCTGATGGGCGAGTCGATCACCGAGGCCGATGTGCGCCTCTTCCCCACCCTGATCCGCTTCGACCCCGTCTACTTCGGTCACTTCAAGGCCAACCGTCAGATGCTCTCGACGATGCCCCACCTGTGGAACTACACCAAGGATCTGTTCCAGACCCCTGGTTTCGGCGACACCGTCGATCTCCAGCAGATCAAGCGGCACTACTACTACGTGCACGAGGACATCAATCCCACGCAGGTGGTGCCGCTCGGTCCGGACATGAGCACGCTCCTGGACCCCCATGACCGCGATCGCTTCGCGACGAACACCTGGGGTGAGGGCGGCACCGCACCTGAGGCCCCGTACGCGGCGGAGGTCGTCGATCCGGCGCATACCCCGCTGCACGTCCGCGGCCGCTGACGCGGCCCAGCAGGACGACATCGCCCCGAGGAGCCCCGAGGATCCGGCCACGGTCGCATCCCCGGGGCGTCCTGCGTCCGCTTCCGGTCCGCTCCCGGTCCGCTCCTGCCGAGCACGTGCACGGGTCTCTCGGCCGGCACGCCTACGATGGGGCCGCCATGACTGACGACATCCTCGCGTCCCCCGCGCTGCGCGCCGACGGCCTGACGCACTCCTACGGCCCCGTCCGTGCCCTCGACGGGCTCACGCTCACCGCCCGGCGCGGGGAGGTGACCGCGCTGCTGGGCCCCAACGGCGCCGGCAAGACCACCGCCGTCTCGTGCGCCACGGGCCTGCTGCGACCCAGCGGCGGGAGCCTGGAGGCGCTCGGCCGCGACCCGTGGAACGCAGGGCCGGAGCACCGTGCCCGGGTGGGCGTGATGATCCAGGACGGAGGCCTCGCCTCCGGATCCCGGTCGATGCAGCTGCTCCGATACGGTGCAAGCCTCCATGCCCATCCGCTCGACGTCGACGAGGTCGCCGAGCACCTCGGGATCGATGAGTTCGCCGGCACCCTCGTGCGGCGCCTGTCCGGAGGTCAGCGTCAGCGTCTCGCCCTGGCGCTGGCGATCATCGGCCGCCCGGAACTGGTCTTCCTCGACGAGCCGACAGCCGGGATGGACCCCTCCATCCGTCAGCGGGTGCGGCATCTGGTCCGCTCCCTGGCGGACACCGGGAGCGCCGTCGTCCTGACCACGCACATGATGGACGACGTGGTGGGCCTCGCCGACGCCGTATGCGTGATCGCCGGTGGCCGCACCGTCGCCGCAGGCTCCGTCGAGGACGTGATCACCGCGCATCGTCGACAGAAGGGCGCCGTGGACGTGCGAGCCGTCGCCCATGGGGTCGACCCTGCAGCGGTGCCCGCCCTGCAGGCCGACCTGGAGGCCGTCGTGGAGAAGCACGGCGGCCGCCTCGAGATCACGGGTGCCGGCGCCGCGGATCTCGAGGCCGTGCTGCTCGAGCTCATGGACGGCGCGAACACTTCGGCGAACTCCTCAGCGCCCACAGCAGACACCACGACGGCCACGACCGCAGCAGAAGGCAGGGCCCGATGAGCGCCACCTCGCACGACGCCGCCCCCGCTCGGACGCCGTCCTCCCCGCGGCCCGGGCCACAGCCGGCACCCCGTCTGCGCCGCGTCCTGGCCCACACCGCGCTGGAGGCTCGCATCCTCCTGTCCAACGGTGAGCAGCTGATGGTCGCGATCGCCCTGCCCGCGATGGTGCTGATCGGACTGCGGCTGCTGCCCATCGGGCGGCTCGAGGGCGCTCAGCCCATCGAGACGGCCCTCGCCGCGACCCTCGGCACCGCCCTGATCTCGACCTCGTTCACGTCTCAGGCGATCCAGACCGGGTTCGACCGCCGCAACGGCGTGCTGCGCTGGGTGGCGACCACCCCGCTGGGACGCGACGGCTATCTCGCCGGCAAGATCCTCGCAACCCTGCTGGTGCACGTCGTCCAGGTCCTGGTGCTGGGCCTGCTCGCCGTGCTCCTCGGGTGGCGGCCCGGCGTGCTCGAGCTGCTCGCCGCAGTGCCCGTCTGGCTGCTGGGCACGGTGGCCTTCGGTGCGCTCGGGCTGCTCGTGGCCGGGCTGCTGCGCACAGAGGCGGTGCTCGCGGTCTCGAACCTCGTCTTCGTCCTGTTCGTGGCGGCCGGAGGCATCGCCGTGCCGACCTCCATGTACCCCTGGCCGCTGCACGGACTCGTGGACCTGCTGCCCTCGGGCGCTCTCGGCGAGCTGCTCCGAGCCTGCCTCGCCGGCGGCGTCTTCTCTCCCGCCCCCGTGGTGGTGCTCCTGGTGTGGGCGATCGGCGGCGCCTATGCCGTCTCGCGCTGGTTCCGCTGGACCTCGGACTGACCCGCTCCCCCGCCTGATCCGGTCCCCACGGCCGCAGCCGCCGGTGCAGATGTGAAAGGCGTCGCCGCGACCATGTGAACCTCAGGCGGAGTTCCTACAATCGACCCCATGAACGCTTCTCCGTCCGCCGCCGACGAGCATCCGGTTCCTGCCCCCGCCATCTCGCACGTCGGACGGATGTCCTTCTCCGGGGAACGCACCCTCGGTCTCTCGGCGCCGGCGCGGGCACGGATCGCCGCCATCGTGTTCTGGGGCAACCTGGTCTGCCAGATCGGCATCATCGTCTCCGGAGGCGTGGTGCGCCTGACCAGCAGCGGGCTGGGCTGCTCGACCTGGCCGAACTGCGAGCCCGGCCAGTTCACCCCGCAGCTGACACTTGAAGCCGGGATCCATCCCTTCATCGAGTTCGGCAACCGCGCCCTGACCGGGGTCCTCGGGGTCTTCGCCATCGCGATGCTGCTGATCGCCCTGCTGTGGCTGCGTCACAAGGGGCGCAGCATGATGTGGCTCTCCGCGATGCCGCTGGTGGGCACGGCCGTGCAGGCGATCGTCGGCATGGTGGTCGTGAAGGCGGATCTCCACCCTGGAGTCGTCAGTCCCCACTTCCTCATCTCGCCCGTGCTCGTCGCGATCTCGACCGTGCTCGTGTACCGGATCTACGACGGGGATTCGGCGCGGCGGCGATCGGTCGTCCCCGATGCCATGCACTGGATGAGCTGGGCACTGGGGGTCATCGGCTTCGCGATCCTCGTGCTGGGGACCCTCGTCACCGGCACCGGCCCCCACTCGGGCGACGACGTCCACCCCGAGCGCCTCCCGTTCGACCCGCGCACGATCTCGTGGCTCCACGCCGACGCCGTGATGCTCTTCTGCGGCCTGCTGATCGGCCTGCTGATCGCCCTCCACCTGACCGGTGCCCCGCGCCATGCCCGCCGTGCCGGATGGGGCCTGATCGTCGTCACCGCGCTGCAGGCCGTCATCGGCTACTCCCAGTACTTCACGGGACTGCCCGAGCTCCTGGTCGGCTTCCACATGCTCGGGGCGGGTCTGTTCGCCGCCGGCATCGCCTGGGTGGCCGTCTCCCAGTACGACTGGCTGGAGGGTCCCGTCGGCGAGGACGGTCCCGCTTCCCGCACCACCGCAGGACACACAGATCCCACCTCCCCGAAGAAGGTCGCACGATGATCCTCGGCCGACGCCGTCGCAGCTCCACCCAGGAGCTGCCCACCCTCGAGCAGGCCCGCCCCGCCGGGGACTTCGTCGCCTCCGTGCTCTCCCATCTGCGTGAGGTCGTGGACGTCGGATGGAACCTGCTGGAGGTCGACGCCGAAGCCCACCGGTTGATCCGCGAGGCCGGCGCGACCAGCTGCTATCTCGACTATCACCCCGTCTTCGGCGCCTCCCCCTTCGGCTACGTCATCTGCACCTCCGTCAACGACGGCGTGCTGCACGGCCGCCCGCGCGACCGCGTGCTCGCCGACGGCGACCTGCTGTCGCTCGACTTCGCCGTCGCCGTCGAGGGCTGGGTCGCGGATTCCTGCCTCACGATCTCGGTGGGCTCGCCCCGCTCGGAGGACCAACAGCTGATCCGCGACACCGAGCAGGTGATGTGGGCCGGCATCGACCAGGTCCGCGCGGGGAGCACGGTGGGCGACATCGGACACGCCGTGGAACGAGAGGCCCGTGCGCTCGGCTACTCGATCAATGATCGTTTCGGCGGCCACGGGGTGGGACGCACGATGCACGAGGCCCCGTTCGTGCCCAACCACGGCTCCCCCGGGCAGGGCGCAGAGCTCGTCGCCGGACAGCTCGTCACCGTCGAGCCGTTCCTCGTCCCCACCACCAGCGAGCTCATGGTCGACGAGGACGACGGCTGGACCCAGCTCTCGGCCGACGGCTCGCGCGGTGCTCACGCCGAGCACACCCTCTACGTCACCGACGGCGAGCCGATCGTGCTCACCGCCCGCGCCGACGACCCCTCCCCGCGCAGCTCCCTGCCCTGAGCCCGCGACATCGCCGCGGACTCAGCGATCTCCGTGAGCTCAGAGATCCAGGACGTCCTCGAGCGCACGGGCGATCCCTTCGCCGTCCAGGCCCTCGGCTGCGAGGATCTGATCCCGTGAGGCGTGCGGGATGAACTCCTGGGCGACGCCCAGCGTGCGCAGCAGCGGAGACGGCGATCGCCGTGCGGCCCGCTGGGACAGCCGCACCGCGAGCGCCGCGCCGATGCCGCGCTCGGCGACTCCGTCCTCCACGGTCACGACGGCGGGGGACCTCTCCGCGAGGGCCAGCAGCGGCTCGGTCAAGGGCAGTGCCCGGACCGGGTCCAGGACCACCACGTTCACCTCCGGGCGGGACTGAGTCACCGTGCGTGCCGCGTCGACGGCGCGATGCGCGAGCGCGCCGATCGACACCAGGAGGACGTCCACCGGGGCATGCGGGTCGCCCCACAGCACGTCACCGGCCTCGAGCGAGGCGACGGCGTCCAGCGGCGCGGGACAGGCCCCCTTGGCGAACCGCACGACGGAGGGCCCGGCGTGCCCGATCGCGGCCGGGATCGCTGCGCTCAGCCGGAGACCGTCCCGCGGCGCCCACAGCGACAGCCCGGGGACCTGCGCGGCCATCGCCAGGTCCCAGATCCCGTGGTGGCTCGGCCCGTCGTCGCCTGTCACCCCCGCGCGATCCAGAGTGATCGTGACGTCCTCCCGATGCAGCGCGACGTCCAGGAGCAGCTGGTCGAATGCTCGGTTGAGGAATGTTGCGTACAGCGCCACGACCGGCTTCGCACCACCTCGCGAGAGCCCCGCGGCCGTGGCCAGCGCGAGCTGCTCGGCGATCCCGACGTCGATCACCCGCGACGGCAGCTCGCGCTGCAGCGGACTGAGCCCGACGGGGTCGACCATCGCGGCGCTCAGCGCAACGATCCGGGTATCGGCCCGGGCCGCATCCAGGAGCGCCGCCCCGGCCCGGGAGGTCCAGGTCGCCGCCGGCGTCGCAGCGGCAGGAGTCCTCACGGGCTCCTCATGCTGCTCAGCCTGGCCAGCCTGCTCAGCCTGCTCAGCCTCTATCGAGGGGGCCGGATCGAGGGCGAACGGGCCGGTCGAATGCCAACGATCCAGCGCGTCGGACTCGGCGCGGGCGAACCCGGCGCCCTTGCGGGTCACGACGTGCAGCATCACTCCGGCCAGAGCAGGATCCTCGGCGGCTCTCCGAGCGTGTCGCAGGGCCTCGGCGAGAGCGGCATGGTCGTGTCCGTCGATCGGGCCGATATAGGTCAGCCCCAGCGCGCTGAACAGGTCGGTGCCGGTCGGCACGGCGCCGTCCCGCAGCGCTTGCAAGTGTCGCGCCATGCCCCCGATCGTCGGCGCATAGGAGCGGGTGTTGTCGTTGAGGACGACGATCGTGCGCGAGCCGGTGTCGGACCCGAGCTCGTTGAGCGCCTCGAGGCCGATGCCGCCGGTGAGCGCGCCGTCGCCGATCACTGCCGCGCAGACGCCGTCCTCGCCGGCCAGCCGGTGCGCACGATCGATGCCGTGCGCCCAAGCGATGGATCCGGAGGCGTGGGAGTTCTCGACCACGTCGTGCGCGGACTCCCGGCGATCGGGGTATCCGGCCACTCCCCCGGCCCGGCGCAGACCGACGAGGTCGGCGCGCCCGGTCAGCATCTTGTGCACATAGGCCTGATGACCGGTGTCGAAGACGATCGCCTCGTGCGGGGAGCGCAGCTCGCGGTGCAGCGCGATGGTGAGCTCGACGACGCCGAGGTTCGGCCCCAGGTGGCCGCCGGCGCGGGAGGTGATCTCCACGAGCCGTCGGCGCAGGCTGCGAGCGAGGGCCGGCAGCGAAGCGACCGGCAGCGCGCGCAGCTGCTCGGGATCCTCAGGGATCGCGGCTGTCTCGCCTCCGGTGGACGGGTCGAGCTTCCCCTGCAGGGAGCGCGTCTCCTGCAGGGACCGCGGCAGCGCGGAGCCCGCAGGATCGAGCGGGATGGTGCCCCGGACAGCGCGCTCGGGGTGCTCATGGATCGTCGACACGGGGCGATCCTCCCTCGGTGTCGGGGACAGGATCTTGCCAGCCTAGGGCGAGCTGACCTGTGCCGACGCACGCAATGCTCACCTTCGTGCAGATCTTCACCGGTGGTTCACGGGACACCGCCCGGTCTGCATCACCGTGCGCAGCGGACGCGCATCCGTGCACGTGAAGTAGTGCGCCGAGGCATCCGGTGAGCCGGCTCGTCCCGCGCGCGAGCAGGCGACGCACCTCGCACACGGACACGCGGAAGAGCGCCCCGGTCCGAGAAGGACCGGGGCGCTCTGCGCGCAGGCGGTGGCTGTCAGGCCGCGACGAGCGACCGCAGCACGTACTGCAGGATGCCGCCGTTGCGGAAGTACTCCGCCTCGCCGGGGGTGTCGATGCGCACGACCGCGTCGAAGTCGACGGACGTGCCGTCCTCCTTCTGTGCACGGACCGCGACCGTCCTGGGGACGGTGCCCTCGTTCAGGGCGGTCACACCGGTGACGGAGAACGTCTCGGTGCCGTCCAGGCCGAGCGACTCCGCGGACTCGCCCTCGGGGTACTGCAGGGGGAGCACGCCCATGCCGATGAGGTTCGAACGGTGGATCCGCTCGAAGCTCTCCGCGATGACGACCTCGATGCCGAGGAGCTTGGTGCCCTTGGCCGCCCAGTCGCGGGACGAGCCGGTACCGTACTCCTTGCCGGCCAGCACCACCAGCGGAATGTCCTTCTCCGCATAGGCCTGGGCCGCGTCGTAGATGAACTCCTGCTCACCGGTCAGGAAGTTCTTCGTGTACCCGCCCTCGACACCGTCGAGGAGCTCGTTCTTGATGCGGATGTTCGCGAAGGTTCCGCGGATCATGACCTCGTGGTTGCCCCGACGGGATCCGTAGGAGTTGAAGTCCTTGCGGGACACCCCGTGATCCTGCAGGTAGCGACCGGCCGGGGAATCCAGCTTGATCGCTCCGGCGGGCGAGATGTGGTCGGTGGTCGTCGAGTCGCCCACCTTCACCAGGACGCGGGCGCCCTCGATGTCGCCGAGCGGCTCAGGGTCCTGGCCCATGCCCTCGAAGTACGGGGGCTTGCGCACGTAGGTGGACTCGTCGTCCCACGCGAAGGTCGCGCCCTCGGGGGTGTCGAGGTTCCGCCAGCGCTCATCGCCGGTGAAGACGTCCTTGTAGTCCTCGGTGAACATCTCCTGGGAGATGGACTCACCGATGACCTTCTCGACCTCGGTGGGGCTCGGCCAGATGTCGCGGAGGTAGACCTCGTTCCCCTCCTTGTCGGTGCCCAGCGGATCGTTCTCGAAGTCGAAGTCCATCGTGCCCGCCAAGGCGTACGCGATGACCAGCGGCGGCGAGGCCAGGTAGTTCATCTTCACATCGGGGTTGATGCGGCCCTCGAAGTTGCGGTTGCCCGAGAGGACGGCCGTCACGGCGAGGTCCTTCTCGGCGATCGCGTCGGAGATCTCGGGAGCCAGCGGCCCGGAGTTGCCGATGCAGGTGGTGCAGCCGTAGCCGACCAGGTGGAACCCGAGCGCCTCGAGGGCGGGCCACAGGCCAGCCTTCGTGTAGTAGTTGGTGACGACCTGCGAACCGGGAGCCATCGAGGTCTTGACCCAGGGCTTGGAGACCAGGCCGCGATCGGCCGCATTGCGGGCCAGCAGGCCGGCCGCCATCATCACCGACGGGTTCGAGGTGTTGGTGCACGAGGTGATCGAGGCGATCGAGACGATGCCGTGATCGATCGAGAAGTCCTCGCCGGCGACCTGGATGGGATCCGAGGCGCGTCCGGCCACGTGCTGGTGATCAGGAGCCTTGCCGCCGGACTCGTTGTCCGAGTCGGGAGCGGCCGGGTCCGACGCCGGGAAGGAGCCGTCGCCGTTGGTGACGGCCGGGTGACCGGTCGCGTAGGAGGGCAGCACCTCGCGGAAGGACTCCTTCGCCTCGGTGAGGACGATGCGGTCCTGGGGACGCTTCGGGCCGGCGATGGAGGGCACCACGGTGGACAGGTCCAGCTCGAGGTACTCCGAGTACTCGACCTCCTTGGAGGGGTCGTGCCACAGGCCCTGGCGCTTGGCGTAGGCCTCGACCAGCGCGAGCTGCTCCTCGGTGCGGCCGGTGAGTCGCATGTAGTCGACCGTGACCTCGTCGACCGGGAAGATCGCGCAGGTGGAGCCGAACTCGGGGCTCATGTTGCCGATGGTCGCGCGGTTGGCCAGCGGCACCTGGGTGACGCCCTCGCCGTAGAACTCGACGAACTTGCCGACGACGCCGTGGTCGCGGAGCTTCTCGGTGATGGTGAGCACCACGTCGGTCGCGGTCGCGGCGGGCGGGATCTCACCGGTCAGCTTGAAGCCGACCACGCGCGGGATGAGCATCGACACCGGCTGACCGAGCATCGCGGCCTCGGCCTCGATGCCGCCGACGCCCCAGCCCAGCACGCCCAGGCCGTTGACCATGGTGGTGTGCGAATCCGTGCCGACGCATGAATCGGGGTAGGCACGGAGGACCGAACCGTCCCCCGCACTGTTCGGGACCTCGCGGGTCATGACGGTGCGAGCCAGGTACTCGATGTTGACCTGGTGCACGATGCCGGTGCCCGGGGGGACCACCTTGAAGTCGTCGAAGGCCGTCTGGCCCCAGCGCAGGAACTGGTAGCGCTCACGGTTGCGCTCGTACTCGCGCTCCATGTTCTGCTCGAGCGCATCGAGACGGCCGGCCACGTCGATCATGACGGAGTGGTCGATGACCATCTCGGCCGGGGCGAGCGGATTGATCTTCTCGGGATCGCCGCCGAGGTCCTTCATGGCCTCGCGCATCGTGGCGAGGTCGACGACGCAGGGCACGCCCGTGAAGTCCTGCATGATCACGCGGGCCGGGGTGAACTGGATCTCGACCGACGGATCCGCGGAGGGCTCCCAGCCGGCCAGCGCACGCACGTGGTCGGCGGTGATGTTCGCCCCGTCCTCGGTGCGCAGCAGGTTCTCGAGCAGGATCTTGAGGCTGAACGGCAGCTTGTCGGCGCCGTCGACGGCGTCGAGCGCGAAGATCTCGTAGTCGGTCCCGCCGACGGTGAGATCCTGTTTCGCGGCGAATGAGTTGGCAGTGCTCATGAGCGAACTCCTTGGGTGTTGAGGCGACCCCACCATCGTAGGCTCGGCCGCTCCCGCGGACAGGCGAACGCAGCGATCGGCGCGAGGAAGCCCTCCCCGTGCGACCGCCAGGGTCTCCGGAGTGATCTCCGGAAGTTATCTTGAAGTCAAGATAAATACTACCACGGCGGACCGCATCCTTCTGACAGGTCGTCAGCTTGGGAGGGTGTGCCGCCGGACACGTTCTGGAGCGTCCGGCGGCCGATGCACGTCAGGCGCGCTCGAGGACCGTCACGGACTCCACGTGATGGGTGTGCGGGAACAGGTCGAACGCCCGCAGATCGACGACCTTCCATCCGGCCTTCTCGGCGACGGCCAGGTCGCGCGCGAGCGTGGACGGCTCGCAGGAGACGTAGACGATGCGCTGGCGCACCGTTCGGGCCAACAGCTCGATGAGCTCCGCACCCGCCCCGTTGCGCGGCGGATCCAGCACGACGACGTCCACGCCGCCGCGTCGGGCCCGTACCCAGTCCGCCACATCCGCCGTCGCGGTGGAGACCTGAGGGAGGTCCTCGAGGTTCTCCTGCGCGAGCTGGGAGGCCCGACGGTTCCCCTCGACCGTGACGACGGCTCCCTCGGAGCCCACCTGCTCCGCGGCGATCGCCGCGAACAGACCGACACCCCCGTAGAGGTCCCAGGCGCTGCCGCCGTGCGGAGCCTTCAGGACGCTCTGGACGACGTCGCTGAGCAGCTCAGCCGCCCGTCGGTGGCCCTGCCAGAAACCGGTCGCGCTGACAGAGAAGAGCCGCTCGCCGACGCGCTCGTGCACGAGACCGTCGCCGCGCAGCGGGACCAGGCCGCGCCCGGTGCGCACGGCCACGTCCGCGTCGCCCCAGGACTCGGGGATCTCGAGCGAGGCGGGGTCCAGATCGCGACCGACGAGCACGACCGAGACGGGGCCGGCCGAGGGCGCCACGGCGTCGACCGCCTCGGTGCCCTCGGGCGCGGTCCACTCCCCCAGCCGGAGATCGCGGATGCCCTGGGCGGCCAGCGGGTTCTCGCCGACGTCCCGGACCTCGTGGGAGCGCCAACCGCGCATGCCCACACGGCCCTCCTCGTCCACCGCGAAGCGCACACGGGTACGGGAGCCGAGCCCGTCCACGTCATGGGGAGCGGGCTCGACCTGGACCTGCTCGATCGGATAGCTGGTGACTCCGGCGCGGCGCAGCAGCTCCTGCATCACCTCGCTGGCGATGCGGCGCTGGGCGGGCAGGGCGATGTGAGCCCATTCGGCGCCGCCCACCCCGTCGACCGAGGCTTCCTGCCAGACGGTGGGGACCCGGTCCACGCCCGCCTCGAGCACGTCGACAGCCTCGGCGCGCCAGAAGCGCGCGTTGGCGTGCTGCTCAGGATCATCGACCAGTCGCGCGGTGACCGTCTCTCCCGGCGCACTGCCACGCACGAAGACCACTCGGCCCTCGTGGCGCGCGACGAAGGTGCCTCCGGCGGCGGGTGGTCCGACGGTGAGGGTCAGGTGACGTCCCCCGGCTGTGGGTGTGCTCGACACTCGTTCGGCCTCCGGGCTCATCGCTCCGCTCCCTCTTCGTCCACGGGTGGTCACGTCGTCGCGGACCACCGCTGTTCGCTCTGTGCTCGATCCGGTCGTGCTCTCCGGCCATGGCCGGGCCTGCTCAGGATCTCGTCGAGGACCAGTGTCTCACCAGGCGGACCGATTCGAGAATCGAGCACCGGCGAGGGGTGTCAACGGCCCTCTCGACGGGCCAGCAGAGACCGGTGCATGAGCCACACGAGGTAGGCGATGACCGCGAAGGCAGGCAGCCCCATCGCGAGCTTCGCCACACCGAGCGCGGCGACGTGACCGGTCAGCAGGAGCGGGACCTGCACCACCAGCTTCGCGAGATAGAGGCCCGCGAACAGCAGGGTGGCGCGGGTGTACACCCTGCGGGCCAGAGGATCGCTCGCCCAGTCCTCGACCCTCGGGTCCAGTGCTCCGACGAGCAGTCCGATCAGCGGTCTGCGTGCGATCAGCGACACGAGCAGCACCACAAGCGAGATCACGTTGATCGCGATACCGGGGGCGTAGAAGTCCGTGCCGTCACCGGAGCGGATCGCGAGCACCGCGCCGAGACCCACGCCGATCAACCCGCCGAGCACGGTCGCCGGGCTCTGACGCTGGATCAGTCGCGCGATGAAGAGCACGGCGACCACGACGACCGCGGCGACCGATGCCACGGGCACCGAGCGCGTGAGCACGAACAGCATGATGAACAGCAGGGTGGGAAGGACGGATTCGACGATGCCCCGTGGTCCGCCGATCGCGTCGCGCACGGAGAACTCGTCCCGCTGCAGCACGCCGCCGAGGCCGCTCCGACGGTCGGTTGCCTCCGCGGGGCCGGCCGTGGCCTCGCGCGCAGCGGGCCTCTCTCCGTCGCCGGCGCGGTGGCGCGGGCCCTCCGGGGGCGGGGTCGCGGCGCTCATCCGATCTCGGTGATCTCGGGGCCGCGAGCCAGCGGATCCAGCGGGCCCGCCTTGACCTGGCTCAGTCCGGGGCGCTGGCCGGGCAGGCCCAGCGGGATCAGCTCCTGGGGCGCCATCGCCTCGCCTCCGCGCACGACGACCAGGCGCGAGATCAGGGTCTCGAAGGTCTTCGCCTGCTCCTTGTCGCTCAGGGCCTTGCCGGTGAGGATGGCGCGCAGGAACCAGCGTCGACCGTCGATCCCGATGAATCGAGCCGGTCGATATCCGGTGCGGCCGTCCGTCCGCTTGACCGGCAGCCGCGTGATCAGCTCGGTCCCGAAAGCGCCGGGGCGGCTCTCCGCGGTCCCTCCCTGCTTGACGACCGAGTCGCGCAGCGAGGTGCGCACCTCTTCCCACAGTCCGCGGGACTTCGGAGCGGCGAAGGCCTGCACCTGGAGGGAGGACCCTCCGATCACCAGGTTCGCGCCCGTGACCGCACTGGTGCGCTGATCGACCTCCATGCGCAGCTCCATCCCGTCGATCGTCGGGACCTGCAGGCCCCCCAGATCGATCCGATCCTCCTCAGGCGCGTCGGCGACGTCGTACGGGCCGTCCTCGAGATGCTCGCCGCGGGGCGCGGGGTCCGCCTCGTCGGGCTCAGCAGTGTTCGCGGCATTCGCAGAGTCTCCAGCCCTCGTCGCGTCTGACGTGTCCGCTGCATCGGCGCCCTCGGCGTTCTCCGCCTCAGCGCCGTCGTCAGCCGGCTCAGCCAGTTCAGTCAGCTCGGCCTGCTCAGCCTGCTCAGCCTGCTCGGCCTGCTCAGTGTCAGCGGGCTCGGTCGTCGTGGAGTCGAGCGCGGATTCGGTGCGTCGTTTCTTCGAGCGGGAGAACAGTCCCATGGATCAACCCTCCGGGTTCTCGTCGGTGCCGGCCGTGGCCGGGGCGTGTCCGAAGCCACCGCTGGAGCCGAAGCCCGAGGCGGCGCGGTCGGTGGTGTCGAGGTCGTCGACCTGCTGGAGCACGGGCGCCAGGAACGGCACCACGACCAGCTGAGCGATGCGGTCGCCGGTCCGCAGCGCGAACGGTGCGTCGAGATCGGTGTTGTGCAGCGAGACCTTGATGTGCCCGCGATAGCCGGCGTCGACCACCCCGGGACCGTTCAGCACGGTCACACCGTGCTTCGCGGCGAGGCCGGAGCGGGGGCACACCAGACCCACGGTGCCCGCGGGCAGTGCGACGGCCATGCCGGTGTCCACCAGGGCACGGCCTCCGGCGGGGATCTCGACGTCCTCGGCGCTGGTCAGATCCAGGCCGGCATCGTCCGCGTGGGCGCGTTCGGGCATCGTCCCGCCCGGGGCCAGTCGGATCCTCAGCGGAGCGGCAGCGGTCGGGTCGGGGGCGCCGGCGGCGGCCGCGCTCAGGGTGTCAGGCTCTACAGGCATGGGCACAGGGTATGTGGTCCCGCCCGTGAGTACCCAGGACGTGCGTGAGATCATCGGAGCATGACCGCAGCGCCCGACCCTTCCGCATCCTCCTCCGTCGAGGGCGAGCCCTCACCCTCCGCGCGACCTGCCGCGGCACAGCAGCCGCTGTACCGGGAGCGCCTGCTCCCCGGCGTCGCGGGCTGGATCGTGACCGCGGTCCTCGGCTCGATCTTCGGCCTGGTGCTCGTGCCGTTGAACTTCACGCTCGCGCTGGTCGTCGGCGCCGTCTGCATCGTGGTCGCGATCGTGCTGGCTGTGCTGTACTCGCCCGTCGTGGAGGTCCGCGATGGGCGCTTCTCCCTGGGCCGCGCCCGTATCGACGTCTCGCTGCTCGGCGATCCGGCCCCGCTGACCGGCGAGGAGTGGTCCCTCACCATCGGCCAGGACTTCGAGCCGCTCGCCCACCACTGCATACGGGGCTGGGTCCATGCCGGCCTCCGCATCGAGGTGCTCGACGAGGAGGACCCGACCACCGCGTGGGTCACCTCCACCCGTCGCCCCCATGACCTCGCTCTCGCAGTGCGCAGTGCGCAGCAGCAGGTCGCAGCGCAGCAGCAGGGCTGAGCGCAGCAGCAGGCCTGAGCGCAGCAGCAGGCCTGAGCACCGGGCCCCGTCCGCCCCGACAGCCGAACGGCGCCGCATCCGGGAGGATGCGGCGCCGTTCGGCGTGAAGCAGGCGGGACGCTCAGGCGGCCGCGCACTCCTTGCAGATGATGAGGGTCCCCTCGACGTGGTCGATCTGGCTGCGGTGCTTGACCAGGAAGCAGCTGGCGCAGGTGAACTCATCGGCCTGGCGGGGAAGCACCCGCACGGAGAGCTCCTCACCCGAGAGGTCGGCGCCGGGCAGCTCGTACGAGTCCGCAGCTTCCGCCTCATCCTCATCGACCGTCGGAGTCGCCGCCTCGTTCCGGCGCCCCTTCAGCTCCTCGATCGAGTCATCGTTCGACTCGTCGTCGTTCTTGCGCGGGGCGTCGTAATCAGTGGCCATCTACGGTCCGTTCTCGTGTATCCGGGCGGTCATCCGACCTGGAGGCTTCTGCAGATCCAGCGTGTGAAGATCGCCTCGCCCCCTGCGGGCCGGTCCGGTTCCCAACGCTGAATGCGGCGGCATTATTGCAGAGGAGGCTGTGCTGAGCAACCAGTGTCGGTCGGGTCCCGGCAACACGCGGCGCGCGGGGCGTCGATGACCGGCACGGGGCAGTGCTAGGGGATATGGTCGCGGCCTAGACTTCTGCACGCCACCGAACGGGCTGCGACGGAGAGGACGACGATGCGAGAGCTCGAACTCGACGGGATCCATGACGACGGGGAGCATGTGATCCTGGTCGACTCCGACAGCGAGCGGTACACGCTGCGCATCGACAAGGCCCTGCGGGCCGCGGTGCGCACCGACCGCCCGGCGCTGGGCATGATCCAGGCCGCGGATGCCGCTCCGGTGCGGCCGCGAGAGATCCAGGCCATGCTGCGTTCCGGCCGCAGCGCCGAGGACATCGCCGAGGCGGCGGACATCCCGCTCGAGCATGTGCGCCGGTATGAGGGGCCCGTCCTCGCCGAGCGCGAGTGGACCGCCCAGCGCGCCCGCACGTTCCCGGTCGGTCGCGGCGGCCCCAGCCTCGACGAGGTCGTCGCCGAGCGCCTCGCCGCCCGCGAGGCCACCGAGGAGACCGCCTGGGACGCCTGGCGCCGCCCGGACAGCACCTGGACGCTCGAACTCACCTTCTCCGCCGCGAGCCGCACCCGTCAGGCGCACTGGGTGGCGGATCTCGACAATCGCTCGGTCGCACCGATCGACGACGAGGCCCGCTGGATCAGCGACGAGGACGCACCGCCGGAGCCGACCCGCGGCCGTGCCCGTCTGCAGGCCGTCAAGAGCTCGGTGTACGACCTCGAGGCCGATGGCTCGTTCGACGAGCAGGCCGGTCCGCGCCGCGGCCGGGCCCCCCGGCCGGGCGAGAGGCCCGTCTCCGGGAATCGCCCCTCGGCCCTCGACGACAGCGAGCTCGATGCGCTCAACGCCCGCCGCGGGATGCGCTCGGTGCCGCAGCCGGTCGACGACTCCGCGACCGTCTGGACCACGCTCGACGCCGAAGATCCGGCGCCCACGAGCGCCCTCTCCCCCGAGTCCCTGTCAGCAGGGCACTTAGACGCTTCTGATCCGTCGGATCCCGAGCCCCTGGAGTCGTCGCTGTCCTCACTGTCGTCCCCGCTCGTGGACTCGGACGGCGACATCAAGGGCATCAGGGACATCAAGGACAACTCCGCCGGAGACGGCGGGCAGCCCGCAGGCGCCGGCGCCTCGGACGCTCGTGACCGCGAGGCGCTCCTTGAGCATTCCAGCGCCGCGGAGGACGCCGAGGCGGAGCCGGCGACGTCGGACGCAGACGGATCGGCCCCCTTCGCGGCCCTGTCCGAGGAGTCCGAGAGCTCCTCCGCTGCCGAGGCCCCCGCTGCACCGGCGACGGACCTGCAGTATCAGGACACCGTCGACCTCACTCCGCTGCCCGGTTTCTCGGGCAGCTCCCCCGACTCCGCTGCGGAGCCCGGAGCGTCTCCGGCCGACGGCTCGGCCTCCTCGAGCTCCGGCGGATCGGAGAAGCCGACGAAGTCGCGCAGCAAGCGGGCGTCCATGCCCAGCTGGGACGAGATCGTCTTCGGCTCGAAGCACGAGTGACGTCGCTCTCAGCGTCGCCGGTCAGCCGGCTCCGGCCGGCGGCCGATCTCGCGCTGCCCGCGCCGGGCCGGCGCTGACTCGTTCGGTCACGGCCGACCGGAACGACGGCGCCACCCGGCAGGGCAGGGTCCGACAGCGCGACCCGGCACCACGTAACCCGGCAGGGCGGGGCCCGACGACGCGACCTGGCACCAACCCGGCACGGCCCCGCACGGCGCGGCAGGTGCCCGGTCAGACGGTGGTCAGAGGGTGACGCGCACCAGGGGGACGATGCTCTCGGCCTTGGTGAGCGAACCGTGCACCCCGACCATCGCGCGGGCGGACGGCGGGCGCTGCGAGAAGTCGTCCACGGTCCATCGATCGCGACCGAGCACGAGCACGTCGGGCAGGCGCGCCTCGACCCGTTCGCTGAGGGCAGTGCCGGCCGGCGCCAGCAGCCCCACCTCGAGCATCTCGTCGCGCCTCAGGACCATAGCCCGCGGCCCCATGAGATCGCGCAGCCCGCTCGCGAGCTCCTCGGCCGCCCCCTGGCCCTCGACGGCGCGCAGCGCGAGCGCCCGGGCCTCCCCCGCGATCGAGGACGCCAGCCGCTGCAGGTGCGGATGATCGGCGAGATCCACCGTCATGCCGGGCGAGGTGTCGACCATGCCGTGATCCGCCGTGAGGTGGATCCGGGTCCCCCGCGGCAGGCGACGCAGCAAGGTGCCGACGAGGGCATCGACGTCGGCGAGAGCGGCACGCCACTGGTCGCTGTCGATCCCGTAGCGGTGCCCGGCGTGGTCGACGTCGTCGACGTGGAGATGGACGAGACCGTCGGGCCCGGCCCGATGCAGCGCGGTGCGCACCGCCTCGACGCGATCGCCCCGCCCGTGACCGAGGAAGTCCCATCCTCGGTAGGCAACCCTGCTGAGGTGGGAGCGGGCGTGCTTGGCTGGGGCGACCTGCACGGCACGTCGCGTCCCCCGCTCGACCGGGGTCTCCTCGGGCATCCACGCCTCGGGGTCCACGGTGCTGTCACCGGTGATCTGGTTCAGCGGGCGACCGCTGCTCGGATCATGGGTGAGATAGCCGAGCACGCCGTGCACCAGCGGCGGGAGGCCGGTGTGGAGGGAGACCATCGCCGCGGCGGTGGTCGACGGGGAGACCGTGCGCACGCGGGTGGTGCGGTCCTCCAGCCCGCGCAGGGTCGGGGTGAGTGCGCGGTGCCGGGCGAGCAGTCCTGCCCCGACGCCGTCCAGCAGCACCACGACGTCCCGGCCGGGGCGGGGGTCGGTGGCGAGGGGTCCGATGATGTCGAGCAGGCCGGGGCGGGCGCCGTCGGCGAAGGGCGGCGGCAACAGGTCCTCCGGCCAGGCGACCGACACGGGCTGAGCCGGACGGGCCAGACGTGTCGGCGGGGTCGGAGGCGTCAGACCGGTCGGCGGGTTCGGATCCATGGGCGGGCCGATCAGGACTCGATCGCGTCGATCGCGTCGACGAGCTCGGCGTGGAAGCGCAGGGCGGTGGTGACGGCCTCGTCGCCGTCTGCCAGGGCACTCACTCGCAGAGCGAGATCCGAGGGCGCGAGCGTGCCGGTGTAGCCGTGGTCGATCTGGCAGTTCGGGTCCTCGCAGACGGCACGCTCGAGGTCCACGCGTCGGCTCCCGTTCCAGGTGATGCCCAGTGTGATCTCCGCTTCGCGACCCGGCACGATCTGTCCATCGGTGTCGAAGACCTGGGAGAGCCCCGTGGAGATGATCCGACGCAGCGCGACCCGCTCGGTGGTGGAGACGACCTGGCTCGGGTTCAGGGCATCCGCCGGGTCGTCATCGAGGTGCGTGACCAGGAGGTGCGTCGCGGTCAGCACGACGACCGTCAGGTGTCGGCGCACCTCGGGGCCGTCGAAGGTGGTCTCCGGGCGGATCAGGTGCGCCAGGGGACGCGCCCCGTGCAACGAGAGCTGCACGCTCTGGGCAGCCGTCTGCGGGAAGTACCCCGCGGTCTCGAGTTCCGCGAGCAGATCAGCGGGTAGAGCTGTGGTCATCGCCCCATTGTCCCACGGGTCCCCCGGAAGGCGGTCACGACTCCGGGGGCACGGACAGCGCTCGACGGGAGCCGTCGGTGCGGTTCGGTGCCGGGCACAGCCGTGCCGATGCGCTGACCACGCAGACTCCGTCCTGTGCCACGGTCACCGGGTAGAGCTCGAGCCGCGCGAGCTCGGGAACGTCCTCGGCGAGCAGCCCCACCCGCACCACGAGGTCCGCCAGGGCTGCCTGATCAGCCGGCGGGAGCCCCCCGCCGCCGCGCAGCTTGACCGCGCTGGCGGGACTGGCCACGAGTCGGCCGGCACCGTCCTCGCTGAACGGCGGGATGGCGTAGGCGATGTCGTCGAGCAGCTCGGTCGCGTCCCCGGCGACGGAGAGCGAGACGACGGGCCCCAGCGAAGGATCCTCGACGCTGCGCACCACCATGGGGACGCCCGGCGGGGCCATCGCCTGGACCTCGAGCGGCGCGGTGGAGAAGGAGAGATCCCGACGCATCCCGGCGACCGCCTGGCGCAGCTGCGCCCCGTCGGAGATCTCCAACCGCACACCGCCGAGGTCGGGCCGGTGGCGCAGGATGCTGTCGGTGCTCTTCAGAGCGACCGGGTAGCCGAGCTCCTCGGCCCGCAGGACCGCTTCGTCGGCGTCATGGATCGTCCAGGCCGGGAGCATCGTGATGCCGTAGGCACCCAGCAGGTCGGCGACCTCCTGATCGGTCAGCTGGCGCGTGCCGTCCTCGGTGCCGCCCACGATCCCGTCCACGAGACCTCGCGCGGCCTCATGGTCCACGTCCTCTCGCACGGCCGGATCGTCGTCGTCGGCCGCCGGGCGCAGGGTGGCCGCGAGCATCCCGGCCCCGGCGCGCACCGCACCGTAGGGGGTCGCGTGGACCGGTGGCAGCTCAGGGTCCTCGCGCACGGCCTTCTGCACCTGCGCGAATCGCTCGGTGTCGGTGATCAGGCAGATCAGCAGCACGACCTCGGAATGGCGGGCCACGGTCGCCATCTGGCGGATCACCTCGACGGGATCGCCGGTAAGCGGATCGAGCATCCCCGCGATCACGAGGTCGACCTCGCCGAGCGCCGCCATGGAGGTGAAGGCGCGCTGCATCATCCGCGGATCCGCCGCGAGGGGGACGCTGCGGTTGTCGGCCGTGACGTCGAGTCCCGCGTAGTCGGTCGCGCCGCGCAGCGAGGCGCCGAGCGCAGGGGTGTTCGAGAGCAGCCCCACGCGGGCACCGGGCGGCAGCCCCTGCCGGCCGATGGCGTCGGTGATGTCCAGGAGATGATCGACCCCGGTGGCCTGGACCACGCCGGCCGAGCCGAGCACCTGGTCCAGAGCGCGTCGCGGCAGCGTCGACCGGCGCACGTCGTGCCCGGGAGGCGCGTCGGTGCCGACGCCGGGCGGCCGCAGCACGATCAGGGGAGTCCTCCGGGTGAGCCGCCGGGCCAAGCGCGTGAACTTGCGCGGGTTGCCCATCGATTCGAGGGCGAGCGCGATCACGCCCACCGCTTCGTCGTCCTCCCAGTGCTGGAGGGTGTCGTTGAGGGAGACGTCCGCACGGTTGCCCACACCGACGAACTCGTGCAGTCCGATCCCCCGGGAGTCGGTGCCGGCCAGCAGCATCGCCGAGAGTGCGCTGGACTGACCGGCGAGGGCGACCGGTCCGGGTCGAGGCATCTTCGGGGCCATCGACAGGCTGATCGCCTCCGGGCCCGTGCGCAGGAAGCCCAGCGATCCGGGGCCCAGCAGGCGCATCCCGTGGCGTCGGGTGCGGGCCACGAGATCACGCTGCAGCCGGCGACCGTGCTCGGTCTCCGTGAACCCCTCCGTCGGGATCACGACACCGCGCACCCCGATCGCAGCGCACTCCTCGATCGCCTCGAGGCACGCGTGCGGACGCAGGGCGATCACGGCGAGGTCGACTGTGCCGGGGACGTCCTGGATCCGTGCATGGGTGGGATGTCCGCGCAGCTCGAAGGCATCGCGGGAGACGACGTGGATCGCCCCTGAGTATCCCGAGCGCTCGAGAGCGGTGAGGAAGCGCCCGCCCGCCGAATCAGCCCTCGAGGAGACACCGATCAGGAGCACCGACTCGGGATGCAGGAGGCGCTCCATGGCGCGCGACTCGGCGCGGTGCTCCCGCTCGGCCATGACGGCGAGCGAGCGCTTGGTGGGATCGATGCGGAAGGAGACCATGACGACGCCGTCATCCATCATGCGGTCGACGTCGAAGCCGGCATCGGTGAAGACGTTGATCATCTTCGCGTTCTGCGGGAGGACCTCGGCGGTGAAGACGCTGATCCCTCGCTCCCGCGCGGCGGCCGCAAGGTGTTCGAGCAGCACGGAGGCGAGCCCGGTCCCCTGGCGGGCGTCGGACACGTTGAAGGCGACCTCGGCGGCGTGCGCATCGGTCCGGTCGTACCGCCCCACCGCGATGATCTTCTCGCCGACGAGCACGACGAACGCGACCCGGTCGTGATGATCGACGTGGGTGAACCGTTCCAGGTCCCGTCGGGAGAGTCGAGGCATCGCCGCGAAGAAGCGCAGATACCTCGAATGCTCGGACTGACGCTGGTGGAAGTCCTGGAGGGCGTCGGCATCGCTGGGGAGGATCGGGCGCAGGTGGGCTGCGGACCCGTCACGCAGGCCGATGTCGGCCTCCCAGTGGTCCGGGTACGCGGGAGTGCTCGACGAGCCGGCATCGGCGGAGGCCCGGCGTCGCAGCGGGTTGACGGGCTCACGCCGGGCTTCGCGACTGTCGGACATGCTCGGATCCTATCGTCGTCCGGTGTGGGATAGACGGGATTCACGTCCCGGACCAGGCCTGGTTCCCGGAATCGTGGCCGGTCATGCGCCATGATGTCCCTCATGGCCCGATCACGAAGCACCCAGCCGCCCGCGGGGGACGAGGAGATCGACGAGACGATCGTCGACATCGACGTCACCAGCGAGATGGAGTCGTCGTTCCTCGAATACGCGTACTCCGTGATCTATTCGCGAGCGCTGCCGGACGCCCGTGACGGACTGAAGCCGGTCCAGCGCCGCATCCTGTACATGATGGCCGAGATGGGCCTGCGCCCCGACCGTGGGCACGTGAAGAGCCAGCGCGTGGTCGGCGAGGTGATGGGCAAGCTCCACCCCCACGGCGACTCCGCGATCTACGACGCCCTCGTGCGCATGGCGCAGAGCTTCAACATGCGCATGCCGCTCGTGGACGGCCACGGCAATTTCGGCTCCCTCGACAACGGGCCGGCCGCACCGCGCTACACCGAGGCGCGGCCCGCCAAGGCCGCACCGCTGATGACGGACTCGCTGGACGAGGACGTCGTGGACATGGTGCCCAACTACGACAATCAGCTCCTCCAGCCCGAGGTGCTCCCGGCGCAGTACCCGAACCTTCTGGTCAACGGCGCCTCCGGCATCGCTGTCGGCATGGCCACGAACATGGCCCCGCACAACCTCGTGGAGACCATCGCCGCGGCGCGCCACCTGATCGAGCATCCGGACGCCGATCTCGAGGCCCTCATGCGCTTCGTGCCCGGGCCCGATCTGCCCACCGGTGGGCGGATCGTCGGCCTGGACGGTATCCGCGACGCGTATCGCACCGGCCGCGGCTCCTTCAAGATCCGCGCCACCACGCGCGTCGAGAACATCACCTCGCGACGCAAGGGCATCGTCGTCACCGAGCTCCCCTACCAGGTGGGTCCCGAGAAGGTCGCCGAGAAGCTGCGCGACGCGGTGCAGTCCAAGAAGGTCCAGGGCATCACGGACTATCAGGACCTCACGGACCGCCACCACGGCCTCCGCCTGGTGCTGGCGGTCAAATCGGGCTACGACCCCGAGGCGGTGCTGAACCAGCTGTACCGGTACACGCCGTTGGAAGAATCGTTCGGCATCAACAACGTCGCCCTGGTCGAGGGGCAGCCGCGCACGCTGGGCCTGAAGCAGATGCTCGAGGTGTTCGTCGACCACCGGCTGAAGGTGGTGCGGCGCCGCACCGAGCACCGGCTGGGCAAGCGCAAGGCCCGCCTGCACCTGGTCGAGGGCATGCTGCTGGCCATCGTCGACATCGACGAGGTCATCCAGATCATCCGCACCAGCGATGACGCGGAGTCGGCCCGTACTCGCCTGATGGGGGTCTTCGACCTCTCCCAGCTGCAGGCCGAGTACATCCTCGAGCTGCGTCTGCGCCGCCTCACGAAGTTCTCCCAGATCGATCTCGAGGCCGAGCGAGACGAGCTGCGTCGCGAGATCGAGGAGCTCGAGGAGATCCTCGGCTCCGACGCCGTGCTGCGCGCACTGGTCTCCGAGGAGCTCGCCACGGTCGCCGCAGAGCACGGCGACTCCCGGCGCACCGTCCTGCTCGAAGCCGCGGACCAGCCGGTCGCGAAGGCCGGTGGATCTCTCGAGGTCCCCGATGAGCCCTGCCACGTGCTCCTGACCGGCACCTCGCTGGTGGCACGGGTGGCCGGGGAGGCGGAGCTGCTGCGCGAAGGGCCCCGCGCCTCGCACGACGTGATCGTCTCCGACGTGCTGACCAGCACCCGCTCGACGGTCGGCGTCGTCACCGACCAGGGTCGTGTGCTGCATCTGTCGGTCGTGGAGCTGCCCTCGCTCGCCCCGACCGCCGGCGCGCCCTCGCTCGCCGGCGGCACGCGCCTGCGCGATCTGCTCGACCTGGAGCGCGATGAGCGTCCCCTCGGGCTGATCCGCCTCGGGGAGGACGATCTGGCGCGCGGCGGCGCGATCGCCCTCGGCACGCGTCACGGCGTCGTCAAGCGCGTCCAGCTGGACTTCCCCCGCTCCGACGGCTTCGAGATCATCGCGCTGAAGGACGGCGACACCGTCGTGGGCGTGGTCGACCTGGAAGAGGACACCGACCTGGACCTGGTCTTCGTCACGTCCGAGGCGCAGCTGCTGCACTTCCCCGCCTCCGGTGTGCGCCCCCAGGGCCGCGGTGCCGGCGGCGTCGCCGGGATCAAGCTCCCCGAGGACTCGCACGTGGTCTTCTTCGGAGTCATCGACGTGACCGCCGCCGCGGACGTCGTGACGGTCTCGGGCACCTCGGGGACCCTGCCGCTGCTGCAGACGGGATCGCTCAAGGTATCGCCGCTGACCGAGTTCCCCGCGAAGGGTCGCGCGACGGCCGGTATGCGCTGCCATCGCTTCCTGCGCGGCGAGGACGCCCTCATCGGTGCCTGGGTGGTCCCCCATCCCGCCCGGGCCTCCTCCGAGGCGGGCCAGCCGATCGATCTTCCCGAACCCACCGGACGACGCGACGGCTCCGGCACGCCGGTCGCCGTGCCGATCGCCGCGATCAGCTGATCGGGCCCGGCCGACGACCCCATGATCCCCAGCGAGCGGGCTCCCGTCTCCGGCAGGGCGCAGTCTCGCCGGCGGCTCCGGACGACCGAGCCGATCCGTGCCGAGAGCACGAGTCTCGCGCTGGGTGCCGCCGGTGCCGTCGTCGGCCTCGTGGTCGGTCTGGTCCTCCTGCGCGGGACCGCGCCCTTGTCCGGGCCCGGCTCCATCGGGCAGATCGCGGCACTCTCCACCTTGGCCGTGTCCGGCCTGGTCGCAGCGTGTTCGCTGGCAGTCCTGGCCCCGCGACGCCATCCGTGGATGCGTGCGCTGCCATGGTGGCGACGCGCCCTGGCGGTCCTCGGCCCGGCCCTGGTCTACGCGGTCCTCGCTTTCCTGCTGACCGGGGCCATGTTCGCCGTGCTGCAGCAGGCCTTCCTCGGGGTGGCGCTGGATCGCTTCGCGAGCACGTTCTGGGTGAGCGCGAGCACGGGCGCCTGGGCGTATGTGGTCGGCGCCGGTGCGGCCGCTCTCGACGGTCGGTCGCTCGCGACGCTCCTGATGGTCTTCCTGACGGTCGGGGTGCTGTCCGCCGCGATGCTGAGTCCTGACCCCTATTGGTGGGAGCGGTTCTTCTCCGAGCTCGGAGCCGGCTCCGACCAGGCAGGGCTCACCTTCAACCTCACCCTACTCGTGACCGGGCTGGCCTTCATCGCGGTCGGAGACTTCCTGGCGCACGATCTCGGACTCTGGGCGCGCGAGACCGGTGAGCCGTTCTGGAAGGTGCGGGTCGTCCACGCGACCCTGGCGGTGCTCGGAGCCCACCTCGCACTGGTGGCGCTGATCTCCCTGAACGTCAGCAAGTACTGGCACAACGTCGTCGCCGAGACGCTCGTGGTGGTCTTCGGACTCGCTCTCCTCCTCTTCCCGGCACTGCTGCGCAGACTGCCCGGCGGCCTGCTGCTCTTCACCGGGATCGCGTTCGGGATCCTCGTGATGCTCATCGTGATGTTCGATGTGGTCGGGTACCTGAACATGACGGCCTTCGAGATGGGCGCGGCGGTGACCGTGTACGTGTGGCTCCTGCTGCTGATCCGCACCGTCTCCGCCGCCGGGGACAGCACCCGGGCGCTTGCCGAGGCGACGCTGCACGACCAGGATCCCGACCTGGCGCGGTGACCCGGGCCGACGGCAACTGGGTGCCACCCTTCGCACTCGCCTGCCCGCCCCGTGGGACGATGAGCATCATGAACATCGCGAGCACTGCCACGTCCGCCGCTCTCCCCCGCGGGGTCCGTCTCGATCAGGATCACGGGGCCGACGCCGTGTTCGTCGAGACCTCCGCCGCGCGGGCGGTGCTCCACCTCGACGGAGCGCATCTCACCAGCTGGGTCCCCTCCGGGGAGTCCGATCTGCTGTGGCTGAGCCCCGAGTCGGAGTTCGGCCATGGCGCGGCGATCCGGGGCGGCATCCCGCTGATCGGCCCGTGGTTCGGGCCGGGCCGTGACGGCACCCGGAGCGTCAAGCACGGCTGGCTGCGCACATCGCGCTGGGACCTGGTCTCCGCGCAGCCGGACGGGGACGACATCGTGCTCGAGCTGACGAGTACGAAGGACACCGCCACGCTCACCGCGACCGCCGTGTTCCGCATCGGCGCCGAGCTCTCCGTGGATCTGACCCTCACCGCCGGCGAGGAGGCGCTCGAGCTCGAGGCCGCTCTGCACACCTACCTCGCCGTGGGTGACGTGCGCCGGATCGCGATCGAGGGTCTGGAGAACGCGGAGTACCTCGACAACACCCGGGGGCTCGCACCGGATGTCCTCGGCGACGAGCCGCTGCGTCTGGCCGGCTCCACCGACCGGATCGTCGATGCGCACGGCGAGGTGACCATCGTCGACGAGACCGCCTCCCGACGGCTGGTGTCCACTCCGCGGGGCACCGCGAAGACGGTCGTCTGGAACCCGTGGGACGCGCTCGTCACCGGCATGGCGGACCTCCCGGACTCCTCGTGGCCCGAGTTCGTGTGCGTCGAGCCCGCCGTCGCGAAGGACCGCTTCGTGTCCCTGGCGCCCGGGGCCTCCCACACCCTCGGCGTCACCTATCGCATCGAGCACTGAGCCGCGCGTGAGCTGCTGAGCTCGCGGTCCTCCGACACGGACCCGGCCATGCCCCCGCACGGGGCAGGGTCGGGTCCTTCGTCGTCCACCCTCCTGGTCCTCGCCGCCCGTCGCCCGTCGCCCGTCGCCCGTCGCCCGTCGCCCGTCGCCCGCGAGTAATTCACTTGTCTCCACAGCCGGAGGAGTGGTCGACTGTCCGTATGGAGATGCACACCACCCCGAATCCGGCCCAGATGACCCTGGGCCCGTTCGACGCTGCTGCATCCCTTCTCCGGCGACACGGATCCTCCGTGCCAGTGCGAGCGGCCGGTGGAGGCCGCAGCACCGCCGACAGGGCCTCATAGACCAGGGCCTCATGGCCCCGCCCCGACGCCGGGCCACCGTTCCCGCGTCGTGACGCGTCGCAGCACGCTGCTGGCGCTCCCCTCATGACGTCTTCTCGATGCTCATCGAGCGCATCGTGACGCCCAGTTCTCCCACCAGGCCTCGTTGTCCCGGCACGCCTCGCACGGCCGCGCCAGGACGTCATGGCGAACTCGCGACATCACCCTTCTCAGGAGCCCCACCATGTCCGTTCGGACACCCCTCGACACCTCTTCCACCCCGACCGACTCCGTCGCGATGACCGCTGCCCGGGCCCGACGAGACACGCAGCCCCCACGGCCGCCGACCCCTCCCCCGCAGCGTCCCGCTGCAGCCACTGCGATGGGCACGGCGACGCCGGAGGCTTCCGGCCGGCGCGACGCCGTCCGTCGGCGCGCGATCCGGCAGGCCCGCCGGCAGGAGGCCGCCGCGCAGGCGGTGCGCGATCAGGAGCGTCTCTTCCTCAGAGCGCTCGTGACCTCCCGGCTCCCCCTGCGGTGAGCCGGTCCGGCACTGCTCCGCCCGAGTGTTGCGCTACGTCCATCGCCCATCGCCCATGCCCGATGCCCCGGCCCCTGCGGGCCGGGGCATCGACGCATGGTGAGGGCCGATCGTCGGCCGGACGGTCCGGCGAGGCGATACGACATCATGAGGCGTGAGGAATGAGGTCAGCGTGCGGTCAGCTCCACGAGGACGAGCTCACGCGGATTGTTGACCCGCACCCCCGCGATGCTGTTGCCGAGTCCGCGGCTGATCACCATGGTGGTGCCGTCCCGCAGGTGCACGCCTTCGGTGAGCACGGGGAGCACTCCCTGGTGCGGGGCGTACACGCCGCCGATGCCGGGCACGCGCACCTGCCCACCGTGCGCATGGCCAGAGAGCACCAGATCCACGCCGACGCCGGTGTAGTCCCCCAGCAGCTCCGGACGGTGCGCGAGCAGCACCGTGGTCGCAGCCTCCGGCAGTTCCATGGCGCGAAGGAGATCGCGCGGGGAGGACGCCTTTCGGTCGGTGGAGGCAGCAACGCGAGGATCGTCGAGGCCGACGAGCGTGAGCGGTGTGCCGGCGACCTCCACGGTCACCGCTTCGTCGCGCAGGATCACGACGCCGAGCGCCTCGAGCTCGCGAAGCAGGTCCGGGCGCAGGTCCGAGACCTGGGCGATGCTCAGCCCCTCCGCTCCAGGTGGCAGCTGGTCGATCGGGACGTCGTAGCCGGTGATGTCCAGCCGGCGGTTGTCCCAGAGCAGCCATCCCCCGCCGAGGAGGGCGACCAGCAGCCCTGCGAGCGCCCCGGTCGCAGCCCATCGCGCTCGGGGCCGCCGGGAGACGACGGACGGCGGGGCGACCGAGAGCGGTGCGCTCACCGCACCGTGATGCCGTCAGCCGCCATCGACCGCTTCACCTCGGCGATGGTCATCTTCTGGAAGTGGAACACGCTCGCGGCGAGCAGGGCGTCCGCCCCGGCGTGCACCGCGGGGGCGAAGTGCTCAGGCTGCCCGGCGCCTCCGGAGGCGATCAGCGGCAGGGTCGTCGCCGCCCGGGCCAGACGGATCAGTTCGAGATCGAAGCCCTGCTCGGTGCCGTCGGCATCCATCGAGTTCAGCAGGATCTCGCCGGCGCCCCGCTCGGTCACCTCGCGGATCCACTCGATCGCATCGATGCCGGTGCCACGACGGCCGCCGTGCGTGGTCACCTCGAAGCCCGAGCCGCTGCGTGCTGTGCCCTCCGGGGTCTCGTCCGTGACCCGCCGCGCATCGATCGACAGCACCAGCACCTGATTGCCGAAACGGCGGGAGATCTCGCTGATGACCTCGGGCCGGGCGATCGCGGCGGTGTTGACACCGCACTTGTCGGCGCCGGCCCGCAGGAGCTGGTCGACGTCGTCCGCCGAGCGCACACCGCCGCCGACGGTGAGCGGGATGAACAGCTGCTCGGCAGCGGCCCGCACCACATCGATCATCGTGTCGCGTCCACCCGAGGACGCGGTGACGTCGAGGAAGGTGAGCTCATCAGCACCCTCTGCGCCGTACCGGGCGGCGAGCTCCACCGGGTCACCCGCATCACGGAGGTTCTGGAAGTTGACGCCCTTGACGACGCGGCCGGCATCGACGTCCAGGCAGGGGATCACACGGACGGCGACACTCATGCGTCGATCCTCTCCAGATCGAGCTCTTCGGCTCCTTCGATGAGGAACTGCTTGCGGGGTGCCACCTCGGAGCCCATGAGGAGCTCGAACACGGCAGTGGCCGCTTCGGCATCCTCGATGCGCACCCGTCGCAGTGTCCGGTGGCCGGGGTCCATCGTGGTGTCGGCCAGCTGATCGGCGTCCATCTCCCCCAGGCCTTTGTAGCGCTGGATCGGCTCCTTGTACTTCTTGCCGCGGCGCTCGAGGTTCTTCAGGAGCTTGTTCAGCTCTGCCTCGGAGTAGGTGTACACGAGTTCGTTCTTCTTCTTGCCCCCGTGGATGATCTCCACGCGGTGCAGAGGCGGCACAGCGGCATACACCCGGCCGGCCTCGACCAGCGGGCGCATGTAGCGATGGAACAGCGTCAGCAGCAGCGTGCGGATGTGGGCCCCGTCGACATCCGCGTCGGTCATCATGATGATCTTGCCGTAGCGGGCCGCGTCGAGATCGAAGGTACGACCCGAGCCGGCGCCGATCACCTGGATGATCGTGGCGCACTCCGTGTTCTTCAGCATGTCCGTGATGGACGCCTTCTGCACGTTGAGGATCTTCCCGCGGATGGGCAGCAGCGCCTGGAACTCCGAGGAGCGGGCGTTCTTCGCAGTGCCCAGCGCGCTATCGCCCTCGACGATGAACAGTTCGGAGCGGTCCACATCGTGCGTGCGGCAGTCCGCGAGCTTCGTGGGCATGGTCGAGGACTCCAGCGCGTTCTTGCGGCGGGAGACCTCCTTGTGCATGCGCGCCGCGATGCGGGCGCGCATCTCGGAGACGACCTTGTCGATGACCAGGGCGGCCTGCTCCTTCTCGCCCTTCTTCGCGGAGACCAGGAATTCCGTCAGACGCTGTTCGACGATCTTGCCGACGATCGCACGGATCGCCGGGGTGCCGAGGACCTCCTTGGTCTGGCCTTCGAACTGCGGCTCGTCGATGCGCACGCTCACCACGGCGGTCAGACCCGCGAGCGTGTCGTCCTTCTCGATCTTCTCGTTCTTGGCGTTGAACTTCACTCGGCGCGCCTGGTTCTCGACCTGCTTGCGCAAGGTCTTGACCAGGGCCTGCTCGAAACCGGTGACGTGGGTCCCGCCCTTGGGGGTCGCGACGATGTTCACGAAGGATCGCATCGTCGAGTCGTAGTCGGACCCCCAGCGCAGGGCGATGTCGACCTCGCAGGTGCGGTCCACGTCCGTCGAGACCATGTGACCGTTCTTGTCGAGCACCGGGATCGTCTCGGTGTACGCACCGGTTCCCTGCAGGCGGATGACGTCGGTGATCCGCTGGTCCTGGGCGAGGTACTCGACGAACTCGCTGATCCCGCCGTCGTACTTGTAGGTGCTCGTGGCCGGCAGGTCAGGGTTCGCCTCGGGGCGATGATCCGTGACGGAGATCTGCAGGCCGGGCACGAGGAACGCCGTCTGCCGGGCTCGCCGGTTCAGGTCGTCCAGCGAGAAGTGGGAGCCCTTGATGAAGATCTGCGGGTCGGCCCAGTAACGCACCCGGGTTCCCGAGACGCCGCGCTTGACCTTGCCGATCGTCCGCAGAGCATCCGGGCCCGCTGCGGGGGAGAACGGCGACGTCGGGTCCGGTCCCTCGGTGTCCTCGAAGACGCCCGGTTGGCCGCGCCGGAAGCTCATCGCATAGGTCTTGCCCGCACGGTCCACCTCGACATCGAGGCGACCGGACAGCGCGTTCACCACGCTCGCACCCACGCCGTGGAGACCGCCCGAGGCCGCATAGGAGCCGCCGCCGAACTTCCCGCCCGCGTGGAGCTTCGTGTAGACGACCTCGACGCCGGTCAGACCGGTGCGGGGCTCGACGTCCACCGGGACGCCACGGCCGGTGTCGCGGACCTCGACGGAGGCGTCGGGATGCAGGATCACGGCGATGGAGTCGCCGTGGCCGCCCAGGGCCTCGTCGACCGAGTTGTCGAGGATCTCCCACAGGCAATGCATGAGACCGCGGGAGTCCGTCGAGCCGATGTACATGCCAGGACGCTTGCGCACTGCCTCCAGGCCCTCGAGGACCTGGAGGTTGCGCGCGTCGTAGGCGGCTGTCTTCGAAGCGGAGGAAGAGGGGGTCACACCGTGGATCCTACGGGTCGTACGCCCCGGATCGCCGCATTGCGGCTCCGCTCACAGAGTCGTTGCGCCCCCAGCGAACCAGCGGCCGCAGCACTGCCCTCCTGGCCGATCCGATGCTAGAAAAGACCTATGAACATGACTTTGGAAGCCCCCCGGCTCACCGCGCACGACCGCTGCGACCGCTGTGGTGCCCAGGCGTACGTGAAGGTACTCCTGTCGGCAGGCGGCGAACTGATGTTCTGCGCACACCATGCTCGCGCTCACGAGGACGCCCTCAAGGACATCGCCTCCGAGGTCATCGACGAGACCGAGCGCCTCCACGCGAAGCCTGAGCCCGTCGACGACTGACACGGAGGGACGGCCCCGCGACGGGCCGATGCCTCTGCCCCGTTGACCCCTGCCGTCCGTGAGGACCGCGATCGGGGCCGTGGACACGTAGACGATGAGAGGGCACCCACCAGCTGGTGGGTGCCCTCTCTTTGTCGTGCGCTCGGCAACCGCGACGGCGACGGCGCCGGGACCCTGGGGTCACCGGCGCCGTCGGAGAAGTCCTGCGGGGTCGTTCCTCAGTCGAGGTAGTCCCGGAGCACCTGCGAGCGCGAGGGATGGCGCAGCTTCGACATCGTCTTCGACTCGATCTGACGGATCCGCTCACGCGTGACTCCGTAGACCTTGCCGATCTCGTCGAGCGTCTTGGGCTGTCCGTCCTCGAGGCCGAAGCGCATGGAGACCACGCCTGCCTCACGCTCGGAGAGCGTGTCCAGCACCGAGTGCAGCTGTTCCTGGAGCAGCGTGAAGCTCACGGCATCGGCCGGGACGACGGCCTCGGAGTCCTCGATGAGGTCGCCGAACTCGCTGTCGCCGTCCTCACCCAGCGGGGTGTGCAGGGAGATGGGCTCGCGGCCGTACTTCTGGACCTCGACGACCTTCTCCGGGGTCATGTCGAGCTCCTTGGCGAGCTCCTCCGGGGTGGGCTCGCGGCCCAGGTCCTGAAGCATCTGGCGCTGCACGCGCGCGAGCTTGTTGATGACCTCGACCATGTGCACGGGGATGCGGATGGTGCGGGCCTGGTCGGCCATGGCGCGCGTGATCGCCTGACGGATCCACCAGGTCGCGTACGTCGAGAACTTGTAGCCCTTGGCGTAGTCGAACTTCTCCACAGCGCGGATCAGGCCGAGGTTCCCCTCCTGGATGAGATCCAGGAAGAGCATGCCACGCCCGGTGTAGCGCTTGGCGAGGGAGACGACCAGACGGAGGTTGGCCTCGAGCAGGTGATCCTTCGCTGCACGGCCGTCCTCGGCGACCATGCCGAGCTCGCGCCCGGCCTTGGTCTTGACGATCGACTCGTCGCGCTTGAGCTTCTGCTCGGCGTACAGGCCCGCCTCGATGCGCTCGGCGAGCTCGACCTCCTGGGCCGCGTTCAGCAGCGCGACCTTGCCGATCTGCTTGAGGTAGTCCTTGACCGGATCAGCGGTCGCGCCGGCAGTGACGACCTGCTGGGCAGGGGCGTCGTCCTCGGCGGCGTTGAAGACGAAGCCGCCGGAGGCCTCGACCTTGGCGTCGGTCTCCGAGGTCTCCTTCTTGGTCTCCGTCTCCTCGGTCTCCTCCTCGATGTCCTCCGCCGTGTCCTTGGACGCGGCGGTGGCCTTGGAGGCCTTCGCCGTGGAGGTCTTCTTCGCCGGCGCCTTGCGCGCGGCGGTCTTCTTCGCGGGGGGGGTCTTCTTGGTCGTGGTTCCGGCGGTCTTCGCGGACGTGCTCTTCGCGGTCGACGCGGAACGCTTCGAGGTCGCGTCCGCCGTGGACTCGGCCGCCTCAGCGGTCGTGTCGTCGGCGGTCTCGGCGGTCTTGGAGGAGGTCACAGAGTTCCTTCTTCCGGCGGCGCCCCTGGGGGCGAGCCGCCACACTCGGGCGATCAGTCATCTCGGCGGGGCCAGCGGATCCTGCGCGCGGCCGGCGAACCGGTGGGTCTCGGTTTCATGGCGCACGAAGGCACGGTGCCGTCAAGCCTCATGAGTATAACGTCCTGCGCGTGCAGTTATTCCCAGGCCCGGTTTCCCCGGGGAGTCGGCGGCTCCGGCGCGTGGCTGCGGACCCTCTCGGCCCCCTGCATGTGCCGGATCCGGCGTGCTGGATCGGCCCCCGGCCGGGGCCGCGGCGCGCGTCCTCAGGCCGCGGCGCGCAGTCCGTCCTTCACGGCGAGCACCGGACAGGGAGCACCGAGGACGACCCGGCGTGCGGCATTGCCGAGGTTGAGCTTGCCGATGGGTGACTTCCTGCGCAGCCCGATCACGAGCAGCGACGCGGAGACCTCGTCGATGACGGCCAGCAGGAACTCGCCGATGTCCGTCATCGAACGGCGGTGGAGCGTCACGTCGAGCCCCTCGACGTCCGCCTCGGCGAGCGCGGAGCGGACGTCCTCCTCCGAGGGTGCGGCGAGACCGTCGTCGGCCTCCCCGAACTCGTAGTAGGCGACGGCCAGCCCCTCCCGGGAACGACGCGCGGACCTCACAGCGGCCTGCAGTGCTGCCCTGCCCTGTTCAGACGGCGTGTATGCCACGACGATGGTCATGCGCCTGCTCCTTCTCGGGACGATTCTCGCAACATCCCTCCCGGGACGTCGGCTCATCCGGCCAGCTTAGCGACCGAGCAGGCCGCGGATCCACTCGTCGAGATCGGGATGGGCGAGCAGGAACGCGTCGTGACCGATCACGGAGTGCGCGACGCGCCAGTCCGAGTGCGGTATGTGCGTGGCCATCTCCTCGACCAGGACTGGCGGGAACAGTCGATCTGTGTCGATCGCGACGACGAGGGTCCGGGCTCGGACCCGTTCCAGGGCCGCCGCCGTTCCCCCGCGTCCGCGACCCACGTCGTGCGTGTTCATCGAGTGCGCCAGGAGCAGATAGGAGTTCGCGTCGAATCGCCGTGAGAGCTTCCCGGCATGGTGTTCGAGATAGCTCGTGATCTGGTGGCGGCCCGCGCCGTCGAACGGGTCCTCGTCGGCCTGGGGCCGGTTGCCGAACCTGTCCTCGAGCTCATCGGCGGTGCGATAGGTCGTGTGGGCGATGCGCCGGGCGATGCCCAGACCGTGCTGAGGGCCACGACCGCCGGGGACGTCGTAGTAGTCGCCGCCCCGGAACTCGGGGTCCATACGGATCGCCGCGCTCTGGGCGGTGTTCCAGGCGATCTGGTCGGCGGTCGCCCGCGCCGAGCTCGCGATGACCGCGAGCCTCTCGACCTCCGAGGGATAGGACGCGGCCCACTCGACCGCGCGCATGCCGCCCATCGAGCCGCCGACCACGAGCGCCCAGCGCTGGATCGACAGGGCGTCGCGCAGCCGACGTTCCGCCTCGACCTGATCACGCACGGTCAGCAGGGGGAACCGCGAGCCCCAGTGCCGTCCGTCCGGGGCGATGGAGCTCGGCCCCGTGCTGCCCTGACACCCTCCGAGGATGTTCGGGGCGATCACGTAGTAGCGATCGGTGTCGATCGGGCACCCCGGGCCGACCATCTGCTCCCACCATCCGGGGCTGGCGTGGGCCCTGCTCGCCGGCCCGCGGAGGTGCGAGTCGCCCGTCAGGGCATGGAGCACCAGGATCGCGTTGCCACCATCGGGGTCAAGGGTCCCCCAGGTCTCGTAGGCCATGGTCACGTCCTGGAGCACGGCCCCGCTCTCGAGCTCCACGTCGCCGATGTCGAGGAACCGGCGGTCTCCCACGCCGTGCTCGGGGAGCCAGGCCCCGGTGGTCGCGGTCGTGGTGGTCGCCGTCGTGGCGCCCGCACCTCCCTCGACGATCCCGCTCCGCGGTGTCGCAGCCGCGCCGTCCTCGCTCATGGCAGCCTGCGTCGATGCGAAGTCCGTCGTGGCTGTGGTCGACGCAGCAGCCGACACTCTCCGTCCCAGAGCTCCGAGAACGGTCATCGGCGGCTCCTCCTCCCTGCATTCCCGCCCGGCAGGCGACAGCGGTCCTGGGGTCAGGTGCTGGGCCACCAGGCCGGAAAGATCGGCGTGTCGGTCATACGTGCCAGCAAGGGTGCCAGAGACGACTCCGGTTCACGCTCCCAGAGCTCATCGACGAAGCAGCCACCGGTGGAGAAGCGGTGATTCCACCAGGAGAGGATCACCAGCATCGCGGTGAGACCGCGCCACGCCTCACGGGCGATGCCGCGCTGCGCGATCGGCAGCTCCGTCATGGCACCACGCGCGATCTCGCGGAGCGTGCTGAGCGCTTCATACCAGCTCCCACCTGCACAGACGTCCTCATGTGGGCGCCAAGAACCGTCGCGCACGAGCAGCTGCAGGAGCTCCTCGCGGTCGATCGTGGCGGCGTTCCCGAGATCCACGCACTGCGCCAGCAGTTCCCAATGGAGGCGGTCCACCGCGACCGCGGACAGCAGCGAGGCGACCCGTTCACAGTCCGTCACGAAGCCGGGCGCCTCCGGACCTCGGGAGGACGCCTGCAAGCGTCCCAGTGCGCCACGGGCCTCGGCGAAGAGGGTACCGGGATCGCAGCGCGCAGCGAGCCCGGTGCGCTCCAGGCGCAGGGAGCGGGGCACCGCTTCGAGTCGACCGACGGCAGCGCGACGGTCGCCCTGCAGCGGTACGAGGCGCCCGGTGTACACCTCCCCCGCCGCTGCGCGGGTCTCGGCGAAGTCGCGAAGGGGTCGTGGCGGTGAGACGAGGATCCTCTCCCCGTCCCCGTCCGGTGATCCCAGCAGCACACGGCGGCCCTCGCTGTTGCCCACCACCCAGACGGCGTCGAGGGGGAACGGGTCGGGCAGGAGGCTCGATGCGGTCAGCAGGAGTCGGGAGGCGGACAGGATCGTGATGTCCTCCACCAGGTCCGGGGCGATCTCCTCGTACCCGTCCCCGAGCACGAGCATGGCCGCACCGCGTGTCATGCCCTTGTCCAGCAGCATGCCCAGGAGCGTTTGCAGGTGGGTCATGCGGTCGTCGGCGAAGAGATCCGACAGGCTCGAGGTCGTCACGACGGGAACGACCTCGTGACCGCCGTGGCCCCCGTAGCCCCCGTGGCCCCCGTGGCCCCCGTGGCCCAGGAGGATCAGGCAGTCGGTGGGCGCCTGCTTCAGGCTGATGCGCGTCTCGGCGAGGAACTCCGAGGGGTCGTCGGTGTGCAGGACCCGGCGTCCGGACCCTGCCGAAGGGATGCTGGATGAGGTGTTGGTCGACATGCACCGACCTTCGTGCCCCGTGCACGTGCCGAACAGTGCCGGACCCGGAGTGGGGACCGGCACGGCCTGTGGAGGAAAGGTGCCGGAGCGGGCCCCGGCCGATCAGGTGGTCGTGGGAGGATCCCTGGGTACCGAGGAAAAGGAGTCCTGATGCCTGCCGACGACGCGCTGCCGAGCGCCGAGAGCCTCCGCGTGCTCGACGACGCCCTGGTCCGGGGGGTCAGGGCGATCACGGACGAGGCACTCTCGACGCGGCGCCAGCACCTGGCGACCATCTCACCGGAGACCGCAGAACTGGTGGACTCCGTCGCCGGTTACCTCGAGGGCGGGAAGCTCCTGCGTCCGCGCTTCTGCTTCTGGGGCGGTGTCGCGGCCCTCGGTCGCGAGCCCACGGACGAGGAGATCGATTCCCTCGCCCGCTGCGGTGCAGCGATCGAGCTGGTCCAGGCCGCCGCGCTCATGCACGACGACGTCATCGACCACTCCCCCGTGCGCCGCGGCCGTCCGTCCCTCCATGTCGAGGCCGCGACCCGTCACCGTGAGGCCGGACTCGTCGGCTCCGCGGAGGACTTCGGGATCGCCACCGCGATCGTGCAGGGCGATCTCGCGCTGAGCTGGGCCGAACAGGTCGCCTCCGGAGTCCGCGGCGACCTCTCCGGCACGGCTCGCGCTCGCGATGAGTTCGACGCCCTGCGCACCGAGGTCATGTCGGGCCAGTTCCTGGACATCCTTCACCAGGCAGGGGGCTACGAGTCCTCACCGGATGCCGAGCAGGCCGCCCTGTCGGTGATCCGTTGGAAGACGGTCCCGTACACGGTGCTGCGGCCGGTGCGCATCGGCGCTGCGCTGATGGGCGCGAGCGACGCCGTCCTCGGGCAGCTCTCGGACTGGGCGATCGAGGTGGGGACCGCGTTCCAGCTGCGCGATGACCTGCTGAGCGTCGTCGGGGATCAGGACGAGACGGGTAAGCCGATCGGCGGGGACATCGTCGAGGGCAAGCGCACGGTGCTGCTGGCGCGCACGGAGTCCGCGTCGGACGATGCCGGCCGCGGTCTGCTGGCGCAGGTCGTCGGCAACCCCGGAGCCACCGCGGCCCAGATCGCCGAGGTGCACGAGCTGATGGCCTCCACCGGTGCGGTGCGTGCGGTGGCCGACGAGATCCGCACGCGGGCAGAACTGGGGCAGACGCTGCTCGCAGAGGCGCGACTCGGTCTGCTGGGCCGTACGGGCCTGTCGCAGCTGGCTGAGCTCGCGACCGAGCTCAGCTCGCTCCGGTCCTGATCATCTCTCCGCGCGATACGGCGTGCAGGCGGCGACAGGAGCGGGCGACGGGCTCACAGGGCGAGCGCCTGCGCCCGACGGCGCACTTCTCCCCGCTGACCCTGGCGCAGCTGATCGATCGGGCGTCCCGGGAGGGTCTCGTCCTCGGTGAAGAGCCACGTCAGCAGCTCGACATCGTCGAAACCACCGTCGCGCAGGAGCGTGATCGTCCCCCGGAGGTGCGGCGCGATGCCGTTCTCCGTGAGCATCTCCGCGGGAACCATGCGCACCTCGGGATCGCCTCGGCGCACGGAGACGAGTTCCCCGTCTTCGATGAGACGGCGCACACGCGAGACCTCGAGGTCCAGCTGCAGGGCGACATCGGGGAGGTTCAACCAGTCGGTGATGAGTTCGTCGAGGGCATTCACGCCTCCAGAGTGCCATGCACCGGTCCCGCCGCGCACCTCTGGGCGTCCCCCATCGCCTTCGTCCGCCTCACGTCACACCCGATCACGGTCGACGCGCGCGCTCTCAGTGTGTCGGTGCCGGGTCTGCCCGCCACCGCGGCTTAGATTGACAGGGTGAGCGCGGCGACGTCGACTTCCCCCGGCATCAGCCTGCTCCTCGATGACCGCTACCGGGTCGAGGAGCCCATTGCGCGCGGCGGAATGGCGACCGTCCACCGCGGCCACGACGAACGGCTGGACCGCGTGGTCGCGCTGAAGATCATGCATCCTCACCTCGCGATGGACGAGGATTTCCGTCGTCGCTTCGGCAGGGAGGCACGCGCCGCAGCACGCCTGGCGCACCGCAATGTCGTCGGCGTCTTCGATCAGGGTGCGGACGATGACCGCATCTACCTTGCCATGGAGCTGGTCGAGGGCGAGACCCTGCGTGCCCGGATCGTCGAGCAGCACACCCTCACCCTCGCGGACACCCTGGACATCACCGCCCAGGTGCTCGAAGCGCTGGTCGCCGCCCACGCCGCTGGCATCGTGCACCGCGACATCAAGCCCGAGAACATCCTGATCGACGAGCACGGCACCGCGAAGGTCGCGGATTTCGGACTGGCCCGCGCGATCGGAGCGAGCAACTCCTCCGCCAGCTCGACTCTGCTGGGAACGGTCGCCTACATCAGTCCGGAGGTGGTCACGCGCGGTCACAGCGACGAGCGCAGCGACCTCTATTCCCTCGGCGTCGTGCTCTTCGAGATGCTGACCGGCCGCCAGCCCTTCCGCGGCGAACAGCCCGTGCACGTCGCCTTCCAGCATGTCCACGAAGACATCCCCGCCCCGTCGACCGTCGTCACGGGGATCCCTCGGGAGCTCGATTCCTTGGTCACCTGGGCAGCGGCGAGGAAGGTCGAGCAGCGCCCAGCGACTGCGACGGACCTGCTGCGGGCCGTGCGCGAACTCCACAAGACGCTCCCGGCCGCCGTGCTGGACTCCCGCCCCACGACCCGCGAGGACACCGACACCTCCGACGTGGTGCGCCCGACCTCCCATCTCGATGAGGTCGTCGCCGAACTCTCCTCGGACCCTCGCGCGTTCCCGCCTGGTCTCCTGGCCGGGCACACCCCGGAGGACTCCGCGCAGGAGGACGCCGCGCGCCCGGAACAGGCGGCGTCCGACAGCGACGCCGCTGACCCCACCGGTCCCGGCTCCGCCCAGAGGCTCCCCGTCGGCGACGAGACGGAAGGCGAGGACCTCGCAGAGGCGGAGAGCACCGAGGTCGAGGAGACCGAGCGCGAGAAGCACCGGGACGACAACGACCAGGACTCCGCGTCACGCACGGTCGTGGTCCGCGCTCCGCGCGCACGCCGCGGCCGGCATCTGCCGGCGTCGTCCCGACGCCGCTCCGCTCCGATGGCGCTGCTCGCCACGCTGAGCCTGGTCGCAGCGCTCGGTGCGGGCGCCTGGACCGGCGGCGACTGGTATTTCAACACCGGCCCGGGAGCCGATCGGACGATCCCCGTCCTCGCCGGCACCCAGCTGACCGATGCCGAGTCCATCCTCGACGCCGCCGACCTTAGCGTCCGCACCGAGGAGCGGTTCGATGACACGGTGCCCGCGGGCCACGTCATCTCCGCTTCCCCGTCGGCCGGAGCCGCGGTGAAGAAGGGCGACCATGTCGAGCTCGTCGTCTCCAAGGGCGTGCAGACCTTCCCCGTTCCCGAGGTCGAGGGCACGGACGTCGAGGAGGCGCGCGCTGCGGTGGAGGACCAGGGGCTCGAGCTGGTCGAGGACGACCCGGAGTACTCGGAGGAGGTCCCCGCCGGGCAGGTCATCAGCCAGTCCCAGGACGCCGATGCACTGCCCGAGGGCGGGGAGGTGCATGTGGTCGTCTCCCAGGGCCGTCAGCCGATCACGATCCCCGATCAGACCGGCGCGAACGGCAAGACAGCACGCACCGCCCTCGAATCGGCCGGCTTCACCGTGACGAGTTCCAGCGCGCATTCCGCTGATGTGCCCTCCGGGAACGTCATCTCGCAGTCCCCCGCCTCCGGCACCGGCCATCGGGGCGACACCGTCGCCCTGGTGACCTCGCTGGGGCCTGAGATGGTCAAGGTCCCCGACGTCTTCCAGAAGCCAGAGGCCGATGCGAAGAAGACGCTGGAGGCCGCAGGATTCGACGTCACCGTGAAGCATGATCGGGGCGAGCCGGTGTTCGGCCTCGTCTACGAGCAGTCCGCCGAGGCCGGTGCGGAGCTCGCGAAGGGTTCGGCCATCACGATCACGGTCTTCTGAGCCGGCGCCCAGGCACCACCTCGCACCTCGCACCTCGCACGACGCACGACGGACGCATTTGCGGTACCACGCACTTGCTGCACGAGATCACCCCGGCACTGCGTGCGGTGCCGGGGTGATCTCGTGAGCGAGCTGCTCAGCGGCGGGAGAGCATCTCCGCGACCAGGAAGGCGAGTTCGAGCGACTGCTGATGGTTGAGCCGGGGATCCACGAGCGTCTCGTAGCGACGCGTCAGACCCTCCTCGTCGATCTCCCCGGCACCGCCGAGCACCTCGGTGACGTCGTCGCCGGTGAGCTCCATGTGCAGGCCGGCCGGGATCGTGCCCAGTGCCTGATGGACCTCGAAGAATCCGACGACCTCGTCGAGGATGTCCTCGAAGCGCCGGGTCTTGTACCCGTTGGACGAGGTGATCGTGTTGCCGTGCATCGGGTCGGTGACCCAGGCGACCTGGGCGCCGGAGTCGCGCACTCCCTCCACCAGGGCAGGCAGGCGGTCGCGGATCTTGCCGGCGCCCATACGCGTGATGAAGGTCAGGCGACCTGGCTCGCGCTCGGGATCGAGCTTGTCGACGAGCCTCAGCGCGTCGTCGACCGTGGCGGTCGGGCCGAGCTTGACCCCGATCGGGTTGCGCAGGCGGGCCATGAAGTCCACGTGCGCGCCGTCGAGCTGGCGGGTGCGCTCGCCGACCCACAGGAAGTGCCCGGAGCAGCCGTAGATCTCTCCGGTGCGGGAGTCGATCCGTGACAGCGCTTCTTCGTAGTCCAGCAGCAGAGCCTCGTGGGAGGCGTAGAACTCGACCACCTTGAGGGCGTCGAAGTCCGCACCGATCGCCTCCATGAAGCGGATCGCCTTGTCGATCTGACCGGCGAGCTCCTCATAGCGGTCGTAGCCCGCGCCCGAGGTGAAGCCGCGGTTCCAGGAGTGGACCTGGCGCAGATCGGCGAAACCGCCGCCGGTGAAGGCGCGCAGCAGGTTCAGGGTGCTCGCGCTGGTGGTGTAGGTCTTCCACAGGCGATGCGGGTCGGGATTGCGGGCCTCGGGCGTGAAGGCATGGGCGTTGACGGCATCGCCGCGGTAGGTCGGCAGGGTGATGCCGTCACGGGTCTCCTCGTCGCCGGAGCGGGGCTTGGCGAACTGGCCGGCCATCCGTCCCATCTTCACCACCGGGACGGAGGCACCGTAGGTGAGCACGGCCGACATCTGCAGGATCGTGCGGATCTTGTTGCGGATGCGATCGGCCGTGGAGTCGGCGAAGGTCTCGGCGCAGTCGCCGCCGGCGAGCAGGAAGGCCTCGCCCCGCGCCGCCGAGGCAACACGCTCGCGGAGCACGTCGACCTCGCCGGCGAACACCAGCGGCGGAGCCGCCCGCAGATCATCGAAGACCTCCGAGCGCACGGCCTCATCGGGCCATACCGGCTGCTGCACCCTCGGATACTCGCGCCATGCGCCGAGTGCTGCCAGGCCGTCGTCGGCCGAGGACAGGGAGAAATCGTGAGCGCGGGCGGGGGCATCGGGGCTGTACTGGGTCACCCCCACAGGGTACGCAGTGGTTCGCGATGGGGAGGACAGGATCCAGTGGACGGGATCACACCTCGCGCCGTGCCGATGCCTCGCGCAGCCGGCGCTTGACGTCCGCCGCGTACTCCTCGGTGCGCTCCTGGCCCGACAGCTCCTGGATGCGGTCCATGACGTGGTCCGTGACCGCACGCAGGACGGTGCCCTCGTCGGCCGCGCCGAGGGACAGCGCCACCGACCGGGCGTCCACCTGCTTCCCCACCACGACCCGGATCCGGGGCCGACGCCGTGGCAGGTACTTCCGGCCCTGATGGGCCTCATGGACACCGAGCATCGCGACCGGGACGATCGGCGCCCCGGTGGCGAGCGCGACCCGGGCGACGCCGGTCTTCCCCCGGTAGAGCCGACCGTCCGGACTGCGGGTGCCCTCCGGGTAGATGCCGAGGATCTCGCCGGCCTCGAGCACGGCCAGGGCCCCCGCGATCGCCGAGCTCGCGGCGCTGCCCCCGGTGCGATCCACCGGCATCACATGCAGCCCGCGCATGATCGAGGCGGCCACCCGGTTCCACGGGGAGGCGCCGGTGAAGATGTCGGACTTCCCCAGGAAGTGCACGGTGCGACGCACCTGTCCGGGAAGGAAGACCGTGTCGGCGTAGGAATGATGGTTGGAGGCGAGGATGACGGCCCCGGTCTCCGGAATGTGCTCGCGTCCCTCGATGGTCGGATCCCAGACCACCCTCACCACGCCCATCACGAAAGGTTTGGCGATCTCGTACAGCACGGCGGTCTCCTGGGGGTGTGCGCTCGGCGCGGCAGCGGCGCGGTCGCAGGGCGGTGAGCAAGGGAGCGGGACGGAGCGGGGACGACAGGGGGACACGGACAGGACCGGAACGGGGACGAAGCATGTGCGCGCGGGTGCGACGATGTACCCATGGCGTTCAGCGAACTGTCCCGCCCGTGGAGCGCGCGGGGTCACTCTAACCCCCGAGGGGCTCTGCTCCTGTGCCATGGCTTCACCGGCTCGCCGCAGTCGATGCGTCCCTGGGCGCAGGATCATGCGGACCGAGGATGGGTCGTCGATCTGCCCCTGCTGCCCGGCCATGGCTCCACCTGGCAGCACATGAGCACCTCGCGGCGAGAGGACTGGTACGACCGTCTCCGGGAGGCGGCACTGGCCCTGTCCGAGGAGCACGGCAGGATCGCGGTGGGCGGGCTCTCGATGGGGGGCGCGCTCACATTGGCCCTCGCCCAGGATCCGGATCTGCACGGACGTATCGGGGCGTTGGTCGCGGTGAACCCCGGGATGACGCTGCCTCCCCTGGCCGTCGCCGCCGATCTGATCGCTCCGGTCGTGCGCACGCTGCCCGGGATCGGCTCCGACATCGCGAAGCAGGGAGTCTCCGAGGAGGCCTACGACCGGATGCCGCTGCGCTCCGTCGGTCAGCTGCGCCGGCTCTTCCGCACGACCCGCGCCGGTCTCGGAGCTGTCACCGCACCACTCCTGCTGGCCACCTCGAGCCAGGACCACACGGTGCCCCCGACGGACAGCGACATCGTCGCGGCCGGTGTCTCCGGTCCCGTCGAGCGTCTTGCGCTGACGCGCAGCTATCATCTGGCCACGCTGGACCATGACGCACAGCTTCTGTTCGACACCTCCGCCCGGTTCCTCGAGCAGCAGATGTCCTCTCCCCCGGGAGCCGAAGGAGGCCCGCGATGAACACCGAGCCCCACGAGCCGCGCGATGCCGGCGGACGTCGTGACGTCGATGCCGAGTTCGCCCGCATGCTCGAAGGCGAGGGCGTCGTCCTGCGGCCCGGGGACGCGCCTCGTGAACCGGCGGCACCGGCCTCCTCCCCACAGAGTCTCTCCCCCGGGTCGCCCTCGGCCGACGACGACGAGTGGCCGTTCAGCGCGGATTCCCCGCCCGAGCCTCCGAGCGAAGAATCCCGGGCCCGTTCCCGTGCTGCGCATCCGGCTGCTGGACTGTCCGACCCGACAGCCGGCATCCGGGGCTCGGCGGGACCCCGGGAGCTCGACGACGACGAGGTGCTCTACGGCGACTTCGAGCAGCCCGACCCGGACTTCCCGCAGATGTCCTCCCGCACCCTGTGGTCCTGGACCGCTCTGATCGGTGGGGTGCTGCTGCTGATCGCGGTGTCCGTGACGGTCGCGCTGCCGTCGGTCCTGGGATGGCTGGGCGCCCTCGCCTCTCTCGGCGGCGTCATCTCGCTGCTGCTGCAGGCTCCGCGCACTCGCGATGAGGACGACAACGGCGCGCAGCTCTGAGCGGCCGGTCCGAGCGACCTTGCCGGTCCGAGAGCCCTGGCCGGCGACGCCGGTCCGGGTCGCAGGACCGGTCCGGGCCGGCGGACCAGGCGACCAGGACTGCCTCGGCGTGCGGCGCGGAGCGCCTCAGCGTGCGAGATCCGCTGCGCCGACGATCCCGGCGCGGTTGCCCATGCTCGCCGCGACGAAAGGCGCCAGGCTGCGGTGCGCGCGAGCGGTGAGGTTCGCCCCGTAGGACCTGCGCGCGGGATCCAGCAGCAGGTCCCCGGCGGCGACGACGCCTCCGCCGACGACGATCATGTCGGGATCCAGCAGGGCGGAGATGGAGGAGACTCCCAGACCCAGCCAGGAGCCGAGCTCCGCGATCAGCTCGCGGGAGCCGGGATCGCCCTCCTGCGCGAGGCGGGTGATGAGGGGGCCGTCGATCTCCTCCCGATCTCCACCGGCGGCCTGCACCAGCGGCCCCATCAGCGAGTCCCCGGCACTCGCCCGATGCTTGGCGGTGCGCACCAGCGCCGTGCCCGACGTGTACTGCTCGAGGCAGCCCTTGCGCCCGCAGCCGCACCATTGGCCGTCCGGGACCGCCGTCATGTGGGCGACCTCGCCGGCGAAGCCGTCCCCGCCGCGGATCAGCTGACCGTCCAGGACGATCGCGCCGCCGAGCCCGGTGCCGACGGTCATCATGAGCATGTGCTTCGCCTCGGTCGCGGCACCGAAGCGGTACTCGGCCCAGCCGGCGGCATTCGCGTCGTTCTCGATCACGACCGGGAGATCGGCCAGACGCTCGAGCTGATCGGCCAGCGGCCGCTGACGCCATGCGAGGTTCGCGGCGAACTTCACCGTGCGCCGGTCCGCGCCGACGAAGCCGGCCGCCCCCACACCGATGCCGACCACGTCGTGGTGCGCGCGCAGCTCCGCGACCGCGTCGGCGACTCCCGCCTCGATCAGCTCAGGATCCGTCGCCGGCGTGCTGCGGGTCGTCGCAGCGATGATCTCGCCGCCCTCGTCGACCACTCCCGCTGCGATCTTCGTGCCGCCGATGTCCACTCCGATGGAGAGCATGCCGCTCCTTCTCGATCACAGGTGATCAGGTCGTTTCCAGTGTCTGGTTCCCAGCTCGTCGTACCCATCGTAATTGGCGCTGGCGTAGGATCGTCCCCACCCGACCAGCGCTTCCGGGCAGGCCTCCGGTATTCCGGGATCGCGCCCCTTCCCGGATCGAAGGAGATTCGATGAAGCAGTTCACCACGGCTCCGCAGCACGAGAGCCGCGCAGACGAGAATACGACGGACCTCCTGCTGGGGCGTCTGCGTGCGGACAAGTCAGTCCCGATCTATGAGCTCGCACAGTCCGACGGCCGCTACGTGCCCCTGTCCACTGCTGACTTCATCGCCGAGGTCAAGCAGGTCGCGAAGGGGCTGATCGCCTCCGGCGTGGAGTCCGGGGACGTCGTCGCGATCCTCTCCCGCACCCGCTACGAGTGGACGCTGGCCGACTGGGCCGTCTGGTGGGCGGGCGGGGTCAGCGTCCCGATCTACGAGACGTCCTCTCCCAGCCAGATCCAGTGGATCGCCTCGGACACCAACGCGCGCTTCGCGATCGTGGAGGCCACCCGCCACCGGGAGGACATGGAGTCCGTGCGCAGCGAGCTGCCTGCGCTCGAGCACATCGGTGTCATCGACGACGGCATCATCCAGGAGCTCACCGCGCGCGGAGCGGACGTCAGCGACGACGACCTCGAAGCGCGCCGCACCTCGCGCACCCTCGACGACGTCGCCACGATCATCTACACCTCCGGCACGACCGGACGCCCCAAGGGCGCCGAGCTGACCCACGGGAACTTCGTGGACACCTCCCGCAGCGCCCTGAACCTCCTGGGTGAGCAGGTGCTGCCCCCGGGATCGCGCCTGCTGATGTTCCTGCCCCTCGCGCACGTCTTCGCTCGGCTGATCACCGTGCTGGCCGCCTCGTGGCCCGTCACCACGGCCTTCACCCCGGACACCAAGAACCTGCTGCCGGATCTGGCCGCATTCAAGCCGACCTTCCTGCTCGCCGTGCCGCGCGTGTTCGAGAAGGTCTACAACGGGGCCGAGGCGAAGGCCATCGCCGGGGGCCGCGGCAAGATCTTCACCGCCGCGTCCGACGCGGCGATCGCCTATTCCCTCGCGCAGAGCGCGGGGAAGGTGCCGTTCGGCCTGAAGGCGAAGCATGCGCTGTTCGATAAGCTGGTCTACGGGAAGCTACGAGAGGCCATGGGCGGCGACGTCCGCTGGGCGGTCTCCGGCGGCGCACCGCTGGGTGCGCGCCTGGCCCACTTCTTCCGCGGTATCGGGGTGACGGTGCTCGAGGGGTACGGGCTCACGGAGACCACCGCGCCGGTCTGCGTGAACCTGCCCTGGGCGGTCGAGCCCGGAACCGTGGGCCCACCGCTGCCGGGGTCCACCGTCGCGATCGACGACAACGGCGAGATCCTCGTCAAGGGCGTCATGGTCTTCGCCGGTTATCACCACAACCCCGAGGCCACCGCCGAGGCTCTGCAGGACGGCTGGTTCCGCACCGGCGACCTCGGGTCCCTGGACGAGCAGGGCGCGCTGACGATCACGGGACGCACCAAGGAGGTCATCGTGACCGCCGGCGGGAAGAACATCTCCCCGGCGCAGCTCGAGGACCAGCTGCGATCTCATCCGCTGGTCAGCCAGTGCGTGGTCATCGGTGACCAGAAGCCGTTCGTCGCCGCGATCCTCACTCTCGATGCCGAGATGCTTCCCACCTGGTTGAAGAACAACTCGCTGCCCGAGATGAGCATCTCCGAGGCCGCCCAGGACGAGCGGGTGCTCGCCGAGGTGCAGACCGTCGTCGACAAGGCCAACCGGTCCGTCTCCAAGGCGGAGTCGATCCGCGCCTTCGAGGTCATCGACTCGGACTTCACCGAGGAGAACGGCTATCTGACCCCGTCGCTGAAGCTCAAGCGCAACGTGGTCGTCAAGGATCTCGCCCCGGTCATCGAGAAGATCTATTCGCGACCCAAGCCCACGAGCTGATCCGCTCCGCCGTGCCGGTCCCGGCACCTGGGTGACCACGCGCACCACGCGTCAGGAGCTCAGGTGTCGGGGCCGCGTCATAGTCTGCGGGCATGTCCGCGCGCCGCCAGCTGAGCTTCGATGATCTCGGCACCCCCTTGATGGACGCGACCCTCGTCGTGGTCGACCTCGAGACCACCGGGACGGATCCCTCGGCCGACGCGATCACCGAGATCGGCGCCGTCAAGGTGCGGGCCGGCGAGGTGCTCGGGGAGTTCCGCACGTTCGTGGATCCTGAACGACCGATCCCGGCCTACATCGCCTCGCTCACCGGCATCACGGACGCCTCGGTCGCCGGGGCGCCGCCGATCACCACGGTGCTGCCGATGTTCCTCGACTTCGTCGGCGATGCCGCCCTCGTCGCCCACAACGCGCGCTTCGACATCTCCTTCCTCACGGCACAGGCCGCCCGCTGCGAGATCGGCTGGCCGAGGCCCGCAGTGCTGGACACCCTGGCGCTCGCCCGCACCGTGTTCCGACGTGACGAGGTGCGCGACCACAAGCTCTCGACCCTCGCCGCCCATGTCGGAGCGAGCATCACCCCGGACCACCGCGCTCTCTCCGATGCCCGGGCGACGGTCGACGTGCTCCACGCGATCATCGAACGCCTGGGCCCCACCGGCACGTCCACCCTCGAGGACCTGTCCTCCGCGCACCGACGGGCCACGCCTGTCCAGCTGCGCAAGAAGCACCTCGCGGCGAGCATCCCCTCCGTCCCCGGGGTCTACCAGTTCCGAGACGCTCAGGACGCGGTGCTCTACGTGGGCACCTCCCGCAATCTGCGCTCGCGGGTGCGCACCTATTTCACGGCCTCGGAGACCCGGCGCAAGGTCCTGGACATGCTCCCGCAGGCGGAGTCGATCCGAATCATCGAGTGCACCACTCCCACCGAGGCCGCGATCCGCGAGCTGCGCATCATCGGCGCCGAGAAGCCCCCGTCGAACCGGCACGGCCTGACCCCCGAGAAGGCGCTCTGGCTGCGGCTCGGCAGCGGCGGGGACGGGCTGCGCGCAGCGCGCCTCGCCCGGACGGAAGCCGACGGCTCGGTGCAGATCGGCCCTCTCTCCTCGCGTCACGACGTGGACCCGCTGCGAGGCCTGCTCACCGACGCCGTGCTGGGCCGCGGGGCATCCTTCGAGCGTGCCGGCGGGCGGGAGCCGCTCCCCCGGGCAGCTCACCACGATCAGCTGCGGCGGGCCATGCGCGAGGATCCGCGGGCCGTCCTCGACCACGTGGCCTCGCGCATGCGCCGTCACGTCGACGCCGGCCGCTACGAGGACGCCGAGAAGCTACGACGCCTCGCGCTGAGCTTCCTCACCGCAGCACGTCGTGGGGCACGACTGCGCGCGATCGGCGACGTGCCCCTGCTGGTCGCCGCACGGCCGAGCTCAGAACCCGTCATCGGCGGTCGCGGATGGGAGATCCTCGCCGTGCGCCACGGTCGCTTCTCGGGCACCGCACTGGTGCCCGCCCAGGCCGATCCCGTCGCCGTCGCACGCTCCCTGGCCCTCACCGGCACCGGTGAGGCGGAGCTCGCCGCACCGATGTGCCAGGGCTATCACCAGGAGGCGGAGATCCTGCTGAACTGGCTGGAGGGGGACGGCGTGCGCACGGTCCTCACCGAGGGCGAATGGCGACAGCCCGCGCGCGCACGCTTCGACGCGGATCATCTCGCCGAACGCTTCGCCCGGACCCAGCCGGGCGTCGGGGCATAGGCTCGGAGCACACGTCCTGGCGCGCTCGGCGCCTCGTCTCCTAGGAGTTCCCATGATCACTGCCATCGTCTCGATCGTCGTCGAGTCCGCACGCATCCCCGAGGTCGCGGAGGCGATCGTCGACATCGACGGCATCGAGCAGGTCTATTCCGTCACCGGTGACGTGGACCTGATCGCCGTCGTGCGGGTGCGCGCCCACGAGGACCTCGCCGGCGTCATCGCCGACCAGCTCGGCAAGGTCGAGGGCGTGCGGGACACCACGACGAACATCGCCTTCAAGACCTACTCCAAGAGCGATCTCGACGCGGCCTTCGATCTGGGCATCGAGGGCTGAACCAGAGCAGATCGGGCGCGCCCCGCACTGCGGGCGCTGCGCCGGTCAGCCCTGTGAGGACATCACCCGCTGCGACGCCGCCGCCCAGTTCTCCAGCAGCTCCTTGGGCCGCCCGGAGTCCAGCGCGGCCTCGACCTCCCGGTAGGCGACGACGAAGCGGTCCTCGAAGCCATCGGACGCCTCGAGCCCGATCCCGTCGAACGCCTGGACACCGGACGCCGCGTTCAGGAGCACCGCATCCCGCACCGCCTCCATGCGTCCTTCGCGGGACCCGTCGAAGAGATCCCGGGCGACCTGCGCGTTCTCGGCCGCCGTCCCGCCGCGGAGGGCGTCGTGGCCGGCACGCGACAGGCCGAGCAGCCGGTGAGGATCCAACAGGTGCTCTCGCACCTCTGCGCCCCGGACCTCCCAGACCTGGGACTCGCCGGTGACCGTCAGCTCGTCCAGCCCGTCCAGCCCGCGGAAGACCAGCGCGCTCGTGCCGCGCGCGGCGAAGACGCCCGCGACTGTCGGGGCGATGGTGACGTCCGCGACCCCGACGGCGCTCGCCCGAGGCATCGCCGGATTGGTGATCGGACCGAGGATGTTCATGACGGTCGGGATGCCCAGCCCCTTGCGGGCCTCCGCGGCGAACCGCATCGAGGGGTGGAACACCTGGGCGAAGAGGAAGGTCATGCCGATCTCCTCGACCAGGTCCTCGACGGCGGAGATCGGGAGGTCCAGACGCACGCCGAGCTCCTCCAGCACGTCGGCCGACCCCGACTTCGACGACGAGGCGCGGTTGCCGTGCTTGACCACCGGCCGACCCGTCGAGGCGATCACCATCGACGCCATCGTGGAGATGTTCACCGTCTTGGCGAGGTCTCCCCCGGTGCCGACGATATCGATGCAGCGCTGCGGAGAGCGCACCGGTCGGGCATGGGCCACCATCGAATCGGCCAGGGCGGCGAGCTCGTCGCTGCTGACGCCCTTCGCCTGCAGGGCCACGAGGAACCCGGCCAGCTGGACGGCGGTGGTGTTTCCGAGCATGACCTCGTCCATCGCCCAGGAGGCTTCGTGGACGTCGAGATCCTCGCCGCGCACGAGGCGCGACGTGATCGTGGACCAGGTCGGGATGTTCTCGCTCATGCCTGAATGATCGCACTTCACGGCGCGGGAACGTCGTTCCGGTCACGGTGCGGATCACAGATGCATCACACGCGCACCTGGCACCGGCCACCTGCGCAGAGAGGAAGCGTGTCCTGGTTCGTGACAGGGCGTCAGGAGGGATATGCTGGCTCCGTCCTTCCGGGGCTATGCCCTGCGGTGAGCCTGCACGTCGTGAACTGGCGCACCGATTCTGACGACACGACATAATGGTGACGTGACTACTGCGACCCTGCCTGAGCGCCCCGCCGCCGCTGCCCCAGCGGTCGGCCGCCCCAACCCGACGCAGATCGGCACGATCGTCTGGCTCTCCAGTGAGCTGATGTTCTTCGGCGGTCTGTTCGCGATGTACTTCACGTTGCGATCCATGGCGCCGGATACCTTCGTGACCGGACAAGGTCACTTCGCCCACGGATACGCGCTCGTGAACACCACGATCCTCGTACTGAGCTCCGTGACCTGCCAGATCGGCGTGTACCTCGCCGAGGGCCGCTTCCCCAACGGGAAGACCTTCACCCCGCGCAAGCGCCGCGAGGGCTCGATCTTCAACGTCGCGGGCTGGGGCATGATCGAGTGGTACACGCTCACGTTCATCATGGGCGCGGTCTTCGTGTCCGGCCAGGCGTACGAGTACACCGAGCTCGTGCACAACGGGATCACGCTCTCGTCCACGCCGTTCGGGTCGATCTTCTACCTCGCCACCGGCTTCCACGGCATCCACGTGATCGGCGGTCTGATCGCCTTCCTCATGGTGATCATGCGGGCACTGGTCGCGGACAAGTTCACCCAGCACGAGCAGGTCTCGGCGATCTGCATCTCGTACTACTGGCACTTCGTCGACGTCGTCTGGATCGTCCTGTTCTTCATCGTGTACATGCTCGATCCGCTGTCGTCGCTGTTCACCTCCGGCCACTTCATCCCGGTCGACTTCGACTGGAGCATCTTCTGAGCCCCGCGCCCGCACAGGCTCCGCCGCCTGGTGCGTCCCCACGTCTCCGCCCCTCCCCAGCCCGCCCCCTCCACGAATCGAGGTTCGAACCGTGAAGGCACTCGCCGCACGTCGTCATCACCCGATGGCGCTACTCGTGATCCTTCTGCTCGCCCTGGTGGCGACCGGCGGTCTGTACGTCGCGTTCCAGCCTCAGACGGCCCAGGCCGAGGCGTACACGCAGGACGACATCGATGAGGGCGAGGCGCTCTTCCTCGCCAACTGCGCGACGTGCCACGGCCGCAATGCCGAGGGCGAGCTCGACGCAGACGGCTCGACGATCGGCCCCTCGCTGATCGGTGTGGGCGCTGCCGCCGTCGACTTCCAGGTCGGCACCGGCCGCATGCCCATGCAGTCCTCGGGCGCTCAGGCCTGGCGCAAGCCCCCGCAGATGAACGAGGAGCAGACCCGGCAGCTCGCCGCATACGTCGCCTCCCTCGGATCCGGCCCCGCCGTTCCGGACGAGGAGTACCTCGACACTTCGAAGGGTGACGCCACCAAGGGCGGAGAGATCTTCCGGATCAACTGCGCCATGTGCCACAACGCGGCCGGTCAGGGCGGCGCCCTGACGCGCGGCAAGTTCGCACCGGCCGTCACCGGCGTCGAGGGCAAGCACGTCTACGAGGCCATGGACACCGGCCCTCAGAACATGCCTGTCTTCAGCGAGACCAACCTGTCCCCGCAGGACAAGCTTGATGTCATCACCTACCTGGAGGCCCTGGAGGAGAACGGCTCCCCCGGCGGCATCTCCCTGGGCTCCCTCGGCCCCGTGACCGAGGGACTGTACGCCTGGACGATCATCCTGTCCCTGCTCCTCGGCTGCGCCGTGTGGCTGGGGGCGAAGGCCAAGTGAATGCGAGCATGAACACGAATCCCGACGGCACCACCTCCGAGGGCACGGTCACCGCCGTCGCCCCCAAGGAGGGTGGCGGCTTCCCGAACCCGGGGCTCCCCCCGCACGTCCATCGCCAGGCCGACGTCTCGAGGTCCGCTGAGAAGCGCGCCGAACGACTCGTCGCCGGCATGTTCCTCCTCTCCGTGGTGGGCACCGCGATCTTCATCGCCGCCTACTTCCTCGTCACCCCGACGGGCACGAACATCTTCGCCGCAGAGGGCTCCCCCAAGGCCCTGTGGTGGTCGAACCTCGTCGCGGGCCTCGGTCTCGCGATCGCCGTCTTCTTCATCGGTGCGGCCGCGGTCCACTGGGCCAAGACCCTGATGCCCGATGAGGAGATGGTCGAAGAGCGTCACGACATCCGCAGCTCCGACGAGGTGCGCGAGGTCGCCGCCGGCATCATCACCGACGGCCTCGAGGAGTCCGGCATCGCCCGGCGCCCCCTCATCGTCACGGCCATGGTCGCCTCGCTCGCAGCGCTGCCGATCGCGGTTCTCGCACCGCTGTCGACGCTCGGCCCCCTGCCGGGCAACAAGCTGCACCACACGTTCTGGGGCCAGAACCCCGGTCAGCGCCTGGCTCGCGACCACGACGGCACGCCCATCAAGCTCTCCGACGTCGCGATGAACTCGATCTTCCACGTCATGCCCGAAGGCCTGACCGACGAGACTCCGCACTTCATGGAGGAGCGTGCAAAGGCCGCCACCGTGATCGTCCGCATCGACCCGAAGCTGGCGAAGAACGACGAGAGCCTGGCGAACGGCGTCGAGGGCGTGCTCGCCTTCTCCAAGATCTGCACGCACGTCGGCTGCCCGGTGGCGCTCTACGAGCAGCAGACCCACCACATGCTGTGCCCCTGCCACCAGTCGACCTTCGACGTCACCGATGGCGCGAAGGTGATCTTCGGGCCGGCACACCGTCCCCTCCCCCAGCTCCCGATCGACGTCGACGACGAGGGCTACCTCGTCGCCTCCGGCGACTTCCCCGAGCCGATCGGTCCCAGCTTCTGGAACCTCCACAAGGACAAGTGATCACGTGACGACCACGACTCCCGATACCCGGAAGCAGACTTCCGACAACGCGAGCAGCTCTCGCGTGTACAAGCTCGGCGCGGTGGGCGGCGACTGGCTCGATCAGCGCCTCTCCGGCGGCGGCTTCGTCAAGTTCATGGCCCGCAAGATCTTCCCCGATCACTGGTCGTTCATGTTCGGCGAGGTGGCGCTGTACAGCTTCGTCATCCTGCTGATCTCGGGAACCTTCCTCACGATGTTCTTCGACCCCTCCATGGAGGAGGTCGTGTACAGCGGCCCCTACACGGCGCTCCAGGGCGAGCAGATGTCACGCGCCTTCGAGTCGACCCTGCACATCTCGTTCGAGGTGAAGGGCGGTCTGCTGTTCCGCCAAATGCACCACTGGTCGGCGCTGGTCTTCATGGTCGCGATCTTCGTGCACATGTTCCGCGTCTTCTTCACCGGTGCGTTCCGCAAGCCGCGTGAGCTCAACTGGCTCGTCGGCTTCACGCTGATGGTCCTGGGCATGGTGGCCGGCTTCTCCGGATACTCCCTCCCGGACGACGTGCTCTCGGGCAACGGCCTGCGCGTGATCGACGGCCTGATGAAGGCGATTCCGATCATCGGCACCTACCTGTCGATGCTGCTGTTCAACGGCGAGTTCCCCGGAACCGACATCATCCCGCGCCTGTTCACGATCCATATCCTGCTGGTGCCGGCTATGATCCTCGGCCTGATCGCGATCCACCTGGTCCTGCTGGTCCTGCACAAGCACACGCAGTACCCCGGTCCGGGCCGCACCGAGCGCAACGTCGTCGGCTTCCCGGTCTTCCCGGTCTACGCTGCCAAGGCCGGAGGATTCTTCTTCCTGGTCTTCGGAATCATCACCCTGATCTCCGCGACCACCGCGATCAACGGCGTCTGGGTCTACGGTCCGTACGACCCCTCCCCCGTGTCTGCCGGCTCCCAGCCGGACTGGTACATGCTCTGGACGGACGGCGGACTCCGCCTGATGCCCGGCTGGGAGTTCACGATCTTCGGATACGTGGTCTCGCTGAACATGCTGATCCCGTTCGTCGTCTACGGCGCTCTGCTGGGCTTCATGGCGGTCTACCCGTTCCTCGAGGCCTGGGTCACCGGCGACGACCGTGAGCACCACCTCAACGACCTGCCGTACAACGCGCCGGTCCGGATGGGTCTCGGCATCGCCTGGATCAGCATCTATCTGATCCTGGCCCTCGCTGCGACGAACGACATCATCGCCATCGCCCTGCACATGTCGATCAATGACCTCACGTGGGCATTCCGTATCGGAATCTTCGTGGCACCGGTGCTGCTGTTCTTCATCACGAAGCGGCTGTGCCTGTCGTTCCAGCGTCATGCTCGCGAGAAGGCGCTGCACGGCACCGAGACCTCGCGTGTCGTCCGCACGGATGCCGGGCAGATGCTCGAGATCCACGAGCCGCTCAACGAGTTCGATCGCTGGGTCCTCGTGCAGCACGACGACTACCGCCCGCTCCGCGCAGGCAAGGGCGTGTCCTCGCTCCGAGCGAAGGCCACGAGCTTCTTCTTCAAGGATCGGATCGAGCCGGTCACCCCGGCCGAGCTGCGCGCTGCTCTGGAGCACGCCGGTCATGAGAAGCACAAGATCGACGCCGTCACTGGTGGCGACTACCGCACCCCGGCGGAGAAGGCTCACCCGGAAGGCTGACCACTCCCGCCGCTGCGCGGAACGAACGCTGAAGGGCCCTGGGATCTTTCCCAGGGCCCTTCAGCGTTGGACCCGAGAACGCCCAGCCCGCCCCTGTGTGGCCCGTCCAGCCGTGCCCCGTCAGGACCGCCCCGTGACACGGTGTGCTGCTGTGCACTGTCGCGTGCCGACGCGTACCACCGCGTACCGCCGCGTGCTGCCGCGTGCTGCCGCGTGGAGCGTCTCGCTCAGCGCAGCACGGGGCTGCGGGGCCCCTGCTCCCCCGGATGCCGCCCGGCGACGGCATCCACGAGATAGCGCGCCGCGATGATGCTCAGGCGCCGCTCAGTGCGCCGCAGACGACGCACTGCTCGCAAGGGCCCGCGCTTCGCGTCCATGCCTTCGGCAGCCAGCGTGGTGCGCGCCCACTCGATGCCGCCACCTACGCCACCATTCTCGGCGAACAGCGTTTCGAGCTCGATGACTGCATGGTCGCTCGGCCTGCGGACGCCACCGATCATCGTGCTCACCCTTCCCGGTTGCCGCCGCATCACGAGGAGTCGTGTTCCCTGCGGTGGTCGTGCGGCAACGCTAACACCGGCACGGTTCAGGACACCTGACCGCCCTCCGCGCAGCCCGTCTCGTCTGCGCCCCCTATGCATTCGCACGTGTACGCACTCGCGGAGGCATACACACACGGGCACAACCGTTTACAGACTAGTTACGCTGTTGCGATGCCGACGTGCTATTCCTGCTGTCGCTATCGTGGCGGAGCCTTCCAGCATCTCCCGCCCCACGGGCCGGTGACCGCAGCTGGGCTGCAGGGCGGCGCGCTCGATCCGTGCTCACCGGGGACCGTGGGCCAGCTCGCTCGACGTGGTGCTGTGCTCAGGAAGAGAGCTTCGGACGCGGGTCAGAGGACTCCCTGCGCACAGCCGGCGCGGAATCCACCGAGAGTGCGATCACCGCAAAGTCTGCACCGGCGCCAATGCCGAGTCCCGTTCCCAGGCCCATGCCCATGCCCCTGCCCATGCCCATGCCCATGCCCATGCCGGCACACCATCGTGTCGTATTCCTGGGACTGCAGCGTCCTGCCCCAGGGTCCGCGACCCCCATGTCTGAATGCGCGCATCAGCATGTTGAGCACCGTGCTGTCCTGCTGCGCGAGGGCATCCGCTCCGCACTCCGCGCGGTGCGACCGGGAACCCGCGTGCCGTCCCGGACACGGGGAAGCTCAGGCACTGACGAGCGGTCTCCGCACTCCGTCCTCCGATGCGACGGACTCGAGCCCGCCTCTGCACACAAGCGAGCGGCCCCGCATCGACGAATCGATGCGGGGCCGCTGCGGCAGATCCCCGAGCGGGATCAGCGGGACTCAGTGCTGGTGCTGACCCACCGAGAATTCGAGAACCCAGCTGAGGATGCCGAAGATCGCGAACATGATGCCGAAGGCGAAGATCCACCAGCCGGCCGCGACTCCGAGGAAGCACAGTGCGGCGCCGATCGCAGCCCACAGCGGGGCCCAGCTGTACGGGGAGAAGCTGCCCTGGACGCCCGCATTCGGAGCGATCTCCGCGTCGGAATCGTCGGAGGAGTTCAGCTCGTTGTGACGGATGGTCAGCGTGAGGACCATCGCGATCATGAACCCCAGGCCTGCCAGGGCCAGCAAGGCCGGGAAACCGACGGGCTCGATGCCCATGGGCTCGTACCTCCCCGTCACGAAGCCGTACGCCACGGCGACGATCAGGAAGAAGACTCCCAGGATCCAGAAGATCTTTGCAGATGCTCTCATGTCAGTTCGTCCTCGGGTTCACAGCGGGCTCCTGCTCGAGCATATGGTCCTGAAGAGCCACCTCCGGGTAATGGAGATCGAAGGCGGGGCGCTCGGACCGGACGCGAGGCAGGGAATGGAAGTTATGGCGCGGGGGCGGGCTGGAAGTCGCCCACTCGAGCGATGCACCGTAGCCCCACGGATCGTCGACCTCGACCTTCTTCCCCTTCACGTGCGTGAGCACGACGTTGAGGAGGAACGGAAGCGTCGACGCACCCATGATGACCGCACCGATCGTGGAGACCTGGTTCAGCCAGCCGAAGTTGTCCTCGGCGAGGTAGTTGACGTAACGGCGGGGAGCACCCATGACGCCCAGCCAGTGCTGCACCAGGAACGTCATATGGAAGCCGATGGTCAGGAGCCAGAAGTGCACCTTGCCCATGCCCTCGCTGAGCTTGTAGCCGAACATCTTCGGCCACCAGAAGTAGAACCCGGCGAACATCTCGAACACCACGGTTCCGGCCATCACGTAGTGGAAGTGAGCCACCACGAAGTAGGTGTCGGAGATGTGGAAGTCCAGCACCGGGGAAGACAGGATGACGCCGGTCAGACCGCCGAAGATGAAGGTGGTCAGGAAGCCGAGCGTGAACAGCATCGGCGTCTCGAAGGTCAGCGAGCCTCGCCACATCGTGCCCAGCCAGTTGAAGAACTTCACGCCCGTCGGCACGGCGATCAGCATTGTCATGAAGGCGAAGAAGTCCAGCATGACGGCACCCGTGGTGTACATGTGGTGCGCCCACACGGTCACCGAGAGGGCGGCGATGGAGATCGTCGCACCCACCAGGGTCTTGTATCCGAAGATCGGCTTGCGGGAGAACACCGGGATGATCTCCGACGCGATGCCGAAGAACGGCAGGGCCAGCACGTAGACCTCGGGGTGGCCGAAGAACCAGAACAGGTGCTGCCACAGGACAGGACCGCCGTTCTCCGGGTTGAAGATCTGAGCGTCGAAGCGTCGATCCGCTCCCAATGCCAGCAGCGCGGAGGCGAGCGGCGGGAAGGCCATCAGCACCAGAACGGCAGTGATCAGCGCGTTCCAGGTGAAGATCGGCATGCGGAACATGGTCATGCCCGGCATGCGCATGCAGAGGATCGTCGTGATGAAGTTGACCGAGCCCAGGATCGTGCCGAAGCCCTGCAAGGCCAAGCCGAAGACCCACAGATCACCACCCAGGCCGGGCGAGAACGTCGTGTCCGACAGCGGCGCATACGCGAACCAGCCGAAGGACGCCGCGCCCTGCGGGGTGAGGAAGCCGGCCACGACGATCAGCGAACCGAACAGCGTGATCCAGAACGCGAACATGTTCAGCCGGGGGAACGCCATGTCCACGGCGCCGATCTGCAGCGGCACCAGGTAGTTGGCGAAGCCGTTGAACAGCGGCGTGCCGAACATCAGCAGCATGATCGTGCCATGCATGGTGAACAGCTGGTTGTACTGGTCCTTGGAGGCCACGACCTGCAGGCCGGGCTCCCAGAGCTCGCTGCGGATGCCGAGGGCAAGCAGTCCACCGAACGCGAAGAACGCGAAGGCCATGCCCATGTACATCATGCCGATCAGCTTGTGATCGGTCGTGGTCAGCAGGTTGAAGAATTGCTTGCCGAGGCTGGTGCTCTCGGTCTTCTGGTACCTCTCCGGCGCCGGTGTCACCGGCGCGGAGGTCGTCTCGGCGCTCACTCGTTCTCTCCCTCTGTCGCCGGAGTGGTGTAGCGAGGACCAGCGTCGTCATGCTTCTCGCGCATGCTCCACTCCTCCTGGTTGCGGTTGAGGTCAACCCCCAGCTGACCCTCGAGGCCCTGGTCCTTCAGGTCCTGCATGTGCGCGTCGTACTCCTCCTGGGAGACGACCTTCAGGTTGAAGAGCATGTCCGAGTGGTACTCGCCGCACAGCTCGGCGCACTTGCCGGAATACGTGCCTTCACGGGTCGGGGTGACCTGGAAGCTGGTGGTGTGGCCCGGCATCATGTCCTTCTTGTAGAGGAAGTCCACGACCCAGAAGGAATGGATGACGTCGCGCGAGTCGAGCCGGAACTCGACCTTCTGATCGACCGGGAGGTACAGCACGGGCAGCGAGTCCGCCGCGCCCTCCTGGCCGGTCTCGAAGGACTGCACGCCGGCGGGCTCGTGCACGTTCTCATCGACGTAGTTGAAGTCCCAGCTCCACTGCTTGGCCACGATGTTCACGGTGACATCGGGCTCGGCCACGTGCATCTCGACCTCGCGGGCGTCGCGCTGCGTGAAGTAGAAGAAGGTGAGGACCATGACCACGGGCACGAGCGTGAACATCAGCTCGAGCGGCACGTGGTAGCGCAGCTGGACCGGGAAGCCGGTGTCGTTCTTGCGACGGCGGTAGGCGACCGCGCACCAGATGGTGAGGCCCCACACGAGGAGGCCGACGATGACCAGCACGGACCAGGCCCCGACCCACAGGTCGGTGATCCGGCCCGTCTGATCCGTGACCTGACCGTCGGAGTAGCCGGGCATGAAGCCGCGCAGCTGCTCGTCGGTACAGCCCGACAGGAACAGGGTGGCCAGGGCTAGGCCTGCTGTCGCCACGCGGCGGCCTCGCCGCGCGCGCTGGGGGACCTGGGGGATCACAGGGGATGACCTTCCGCTCGTCGTCTCCGGCTCCCGGGCTCCGTTCGCGCTGTGCGTCGCGAGCGGCTCCGGACTGCGGAGTTGGTACTTACCTGGGCGCTGACATGCCCAGGGTGCCGCGCCCGTTCGGAGGAACGGGCCCGGGCAGGCGGAGAGCCCGCCCGTTGACGGCACACTGTCATCATACGTGTTCCGCGGAGCGCGTACTGCATCGGCACGCGCCCGGCTCGCGCCGTTGCCGGTCCGTGATCCGTTCTCAGCCACTGCACCACGGAAAACGGGCCCGACCAGGTGACGAGATCGTCACCGGGTCGAGCCCGAATCCTCGAACGGATCACCGCACAAGCGGCTCAGCCGAAGGAGTCCCCGCACGCGCAGGAGCTCCCGGCGTTGGGGTTGTCGATCGTGAAGCCCTGCTTCTCGATCGTGTCGGCGAAGTCGATCACCGCACCCAGGAGATAGGGGCTGCTCATCTTGTCGACGACGACCTCGACGCCGTCGAAGTCCGCGACCAGATCGTCCTCCATCTGTCGCTCGTCGAAGTAGAGCTGATAGATCAGGCCCGAGCAGCCGCCGGGCTGCACGGCGATCCGCAGGCGCAGGTCGTCGCGACCCTCCTGCTCCAGCAGCGTGGTGACCTTCGCGGCCGCGCCGGACGTGAGGGTGACGCCATGCGCCTTGGCCGGGCGCTCAGTGGTGGGCGTGGTCATGCGATCCTCCTCGAAGCTCGTGTGCGATCCAGGATACGCCCCCGGGCTGGGAAACGGGGATCCCCCGCGGGGCGATGTGCTCAGCAGCGGACGCCACGCTCACAGGGCGATCACAGGACGCCGCGGAACAGCGCGACCAGGAGCAGCAGCCCGAAGCCGGCGACCACTCCGACCACCGCTCCGGTAGCCGCATCCCTGCTCTTCCCGGACATCACCATCGTGAAGGCCAGGACGCACACGGCGACCACGACGGCCAGGCCCCACCACAGCAGGAAGTAACCGGAGAAGAAGCCGACCATCAGGCCCAGGAACAGGAGCGGGATAGTGGCTGCGGAGACGGCGGAGCCCCGCTGCGGGGACGCGCTCCCCGGGTCCCGGCGCGGTGCGGGGGCGTTCATGAATCGTCCTGAGCAAGGGACCCCGCGCGGCGGAGCAGGAGAGCCTCGGCCAGACACACCCGCGCGAACTCGTCGAGGTGCAGCGACTCATCGACCCCGTGCGCGCGCGACTCCGGATCCTCGACACCGGTCACCAGCACATCGGCCTCCGGGAACACCTCGAGCAGGTCGGCGATGAACGGGATCGATCCGCCGAGTCCGGTGTCCACGGCGGCGGTCCCCCAGGCGTCGCCGAGCGCGCTGCGGGCGAGATCCATGGCGGGCGAGTGCTGGCGGGCGCTGTAGGGCTTGCCCTTCTCCCCCTCGTGCACAGTGATCTCCGCGGTCGCCGGGGCGTGCTTCTCCAGATGGGCCACCAGGGCAGCCATCGCCGAGTCCGGGCTCTCCCCCGGCGGGATGCGCAGCGAGAGCTTCGCGCGACTGACGGGGACCAGGGTGTTCGAGGCGTCACGGACGGCGGGCGCATCGATCCCGATCACGGACAGCGCCGGGCGGGTCCACAGCTGCGCCGTCAGCGGCCCTCCGCCGGACAGTTCGAGCCCGTCGGGCACGCCCGCGTCGCGACGGAAGTCCGCCTCGTCCATCTCGACGCTGGGATCCGCTGAGCGCGCAAGCCCCTCGACCGCGACCTCTCCGTTCTCGTCGTGCAGGGTCGCGATGAGACGGGACAGCTGGGTGAGGGAGTCCATCACCGGGCCGCCGAACAGTCCGGAATGCACGGCGTGCTGCAGGGCTCGCACCTCGACGACGACGTCGACCAGCCCGCGCAGGCTGGTGGTGAGCGCGGGAGTCCCCACCGCCCAGTTCGCCGAGTCGGCGACGATGATGAGGTCCGCTTCGAGCGCTTCGCGATGGGCTTCGATGAAGGGACGGAAGGTCGGCGATCCGGCCTCCTCCTCCCCCTCGACGAAGACGGTGACACCGAGTCCCTCCGCGGCCAGCTCCTCACCGACCAGGCGCAGCGCCGTGACATGGGCCATCACGCCCGCCTTGTCGTCGGCCGCGCCCCGTCCGTACAGGCGTCGACCGCGCTGAGCGGGCTCGAAGGGAGCGCTGGTCCAAGCCGTCTCGTCTCCGGTGGGCTGGACGTCGTGGTGGGCGTACAGCAGGACGGTCGGCCGTCCAACGGCGGCGGGCGTGCGTCCGATCACCGCCGGGGCGCCGTCGGCGACGGATTCGATGGTCACCTCGGCCATACCGGCACCCCGCAGCAGCGCGGCGACCGCCTCGGCGCTGCGTCGTACGGGCTCGCGGTCATAGCCCTCGAACGCGATGGAGGGGATGCGCACGAGATCCTTCAGATCGTCGACGGCGCCGGGCAGCAACTGCTCCAGACGTGCGCGCAAGGCGTCGATCTCCGTCGGATCGCTGCTGGCGGGGGGAGGTGTCATCGGTCCGTTCGACGTGGTCATAGCACGTACCGTACCGCCGACACGCGCCCCGTCCGGGGCCTGAGGCCATGGGCCGGCGCGTGCACCGGGGAATCCCAGGAGAACTTGACTAGGATGCCCCGGTGATCTTCCGCAAGCGTGATACCCCTGAGACCCCCGAGCCGACGCAGCCAGTGCGCCCCGGCTCCAAGGGTCGGCCCACCCGTACCCGCAAGGAGGCCGAGGCGGCCCGTCGTCGGCCCCTCGTGGTCGACGATCGGAAGGAGGCGCGCAAGCGCGATCGTGCGCGCGCCTCGAAGGAGCGGGCCGAGGCGCAGCAGGCGCTCATGACCGGGGACGAGAAGAAGATGCCTCTGCAGCATCGCGGCCCCGAGCGCCGCATGGTGCGGGACCTGGTCGACTCCCGGCGCAACGTCGCCGAGTACTTCTTCCCGATCGCCCTGATCTTCATGCTCGTCGCGCTGGTCATGCCGCTGATCAAGCCGGACCTCTACGTGACGATGAGCACCGGCATGATCGTGGTGCTGTGGGGCGGGATCCTGCTGTGCGTGATCGACTCGCTCGTATTGCGCCGCCATCTGCGCAAGCGCCTCACCGAGCAGTTCGGCTCCGTGGAGCGCGGCCTGGTCGGCTACGGGATCATGCGCGCCATCCAGATCCGTCGCTTCCGACTCCCCCGCGCTCAGATCAAGCACGGAGAGCAGCCTCGCTGAGGCTGCACCGAGCACCTGGCTGACCCCGGGCAGACGAGCAGAAGAACGGCCCCCGCGATTTCTCGCGGGGGCCGTTCTTCATGGACGTACCGGGGGCTTCACGGCGACGCCGGGCGGTCCGGCGGTCAGGCGGTCGGTGCGGCGCCTGCCGACGTCGTCGAGCCGTTCGTGGCGTCCTGTGCCCCGTCCGCGGACTTCTCCATCGCGCCCGCGGACTTCTCGTCCCGCGCAACGGGCTTCGTGTCGACGCCCGCCTCCTTGCGCTGCTGCGGGGTGATGGGCGCGGGGGCAGCTGTCAGCGGGTCGAACCCGTTGCCGGTCTTGGGGAAGGCGATGACCTCACGGATCGAGTCCTCCCCGGCCAGCAGCGCCACGATGCGGTCCCAGCCGAAGGCGATGCCCCCGTGGGGCGGGGCGCCGAACTGGAAGGCGTCGAGCAGGAAGCCGAACTTCTCCTGCGCGTCCTCCTCGGAGATGCCCATGACCTTGAACACCCGCTGCTGCACGGACTGGTCGTGGATTCGGATCGATCCGCCGCCGATCTCGTTGCCGTTGCACACGATGTCGTAGGCGTAGGCCAGAGCACTGCCGGGATCGGTGTCGAAGGTGTCCATGAATTCGGGCTTCGGCGAGGTGAACGCGTGGTGCACCGCCGTCCAGGACCCCTCGCCCACGGCGACGTCGCCTGCTGCGCGAGCGTCGGCGGCCGGCTCGAACATCGGGGCGTCGACGACCCAGGCGAACGCGAAGGCGTCATGGTCGATCAGACCCAGGCGCTCGGCGATCTCGTTGCGGGCCGCTCCGAGCAGGGCGCGCGAGGACTTGGCCTCGCCGGCGGCGAAGAAGATGCAGTCGCCGGTGCTGGCGCCGGTCGCCTCGAGGAGGCCGGCCTTCTCGGCCTCGGAGATGTTCTTGGAGACCGGTCCCGTGAGGGTGCCGTCCTCCTGGACCAGGACGTACGCGAGCCCCTTGGCGCCGCGCTGCTTGGCCCACTCCTGCCAGGCGTCGAGCTGACGGCGGGGCTGCGAGGCGCCCCCTGCCATGACGATCGCGCCGACGTACGGGGACTGGAACACCCGGAACGGCGTGTCCTGGAAGTACTCCGTCATCTCCACGAGCTCGAGCTCGAACCGCAGATCGGGCTTGTCGGAGCCGTAACGGCGCATCGACTCGGCGTAGGTGATGCGCGGGAACGGCGTGGTGATCTCGTGGCCGCCCTTGGCCCACACGGCGGTGAGGATCTCCTCGGCCAGGGCGATGACGTCCTCCTGGTCCACGAAGCTCATCTCCACGTCGAGCTGGGTGAACTCCGGCTGACGATCCGCACGGAAGTCTTCGTCGCGGTAGCAGCGCGCGAGCTGGAAGTACTTCTCCACGCCGCCGACCATGAGGAGCTGCTTGAACAGCTGCGGGGACTGCGGCAGCGCATACCAGGAGCCGGGCGCCAGGCGCGCGGGCACCAGGAAGTCCCGGGCACCCTCAGGGGTGGAACGGGTCAGGGTCGGGGTCTCGACCTCGAGGAAGTCCTGGTCCAGGAGGGTGTCGCGCGCAGCGCGGTTGACCTCCGAGCGCAGACGCAGCGCGGCGGCCGGGCCCTGACGCCGCAGGTCGAGGTAGCGGTAGCGCAGACGCGCCTCCTCGCCGACCTCGGAGTGCTCGTCGAGCTGGAAGGGCAGCGGCGCGGAGGCGCTGAGGACCTCGACGCTGTCGGCCGTGACCTCGACGTCGCCGGAGGGCAGCTGAGGGTTCTCGTTGCCCTCCGGGCGCTTGCCGACCGTGCCGACGATCTTCAGCACGTACTCGTTGCGGAGGTGGAGGGCTTCGTCCTCCCGGACCACCACCTGGGCGACGCCGCTCGCGTCGCGCAGATCGAGGAACGTCACGCCGCCGTGGTCACGGCGACGGCCGATCCAGCCGGTGAGGGTGACGGTCTGTCCGATGTGCTCCGAGCGGAGCGCGCCGGCGGAATGGGTGCGCAGCACGAGGTGTCCTTCACAGTGGGGCGATGGGGTGGGGCCGACGACGCGCCGTAACGTGCCTGCGACCTTGGCACCCGAGGGTATAGAACCCTCAGCGTACCGCGCAGGGTGAGCGATCTCGCCCACCGCGCTCTGTTGCGACAACCCTCCCGGCCGTAGACTTGCACCTTGTCCGACCTGCGGAATTGCAGGTCCTTCGAGCCCGTTGTCGCTCGTGCTGCGCTGTTCTCATCGTGCGCGTCTCACATCGCGACCTGTCAGGGCATCAGCCCTGCCACCTGCGAGGGCTTTCAGATTTCACTCCACCCCTCAAAGGACGCCATGACTGACGCCTCCCCTGCCCTCGATCCCTCACCCGCTGCGGACACCTCCGACGCGGCCCCCACGGATCAGGGCACCCCCTCGACGGCCGCGGCCGCTGAGACCAGCACCACTGCCGACGCCGCCGCCGAGACCGCCCCCGACGCCCCTGCCGGTCCCAGCTTCGACGACATCGCCCTTCCGGCGCCTCTGCGCCGCGCGGTCGACGAGCTCGGCTTCACGACTCCCTCGGCCATCCAGACGCAGGCCATCCCGCCGCTGCTCGAGGGCCGCGACGTCATCGGCGTCGCCCAGACCGGCACCGGCAAGACGGCCGCCTTCGGCCTCCCCCTGCTCGCGGCGATCGATCCCTCGCTGCGCGAGGTGCAGGCCCTGGTGCTCGCCCCGACCCGTGAGCTCGCCATGCAGGTCGCCGACGCCATCTCGTCCTTCGCGACCGCCATCGGCGGCCTGGACGTCATCGCTCTGTACGGCGGCTCGCCCTACGGCCCCCAGGAACGTGCGCTCGCTCGCGGCGCCCAGGTCGTCGTCGGCACGCCCGGCCGCGTGATGGACCACATGCGTCGCACCAACCTGCGCCTGGACACCATCCGCTTCGCCGTGCTGGACGAGGCCGACGAGATGCTCCGCATGGGCTTCGCGGAGGACGTCGAGGAGATCCTCTCCCACTCCCCCGAGAGCCGTCAGCTCGCCCTGTTCTCGGCGACCATGCCCTCGGCGATCCAGCGCGTCGCGCAGACCCACATGAAGGACCCGGTGCGCGTGAGCGTCTCGCCGCAGTCCTCGACCGTCAAGAGCGTGCGCCAGTCCTATGCCGTGGTGCCCTTCAAGCACCGCACCGGTGCGCTCGCCCGCGTGCTCGCCACCTCTCCGGCCGAGGCCGCGATCGTGTTCGTGCGCACCCGCGCCGCTGCTGAGGAGGTCGGCTCCGCGCTGGTGGCGCGCGGCCTGATCGCCTCCTCCATCAGCGGTGACGTGCCCCAGAAGGAGCGCGAGAAGATCGTCGAGCGTCTGCGCGATGGCTCCCTCCAGGTTCTCGTCGCGACCGACGTCGCGGCCCGCGGCCTGGACGTGGAGCGCATCGGCCTGGTCGTGAACTTCGACGTGCCGCGCGAGCCCGAGGCCTACGTGCACCGCATCGGTCGCACCGGCCGCGCCGGCCGCACCGGTGAGGCGCTGACCTTCATCGGCCCGCACGAGCGGCGCACGCTGAAGAACATCGAGCGCGCCACCAAGCAGACCCTCGAAGAGGCCGTCATCCCCTCGCCCCGCGATGTGTCCAAGCACCGCCTGGCCGCGCTGCTCACCAAGGTTCCCGATCGCATCCAGCGCGGACGTCTGGAGCTGTACCGCGAGCTCGTCAGCGAGTTCGTCACCGAGAACGAGATCGATCCCCTCGAGCTCGCCGCAGCCCTCGGCGCCATGAGCGTCGGCGATGACGGCCCGGGCACCGCCACCGAGGAGGAGGAGTACACTCCCTCGAAGCACAGCGGCAGCGACGACCGTCGCGGCGACCGCGGGCCTCGGCACGAGGGCTCGCAGACCGAGAAGGGCTACACCTCCTACAAGATCGGCGTGGGCAACACCCATGGGGCACGCCCGCCGGCCATCGTCGGAGCGATCACCGGCGAGGGCGGTCTGAACGGCAAGGACGTGGGCAAGATCCAGATCTTCCCCACCTTCGCCCTGGTGCAGATCCGCGGCTCCCTCGACGAGGAGCAGATGGCGCGCATCGGCAAGGCCCGCGTCGGCGGCCGTCCGCTCCGCATCGGCCCGGACCACGGCCCGCGCGGCGGCAGTCGGGGCGCTCGTCCCGACGGCGGACACTTCGACGGCAAGCGCAAGCCCTTCCGTCGGTCCTCGGCCAGCTGATCCCTCGGCCCGGGAGCGACCTCTCCCGGGCATGGAGAAGGCCCCTCCTCCGATCACTCGGAGGAGGGGCCTCGTCGTCTGTGGGGCGAGCGGGAGCCTCTCGGGTTCCCGCCGGACGTGATCAGGCCTGCTGCTCGGCGTCCTTGCTCTCCGCGTACGCCTTGCGGACCTCGTCCATGTCCAGGTTCTTCACCTGGCCGATGAGATCCTCGAGAGCGGACTGCGGGAGGGCGCCGGCCTGCGAGAACACCGGGATGCCCTCGCGGTAGGCGACCAGGGTCGGAATCGAGGTGACGCCGTAGCGCATCGCCAGCTGCTGCTGGTCCTCGGTGTCGACCTTGGCGAAGGTGACGTCCTCGTGGGTCTCCGAGGACTCCTCGAAGATGGGGGCGAAGCGCTGGCACGGCACGCACCAGCCCGCCCAGAAGTCGATCAGAACGATGCCGTCCTCGACGGTCGTGTCGTGGTTCTCTGAGGTCAGGGTGACGGTAGCCATGACTGCTGGAACGCCGGAACGCCGCTGATCATTCCCATGGCGCTGCGATGTGACTCAGCTCATCCGCAGTCGCCGAGCTCAGCGCAGCGGCCGACCTCGCCACGCAGAGGTGGCGATGACGGGCAAGGGCTCAGCCGTCGAGCCCACGTCAGGCTCGTCCGCCTTCTCCCCCGGCCTGTCCCGCGAGGATCTGCACGCAGCGATCCTCGGCAGGCGGCTCCCACCCGGCGGAGTCGGCGACGACCTGCTCACCGGTGCGGATGTCCTTGACCTCGTCGTCGCTCCCGTCTGCTCCCGGGAACCAGACGAAGGGGATCCCGCGACGATCCGCATAGCGGATCTGCTTGCCGAACTTCGCCGCCGTCGGTGCCACCTCGCAGGAGATCCCTCGGCCGCGCAGGGCGCGAGCGACGGCATCGCTCGCGGGACGGTGCTCCTCGTCCGTGACGGAGACCAGCACGCACGTCGGCACCGCGCGCGCGGGCCGCGCGAGGTCGGCGGAGAGCATGCGAGAGACCAGGCGCGACAAGCCGATGGAGAGCCCGACGCCCGGGTAGGTGTGGCGGTTGTCGGCGGCCAGCGAGTCGTATCGTCCGCCGGAGCACACCGAGCCGAGGGCCTCGTGGCCGGCGACGAAGGTCTCGAAGACGGTGCCCGTGTAGTAGTCCAGTCCGCGGGCGATCGAGAGATCGGCGAGGATCACGCCGGGCACGGCTGCCTCGACGCGCTCCAGGACGGCGGTGAGCTCGGCGATGCCCTGCTCGACCATCTCCCCGGACCCTCCGAGCTCTCGCACCCGCTCGGCGAAGGAGGCGTCGCGAGTGCGGATCGACGCGAAGTCCAGGCATGCCTGCGCCTGCTCCTCACTCGCCCCGGCGTCGGAGAGCAGCAGCTCTCGGACCTTGTCCGGACCGATCTTGGGCAGCTTGTCCAGGTTCCGCAGCACCGCTGCGTGGTCCTCGAGTCCGATGGACCGGAAGAAGCCCTCCGAGAGGCGTCGGGTGTTGGCGTGGATGGTGAACGCCGGCAGCGGCAGGCGGTCGAGGATCTCGGCCATCACGATCGCGACCTCGGCCTCGACGTGGCCGGGCAGGGAGTCCTGCCCGATGACGTCGAGATCGGCCTGGTAGAACTCGCGGAAGCGCCCGACCTGGGGGCGCTCGCCGCGCCACACCTTCTGGATCTGGAAGCGGCGCAGCGGGAAGACCAGGTCGTTCTGGTGCTCGAGCACGTACCGGGCCAGCGGGACCGTGAGGTCGAAGTGGAGGCCGAGGGTGCGGGACGCATCGGCGCCGGAGTCGTCCGCTCCCTCCTCGGCGTGCAGGCGGCGCAGGACGTACACCTCCTTGTCGATCTCGCCCTTGCGCAGGAGCTGTTCGAGGGGCTCGACCGCGCGCGTCTCGATGCCGGAGAACCCGTGGAGCTCGGCGACCTCGCGGAACACGTCGATCACATGCTGCTCGACGAGACGCTCGGCCGGCAGCCACTCGGGGAATCCGGACAGTCGTGAGGTCTTCGCGGTCTTGGCCATGGAGTGCACATCCTTCTCGGGGTCGTCGGCCTGGGCGGCGCGGCTCCAGTATCGCGCATCCCCACCACCGCAGCCGTGCGCGGGAGACGGACCCCGGACGAGGCGTTCCGCACGCACGCATCACGGTAGAGTTCCCGGAGGTGATGCGCTCCGATGCCCGGGGCGTCATCATGTGCCCGCCCGGCCGCCGTACGTGCGGCAGTATCCCGCCCTGCAGCGGATCCTTTCGAAGGAGCTCAATCGTGAGCGAGTCCGAGACTCCCGTCCCCGCGTCGTCCACCGATGATCAGACCACTGATCAGCAGGTCGACCAGTCCACCGCGTCCGAGGCGGCACCCGCCACTGCTCCCGCCGCCGCACCCGCCACCGCATCCGAGGAGGTCTCGGAGACTCCGGACGCCCCGGTTTCCGGCGATGCCCCGGGTGCCGATGACGCCCCGGCAGCTGCGGAGGCCACGACTCCTCAGGACGCACCTGCGGACGCGCCCGACGCCGACGAGGCTCCTGCGGTCGAGGCGGCCCCCGCGTCGGCGGAGATCTCCGCCGCTGAGGCCGCCGCACAGGCCCCCGCCACCGTGGACGGCCAGGCAGAAGCCGCCGCCTCAGAGAGCGCGTCCGAGCCTGTCGCGAAGCCGTCGGCCGCACCGCGGCCAGGACCGACCCCCGGCAGCGCGCGGCCTCCTGTCCCCTCCCCCGCGGCGCTCGCGGCGAAGAAGCCGTCCGCCGCGCTGCTGCCGGTGGCCCCGCCGGCCACCGAGTACGACCCGGAGAAGGTCGCCGCCGCCAAGGCGTTCGGCACCGTCGCCGAGGACGGCACGGTGACCGTCCAGGACGGCACCCAGGTGCGCACCATCGGCACGACCGCGGAATCGGACCACGACAAGGCCCTCGAGCCCTTCGCCCGCGGCTACCTCGATCTCGTCGCCTTCCTCGATCTCACGCAGACCACGCTCAACGCGCCCGAGCACACGCAGAACGAGCTCAACCGTCTGCTGGAGAACCTGCGCAAGAACATGAAGGAGCCGAAGGTCGTCGGCGACATCCCGGCTCTGCGAGCACGTGCGAACGAGCTTCGGGAGAACGCCAAGGAGAAGATCCGGGCGCTGGAGGCGAAGCGCACCGAGGAGCGCGCCGGCGCCGTGCAGCGGCGCACCGAGTTCGTCGAGTCCATCGAGGCGCTGGTGGCGACCGATCCCGAACAGCTCTCGTGGAAGAGCGCCGGAGAGACCATGCGTCAGATGGTCCCGACCTGGAAGACGATGCAGTCCGAGGACATCTCGTTGGATCGCCCCACCGAGGAGGCCCTGTGGAAGCGGCTCTCCGCAGCCCGGGCGAAGTTCGATCGCATGCGCAAGCAGTTCTTCTCGCAGCTCGACGAGAAGCACACCGAGGCCGCCGCGATCAAGGAGGAGCTGATCGCCCGCGCCGAGGAGATGCAGCACTCCACCGACTGGGGGCCCACGGTGCGTGCCTACAAGGACCTGATGGCCCAGTGGCGCGCCGCACCGCGCGGCAGCCGGAAGAAGGACGACGCGCAGTGGAAGCGGTTCAAGGCCGCCCAGGACACGTTCTTCACCGCCCGCAACGCCGATCTCCACGAGACCGAGGCCGAACAGCGCGCGAACCTCGAGGCCAAGGAGGCCCTTCTGGTCGAGGCCGAGGCGATCGACCCGTCGAAGGACCTCGACGCCGCGAAGGCGACCCTGCGCTCCGTCCAGGATCGCTGGGAGGAGGCGGGCAAGGTTCCGCGCGCGGACATGCGCCGGATCGATGACCGTCTGCGCAGCGTCGAACGCTCGGTGAAGAACGCCGAGCAGGACGAATGGCGGCGCACGGACCCTCGCACCAAGGCCCGCGTCGAAGGCGCCTCCTCGCAGCTCCACTCCGCGATCGCGTCGTACGAGGACGCGCTGGAGTCGGCTCGCGCCGGTGGCGACCCGAAGAAGATCGCCGAGGCGGAGACCGCTCTCGAGGCCCGCAAGGAGTGGCTGGCGGTCATCGAGCGCTCCGCACGCGACCTCGGCTGACTCCGGCCCGTCCGAGGTCGCCCTCCGCAGGAGGAGCGCCTGAGGGCGTGACCCTTCCTCCACCGCCCCGTCTGTCCACAGCGACAGGCGGGGCGTTTGCCGCTCGGTCCCCGACCAGCCAGAGTCGACCCATGACGGAGCCGAGGTGGTCGCAGAGGGCGCACGCGCTGCGGTCGGCCGCCACCTCCGCGGCTCCGGTGAGCACGCCCGCGGGGCCGTACGCCGCCCCCTGCGCACCGTGGTCGCACCATGCGGCCGAGCTCGCCGTACCCCTGGCCGACGGGCTCGAACGCTGGGAGGAGAACCCGACGACCTGGGGCATGGTCCAGGATCGGCTCATGGTGCGTCTGCTGCCGGGCATCTTCGTGCCACCGGATCTGCTCGGGTCAGCAGTGCAGCGTGCTCTGGCCCTGGGGTGTGCCGTGGGCGAACGTCTGCAGTCCCACCACGTGGTCGCCGGGCCGTCCGCAGCATGGGTGTTCCTCGGTGGGGACCCGCCGGAGCGCGCGGAGCTGCTCTCCCCCGCCCATCGGGGCTCGATCCCGGGAGCCACGGTCCGCACCGCGCGCCTGCATCCGCGGGAGGTCGAGACGATCGGCGGCGCTCCGGTGACGAGCCCGCTGCGCACTGCCGCGGATCTGCTGCGCTTCGCGCCGGACCCTGTGGCGAGGCCGTCATTGCGACGCCTCGTGGAGGGCGGCTACGTGAGCGTGAGCTCCATCCGATGGCATCTCGCAGGCCTGGATCGATATCCCGGGGTCGGCGCCGCCCGGGCAAGGATCGACGAGCTGCTGCACGAGGCGCCGAGGGCGGCGTGACGCGCGGTCCTGTTCGCGGTGACGTGTGCGCGTCTCCTTCGCGGCCGGAGAGCTCAGGGGACGGTGGTGAGCGGCGCTGCGGAATCGACGGCCTTGCCGTCCGCTGTCACGCGGTAGACGTCGTAGACACCTTCGACCCGGCGCACCTGGCCGAGGACGGACTGCAGATGCGAGGGGTCGGCGAGCTCGAAGGAGAAGAAGGTCGTGGCCAGACGATCGGTGTTCGACTGCGCCGAGGCCGAGTGCAGGTTCACCTGCTGCTCGGAGATGACCAGCGCCAGATCGGTGAGCAGTCGCGGCCGATCGAGAGCCTCGACCTTGATGTGCACGAGGTAGGCGGCGCTGTGCCTCCCGGACCAGGCCACGTCGACGATGCGATCGGGCTGCTGCTCCTGCAGCTGTATCGCGTTCGAGCAGCTGGTGTGGTGCACGGAGATGCCGGAGCCGCGGGTGATGAAGCCGACGATCGGGTCCCCCGGCACGGGAGCACAGCACTTGGCGAGCTTGACCCAGAGATCGCTGTGCCCGTCGACGATGACGCCCTGATCGGTCTCCGAGGTGTGTCGCGTGGAGCGGTTCGGGCGCGACCGTGCCCGCGAGGGCAGGGTGATCTCCGCGAGGTCCTCTGCAGCACCGTCCGAGCCCCCGAACACGGCTCGCAGCTTCTCGACGACATGCTGGGCACCGGTATGGCCCTCTCCGATCGAGGTGTACAGCGCATCGACCGAGGAGAGGTTGAGGTCAGTGGCCACGGTGGCGAGGGTGTCGTGGGTGAGCAGGCGACGCATCGGCAGGTCCTGGCGACGCAACGCCTTGGCCAGATCGTCCTTGCCGCGCTCGAGGGCCTCCTCCCGCCGCTCCTTGGAGAACCAGTGCCGGATCTTGCTGCGCGCCCGCGGCGACTTCACGAAGCCGAGCCAATCGCGGCTGGGGCCGGCGTCGGGCGACTTCGAGGTGAACACCTCCACCACGTCGCCGGTGGACAGCGCGGACTCGAGCGAGACCAGCCGGCCGTTCACCCGAGCGCCGATCGTGCGGTGGCCCACCTCGGTGTGGACCGAATAGGCGAAATCGACCGGGGTCGAGCCCTGCGGAAGTGCCAGCACGTCGCCCTTGGGGGTGAAGACGTAGACCTCCTGCGTGTTGATCTCGAACCGCAGGGAGTCCAGGAACTCACCGGAGTCGGTGGTCTCCTTCTGCCAGTCCATGAGCTGGCGCAGCCAGGTGGCCTCGCTGCTGACGGCCTTGGACTCGCCCTCGCCGGCTCCCGATCCCATCGCCTTGTACTTCCAGTGCGCCGCGACGCCGTACTCGGCCCGTCGGTGCATCTCCTTGGTACGGATCTGCACCTCCACCGGTTTGCCGGTAGGGCCGATGACAGTGGTGTGCAGCGACTGATAGAGGTTGAACTTCGGCAGAGCGATGTAGTCCTTGAAGCGTCCCTGCACCGGCGACCACCGAGCGTGCAGGGTTCCCAGCACGCCGTAGCAGTCGCGCACGGAATCCACCAGGACGCGCACCCCGACGAGGTCATAGATGTCGGCGAAGTCGCGGCCGCGCACGATCATCTTCTGGTAGATCGAGTAGTAATGCTTCGGGCGCCCGGTGACCTCGGCCTTGATCCGCGCCTTCTTCAGATCCTCCTGGATCTTCGAGGAGACCAGCTTGAGGTACTGGTCGCGCGCCGGGGCATGCTGCGCCACGAGCGCCACGATCTCCTCGTAGACCTTGGGATACAGCACCTGGAAGGACCGGTCCTCGAGCTCCCACTTCATCGTGTTCAGACCCAGTCTGTGCGCGAGCGGCGCATAGATCTCCAGGGTCTCCTTCGCCTTGCGCTCGGCGGAGGCGGCGGGGACGTATTTCCAGGTCCGAGCGTTGTGGAGGCGGTCCGCGAGCTTGATCAGGAGCACCCGCACGTCGCGACTCATCGCCACGATCATCTTGCGGACGGTCTCGGCCTGGGCCGCCTCGCCGTAGGTGACCTTGTCGAGCTTGGTGACGCCGTCCACCATCACGGCGATGACGTCCCCGAACTCGGAGCGCAGTCGCTCCAGCGAGTAGTCGGTGTCCTCGACGGTGTCATGCAGCAGCGCTGCGGCGACGACATCGGCCGGAGAGCCGAGCTCCGCGAGGATGGTCGCCACCGAGACCGGGTGCGTGATGTAGGGGTCACCGCTTCTGCGGGACTGTCCACGATGGGCCCGCTCGGCGACCGAGTAGGCCCTCTGGACCAGGGAGAGGCTCTCCTTGGGGCTGACCGCAGACATGGTCTCCAGCAGCGGTGCGAGCAGCGGATCGGTGGCTGTGCCGGAGCGCGACGAGAAGAAGGACAGACGCGAGCGCGGCTTGCGCGGACCCGGGGTCGTCGACCGAGCGGCCGTGGATCCGGGCTTCGGCGTTGGCTTCGGCGCGGGGACGCTCGGGGCGGAGCGCGGCGCGGGGGTGCCGTCCCCAGCGGATTCGGATGCTGGCTGATCCTGCACTGCACACCTCCTGCGTCGGGTCATCCCAGTCTACGCGGGGGTCACCACCTGGAGGACGAGCATCCAGCGGGTGCTGCTGGGCGTCACCGGGCCGACGCAGCGCGCCTCGACGGACGGGGATCAGTTCGGGAAGGACCAGACCACGCTGAGCGGGATATCCGGCAGCTTGTCGCGCCCGCCGAGGCCCTCCAGCTCGATGAGGAAGGAGGCGCCCACCAGGTCCACGTCGAACTGCCGGACGAGCTCGACCGTGGCCGCCGCGGTCCCTCCGGTGGCCAGCAGATCATCGATGACGAGGGTGCGTGCGCCGGCCGGAAGGGATCCCTCCGCGATCTCGACGACGGCGCTGCCGTACTCGAGGTCGTAGCTGACGGACGCCGGAGTGCCCGGCAGCTTCCCTGCCTTCCTCACCGGGATGAACCCGGCCCCGAGCTCGTAGGCGAGCGGAGCGCCGAGCACGAAACCGCGGGCTTCCGTCCCCACCACGTACTCGATATCGCCGGGCAGCAGGGAGATCCAGTGGCGGATGACGGCGCGCAGCGCAGCATGATCGCGCAGCAGCGGGGTGATGTCTCGGAAGAGCACTCCGGGCACCGGGAAATCTGGGTACTCGGCGATGTGGGACGTCCGCAGCGCCCTGATCTCCTCGACGGAGGGCATGTCCTCGGGCATGGACGCTGCCGTAGGCGTAGGCGTAGGCGTAGACGCTGCCGTAGCCATGGAGGTGGACGTCGACGTCGACGAGTCCGTCGAGGTCTGCGGGGACTCGGACGTGCTCATCGGCGTTCCCCGTTCGATTCTGCGGCGCCGCGAGCAGCGGTGCCCTCGAGCTCGCCGTCGGACCTGTTCACCGCACGGTCTCCGGCCACACCGCTCTCGCCGCCGCTGCGGCGGGCCTGCAGCACCTGCTCCCCGTGCTGTGCGATCTCCGGCTCACGGCGACGCAGATCCACGAGGATTCCCGGCGCCAGGAAGATCGAGGAGTAGGTGCCGGCGATGATGCCGATGAACAGCGCGAGCGAGATGTCCTTCAGTGTGCCGGCACCGAGCAGGAAGGAGCCGATCGCGAGGATCGAGCCGACCGGCAGCAGCGCCACCACGGAGGTGTTGATCGATCGCACGAGGGTCTGGTTCGCCGCGAGCTCGACCTGGTCCGCGAAGGTGGCACGCGTCTGGCTGGTGAGATCTGCGGTGTTCTCGCGGACCTTGTCGAACACGACGATCGTGTCGTAGAGCGAGTACCCCATCACCGTGAGGAAGCCGATCACGGTGCCCGGGGTGATCTCCAGACCCACCACGCCGTAGACCCCGGCGGTGATCAGCATGTCGTGGATCAGGGCGCCCATGGCCGCGAGCGAGGCCTTGAGGTTGCGGAAGTACAGCGCCATGGTGGCGGCGACCAGCAGCAGGAAGACCAGCACGCCACGCAGCATCTTCTGGGTGATGTCGCCGCTCCACACCGGGCCGATGTACGAGGTCGAGACGGCGTCGGTGTCCACCCCGTAGCCGGAGGCGAGCTCCTCGGCGAGGGCAGCGGTCTCCCCGGAGTCGAGCTGCTCGGTCTGGACCCGCATGGTGTCGCGTCCGAGCACAGTCACCTTCGGCTCGTTGTCCGGGAGCTGCTCGCGCACGATGTCGCGAGCTGTGGACTGCTCGGTGTCCGCGACACCGGCGACCTGGAACTCCGACCCTCCGGTGAACTCGATGCCGAGGTTCGGGCCGCGCACGCCCGCGATGCCGAGCAGCAGCACGACCGCGATGAGGCTGAACAGGTACCAGGTGCGGCGGCGTCGCACGATCGGGACGGTGCGGCGGCCTGCGTGCAGGTCATTGCCGAAGCGGGAGAAGGTCGCGGTCATCGGCTCGTCCCTTCGGAGTCGTCATCCGTGGTGTCGGTGGCGTCCGCGCCCGACGAGGTGCGCCTCGCCTCCGGTGCAGGCGTCGAGGGCGATCCCGTCCGCTCGCGCTCGGCGGCTTCCCGCGCGAGCCGGGCCTTGCGAGCGGCCAGCGGCTCGCGAGCAGTCTCCTCGTCCTCGTCCCCGCGCTCGGCGAGCGAACGGAAACGGCCACGGCCGGCGTAGGACGGGACCGAACGGCCCAGCATCGCCGGGTCGAGCCCGCTCCAGGGGTGCCCCTTCCCGAAGAACCGGGTGCGGACGAGCACCTGCAGCACGGGGTGGGTGAACAGGAAGACCACGACGAGATCGAGCACCGTGGTCACGCCGAGGACGAACGCGAAGCCGCGCACGCTGCCGGTGGACAGTGCGTAGAGCACGACCGCCGCCAGGAGGTTGACCGAGTCCGACGCGAGGATGGTGCGCTTGGCGCGATCCCAGCCGTGGTCGACGGCGGCCACGATCCCGCGTCCGTCGCGTATCTCGTCACGCACGCGCTCGAAGTAGACGATGAAGGAGTCCGCGGTGAACGCGATGGCCACGATCATGCCCACCACACCGGCCAGCGACAGGCGGTAGCCGATGTCGGGGATGTTCGACAGGACGGTGAGCGTGAGATAGGTGAGCAGACCCATGATCGCGAGGCTCGCGGTGGTCACGCTCGCCAGTGCCCGGTACTGGGCGAACGCATAGGCGACGACCAGGGCGAGGCCGATGAGGCCGGCGATCAGTCCCATCTCGAGCTGGTCCGTGCCCAGAGTCGCCGAGATCTGCGATTCGGAGGCGACCTCGAACTCGAGGGGCAGCGCACCGAAGCGCAGCTGATCGGAGAGCTGGCTGGCGTCCTCCTGGGAGAAGTTGCCCGAGATGCTGGCTTCGCCGCCGAGGGAGGGATCCTGCACCTCGGGAGCGGAGATGACCTGCCCGTCCAGCACGATGCCGAACGCGCCGGTCGCGCCCTCGCCGCCGTACAGCGCAGAGGTCATGTCGCCGAACGACTTCGTGGCGTCCTTCTTGAACTGCATGTTCACGACGTAGTAGCCGGTGGACTGGCCGCCGGGGTTCACGTCGGCCGCGACGCTCGAGCCGGCGATCGAGGAGCCGGCGACGACTTCGGGGCCGAGCAGGAACTTCTGCGTGCCCTCCGGGTCGCAGGCCACGACCGGCTCGTCCGCGGGAGCCTCGGAGGTCTTCTCCTGCTGAGCGCTCGGATCCGTGCAGTCGGCCTCCATGAGCTCTGTCTGGATCTCCGGGGTCATCCATTCCATCGACCACGCGGGGAACTGGAGCTCGCCGTCGGCCGGAGCGTCGGCTGGAGCGAGCGAAGAGTCTTCGCTCAGCAGACCCTCGAACTGGAGCTGCGAGGGATCCGGCTCGGACGAGGAGGTCTCCTCCCCCGCCTCTGCTCCTCCGTCGGAGGCACCGCCCTCATCGGACGCTCCGCCGGAGCCTTCCGGGGCGACGATGCCCAGCACCGGACGGAACGACATCGAGGCCGTCTGCCGCAGCGCCTCGGAGGTCTTCTGATCGAGCTGTCCGGGGACATCGATCACGATGTTGGTGCCGCCCTGGACGCTGATCTCGGTCTCCGAGACGCCCATGGCGTTCACTCGCTGCCCGATGATCTCGCGCGCCTGCTCCATCGCCGCGGCGTCGATCGCCGACCCGTCCCGGGTGGTGGTCTGCAGGATGATCTGGGTGCCGCCCTCGAGATCGAGGGCGAGCTTGGGTGCTGGCTGCCAGCCGCCCTTCCAGACTCCGGCACCGATCCCGCCGCCCAGCAGCAGGATCAGCACCGCGAGGGCCAGGAGGGCGATGCGACGTGCGGGCATGGGCGAGTATTCCTCAGGACGGCGGACAGTTCAGGATGAGCGGCGGCTCAGCGGGGCGGGGTCGATCCCGCCCCTGTCTCAGCGGTCGCGCGAATCCTCGGGCCGGGTGGACTCCTCGGCCACGGTGACACCGGGGATCGAGCCCTCGTCAGAGACGGAGTCGTTCTCGTCCTGCGGGGCGGAGGCCTCCTCGGCGCTGACCGGATCCACGCCCATGGCGATCGCCTGACGGGCCCACTTGGTCTGGCTGCCGTCCTCGGACTCGAGGATCACGACGTCCTCGTAGGTCTCGACGATCAGACCGTAGAAGCCGGAATGCGTGCGGACCTCGTCACCGACGCCGAGCTGGTTGACGAGCTCACGCTGCTTCTGCTGCGCCTTTTTCTGACGGCTCGACATGAACAGCAGGGGCAGCATCATGACCGCGAAGATGAGCAGGAGCGGCAGGAGTGAATTCACGGGGTTCCTTTCGGCGAACAGCGGATGCTCGGATGCAGAGGCATCCGGTCGCGCTGCCGCGGACGACTGACCGCCTTACTGTACCTGCCATGGGCGCGCACGCCTCACAGCCGAGCGACCGCTTCATGGCCTGCAGAACATGCCGGTCCGGGCACAGCAGCGGCGCGGGACGGGCGAGACATCTCAGAAACGTCCCAGCATCGGGGCGGTGCCCTCCGGCCCCTCGGGAGCCTCGAGGCCGAGATGGGTCCACGCGGCTGGCGCTGCCGCTCGACCGCGCGGAGTGCGCAGGAGGAACCCCTCGCGCACGAGATAGGGCTCGATCATGGTCTCGACCGTCTCGATCTCCTCCCCCACCGCGACCGCCAGGGTGGACAGGCCCACCGGCCCACCGGCGAAACGGCCGCACAGGGCGGCCAGCACGGCACGGTCGAGCCGGTCCAGTCCGCGGGCGTCGACCTCGTAGACGCGCAGCGCCTCCCGGGCCGCCGCGAGATCCAGCTTGCCGCTGCCTCGCACCAGAGCCCAGTCCCGCACGCGTCGCAGGAGCCGGTTCGCGATACGGGGGGTGCCGCGGGATCGGGTGGAGATCTCGACCGCTGCCTCCTCGTCCACCTCGATCTCGAGCCTGGCCGCAGAGCGGCGGACGACCTCGCGTAGCTCCTCGGGCGCATAGAAATCGAGGTGGCCGATGAAACCGAATCGGTCGCGCAGCGGCGCCGGGAGCAGACCGGCTCGAGTGGTCGCGCCGACGGCGGTGAACGGCGGCAGGTCCAGCGGGATCGAGGTGGCCCCCACCCCCTTGCCCACCACGACATCGACGCGGAAGTCCTCCATCGCGATATAGAGCATCTCCTCCGCCGGGCGCGCGAGACGATGGATTTCGTCGATGAAGAGCACCTCCCCCTCGTCGAGCGAGGAGAGGATCGCGGCGAGGTCGCCGGCGTGCTGGATGGCCGGCCCGGAGGTGATGCGCAGCGGTGCTCCCAGCTCAGCGGCGATGATCATCGCGAGCGTGGTCTTGCCCAGGCCTGGTGGGCCCGACAGCAGCACGTGCTCCGGGCTCCGCCCGCGCGCCGTGGCGGCATCGAGCACCAGTGAGAGCTGGTCGCGCACCACCTGCTGGCCGACGAACTCCGCGAGCCCGCGCGGGCGCAGGGCCGCTTCCGCGGGACGCTCGGGCGGCGCCTGCTCGGCGCTCGTGAGCGATGGCGAACCGTCCTCGTCGTGCTCGGCGGCCGAGCCGTCGAGGTCCTCGATCCCGTCGGGCCTCATCGACTGCCCCCGAGGTGGCGCAGGGCGCGACGCAGGAGCTCGGCGGCATCCGGAGTCCCGTCGTCGCTCCCGCGAGCGTCCTCCACGGCGGCGACGGCCGCCTTCTCGCCCCAGCCCAGGCCCACCAGCGCGATCACCACGTCCGCGTCGACACCGGCAGGCGCCGCTGCGGGCTCCTCGCCGGTGACCGGTGCGGCGGACACCGGAGCCGGCAGCTTCCCGCCGAGCTCGAGCAGCATCCGGTTGGCGACCTTGGGGCCGATGCCCGGGGTCCGGGTGATGGTCTTGGCGTCCTGCTCGGCCACGGCGCGGCGCAGCTCCTCGGGCTCGAGCACGGCGAGGACGGCGAGGGCGGTGCGGGGGCCGATCCCGGAGACGGACTGCACGATGCGGAAGGTCTCGGCCTCGTCGGGGTGGGGGAACCCGAACAGGGTCAGGGAGTCCTCCCGCACCACGAGCTCCGTATGCAGGGTCAGCTCCGCGCCGTGGCGCGTCGAGGCGAGAGCCTGGGGCGTGGTGCGTACGAGGTAGCCGATGCCGGCCACCTCGAGCACGAGGGCGTCGAGGTCGATGCGGGCCACTCGCCCGGTCAGGGTTGCGATCACGGCCCCACTCTAGAACGAGTGTTCGATCAGTGGCGGGAGGTGGAACGCTCTCGGGCGCGTCGGGACTCCCGCTCCGCCCGGGCCCACACCGCCTGTGCGCTCGTGCGCGCTCCGCCCGTGGAATCCAGAGCGACCGGGCCCGGCCCCCGCCACAGCTGGGTCAGGGCGATCGCGACGGCATCGGCGGCATCCGCGGGCTGCGGCGGCGCCTCCAGTCCCAGGAGCTTCACCAGCATCGTCTGGATCTGCTTCTTGTCGGCCCGGCCGCTGCCGGTCACCGCGGCCTTCACCTCGGAGGGTGTGTGCATCGCCGTGGGGATCCCGCGCTCGGCGGCCTCGAGCAGCGCGATCCCGGAGACCTGTGCGGTCCCCATGACCGTGGAGATGTTGTTCTGGCTGAACACTCTCTCCACGGCGACCGCATCGGGTCCGTACTCCTCGATCGCCGCCCGGATCCCCCGGGCGATCGCGAGCAGCCTCCGGTCGATCGGTGCGTCGCTCGGCGAGCGGACCACGCCGGCGTGCACGAGCGTGGCCCGTCGCCCTCCGGCGGCATCGATCACGCCGATCCCGCAGCGGGTCAGGCCGGGGTCGATGCCGAGGATCCTCAGGCTCATCCTGCCCTCCCCGAGGTGCGCGGAACGATCATGGTCGGCAGGCGGCGCCCGTCGTCCCCGATGCGGGGTCGACGGGCGCACAGGTCATTCGTCGTCGTCTTCGTCGAGCTGGGCTGCGACGTCGTCGGGGATGTCGAGGTTCGAGTAGACGTTCTGCACGTCGTCGTTGTCCTCGAGGGCATCGATCAGACGGAGCGCCTTGCGGGCACCGTCCAGGTCGACCGGGGTGCGCATGGTGGGCACGAACTGCGCCTCGGCGCTGTCGTACTCGATGTCCGCCTCCTGCAATGCGGTGCGCACGGCCACGACGTCGGTCGCCTCGGAGATGATCTCGAAGGTCTCGCCCTCGTCGTTGATCTCCTCGGCGCCTGCGTCGAGGACCACCTCGAGCAGGGCGTCCTCGGTGAGGTCCTCCTGAGGGACGGTCACCACGCCCTTGCGCTCGAACAGGTAGGCCACCGATCCGGAGTCGGCCATGTTGCCGCCGCCACGGTTGAAGGCGAGACGGACCTCCGAGACGGCGCGGTTCTTGTTGTCGGTGAGGCATTCGACCAGCACGGCGACGCCGCCGGGGGCATAGCCCTCGTACATCAGCGTCTCGTAGTCGACGCCTCCACCGTCCAGCCCTCCGCCGCGCTTGACGGCGCGGTCGATGTTGTCGTTGGGCACGGACGTCTTCTTCGCCTTCTGGATGGCGTCGTAGAGCGTCGGGTTGCCAGCGGGGTCGGGCCCACCCATGCGGGCCGCGACCTCGATGTTCTTGACGAGCTTGGCGAACGCCTTAGCACGCTTGGCATCGATGACGGCCTTCTTGTGCTTCGTGGTCGCCCACTTGGAATGCCCTGCCATCTTTCTCCTCCCGACATACGCGCCGGACGCCGGCGCACTGCTGACCCATCCTAGTGGCACCTGCGCACAGCCGCGGTCGGAGCCGTCTCAGCGACGCACCACCGGCGCGGTGAGGGAGCCGATCAGGCGGCGATCCGCTGTGATCCGCTCCAGCAGCTCGCGTTCGCGCTGACGTGTGCGCGCGGTGACCTTTCCGTGCATCGCGCTGTGCCGTTGCATCCCCAGCTCGATCGCGGCGCGGATCAGGGAGCGCATCGCCATCCGGGCGATGGCCCCATGGCGGCCGGCCCAGTGCTCCGCCCGACGGCGCCGGCCCATTGCGACCAGCATGTCCACCTCTGACGGGGCGAACCAGCCGGCCCGGCCGTACTCCGAGAGACGACGGCGCAGGATACGACGCTCGCGCAGACGCAGGAAGAGCACGATCGCGGCGAGGAGCACGAAGATCGGCACCTGGATGGTCAGGTAGTAGCGCAGGAACCCGCCGATCGGATTCTCCGGATCCACCGGCAGGAAGAAGGCCGAGCCGTTCCACACCGCGTGCAGGATCATGCCCAGGGACAGTCCGCCGATGCCGAGGCCGAAGTACAGCATCAGGGAACGGCGCTCGGCGGCGATGCCGAGGCCCAGTCCGCACAGGGAGGTGAACGAGACGTGGGCGAAGGGCGAGAGCAGCCCGCGCAGCATGAAGGTCTGCCAGAACGTGTCGACCTCGCCGGCCGCCTGCGCCTGGTGGAAGGAGTTGCCGAAGTAGAGGATGTTCTCGGTGAAGGCGAACCCGCCGCCGATGAGCGCTGCGTAGACGACGCCGTCGATCGGGCCGGCGATGTAGCGACGGCCCCAGATCAGCAGGCCGATCAGGCCCGCGGACTTCATGCTCTCCTCGATGATCGGTGCCTGGACCACCGCACCGAGGAACGACGCGGTGATCTCGCTGGGCTCGCTCGGGGAGATCCAGCTCGTGAACGGGCCTCCGATCACGAAGGCCAGAGCGACCGAGCCCACCGCGCCCCAGATGAAGGCGTAGATCAGGGAGATGCGCGGCTGGGGCGTGTAGCGGTCGATCCACCAGACCGCGCTGAAGACGATCGCGACGGGCACGAGCGCCGCGGTGAACGCGACCAGCGAGGTGCCGAAGCCGAGCGGAAGGATCACGAAGAGGTAGATCAGCACCGCTCCCCCGGCCAGCGCCAGGAAGGACAGCGCGAACAGGGCCCAGCGGACCCACGGGCGCCGACGGCGCGGGCGTGGCGGCAGCGCCTGGCCCATGCTGCCAGGGCCTCGAGGGTCGGGGCGGCCGACGTCGTAGCCGTACCCATCGGGCGCGGCTGCGGGCACGCTCACGTCCGGAGGTGACGACGCTCCGAGGGTGCTCATCGAGATCAGCTCCCGCCGCTTCCGTCGTCCTCGGGCCAGGCCTCGGGCCAGGCCTCGGCGTACAGCCGACGGGTGTCCGCCAGGAGGATCGGCACGGCCTTGGTGCGCCCGACGATGGGCAGGAAGTTCGCGTCCCCCATCCAGCGCGGCACCACGTGCTGGTGCAGATGCGCTGCGATCCCCGCGCCCGCGACCGGCCCCTGGTTCATGCCCAGGTTGAAGCCGGCCGGTGCGGAGACCTGACGGATCACCCGCATGGCGGTGCGCGTCAGCTCGGCGACCTCGCGCACCTCGTCGTCAGTGAGCTCCGTGTAGTCCGCGACGTGGCGGTAGGGGCAGACCAGCAGATGTCCCGCGTTGTACGGGTATAGGTTCAGGATCACGTACGCCACCCGGCCGCGATGGACGATCAGAGCGTCCTCGTCGGTGCGGTGCTGCGCCGAGCAGAACGGGCACTGCTCACCGTCATCCGGGTCCGACGGCTTGTTCTCCCCGCCGATGTAGGCCATGCGGTGCGGAGTCCACAGGCGCTCGGTGCCGTCGGGGACGCCCGCGAAGCTGCGGGCGTCCTCGACCGTCGGGGGCGAGGAGCCGTCCATCGTGGACCGCTCCTCGCCGGAGAGCCGATCGCTCACACCTGCACCTTGTCCTTCACGGCGTCCACGATGCGCTGCACAGCGGTGTCCACGTCGATGCCGTTGTCCTGGCTGCCGTCACGCAGACGGAAGGAGACCGCGCCGTTGGCCTGGTCCTCGCCGCCGGCGATGAGCAGGAAGGGCACCTTCTCCTTGGTGTGCGTGCGGATCTTCTTCTGCATGCGGTCGTCCGAGGAGTCCACCTCGACGCGGATGCCGTGGGCGCGGAGCTTCGCGGCGATCTCCTCGAGATACGGGACGTAGTCGGCGGCGACCGGGATGCCGACCACCTGCACCGGGGCGAGCCACACCGGGAATGCTCCGGCGTAGTGCTCGAGCAGCACGCCGAAGAAGCGCTCGATGGAGCCGAAGAGCGCACGATGGATCATCACCGGGCGCTGGCGCGATCCGTCGGACGCCGTGTACTCGAGCTCGAACAGCTCCGGTTCGAAGAAGTCCAGCTGGATCGTCGAGAGCTGCCAGGTGCGGCCGATGGCGTCCTTCGCCTGCACGGAGATCTTGGGGCCGTAGAAGGCGGCGCCGCCCGGGTCCGGCACCAGGTCGAGGCCGGAAGCCGTGGCGACCTCCTCGAGGGTGGCCGTCGCCTCGTCCCAGGTCGCCTCGTCGCCGACGGACTTCTCGGGGTCACGGGTGGACAGCTCGAGGTAGAAGTCGTCCAGCCCGTAGTCCTTGAGCAGGCCCAGGACGAAGTCCAGGGTGCCCGCGATCTCCTCGCGCATCTGCTCGCGGGTCGTGTAGATGTGCGCGTCGTCCTGGGTGAATCCGCGGGCGCGGGTCAGGCCGTGCACGACACCGGACTTCTCGTAGCGGTACACGCTGCCGAACTCGAACAGCCGCAGCGGCAGCTCACGGTACGAGCGGCCGCGCGAGCTGTAGACGAGGTTGTGCATCGGGCAGTTCATGGGCTTGAGGTAGTAGTCCTGGCCCTGACGGGTGACGTTGCCGTCCTCGTCGCGCTCCTCGTCCACGTGCATCGGAGGGTACATGCCCTCCGCGTACCACTCCAGGTGCTTCGAGGTCTCGAAGAGGTTCTTCTTCGTGATGTGCGGGGTGGAGACGAAGGAGTAGCCGGCCTCGACGTGGCGACGGCGCGAGTAGTCCTCCATCTCCATCTTGATCATGGCGCCCTTGGGGTGGAACACCGGCAGCCCGGACCCGATCTCGTCGGGGAAGGAGAACAGGTCCAGCTCGCTGCCGAGGCGGCGATGGTCGCGGCGCTCTGCCTCGGCGATGCGCTCCTGGTGGGCGCGCAGCTCCTCCTTGGTGGGCCAGGCCGTGCCGTACACGCGCTGCAGCATCGGGTTCTTCTCGCTGCCGCGCCAGTAGGCGGCGGCCGAGCGGGTCAGAGCGAAGCCGTTGCCGATCAGCCTCGTGCTGGGCAGGTGCGGGCCGCGGCACAGGTCGGTCCAGACGACCTCGCCCTTCTTGTCGACGTTGTCGTACATGGTCAGGCCGTCCTCGCCGACCTCGACGCTCGCGCCCTCGGCGGCATCCCCGGCCGTGGACTTCAGGCCGATCAGCTCGAGCTTGTACGGCTCCTCGGCCTCCTCCGCGCGGGCGGCGTCGTCGCTGATGTCGCGGCGCACGAAACGCTGGCCGGCCTTCACGATGCGGCCCATCTCCTTCTCGAGCGCCTTCAGGGCCTCGGGGGTGAAGGGCTCGGCGACGTCGAAGTCGTAGTAGAAGCCGTCGGTGATGGGCGGTCCGATCCCGAGCTTCGCCTCCGGATTCGTCTTCTGCACCGCCTGGGCCAGGACGTGCGCGGCGCTGTGGCGGAGGATCGACAGACCGTCCTCACTGGAGATCGTCACCCCTTCGACCTGCTGGCCCGCGATGAGCGGGGTGTGGAGGTCACGCAGCTCGCCGTCGAGGCGCAGGGCGATGATCGAGGTGTCGTCCGCGAACAGCTCGGCGCCCGTGGTCCCTTCCTCGAGCTGGTGGGGGGAACCGTCGAGGGTGATGGCGATCTGGGCCACAGGGATGCTCCTTGATGTCGGGTCGAGCCGGCCGACGATGCCGGCTCCACGGGCGATGGTATCGGTCGAGGAGCTCTGCCCACGAGCCGAGTGCCCGAATGGTCACGGGCAGAGCGCTCAGTGCTCACGGGCGTCGCGCTCGGAGAGCGGCCCGGACATGGCGCAGGGCCCCGGTCCGAGACCGGGGCCCTGCGTGCTGGTGGGCGATACTGGGATCGAACCAGTGACCTCTTCCGTGTCAGGGAAGCGCGCTACCGCTGCGCCAATCGCCCGGGCGGCATCTGTGCAAGCACTCGACACCGTCGAGGTGGGTACGGGATTCGAACCCGTGTACACGGCTTTGCAGGCCGTTGCCTCGCCTCTCGGCCAACCCACCGCAGATGCTCTCGCATCTACGTGAAACGGCGCTCCCGACGTGACGTCGAGTGCGCCGCTCCCGGAGCGGACGACCGGATTCGAACCGGCGACCCTCACCTTGGCAAGGTGATGCTCTACCAACTGAGCTACGTCCGCATGGCGACAGTCCGAGGACTCCGCCGTGGGCGATACTGGGATCGAACCAGTGACCTCTTCCGTGTGAAGGAAGCGCGCTACCCCTGCGCCAATCGCCCGAAGGTGCTTCCACCCTCGACATCCACTCTCCCGAGCGGACTCGAAGAAGCTTACATGAGGTCCATCGGGCTCGATGACCACTTCCGACGTGACCTACATCGCGCCGCACCGCGGCGTGCCGAGCGCCACCCGCCCCCAAGCCTCTCGCCAGCCCCTCCCGACCCCTCCCGACCCCTCCTGTTCCTTCCTGACCGCCTCAACCGCTGTCCGGCCACTTCCGTCCCCTCCCACCCTCTCCATGCCTCGCCCCTGACCCGCGAGCGAGCGAGCGAGCGAGCGAGGCGAGCCCACCAGGTTTCGCAGTCTGCGCACCTCTGTTCGCTACCTGCCCGACGCCGCCCGACCGCCGCACCCTGCACGCCGCGCCCCACCCTGCGTGACCTCTGACACTGCAGGCCATCAGCATTTGCGCCGTGCCCGAGGGACGCATAAAGTACTGATCCGTCAGCCCCGCTGACCTGCGGACGTAGCTCAGTTGGTAGAGCATCACCTTGCCAAGGTGAGGGTCGCCGGTTCGAATCCGGTCGTCCGCTCCACTCCCTCCCCCGCGTCTTCGGATGCACGGGCGATTGGCGCAGCGGTAGCGCGCTTCCCTGACACGGAAGAGGTCACTGGTTCGATCCCAGTATCGCCCACCACGAGAACCCCCGGTCCATGACCGGGGGTTCTGTGCTGTCCGGGCGCGGGCCACGGCTACTGTGGGCCCATGCAGATCTGGACCGGTCAGTCCTACCCCCTCGGTGCCACGTTCGACGGCTCCGGGACCAACTTCGCCCTGTTCTCGGAGGTCGCAGAACGCGTGGAGCTGTGCCTCCTCGCCGAGGACGGCACCGAACGGGCCGTGGAGATCACCGAGGTCGACGCGTACGTCTGGCACGTCTACGTGCCCTCCGTGCAGCCCGGACAGCGCTACGGGTACCGGATCCATGGTCCCTTCGACCCCGCTGCGGGGCATCGCTGCGACCCCTCGAAGCTGCTCCTGGACCCCTACGCGAAGGCGATCGCGGGGATGGCGAGCAACCACCGGTCGCTGTACAGCTACAGCTTCGAGGACCCGGAGCAGCGCCACGAGGAGGACTCGGCCGCGCACACCATGCACTCGGTGGTGGTCTCCCCGTTCTTCGACTGGGGCAACGACCATCCGCCGGCGCACGAGTACCACGACACCGTGATCTACGAGGCGCACGTCAAGGGTCTGACGATGCTGCATCCGGACATCGACGACGGCATCCGCGGGACCTACGTGGCCATGGGACATCCCGCGATCATCGACCATCTCAAGGAGCTCGGGGTCACGGCGGTCGAGCTGATGCCGGTCCACCAGTTCGTGCAGGACGGGCACCTCGTCGAGAAGGGGATGCGCAACTACTGGGGCTACAACACGATCGGCTTCTTCGCGCCGCACAATGAATACGCCTATGGCGGGGACACCGGGCAGCAGGTCCAGGAGTTCAAGCAGATGGTGAAGAACCTCCATGAGGCCGATATCGAGGTCATCCTCGATGTCGTCTACAACCACACCGCCGAGGGCAACCACATGGGCCCCACGCTCTGCTTCCGCGGGATCGACAACTCCTCGTACTACCGGCTCGTCGAGGAGGACAGGGCGCACTACTACGACACCACCGGCACCGGGAACTCGCTGCTCATGCGCACCCCGCACGTGCTGCAGCTGATCATGGACTCGCTGCGCTACTGGATCACCGAGATGCACGTGGACGGGTTCCGCTTCGATCTCGCCTCGACCCTCGCACGCGAGCTGCACGAGGTGGACCGGCTCTCCGCGTTCTTCGACATCATCCAGCAGGATCCGATCATCTCGCAGGTCAAGCTGATCGCCGAGCCCTGGGATCTCGGCGAGGGCGGCTACCAGGTGGGAGGCTTCCCGCCCCTGTGGTCGGAGTGGAACGGGCACTACCGCGACACCGTCCGCGACTTCCACCGCTCCGAGCCCGGCGTGCTCGGCGACTTCACCTCCCGTCTTGCCGGCAGCTCGGACCTCTACCAGCACACCGGCCGCACCCCGATCGCCTCGATCAACTTCGTCACCGCGCACGACGGCTTCACGATGCGTGACCTCGTCTCCTACAACGAACGCCACAACGAGGACAACGGGGAGGACGGCCGCGACGGCGAGAGCCACAACCGTTCCTGGAACTCCGGTGTCGAGGGCCCGAGCGAGGATCCCGAGGTGCGCGCCCTGCGCCTGCGCCGGGCCAAGAACCTCATGGCGACCCTGCTGGTGAGCCAGGGCGTGCCCATGATCCTGCACGGCGACGAGATGGGCCGCACCCAGGGAGGCAACAACAACACCTACTGCCAGGACAACGAGACCGCGTGGATGCACTGGGAGCTGGACACCGACCAGATGGACATGCTCTGGTTCACCCAGCAGATGATCGCCCTGCGCCAGAAGCACCCGATCTTCCGCCGACGCCGCTTCCTGCAGGGCGTGGTCCGTGAGGACGCCGGTTCCCCGCTCGCCGACGTGGAGTGGATCGGCACCGACGGCACTCTGATGACCGCGGAGGACTGGGAATCGGCCGAGAACAAGTGCCTGATCATGTTCCTCAACGGCTCCGCGATCCCCGAGCCCACGCTGCGCGGGGAACGCATCGTCGATGACTCCGCACTGCTGCTGTTCAACGCCTCCGGCAACGACGTCGAGTTCACGCTCCCTCCCGCCGACCACGGCGAGAGCTGGACCGTGACCCTCGGCACCGGGACCACCATGGAGCTCGGGGAGACCCTCACAGCCGGACAGTCGGTCACCCGCCCCTCGCACTCGCTGCTGGTCCTCCTGCGCCCGCCGATGTCCGACGACGAACCCACCGGCGAGGACCACGAACCGACCACCCGCGCCTGACGCCGCGCCTCCGGCGGGAGGCACGACCGGCGCGAAGGAGAGCACCCCATGGCCATGCCTGATCCCACTGCTGCCCCGTCGGCCCGTCCCACGGCCTCTGGCCGCAACGGCGCCGGCTCGATGGCCCGCAGTGTCCCGACGTCGACGTACCGTCTGCAGCTGCACGCCGACTTCACCGCGGACGACGCTGCCGCCCTGGTCCCCTACCTGGCCCGGCTCGGGGTGGGCCACGTGTTCTGCTCCCCCGTCCTGCAGGCCGCACCGGGCTCGACCCACGGGTACGACGTCGTCGACCACACGCGCATCAGCAGGGAGATCGGCGGGGAGGACGCACTGCGCCGGCTCGCCGCGGCCGCCCACGACCACGGCATGGGTCTGATCGTCGACGTGGTGCCCAACCACATGGCGATTCCCACGCCCATCTGGCACAACCGTCCCCTGTGGTCCGTTCTGCGCGATGGTCCGGACTCCCCCTTCGCCGACTGGTTCGACATCGATCCGTCCTCCGCACGATCGATCCTCGTGCCGGTGCTCGGCCGGCCGATCGGCGCCGTCCTGGCCGACGAGGAGATCGAGATGGGGGTCGAGAAGATCCCTCAGGCCGACGGCACCACCGTCGAGGAGACCGTGGTGCGGTACTTCGATCACGTCCTCCCCGTCGCTGCCGGCACCCAGCATCTGGGACTTGCGGACCTGCTGAATCACCAGTGGTACCGCCTGGCCTATTGGAAGGTCTCCGACGACGAGCTGAATTACCGCAGGTTCTTCGACGTGGACACGCTCGCTGCGATCCGCGTCGAGCTCCCCCACGTCTTCGAGGCGACCCATGCCACCCTGCTGCGGCTGCAGGGGGAGGGCGTGATCGACGGCTATCGGATCGACCACCCCGACGGCCTCACCGATCCGCGCGGTTACCTGCGCGATCTCGAGCACGCCACCGCGGGGGCCTGGACCGTGGTGGAGAAGATCCTCGAGGGCGACGAGCACCTGCCCGGGGACTTCGCCTGCGCGGGGACCACCGGCTACGACGCCCTGCGGCGCGTGGGCGGCCTGTTCCATGATCCGCACGGGGCCCTCGGCCTGACCCATCTGTGGCAGCGGCGCACCGGTGATCTGCGGCCGTTCTCGGAGGTCGCCGCCGAGTCCACCGAGCAGATCGTCTCGACCAGCCTCTGGGCGGAGCTCGAGCGCCTGACCACCCTGATCCACCACATCTGCCAGGAGGACATCCGCCTGCGCGACACCACCCGGCGCAACATCCAGAAGGTGCTGCGCGCACTGCTGGGAGCGATGGACCGCTACCGCGCATACATCGTGCCCGGCGAACCGGCCCCGGGATCGGAGCGGGCCGTCATCGAGCAGGCCGCTGCCCGGGCCCGTGAGGCGCTCGGGGACGACGAGGACGTCGTCTCGACCATGGAGACCGTGGTGGCTCTGGTGTGCGGGGACGAAGTGGGCAGCGCGGGCCGTACGGCGAGCGCACAGCGCGCGGAGGTCATCGTGCGCTTCGCCCAGACCTGCGGCCCGGTGCACGCGAAAGGGCTCGAGGACACGGCCTTCTACCGGTACACGCGGTTCGTCGCGGTCAACGAGGTGGGCTCCGACCCGGAGCGGATCGGGGTCGAGCCCGACGACCTCCACGACCATGCGCTGGAGATTCGGCGCACCCACCCCGATGCCATGACCACCCTGTCCACCCATGACACCAAGCGCAGCGAGGACGTGCGTGCGCGCCTCGCCGTCCTCACCGAGCAGCCGCTGGAGTGGGCCGTGCTGGTGCAGGACCTCCAGCGCGTCACGGCGGTCTCGCGCGGAGACCGGGTCGACGGCGCGATGGAACTGCTGCTGTGGCAGATCCTGGCGTCGTGCTGGGAGCTGCCCGGCGCCGACTGCCCGCGGATCTCGGTGCAGCGACTGGAGGGGTATCTGCTCAAGGCCATGCGCGAGGCGAAGACCCACACCACCTGGACGGATCAGGACACCGAGTACGAGGAGCAGGTGCTCGAGCTGGGTCGGGCCGCTCTGCGGTCGGAGGAGGTGGCGCAGCTGCTCGGCGAGTGGACCCGTCGCACGCTGCCGGCCCAGCGCACGGCCATCCTCGGACAGAAGCTGATCCAGCTGACGATGCCCGGGGTGCCGGACGTCTACCAGGGCAACGAGACCATCGACCTGTCGCTGGTGGACCCGGACAACCGTCGCCCTGTCGATCATGCCCGCCACGCGGAGCGTCTGTCCCGGATGCTCGAGGGCGCCGGTCCCGACGGCCTCGGGGACGAGAAGCTCTGGCTGACTCGCTGCGCGCTGGTGCTGCGCCGGGATCGTCCCGACCTGTTCCAGGGGCGCGAGGCCGACTATCGTCCTCTGCCCACGACCACGGGGCATGCCGTGGCGTTCGGACGTGCCGTGGGTGAGGGCGAGGTCGAGGCGGTCACCGTCGTCACCCGGCTGGCCCACGGTCTCGCCCAGCGCGGCGGATGGGCTGATGCCCGTGCTGCCCTGCCGGAGGGACGCTGGTGTGACCTGCTCAGCGGGATCGAGGTCGAGGGAGGGATGGTGTCGCTCCACGAGCTGCTCACCACGTGGCCCGTCGCCCTGCTCGTCCGGCCGGAGGCTCTCGAGCGCTCCGGAGCCGAGGAGGACCACCGATGATCGACCCATCGCGACGTCAGGAGCCGAACCCGAACCCGAACCCGAACCCGAACCCGAACCCGAACCCGAACCCGAACCATGATTCCCGATTCGTCCGCGCGTACGACCGCTACGAGGTGTGGGCTCCCCTGGCCGGCTCCGTGACGGTCCGGATCGACGGGGTCGAGCATCCGATGCGGCCGGCTCCCGGCGGCTGGTTCGAACTGCCGGGTGTCCCGGCGGTGCCCGGCGCCCGATATGCGTTCCGGCTCGATGGGGGCGAGCCCTGGCTGCCCGATCCGCGGGCGCTGTCCCAGCCCGACGGAGTGCACGGTGAGAGCGAAGTCGTCGACCCGCGGGGGCTGCGCGAGCCGTCCACCTGGCAGGGGCGCAGCCTGCGCGGCGGCGTGATCTATGAGCTGCATATCGGCACCTTCACCCCGGGGCCGCACGGACGCGGAGGCACTTTCGACTCGGCGATCGACCGCCTCGACGAGCTCGTGGAGCTCGGCGTGGACGCGCTCGAGCTGATGCCGATCGCGACCTTCCCCGGGCACCGCGGCTGGGGGTACGACGGGGTCGGGCTGTACGCCACCCACGCCGACTACGGCGGCCCGGCGGGCCTGGCTCGCTTCGTCGCGGCGGCGCACGCCCGCGACCTCGCCGTCCTGGTCGACGTGGTCCACAACCACCTCGGCCCTTCCGGCAACTACCTCGGGAAGTTCGGCCCGTACTTCACCGATCAGCACCACACCCCGTGGGGCGAGGCGGTGAACCTCGACCAGCCCGGCTCCCGCGAGGTGCGCGACTTCCTGCTCGGCAGCGCCCGGCTGTGGTTGGTCGATGTCGGCCTGGACGGTCTGCGGCTCGACGCCGTCCATGAGCTGCACGACGAGTCGTCCCCGCATCTGCTCGCCGAGCTCTCCGACGCCGTCGCCTCGTGGGAGGCCGAGACCGGTCGCCCCCTGACGCTGATCGCGGAGTCCGACCGCAACGACCCGCTCACCGTCACTCCCACGAGCGCGGGCGGACTGGGCATGGACATGCAGTGGGCCGACGACGTCCACCACGGCGTGCACGCCTGGATCACCGGCGAGCGCGGCGGCTATTACGAGGACTTCGGCTCGGCCGACGCGCTGGCCACGGTCCTCACGACCGTGTTCCTCCACGCCGGCACGTACTCCTCGTTCCGAGGCCGGGTCTGGGGCGCCCCCGTCGATCGGGACTCGCTCCGGTACGACGCGCACTCGTTCGTGACCTTCCTGCAGGACCACGACCAGGTGGGCAACCGTGCCACCGGCGACCGGATCCACCAGTCGCTGACCGTCCAGCAGCACGCGGCCGCGATCGCCCTGATCCTGCTGGGCCCGGGCACGCCGATGCTGTTCCAGGGCGAGGAATGGGCCGCCTCGGCCCCGTTCGCGTACTTCTCCGATCACGACGACGAGCTCGGCCCCCTGGTCAGTGCCGGACGCATCGAGGAGTTCGCCGCGATGGGGTGGGGCGACGCCGTGCCGGACCCGCAGTCCGTCGCCACCTTCGAGTCCTCGATCCTGCACCACGAGGAGCGGGAGATCGGCGATCACGCCCGCATCCTGGCCTGGTATCGGCAGCTGAGCGGACTGCGCCGTACCCACGACGAGTTCACCGACCCGGATCTGCGCCGCACGAGTGTCGAGGTGCTCGCGGAGCAGTCCGTGCTGCTGCGGCGCGGCAGGCTGGGTGTGCTCGCCCATCGCGGCCCCGGCCTGCTCGCCGAGGGCCCTCCTGCCGACGGGATCCTCGCGGCCTTCGGCGACGCGTCCCTCTCCCCTGAGGGTCGGGTCCAGATGAGTGACGCCGGAGCGGCGGTCCTCCGTCTCCGCGCAGAATGAGACGAGCTGGCTGTCACCGGCTCCTCCGACCGGGGCCGCCGAGCAGCGCAGGGACGAGAATCGAGGAGAGGGAGCCCATGAAGATCGTCATCACCGACCTGGACCAGGACCGCATCACGGAGGAGCAGGCCGTCGCCGACGCCGCCGGCATCGAGCTGGTCCTCGCACAGGCCCGCACCGAGGACGAGGTGATCGAGGCCGCCCGGGGCGCGGAGGCGCTGCTGGTGCAGTACGCGCCGATCACTCGTCGGGTGCTGGAGGCCCTGCCGGCGGTGCGGGCGGTCGGCAGGTACGGCGTCGGCGTCGACACCCTCGATGTCGAGGCGGCCACCGAGCTGGGCGTCGCGGTGAGCAATGTGCCCGACTACGGGACCGAGGACGTCTCCGATCACGCCATCGCACTGGCTGTGTCCCTGTCCCGCGGCGTCGTCGAACTGGACCGGAACCTCCGTGCCGGGACCACGTCCCTCACCCCGGTCAAGCCGCTGCACCGGATCCGCACCCGCACCTTCGGGGTGATCGGGCTGGGCCGCATCGGGGCGGCCACGGCCCGCAAGGCCCGCGCGCTCGGCTTTGCCGTGCACGGATACGACCCGATGCGCGAACCCGGCACCACCACGGAGGACGGCATCGCCGTGCGCACGCAGGACGAGGTCCTGGCAGGATCCGACGTGATCAGCCTCCACGTGCCCCTGACCGAGCAGACGCGTCATCTGATCACCACCGGGACCCTCGCCCGGATGAGGCCGGGAGCGATGCTGGTGAACACCAGCCGGGGCGGTGTCGTGGACACGGCCGCCGTGGTCGAGGCGCTCCGGTCCGGCCACCTGCGCGGGGCGGGACTGGACGTGTTCGAGACCGAGCCGCTGCCGCAGGACAGCCCGCTGAGGGACTGCCCCACCGCCGTGCTCACCCCGCACGCCTCCTGGTACAGCGAGGAATCCGAGACGGAGCTCAAGCGCCGCGTGATCGAGAACGTGGTGGAGGTCCTCGCCGGGCGCACCCCGCGCAACATCCTCAATCCCGAGGTGCTGGGCAGCTCGCGCGCTTGAGCGCGCGTCGTACCCTGCCGCCCGTCGGGCGGATCTCTCGTCCCCGAGGAGCGGCCCCGAGGAGCGGCATCCGCGGTCGCGCCGAACGCGACCCGGTGTCAGAGCGCGGTGCCCTCGCGCTGATGGGCGCCCTGGGCGGCACGGACGAGGTCCGCACCGATCGACCCCACCTCGTCGGCCGACCGGCCCGGGGCATAGAGGAACGATCCGATCCCGGCGCCGCCGGCGCCCGCGCGGATCCAGCTCGGGATCGTCTCGGTGGTGATGCCTCCGACGGGCAGGAACGAGGTGCCCTCGGGCACGACGGCGCTCCAGGCCTTCAGCAGGCTCTCGCCCAGGGCGTCGGCCGGGAAGATCTTCAGGTGCCGAGCTCCGGCGCGCAGCGCGGAGAACACGTCGGTCGCCGTCGCCACCCCGGGGTAGGGCGTCATTCCGAGCTCGAGGGAGCGCGCGATGATCTCGGGGTCCGTGTTCGGGGCGACCACCAGTTCGCCGCCGGCGTCGGCGACGCGCTGCACATCGGCGAGGTCCACGACGGTCCCGGCGCCGATGCGAGCGTCGCTCCCGAGCCGCTCGGAGAGGATCCGGATCGACTCGAAGGGCTGCGGGGAGTTCAGGGGGACTTCCAGATGGGCGATGCCCGCCCCGAGCAGGGCGTCACCGATGGCGGGCGCCTCCTGCGGGGTCAGTCCACGGAGGATCGCGATCAGGAGCGGCTGGTGAGAGGTCATGGGGTGATCCTTCCATGAGGGACGGGAGCGAGCGGACCGCGGCCGGTTCGGACACGCGCCGGGCCCGCGCCGGGCCCTATGAACGGCCGGGCACTCAGCGGGCGAGATAGCCTCCGTCGACGGGCAGCACGGTCCCGTGCACGTAGTCGGCGCCTCCGCTGCACAGGAACAGGACGGTCCCGGCGATGTCCTCGGCGCTCCCCCACCGACCGGCGGGGATCCGTCCGATGATCTCGCCATTGCGCTCCGGGTCCTCCCGCAGGGCGACATTGAGCTCCGTGGCGATGTAGCCCGGGGCGACCGCGTTGACGGCGACTCCCCTGCCGGCCCACTCGTTGGCGACGGACTTCGTGAACTGTGCGACCGCCCCCTTGGACGCCGCATAGGCGGAAGCCTTCACCCCGCCGAAGAACGAGAGCATCGAAGCGATGTTGACGATCCTCCCGTGCCCACGCTCGAGCATGGGGCGCCCGAACGCCTGGGTCAGATGCACCACGGCATCGAGGTTGATCGACATGACCTGGGAGAACTCGTCGCGGGGGAAGTCCTCGACGGTGTGGCGCAGATTGATGCCGGCGTTGTTGACGAGGATGTCGATCTCGTGATCGGCGAGCACCGCGTCCACCGCGTCGGCGCGGGCCGCCGGATCGGCGAGGTCCACGCTGAGGCACGTGTGGCCGGGGCCGAGCGAGTCGGTGCCGCGCTGCAGGCCGATCACCCTCGCCCCGGAGGCCAGGAGGAGCTCGGTCAGGGCGCGGCCGATGCCGCGGGTCGAACCGGTGACCACGGCGGTCGCGCCGGTGAGGTCGACGTCGAGGGTTCCGGGATAGGGCATCGGTCTCTCCTGGTGGGGAAGGGGACGGCGAACGGGCGAACGGGCGAACGGGCTCAGTGGATGTGGGACCCGCCGTTCACGTCGAGGGTGACCCCGGTGAGGTATCCGCCGTCGCGGCCCAGCAGGAAGTGGATGGCTCCGGCGACGTCATCGACGGTGCCGACCCGGCCCACCGGGAGTTCTTGCAGCAGGACCTCCTTGCGCTCGTCGGTGAGACGGCCACCCATGATGTCCGTGTCGATGGATCCGGGAGCGACCGAGTTCGCCGTGATGCCGTACTCGCCCAGCTCGCGGGCCCAGGTCTTCGCGAAGCCCAGCAGCGCGGCCTTCGATCCGGAGTACGCGGCGCGCCCGTAGACGCCGCCTCCGCGCTCGGCGGACGCACTGGAGATGTTCACGATCCGCCCCAGGCTGTGGCGCCGGAAGATCTTCACCGCTTCCCGGGTCACGAAGAACGTGCCGTGGACGTTGACGTCGAACACCCGCTTCCACTCCTCGGTGCTGACCTCGGTGAACGGGGTGGGCGAGGAGATGCCGGCATTGTTGACGACGCCGACGAGCTGCGGCAGCTCCGCATCGACCTGGGCGAGGGCATCGATCACCTGCTGCTCGTTCGAGATGTCGACTCCGAGGCCAAGCGCCGGAACGCCGTGGGTCTGCGAGAGCTCGTGGGCGAGCGCTTCGCAGGCCGCCTCGTCGAGGTCCATGACCGCCACGGCCCAGCCCTCCCGTGCCAGGCGGTGGGCGGTGGCGCGGCCGATCCCCCGCTCGGAGGCGGCTCCGGTGACGAGCGCGGCAGGCTGCCGGGGGAAGTCGGAGGCGGGGTACGGGGTCACGGCCATGGGATGCTCCTGATCAGATTCCGGGACGGCGGACGGCCGCCGTCGGCGGGGCAGGACGACGCCCCGCCGAAAATAAAATATGATCCTGAGTCTACGGTCCTATCCCCCTGATTGTGAAGGAGCCCTCATGGTGCCCCCGCAGACGTCCGTGATCGGTCTGGGCCCGATGGGGCACCCGATCGCCGCCACCCTCCTGGCCGCCGGAGCCGCCCCGACCGTGTGGAACCGCACCGCGCACCGGGCTGACGATCTCGTGGAGGCCGGGGCCCATCGCGCACGCACTCCTGCTGAGGCCGCGGCCCCGGTGATCCTGTCCGTCCTGCCCGATGTGACCCAGCTGCGAGAGCTGCTGGACGAGGGCACGATCGCTGCGTGGGGCGCTGCCGGGGCCCGCCTGGTGATCATGTCGACCAGCGGGCCCGATCCGGTGCGGGAGCTCGCGCAGGACCTCGCCCCGCACGGCATCGGCGTCGTCGACGCCCCGGTCTCCGGCGGGGTCGCCGGGGCGCAGGCCGGGACCCTGTCGATCATGGTCGGCGGCGCCGAGCAGGACGTCGCGACCGTGCTGCCCGTCCTCGAGCTGATCGGGAGCACCGTCCTGCATCTCGGGGAGCTGGGCAGCGGCTCGATCGCCAAGCTCTGCAATCAGATCGTCGTGGGAGGCACCCTCGCCGCGCTCGCCGAGGCCTTCGGACTGGCCCGACGCTCCGGCCTCGACGTGCAGCAGCTCATCACCCTCCTGGAGGGCGGCCTGGCCCGCAGCGAGGTGCTCACGCAGAAGAAGGACAAGCTCCTCGAGCGGGAGTACTCGCTCGGCGGGTCCGCCGACAATCAGGTCAAGGACCTCCGCTACGCGACCGATGCCTCCGCACGCGCCGGGCTTCCCCCGCGCCTCCTGCCCGCACTGCTCTCCCTCTACACGGAGACCGTGGATCAGGGGAACGGCCAGCAGGATCACACGGTCGTCCAGGAGCTGTACCTGGCCGATCGGGACTGATCGGTCCCGCGTGCGCCCGTGAGCGAGGTCAGCGCAGCGTGCCGGCCGCGGCGGAGGGTCGCCGCACGCCGCTACGCGGCAGGCCCATCGCTCGCGCCCGGGCGCAGCGCACGGTCGGTCACCGCCCGGACGTGAGCCCTCATGGCCGTGCGTGCGGCCTCCGCATCGGCACGGCAGATCGCCTCGAGGACGCCGCGGTGCTCCTGCACGGAGATCTCCGAGTCGTCCACGCCGGCGTCACCGAAACGGCGGAACCGGAGGGTGTGGACCGGGATCCCCTCGAGCGCCGCGGCCAGGTAGGGGTTCCGGGCGGCGCGAGCGATCTCGGCGTGGAAGCTGCTGGAGTGCTCGAGATAGCCCTCGTACTCGTGGAACCGCGCGCCGACGCCCGCAGCGGCGGTGCTCTCGAGGGTTGCGGCGAGCGCCGCGCGCTCAGGTCCGGTCGCCCGTTGAGCAGCGAGCGCGGCGAGCTCCGGCTCCAGGAGCAGTCGGGCTTCCCCCATCGTCCGCACCTGGTCGTCGTCCGGCGGGCGGGTCACCACGAAGCCTCGCATCGGCAGGTACTCCACGAGCTTCTCGCCCGTCAGGAGGTTCAGCGCCTCCCGCACGGGCGTCGCGCTCATCGCGAGATCCCGCGAGAGCGCCCCGATCCTCAACGGCGTCCCCGGGGCGAGCGCGCCGTCCATGATGCGGGCGGCGAGCACGCGCCGCGCCTGCTCGGACCTGGTGCTGCGCACCGCATCGTCCCGGTCCGCCGGGGCGCTCACCCCTCGGCCTCCTGCGGAGTCCTCAGGAGCTTCGTGCCGTCATGGGCGAGCGAGGCGAGCCGGGACAGCGCTCGGTAGTACTTCTTGCGGTAGCCGCTGCGCAGGAGCTCGGCGGTGAACAGGTCCGAGAAGATCTCTGCTCCCTCCGGTGCTCCGCCCGTGGCCGCCTCGTGCGCGGCGGAGGCGTCCTGCTCGGACGTGCTCTCTCCCGCCTGCGCTGCCGCAGCGTCGTCACCGGAGGCGTCGCTGCGCGCGCGGGCGCTCCCCTCGCCGGGCGCGGCGGAGACCAGCACCGGGACCTCGCGGTCATAGAGACGGTCCACGAGCACGACGAACCGCAGGGCATCGTGATGCCGGGACAGGCCGTGCAGCGCGGTCACATGCGCGGTGGAGACCTCATCGATCATGCTCCCGTAGCGGGAGGGGTGCACGGTGGTCAGATGGGCCAGGAGATCATCGAACGCATCCAGCGTCGCCCCGTCCTGGGCGCGGGCGTGCTCACGCACCATGTCCTCGGGCAGCGAGAGGATCTCGGTGACGCCGTCGCGACGGCGGTAGTCCTCTCCGTCGATGCGCAGCACCTGGAACCGATCGGCCATGGCCTGGATCTCGCGCAGGAAGTCCTGCGCGGCGAAGCGGCCCTCGCCGAGCGCATCGGGAAGCGTGTTGGAGGTGGCGGCAACCGCGACCCCCCGATCGGAGAGCTCGCGGATCAGGCGGGTCATCAGCAGTGTGTCCCCGGGATCGTCGAGCTCGAACTCATCGATGCACACCAGCACCGACTCGCCCAGCAGCTCCACCGCGCGCTGGAAGCCGAGCGCGCCGACGAGATCCGTGTACTCCACGAACGTGCCGTACACGCGCTTGCCGTCGACCGCGTGGAAGAGGGAGGTGAGCAGGTGGGTCTTGCCCACGCCGAAGCCGCCGTCGAGATAGATGCCCTGGGACGCCTCGGGCCGTCGGCGCAGCTTCGCGAGGAACCCGCCCTTGGGCCGCCCCAGTCGCGCGGCGAACTCGCTCACGCGCTGCTTGGCCTCGTCTTGGGAGGGGTAGGTCGGATCGGGCACGTAGTTCTCCAGGCGCGCCCGGGCGAATCGCGGCGGCGGCACCAGATCCGCGAGCAGTCGCTCGAGGGTGGGTTCGGGCCGGCGGTCGCAGAGAGCATCGATCACGGCCGCCAGTGTATGTCCGTGGGCGCCTCGACTCTGCTCCGCCCGGTGCGCAGGTGAGGAATGATCGGGGTCATCAGGTTCCTGCGCCCTGCTCTGCGCTCCGCTCTCGACCCGGAGGTCCTCCATGCACCTGCTCTGCCGCGACGGCTCGCCGCTCCCCCAGCCCGAAGCGGTGACCTTCGGCGACGCGGGTGCCCTCGCGCTCGCCGACCTCTACGCGGTCCCTGCACCGCCCTCTGGCACCGTGCACGTGCGCGCCATGATGAACACCACCATCGACGGAGCCGTCCGCGGCGCCGACGGCTCCAGCGGACCCCTGCGCAATCCCGACGACTCCTTCGTCTTCGACGTGCTGCGCGCACTGACCGACGTGGTGCTCGTCGGCGCGGCGACCGTGCGCGCCGAGGACTACGGCGAGCTGGGTGGCCGTGAGGATCTGCTGAGTCCGTCCCGTCGACCCGGAGGGGCATCGCGACCGGCGCTGGCCATCTGGAGCATCAGCGGCGATCTCCCGCCGCTGTCGGCCGACCAGCCCACCTATCTGATCTCCCCGCGCGATTCGGCTGCGGCGGCAGGCCGACGGGCGGGTCTTCCCGCCTCGCAGGTCATCACCGCCGACACCCCCGCGGAAGCGCTCGAGGGGCTGGCCGCGCTCGGGATGAGGGCGGTACAGGCCGAGGGAGGCCCGACCGTGCTCGGACGCCTCGCCGCCGAGGGGCTGCTCGATGAGCTGTGCTTCTCGACAACGCATCGCACCGTCGGCGGAGACTCCTCCCGGGCCATCCACGCAGACGCGCACGATCAGCGCTGGGCGCTCTCGTCCCTGCTGCTGGGCGAGCACGCCACCATCACGCGCTACCGCCGGGTCGACGACGACCACCGGACCGTCTGATCGGAGTCGCCCCACAGCCGGGCTACGAGCTACGAGTTCCGGGCTACGAACTACGAACAGCAGGCGATCAGAGGCGCAGTCCGATCGAGTTCTCGCGGGCCGGGGCAGCGGGGTCCCGCACAGGGATCTCGAGGGCCGCAGCCTCGTCCTCGAGCCCGAGCAGACGCCCGAGATAGCCGGCGAGCAGACGCTCGTAGCGCACCGGGTCCCGGTTCCACTCCCGGGTGTGGGAGGCCCCCTCGAAGGGTTCGAACTCGACCAGGTCGGGACGCATCGCGGCGAGCAGCCGGCTCGGCCCGGGCGGGACGGTCGCATCGTCCAGAGCGTGGAAGAGCTGCGTGGGATGGATCAGATGCTCGGCGTAGTAGTCCGGCGTCATCTCATGCAGTGCCAGGGGCTCGTGCAGACGCACCAGACGCCGGCCCACCGGTGACGTCATCATCCACATCGCCAGGCTCCGCATCGGCTTCGGGGCCTTCAGGGCCGTCGCGTGGTAGATCAGGATGTCCTGCCAGTCCACCGCAGGGGAATCCAGCACCAGGCCCGCGATCCGTTCCCGGTGCGCCGAGCGCACCGACGTGCGCAGCGTGATCCCGCCTCCCATCGACCAGCCCATCAGCACGATGCGACGGGCACCGTGGTCGAGCGCGAACTCGATCGCCGCCTCGGTGTCCTCCCACTCGTCCGCACCCAGGTGGTACATGCGGTCCGCCGACGCCGGCGCGCCGGTGTCGTTGCGGTACGTGATGGCCAGGCTGGTCAGCCCGAGCCGGTGCAGCAGCGGGATCACGCGCAGCGCTTCGCCGCGGGTCCCGCCGTGACCGTGGATCAGGATCGCCCAGGTGCTCTCCTGGCCCGGCACGGATCCGGCATCGACGTCGGGCCGGACCACCCAGGCGGGCATCTGCCCCACGGGCGACTCGATCTCGATCTCCTCGGTCGCCAGGCCGTGCGCGGTGGCCGGGCTGCCGGCCCAGTAGAAGCCGTTGACCGCGGCCTTGTCGACCCTGAGCGGCTCGGCGGTGTCCACCGCGAGCAGAGGGCGCGAGACGGTCCTCGAGGTGGGAGTCCCCTGCACCGGGCCCAGTCGCACATGGGCGGTCCCGCCCGCCTGGCGCACCGCCAGATACCCGTCGCGCACCGACTCCGTGGAGCGGTCCAGGTGGACCCGGTCCTCGAAGACCGCCCGCACCGGGAGATCCGGCCGGTGGCGCATCCCGTGCAGGGGCACCAGCGGCAGCCGGGCCATGACCCGGGCGCCGACCGTGAGCAGGCCTGCGCTGAGCGTGAACATCGACACCGCCCCCACGGCGCCGACGACCGCCGCGCCTGCCCATCTGCCCTGCTCAGTGCGGGGTCCGGCATAGCGGGCCCGGCGTGGGAGAGAGGGTGTCGAGCGGGTCCGGAGCAGGTCGCACGTCATACCGCTCATCCTATGCACGCCGTAGGATCGAGACTGTGAACAGGCGTTCACCGACCGGCGCGGTCCGCCCGCGCCCCGCGAACGATCGCGGCCCCTCACGGGTGCCGCAGAGCGGAGGAATCCACGATGTCCACCGATCCCATCGGCGCACGTCCCTATCCCCTCACCATCAGCGACGAGCAGTGGCGCGAGCGCCTCTCGCCGGAGGAGTACCAGATCCTCCGACAGGGCGCCACGGAGCGCCCGGGCAGCGGTGAGTACGAGGAGGTGCGGCCCGCCGGCACCTACGCCTGCCGCGGCTGCGGCGCCGAGCTGTTCACTGCGAAGACCCAGTTCGACGCGCATTGCGGGTGGCCATCCTTCTACGCCCCGTCCGACTCCGACGCGGTCGAGCTGCTCGAGGACACGTCGATGGGCATGCGCCGCATCGAAGTGCGCTGTGCGTCGTGCGGATCCCATCTCGGCCACGTCTTCGAGGGCGAGGGCTTCGCCACCCCGACCGACGAGCGCTTCTGCATCAACTCCGTCAGCCTGGTCCACAGCGACGACGCCTGAGTGCCCGCGCACCTCGTGGCGTCGGTCTCATCGTCCGGCCGGACGATCCCGGCGCGCCTGTCCACGTCGGGGCCGGCGCGCCGTTAGTCTCCCAGCGTGCCTGTCCATCGACTCCGCTCCGGCGACGACGCCTTCCGTGCCGCCATCGAGGCCATGACCAGTGCGCCGCTCCGTCCGGAGTTCACGTGGCGCACCATTCCTGCACCGTCGAAGATGGCCCCCTCCACCTGGGCCTGCACCGGCGAGATCCTCGTGAAGGATGATGAGCTGGCCTCCGGGCGTCTGGTCATCCTGCACGACCCTGCGGGCCAGGAGTCCTGGGACGGCACGTACCGGATGGTGGCCCTCGTCCAGGCGCAGCTCGAGCCCGAGTTCGCGGTCGAGGCCATGCTCGGAGACGTCGCCTGGTCCTGGGTGACCGAATCCCTCGAACTTCATGACGCGGATGCCCGGGAGCTCGGATGCACCGCGACCCGCGTCGTCTCCCAGTCCTACGGCGCCCTCGCCTCACGGCCCTCGACCGTGGACGTCGAGATGCGGATCTCCTGGACCCCCGAGGCCGAGGACGACGCCGCGAAGGCCCCGGACCTGGCACCGCATTTCGCCGCATGGACGGCGATGCTCGCAGCGGCCGGCGGGCTTCCCCCTGCTCCGCCCCGCATCGCACCGATCGCTCCCACCCACCACGCGCGGGCACCACGCCCCGAGGAAGTCGGTGACGCTCGGTGAGTGATGCCCCCTCCGTCTCCGATCTCACGGCCCCCCGGGACGGCTCCGTCCCCGTCATCGACCGGATCCAGCCGCTCCTGGCCTGGTGCGACGACGCCGAGTCCGCACCCGATGAGCCCGTGGCCGTGGACGCCGAGCGCGCCTCGAGCTTCCGCTACAGCTCACGCGCCTATCTGGTGCAGCTGCGGACCGAAGCGGCGGGCACCGCGCTGATCGATCCGCTCGCCTTCTCGATGCCGCAGACCCTGCTGACCCTGCTCGGCGAGCGTCAGTGGGTGCTCCACGCCGCCGGCCAGGACCTGCCGAGCCTCGGGGAACTGGGCATGCAGCCGGCGAGCCTGTTCGACACCGAGCTGGCCGCGCGGCTGCTGGGGATGGACCGCGTGGGCCTCGGCGCCGTCGTGGAGGACACCCTCGCGCTGCACCTCGCGAAGGAGCACTCCGCCGCCGACTGGTCCAAGCGCCCGCTCCCTGCCGGGTGGCTCACCTACGCCGCCCTCGACGTCGAGGTGCTGGTCGATGTGCGCGACGTCCTCGCCGAACGTCTGCGGGAGGCCGGCAAGCTCGAGTGGGCGTTGCAGGAGTTCGAGCACGAGCGCCTGCGCGATCACGGACCGACCCGCTCCTCGAGCTGGCGCGGCCTGCACGGTCTCGGCGGTCTGCGCACGCAGAAGCAGCTCGCGGCGGCCAGGGAGATGTGGATCCGACGCGACGAGATCGCCTCCGGGGACGATCTCTCCCCGCATCGGGTAATCAAGGACCGCGATCTGGTGGCCGCCGCGAAGGAGGCCCCGCGGGGCCGCGAGGCCTTCGACCGGGCACTGCCTGCGAAGCTCCGCAAGAAGGACATCTGGTGGCAGGCCGCGCGCTCCGGGATCGAGCTGCCCCAGGCGCACCTGCCCGAGCGCAACGAGCCCTCCTATCCCCCGCCGCACAAGCTCTGGTCCAAGAAGTATCCCGAGACGTGGGAGCGCTATCAGGTGGCGCGAGCCGCTGTCGGCGAACGTGCCGAGGACCTCGAGATGCCGCCGGAGAACCTCCTGCAGCCTGCGCTGCTGCGCCATTGGGTGTGGGAGCACGAGCAGGTGCCCGAGGAGTCTGTCGTGGAATCCGGTCTCCTCGCGCTCGGCGCCCGTCCCTGGCAGGTGGAGCAGGCCGCCCCGGTGATCCACCGGGCGCTGACCGAGCAGAGCTGACGCGGGACCGGCCCCGGCCGGATCAGGCGCTCAGGAGAGGTCCCGGCCCGGACGTGCCACGAACGGGGCATCGGCCGGCCGCAGTGCCTCCGCGTCACGTGCGGACCGCTGGGCCTGCAGTGCGAGCACGCCAACGACGGTCGTGGCGTTGGTCAGCCGCCCCTCGAGCACTCCGGCGACGGCGTCGGCCAGCGGGACCCAGCGGGTCTCGATCTCGGCCTCCTCGTCGGTGCGCTCGAAATCGACCTCCTCCGCACGGAGGGGGACGGCGCCGGTGGCGAGATAGATGCGGATGACCTCGTCGCTGCCGCCCGGACTGGGACGCAGGTCCACCAGCGTGCTCAGCGCCTCGGCACGGTGACCGGTCTCCTCGGCGAGCTCCCGCAGGGCGCCCCGCTGGGGCGGCTCGCCGTCGACGTCGAGCAGCCCAGCGGGGATCTCCCACATCGTGTGCCCGACGGGATGACGGTACTGGCGGATCAGCAGGATGCGGTCGTGATCGTCGACCGCCAGCACGGCGACGGCTCCCGGGTGACGCATGTACTCGCGGTCGAACCGCACGCCGGGGGCGAACTCGACCGTGTCACGCACGATGTCGAACACCATCCCGTGATGCACGGTCTCCCGTGCGCTGACGGGGCGTGCTCCCGGGAGGTCGGCGAGGGATTCGGGGCTGGTCATGTTCTCACTCCTGCTTTCTCACTCCTGCTCGGTGCTGCGTGGGCTCCGGGTGCTCTCGGCCTGCGGGGCGGGCTCACTCGCCTCGGAGCTTTCGTCCGGGCGGATGCTCCCGGTGGCGAGGCTGCTGTCGTCGCCGAGCGCAGGCGTCAGCTGGTCCACCTCGAGCAACCGGGTGGACCGCTGCACGGCGAGGGCCGCGCCGATCAGCCCGGCGAACAGCGGATGCGCTCGGGTGGGCCGGGACCTGAGCTCGGGGTGGGCCTGCGTGCCGATGTAGTAAGGGTGCACGTCCGCATCGAGCTCGACGAACTCGATCAGGGAACGCTCGTCCCCGAGCTCCGAGACTCCTGAGACCATCAGCCCCGCCGCCTCCAAGCGAGCGCGGTAGGCGTTGTTCACCTCGAAGCGATGCCGGTGCCGCTCGGCGACCTGCGTGCTGCCGTAGGTGCGAGCGGCGAGGGAGCCCGCGCGCAGAGCGTGCTGGTAGGAGCCCAGACGCATCGTCCCGCCGAGGTCGGCGACTCCAGCGACAGCATCCTCCTGCTCGGCCATCGTCGCGACGACCGGGTGCGCGGTCCCGGGCTCGAATTCGGTGGAGTGCGCGTCGGCCAGACCGAGCTCGTGGCGGGCGTATTCGATCACCATGGACTGCATGCCCAGGCACAGGCCGAGAGTGGGGATCCCGTGGCGGCGCGCATAGCTCAGGGCACCGACCTTGCCGTCGACCCCACGGATCCCGAATCCGCCGGGGACCACGACCGCCTCGACGTCGCCCAGCTGCGCGCGTGCCCCGTCCTCGGTGGAGCACAGGTCCGACTCGACCCAGCGGAGGTGCACCCGTGCACTGTGGTGGAAGCCGCCGGCTCGGAGTGCCTCGGTGACCGACAGATAGGCGTCGGGCAGATCGATGTACTTGCCCACCACGGCGACGGTGACCTCGTCGAGCGGATGGCGCACCCGTTCCAGGAGTGCCTCCCAGGGGCCCCAGTCCACATCGTGGCTGAGCAGGTCGAGCCGGCGGATCGCGTAGGCATCCAGGCCCTCGCCGTGCAGCACCAGCGGGATCTCGTAGATCGACGACGCATCGGCGCAGGACACCACGGCGTCCAGGTCGACGTCACAGGTGGAGGAGATCTTCGCCTTGACGGAGCTGGGCAGCTCCCGGTCCGAGCGCAGCACGATCGCATCCGGCTGGATGCCGATCGAGCGCAGAGCAGCCACGGAGTGCTGGGTCGGCTTGGTCTTGAGCTCCTGGGAGGGGCCGATGAACGGCACCAGGGAGACGTGCACGAAGAACACGCTGTCGCGGCCGATGTCCTGGCGCACCTGACGTGCGGCCTCCAGGAAGGGCTGGGACTCGATATCGCCGACGGTGCCGCCGATCTCCGTGATGATCACGTCGACGTCGTCACCGGCCCGCGAGCGCATCGACTCCTTGATCGCGTTCGTGATGTGCGGGATGACCTGCACGGTATCCCCCAGGTACTCACCGCGACGCTCCTTGGCGATCACGCCGGAGTAGACCTGGCCGGTGGTGATGTTCGCGTCCGCTCCCAGGCTCTCGTCCAGGAAGCGCTCGTAGTGGCCGATGTCGAGGTCCGTCTCGGCACCGTCATCGGTGACGAAGACCTCGCCGTGCTGGAACGGGTTCATGGTGCCCGGATCCACATTGAGGTACGGGTCGAGCTTCTGCATCGTCACCCGCAGGCCCCGGGACTTCAGGAGCATGCCGAGCGAGGAGGCGGTCAAACCCTTGCCCAGGCTGGAGACCACACCCCCGGTGACGAAGATGTGCTTGGTCACCCCGGGATTCCGGAAGGGCTTCGCCGAGCCGGCCTGCCCGATCCGAGGGAGAGGGCTGGTGCTGTTCCGGGAGCTGCTTGCGCTGGTATCTGCCACGGACCACCAGATTACCAGGACGATCCGTCGGGCAGAAGGATCTCGGTCAGCTGGGCGACGAGATCGCTCGCGCCCGGCAGCTCGCGTGCACGGCGCCGGGAGGCGCTCTCGGCGTGCGAGCGGAGCTGAGGATCGCGGTAGGCCCTGATCGCCGCGGCGAGCGCCCCCGGATCCCCCACGGGCACGAGGTGCGCGGCCTCGCCGGTGACCCAGCGGGTCCCGCCGGCGTCGGTCGCGATGATCGCCCGACCGGCGCGCAGCGCCTCCTGCAGCCAGACCGGCTGACCCTCCCAGCGCGCCGCGGAGACGACGAGGTCGGCCGCTTCGAGCAGTGCGGGGACGTCCTGGCGGCGCCCGAGCAGCTGGACGGGCAGATGCTCGGCACGGATCCGTGCGGACAGCTCGTCGTGCAGGGGGCCGTCACCGGCGATGCGGAGACGGACCGGGATCGGGGCGTGCGCCTTCAGGCCGGCTGCAGCGTCCAGGAGGTCGTGCAGTCCCTTCTGCGGGGCGAGTCGTGCGACGACCAGTATGTCGAGGACGTCGAGGGGTGCGTCGGCGGCACCGGGACGCCGACGCGCGCCCGCGGAGCGGGATCGTCGGCGCTCCCCCGCCGCACGTTCCTCGGCGCGGTCGGCGCGGTCGGCAGGGTCGGCAGGCTCGGCGCGGTCGATGGGCTCGTCGCGCTGCGGTGCCGGGATCACCGCATGGCGCACATCGTCGGCGCCGGCACGTCGTGCGGCCTCGGCGAGGTCCGGGGAGACGGCGAGCACGGTGTCTGCACGTCGAGCGATGACGCGCAGCAGCGCAGCGCCGATCCTGCGCGTCGCCCGCGAGCCGATGGTGCGGTTGTGCAGGGTCACGGCGAGCAGCGCCGCCCCGTGACGGGGCATCGCGAGGGCGGCGAGAGCCCCGGCGCGCAGGCCGTGAGCATGGACGGCCACGGGGTCAGGGGCCGTGCGCATCGCCCGTCGCAGGGTGCGGACCGTGCGAAGGTCGGCGAGCAGGTGGGGACGTTCCTGGATCTGCACCGGCGCTTCGCGGATGTCGACGCCGGCCGCGGTCAGCTCCTTCAGCTCCTGATCGACGTGGGCCGCGAGGCCGCCGCTCGCGCGGGGGCGCACCAGGATCACGCTCATCTGTCCCCCTCCTCACGTCGCGGGAGGGCGACGCCGCCCGCGGGCCGGCCCACGGACCGTTCTTCGGGCCGGTCTGCGGCCTGGACTTCGGCCCGGCGCCCGATGTCGTCCTCACTGCGGCGCCCGGAACGTCGGCCCCGCCGGAACCGATTCAGGATCGACAGGCTGAACTGCGGATCCGCGGCCGCCATGACGGCACCGGCGAGCAGGGCTGCCACCGCACCGGAGGCGATGCCGGAGGCCACGGCGCCGATCTCGCTGGTGTCGGTGGTGACGAGCCATTTCCCCAGCAGCATGCCGGGGATGCCGCCCACCAGGAGTGCGATCGGGGTGAGGATCGCGGCCCGACGGACGCGCGGCAGGTCGCCGCTGGGTTCGAGGATGTCGGAGAGCCGCGCGAGTCCCACCAGTGCGGAGAGCGCCATGCCGATGGCGATCGTGATGCCGAAGGCGGTGGAGGCCTCGGCTGCGGATCGCGTGGGGCTGGGGATCACCAGCAGCAGGATCAGCACGGCGGAGATTCCCCAGCCGACCGAGCCCACCAGAAGGGCGTCGCGCGCTCGCAGCGCGGCCGACAGGATCCGCGTGCACTGGATGGCGACGGCGTAGCCGGCCAATCCGAGCGCGAGCGCGGCCGACGTGGAGCCGACGCCGGTCGCACCGGCCCGGTCGATCAGCCGGAAGAACTGCTCCAGGGCGGGGGACCCGGCGAACAGCATCGCGCCGCCGATCACGGCGACGACCATCACCGTGCGCACCGAGTCCGAGGCGACCCGGGCGAAACCGGTCATGTCCCCGACGAGCCGGAGCTCGGACAGGTGAGGGAACACCGCGGTGACCAGAGGGACCACGAGGACCGCATAGGGCAGCAGGTACAGCGCCTGGGCGTACTGGAACACGGGCAGTGTGCCGGTGCCGCCCGCTCGCATCGCAAGCAGCAGCACCAGGCCGAGCACCAGCTGCTGCGCACCGACGGCGCCGAGTCCTGCTCCGCCGAGTGCGAGGGCGCGACGCCCGTACTGCGGCGGCATGACCATCGTGGGGCGCGGGCGCAGGCCGGAGCGCAGGGCGGCGATCACCACGGGGAACGCCATGACCGCGACACCGGCGGTCGTGCCCCAGCCGAGCCAGCCGATCGCCGCTTCGCTGATGGTGGTGCTGGTCGCCACGGGCGGCACCAGCCACGAGTAGACGCGGTAGGAGATCATCACCACGAGGGAGGAGATCAGCGGCATCATCGCGGGCCACAGGAAGCGCTTCCGGGCCTGGAGGTACGCGGCCAGGACGACTGTGATCCCGTAGAGCGGCAGCTGCAGCGCGAAGATGCGCAGCAGGACGGCTCCGAGGTGGACGGTCCCGGCGACGGACTCCTCCGTGGACAGCAGGAGTCGGGCGAGAGGTTCCGCGAAGGCGATGACGATCGCGGCGAGCAGGGCGGTGCCCAGCAGCGTCCAGGTGAGCAGTGCGGAGACGATCTGATCGGCCCGTGCGGCGCCGTCCCTCCGGTCTCTCCGTCGGGGCAGTTCCTCCATGCCGGACGAACCCGCCCGCGGGGCGCGCGACGCGGGCACGGCAGCGCCGGCATCGTGAGCACGGGCCTCGGCGCCGTCGGCTGCGGGGTCGACAGGACCGGCGTCGGCAGAACCGGCGTCGGCAGGATCGAGGCCCGTCTCGTCCAGGACTGCGGTGTCGAGGTCGGAGGGGTCGTCCACGTCCGGCGCGTGCCGGGTGGAGTCCCGCTCGGGCACGAGGCCCGCGATGAGCGGGACCACGACCGCCGCGAGTGCGCCACCGGCGACGATCTCGAAGAGGACGTTGGGCAGGAGGTTCGCCGTGGAATAGGCGGTGCCGACGTCGCCGGCGCCCACGCTCGCCCCGAAGACGAGGTAACGCACGAATCCGGCGATGCGGGCGACCACCGTGATCACGAGGATCAGCCCTGCGCCCCGCAGCACGGCGCGACCGATGCCCGAGCCGGCGGGCCCCGGGCGGCGTCCGCTCTCGGCGGCGTCCGCCGCCACCGATCCGTCCCTGGACGGCCCCGCGTTCATCGGTCCTCCCCGGTCTCGGCCGGCGCACTGCGCCGTCCCCAGGCGTCGACGGTGCGCAGGGCCGGCGTGGAGTCGATGACGGCGCTGAAGGAGACTCTCTCGCTCGCCAGGGTGAGCGCCACGACGACGCTCAGCAGCGCGAGCCGAGCGGGCACGGACAGCGCGCGGGCTGCGGAGACGCCCACGGCAGCACCGAGGATGTTCGCCCCGGAGTCCCCGAGCATCCCGTGCTCGCGCAGATCGGCGGGAACTGCGAGCAGCCCGGGGATCAGAGCCGCGAGGGCGAGATCACGGGCGCTGCGGGAACGGGGGCCCGTCCCATCAGCGCCGACGGTGAGAGCAGCGGCGGCCGGCAGCGCGACCTTCAGGGCCCGGCCGGGGCGGAGGTCCAGCAGATTCGCGAGATTGGCGCACCCGGCAGCGAGGGCACCGTCGGCGAGCACCATGGCCCCGGAGCGTGGTGCGGGAGCGGCGGCCGCGCCGACCAGAGCCAGCACCGGGATCCCGAGCGCCTTGGCCGCGCCGGTCGTGAGCCGGCCTCGGCGCAGTGCGCCGAAGTGACCGCGAAGACCCTTGGAGACCGCGCGCCCGGCGCGGCGCTGATGCGGTTCGAGCACGTCATCGACGAGGCCGAGGGCCCCGATCCCGGCGAGGACCGCGCCGTCCGCGCGGCCGGGGCTGCGCAGGGCGAGCAGGCTGACACCGGCGACGACCGCAGCGCCTTCCCCGAGGCTCACGCTGCGGCCGGAGAAGTTGGTGCGGCGCAGTTCGGTGCGCAGGGCGGTGAGCAGCCCGTCGGGCGCGGAGGGCTGCGGCAGAGGCTGTGGGCTCATCCCTCTCCCCCGCCGTCGGACGCTCCGCCGCCGTCACCCGACTGGTCCTCGGTGGAGGCGTCCTCGACGCCCTGGGTCTCGGGCAGGGCCGGTAGGCGGTCCTCGGCGTCGGCCGTGGTGCCATAGGCGCCGCTGCCTCCGCGGGACTGCTCGATCAGCGCCAGCACCGACAGGACCGGCCCGTCGGCCTCCTGCAGCCGGTCCGTGGTGGAGAGCCCCTGGAAGTCGGCATCGCCCCGCACCGTCCGCAGGATGCCGGTGGAGGCATCGTTGTCCGGCGTCGCGGCCGAGACCACCGCAGGGACTCCCGTGTCGCTCAGGGTCGCGAGCAGGGAGGTCTGCGTCGCCTGGAGGCTCTGGGCGCGCTCGGCGGCGACCGTCTCGTCCTCGCCCTCGTCGGTGAACGACTCCGGGGCCGCGGCGGCGAACAGCACCGCGTCGACCTCGGCGGGCAGCTCGCCGTCGATGGTGACCAGCTGCTGCTCGGTCAGCGCCTGCCAGACCTGGGTGCGCAGCTCGGGCGAGAGCTCCTCGCTCGCGGACGGTGTCAGCAGCACGACGACCACCTGGGCCAGCTGCTCCGAATCGCTCAGGTCGTCGTCGAGCACGGAGGGCGCGACGGAGCGGATCTGCTCGATCGCATCGGTGCGCTGCTGCTCCTGGCCGGGCTCCCAGAGGTTCTTCTGCAGAGCGATCTTCACGCTGGAGGAGGCGCCGGCGTCCTCGAGCAGGGCGAGGAGTCGATCGGTGTCGGGTCGCGTCGAGGCGTCGTCCGTGAGGACGGCGACCTGCTTCCCGGCGAGGGTGCCGGAGACCAGCTCCGGGCCGACCTCGGAGACGAACGAGCCCAGCTGGTCGTTGCGCGTGGCGAGCTCGTCGGACTGCGTGCGCAGCTGGTCCTTCTCGGTGCGGAGCTGCTCGACCTGCCCGGCGAGCTGGTCGCCGAGGTTCTCGCGCAGAGGTCCGGCCCCGAGCACGATGCCCACGGCCAGAGCCAGGAACACGGAGATCAGGGAGACGAGATGATAGCGGAAATCGATCACGGGGTCGGGACCCTCCTACGACCCGGTGGCCCGGGGTGAGAACAGCAAGGTGAACCAGGACAGCAGACCATCGAGGCGGGCGCCGATGATCTGGACGAACGCCTGCCCGCCGGGAGTGGCCCAGAGCGCGACCGCGAGGGCCGCGAGACCGGCCAGTGCGAGCAGCACCAGCTGGAAGGTGGAGATCCTCTGACGGTACAGGCGGGAGACGCCCTTGGCGTCCACCAGCTTGGACCCGATGCGCAGGCGGGTGAGGAATGTCGAGCTCATGCCGGCGCGGCCCTTGTCGAGGAACTCCTCGAGGGTGCCGTGGGTGCCGACCGCGACGATCACGGAGGCGCCCTTCTCGTCGGCCAGCAGCATGGCGATGTCTTCGCTGGTGCCGGAGGCGGGGAAGAGCACGACCTGGTCGCCGAGGCCGAGGTCCTCGAGGCGTTCGGCGCCCGGGGCACGGCCGTCGCGATAGGCGTGGACGACGAGCTCTGCGCCGCTGCGCAGAGCGCGGTCGGAGACCGAGTCCATGTCCCCGATGATCATGTCGGGCCGGAACCCCGCGTCGATCACCGCGTCCGCGCCGCCGTCGACGCCGATGATTACCGGGCGGTTCTCCCGCAGGAAGGGCCTCAGCGTGGCGAGGTCCTCCTTGTAGTGATAGCCGCGCACCACGATCAGGACCGGGCGCCCGTCGATGGTCGTGCGCACCTCCGGCGCACCGATGCCGTCCAGCAGCAGGTCCCGCTCCCGCAGCATGTACTCCATGGTGTTCTGCGCGAACAGCTCCAGCTGCTCGGACAGCCCCTCGCGGGCGATCTGCTGGGAGACCATGATCGTGGCGTCGTCCTGCGCAGTGCCCTCGGCGATGACGGCGTCCTCGCACAGCACCTGGCCGCCGGACACGGTGATCGTCTGCCCGTCGCGCACCCCCTCGAAGACCTCGTCGCCCAGGGTGTCGACCAGCACGATGCCGGCGTCGACGAGGATCCGGGGCCCGGCGTTCGGATAGCGCCCGGAGGTCGAGGCGGACACGTTGAGCACTGCCGCGGGGCGACGCTCGACCAGCGCTTCGGCCGCCACCCGGTCGATGTCCTCGTGATCGATGATCGCGATGTCACCGAGGGCGAGACGCTTGGTGAGGTCCTTCGTGCGCTTGCCGAGCCGGGCGGTGCCGATCACCGCCGACTGCTTCGTGCTCATCGCCGGCGCCCCGTCCTGGCCGTCGTGCTGGCGGTCGTCGTGCCGGCGGTCTTCGTGCCGGCGGTCTTCTCACGGGCGTCCTCCAGCAGCTCCTCGGCGTGCGCGAGAGCGACGTCCGAGGCGGCGTCGCCGGCGAGCATCCGGGCGAGCTCGCGGATGCGTCCGGGACGGTCGAGGGTCTCGACGGTCGAGCTGGTGACGCCTTCGGTCGAGGTCTTCACGATCTGAAGGTGCGTGCTGGCATGCGCGGCAACCTGCGGCAGATGCGTGACGACGATGACCTGGGCGTGGCGAGCGAGCCGGGCCAGGCGCTGGCCGACGGCGAGAGCGGCACGGCCGCCGATCCCCGCGTCGATCTCGTCGAAGACGAACACGGGGGCCGCGGTACGGTCGCTGCGCGAGGAGGACAGGGCGACCTCCAGGGCGAGCATCACGCGGGAGAGCTCACCGCCCGAGGCGGCCTGGGCGACGGGCAGGTGCTCGGCGCCCGGGTGGGGTGCCAGCAGGATGGCGACCGCGTCCCGTCCGTGCGAGCGGTGGGCCTGGGCGGAGACGTCGACACGGATCGTGGCGTCCGGCATCTCGAGATGACGCAGCTCCTCCTGGACCGCGGTGGACAGGGCCTCCGCGGCGGCGGTCCTGGCCTCGGTGAGAGCGTCCGCGGCCGTATCGAGCTCGCCCTGCAGCGTCTCGAGCCGGGCCGCGACCGTCGCCCGTTCCTGCTCCGCACCCTCGAAGCGGTCCAGATCGATGGCCGCACCGCGGGAGGTCTCCAGCAGGGTGCTGATGTCCTCCGCCGGGCCGTCGGCACCGGGCAGCATGGCGCCGAGGTCGCGGACCAGCACCGTCAGCTCGTGCAGCCGTTCGTTGGCCTCCTCGATCCGTCCGGGTGAGGCGTCGATCTCCTCGGCGTAGCGAGTCATCTCCGCAGCCAGGTCGGACAGCTCGAGGCGAGCGGCGTCGAGCCGCTCCACGAGCGGGTCCAGGGTGGTGTCGGTGCGCGCGGCCCGGCCCAGGGCCTCCCCGGCGATGTCCAGCAGCGGACCGGCGGCGGGACCGTCGTCGTCGCCCACCAGGGCGAGGACGGCCTGGGTCGCGGCGCCGCGCAGCTCCTCGGCGTTGCCCAGCCGCTCGAGCTCGGCGCGCAGGGCGTCGTCCTCCCCCGGCTGCGGATCGGCCTGCTCGATGCGTTCGAGGGCCTCACGCAGGGCGGTGCCCCGGCGTTCGCGCTCGGCCAGCAGCTCGTCGAGCTCGGTGAGCTGCTCGGTGAGCTCGGTGCGCTCGCTCCAGATCTCCCGGTGGCGCTCCACCAGGGGCCCCACCTCGGCGGTCGCGAAGCGATCCAGCGCGATGCGCTGGGCATCGGGGTCGCGCAGCCGCTGCTGGTCGGACTGTCCGTGGACGGTCACGGCCGTCCCCACGAGTCGGGAGAGCGTGCCGATGGGCACGGGGACCCCGCCGATCTGGGCGCGGGAGCGCCCGTCGCGGGTCATCCGCCGCACCACGAGGACCTCGCCGTCGTCCTCCTCGGCTCCCAGCTCGTCCAGCGCAGCGGCGAGCTCGTCGTGCCCGGACATCGCCAAAGTGCCGTCCACCGTGCTCGAGCCACTGGTGCGGCCGCGGTCCAGGCGGCCGCCCAGGAGCATGGTCAGCCCGGTGACGATCATCGTCTTGCCCGCGCCGGTCTCTCCTGTCAGTGCCGTGAAGCCGGGACCGAACTCGAGCATGGCGTCATCGATCACGCCGATATGGCGGATGCGCAGGGTGGACAGCATGAGTACCTCTCAGCTCCTCAGCGACGACGAGGGCTGCGACCCCGCCAGCCGACGACCGGGAGCTGGAACTTCTCGACGAGTCGGTCGGCGAAGGGCGTCGCGCTCAGACGGACGAGGCGGACGGACTGGTCGGACAGACGGGCCTCGACACGCATTCCGGCGGTGATCTCGGCGGTGCGGCGGCCATCGAGGGTCAGGATGCCGTCCTCGCGGTTGTCGAGGGTCATCTCGATCGCGGCCTCCGAGGAGCGGCCCAGCAGCAGAGGGCGCGCGAAGAGCGCATGCGCGGCCAGCGGGATCAGCAGCATCGCGTCGACCTCGGGCCAGATCACGGGGCCCCCGGCGCTGAAGGCGTAGGCGGTCGAGCCGGTGGAGGTGGACATGACCACGCCGTCGCAGCCGAACGAGGAGACGGGGCGGCCGTCGATCTCGATGGCGACGTTGATCATCTTCAGACGATCCGCCTTCTCCAACGACGCTTCGTTGAGCGCCCAGTGGTGCTCGATCGCGTGGTCCTCGTCGTCCAGCACCTGCACGTCGAGAGTGGAGCGCTTCTCGATCTCGTAGTCGCCGTCCAGCAGGCGGGCCACCGTGATCGAGAGGTCCTCGACCTCGCTCTCGGCGAGGAAGCCGACGTGGCCGAGGTTCACGCCGTGAACGGGGACGTCGGCCTCGCGCACGGCTTCGAGCGCGCGCAGGATCGTGCCGTCGCCGCCCAGGACGATGCCGAGCTCGACGAGATCCGCGGCGGAGACCGCGTCCAGCACGTCGACCCCGCCGTTGGTGAGGAAGGTCAGCAGCTTGGGCGGAGCGAAGTCCTCGGGCAGGGAGAGGATCTCGTCGACCTGCTCGTCGACCACCACACCGCGCACTCCGCGGCGGGCGAGCTCCTCGAGCACCCGGAGCATGGCGCCCAGGGCGGCCCGACGGCCGGTGTGCACGTACAGGAGGAACCGTCGCATGCGTCATACCTCCTGGTCGGCGTCGTGGATCGCACGGTGGCGGGACTCGTTCCCGCGCACGGCGTTCTCGATCATGTCACAGGCCTCGGCGTCGAGCGCGCAGGTCACGCCGGTGGGGCGCAGATGCAGGAAGTACTCGCGGTTGCCGTCCTGGCCCGGCAGCGCGCTGGAACCCACCCCGCACAGGCCGAGCCCGACCTGCGAGGCTGCCGCGGCGACTCCGCGCACCGCGTCGATGCGCGCGGCGGGGTCAGTGACCACGCCCGTGCGCGGGAGGGCCGTGCGTCCCACCTCGAACTGGGGTTTCACCATCACCAGCAGGTCCCCGCCGCGCCGCACGACGCTCCCGAGGGGTGCGATGACGGTCCGCAGGGAGATGAACGACAGATCAGCGACCAGCAGGTCGACGGCAGGGCCGACGAGCTCCGGCGTGAGGTCGCGCACGCTGGTGCCGTCCAGGACAGTCACCCGCGTATCGCCGCGCACATGCGCGGCGAGCTGATCGTGCCCGATGTCGACGGCGAGCACCGACAGCGCGTCGCGCCGCAGGAGCACGTCGGTGAATCCTCCGGTCGAGGCGCCCGCGTCCAGGCAGCGTGCCCCCGACGGGTCCAGACCGAGTTCCTCGAGCGCGCCGATGAGCTTGTGCGCGGCGCGCGAGGCGTACTCGATCCCGTCGGGGACATCGACCACGAGCAGCTCGGCCTCCAGCGGGACCGGGGTCGAGGCCTTCGCCGCCGGCCGACCGTCGATCCGTGCCCGACCTTCCTCGATGATGCGCCGGGCGTGGCTGCGGGAGCGTGCGAGCCCCGCCTCGAGGAGCGCGAGGTCCAGTCGCCGCCCGTTCACCGGTCGGTGGGGTGCTGCTCGGCGCCGTCGCGCCCCAGGAGGCGCCCGCTCCACGCAGCGTCCGGGCAGCGCACGGCGAGCAGCGCGAGGATCGCGCGCAGCGTGCGCGGGTCCTCGAGCTCCCCGCCGAGGACGATGTCCCCGTCCTGCCAGGAGGCGTGGACCGCCCCGCAGCGGGAGCGGTCGTCCTCGACGACGGGCAGCACGAAGGGTGCGGCGATCTCCGCGAGGTCCGGCAGGATGAAGCGGGGCCGACGCACGGGGTCCGCGCGCAGGGCTGCGTCGATGCCGTCGACTCCGGTCAGGACCAGCACGGAATCCATGCCGGCCCGCACCGCACCCTCGATGTCGGTGTCCAGACGGTCTCCGACGATGAGCGGACGACTCGCGTCGTGGTCCCGCGCGGCGACGGTGAACATCCCGGGTTCGGGCTTGCCGGCGACGTCGGGCACCGCGCCGGTGGCGTGACGGAGGACCGCGACCATGGAGCCGTTGCCGGGTGCGAGACCGCGCTCGGTGGGCAGGGTGGCGTCGATGTTGGTGGCCATCCAGCGGGCTCCGTGCCGGATCGCGTAAGCGCCCTCGGCGAGCATCGACCAGTTCAGGTCCGGGGTCCAGCCCTGCACGACGGCGACGACGTCCTCACTGTCCGTGGTGACCGGTGCGAGGCCGACCTCCTGGATCTGGGCCGCGAGGCTCGGACCTCCCACCACGAGCACCTTCGCACCGGGCTCGAGATCGTCTGCCAGCAGACGCGAGGCCACCTGCGGGGAGGTCACGAACTCGTCCGGCTCGGACGGGACGCCGACCGTCGCGAGATGGTCCGAGGCCTGCTGCGGCGTCCGCGAGGCGTTGTTCGTCGCGAAGACGACGGTACGGCCGGCGTCCCGCGTCTTCTGGACGGCCTCGGCGGCATGCGGGATCGGCACGGCCCCGTGCATGAGCGTGCCGTCCAGGTCGAACAGCAGCGCGTCATAGAGGTCGAGCAGTGAGGGTGCGGGACGACGCATCACGCCTGCTCCTCACTCGGCTCGGACTCGATGTCACTCCGGGCGGCGGGAGGAGCGCTCTCGGTCTCATGATCGCTCGCGTCAGCTGCTGCGTCGGCTGCCACCGCCTCGGAGTCCTGGGCCGAGCCGTCGGTCGAGCCGTCGGTCGAGCCGTCGTCCGAACCGTCGGCCGAGACGTGGTCCGCCGCGGCATCATCGGTCTCCTGCACGTCGTCCGCCGTCGGGTCGTAGGCGTCGAGCACGGAGACCGACTCGTCATCCTCCCAGGTCGGCTCCGGCGCGAGCGCGGGGCCCGGTCGCCCGAGCCGCTCAGCGGCGTCGGTGAGGTGCTCGGTGTCGGCATCCGCGGCAAGGGTCAGCCAGCGGGTGGACTCCTCAGGTCGTTCGGCGCGCTCGAGCAGGTCCGCATAGGCGACCCAGAGGCGCACCTGCCAGTGGCCGTCCACCTTGTGGCGCAGCGCCGGGATCTCGAGCGTCCGCAGAGCGGTCTGGATGTCACCGGTATCCGCGTAGGCGCCGGCCACCACGATCATCAGCTCGATGGCAGCGGAGACGCTGAGCGTCGATGCCTCGTCCGACGCCGCCAGATCCAGGGCCCTCTCCGGACGGCCGAGGCCGCGCTCGGAGTCGGCGATCAGGGGAAGCACATCGGTGCGGCCGGTGATCCTCAGCGACGTGCGCAGCTCCCGTGCCGCAGTGCGGAAGTCACCTGCGCGGTAGGCGAGGATCCCGTAGGTCTCGCGCACCCCGCCGACGCGACCGCCGATGCGCGCGGCGAAGCGGGCATGGGCCTGGGAGGTCTCGGGATCGGTCTCCTCGAGCAGATAGGCCGCGACCAGATGCTGGGCGACACGCTCCGCGGTCTCCTTGCTCAGTCCGCGCAGCTCTCCGCGGATCTCCTTGTCCAGTTCCCTCCCGGTGACGCCTTCGGGGATGCGCGGCTCGAAGGGGCGGTCCGCGCGTGCTTCCTGGCCCGGGCGGTTGCTCCGGCGGTCATCGCGCACGCCGGCCGAGCGCGTGCGGTCTTCGCGGTGCGGCCGATCGTCACGGCGCGGGCGGTCGTCACGGCTCGGGCGGTCGTCGCGGCGCGGGCGGTCGTCACGGCTCGAGCGGTCGTCCCGACCACGCGTCGGGCTCTGCCCGGCCCCCGACCTGTACCCGCCCGAGCGGTTCTCGGACCGGTATCCGTCGCCCCGGGAGTCGCCACGGAACGCGCCGCGATCGCCGCCACGAGCGCCCGTCCCTGAGCTCTGGCCGCGACGGTCATCGCGCGAGGACGAAGGGCGCGCGGAGCGGGAGTCCCGCTGATCGGGCCGGGAGGCGCCTGATGAAGCCCCACGTCGAGCGCCGTCCTCGCGGTTGACGCCGTTCCGAGGCCGGTCCGCACGATTCCCGCTGTAGCGCTGTGCGTCATCACGAGACGGGCGACCGCGGTACTCTCCCCGGCTGCGGGGCTCGTCGCCGGCGGGGCGGTACGAGCGCTTCTTGGCAGAACCCGACTGCTCGGTGCCGGAGCGCGAACGCTCATCGCGGCCGCTGCGGCCTGCACTCGTCTCGTAGGGTCGACGCGAGGCGGGCGAGTCTTCGCCACGTCCTCGAGGGGGGTAGCTCGACCGGGGACCGGACGAGCGGTCGTCATATCGCCGGCTGCCCCGGCTCCGGTCGCCGTGCCCGCGTTCGCTCTCGCTCTTGCTGTGCTCAGCCACGTGAATCGTCCGTCTCAATCTGTTCGCCCTATGCCGTTATCAATTGCCCACCTTAAGCGGTCCCTGGGATGAGACCGACGAGTAGATGATGATCCGTGACTGCTTTCACCGGACAGGACACGGACTCGTCACGAGCAGGTGCGACCGAGCACAGGGCCAGATGCCCACCGCTCCACCAGAGACGCAGGACGTCCCCATCCCGCGGCACCCATCCGTAAGGCGGCAGAGCCGGGGCGAATCGCAGGTTCCACGGCCGGGGATCACTTCGCAGACGCCAGCACACCGCGCAATCGCACGCACGCGCTCGTGCCTTCCCGCAGACCACGCGCAGAGGACAGGACCATGCACCATCCAGGAGCAGCGCCATGGACTCGCCGAACGCCGAGCTTCCCTTGCGCGCACCGGGAAACCCACGCACTCCGGACTTCGTCAGCGCTCGGACCACGCTCGGGAGAGACACGGAAGGGAAGGCGCCACGGACAGGCACGTCGACGTTCCGTTTTCGGGCGTGAAAAAAGGGAGTGGGAGGA
>NZ_NRGS01000006.1 GCF_002332425.1 Brachybacterium alimentarium | reverse complement strand
CCACTCCCTTTTTTCATGCCCGAGAACTTCATGCTCGAAAACTGTGTCGTGAGGTCAGCGGCATGATCCCCGGCGAGTGACGGCCGGGCCGGAGCCGTTGGCCGGGCGAGGCAGTGGGGAGCGCGCAGGCAGCGGCCCCGCAATCCTGCGGGTCCCGGGGACCGGATGTGACGCATCCAGGGGTGGGCACATCTGCCGCTGTGCGTGTTCCTGCCTCATGCTGGAGACATGTCGAGCTGCCCTCCTGAGACCACCTCCGATCGCCTTGAGGACGACGGAAAGACGTCTGAATCCGGAGCATCGTCGGTCGGAACGTCAATGCCCGCGACCGTCTCGGCGTCGGCCGCGGCGAGGGAGGCGAACGGGGCGAGAGGCGGCCGGACCGGGACAACGCCCGCGCGCGACCGGCATCCCGTGGTGACCGCGCTGGCGCTCTCTGCGGGCACCGCCGCTCTGGTCAGCGCCGAGTTCATCCCGGCGGGTGTGCTTCCCGGTATGGCCGCGGATCTCGGGGTGACGGAAGGCAGGGCCGGCCTGACGCTCGCTGCGACTGCTCTGGCCGGTGCTTTCACGGCCCCGACCATCGCCTCGCTCGTCCCACGGGCCGATCGGCGCACCGTTCTGCTGTCCTTGCTGCTGCTCGCCATCGTCTCCAATGTGATCGTGGCGGTCTCCCCGAGCTTCGCCGTGGTGCTGGCGGCGCGGGTACTGCTGGGCATAGCCATCGCGGGCTTCTGGTCCTTCGCCCTCGCGGTCGGCGTGCAGGTGACGGGCCGAGCCGCGCTCGTGTCCACGACGGTGGCTCTTGGCACGAGCATGGCCACCGTCATCGGGGTGCCGATCTCCTCGATCCTCGGAGACATCATCGGGTGGCGGGCGGTGTTCCTCGTGATCACCGCACTCACCCTGCTCGCTGCCGGCGTGCTGTGGCGCCTGCTCCCGTCCGTTCCGGCGCAGCCCGGCGCAGGGTTCGCGATGATGCGGGCCGTGCTCGGCAACCGGCGCCTGGTGGCAGGGATCGTCGTGATCTTCCTGGCTGCCTTCGCCAACTTCGCGGCCTACCCGTACATCCGGGTGGCGATCGAGGCGGTCGACGCGAGCGTGGTCGCCGTGCTCCTGCTGGGCTGGGGCCTTGGCGGCCTGTTCGGCAACCTGGTGGGCGGCTACCTCTCGCGCTGGCTGCGGTGGGCTGCCGCCGCCGGCCCCGGACTGCTCGCGGTCGCGCTGGCCACCATGGCAGGTACCCAGGACGTCGGCGTGCTGGCGGCGGCTGTCGTGCTGTGGGGGATCGGCTTCAACATAGTGCCGGTGATCACTCAGCTGTGGGTCGCCGCGGCCGAGCCCCGTCGCGTGGAGTCAGCGGTCGCCCTCCAGGTGACGGCGTTCCAGGTGGCCATCATGTCGGGGTCCGTCGTCGGCGGAGTCCTCGTGGACCAGCAGGGGCCCGCGGCGGCGATGATGCTCGGGGCCGTGCTCGCGGCCGTCGCAGCGGTCGGGTTCTCGGCCATCGCGGTGCGACCGCGCCAGCACTGAGAGGTCCCGGGCGGCCCGGACTCACGGACACCGCGCGGAGCGATGGCGGAGTCACAGGGGCGACGGGCAGCCTCAGAGGTTCTCGTCGAGATTCTTCTCGAGCAGCGCGGTCAGGGTGTCGAGCGCGTCGTCGGCCCCTTCGCCCTCGGCGCGGAGCGTCACCTCGTCACCATAGTCGACGTTCAAGGTGAGGAGCATGAGGATGCTGGAGGCCTGAACCGGTGCCATCCCGGCCTTCTCGATGGTCACCGGGGTCTGCAGCTCGCTCGCTGCCTGCGAGAAGATCGCCGCCGGGCGGGCGTGCAGTCCGCTCGTGCTGGCGATCTTCACAGTTCGTTCGGGCATGTCGGGGAGCCTTTCTGGATGTGTCCCCACCAGGGTATCGCCGTGTCGAGCCTGTCTGTGACGGAGCTTCCATCGTGGCGTGGTCCTCGCGTGTGCGGGCTGCCGGACATGCCGGCCCCAGCGGACGCTCGTCAGCGCCCCACGGGCGGGTGGGAACTCCTCGAACTCCCTGTTCACCGCCGCGCCGCAGCGATGCCGCACGCTGTCTGCCCCCGGCACCTCCGGCAGTGGGAGCAGACGCCCGACGGGGGACGTCTGGGCTGGTCGTTGCCAACACGTGATGTGCCCGAGCGCGTCCGCGAGGGATCATCGGCGCAGCCCCCTGCCCCGGTACGATACGGGGATGCCCAGCACTCATGGCCGTGCCCCGGATCCTCGACCCGCACGTACCCGCGCCGCGATCTTCGCAGCCGCCCGGGACCTCAGCGCCACCGACGGCGAGATCACCGTCAACGCCCTCGCGCGTCGCGCCGGTGTCAGCCGCGCCGCGTTCTACAGCCACTTCTCCGGCCTCGACGATCTGGTGGCCGCGATGTTCGGCTCGATGCTCGAGCTCCAGTACACGCGCGCCGAGCAGCTCATCGCTGACGGCGGCGACATGCACCGGATCGTGCAATCAGCCGCCGCGACGATGGTGGCGTACGTCGACCGCCACCACGCCTTCCTGCGTGGTGCGCTGGAGTGGAAGTTCTCCCATTCCACGTACCTGATCCTGGTGAAGACCCTCTCCGACCTCCACGTGATCGCTCTCGAGCGCCTGGGGGACGAGGTCCCGCCGTCCCTCCCCATCGCCGAGGCCGCCCGGTTCTACGCCGGCGGCACGCTGGATGTGCTCATCCAGTGGCTCGTGGAGACCGGGGACGATGCCCGCGCCGGCGTGGAGCTGGACAGCTCACGCGTCACCGCCGCTCTGCTTCGTCTGCTCCCCAGCTGGTACACCGGCCTGCAGCCGGAGGACCCGGTCCCGACCGATCTCGTCGTCGGGGACCTGTTCGCGGATTCCCTGCACGAAGACTCCTGAGCCCTGGGGCGTCCGACGCCCCTGGGCCCCCGACATGAACCGTCGGGCGCTCAGCAGTCCCGGGCGAGGCGCAGCAGCACGCGTGCGCCGAAGCGCACCGCGTCCACGGGGACCCGTTCGTCCACGCCGTGGAACAGCGGTGCGAAGTCCAGATCCTTGGGCAGCTGGAGCGGGGCGAAGCCGTACCCGATGATGCCCAGCTCGCGGGAGAGGGGCTTGTTGTCGGTGCCTCCGCTGAGGCAGTAGGGGAGCACCCGAGAGCCGGGATCCTCTGCCTGGATCGACCGGGTCATCACGTCCACGAGCGGGCCCGTGCGCGGGGAGTCCACCGAGTTGCCGATGTCGTCCACGACGACCTCGACGTGCTCACCCGTCAGCTCCTCGAGCAGCGAGAGCAGCTCCTCCTGGTGGCCGGGCAGGAACCGGGCGTCGAAGGTCGCTTCGGCGGTCTGCGGGATGACGTTCCCTTTGTAGCCGGCATCGAGCATCGTGAGGTTCGCCGAGTCGCTGAGGGTGCCGGAGACGAACTGGCGCGCTCCGCCCAGCAGAGGCAGGAACGAGGCGATGTCCTCCTCGTCCCAGCCGATGCCGGTGATCTCGGTAACCCCGTCGAACAGGGCACGCACGCTGGCGACGAACTCGATGGGGAAGACATGGGCGTCGATCGCGGTGATCGCACGGGCCAGGCGCACGATGGCGTTCTCGTCGTTGGGCACGGACCCGTGGCCGGCCCGGCCCGTCGCCCGCAGGCGACCCCAGATCAGGCCCTTCTCGGCGGTCTGGAGGACATAGGCGCGCACGTCCTCGCCCGTCTCCTTTTCCGGCAGGGTGATCGAGTAGCCGCCCACCTCGCTGATCGCCTCGCTCATCCCTGCGAAGATCTCCGGGTGGTGCTCGACGATCCACTCCGATCCCCAGATCCCGCGGTTCTCCTCGTCGGCGAAGAAGGCGAACAGCAGATCACGCGGAGGGACCTGGCCAGCGCGGGACAGGTGCCTCGCGAGCGCCAGGAGCATGCCGACCATGTCCTTCATGTCCACGGCGCCGCGACCGTAGATCATGCCGTCGCGGATCTCCGCCCCGAAGGGATCTGCTGACCAGTCCTCGGCGCGCGCAGGGACCACGTCGAGGTGGCCGTGCAGGATCAGGCCCCCGCGCTCGCGGTCCTCTCCCGGCAGGCGCACGAACACACTGGGCCGCCCCGGGGCGGATTCATGGACCTCCGGCGAGAGCCCCACCTCGCGCAACTTTCCCACCACGTAATCGGCCGCTTCGGTCTCGCCCTTGCCCCAGGTGGCCGGATCGTTGCCCCCGAAGTTGGTGGTGTCGATCCGGATCAGCTCGCGGGTGAACAGCACCGCTTCGTCCTGCAGCAGGCTGAGTTCATCGGCGCTCGGGTCGGCGATCGGCATGCGGGGTCCTCCTCGGGGTCGGGGTCCTCACCGTACTCGGCGCCGGTGCGCCCGGTCATCGGGGCCGACACCCTGAGACATGAGGACGAACGAGCACGGCGCGGGCGCTCCCCTCAGGGTGCGCCCGCGCCGTGCGGTGCGTCGATCAGGCCTGTGCGTCGTGCGCCTGGTCTCCTGCCGCTCGTTCCTCGCGGTGCGTCGATCAGGCCTGTGAGCCCTCGAGGTGGGCGCGGATGAACCACTGGAACTTCTCCAGTCCGCGGGTCTGCTCGACCAGGATGTCCTCGGTCATCGGATCGAGCTCGCCGGCCAGGGTGATGGCCTTGCGGTTCGAGGAGATGATGCCCGTGTAGACCTCGTCCAGGGCCTTCAGGTGCTCCTGCGTGTCCGCCTTGCCGGTGGTGTAGTCGGACCAGCTGCGCTCGGCGACGAGGCGGCCCGGGGTGCCGACGGGGGAGGCGCCGAGCTGGGCGATGCGCTCGGCGAGGTCGTCGGCGAATCCGCGCACCTCCGCGACCTCGGGGTCGAGCATCTCGTGGACGGCGATGAAGCGCGGCCCCGTGACGTTCCAGTGTGCGTGCTTGAGCGTCAGGTGCAGATCGTTCATGGCGTGGAGCCGGTCCTGCAGGGACTCCACGAGACGGAGGGAGTCGTCCGTGCCGAGTCCGGGAATGGTGTAAGCGAGGTCAGCCATGTCATCTCCTTGGTGTCGTGAGGTGCTCGTGTCGAGCATTGTTGTCCAGTTCAACGCGCAGCGGAAGGTGCATGTTCCTGCGCGCCCGGGCTGTCTGGTCACGCAGGTGAGCCTCACCTGCACTCTTGAGCGGAAGAGCGGGAGCGCGCCGGTCGACGTCGCGAGCCGAACGCGCTGTCGACCTCGCTGCGGCGCCTCGCGGTGGCCGTCCGTAGGATGGTCACCTGAACAGCCCATCCAGCAGGACTCGCAGGAGGTGCGCCCATGAAGCCGATCGCCACGATCCGAGGACGTCTGGCCTCGGTCCCCGCCACTGTGCGCCGCCGCGCCGAGAACTCGTCCGCGCGCTCGCGGGTGCTGGCCGACGCCCGGGCCATCTCCCCGGAGCTGCCCCGCGATGCCGACTCCGGACATCTGATCCGCGCCGCCCGCCGCATCGTGCGCCGCGCCGCGCAGGACGAATTCGCCCGGGAGGGTGTCTCCCAGGTGCGCCTGCCCGATGGTTGGGGGAGGGTCGAGCTGCGTCGCGCCGATGTGCCGGGAGACGCCAGCTTCCATGCCTTTGTCGAGGACATGCTGCTCGCTCTGGACATCGCCCCGAGCGTGCTCGAGCGGGACGACGCCGTGGCGCTGCTCTCGTCGCCGGCCTCGGCGGACGCTTACGGACTCTCGCCGGAAGTGGCGGCGGACCTGGCGTCCTACCTGTTGGGCAAGGCGCTCGAGCTCGACCCCGATCTCGGGGAGGGCGAGGAGTTCTTCGCGGAGCAGTCGACGCAGATCCGGCAGGATGTGCGGGCGACGCTCGTGCGGCAGGTGCGGGTGCCGCTCGAGTTGAAGGTGGCTCTGGATCGCCATGAGCGGATCGAGAGCGGACAGGCTCCGCCGACCGGTTTCGGCGGACCCGACATCTCCGGTTTCGCCTCGCAGAAGGGCGGTCCCGGCGACGAGGACGCCACCGACGAGGAGCGTCGCGGTTTCGTGGACAGGGCGCAGGCCGCCTTCGACTTCGCGCAGTCCGAGGCCGGCAGGACCGCCTTCAGCGTGCTGCGCAGCGGCGCGGAGAAGGCCTACGAGGCGTACGGGCATCGAGAGGGCGACGGGAAGACCCCGCGCACGGGGCCTCCCACGAAGCCCTGAGGGTCACGACGGATCGTCGGCCGACGGATCCGCGCTCTGCGCGGCCGATGGGCCGGCGAGGATCGTGTAGAGACCTCGGCGGGTCTCTTCGAGCAGGACGGCGGCCTGGCGCACCTGCTCGTCCGAGCCGGTGCGGGCCATCTCCCGCACGGCGCCGAGCAGACCGTGCGCGAGCTCTCGCAGATCGATGACCTCGTCGTCCGCTGACTGCGCGGCCGCGGGGAACGGATCCGCCCACGTGGACGAGTTCTCCTCGACGTGGGCATGGCCCGCCTCGGTGAGGCTCGCGAGCTTGCGCCCGCCGGACTTTTCGGTGATGACCAGGCCTTCGTCCTCGAGCTGCGAGATCGTGGGATAGATGGCTCCGGGGCTCGGACGCCAGCGGCTGCCGGTGCGCTCGGTGATCGTCTGCATCAGCTGGTAGCCGTGCATCGGCTCCTCGGCGAGCAGCAGCAGCACAGCGGTGCGGACGTCGCCGCGGGGTGCGCGGTGAGGTCCTCGACCTCGGCGATCGGGCCCGCCGCGCCGACCGCGACCGCCGCCGCGCCCGCCCCCGTGCGGGCCGAACCCGCCGTCGCGAGGGTCGTCGCGGCGGCCGGGGCCGTACGTGCCGAACCCGCCGAGGCCCTTCCCGTCCGGACCGAAGCCGCGGGGGTCGAAGCCGTCGGGACCGCGGTCCGCAGGGCCGAAGCCCTCGGGACCGCGTCGGCCGCGACCCCCGCCCGGCCGGCCGCCGTGCGCGCGGGGGTCGCCGCTGCGCCCTCGGCGCTCAGAGCCGAAGTCGTCGCGTCCTTCCGGGCCCTGGGACCCGTCCCGCTGCCAGCGGCCTGCGCGGTCGAAGCCGTCCCCGAATCGGGGCTGATGAGGAGAGTGATGGTGTCGCATGGGGCGACCCCCTTCCTGTAGAAGTAGCATCACGATATATCGTTATGTATCGCGTGGCAAGGCCTCGTGGCGTCCGCCATGTCGGGTCATCCGCGGCGGCGCGCAGTCCGCCGAGGGGAAGGACGGTCCCTGCGCAGCGAACGGCGCCGGGCCCCCGCAGGGATCCGGCGCCGTTCGGTTCATTGTCCTAGCAGGTCAGAGGCCGGCCTTCTCGCGCAGCTGGCGCTTGATGCGAGCGAGCATCCCGGCCATGCCGTTCAAGCGCAGCAGGCTCACGACCTCGGCCAGGCCGAGCTCCCCGGTGACCGTCTCCGGGGTGTCGATCACCTCGCCGACGGTGCGGCCGTCCAGGGCCTCGGCGAGGATCGCGGCGAAACCGCGGGTGGTCGGGGCCTCCGGTGGGGCGGAGAAGAACAGGCGGGCGATCGCGTCGCGGCCCGATCCCTCGACCTCGGTGGCCAGGAAGATCGGGGACTGGCATTCCGGGACCGGCTCGAGCAGCTCGGGATGCTCCGCATAGCGCTCGGGCAGCTCCGGCAGGCCGTTGGCGAACTCCAGCAGCAGCTGCAGGCGGTCCCGGCCGGTCAGGGCATGGAAGTCGTCGGCGATCTCGGCGAACGCCTCCGGGAGAACGTCGCTCATCGGGCGGCGACCTCACCTGGTTCCGTGCCCACGGCGATGGGCAGGCGCACGGCGTTGCCCCACTCGGTCCAGGAGCCGTCGTAGTTGCGCACGCTGTCGAAGCCGAGCAGGTACTTCAGCACGAACCAGGTGTGGGACGAGCGCTCGCCGATGCGGCAGTAGGCGATGACCGGCGCGGAGGTCTCGAAGCCCAGCTCGCCCTGGTAGATCGCTTCGAGGTCCTCACGGGACTTGAAGCGGCCGTCCTCGGCGGCGGCACGGCCCCATGGGACGGACAGCGCAGTGGGGATGTGCCCGCCGCGCACGGTGCCCTCCTGCGGGTAGTCCGGCATGTGGGTGCGCTCGCCGGAGAACTCCTGCGGGGAGCGGACGTCGACCAGCTGGCCGCCCAGGAAGTTGAGCACGTCCTCCCGGTAAGCGCGGATCGGGGCGTCCTCGCGCTCGATGTGCGGGTAACCGGACGTGGCAGCGGGACGACCGTCGTCGGACGTCGTCATCTCGCGACCCTCGGCCTGCCACGCGGCGCGGCCGCCGTCGAGCAGACGCACGTCCGGATGCCCGAACAGCTCGAACACCCACAGGGCGTACGCGGCCCACCAGTTCGACTTGTCGCCGTAGATCACCACAGTGGTCTCGCGAGTGATGCCGGAGGCGTCCATGAGCTTCGCGAAGCCGGCTCCGTCGACGTAGTCGCGGGTGACCGGGTCGTTGAGATCCAGGTGCCAGTCGATCTTCACGGCGCCGGGGATGTGGCCGGTCTCGTAGAGAAGCACGTCCTCATCGGATTCGACGACGACCAGCTCGTCGCTGCCGAGGGTGTCGGCGAGCCACTGCGTGGTCACGAGCTTCTCGGGGTGGGCGTACTCCTGCAGGGCAGGACTCGGATCGACGGGAACGGTCATGGAGGAACCTTTCGAACGCTGGATGGACTGGATCCAGTCTGTCACTGCCGGGCGCTCGGTGGGGATCCGTGAACTGTGCTGCGAGCGGACGCCTCGAGGAGGTCGGTCCTCGCACCGGGCTTCCGCCGCTCTTCCCACGGCGGGCCCGGGCTCCTACGGTGGCTCCATGGAGAACCTGGAGCAGGAATCCCTCATCCCGAAGCTCGACCTGATCGTCCTGGACTGTCCCGACGCGATGGAGCTCGCGACGTTCTACGCGAAGCTGCTGCGCTGGCGGCTCGAGGAGGGATCGGACCGTGACTGGGCCACGCTCTCCCCGCCTCGCGGCGGCCTCACCCCGGAGAATCCGGACGGCGACGCCACGCTCGCCTTCCAGCGGATCGACGACTACCAGGCGCCGAGCTGGCCCGGCGGCGCCCACCCCCAGCAGTTCCACCTCGACTTCGCGGTGCCGGACATCGACAAGGCCGAGCCGCGCGTGCTCTCCCTCGGCGCGGCCGTGCACGAGCACCAGCCCTCAGGATCGGGCAGCTTCCGGGTCTACGTCGATCCCGCCGGGCACCCGTTTTGCCTCGTCCAGAACACGTGAGGGTGCCGGCGCCCCGACGGCTCTGACCCGGTATTCGACCATGCTGAGGGTCGCGCCACCTGGATGGGCAGGGTGCCCACTATCGACGGACCGGAACGGTGGTCAGTAGAACCCCTTGCCGATCACGGCGTGGCGGACCCCGCCCGTCGGATCATCGACATCGCCCGAGTAACGCGGAATGACGTGCAGGTGGGCATGGAAAACGGTCTGGCCGGCGGAGGCCCCGGCATTGAAGCCGACGTTGTACCCGTCCGGGGCGTGCTCCGCGTCCAGACGTGCCTTCACGACGTCGACGAGCTCCAGGGCCTCGCGCATCTCCTCGGGCGACGCGTCGAACCAGGTCGGGATCTGCCTGACCGGAATGATGAGCGCGTGACCGGGGGATACCGGGTGCGCGTCATGCACGGCGAAGGCAAGAGAGCTCTCGGCGATCCGCTCTCTCCGCGGGATCCTCGTGAACGGCGAGGACGCGACGTCCTTCTGCTCGGGCAGTGGTGCATCCTCTGATAGCCGCGCCTCCGTTGCCGCCCGCGTGACACCGAGCAGGGCATCGAGTTCCTCCACGGTCTGCGGCCGCCCGACGACGATCAGCTCGCCGGCCGGGTCGGTGCGGACCGCGCCGCCGGCCTCCTCGGCGAGGAGCGTGCCGCCCACCAGATCCCAGATCTCGTTGCGGTACGCGACCATCGCGCCGAGCTGCCCGGTGACCAGCAGCCCCCAATCCGAGGACGGCGCCCAGCTGCGCAGCACCCGCTTCGTGCCGCGTTCGAGGGAGGTGAAAAGGTCGTTGCGGCGCTCGTCGTCATGGCCCACCTCGTACCCCTGGGTGAACGCGACGGTGGTGCGGTCCAGCGGGACCCCGGTGCCGAGCACCAGGCGTCGGGGCTCCTTGTCCTCGCCCTGGGAGAGCCACGCGCCCGCGCCGGCGATCGCCCAGAAGGTGCGCCGTCGCGGGGAGTCGTGCACGACGGCGACCAGCGGACGGTCTCCCTCGCACAGGGTGATGCACACGCCGTAGACGTCCAGGCCCAGCACGTAGTTGTGGGTGCCGTCCAGAGGGTCGATCAGCCAGCGGTGGCGGGCTCCCGCCGCAGCGCCCTGCTCGCCCTCCTCCTCGCCGAGGATCGCGTGCTCCGGGTAGCGCTCGCGCAGCGCCTGAACGATCCGCGCCTCCGCCTCACGATCCACGTGGGTGACGAGATCGGCGCCGGTGCCCTTCGCCTCGATCCGGGCGGTGTCGTGCTCGGCGACGGCGAAGTCGCCGGCCTCCCGGGCGAGGGTGATGGCCAGTTCTGCTGCGCTGCGAAGATCCACCCGTCGACAGTAGCCGTGCGCCGGGACTAGGACGCGTAGGTCTCGAAGGACTCGCGGATCCGCGGCCCGGAGGCTCCGTCGGCGAGCAGCACCTGCAGCAGCAGGCGGGCCTTCGCGGGCGGCAGGTGCCCGGCCATGAGCGCTCCGGCCTCCAGCAGGTCCACCTCGCTTCCCGGATAGGCGTAGTGGTGGGTGGAGGTGCCGCCGGAGGGGATCCTGGTCGCGACCACGACGGGCACGCCGTCGGCCAGCAGGCCGCGCAGGCGCGGCATCGCGGCGGGGGAGACGTGCCCCATGCCGACCCCGGCGATCACCAGGCCGGAGAGGAGCTCCGCGGGCAGGTGATCGAGCAGATCGAAATCGTCGTCGAGCCCGGCCATCAGCGTCGGCACCCGGGGCAGACGCCCGAGCGGTGCGTCGGGCAGGACGACGGCGCGGCGGGGGAGGGGCTGCAGGAGACGCAGTTCGGCGCCGTCCACGATCGCGAGCGGGCCCGACGGCGTGGAGGCGAAGGCCGCGACCGAGCGCGAGGAGACCTTCGAGACCTGGTCGGCGAGATGCACGTGACCGTCGAACACCACCAGCACGCCGGCACCGCGGGCCGACGGCGACGCCGCGGTGCGGGCGGCGTCCTGCAGGTTCGCGGGCCCGTCGGCGCCGGGCGCGCTCGCCGGACGCATCGCCCCCGTGACCACCAGCGGGGCCTCGCGATCCCACACGCGGTTCAGCAGGAACGCGGACTCCTCGAGGGTGTCGGTGCCGTGGGTGAGCACCACCCCGGCGGCCCCGGCGTCGACCGCGTGCCGGGCCCGCTCGAGCACCTCGGCCAGATGGTGGGGGCGCACGTCGGAGGAGGAGACGTTCGCGATCTCGTGCGCGATGAGCTCGATCCCGTCGATCAGGGTGCTCGTGAGGCGCTCGCCGGCCGCTGAGTCCGGTGCGGCATGGCCGCCGTCCTCGCCCTGGGTCATGAAGATGGTGCCGCCGAGGGTCAGCAGGGTGATGGCGGATGGTGCGCCGGAGGCACCGGACGGGCTGGGCACCGAGGACGGGCCGGGGGCGCTGGACGGGGGCGACGTGCTGGTCACGACAGGTCCGGCTCCTCACCGAGGTAGAAGGCGGCGGTGCGCACGGACGCCTTGCGGGCCGGCTTCTTGTCCGCGCCGGAGGCGACGTGCGCCTCGTACCAGGCGTCCGCCGTGGCGCGCGTGAACTCGGCGCCCTCGGGGGAGCTCGCGAAACGGCCCAGGCGACCCATGAGATCGGCCGACGGGTCCTGGAGGTGCAGGGCCAGTCCGTACAGCGCACCGTCCCAGCCGCAGCCGGTCGCGGCCGGGCCGAAGGTCGCCCAATGGGCGTCGGCCGGGACCGTGTGGCGCAGCTCGAAGCGGGTGCGCGGCGCAGCGGTGCCCACGGTGCCCGCCTCCGCAGCGGTCCCGGCTGCTGCTGCCTCGGCCGACGCCACGTCCGCGGCCGGGGCGTCGCCGTCGGCCCCGGTCTCCTCCGCAGGGGTCACCAGCAGTTCCATCTCGCTGCGGCTGTTGCCGAACTCCCAGCTCAGCAGCAGGCGGCGCGGAGCCTCGACGGCGAGCACGCTGCCGTGGGTCTCCATGTCGGGCAGCGTGTAGGCACCGCCCTCGACCACCTCGCCGCTGGCGCGACCGAACCACACCTCGAGGTGCGAACCGATCGTGAGCGCCGACCACAGCTCCTCGGGGTCCACGGGGAAGGTCTGGGCGAGGGAGACGGTGTTGCCGTTCTTCGCGGGAGCGACGGTGCGGGTGACCTCGGTCAGCTGGGTCTCGGGGGTGGGAGTCGATGAGGACAAGGGGGTGCTCCTTCGTCAGGCGGGGTTCGAGCCCACTGTGTCAGGTGGTGGAGGTGCGGCGCAGGCGCACGATGACCTCGGCGTGCTCGGTGTGGGGGAACATGTCCACGAAGCGACCGGCGGTGACGCGCACAGAGGGCATGGCCGCGAGGTCCGTGGCCAGCGTGGTGGGATTGCAGCTGGAGTAGACGATGTCACGTACGCCGGACCGCTCGAGCCACGCGGCGAGCTCGGGGCCGATCCCGCGGCGCGGCGGGTTCACGACCACCACGTCCGGTGGGCCGTCCTCGCCCGCGGCCTCCCGGATCGCCCAGGCGGTCGCGTCGTCGGCGAGGAAGGTGGCCGGGAGGCGCTGCGCGGCGGCCGACTCACGGGCTCCGTCGATCGCCTGCGCGGAGACCTCCACCCCGGTGACCCGTGCAGAGGGCAGGGCGCGAGCGACGTGCAGGGCGAAGCCGCCGAGACCGCAGTACAGGTCCCAGATCCGTGGGGCAGGTACCGCCGCGGGGCTCGCGGGGTTCGCGCGGCTCTCTGGGTTCTCTGGGTTCTCTGGATCTGCGGATGCCTCGCCTGCGGGAGTGTCTGCTGCGGTGCGTTCCTGGAGGATCTCGCTGATCCATGCGGCGCCCTGACGGTAGAGATCCCCGGCGACGCCGGTGTGGGTCTGCAGGAAGGACTGCGGGCGGGCGAACAGCGTGACGTCCCCGGTGCGCACGGCGATCGAGGACGCCCCGGCGAGAGGGATCTCCTGCTCGCCCTCGACGCGCGTGGTGTGGTCCGGATGGATGTTCGAGGTGACCGCGATGACCGAGGGGTGGGCGGCGAGCATCGCGGGCAGGTGCTCGCGGATCCGGCCCAGGGCCTTCTCGCTGCGCAGCACCAGGCGCAGCAGATGCTCGCCATCGGGCGACGCGGTGACCAGCACGTTCTTGAGCTCGCCCCGGCGTCGGGCCACGTCATAGGGCGGTACCTGCGCCCGACGGATCAGGGCCTTCGCCCCCTCGAGCACGGCCTCGACGCCGTCGGGATACAGGGGGCAGTCGCAGAGATCCGCGGTGAGCGCCTGACCGGGCAGGCCCAGGACTGGCTCCTGCGCGGTGCCGCCCACCGCCATCTTCCCGCGGGCGCGGAAGCCGGACTCGGCGCCGACGATCGGAGCCTGCCAGGCGGCGCCCGTCGCGAGGAACGGGGCCAGCAGCGTCTCGACGCGCTCGCGCCCCTCGGCGACCTGCCGGGGGCGGGGGAGGTCCAGGAGAGTGCACGACCTGCACTCCCCGGACTCGAAATGATGGCAGCGCACCCCCGGAGTCTACGGGGCGACGGTGAGCGGAGCCGGCACCGAGCCAGGGCGCGGAGCTTCGCATGTCAGTGCCCGCGCGTACCGTCGCAGACGGGTCATGAGACGCGGCTGCACTCCTTCGACAGAGGCCGCGCGGCAACCGGAACCGAACCCGGTGCCCGTCGAGGAAGACCCGGTCGGAGAGCAGCCGCTCCTTCGGTCAGCGGACCCGCCCGGGCCCACGTCGGAAGGCCGAACGATGCACCACGAGAACGATCCCTCCGCGAGCACCTGGCGGGACCAGCTGATCGAGCTGGATCTGCCGGGCGTCGGCGCGATCACGGCCTGCGCCGACCCGGCGCTGTTCGCCGACGAGCCGGAGGGGCCGACGGTCTCGCCCGCGGACGCGCCCGGGGCTGCGGCCGACGGAGAGGACGAGGACGAGCTCGCCTATCGCCGGCGTCGGCCCACGACACCTCCCGCACCCGAGACCGTGCGCGCCACGCTGCGGGACCGGGTGCCGTTCGACCTCGAGCACACCTGGCTGGTGCTCCCGGCGCTCGGCCCCGTGCTGCCCACGCTGAGCCCCGAGGGCATGATCGTCGCCGACCTCAGCGGCGGCCAGGCGCCGTTCGAGGCGCGCCTGCGGCCGACGGACCCGCCGAGCCGTCCCAGCCGGGAGGGCGCGAGCGCAGGGGCTCCGTCGGGTGGCGGGCGCACCTCGATCCGGCCCCCTGAGCGCAGCTGGTTCCGTCGGCCGGTGGTCGCCGGCGCCCTGCGTCGTCGTGGGGGCCCGGTGGCACTCGGAGCGCTCGTCGGCTCGCGGCGCGACTGGTTCGAACCGGCCGCCGCGGCCCGGGAGGATCTGCTCGCCGCCCATCCGGACCAGGCGCTCGAGCGTGCGCTGCTGATCGCCGTCGAGCAAGGACAGGCAGCCGTGCTGCGGATCGGCCCCGGAGGCCTCGACGTGATCCCCACCGGGGCGGATCCGCGGGTGCCGGAGGTCGAGGGGCTCGACCTCCTGGTCACGGAGCGGCCTGCGCGGTGCCCGTTGCAGGGGCGCGACGGGGAGGGACCCTGCCGTCCCCAGGGCGGCCCCTGGATCCGGGCTGCGCACGAGGCGCAGGTGAACTGGGAGGCGCGACGGTCGCTGGCGCTCACCGTGCAGGCCTGCGGGGTGTGCTTCGGGGAGCCGCTACCGCCCGAGTCCGATCAGCCGCAGGTTCCCCAGCTCTCCCATCGCGAGTCCGTGGTGGAGATCAGCCGGTTGCATCTGCGCGACGGCGAGATGGTGCGCATCGACCCGATCGCGCCGCCGCGCTGAGCACTCCAGAACGGGCAGGACGAGAGGAGGGGAGGACGAGATGCGGGGAGGCGGAGGCTCGCGGTCGGGGAGGGTCCCGACAGCGGACCTCAGGCGCGGATGATCAGGAGAACCACTCGGTGGGCGGGCCCAGCGACAGCAGCACCGAGAACACGATCGCGACCACGACGATCGCGATGAGCGCTGCCGGGAGGGGATGGCGCAGCCCGAGGGAGGCCACCTTCTCGAGCGGCTTCCGGCCCGGCTCCGTGCGCAGCCGCCAGGCCTCCCCGAGCAGGCCACGGCGGATCGCGGAGCGCTCGAAGGGCACCGTCATGTACGGGATGACCGCCGAGACGATCCCGAGCAGCACGTCGCGGAGCTTCCAGCGCTGATCGATCGCGACCAGGACCGTCACCACCAGGTAGGACAGGAAGGTGAAGCCGTGCAGACCGCCGCCGATGCGCACCAGCACGTCGGTCACCTGCAGGACGTACTTCAGGAGCATGCCCGCCAGCAGGAGGGTCCAGGTGACCATCTCGGCGAAGGCGAGCACCCGGTAGAGACGGGAGGGCGTGGAGAACAGGCGCATGGCCCCCATCGTGCCAGGACGACCTGGGTCGCGTCCGTACGGAGCGGCGCGGCATCCTCGCGGCGTGCGGGAGGGCGTGCTTCCGCTGTGCACTCCCAACTGTGGATTCCCACGGTGCGGGCCATCGGAAAGTCGTGTCCCGGGCCGACCTCCGCAGGGTGGATCCTGCACGGGCTCGGGGCCACACTGGCGATATGTCCACCATGACGATCCCCGCAGAGCTCTTCCTGTTGCTGACCAACGACGCCGGCCGTCAGGACGCGACCCAGTTCCGCAAGCCGGCGCTCGCGGCCGCCGCCGTCGTCGAGCTCACCCTGCGCGAGAAGGTGGCCATCGGGACAGAGCGCAACCCGAAGGTGACGGTCACCGACGCCTCGGCGCCGGAGATCCCCGAGCTGGACCAGGCCCTCCGGGCGATCATCGTGCTCGACGGCAAGCGCCTGAAGTCCGTGATCTCCCACCGCTCGATGGACCTCACCGAGGTGCTCGGCGACGGACTCGCCGCGGCCGGAGCCGTGGAGCGCAAGGACGGCTGGATCCTCACCAGCTGGCCGGTGAAGGACCCTGCGCTGGAGACCGCGCTGCGCAGCCGCCTGGCTGCGGCGATCGCGGATCCCTCGCGTGCGAGCCTGCAGGATGCGATCCTGCTCGAGCTGCTGAGCGCGATGAAGATCGCCCATCTCCTCCTCCGGGAGGAGACGGGCGGCATGAGACGTCGTGAGCTGGACAGAGTGGTCAAGGGACTCGCCGTCGATCATCCGGCGGCCTCTGCGCTCCGCCGGATCCTGGACGAGATGAACACTGCGATCGCGACGCAGGCTGCGATGATGGCGAACTGAGAGATGGCGAGCGCTCCGGCTGGGACGTGCTGCTCACGTGATCTCGCCAGGGGAACTCAGGGCGCTCGTCACCAGCGCTGAGCCATTTCTCGAGAGGCGGGAGTTCATGGTCGAGTTCGTGCTGTACTGCGTGCCCGCCGCCGTGTACCTGGTCGTGCAGCGTCGCCGAGCAGATACCTCTTCCACTCTCGCTCGCCAGCGGCTCGGTGCCGTTCGAGGTTCTCCATCGGCGTATGGGTGGGCGGCACTCCTGCTGGCGCCGCTTCTCCTCGCAGCGTGGCTGATGATCGTGGCGATTCCGGATGATGTGCTGGCAGCTCCTGGAGTGTCGATCGCTCGACCCGCGTCAGTCGGTGTCGCGCTCGGTGTGGTGCTGAGGGCTGTCGGGGAAGAGGTGCTGTTCAGGGGACTTCTCGGAGGCGTGTGCCTGCGGAGGCTCGGCTTCGGGCGGGGAAATCTCCTCCAGGCGGCGATATTCCTCCTGCCGCACCTTCCGCTGTTGCTCATCGATGTTCGGGTGTGGCCGGTCATCCCCGTGCAGTTCGCGGCCGGGTGGCTGTTGGGCTGGCTTCGTCATAGGACCGGGAGCTTCATGCCCGGTGCGCTCGTTCACGCGGTCAGCAATCTGGCCGCAGGGCTGTTCGCGGTGTAGACGCTGCCGGGTCCGGGACGCTGTTCACGCGGCCGCAGTCAGCGCGGGCTCGGCGGGGAGGTCGCGTCGTGCCACCCCTCGCGCTCCCTCTGCACTGTGGCGGAATCACCTCGCCACGGTGGCCGAGCACCTGGGCTACCGTCCGGCGGCCCGCTTCGTCCGGGCGGTCGCCGGCGCGGTCCAGGGATCCTCGGGCCAGGGGTGCTTGGGATAGCGACCGCGCATCTGCTTGCGCACGTCCTGGTAGGGCCCGTCCCAGAAGGACCGCAGGTCATCGGTGATCGCGAGCGGCTGGCGAGCCGGGGAGAGCAGATGGAACAGCACCGGCACCCGGCCTCGCACTACGCGCGGCGTCTCGGACAGCCCGAACACTTCCTGCAGCTTCACGGCGACCACGGGGCGGCCGTCCTCGGCGTCGGGCGCGGGATAGTCGATGCGCGCGCTCGAGCCCGAGGGCACCGCGAGCCGCTGCGGCGCCAGGGCATCCAGCTCCGCGGCCTCCGGCCAGGGCAGCAGATGGCGCAGCCCTCCGGCCACGTCGACCGAGGTCAGGTGCGTGGTGCGGGCCGAGAGCTGCGGGGCCAGCCATGTCTCCATGGTCGACAGCAGCGACGCCTCGTCCATCGCGGGCCACGGCGCTCCGAGCTCACGGTGCACCAGAGCCAGACGGGCCCGCAGCGAGCGTGCCGTGTCGTTCGCGGGCAGGGCGTCCAGCCCTCGGGAGCGCACGTGGGCGAGGACCGCCGGCACGGTGTCCTGCTTCGTGGCAGGGACCGGGGTCGAGGACAGCTCGATCGCCCCCAGCGCCCGCCGCGCCCGCGCCCGGACGGTGCCGCTCTCGAGCACGGCGGTGCGCTCATCGCGCAGCAGATCCGCGCCGGCCAGGAAGGCGTCCTCCTCGGTGAGCGGGGCAGCGGTGCGGATCACCGCCCCGGTCCCGTCGGCGGCCCGCCCCTCGGCCCTCTGCACCTCCCAGACGGCGAGCCAGGGCGCTGCCAGCAGTCCGCTGCTCTCCGGGAGCGCCGCCCGGGTGCCCGAGGCGAGCAGGTAGGAACGGGAGCCGTCCTCGATGCGGCGCGCGATACGTTCGGGCCGGGCCAGGGCGAGGATCGCTCCCGCCTGCTCGGCGGCGTCCGGCGAGGTCACCCGCCTCGCGCCCCTCGAGGAGTCGCCGAGTGCGTCCCGGGCGATCCTGGCGAGACGGTCCCGCTCCCGGGCCCAGCGCTCGGTGCCCGGCGCGCGAGCCGACCTCAGCTCCTGCAGCAGGCGGGGAAGATCGGCACCGACGGGCCGGTGGTCGTCCGAGACGGCGGCGACCACCTCTGCCGCCCGACGGGCGCCGTCCCGGCCGGGCAGGCCCCGGGCGCCGTCGACCAGGGCGCGGGCCTCGCGGACCCCGATCGGCATGCGCGACACCCGGGTGCCGGAGTCCGTGGGCAGGCCCGAGGCGTCGACGAGGGAGAGCGCCCTCAGCGTCTGCTCCGCAGCGGTGATCTCCGCAGCGGGCGGCGGAGTGAGCAGGGCGAGACCGTCCCCGCGCGGGGTGCCCCAGCAGGCGAGCCACAGCGCGGCATCGGTGAGGTCGACACTCGTGATCTCCGGGGCGGACTGCGCGGGCATACCGGCGAGATCGGACTGCGCGAACACGCGCACCGCATGGCCGGGGCCCAGGCGGGCGGCGCGGCCGGCCCGTTGAGCGGCCGCGGCGCGCGAGGCGCTCACCGTGACCAGACCGGACATGTCACGGCCCCGGTCGCGGCGCACCTCGCGGGAGAGCCCGGCATCGACCACCAGGTGCACGCCCGGCACGGTCAGCGAGCTCTCCGCGATCGACGTGGAGACCACGATCCGCTGCGGCTCCCCGGGACGCCGACCGCCGGTGGCGCGGTCCTGCTGCGCGGTGGGCAGGCGCCCGTGAAGGGCGAGCACCTCGACCTGCTCACCGACGAGGCCCTGCAGCCGGGAGACCACCTCATCGACCTCGCGGGCACCGGGCACGAACACCAGGGCGTCGGATCCTGCCTCGCGCTGTGCCCGGGCAGTGGTGCGGGCCAGGTGGTCGAGATAGTCCCGCGTGATGCCGCGGGCATCGAGGCGGAGCGTGGGAGAGGGCGCGTAGGAGAGGGTCAGCGGGTGCAGGGCGCTGGGCACGTCGACCACGGGCGCGTCGTCCAGGAGGGCGGAGACCGCGGCGGCGTCGAGCGTGGCGGACATGGCGCCCACCAGCAGATCCTCACGCAGCTGGCGCACCTCGGCGAGCATCCCCAGCAGCAGGTCCGTCTCGAGCGAGCGCTCATGGACCTCGTCGAGCACCACTGCGGCGACGCCGGGCAGCGCGGGATCGGCCAGCAGGCGCCGCAGCAGCACCCCGGGGGTGATCATCTCCAGCCGGGTCGAGCGGCCCACCTGGCGCTGGCCGCGCACGGTGAACCCGACGGGCCCGCCCAGCTCGCTGCCGTCCAGCAGGGCGATCCGGCGGGCGGCGGCGCGCACGGCGACCCGGCGCGGCTGGGTGACGAGGGTCAGGCCCTCGGCGAGGTTCGCGACCAGCGGCGGCACGAGCGTGGTCTTACCGGTGCCCGGAGGGGCGGTGACCACCATCGCGCCGCGGCGCGCGGCCGCTTCGAGCTCCTCCCGCGCGGACGCGACGGGGAGCCCTGCCCCGATGGCGTCGAGATCGAAGCGGTGCGGGGGAGGGGGCGAGGGCATTCCCCCATGATGCCGCGCCGGGCGGTCAGGGGCCCAGTCGCTGCCTGTCCGGGGTCTGCTTCCCGCGTGCCCAGCAGTTCAGATCATCCGGGCGCGGGCCCGGGTGCGGGCCGGGACCGGGGGCGGGTGCGCTGGCGGTGTCGGGTGCGGCGGGTCAGTTGATGAGGTCGAACTCGACCTGGTCAGTCTTCTCGCAGACGCTGGTCACGGAGATCGTCCACTGCTCGATAGCGGCTGTCTCGCCGAGGGTGATGTCCTCGAGCGGACGGGCCTCGCCGCCGCCCAAGGAGGCGGTGAGCTGGGCGTTCTCGCCGGAGATCCCGGTGGCCTCGATGGTCAGCGTCTCGCCGTCGCGCTCGGGGAGATCCGGGGTCGAGGACTCGCCCACCTCGGCGAAGTAGGCGCCCTCGCCGGAGCAGGCCGCAGGAGGCTCGAAGCCGTCGGGCGCCGGGGTCACCGCGATGGGCTCGACCGGCATGGAGGCGGCGGTCTGGCCGCCGCCGTCGGACGTATCGGCCACGACGGTGCCGTCGGACTCCCCGTCACCGCCGTCGTCGGACGTCGCGGACTCTCCGGACGCCGCAGAGGAGTCCTCCGCCGCAGGATCCGAGCCCGCACTGCAGCCGGCGGCGAGCAACGTCACGGCGAACAGCGCGCCCACCAGACGGACGGGCAGCGGACGGCGGGGGAGCGAAGTGAGGGACACGCGAAACCTCTCGGAACGGACTGACGGGCGCGCACTACGCTACTGGAGCCCTGCGCACGGGCCACCACGCACGTGCCACCATCGAGGAAGCCCCCGAGGGTCGGGAGCATGACGAAGGCGGGAAGGAGACCGGCATGGGAGCGAAGTCGTCGCGGCGCACGAGGCGACAGGGCACCCCTGCAGCCGGTCCCTCGGCCCAGGCCGACGGAGCGCCGACCCCGCCGGCCCGACCCGCGCCTCCGACCCCGAAGGCGCTGCGCGGGAGCACTGACCCCGCGCGCACCGTCCGCCCCGTCGACTGGACCGCGACCGGCCGCCGCCCTGCGGAGGACCCGTCGGCCCGCAGCGGCCCTCGCCCGACGCCGACGAGCGAGGAGTCGCCCTCCGATCGGCTGCCCGGTCGCGGACGACGGCTGGAGCCGCAGCGCGTGCCGAGCGCCCCGCCCGCCGCTGCCGTGCACAGCCTCGCCCCGGAGGATCCGCGACCGCGGCCGCGCCCCCTGCGGGTGGACGGGGACGACATCCGCGCCGTCGGCGTCGAGGACCTGCGCACCTCGCGGATCGTGGAGGTCGTGGCCGAGCCGGAGGATGCCTGGACGGCGGACGCCGGGGCCAGCGATCATTTCCTGCGCGGCGGGCTCGTCGTACAGGTACGGCGGGCCGACAACGCCGTGATCGGCGTGTTCTCCTCCCGGTATGCGCTGTCGGTGCGGCCGGAGGACTACGAACCGGCTCTCGACATCGCCGAGGACGCCGCCGGGCCAAGCGCACGCGGCGGTCGAGGGACGAGACACCCCACCAGCCGTCGGGAGCTGCTGCGCCGGATGGAGTCGGCCGGATTCGTGGTCACGCCCGGCTCGACCCACGGCCGGGTGACCCACCCGGACCATCCCGGGCTCGTGGTCCCCTTCGCCTCGACCCCCTCGGATCGTCGCTTCACGCGCCATGCGGTGGCCCAGATCCGGCGAGTGTTCGGGATCGATCTGCGCCGCTGAGCGAGAGGTCCGGAGCGAGACGGCCCCGGACGAAGAAGTGCCCCGGCTCGTCCCCACGAGCCGGGGCCATCCCTTCCCCCGCGCCTCCGGAATAGTGGGAAGTCCGCTTCCTCCTCAGTCGGCGGTCCCTCCGGTGACGCGTTGAGACGAGTACACACGGTCTCCTGGAAAAAGCTCTGCGACGGTGCTGTTCATTCCCTGGGAAGCTCGCTGGCCTGCACACTCAGCGACGTGTGGCCGAGCGCCCGCAGCACATGGACCAGTCGGTCGAACGCGATCGTGCCGGAGACCGCGCGCAGCACCACGGCGTCGTCCGACGGCTCCTGCCCGGCGGCGCTCCCCATGCGCAGATACTCCAGCTCCCGTTGTGCGATCCGGCTCATCGGCTCGGCATAGTGCAGCAGCGTCTCGGGGTCCGACGGCATCTCCCAGCTCTCGAGAGTCCGGACCAGGGCGTCGAGCGCTCGCCGGGGGACGGAGTCGATGTCCGGCCATCCCAGGCGCTCGAGCATCACCGCGACCGACGGATGCTCGTCCCGCGGGCGCTCGCCTCCCGCCGGCTCCACGTCAGCACCCAGGATGATCGCCTGCGCCTCCTCGAGCGCGGCGATCAAGGGCACGGCCGGATCGTCGAGCAGCGCGGCCAGGCGGCGGATCCGGGGAATCGGGGCGTCGGCCATCTCGCGCAGCACCCGGATCAGCTCGAGGCGTTCCAGATGGCGCGGGCCGTACTCCTGACGAGTGGCGGTGAGTCTCGCCCCCGGTGGCAGCAGGCCTTCGCGCCGGTAGTACTTGATCGAGGCCGTGCTGCACCCGCTCGCTGCGGCCAGTTCCTGCAGCAGCATCTCTTCACCGTCCCTGGATAGTGCGGGGACCTGCGACTATCTTGATGGCGCGGTCCTGGATAGTGACACTATCGTCTGGTGCATGGGGTCGCTCACGCCAGTCATCGCCGTCCACGCCGTCGCCGCGCTGTACGTGCTCCTGCTGGGGCCGCTGCAGATCCTGCGGCCACGACGCGACCGGGCCCACCGGATCCTCGGAGGGACGTGGGTCGCGGCGATGCTGGTGGTGTGCGGCTCGAGCTTCGGGATCATGCCCGACGGGTTCTCCTGGCTGCACGGTCTCTCGCTGTGGACCCTCACCTGCATGGTGATCTCCCTGGCCGCGATCCGTCGCGGGAACGTCGGCGTGCATCGCGGCTTCATGATCGGGTCCTATCTGGGCACCCTCACCGCGTTCGCCTTCGCTGCCCTGGTGCCCACGCGACTGATCCCCCAGCTGCTGCACAGCGATCTGCCCATGGTGCTGATGACAGTGCTCGGCGTGGCCCTCCTGGTGGGGTGCTTCGCGCCGCTCATGATCCGCGGCGTGAGGGCTGACGGGAACGGGATCGCCATCGACGATCAGAGCGCGCAGCCGAGCAGGCAGCCTGCGACCGGGCCGCTCAGTCAGCCGGAGCCGTGAGCTCCCGAGCGCCGGGGCTGACCGGCCGGTCGTCTCGTCCGCAGGTCCCGGGACGGCAGGACGGATGACCGAAAAATCTGGCTCGCGAGTGCGGAAGACGTGCCCGGGCCTGCGCGACGTGGAATACTGCCCGCACTGACCACCGCTCTTGAAGGCCCGCCCGCCGCGGAGTGCACGGCATGCACCACTCCGCGCGTCCCCGACGAGGAGTCGAGACGATGCTGACGAAATTCCATGACGCCCTCCGCCTGCGAACATCGCCGGTGATCTTCTTCGGCTCGGCGGCGATCATCATCGCCTTCGTGGTCGGGACGATCGCCTTCACGGAGCCTCTGAACAAGGCGACCACGGCGGCCTCCAACTGGCTGCTGACGAATCTGGGATGGTTCTACATCCTCGGTGTCACGGTGTTCCTCGCGTTCCTGCTGTTCATCGCGATGGGCCGCTTCGGCCGCGTGAAGCTCGGACCGGACGAGGAGCCTCCGGAGCACTCCGGCGGCGCGTGGTTCGCGATGCTGTTCGCGGCCGGGATCGGCTCGATCCTCATGTTCTGGGGCGTTGCGGAGCCGATCAGCCACTTCGGCGATCCGCCCCGTGGGGTGGAGCTCGGCCTCGAGGCCGGGACCTGGGGCGCCGCCCGGGACGCCATGAACTTCACGTATTACCACTTCACGCTGCACACCTGGACGATCTTCACGCTGCCGGCGCTGTGCTTCGCCTACTTCATCCACAAGCGCAACCTGCCGCCCCGCGTGAGCTCGATCTTCCAGCCGATCCTCGGCGAGGGAATCCACGGCCCGATCGGCAAGTTCATCGACATCGTCGCGATCATCGGCACCATCTTCGGCATCGCCGTCTCGGTGGGTCTGGGCACCCTGCAGATCAACGGCGGCCTCAATCAGCTGTTCGGCGTGCCCGAGACTGCGGGCTGGAACCTCATCATCATCGGCGTGGTCTGCGGGCTCGCACTGATCTCGGTCTCGCTGGGCCTGGACAAGGGCATCAAGGTCCTCTCGAACATCAACATCGTGGTGGCCGTGCTGCTGCTGCTGTTCGTGCTGGTGGCCGGCGGCTCGACGCTGTTCATCCTCAAGGGGACGCTCGAGTCCTTCGGCAGCTACCTGGTCAACCTGCCCGAGCTCGCGCTGTGGAACGACACCATGTCGAACTCCGGCTGGCAGAACACCTGGACCGTCTTCTACTGGGCCTGGACCATCACCTGGTCGCCGTTCGTGGGCATCTTCATCGCCCGCATCTCGAAGGGCCGCACCATCCGTCAGTTCGTCTCCGGTGTGCTCGCCGTCCCCGCGGGCTTCTCGGTGATCTGGTTCGGCATCTTCGGCTACGCCAGCTTCGACATCGAGCTCAACGGCGAGGGCGGCCTGGTGGATCGGGTCGTCGGCGAGGGAGACATCCCTGGCGCGCTGTTCGCGTTCCTGGATCACTATCCGCTCGCATTTCCCGTGTCGGTGATCGCGATCATCCTGGTGATCATCTTCTTCGTGACGTCGGTGGACTCCGCCGCCCTGGTCACCGACTCGATGGCCAACGGCCATGAGGACTACAACCCGCTGGGGCAGCGAATCTTCTGGGGGGTGTCGATCGCCCTGGTCACCGCCGCCCTGCTGGTGTTCTCCGGCGAGGACGGGCTCACCGCCCTGCAGTCGACGATCATCCTCGTGGGTCTGCCGTTCTTCATCATGGGCTGGTTCCAGATGTACGCGCTGCTGCGCGCGCTGAAGGAGGACGCCGGTGAGATGCCCAGGATGCGCACGCGCGAATGGGCGCAGGTGCTGCCCCCCGAGGAGTACGAGCGCCGCGAGGACGACGCCGAGTTCGACACCGAGGACTACGTCGTCGAGCCGACGTACACCACGGAGATCCCGATCATGCGCGACCCCTACGAGGAGGTCGAGGAGGTCGAGCCGGAAGGGGCAGCCGGGAGCGGAAGCCTGGCGGCCCGCACGGGAAGCTCCCGCCCTGAGCTGCCCGAGGACGGACGCCCGCAGTCGCGCTGACCGGGCCGCCCCGCCGACCGCACGAAGGCACGGCACTGGACGGTGCACGGATCCGGACGGTGCGCTGATCCGGCAGGGTCCGGGACGACGAAGGGCCGACGCCCGCGGAAGCGGTGCGTCGGCCCTTCGTGCTGTCCGGGGACGGTTCAGGCGGCATCGACCTGAGGGCGACCCTTCTGCGGATGAGCGGCCGGGTGGCGGTCGGCGCTGCGGCGGTAGTACATCGCGAGCATCGCACCGGAGAGGTTGTGCCAGATGGAGAAGATCGCGGCGGGCAGGGCGGCGGCAGGGCTGAACGCGCTGGCCGCGAGCGTCGCGGCGAGCCCCGAATTCTGCATGCCCACCTCGATCGAGGTGGTGCGGGCGGCGCGCTCTCCCTGGCGCAGCAAGCGGGCGGCCCAGTAGCCGATCAGGTAGCCCAAGGCGTTGTGGAGCACCACAGCGAGCAGCACGATGGCGCCCGCGGAAACGATCGCCTCGGTGGAACCGCTGACCACGGCGATGACGACGAGCGAGATGCCGGCGACGCTGACCCAGGGCAGGGCCGGCAGGACCGTGTCGACCAGCTTCCCGAGCACCAGGCGCACCACGAGACCACCGATCACGGGGATCAGCACCATCTTCACGATGGACATCGCCATGCTGCCGGCATCCACGGGCAGGTAGGAGCCGGCCAGCCAGAGCGTCAGCAGCGGGGTGAGCAGCGGTGCCAGCAGGGTCGAGATCGACGTCATCGTCACCGACAGCGCGGTGTCCGCCTTGGCGAGATAGGTGATGACGTTCGAGCTGGTGCCGCCCGGGGCGCAGCCCACCAGGATCACGCCCACGGCGAGCTCCGGCGGGAGCTGCAGCAGGAGGGAGACGCCGAGGCCCACCAGCGGCATGATCACGTACTGCGCCACGACCCCGATCAGCACCGGCAGCGGCCGACGGGCCACGAGGCCGAAGTCCGGCAGGGTGAGGGTCAATCCCATCGCGAACATGATGACGCCGAGATAGAGGCTGGTGTGCGGCGCGAGCATCTGGCCGACATCCGGCACGAAGAAGCCGAAGGCGGCGGCGAGGAGGATCAGTGCGGGGAACACGCTCACCGCGATGCGGGCGGAGCGGTCCTCGGAGGTGAGGGCGGGCTTCGCCGGGGCGGAGGAATGGGTCATGCGCGCACACTACGACCGCTCCCGTCATGCGAGACCCTGATCTCGACATGTGGACGATGGTGCGGGTGGTGCCGGGGGCGCGGACAGCGCCCCCGGCGCTCGGCGCTCAGGACGTGCGCGACCGCTGTCTCGCGGGGACGGGCCAGGCGTGCACCGGCTCGCCGGAGTCGACGCCCTCGCGATACAGCCGGGTCATCTCCGCGAGCGCTTCGGGGCGGCTCGCCCCGCGCAGCTCGAGCGAGGTGACGGTGTCGATCTGCCACCGGGCGCCGTTGCGCCCCGTGCCCGTGCGCTCGGTGAGGATCTGCCCGTAGTGCTCGGTGACCTCCGCATCCGCACCGAGGGTCCGCAGCCCGTCCATGGCCTGAGGGATGAGCTGATCGCGCAGCAGATCGGCCACGCGGACGCGCCCCACCTTCGGCCAGCGCACGCGTGCCTCTAGACCCCACCGAGCGCACTGCTGGAACGACTCGTCGGCCTGCTCGAAGCTCATCCGCGACCACAGCGGGCGGCGCTCGTGCACCAGCGTGTGCAGGATCCCGTAGAAGAAGGCGGCGTTGGCGGCCATGTCCGCGGCCGTCGGCCCCGCCGGCAGCAGACGGTTCTCCAGCCTCAGGTGCGGCACATCGGTGCTGGGATCGTAGATCGGGCGGTTCCAGCGCCACACCGTGCCGTTGTGCAGCATCAGCTCATGCAGCCGTGGTGAGGAGCCCTCGGTGAGCAGCGGTTCCTCGGCCATGTCCCGGGACTCCGGGATCAGCGCGGGGAACAGGCGCACGTTCTCCTCGAACAGGTCGAACATCGAGGTGATCCAGCGCTCGCCGAACCACACCCGCGGCCGCACGCCCTGCGTGGCGAGCTCGGGCGGACGGGTGTCCAGGGCCTGTACGAACGTCGGGATCCGGGTCTCGTGCCACAGACGCTTGCCCAGCAGGAACGGTGAGTTCGCGGCGAGCGCGACCTGCGGACCGGCGATCGCCTGCGCGGCGTTCCAGGCGGCGGCGAACTGCTCGGGCGGGACCTGCAGGTGCAGCTGCATCGAGGTGCACGCCGATTCCGGGGCGATCGAGTCGAAGGTGGTGTCCAGCCCCTTCCCCTCGCCGTCGATGCGGAGGTTGATCTCCTCGCCACGGGCCTCCATCACGGAGTTCTCGAGTGCTTCGTAGCGGGCCCCGGGGGCTCGCCAGTCCTCGCCGGTGAACAGCTCCTCGGTGATGGTGGGGAGATGCCCGATCGGGATCACCCGCGCGCCATGGCGCTGGGCTGCGGCGTCGGCCTGCTCCATCTTCGCGGTCAGCTCGGTCTCCAGGTCCCGCAGACCCGTCCCGGTGGGGTGGGTGACGGGCAGATTGGCCTCGAGGTTGAAGCGACCGATCTCGTGGACGAAGTCCTCGTCGTCGAGGTCCTCCAGAACGGTGTCGACCAGCAGGGCCGGGGCCATCCCCTCGGTCTCGGCGAGGTTCATCTCCAGCTCGACACCGACGGTGCCCTCGTCGATGAACTCCGCCGTGTCCAGGAACGACTCGAAGAGGTCCAGGTTCCGGCGCAGCTCCTGGCGATAGCGGGTGCGCTGGGAACGGGTGTACTCCGTGGTGCCGATCTCGCGTCCCATGGTGACCTCCGGGTCGATGGCGGGGTGATCCCGCAATCCAAGCACGCCGCGTGCCGGGCCGGGTACCAGGCGCCGCCCTGCGGAACGACTGGTCGGGTGCGGGTGCGGGTGCGGGTGCGGTGCGGGAGCGGCCGGTGCCGAGGCCGACGACACAGGGCGCAGTCCGCGTCGAGGGGACCGGACGCGAACGGGAGCGGGACATCGGGACGATTGCTGAGCGCCCTGCCCAGGCATAGCGTGGATGCAGCGGGACGGTCCTGCGGACGTTCGATGAAGGAGCGCTTCCATGCCCGATCTGAAGAGCAGCTACGACCACGTGATCGTCGGTGGCGGGGTCGCCGCTGACAAAGCGGCCCGAGCGGTGCACGAGAAGGCACCGGACGCGACGATCGCGATCCTCTCGGCCGACGCCGACGGACCCGTCTACCGCCCCGCACTGACCAAGGACCTGTGGCACGGCGACGATCCCGATCCCGCCTCCCAGGACCTCAACACCGCCGAGGAGACCGGCGCCGACCTGCACACCGGGACGCCCGTCACCGCGATCGACACCACGGCGCACTCCGTGACGACAGCTGACGGCGCCACCGTCGGCTACGGGACGCTGCTGCTCGCGACCGGCTCCTCCCCGCGCCGTCTCGGCGCCCGGCAGGACGCGCGCGTGGCGTACCTGCGCTCCGTCGCGGACTACCGCCATCTGCGCGACCTGGTGCAGGAGGGCACCCGCACCGCCGTGGTGGGCGGCGGATACATCGGCAGCGAGATCGCCGCCGGGCTCTCGGCCGCAGGCGCCGAGGTGACCCTGTTCCATTCCGGGGACAGGCTGCTGGGCGGAATGTTCCCCGAGTCGGTCAGCACCCATGTCGCCGAGGTGTTCGCCGAGAAGGGCATCCGCCTCACCGGCGGCTTCCGCCTCGCCGGGATCGACGCCGGCGAGCACCTCACCCTGACCGCCGAGGACGGCCGCAGCGAGACGGCGGACGTCGCCGTGCTCGGCCTCGGTGCCCAGCTCGAGACCTCCCTCGCCCGCGAGGCGGGGCTCGAGCTGGACGGAGACTTCGTGGTGGTCGATGAGCAGCTGCGCACCAGCGCCCCGGACGTCTGGGCGGCGGGCGACATCATCCGCTTCACCGATCCGCTGCTGGGCGACCGGCACGTCGAGCACATCGACCACGCGGAGGCCTCTGGTGAGGCGGCGGGGAGGAACATGGTCGGCGGTCAGGAGAAGTACGAGTACACGCCGCTGTTCTACTCGGATCTCTTCGACGACGGCTACGAGGCCGTCGGCCGCCTCGATGCGTCCCTGGAGACCGTGGAGACCTGGGATGTCGACCACGGTGCCGCGGTCGTCCACTACCTCGAGGGCTCCGAGGTGGTGGGCGTCCTGCTGTGGAACACGTGGGACGCGGTGCCGACGGCGCGCGAGGTCATCGCCGCATCCCAGGCGGGGAGGCTGAGCCCGGACGAGCTGGCGCAGCAGATCACTCCCGGAGGCTGATCCGCGCGGGCCGGGCCAGCGGGTCGCCCGGCCATGCCTCGAGCCGGCAGGCGGGACTGTCGAGCCGGCAGGCGGGACCCTCGGGCCGCCGGGCCGGCCCGAGGGCCCCGGTCGGGTCAGGCGGTGAACAGCGCGACGGCGCGGATCGCGGTCTCGACCAGTCCGTAGGCGAGGGCCGCGACCACGAGCACGGCGAGCGCGCTCGCCACCACCGTGTGGCTCGCGCCGGCCTGGGCATGGGCGTCCGTGCCGCCCTTGCCGTTGATCGCGTCATGGGCGCCGGCGCGGTCCGCCTCCTGCTTCCGCGCGACCACCGCCTCGTCCTCGAAATGCCTCTCCGGGACCCGACGGATCAGAAGGTTCGCCACGAAGCCGACGGCGAGGATGCCCGCCATCAGCCACATCGAGAGCCTGTACAGCTCCATGCCGGAGTGCCCGGCGGAGGCCTGGGATTCGACGATGGTGTTGACCAGCAGTGGCCCTGCGACGCCGGCGGCCGCCCAGGCCGTCAGCAGCCGCCCGTGGATCGCGCCCACCTGGTACACGCCGAACAGGTCCCTCAGGTAGGCGGGGACGGTGGAGAAGCCGCCGCCGTAGAAGGAGATGATCACCAGCGCGGAGAGCACGAAGAGCGCCAGCGAGTGGGAGCCGACGGTCGCGATCACGACGTACAGGATCGCGCCGACGCTCAGGTACAGCGCGTAGTTGAGCCGGCGTCCCAGGTAGTCCGAGGTGGTGGACCACACGAAGCGTCCGGCCATGTTGGCCAACGACAGCAGCCCTACGAAGCCGGCGGCCGCCGCAGCGGCGATGCCGAAGCCGTCGGTGATCATCGGGGCGGCGTTCTCGAGGATGCCGATGCCGGCGGTGACGTTCGTGAACAGCACGATCCACAGCAGCCAGAACTGGGGCGTGCGGATCGCCTGCTTCGCGGACACGGAACCGGAGGTCTGTGCCGGATGGCTGGTGGCGTCGGCCGGATCGAATCCGCGCGGCAGCCAGTCCGGATGGGGGAGGCGGATCACGTAGGCGCCCAGCGCGATCGCCAGCAGATAGCAGCCGGCGAGCGTGAGGAAGGTCGGGGTGAGGCCCGCGACCAGATGCTCGGGGTCCTGCCCGCCGCCGAAGAGCGCCATCAGCTTGTTCGAGGCAGGGCTGGCGATCAGCGCGCCTCCGCCGAAGCCCATGATCGCCAGGCCGGTGGACAGGCCCGGACGGTCCGGGAACCACTTCATCAGCGTGGAGACCGGGGCGATGTAGCCGATGCCCAGGCCGATGCCGCCGATGACCCCGTAGCCCAGGTAGACCAGCCACAGCTGACCGGCGGAGATGCCGATCGTGGAGACGAGGAAGCCGAGCACCCAGAACCCGCCGGCGGCGACCATCGCCATCCGGGGCCCGACGCGCTCCACCCACGTCCCGGCGATGGCGGAGGAGATGCCGAGCATGGCGATGGCGAGGGAGAAGATCCAGCCGACCGCCACCTCCCCGACGTCGAAGTGGCTCTGGAACGGAGCCTTGAACACGCTGAACGCGTAGACCTGCCCGATGCACAGATGGATGGCCAGCGCGGCCGGCGGGATCAGCCAGCGGTTGAAGGTCGTCGGCGCGATGATCGCCGAACGGTCGAGGACGGTCATGAGGCCTCCGGAGGGGGACAGGGTGAGAGCGTCGACGGTGACGCCCATCGGGCGAGGATAGGGTTCTCCGACCGTTCCGCCCACCTCTTGGGGCCGGTGTCGCGATCGGGGTCGACGGATCGACGCAGCGGTGCCTCCCGCGCGTGCTCAGCCCGCCACGGCGGCAGCCCGGCGATCCGCACGACGGTGGCGCACGTGCTGCACGGCGGAGAGGATGACGATGCCGGCCAGCACGATGTACACGATGATCGTGATCGGGCTGCTCACCAGGATCGACGGGTCGCCCTCGGACACGGCGAGCGCGCGGCGCAGCTCCGTCTCGGCGAGCGGTCCCAGGATCACGCCGATCAGCAGGGGCGCCATCGGCATCCCGAACCGTCTCATGAGGTAGCCGAACGCTCCGAGCGCGATCAGCACGTACAGGTCGAAGTACGACGACGAGATCGCGTACACGCCGAGCATGGCGAGGATCGTGATCCCCGCGTACAGGTAGTGCTGGGGGATGTACAGCAGGCGGGCCCAGATCGGGGCCAGGAAGATGTTCAGGGCCAGCAGAGCGATGAGCCCGATGAACAGCGAGGCCAGCAGGGTCCACACCAGGTCGCCGCTGCGCTGGAACAGGAGCGGGCCGGGCTGCATCCCGTACTGCTGGAAGGCCGCCAGCAGGATCGCGGCGGTCGCGGAGGTGGGCAGGCCCAGCGCGAGCAGGGTGCCCAGCGCCGTGCCGGCGGTGGCGTTGGCCGCGGCCTCCGGGGCGGCGAGCCCCTTGATGGAGCCGGTCCTGCCGAACTCGGGATCGTCCTGCCGATCGGCGAGGCGCTTCTCGGTGCCGTAGGCGAGGAAGGTGGGGACCTCGGCGCCGCCGGCGGGGATCATCCCGAAGGGGGTGCCGAAGGCGGCACCGCGCAGCCACGCGGGCAGGGCCTTGCGGAAGTCCGCCCGGCTGATGCGCGCCACCCCGCCCGGGTCGATCTTCAGGCTCTCGGGGTCGCGGTGGATGCGCGAGGCCACGTGGAGCACCTCGCCGAGGGCGAGCAGTCCCACCGTCACCACGACGATGTCGAAGCCGTCGAACAGCTCGGGGATCCCGAAGGAGAAACGTTCCGTGCCGCTGGGACCGTCGATGCCGACCAGCGCGAGGGCCACGCCGAGCATGAGGGCCGCGAGGCCGCGGGTCATCGATTCGGACACCACGGAGGAGATCGCGAGGAACGCGAAGACGGCCAGTGCGAAGTACTCGGCCGGGCCGAAGGACGTCGCCATGGTGACCAGGAACGGCGAGAAGAACACGACGACGGTGGTCGAGATGAGTCCGCCGATGAAGGCGCCGATGGCAGCGGTCGCCAGGGCCACGGCCGCGCGTCCGTGGCGCGCCATGCGGTGGCCCTCGAACGTCGAGGCGATCGCGGAGGATTGGCCGGGGGTGTTCAGCAGGATCGCGGCGGTGGAGTCGCCGAAGAGGCCGCCGAAGTACACGCCGGCGAACATGATGAAGGCCGCCGTGGGATCCAGGGCGAAGGTGATGGGCAGCAGCAGGGCCACCGCCATCGAGGAGCCGAGGCCGGGCAGCACGCCCACGGCGGTGCCCAGCACGGCCCCGATCAGCACGAACAGCAGGTTGTACGGCGTGAGGGCGGCGGCGAAGCCGCCCATGAGCAGGGCGAGCTGGTCGATCACAGGGAGCCTCCGAACAGTGCGGGAAGGGACAGGCCGAGCAGCCCGCCGAAGGCCAGCTGGATGAGGGAGGAGGCCAGCAAGGACACGCCGATGTCGAAGAACGGTCGCTTCGACCCCAGCAGGCGGCACATGCACCAGAACAGGGCCGCGGCGGAGATCACCCAGCCCGCGTACGGCAGGATCACGACGAACCCGACCATGGACAGCAGGACCAGTCCGAGCGTGCGGAGGTCGCTCGAGGGGTTCTTCGCGGCGGTGGCGTGCGCAGCGACCTCGGCGTCGGCATCGACCACCGCGTCGGCGTCGGAGGGGGTGTCGGTGGGGATCTCGGAAGCGGCCACGGCTGCGGCGACGTCCTTCGAGGAGACGGCTCCGGTGACCGCGGTGGGCGCGCCGGGCGTCCCGGGCTCGGCCAAGCCCGAGATGTCATGGAGCATGTCCGCGGAGAAGTTGCCCTCGAACTCGTCCTGCTCCAGGTCCCGCGGCTGCTCCGGGTGGCGGATCACGTCGACGGCGAGGAGAGCTGCGGCGAGGAGCAGCAGCACGCCGAGGACGACCGGGACGAACTGCGGCCCGATCACGTCCTCGCCGAGCACGTTCATGGTGGTGGAGCCGATCAGCAGCACGATGCCGACGGCCGCCAGCAGCACCACCACGATCAGTTCCTTGCGGACAGCCAGTGCGCTCAGCGGGCGTGCGCCGACGGGTGCGCTCCTACGGGGGGCGGGTGTCTTCACGGTGCTCCTCACAGTCCCAGGTCCTCGACGATCTCGGCGGCCTGCTCGGCTTCGTCCCGGATGTAGTCGGCGAACTCATCACCGGTCAGGAAGCTGTCGGTCCAGTCGTTGCGCTGGAGGGTCTCCGCCCAGGCGTCGGAGTCGCGCATCTCGGTCACGATGTCCACGAACTGGTCGCGCACCTCGTCGGTGATGCCGGGGGCGGCGACGACGCCGCGCCAGTTCGACATCGCCACGTCCGTGCCCAGCTCCACGAACGTGGGGACGTCGACCCCGGGCAGGCGCTCTTCGGCGGAGATCGCGATCGCGCGCAGCGTTCCCGCCTCGACCTGGTCGGCGACCTCGTTGTAGCCGGAGACGCCGATGGTCGTGGTGTGCGAGAGCAGCGAGTTCAGGGCCTCGCCGCCGCCGGAGTAGGCCACGTAGTTGAGGTCCTCGGGGTCGATGCCGATCACCTGGGCGAGGCGCCCGCTCAGCAGGTGGTCGATGGAGCCGAGGGAGCCGCCGCTGATGGAGGTGCCGCCAGGGTCGTCCGTCCAGGCCTCGAGCAGGTCGTCGAGCGTCTCCAGCTCGGAGTCCGCGGGGACCACGATGGCGGCGTAGTCGTCGGCCAGGCGGGCGATAGGGACCACGTCGTCGAAAGTGGCCTCGCCCTCGCCGAGGGCGATCGCACCCACCATCACGCCCCCGGTGACCAGGAGGGAGCTGGGGTTGCCGGGAGAGCGGATGAACTGGCTCAGGCCGATCGTGCCGCCCGCGCCGGGGATGTTCACGACCTGCACGTTGTTGACGATCGACTCCTCGCGCAGCACCTGCTGGCTCTCGCGGGCGAAGCCGTCCCATCCGCCGCCGGTCGCGGCCGGGGCGATCAGCGTCAGAGTGCTGCGCGCCTCCGAGCCGCCGGCGGTGGAGGCGCCGTTGGCCAGAGCGGCTGCCGTGGTCCCGGCGACCACCGCGGTGAATCCGCCGTACAGCAGAGTCCTGCGTCGCATGGTCCAGTCTCCTCGCACTTCGTCGTGACGCCCCAGCGGCGACAAGGATCACAGAGTGTATGCACAGCGGAGTACTGAGACGCAACAAGAAGACTTGTGTCTTCCAAGAATCCACATGTACGCATTCGTGAACATACGGATACACTCTTCGCGTGGGCCGTCCGGAACGTGGCGGCGCTGGGCCGAGGGCCGTCGGTGAGCAGAGGAGAGCAGCATGGAACGGGACGCGGACGTCATCGTCGTCGGAGGCGGGAACGCCGGATTCAGCGCCGCGCACGCGGCCGCGGAGCGCGGACGCTCCGTCATCGTGCTCGAGCGCGGCGAGGGCCAGACCGCCGGGGGGAACAGCTACTTCACGGCCGGCGCTACCCGTATCGCCCACCAGGGCCTCGAGGAGCTCGCGGAGTTCGTGGAGCCCGATGAGCGGCACGCCGTCTCCACGGTTCCCCCGTATTCGTCCGAGGAGTACCTCGCCGATCTGGAGCGCGTCACCGAGGGACGCAACGACCCGGACCTCAGTCGCGTCCTGGTCGCCGAAGCCCAGCCCACCCTGCGCTGGCTCGCGGGGCTGGGCCTGCGCTATCGCCTGATGTACGAGCGGCAGGCGTACGACCGGCCCGACGGCACCTACCTGTTCTGGGGCGGCCTGCACGTAGGGAACGTCGACGGCGGCAAGGGTCTGATCGCGGACCACACCGCCGTGGCCCGCCGCCTGGGCGAGGACGTGCGCTACGGCCACCGCGCCACCGAGCTGATCGTCGAGGACGGTCGCGTGGTGGGCGTCGTCGCCGAGCACGATGGTCGGCGGGTCGCGCTGCGCGCCGAGTCCGTGGTGCTCGCCGCCGGCGGCTTCGAGGCCGATCCCGAGATGCGCGCCGAGCACCTGGGGGAGCGCTGGGCCGCCGCCAAGGTGCGCGGCACCGCGTTCAACGTCGGCGACATGATCCGGGCGGGGCTCGCGATCGGCGCCGACCGGGGCGGCGACTGGTCCACCTGCCACAGCGTGCAGTGGGACGCCTTCCACGAGCACAACGAGGGCAACCTCGACCTCACCAACCGCCTCACCCGGCAGAGCTACCCGCTGGGCATCCTCGTGAACACCGACGGCGAACGGTTCCTCGACGAGGGCGCGGACTTCCGCAACTACACCTACGCGAAGTACGGCAAGGTCATCCTCGAGCAGCCCGGCTCCCTCGCCTTCCAGGTGTTCGACGCCGTCACCCGGCCGATGCTGCGGGCCGAGGAGTACGAGATGCCGGGCGTCTCGGAGGTGGTCGCCGACTCCCTCGAGGAGCTCGCCGCGGCGCTCGGGATCCCTGCGACGCGCTTCGTCGGCACGGTCGCGGACTTCAACGCCGCGATCGGCGACGCCAGCTTCGACCCCACCGTGAAGGACGGCAAGAAGGCCTCGACCACCCCGCCCAAGTCGAACTGGGCGAGCCCGATCGCGCAGGCGCCGTTCTACGCCTACCCCGTCACCTGCGGCATCACCTTCTCCTTCGGCGGCCTGCGCGGCAGCACCGAGGGCCAGGTGCTCGACGGCGAGGGCAGCCCGATCCCGGGCCTGCTCGTGGCCGGCGAGATGCTGGGCGGGCTGTTCAGCGGGAACTACCCGGGCGGCTCCGGCCTCGCCGCGGGCTCCGTGTTCGGTCGTCGTGCGGGGCTCATCGCCTGATCCCGCAGGCGCGCAGGATGCGGCCGATAGGCTCCGTGATGTCGTCGGAGCAGGACCAAGGACCGGGTGAGACCGGAGGACGGAGGACCGTGTGAACGGCAGGAACGACCGCGGGCAGATCTTCTCGACCCTGCGCTCCGAGATCCTCGACGGCACGCTCGCCCCGGGGACGGCCCTGCGCGAGGTGGCGCTCGCCGAGAGGTTCGAGGTGTCCCGCACCCCGGTGCGCGATGCCCTCTCCCGCCTCGAGCAGTCGGGTCTGCTGTGCCGGGCCCAGCGCGGCCTCGAGGTGCAGAGCGTCGATCCTCAGACGGTCATGCAGGTCTACGACGTGCGGATCCTGCTCGAGGAGCAGGTCGCCGGCGATGCCGCCCTGTACCGCACCGTCCGTGACGTGCTGCGCCTGGAAGCGCTGGTGCAGCGCGACCGGGATCTGGAGACACGGGACGATTCCGCCCTGCGCCGCAGCAACCTGGAGTTCCATCGCGCGATCTGGACCGCCTCGCACAATCCCGTCGTGCACGACCTGCTCGAGCGCCTCTCGCACCACCTGGTCCACGCCCCGCATTCGACGCTCTCCGTGGGCGACCGATGGCAGGAGGCGCTCGAAGAGCATGCGGAGCTGCTGCGTGCGATCGACGAGCGCGATGCCGACGCGGCCCGCGCCGTCGCCAGGCGGCACTTCGAGACCGCTCGCGGCATCCGCTTGGACATCCTGCGGCGCTCGGCCCTCGAGGAGACCGCCGGGACGCTCGGCGAGAGCTGACCTGCACGGAAGACTCGTCCCGTGGGGAACGGGTCAGCTCGGCACCTGCTCGTCGGGTGCCAGTTCGATCGTGCGGGTGGTGCCGTCCTCGAGGGTGACCTGCGCGGTGACCGGCTCGTTCAGCTCGGAGTCGTTCGCCGTGGGCCACCAGGCGCCGAACCAGCCGTCCCCGAGAGTGGCCTCCACGGGGCCGGCCGACGTCTGCAGCCTCAGGCCGACCACGGCCTCACCGACCTCGCCGGCGAGCACGTGCTGGGATGACGGCTCCGAGGTGTCAGCCGGGGCGTCGGAGCCGGCCGTCTCCGCCCCGATCGCCGCGTCCTCGGCGACAGGCTCCATCCCGGCCAGGCCGTTCGCGCGAGTCAGCACGCCGTCGTCCGGGACCGCGGGCGCCTCTTCGTCGACGTCGGACACCATGGAGATCGAGTTCCAGCCCTCGTCGACCTCCACGGCCAGGCAGGTCAGGGTGCTGCCGTCCCCCTTCGTCCCGACGAGCAAGCTCGCGATGCCGCGCTGCTCCGTGATGTGGATGTCGAGCGCGGCGGTGCTGTCGGGCTGCTGACAGGAGCGGAGGGCGTCGCTCGCGTCGCCGGGATCGTCAGCTGTCTCCGTCCACGACGCGGCGACGGTGGCGGGTGGTCTGGTGGCCACGATCCAGACCGCGACCAGTACGGCGACGACGACCGCCGCGGCCAGCACCAGGAGCAGTGTCCATCGTCTCGAGGGCGGTGTCGCGGGCTCGGTGGTGTCATCTCCGACCATGGCCCGAGTGTGGCACGACAGTGCCCGCCCCGGCCTCGTCGTCCTCCGTGGGGTCCTCCCGCGTGACGTCCCGGGAGGCGACCCGGCTGTCGGCCGGGATGTCGCCCGTGCTGTCGGACGCGTCGCGTCGGCGCATCTCCCAGCCGGCCGCGACGGCCGCTGCCAGCGTCACCGCCGACATTGCGACCAGCACGATCCCGGGATGCCACCATGCCTGCGCGGTCCATGCCCCGAGCGCGGACGTGGCCAGCGGGACCACGCCGCCCACCGTGGCGGCCACGGCGTAGGCGAAGGACAGTGCCGAGTAGCGGAAGCGGCCCGGGAACAGGTCGCTCATCAGTCCGCCGAGCGCCGCCCAGGACATCGTGGGCAGGATCCCGCCCACCACCATCAAGGTCACCAGCACCCCGAAGCCCGCCGATTGCAGCAGGAAGTACAGCGGGAACGCGATCAGCGCCGTGCCCAGGGCGCCGACGCCGACCACCAGCGCCGACCCGGTGCGGGCCGCGAGCGCACCGAAGAGGGGGATCGTGACGAGCTGGAGCAGGGCGCCGATGGTGGCCGCGGTGAGGAGCTGCCGGTAGTCGTAGCCCAGCACCACCGAGCCGTAGTTCATCGTGTACGTGTTCATCAGCGCGTACGAGCCGATGCCCAGCTGCGCGGCGCCCACCGCGATGATCAGGGCGAGCGGCCGATCGCGCAGCATCGACAGCACAGGACGCTCGGCGCGGCCGCCGGTGCGGGCGAGCCGCGCGAACACCGGAGTCTCGTCGATCGCGCGGCGCAGGTAGAGCGAGACCAGCAGCAGCGGGAGCGCGAGGAAGAAGGGCACCCGCCAGCCCCAGTCCTGCATGGCCTGATCGGGAAGGGTCATCGTGAGGCCGAGGAACACCGCGGCCGACAGGATCGAGCCGACGGGGGAGCCGAGCTGCGGGATCGCGGCGTAGAAGGCGCGTTTGAGCGGATGGGAATGCTCGGTGGCCAGCAGCACGGAGCCGCCCCACTCACCGCCCAGGGAGATGCCCTGCACCAGGCGCAGCACCACCAGGCCGATCGCGCCCAGCCAGCCGGCCTGCGCATACGAGGGCAGCGCGCCGATCAGCGCTGTCGCCACCCCCATCAGGCCCACCGTCCACAGCAGGGTGGTGCGTCGGCCCAGTCGATCGCCCATGTGCCCGAAGATCAGCGCGCCGACGGGCCGGATCACGAACGAGACCGCGATCGTGCTGAAGGAGGCGAGTGTGGCGCCGGCCGCGCCGAGCGGTTCGAAGAACAGCGGCCCCACGAAGAACGCGGAGAAGTACGCGTAGAGGTAGAAGTCGAACTGCTCGAGCGAGGTGCCGATCATCGACGCCCAGGCGACGCGCGTCGGAGCGCGCCGGATCGGGGCGGTGGTGGCTGTGGGGGCGGTCATGGGGCTGGTTTCCTGCCGTGTTCTGCGCGAGAGGTGGAGACGGTTACCGAGGTTCTCAGCGCGCGAGTTAAAGTCAGCGGTTTCGTGTCACAGGTCACACGATCGCGTCACGTCATGCACTTCTGGTCCTCGCGACCCTAATGTCTTCGCATCCGTAAAGGTTCCGATGACTTTAACTGGAGGTGTCTGCTCATGGGTGACCAGGTGTCCCTCGCCGTCTCGACGGTCATCTTCGCCCTGCGCCCGCATCCGCGCACCCATCGACCGGTGCTGTGGCTGCCCCTCGTGCGGCGCATCCGTGCTCCTCACCAGGGGAGATGGGCTCTTCCAGGGGGTCCTCTGGCGTCGGACGAAGGCCTCGCCGCGTCCGCCGCGAGGAACCTGCGCGAGACCACCCGGCTCACCCCGCAGTACCTCGAGCAGCTCTACGCCTTCGGCGGTCTCGACCGCGCCTCGACGGCCGACGAGCGCACCGTCTCGGTCATCTACTGGGCGCTCGTGCGCCCCGAGGAGGCCGACGCGGGCGAGGCGGGCGTGAACGTGCAGTGGTTCGTGGCCGACGAGCTGCCCGAGCTCGCCTTCGACCACTCCTTGATCGTCGAGTACGCCCTGTGGCGCCTGCGCAACAAGGTCGAGTACTCCCGCATCGCCGCAGCCTTCCTCGGGGAGACCTTCACCCTCGCCGAGCTGCGCGCCGTCCACGAGGCCGTGCTGCAGCGGACCCTCGACCCGGCGAACTTCCGCCGCCAGATGGAGACCGCCGGACGGCTCGTGGCCACCGAGGCCTTCCGCACCGGCGGCCGCCACCGTCCTGCTCGCCTCTACCGGCACGACCAGTCCATCCACCTCGCCGACAACGGCCCGCTCACCGGTCTCTGACCGCCTCACCCCACGGAGAGCATCACCATGACCACGACAGCCAGCACAGCCACCACCGCCAGCACAGCCACCACAGCCTCGGTCGACCTGACCATCCGCGACATCTCCGCCGGCGCCACCTCCGGCAGCACCTGCTCCACCGAGCTGCTGGACGCCCCGTGGGACGTCGACGCCCGCGACCCCGGCTACGGCCCCGGTGCTTCGATGGCCGATCCGACCCCGGCCGCCGCCCCGCGCCAGGGCGAGATCCCGCAGGAGTACCGCGATGCGAGCGCCGAGGAGCTGGACCGTCGGATCCGTGCCGCGAAGGCCGAGCTCGGCGACCGGGCCGTGGTGCTCGGGCACTTCTACCAGCGCGATGAGGTGATCCAGTACGCGGACTACGTGGGCGACTCCTTCCAGCTCGCCAACGCCGCCAAGGCCCGCACCGAGGCGGAGGCGATCATCTTCTGCGGCGTCCACTTCATGGCGGAGACCGCCGATCTCCTCTCCGGCCCCGACCAGGCCGTGATCCTGCCGAACCTCGCCGCAGGCTGCTCGATGGCGGACATGGCGGACATCGACCAGGTCGAGGAGTGCTGGGAGCAGCTCATGGAGGTCTACGGCGGCGAAGTGCCCGTCGCCGACGGCCGCCTGCCGGTGATCCCCGTGACCTACATGAACTCCTCCGCGGCGATCAAGGGGTTCGTGGGCCGCCACGGCGGGATCGTGTGCACCTCCTCGAACGCCTCGACCGTGCTCGAGTGGGCCTTCGAACGAGGGCAGCGGGTGCTGTTCTTCCCTGACCAGCACCTGGGCCGCAACACTGCCAAGGCCATGGGGATCTCCCTGGAGGAGATGCCGATGTGGAATCCGCGCCAGGTGCTCGGGGGCAACGACGAGCAGACCCTGCAGGACGCGAAGGTGGTGCTCTGGCACGGCTTCTGCTCGGTCCACAAGCGCTTCACCACCGTGCAGATCGAGCAGGCCCGCACTGAGCACCCGGGCGTGCGCGTCATCGTGCACCCCGAGTGCCCGATGCCGGTGGTCGACGCGGCGGACGAATCGGGCTCCACCGACTACATCCGCAAGGCCATCGAGGGCGCCACCGAGCCGACCACCTTCGCGATCGGCACCGAGATCAACCTGGTCCAGCGCCTGGCCGCGCAGCACCCCGAGCACACGATCTTCTGCCTGGACCCCGTGGTGTGCCCGTGCTCCACGATGTACCGCATCCACCCCGGCTACCTCGCCTGGGCGCTGGAGTCGCTGCTCGCCGGTGAGGTCATCAACCGCATCACCGTCGGCGAGGACGTCGCCCAGCCCGCCCGCCTTGCGCTCGAGCGCATGCTCGCCGCGAAGCCCGCGCCGGTGACCACCACCTCGGAGCGCTGAGCATGGGCGCCCGGAACGAGGTGCACACCGACCTGCTGGTGGTCGGCTCCGGGATCGCCGGGCTGACGGCGGCGCTGCGTGCCTCCCGCACCGCCGACGTCCTGCTGGTGACCAAGACGGAGCTCGGCGAGGGGTCGACGCGTTACGCCCAGGGCGGCATCGCCGGAGCGCTCGACCCCGCCGACTCCGCCGCCGCCCACGCCCGGGACACACTGGGTGCGGGCGCGGGACTGTGCGACGAGGCCGCGGTGCGCGTGCTGTGCGAGGAGGGGCCGACGGCCATCCGCCGGCTGATCGACCTCGGAGTCGCCTTCGACCGGACCGGCGGGCCCGACAGCAGCTACGCGATGTGCCTCGAAGGCGCCCACTCCCGGCCGCGGATCCTCCACGCCGGCGGTGACGCCACCGGACGGGCGATCGAGAACGCCCTGGTCGCGACGGTCAGGGAGCGGGGGATCGCAGTGCGCGAGCAGTCGGCACTGGTGGATCTGCGGGTCGAGGACGGCCGGGTGGTCGGCGCCGAGCTGATGACGGCCGACGGGACCCGATGCATGGTGCGGGCGCGAGCGACGCTGCTGGCGACAGGCGGCGCCGGCCAGCTCTTCTCCCACACCACGAACCCTGCTGTCTCCACGGGCGACGGGATCGCCGCCGCCGCACGGGCCGGGGCCGCGCTCGAGGACCTGGAGTTCTATCAGTTCCACCCCACGGCGCTCGCCGCTCCCGGCTCCTTCCTGATCTCCGAGGCGGTGCGCGGGGAGGGCGCGGTGGTGCGCGATGAGCAGGGCCGACGCTTCCTGCCTGAGCTCGATCCGCGCGCCGAGCTCGCTCCCCGTGACGTCGTGGCCCGGGCGATCGCCCGGGTCATGGACGCTCAGGAGGGCAGGCCCGTGCTCCTGGACGCGACCGGGATCGGGTCCATGCGGCTGCGGGAGCGCTTCCCCACGATCGACGCGGCCGTGCGTGCGGCGGGCTTCGACTGGGGCCGCGCCCCCGTGCCGGTGACCCCGGCGGCCCACTACTGGATGGGCGGGATCCGCACGGATCTGGACGGCCGCACCAGCTTGCCCGGGCTGCTTGCCGCGGGGGAGTGCGCCCGCACCGGCGTGCACGGCGCGAACCGCCTGGCCTCCAACTCCCTGCTCGAGGCTGCCGTGTTCGCCGCCCGTGCGGTCGAGGTGGCGCTGTCCGGGTGCGGAGCCGGGGCTGTCGGTGCCGGACCCGCCGAGGCCCCGTGGGCGGTCTCCGTGCCAGCAGGGTCCGCGCCAGGGCTGTCGGTCCTGACCGGCACCGCCGTGACAGCTCGTCCGGATCGTCCGTCGCCTGCCGAGCCGTCGCCTGCCGAGCCGTCGCCCCCGACGGGCCCGTCGGCCGGCGTGGACCGAACGGCCCGAGCGGACCCGTCGGCCCCCGTGGACCGAGCGGCCCGAGCAGACCAGTCGGCCGGAGCCTGGTCTCGCGCCGCCCTGCAGGACCTCATGTGGAGCCGGGCCGGACTGCTGCGCACCGGCAGCCAGCTGGCCGGCGCCGCCGCGCAGCTGAACGCGTGGCGCAGCCCGGCACCGTCCGTGCTCACCACGGTGCGCGCGCTCGAGGACCGCAACCTCCTCGACCTCGCGCGTCTGCTCACCGCCCACGCGCTCAACCGGCCTGCGTCCGTCGGTGCCCACCACCGCCTCGACGCCCCGATCTCCGTCCCCGACTCCGCCCAGGAGGCCCTCGCATGCTGAACGCCCCGACCAGCCCGACCACTCCGACTGCCCCGACCGGCGCGGCCGCTCCGACTGTCCCGACCGGCGCGGCCGCTCCGAGCGCCGCATCCCGCATTGCACCTGGCGCGTCCTCGACGCTGCCTGCCGCCCAGATCGATCGCGTCGTCTCCGCCGCCCTCGCGGAGGACGCCCCCTGGGGCGACCTCACCGGCCAGGTCTTCCTTCCCGCTGACGCCACCGCGACCGCGCAGCTGACTGCGCGCGAGCCCGGCGTGCTCAGTGGGATCGACGTGTTCGCCGCCGCCTTCCGCCTCACCGACCCCGCCGTCGAGGTCACCGCGCACGCCGCTGACGGGGACCGCTTCGAGGCCGACGACGTGCTCGCGACCGTGAGCGGACCGGCTCGTGCCGTTGTGCAGGCAGAGCGCATCGCCCTGAACTTCACCCAGCGCATGTCCGGGATCGCGACGCTGACCAGGCGCTTCGTCGATGCCGTCGACGGCGCCGGGGTGCGCATCACCGACACCCGCAAGACCACTCCGGGCCTGCGGGCGCTCGAGCGGCACGCCGTCCGCAGCGGCGGGGGAGTGAACCACCGCTTCTCGCTCTCGGACGCCGTGATGGCCAAGGACAACCACCTCGCGATCCTGCAGCAGCAGGGCCTGGACCTCACCGAGGCGATCCGCCACGCCCGCGCCCAGCTCGGCCACACCACGCGGCTCGAGGTGGAGGTGGACCGTCTGGATCAGATCGAGCCCGTGATCGCCGGCGGTGTCGACATCATCATGCTCGACAACTTCTCCCTGGAGGACCTCGCGCGCGGGGTGGAGATCGTCGGTGGTCGGGCGATCATCGAGGCCAGCGGCACCGTCACCCTCGAGACCGTCGGCGAGATCGCCCGCACCGGAGTGGACGTCATCTCCTCTGGTGCGCTCACCCACTCCGTGCGGAACCTCGACCTCGGCCTGGACACCACGCTCGCCGCCGCCGCCACGGTCACGGTCTGATCGCCCGGAGGACTGGACATGCTCTATCTCGACAACGCGGCCACCACCCCGGTGCGCCGCGAGGCCCTCGACGCCGCGTGGCCCTACCTGACCGGCACCTTCGGGAACCCGTCCAGCCATCATCAGGTCGGCGAGGCGGCTGCGGCAGGCCTGCACGATGCCCGCGGGCGGGTCGCCGCCGTGCTCGGTGCGCGCCGCAGCGACATCGTGTTCACCGCCGGGGGTACCGAGGCCGCGAACCTCGCGATCAAGGGCCTCGCCCTCGCCTCTCCTCGCGGGAAGCACCTGGTCACCTCGCCGCTCGAGCACGACGCCGTCCTGCACAGCGTCGAGTTCCTCCAGCGGGTGCACGGCTTCGAGGTGTCCTTCGTCGAGGTGCTGCCCGACGGGACCGTGACCCCGGAGGCCCTCGGCGCCTCGCTGCGTGAGGACACCACTCTGGTCAGCTTGGGCCTGGCCAACAACGAGATCGGCACCGTCCACGACATCCGTGCCCTGGCCGAGATCGCCCACGCCTCGGGCGCGCTCGTGCACACCGACGCCGTCCAGGCCGCCGGCTGGATCGACCTGCGCGGACTCGGCGTCGACGCGCTGACCCTGTCCGGGCACAAGATCGGCGCCCCCAAGGGGATCGGCGCCGCGATGATCCGAGGGCGGCTGCCCGTGGAACCGCTGGTCCACGGCGGAGGCCAGGAGAACGCTCGGCGCTCCGGCACCGAGAACGTGGCCTTCGCGGTCGCGCTCGCCGTCGCCCTGGAGCTTTCCGAGGCCGAGCGGGAGGAGAAGGCGGCACGCCTGGCGCCGCGACGGGACGCCTTCATCGAGCAGGTCCTCGCCGCGCGGGACGGCGTGCTGCTGACCGGCGCGGCACCGGGCCCGGGCCGACTTCCCGGGCACGCCTCGTTCTGCGTGCCCGGGCGCAGCGGGGAATCGATCCTGCTGGACCTCGCTGAGCGCGGCGTGATCGCCTCGAGCGGTTCGGCGTGCGCGGCAGGCAGCGACGAGCCCAGCCACGTTCTCACCGCCCTGGGCATCCCTCGCGAGGTGGCGCAGACCGCTGTGCGCTTCACCCTGCCCGCCGGTATCACCGCCGAGCAGCTGGAAGCCGTCGGCACGCTGGTCGGCCAGGTCATCGCCCCTGAAACGGGTCGTCACCAGCCGTAGCCCCGGTCGTACCGAGATTGCGCACGCCACAGAGCGCACGGCTGGGTGGAGCCCCGTCGCACCCCGCGGCACGCCGGCATCGGGTCGGGATACTCGGGGTCTTCCTTCATCGGGCCGAGGTCGGGATCCATCCACGCCTTTACGACCATGAACTCTGATCGCAGGGTGAAGGCGTTCCAGAAGATCTCGCAGTCACAGCCTGCGCCGCGGGATCGCAGCCTCCGCACGAGGGCGGTCGCGGCTGGAGCCCTCGCCTCGCGGTAGCGCCGGGCCCATCGCAGTCCGGCACATCCGAAGGTGAGCATGCGGAAGACGTAGCAGTGGAGGCACTCGCCGTCGGCAGGATCGGTCATCCGCCGCGCCAGGTCCCGCAGGTACTCCTCGGCTTCGTCGAGAGGGGTTGATGTCATGGATCCAGTCGATCATCACCCTCATGGTGTGCATGGGCGGAAGCGCCCGGCTGTGGAGGGGGGCGTGCTGGGGAGGAAAGGCCCGGCCGCAGGGCGGTGATCCGGGTGAAACGTTCCGAGCCCGGCCGAGGTCCCCCGTAGACTCTCGGCGTGACTGAGCAGACCCCTTCGAACCCCGCCGTCCGCCGCGCCGTGATCCTCGCCCGCGGGCTCGGGACGCGCATGCGCAAGGCCGATGACGCCGCCCAGCTCGACGAGAAGCAGGCCGCCGTCGCCGCGAGCGGCGTGAAGGCCCTCATCGACGTGGGCCGGCCCTTCCTCGACTACGTGATCTCCGTGCTGGCGGACGTCGGCATCACCGAGATCTGCCTGGTCATCGGCCCCGAGCACGACGTGCTGCGCGAGTACGCCGCCGCCGTCAGCGGGGACCGCGTCACCGTCACCACCGCCGTGCAGGCCGAACCGCTGGGCACCGGCGATGCCGTCGCTGCGGCCCGCGACTTCGCCGGCGACCAGCGCGTCATCGTGCTGAACTCCGACAACTACTACCCGCGCGAGGCGCTCGCCGCCCTCGCCGCAGCCCCGGGCAGCGCCCTGGTCGGCTTCGACCGCGAGGCCCTCGTGACCGACTCCAACATCCCCGCCGAGCGCATCCGCGCCTTCGCTCTCGTCGCGGCCGACGGGGGCGGCCATCTGCGCGACATCGTCGAGAAACCCGATGCCGCCACGCTCGCCGCCTATGGGGACTCCGCCCCGGTCTCCATGAACGCCTGGCTGTTCACCCCCGCGATCTTCGACGCCTGCGCGCGCATCGAGCCCTCCGTGCGCGGTGAGCTCGAGATCATCGACGCCGTGCGCCTGCTGGTCGCCGAGGGCGAGACCTTCACCGTGGTGCCTGCCGCCGTGGGCGTCCTGGACATGTCCTCGCGGGGCGATGTCGCCGCCGTCCAGGGCGCCCTCGCCGGGATCGAGGTGCGCCTGTGAGCGACGTCCTCGCTTCCCTGCTCGCCGGTGACCGTCCCGACGGCGCCCACTCCGACGATGCTCGCACCGAGGGGACGCCCTCCGACGGCGTCCCCTCGGACACCGTGCGCTGGTTCGTGCCCGGGCGCATCGAGGTGCTCGGCAAGCACACCGACTACGCCGGCGGGCGCTCCCTGCTCGCCGCGGTCGACACCGGCCACACCGTCACCGCCACCGCCCGCGAGGACCGCGTGCTGGAGGTGCGTTCCGAGGTCGCCCACGGCACCGTCACCATCGACCTCGATGCAGGTGGGGCTCGCCCCGCCGATCAGGCCGACGGGCACTGGGGCGGCTACGTCCGCACCGTCGCCGACCGGCTCGAGAAGAACTTCCCCGGCCGGCTGCGCGGGGCGGACGTCACCGTGACCTCGACACTGCCCCTCGCCGCCGGGATGTCCAGCTCCTCGGCGCTCGTCGTCGGCCTCGCCCTCGCCCTCATCGACCTCTCCGGGATCGCTGCGGATCCGGTCTTCACCCGCGAGATCACCACCACCGAGCAGCTCGGCGAATACCTCGGGACCGCGGAGAACGGGCAGAGCTTCGGCAGCCTCGCCGGGGATCGCGGCGTGGGCACCTTCGGCGGCAGCGAGGACCACACCGCGATGCTGTGCGGCCGGCCCGGGGCCCTCGTCCAGTACTCCTTCTGTCCGGTGCGCCACGAGCGCACCATCGACGTCGACGACTCTCTGACCTTCGTGGTCGCCGTCAGCGGTGTCGAGGCCGCGAAGACCGGTGCCGCCCGCGACGACTACAACCGGGTCTCTCTCGCGGTCTCCTCGATCCTGCACCGCTGGCAGGAGGCGACCGGCCGAGACGACGCCTCCCTCGCCGAGGCCGTCTCCTCGGGGCCCGGCGCCGTGCGCCGACTGCGGGAGCTCGCGGCCGACGATGACTACCTCGTCGGCCGCCTCGAGCAGTTCCTCGCCGAGTCCGAGCGGATCATCCCCGCCGCGGCCCTCGCCCTCGAGGAGGGAGACCTGGAGGAGTTCGGCCGCCTGGTCGACGAGTCCCAGGCCGGCGCGGAGGACGGTCTGCGCAACCAGGTCCCCGAGACGATCGCTCTGCCGCGCCTGGCCCGCACCGTGGGCGCCCATGCCGCGAGCGCCTTCGGAGCCGGCTTCGGCGGCAGCGCGTGGGCTCTGGTGCCGGCCGACGGGGCCGAGCAGTTCGCCGCCCGCTGGCTGGACGCCTATCGCGCCGAGTTCCCCGGCCGCGCGGACGCCACCACCGCGATCACCCGGCCCGGAGGCGCTGCGCGTCGTCTGGCCAGCTGAGACGCGTTCGGGCCGACGCCTGCGGGCCTCGGATCGAGGTCCGTCGACGTGACGACGTGAGAGTGGGGTCCGCCGACGTGACGGCGTCGGATCGGGGGCTATCGACGTGACGGCGTCGACCGGGCCCGTCGGCCGGAGGAGACGTCGGACCGCGGCAAGAGGGGACGTCGGACCGCGGCAAGAGTGGACGTCGGATCGCGGGCGCAGGAGACGTCGGATCGGGGGCGCAGGGGACGTCGGATCGGGGGAGGCTCTGTGATCCGCGGCGGATCCGGTACGCCGTGCGCGGAGTGCAGCCCCCGACCGGGGCCGGGCGCGAGGTGCTGTGCCACGATGACACCGTGAGCACACCGATGAACTCCTCCCTGCCCTGGCCCACCGAAGCCCCTGTGATCCCGCTGCGGGAGGCGCGCCCGATCCTCGACCGGATCGCCTCGCTGGCCCGCACCCACGAGCAGGACGTCACGCTCGTCCCGGGGGCCGCCCTCGCGGAGGAGGACACGGCCGCGGATCCGCCGCCCGCTCTCGAGCAGATCCTCGACGAGCTCGGCGGCATCGAGCTGTGCGGGATCCCCGTGCTGATGCTCCTGATCGAGGACCGCACCGATGTGGGCCCGTACACGCTGCTGGGGAAGGCCACCACCTTCTACCCGCTGTACGAGACCCCGGAGGTCGCGGTGGTCCTCACCCTCGATGACGACGGTGCACCCGGTGTGGTCTACGGCATCGGCGAGGACCTCGCCCTCCAGCTCGCCGCCCCGGATCTGCTCTCCTACCTCGAGCGCTTCGCCGACGCGCTCGAGGCCTCGCTGCAGGCTCTGGCTCAGCGGGGGGACGAGCCCGACACGAAGGGCGATGCCCGCGCCGAGGCCGCGCAGGAGCTCATGGACCAGCACCTCTTCGCCGCGATCGTCGGCGCGGGGGAGGACGAGGACGAGTACGAGGGGGCTGCCGGGCAGGACACGGCCGTCGTCCCCCTGCAGGACGCCTCCGCCTCCGGGATCGACGCCCTGCCCGACGGCGCTCTCCTGGTCGCCGATCTGCGCGCAGCCCCGGTGGGCGCCCGCGTCGACCTGATCGACGCCGACGTGCCCGGGGACCCGCTGGACCTGCGCATCGCCTGGCGTGACCGCGGCCGCCTGGTCACGCTCCACACCGACTGACCTCGTTGATCTCTCCCTGAGGGACGGCCCCTCAGGCCCGGCGTCGACTGGAGGCGGCGAGGACTGCGGCCAGCAGCGTGAGCGCGGCTCCAGCGACCGTGGTCACAGTGAGGTGCCCGGGAGCGGCGATCGCATCGATCACCACGGATCCCACGATCTGCCCGGCGATGGTCGACATCGCCAAGGTCAGCACGCCGAGCGGCCCGGCGAGGTACGCGGCCATCGCGATGAACACGATGCCGATCGGCCCGCCGAGGTAGAGCAGGGGGTTCGGGGGCAGTGCCTGGGGCGCTCCGGCCGCCAGCATGTGCATCGACGCCGCCAGGGCCAGCACGGCAGTGCCCACCACGAAGTTGCCGAGCGTCGCGACCAGGAAATGCCCGCTGTGCTGGGTGACCCGACCATTGGTCGCCTGCTGCAGACCCATCGCCACCCCCGCGACCATCGGGAGCGCGAGCAGGTACCAGGGCGCCTGGGTGCTGAATCCCCGGGACATCGCGAGAACCACCGAGACCACCATCAGGGCTGCCCCGAGCACCCGCAACGGGGTCAGGTGACGGACCCCGCCGGGGCCGAGCCCCACCCGGTCCACGACGAGCCCGGTGACCGTCTGCCCGGCGACCACGCACACGATGAACAGCGCCACCCCGAGCAGGGAGACGGAGAAGGCCTGCCCGAGCACGTAGACGGCGCCGCCCACGCCCCCGATCGCGAGATACCAGGGGAACTCGCGACTGCGCAGTTCCCGCCAGAACCGGGCGGCGAGATGGCGCACCGTCGGCATGATCACCAGGAGCAGCAGCAGGATCACGAGCCCGGTGCCGAAGGAGATCGCCGACGCGGCGAAGCCGTCGTCCAGCTCGGCGGCCAGGTCGGAGTTGATGCGGGCCTGGATCGCGCCCATCACGCCGCACACGATCGCTGCCGGCACGGCCCACCAGGGCGCGGGCCGGTGGGTCGCCCGGGACGGTGCGGTGGTGCCGGCAGGTGGTTGGGGAGTGGCGTGCGAGGCAGGTCCTGTCACGAGGGGAACTGTACGACCTGTGAGCGGCCCCGCACGCTCGGTGAGCGGTCTCGCGCGTCCTTCGAGCGGGCCAGCACGCTCGGTGGGCGGTCTCGCGCGTCCTTCGAGCGGCTCCGCACGCTCGGTGAGCGGCCTGGCGCGTCCTTCGCGCGGACCTGCAGGGGCCCGGTCGGCCTCACAGGGGAGCGAGGGCGTTGGAGACGGGGTCTACCCTGGACGTCCCAGCGTCTCGAGCCTGAGACGTCACGACCAGGAGCAGCGCCATGACCTCGTCCAGCACGGACACCCCCGCACCGGTTCTCGTCCTCGTCCCCGGAGCGGCGGGAGCTCCGGCCGACGGCAGCGCTCCGTTCCGGCTGGCCGATCCTGCCGTCGCGCAGCTGTCGATCACGGATCTGGTCGTGACGCGCGGCGACGGCATCTTCGAGACCATCGGAGCCTTCGACGGCACGCCGATCAACGTCGGCCCTCACCTGGCGCGCCTCGCCCGCAGCGCTTCTCTGCTCGAGCTGCCCGCCCCGGACCAGGAGGTCATCGCGGCCGCGGTCTACGCGGCGATCGAGGCGCATGCCGACGTCCCTGAGCTGACGATCCGCGTCATGTACTCCCGCGGCATCGAGGGCGAGGACACCCCGACCTGCTGGATCGACGCCCACGTCTCCGCCGACTGGGCCCCCTATCGCACCGGGATCCGGGTGGCCTCTCTGGACCGTGGACTCTCCACGACCGTCTTCGACGAGAGCCCCTGGCTGCTGCAGGGCGCGAAGACGCTCAGCTATGCCGTGAACATGGCGGCCGTCCGCGAGGCGAAGCGCCGGGGCGCACAGGACGCGCTGTTCGTCGCGACCGACGGATACGTGCTCGAAGGGCCGACGTCGACCCTGCTGGTGCGCCGCGGCGACGCCTTCCTCACCACCCCGGTGAGCGCGGGTGTGCTGCCGGGAACCTGCGTGAACACTCTGCTCGCCGCCCTGCAGGACGAGGGCTACGAGGCCGGTGAGGAGCTGATGAGCCTGCAGGACGTTGCGACCTCCGACGGTGCCTGGCTGCTCTCCTCGACCCGCCTCGCCGCTCCGATCACGCACCTCGATGACACCGAGCTGCCCGTGGACCTCGGGCTCACCGCCCGCTTCGAGGACCTCCTCACCGGCAGGGCCTGACCCCGCTCCGCCGTCCTCGCTCGCCTGGCCACGGCTCGGCGGCCTTGTTCGCCCCGCTTGCCTGGCCCCGCCCCATTCGCCTGACCTTGCCCGGCTGGCCTCGTTCGCCCGGTTCGCCTGGCCTTGCCCCGGCGGCGGCCGCAAATGTGAGCTGGGGACCTATGCGAGCAGCCCACATAGGTCCCCAGCTCACATTTGCGGAGGGCACCCGTTGCGCGTGAGGACAAACGGGGTGCGTGGTGCGTGCGGCCGGAAGGGGAGCGGTTCGGGGTGCGTGGTGCGGGCCGACGCACGTCAGGTGCGGGCGAGGAGCTCGCGGGCCAGGTCCGTGTCGACGACGAGCGTGTCGATGACGCCGCTGCGCAGCACCCCGAGCACACCGGGGGCCCGCTCGACCCCCGCCGCGATGCCCAGCACCTCGGGGATGCGCAGCAGCTCGGAGAAGGTCACCGCCAGGACGCGCTGATCCGTCGGCGCCCCGAGCGGGATCCCGTGCGCATCGATGAAACGTCCGCACACGTCACCGGCCGGATGCTGCGCCTCGAAGGCCGCACGCTCGGCGTCGCTGAGCGCCATCAGGCTGAGCACGTGCGGCGAGGAGTGCACGCCCATCGAGCCGATGCCGACCACGGCGAGCTCCACTCGCGCGGCGGCCTCGAGCACCGAGCCGATGCTGGACTCGGCGCGCAGGCTGCTCACGGTCGTTGCCGATTCGAGCACCGCGGGGGCGTAGAGCGTCTCGGGCCGGGCACCGAGCCGGGAGGCGAGCACACGCACCACGGACTCGCCGGAGTCGAACTGGTCCAGGGAGCTGTGCCCACCCACCAGGGGGAGGACGCGCGGCGTCGGCCGCAGATGCTGGGTCTCGAGCTCGGCGACCACGCTCTGCATCGTCTGCCCCCACGAGACGCCGATGCTGGCCACCTGCGTGGCCCGTGCGCTGATCACGCCGGCGCCCTCGCGGGCGACGGACTCCATGGCCGAGGTGCGCGGGGCGGAGACGACGTGGGCCTCGCGCAGGGAGAACGCTGCCCGCAGTGCTGCCTCGAGGGCCTCGTCGCGGCGCGGCGGCCCGTCGGGGTCATGGATCGCGATCTCGACGATCCCGCGGTCCCGCGCCTGGGTGAGGATCCGGGAGACGTTCGAGCGTGAGAGCCCCAGCTCGGAGGCGACCTCCGTCTGCGAGCGGCCCTGCTCGTAGTAGAGCCGGGCGGCCCGCACGATCACGGAGGTGTCGCGAGGTGCGGGCATGGGCACTCCTGGTCTGATGGGTTCGGTGCGAGGTGCGAGGTGCTTGGTGTGCGGGCTCGGCGCGCGGCGCTGGGCCTGCGGGCGGGATACGAGGCGCTCGGTGGAAGGGCGGGGTGTGAGGCGCTGGATCCTGGGAAGAGGATCTTGGTGGGGCGCTGCGGGACACCGCTCCGGGAGGCGCGGCGACGCAGGGATGCGGGGACGCGCCCGGGGCGAATATGTCCAGCGTACGCAGTGCACCGCGGTGCAGATGACAGAATCGGTCCACCGATGAGGGAGGCCCCATGAGTTCAGTTCCGCCACCGCACGATGCCGCAGCCGACGACGGCGCGCGGGCGCCGGTGCCCTGGGACCTCTCCGTCGTGGTGGCCCACCTGGACGTCTCCGACGCGGAGGACGTGCTGCGCTCGCTGTCCGGGCGGCTGCTCGACGCCGGCGCCGTGGACCTGGACTTCCCCGAAGCGCTGCGGATCCGCGAGCAGCAGTACCCGACCGGTCTGCCCACCCCGATCCCCACCGCGATCCCGCATGCCGACCCCGAGCACGTGCTCACCCCGGGCCTCGCGATCGCGAGCCTTGCCCGCCCCGTGCCCTTCGGCGAGATGGGCGGCTCCGGCGGGACGGTCGACGTGCGTCTGGTGGTGATGCCGCTGCTCACCGACGCCCGAGCGCACCTCACGGCGCTCCAGCGTCTGATGGGGCTGCTGCGCGATCGGTCGGCGGTCGAGGATCTGCTGGCTGCGGCCGACGACGACGAGCTGGCCGAGCGTGCATCCTCCCGCCTCGCCGGCGGTACCGTCGACCCCGGGCCGACGACGAACGGCACTGAGTCGAACGGCACCGAGTCGAACGGCACTGAGTCGAACGGCACCGAGATGGACGGCACCGAGACGGACGGCACCGAAGGGGAGAGCGCGTGAGGACTCCGCGACTGGGAGTGAAGGCACTGATCGTCCGCGACGGACAGGTGCTCATGAACCGCTACATCGATCCGGACGGCACCCACGTGTTCGCGCTGCCCGGTGGCGGCCAGGAGCACAGCGAGGACCAGGTCGCGGCGATGATCCGCGAATGCCGCGAGGAGATCGGGGCGCGGGTCGAGGTGCATCAGGTGGCGTGCCTGTTCGAGATCATGACCGACAGACGCATGGTCGACGGCACGCCGATCCCGCCGTTCCACCAGGTCAACGTCGCCTACTGGTGCGGTCTGGGCGAGGGGGAGGAACCCGGCGAGGGCACCGAGCCCGACCCGGGGCAGGCGGGCACGGCCTGGCTGCCGCTGAATTCGCTCGGCGACTACACCGTGCATCCCGTGGAGCTTGCCCGGTGGCTCGAAGCGGATCCCTCCAGCCGACCGATGTCGCTGGGAGTCTGCGGCCTCTGAGAGCTGGGCTCTGAGCACCGAGCGCTGCGGGTCAGTGTCGACGCGGATCGATGTGGATCTTCGGGCCCGGACCGGCCCCGGGCGGACGCGTGTCCGCCAGGACGTCTGCCACCTGGTCGAGCCCGATGGTCGCCGCGATCAGCGGGCGCGGATCCACGGTGCCCGCGGCGTAGAGCGCGATGGTCTCCTCCAGGGCGGGGGAGGCGCTCAGCACGCCGACGGCGGTGACGTCCCCGAGCACGAGGTCGCGGGCATCGATCCGGCTGGGCTCCCCGGCGAGACCGATCAGCACCAGTCGCCCGCCCGGCTCCACCCGGGACAGCGCCCAGCCCGGCAGCTCGGAGGAGGTCGCGGCATCGATGATCGCGTCCAGGGGCAGGTCCGGGAGGGTCTCCTGGGTCCAGAGGTTCTCCAGCCCGAGGGTGCGCGCGAAGTCCAGCCCCGGGCCCGGCAGGCCCAGCACATGCACCTCGGCGCCGGCCGCCCGGGCGAACAGCGCGCACAGCAGTCCGATCGTGCCGGGGCCCATGATCAGCACGCGGTCACCGGGGGAGAGGCGTGCGCCCTGCACGGCGCGCAGGGCGTTCCCGCCGGGCTCGACCAGTGCCCCGAGCGCCGGGTCGAGGGTGTCGGGAAGGTGATGCAGCGACGACGCGGGCACGGTGACCTGCTCTGCGAGGGCGCCGTGGCGATGCCCCCGGATGCCCACCTCCTGGCGGTCCTCGCACACGTGCTGAGCCCCGCGCCGGCAGCGCCGGCAGGTGCTGCAGCCCAGCATGGTGTCGCCCATGACCCGTCGGCCGATCCATGCCGGATCCACCCCCTGGCCGGCGGTCGCGACCGTGCCCATCCACTCGTGCCCGATGCGCATCGGGAAGCGGGCGTGCCCGGAGCGCAGGTAGGCCATATGCCCGGAGTAGAACTCGGCGTCGGTGCCGCAGATGCCCGCGCGCTCCACGTCCACGACCACCTCGCCGGGAGCGGCCACCGGCGGGTCGACGTCGTGGACGGCGGCCTCGCCAGGGGCGGTGATCATGAGGGCGCGCATCGGAGGTCTCCTGTCGAGGTGGGTCCCACCTGCGGACTCGTCGGTCAGCGAGGGTCCGGTGTGACGTAGCATGCAGGCGTTGCACACAGTAGTAGACGGCCGCGCCGGGGAATGGGATCAGCAATGGAGCTCCGCAGCAACCAGTGGTACGCGGGCGAGGACCGCAACGCCTATATCCACCGTGCGTGGATGCGTCGCGGGGTGCCCGACGACGCCTTCCGTGGGCGCCCGCAGATCGCGATCGCCAACACCGCGAGCGACCTCACCCCCTGCAACGCGCACCTCACCGGCGTCGCCCAGTTCGTGAAGAACGGGATCCTCGAGGCCGGGGGCGTGCCTCAGGAGCTGCCCGTCGTGTCCCTCGGCGAGACCAACGTGCGCCCCACCGCGATGCTCTGGCGGAACATGGCCGCGATGAGCACCGAGGAGATGCTGCGCGCGAACCCCATCGACGGCGTCGTGCTGCTGGGCGGCTGCGACAAGACGATCCCGTCCCTGCTCATGGCCGCCGCCAGCGTGGACATCCCCGCCGTGGTGATCCCCGGCGGCCCGATGCTCAACGGCACCTTCCGCGGGGCGCCGCTGGGCTGCGGCACCGGGGTGTGGAAGCTCAGCGAGGAGGTGCGCGCCGGGAAGCTCTCCCAGGACGATTTCACCCGCTCCGAATCTGCGATGATCCGCAGCGCCGGGCACTGCAACACCATGGGCACCGCCTCGACGATGGCGCTGGTCGCCGAGGCGCTGGGCACGATCGTCCCCGGCATCGCCGGCACTCCCGCGGCCGACGCCCGTCTCAGCGAGGCCGCTCAGCTCACCGGTCGTCTGGCCGTGGACCTCGTGAAGGACGGGCGCACCCCGTCGACCTTCCTCACCAAGGGTTCCTTCCACAACGCGATCGTCGCGCTCGCCGCGATCGGCGGCTCCACCAACGCTGTCGTGCACCTGCTGGCGATCGCCGGCCGGCTCGGGATCGACCTCACTGTCGAGGACTTCGACCGCATCGGTGCCCGCGTGCCGCTGCTGGTGGATCTCCAGCCCGCCGGACGCCACCTCATGGAGGACCTCTTCCGTGCCGGCGGCCTGCTCGCCGTGCTCCGTGAGGTGAAGGACCTGCTGGACCCCGAGGCGCTCACCATCACCGGCAGGCCGCTCGTGGACTATCTCGACGCCGCGGAGATCTTTGACCGTGAGGTGATCTCCGTGCGCGAGAGCCCGCTCCAGGCCGACGCCGGCATCGCCCTGCTGCGCGGCAACCTCGCCCCCGACGGCGCGATCATCAAGCCCGCCGCCGCGACTCCGGACCTGCTCCAGCATCGGGGCCGGGCGCTCGTGTTCGACAGCATCGAGGACTTCCACGAGCGGATCGACGACCCTGAGCTCGATGTCGACGCCGACTCCGTGATGATCCTGCGCGGCTGCGGCCCCAAGGGCTATCCGGGCATGCCCGAGGTCTCGAACATGCCCCTGCCCACCAAGCTGCTCGAGCAGGGAGTGCGCGACATGGTGCGGATCTGCGACGGTCGCATGTCCGGCACCGCCTACGGCACCGTGGTGCTGCACGTCGCGCCCGAGGCCGCCGCCGGCGGACCTCTCGCCCTGGTGCGCACCGGCGACTGGATCGTGCTGGACGTCGCCGGGCGACGCCTCGACGTGGAGCTGAGCGCGGAGGAGCTCGCCGCGCGCGAGCCGTCGGCCGCGATGACCGAGGCCTTCGCGAACCCGCAGCGCGGTTGGGAGCGGCTGTACGTGGACCACGTGCAGCAGGCAGATACGGGCGCCGACCTGGACTTCCTCGTCGGCGCCAGTGGCTCCGAGGTGCCGCGCGAGTCGCACTGACCGTGCTGCACTGGTCGTGCTGCGGTGAGCGTGCCGCACTGGCCGTGCTGCGGTGAGCGTGCCGCACTGGCCGTGCTGCGGTGGTCGTGCTGCGCTGGTCATGCTGCACCGGCCGCGCACGCGCGCATCCCGCTCGCCTGGCGCGCTCGGGGTTCTCCACTCCTCGCTTCGCGTTCTGCGCCCAGTTTTGTCCCCGGACGACCGATGTCGGGCGCAGCATCGGTCGTGCCGGTACATTTCTCGCGTCGCCGGGCGGAGAAGATCGCCGGGTGGAGAGGGGCTCCGGGGGAGAGGATCGCGCCCCGCGCCGAGGGGGCGGCGTCGGCGCTGGTCAGAGGCAGAGGGAAAGCGTTAGCCTGGTGGGGTCATTGCAGTGCGGCACGGCGCCGCGTCCCGATCTCGAGGAGCATCATGCCTGTCTCTCCCTCTGTCACCTTCCACGACGGCCGGTCCATCCCGCAGCTCGGCTACGGCGTGTGGCAGGTCGAGAACGATGTCGCGGCCGACGTCGTCGTCAAGGCCCTCGAGGCCGGCTACCGCCACGTCGACACCGCCCGCGGCTACAACAACGAGGCCGGCGTGGGGCGCGCCCTGAAGGCTGCCGGCCTGGAGCGCGACGACGTGTTCGTGACCTCCAAGGTTCCCAACCAGGACCAGGGCCGCGACAAGACGCTCGCCTCCTTCGACGCCACCATGGCCGACCTCGGCCTCGATGAGCTCGACCTCTACCTGATCCACTGGCCCGCACCGTCGAAGGGTCTCGCGGTGGAGACCTGGAAGGCGCTCGTGGAGCTGCAGGAGCAGGGCCGCATCCGCTCCATCGGGGTGTCCAACTTCCGCATCGAGGACCTCGAGAAGCTCGAGGCCGAGACCGGTGTGCTGCCCGTGCTCAACCAGATCGAGCTGCACCCGTACTTCAACCAGCCCGAGCTGCGCGAGTTCCACGCCTCCAAGAACATCGTCACCGAGTCCTGGTCGCCGCTGGGTCAGGGCGGCGGCGAGCTCGAGGACCCCGTCGTCCAGAAGATCGCCGAGACCCACAGCGCGAGCCCGGCGCAGGTCGTCATCGCCTGGAATCTGGCGCTGGGCAACGTGGTGATCCCCAAGTCCGTGACGCCCGAGCGCATCATCTCGAACTTCGCCTCCCTCGAGGTCGAGCTCAGCGATGACGAGATCGCGCAGATCACCGGCCTGCACAAGGGTGAGGCTGGCCGTCAGGGCGGCAACCCGGACGACATGATCGCGCACCAGGGCGCCTGACCGCAGGACGGCGCCGACGGCCCGTCGTCGACCATCGGTCGGTGAGCGTCCCTCGCCCGCTGTCGACACCCCATGTCGGGCTCGGCCCCTCCCGCAGCGGCGGGGGAGGCCGGGCCCGTGGTGCACCGGGCGTCGTCCGTGCCATCCGGACGACCTGGCTCGCCAGGCCCGCCGGCCCGCTCGGCTCGCCCGTGCCGCCCGGCCCGCCCGGCGCACTCGGCCCGCACGTGCCGCCCGGCGCACTCCGCCCGCCCGGCGCACTCCGCCCGCCCGGCCCGCCTGGCTCGGCCCGGACCGCCTGGTCTGCGGTCGCCTCCACGTCATCCCTCGCAACGTCGTAGGGTCGGGAGCACGCAGTCGAATCACAGTCGGAGGATCACCATGAGCGAGAACCCGTACGACACCGATACCGGCGAGGAGCCTCAGGATTTCACGGGCCCCGACGGCGTCGAGAGCGCCGACCGCATCCTCGAGCTGGAGCGTGAGAGGGATGCCGCGACCCGGTCCGAGGACGCCGCCGACTTCCCCCGCGAGCTGGGGGAGGAGGACTCCGCTGCTGCCGACCAGGGCAATCGCGACGGCGACGAGATGATCTCCGAGGGCGATGATCTGGACGAGGTGAGCGAGCTCGACGGGGACGACGAGGCCGTCGAGGCCTTCGAGGACGAGCCCTTCGTCGAGGACGATCCGCTCGCACGCCCTCGCGACATCTGATCGCGACTTCTGATCGCGACACCTGTTCCCGCGGAGGGAACGCGTCGTGCGTGCCCCGGAGGCTCGGGCACGGCGCGTCGTGGCCGACGACGTCGTGCGGTCCGTAGGGTCGAGACATGTCGATCCCCACTGCCGCCGCTCCTGACCGGGTCTCCGTCTCGTTCTGCCTGATCGACCGGGCCGGGGGAGTGCTCGCGGCCGAGGGGGCGGATCGGCCGTACTACGCGGCCAGCACCATCAAGCTGCACGTGCTGCTGACGGCTCTGCGCGCGGCCGACGGCGGAGCGCTCGATCTGGAGGCGACTGTCCCCGCGACCCGCACCTTCACCTGCTGCGACGGCACCCGGTTCACCCTGGGCGGCGATCACCTCGACCCCACGCATCCGGCCGACGGCGCCGCGATCTCGGTGCGGGACCTGCTGCGGCGGATGATCGATCGCTCCAGCAACGAAGCCACGAACCATCTCGTCGAGCTCATCGGGATCGACGCCGTCGACGAGACGATCCAGCGTCTCGAGCTGGGCGCGACCCGGGTGGAACGCCTGATCGGTGACGCGGCCGCCCTGGAAGCCGGGAGGACCAACGAGACCAGCGCCGACGATCTGGCTCGCACGATGCTCGCCCTCGTGCGGCGAGATGAGGCGACGGCAGGCCCCGACGCGCACCGCGCTAGGCACCCTGCCACGCTGCCCGCGCAGTCCCGCCAGTCCGCGCAACCCCGACGGTCCACGCAGGCCCGACACTCCGCATGGGACCCACGGGCCGCGCAGTCTCCTCAGCCCTCGCTGTCCATCGCCTCCGTCGAGCTCGCGCGAGCGGCCCTGCGCGCCCAGCAGATCCCCCTCATCACCACCGCGGTGCGCGAGGACGTCGACCACGGCTCGAAATCCGGATGGGTCGACGGCTACCGGCACGACGTCGCCTTCCTCGGTGACCCCGACGGGGAGGAGCTGCACGTGCTCGCGGCCATGACCTCCGGCCTCCAGCCGCAGGAGGCGGACGCGCGGATCGCGCAGCTCGTGCGCGACCTGCTGCCCGCTGCCACGGCCTGAGCACAGGACGCCCACGTCGGCCGGACGGAGTGCGAAAAGCCCAGGTCAGCCGATGAACGGTGAGTAAAATAAATGTGAGGGTGACGCTGGAGGGGTTGAAATCCGCGTCGTGACCGTGGTCACAGTGGAGGGCACGATCCCGCACGGGACCGCTGCCTGATCGACCGGAGGTCGGGCGCACGGCGGCCGTGCAGACGACACGGAGGTATCCACCGTGACTGATCAGGAACTCTCCCCGCACTCCCGTCGGACGTTCTTCCGCGGCCTCGGCGTCGCCGGTGCGGCGGCTGTGACCGGCGCCGCCGTCCCGACCGTGTTCGCGCCGTCCGCCTCGGCGGCCCCGGTGCCCGGCTTCAACGAGAAGATCTCGCGCGACGAGGTCATCGAGCGCGCGATGTTCTGGGTCGACGATCCCCGCGCGTACAGCATGGAGAACTTCGATATCGGTCCGGAGGAGGATCAGGACATCCTCTGGCGCATGGACTGCTCCGGCTTCGTCTCGATGGCCCTGGCAGCCCGCTTCGACGACAACCCGACCGGTCTGACCACCGAGACCCTGCATCCCGACGGCGGCTACGAGATCTCGCACGCGATCTCCAAGGGCGACCTGCTCCCGGGCGACTTCATCCTCCAGAAGAACGCCGATTCCGAGGGCGGCGTCGGGCACGTGGTGCTGTTCAACGGATGGGTCGACGGCGGGTACAACGTGCTCGAGCAGTCCTACGGTGCCGGTGGCACCACGTCCCGCACAGCGGCCTACCCGTACGACGGCCTCGACAACTTCCACCCGTTCCGGTACGACCTCATCGTCGACTGATGGGACCGACTGACACGGTCGAATGACAGGGCCGATTGACGGGACCGGCTGACAGGGCGAGCGGCGAGCTCGGCTGCACGGTCGGCTGACGACGCAGACCGTGCATCCGACGCACCGCCGGTCCGGGTCCGGGCCCAGACGGTCAGTCGGCGAGCTGAACCCGCCGGGCCGGGCCCCGGTGGTCAGTCGGCGAGCTGAACACGCCGGGCGCCGGCGTATTCTCCGGTCGGGTCGTACTCGGTGAGCGACATGATCTCGACGCTGCGCTCGGCGTTGGGGGCCTGCATGATCTGGTCGTCCCCGAGGTAGAGGGCGACGTGGCGGATCGAATCGCCACCGGGCTCGGTCGCAAAGAACACGAGGTCGCCGCGCTGGAGGTCCTCGCGCTCCACCGGGTCCAGACCCGAATGGTTCATCTGGTCCCCGGCGTCGCGGTCGATCGCGATGCCGTGATGGTGGAACAGCGTGTACGTGTAGCCGGAGCAGTCGAAGCCGTACGCGCTCACCCCCGCCCACAGATAGCGCAGCCCGAGGAACCGCTCGCCGGTGGCGACGATGTCCTCGGCAGTGGGCAGCGGCGGCTCCTCGCCCTGCTCGCGCACCACGACATCGTCCTTCGGGAGGTAGGCGGGTCGACCGCCGGGTACGGCCACGCGCACGGCCTTCCCGGTCCGCCCCAGCACCGGCAGGACCGTGTCGAAGGAGACGTCGATGCTCGGGTGGTTCCCGGACGGCGTCCCGGTGAGTGTGCTGGTCAGCGCCGTGACGGTCGCCGTGGGCGATGCGGCGGCGCGATGGGCGAAGCCTTCGTCCGCCACCAGGTGCACCGTCGGCACCCAGCCCGGGTAGCCGCGTGGGTCGCGCGGGGTGCCCTGTGCGGTGACCACCACGTGCGCCCAGTCGCCGTCGATCTCATCGACGATCACCTCGCTGCCGAGAACGGCCTGCGTCTCGAGCTCGCCGGTCAGCCAGCGTCGAGTCTCGGTGTCCTCCATGTTCGCGTTCCAGGCGTCGAGGTCGACGGGGTTGGTGAGCGACGGGGCATCGACGTCGGGCCGGGCGCTGTCCGGTTCCACCCACAACGTGGTCGCGGTGACGGCGACATGGGCGGTGTCGCCCGGCGCGAGATCGGCGCCCGGTGCGGGCTGATTCCGCGGGTGTCCGGCAGGAGCGTCGGCCCTCGCAGGCGCGGACATCGCCGCAGGGGCCATGGCAGCGACGCCGGCGACGGCGAGTCCGGCGGTGCCGGTCGCAGCCAGGCGCAGGCCGCCGCGTCGGGTCAGCTGGGGTTCGGGAACGTGCAAGGACATGGGATCTCCTTCGACGTGCCCCGACGCGTGCGGGGCATCAGATGACGGATGCACAGGTCATGCGGGGAAGCGGGTCCGGCGCCCGGCAGCGCCGGGCGACGGGCCGTCTCTGTCGCTCACCTACCACCTCCTGCGCGAGGGTCCGACAGGTTCGACGGGTTCGACGGGTTCGAGTGGCCCGACGGGTCCGATGGTTCTACGGCGGCCGACGGTTCTGCACCGGCCGAAAGTCCAACCGGGTGGGTCGGGACGAGATCGGCGTCAGCCGGGTCGACGTCGGCGGCGAGCAGCTCGAGCCCGAGGCCCGGCCCGCCCGCCAGACGGAACCAGCCGTTCTCCTGCGTGTACCCGCCGGCGGGTTCGTCGGACGCGAACCAGAACGGCGGATCCAGGTCGATCATCGTGATCGCCGGATGCGCGACGGCGAGGTGGGCTGCCGCGGTGATCGAGATGCGGGGCTCCATCATGGCGCCGACCATGCACTCCACCCCGGCCTTCTGGGCGACGTCCGCGATCTCCAGGGCTCCGCGCAGCCCGCCCGTCTTGGCGAGCTTGATGTTCAGCAGGTCCGCGGCGCCGGACTCGACCAGACGATGGGCGTCCTCGGCGTTCCAGACGGCTTCGTCGGCCATGATCGGCACGTCCACCGCAGCGGTCACGCGGGCGAGGCCCTCGATGTTCGCGGCCGCCACGGGCTGCTCGACCAGGTCGATCGGCAGGCCGTCGGCCAGGAAACCGGTGATGATGTCGATCGCCTGCTCCGGCCCCCAGCCCTGATTGGCGTCGAGCCGCAGGCGGACGTCGGGCACGGCGGCCACCACGGCGGCCAGACGCTCGCGATCCTCGGAGATGTCGTGGCCGAGCTTGATCTTCAGGATCTGCTCTCCGCCGGCGACGGCCTCGCGGGCATGCCCGGCCATCACCTCCGGATCCTCCAACGAGATGGTCATGTCGTTGAGCAGGCCATCGGTGAGCCGGCCGCCCAGCAGCTCCACCAGCGGAGCATCGAGGGCCTTGGCCCAGGCGTCGTGCAGCGCGATCTCGAGCGCGGCCTTCGCACTCGTGGAGCCCTCGAGCGCGCCGGCGACCCGGGCGGACAGCTCCACGATCGTGCCGGTACGGCCCTGGATCGCTGCGCGCAGCGGGCCCTCCAGAGCTGCCTCGATCGTGTCGGCCGATTCCCCGGTGATCGCGACGGTCTCCGCTGCGCTGCCCTGCCCGATCGTGCCGTCGGCCAGCTCCACCTCGGCGACCACGTACTCCACGGCCTCCGTGCGCCGCGCAGCGGTGACGAAGGGGCGAAGCAGCGGGGCCCGATGGCGATGCCGGCGCACCGCGACGACGACGAGCGGCTCATCGAGGTGCTCAGGCCCTGGCTGCCCGCTCACAGCGCCGCCATCAGCTGGGCGGCCATGAGACCCACGAACGTGCCCATGAACGAGCCGATCAGCGCGAACAGCACGCCGACGGGTACCAGCTGGCGGTTGAAGGCGGCGGCGACGACGGGCGCCGAGGCGATGCCGCCGACGTTCGCGGTCGAGGCCACGGCCAGAGAGAAGAGCTCGGTCTTGGTGAGCTTGGCGTACACCACCATGATCGCGGCGTGGATGAGCAGGACCAGCGCGCCCATGACCAGGTAGATCGGGGCCTGGGTGATCGCGGTGAAGTCCGAGCCCGAGGCGATCTGCCCGATCACCACGAACAGCATCAGTCCGGCGACCTCGCTGGAGCCGGCGGTCTCCCCGAGCGGGGTGAGGGCCACGAGCAGACCCAGCACGGAGACGATGAGGATGGTCCAGGTAGTGGCGTTGACGACCTCGCCCCACTCCGGGAGCAGCTCGCCCACCCAGATCGAGAGGGTGGAGACGAAGATCGACCCGAACACCACGATCGCCAGCGATGCCGTGGTGACCGGCTTCTTCTCCTGGTCGAAGGCGCCCTCGTGGACCTCGAGGTAGGACGTGTCCGCCTTGGTCCACTTGTTGAACCGCGGGGAGACGGCGACGGAGGCGAACATCAGCATCAGCCACACGGAGTAGCCGAGCGTGTCGGTGATCAGCGCGTAGCCGAAGATCGACTCGGGCGCCTGCAGGATGTCCTGCACCGCGACCATGTTGGCACTGCCTCCGGTCCAGGAGGCGAGCAGCGCACCGAACACCTTCCAGGCCTCGCTGTGCAGGAAGCCCTGGAACACGGCGTACACGCCGATCATGCCGACGGTCAGCGAGAGGGCGGCGACGAAGAAGGTCAGCAGCAGCTTGGGGCCGAGCCTGATGATCTTTCGCAGATCGCAGCCGAACAGGAACAGGAAGATCATCGCCGGCAGCAGCACGTCCTTGACCTGCTCGATCGGTGCGCGGGTGGCGTCGTCGTCGCCGAACACGCCGAACGAGTTGAGCGTGGCGCACAGCAGGTACATCAGCACCATGCCGGGCACGAATTTGAACAGTTTCCAGCCGGTCGTGCGCTCGAGCACGATCAGCACGCATGACAGCGCCAGCAGGACGCCGAGCATGAGCAGGCCGTTGGTGATCATCGGGAGATCTCCTCGGTGAGGGGTGGTCGGTGGCGCCGCCATCCGGGGATAAAAAAATCGGAAGCACGGCGGACCGACGTCTCCAGGAGACGTGGCCTGCGTGCTTCCGACGGGATCCGGTTCGGTGAGGTTCCGGGCTGACGGTGGCGGGTATGGAGTTAGACGGCGGCACCGGCCGACAAGTCGCGGTACTTCGCGGCGGCGTTGCGCACTGCCGTGGCGAGCGCCCTCTGCGAGGACCCGTGGTACCTGTCGGTGATCGATTCCACCAGCGCGTCATCCTCGAGCAGCGAACGCCCTACCAGCAGCTCGCGGACGAACTCGACGGTGAGGGACAGCATGGCGGTGCAGTCCGCTTCGCGGATGACGTGGGTCTCAGTATCGACGATGAGGCCGATGAAGAACAATCCCCACTGCTCGGTGATCGGATTGTTGCTGGGGGCCTTGGACTCGCCGGTGAGGTAGATGGTGGTGCCCATGGCCGAAGCCTATGCGGGACCGGCCCAGCTCGCGGCCGGTCCCGCTGCAGCGGGCACCGGTGGGACCTGCCGCGCGCCTGCCCCGGGATGCGGGGCAGGCGCCCGGATCAGCCCAGGTTCGCGGGACCGGAGAGCTCGGCCTGCTCCTCGGCGACGGCGCGACGCTCATCGCGCTTGGTGTCGAGGGTCGAGGAGTGGCTCTCCACGGCGGACTGGGCCTTGAGGGACATCTTCTGCGATGCCGGCGAGAGGTCGACGAACTGGCCGCTCACCTCACCGCGCACGCGGAGGTCGCTGCCGGTCGGGGCCGGGTCGTTGCCCTCACCGGAGAGCGCGCCGCGGATGATGGTGGAGGAGACGTCCACGCCGTCGGTGTTGTCGGAGACCGTCAGGTCCGAGCCGAAGTAGTTGCCGTCCTCGCAGTCGATGATGGCGCCGCCGGTACCGATCTGCACGCCCGTGTTGCCAGTGAAGGTCGACGCACCGTCGACCTCGCTGCCGCAGAAGGTGGCGCCCTCGGCGTTGCCGCTGACGGTGAGGTCGTCAGCGAGGGTGGAATCGACGATGTCCGTGTAGAGGGCGCCCTCAGTGGAGACGGGCCCGCCCACGTTCACGGTCTGGAGGTGCACGAGACCCTGACCGACGGTCACCTCGCCCGCGATCGAGGAGTCGTAGGAGTAGAGGAACGGATCGGCGCCCTCGCCGGCGTCGCCCGTGTAGGCGCCGTCCACGGCGGTCTCGTCGAGGTACACGCCGTAGCCGGCGGTGGAGGTGACGTCGCCCGCGACCTCGGAGCCGGTGGAGTCGAAGTAGCCGTCGGCGGCCACCTCGACGCCCTCGGCCACGCTCGAGTTGGTGATCAGCAGATCGGCGCCCGCCTGGACCTCGACCGACCCGTTGATGGTCACGGAGTCGAGCACGCAGGAGTTGCCCTCCTTGACCACGAGCTCGCCGGGGACAGTCGTATCGGAGGCATCGCCTTCGCAGGAGGTGGTCAGCCCTGCGGAGGCCGAACCGGCTCCGAGGGCGACGCCGGCGGAGGCGAGGGCCAGGGTGGACAGGACGGTCATCGAGCGATAAAGGGTGCGCACGTCGGCTCCTAGATGCGCCGTGCACGGAGGAGCGCCGGCGGCAGGGTGAGGGAAGGGTTCCTCGGCGACCGTATCGGGCTGTGACGCACCTCGCAACCGATCCGCGCAGATCGATGTGAATCGGTCAACGCGAGTTCATGTGCTCGTCGTCGTCGGGTCGGCGAGCGCTTTCACGGTGCCACCTGGGCGATCGGGAGATCCTCCGGGCGATGCCCGCTCACACCGGCAGGCGCACGTACGTCATCTCGAGGTACTCCTCGAGACCCTCGTGGGAGCCCTCGCGGCCGAGACCGGATTCCTTGATCCCGCCGAAGGGCGCGGCGGCGTCGGAGGCCACGCCGACATTGACCGCGACCATGCCGGATTCGATGCGGCCCGCAGCGTCTGTGACCTCGGCGAGGTCGGCGCCGACGGCGTAGCTCATGAGCCCGAACTCGGTGTCGTTGGCGGCGGCGATCATGGCATCCACATCGTCCATCACGATGATCGGGGCGACGGGGCCGAAGATCTCCTCGTGGTTCACGCGGGCGTCGGAGGGGACATCGGCGAGCACCGTCGGCGCGTAGTAGAAGCCCTCGCGATCCAGGCGCTTCCCTCCGGTGAGCACGCGTGCTCCGCGGCTTACGGCGTCGGTGACCAGCTCCTCGACCTTCTGCACCGCGGCGTCGTCGATGAGCGGGCCCAGCGTCGTGCCGTCCTCGATGCCGGGGCCGACGACGAGCTTCTCGGTCTCGGCCACCAGGCGCTGCGTGAACTCCTCGGCGACGGAGGAGTGGACGTAGAAGCGGTTCGCGGCCGTGCAGGCCTCGCCGTTGTTGCGGAACTTCGCGGGCATCGCGGCCGTGATCGCGGTGTCGATGTCGGCCGAGGGGAGCACCAGGAACGGGGCGTTCCCGCCCAGCTCCATCGAGGCCTTCAGCACGTGCTCGGAAGCCTGGGACAGCAGGGTGCGTCCCACGCCGGTGGAGCCGGTGAAGGAGACCTTGCGCAGGCGGGGATCGGACATCGCCGTGGAGGAGAGCCCCTTCGAATCCGAGGTGACCACGCAGTTCACGACGCCTGCGGGCACACCGGCGTCGCGCAGGATCTCCATCAGCAGCAGCGAGGTGAGCGGAGTCTTCTGGGCGGGTTTGAGCACCACGGTGCAGCCGGCGGCCAGCGCCGGGGCGAGCTTGCGGGTGCCCATCGACAGCGGGAAGTTCCAGGGCGTGATCGCCAGGACGGGTCCGACGGGACGGGCCACAGTGAGGATCGCGTGCTCGGCCGACGGGGCATGCCGGAACTCGCCCGGCGCGCGCACCGCCTGCTCGCTGAACCAGCGCAGGAACTCGGCGCCGTAGGTGACCTCGCCGTAGGACTCGGCCAGCGGCTTGCCCATCTCAAGGGTCATCGCCAGTGCCAGGTCGTCGGCCCGTTCGTGGCACAGCTCGTAGGCGCGGCGCAGGATCTCCGAGCGCTCGCGGGGCAGGGTGGCGGCCCAGTCGTCCTGCGCGGCGACGGCGGCGTCGAGCGCCTGGCGGCCGACGGTCGCGGCATCGGCGTCGACCACCTCGGTGAGGGCGGTGCCGGTGGCCGGGTCGAGCACGGCCAGCGAGGGGGTGCCGCCGAGGAACGAGCCGCCGACGAAGGAGCTGCGGGGGACGCGCTCGAGCAGGTCGGAGATGCGAGCCGGGGTGATCGTGGGGCGGGTGGTCGCAGCAGACATGGTGTTCCTCCTCGATCGACGGATGGTTCCCCCAGTCTGCACCCCGGTGCACGGAGGGGGTGCAGGGGAGCGGTGGTCGCGACCGGACGGTTCGACGACCATGCCTGTGCCCTGTGCCCTGTGCCCTGTGCCCTGTGCCCTGTGCCCTGTGCCCTGTGCCCTGTGCCCTGTGCCCTGTGCCCTGTGTACGTCGGGGCGTCGGCGAAGGCGTAGCATCGGTTCCCGCTGCCACCCGGCGCCATGGCACGGCGGCAGCATCCCTGCTCCTCGCCTTCCCCAGGTCAACGTCGATCCAGGAGGATCCCCGTGCCCAGCACGCCCGCCCCCGGCTCACCCTCATCCGGCGCGTCGGACTCCGGCACCGGCCGTTCCGGCGCACCCGGATCGCCCGGCGCACCGGATTCACCCGGCCCCGAGGCCACCACCGCAGCCACCATGCCGCCCACCGTCGTCGACCCGGCGCACGAGCGCGAGCACAGGCGCTGGACTCCGACGAAGATCGCCCTGTGGGCGGTGATCGCCCTGCTGGGTGGCGCCGGCTGGTTCATGGTCGCGATCTGGCGCGGCGAGAACGTGAACGCGATCTGGTTCGTGTTCGCCGCCGTGTGCTCCTACCTGATCGCCTACCGCTTCTACGGCAAGTTCATCGAGGACAAGCTGGTGCGGCCGAACAACCGCCGCGCGACCCCTGCCGAGTACGCCTACGACGGCAAGGACTTCGTCCCCACCGACCGCCGCATCCTGTTCGGCCACCACTTCGCCGCGATCGCCGGCGCCGGGCCGCTCGTGGGCCCCGTCATCGCCGCCCAGATGGGTTATCTGCCCGGCACGATCTGGATCGTCGTCGGCGTGATCCTCGCCGGTGCCGTGCAGGACCTGCTGGTGCTCGTGATCTCCATGCGCCGCGGCGGACGCTCGCTGGGCAAGATGGCCCGCGACGAGCTGGGACTCGTCGGCGGCATCGCGGCCTTCATCGCGACCCTGTCGATCATGCTGATCATCGTCGCGATCCTCGCGATGGTCGTGGTCAACGCGCTGGGCGAGAGCGCCTGGGGCGTCTGGAGCGTCGGGCTGACCATCCCGATCGCCATCTTCATGGGCATCTACCTGCGCTACATCCGCCCGGGCAAGGTCTTCGAGGTCTCCGTGATCGGCTGCGCGCTGCTGCTGCTCGCGATCATCTCCGGCCGCTGGGTCGCCGAATCCGGCTGGGGCGGCGAGCTGTTCGACATCGAGCGCACCTGGCTCGCCGTCGCGATCATCATCTACGGCTTCCTCGCCGCGGTGCTCCCGGTGTGGGTGCTGCTCGCCCCGCGCGACTATCTCTCGACCTTCATGAAGATCGGCACCATCGTGATGCTGGCCCTCGCGATCGTCGTGGTGCGGCCCGTGATCGAGGCCCCCGCGATGAGCGAGTTCGCCTCCCGCACCGACGGCCCCGTGTTCACCGGCGCACTGTTCCCGTTCCTGTTCGTGACGATCGCCTGCGGGGCGCTGTCCGGGTTCCACGCGATGATCTCCTCGGGCACCACCCCGAAGCTCGTGGAGAAGGAGTCCCAGGCCCGCATGATCGGCTACGGCGGCATGCTCATGGAATCCTTCGTGGCGATCATGGCGCTGGTTGCCGCGGTCTCCATCGACCAGGGCATCTACTACGCCATGAACTCCTCGGGCGCCGCCACCGGCAACACCGCCGAAGGTGCTGCGCAGTTCGTGAACTCCCTGGGCCTGACCGGTGTGAACGTCGATGCCGCGACTCTCGATCAGACCGCGAAGGACGTCGGCGAGGCATCGATCGTCTCGCGCACCGGCGGAGCCCCCACGCTCGCCGTGGGTCTGGCGGGGATCATGCACAAGGTCGTCGGCGGCGCCGGGATGATGGCGTTCTGGTACCACTTCGCCATCATGTTCGAGGCGCTGTTCATCCTCACCAGCGTCGACGCCGGCACCCGCGTGGCCCGCTTCATGCTCGGCGACCTCCTCGGCGGCGCGCACGAGCGCTTCCGCGACCCGTCCTGGCGCGTGGGCGCCTGGATCACCACCGCGCTGATGGTGGCCGGATGGGGCTCGATCCTGCTGATGGGCGTCATGGACCCGCTCGGCGGGATCAATACGCTCTTCCCGCTGTTCGGCATCGCCAACCAGCTGCTCGCGGCCGTGGCCCTGTCGATCTGCCTGGTGGTGTTCGCCCGTAAGGGCCACCGCTGGATCCTGCTCACGATCGCCGTGCCCATGCTCTTCACCGCCGTGATCACCGTGTACGGCTCACTGCTGAAGATCTTCTCCAGCGACCCGCAGGTGGGCTACTGGGCGAACCACATCGCCTATCGCGACGCGCTCGCCGCGGGGGAGACCAGCCTGGGCCTGGCGACCAACGTCGAGGACATGCAGACGGTCGTGTTCAACACCGCCGTGCAGGGCTCGCTGTCGATCCTGTTCGTGGTGTGCGCCGTGATCGTCATGATCGTCTCGCTCTGGCGCACCCTGCAGGCGCTGCGTGGCCACAACATCCTGGACACCGAGGATCCGTACGTCGAGTCCGAGTACTTCGCCCCGTCCGGGATGGTGGCCTCGCCGGCGGAGAAGGAGCTCCAGGGCCGCTGGACCGAGTATCTCGGCCAGCACCCGGAGAAGGACCTTGCCGGAGGGGGTCACCACTGATGACGGACGCGCGAATGACCGGCTCTCGGACGACGGACGCCCGGATGATGGGCACGAGCGCGAGCGCGGGCGTGGGCACCAGTGCGACGGGAACGGGAACGGGGGCGGCGGGCGCTCGGGCGGCGGGCACGGGTGCCGCGGGTGCCCGCGGTGCCGGCTCCGCGGCCGACGTCCGCGCCCGGGTCGGCGTCGTCCTGCGTGAGGTGCGCCGGTTCGCGCGCGGCATCATGGGCTCCGACGCCTACGACAAGTACCTGACCCATCACCGCGTCACGGGCTGCACCCACGCACCGCTGAGCGAGCGCGAGTTCTGGCGGGAGAAGTACGCCGAGGAGGACCGGAACCCGCAGGGCCGCTGCTGCTGAGCAGGGCGAGCGGGCGCCGGTCAGCTGCGTGCGAGGGCCAGCGCGTCGACGGCCCGGATCAGGCCGAGGTGGCTGAAGGCCTGGGGGAAGTTGCCGATCATGCGCCCGGCGCTGCCGTCGTACTCCTCGGCCAGCAGATCCAGGTCATTGGCGCAGGTCAGCAGCTGGTCCAGCAGTTTCTCGGCGTCGTCGACGCGCCCGGCGGCGGCGTACTGCTCGACCAGCCAGAAGCAGCACACCAAGAAGGGGTGCTCGTCCCCGGGCAGCCCGTCCTGGCCCTGCGTGCGGTAGCGCAGGATCAGACCCTCCTCGGTGCGCAGGTCCTGCTCGATCCGGGCGACGGTGGCGAGCATGCGGGGGTCGTCGGCCGGGAGGAAGCCGGTGTGCGGGATCTGCAGCAGGGAAGCGTCCACCTCGGCGCTGCCATAGGTCTGGGTGAAGGCGCCGTCGGCCCCGACGCCGCGGCTCAGGACCTCCTCGCGCACCTGATCACGGTGGCGGCGCCAGCGTTCGAGCTCATCCGGAGCGGCGGCTAGCCCGTGACGCTCCACGGCGTGCACGGCGCGGTCGAACGTCGCCCACACCATCACCCGGCCGTGGGTGAAGAAGGCAGGGTCGCCGCGCATCTCCCAGATGCCCTGATCCGGTTGGTCGATGCGGGCCTCGGTGTAGCGGACCAGGGCCCTCTGCAGCGGCCAGGACCATTCGGATTCCTCCAGGCCCGCCTCGCGCATCGCGCCCAGGGCGATCATCACCTCGCCCACCACGTCCGCCTGGTACTGGTCGGCCGCACCGTTGCCGACACGGACCGGCACCGAGTCCGCATAACCGGGCAGATGCGCCAGCTCGCGCTCGGGCAGGTTCCGGTCGCCGGTGATCGAGTACATGATCTGCAGGCGCTCGGGATCGCCGGCGATCGCGCGCAGCAGCCAGTCGCGCCAGGTGCTGGCCGCATCCACATGCCCGTGGGCCAGCAGCGCCTCCAGGGACAGAGCGGCATCGCGCAACCAGCAGAAGCGGTAGTCCCAGTTGCGCACTCCGCCGATGTCCTCGGGGAGGCTGGTGGTGGCGGCGGCGATGATCCCGCCGGTGCGCCGGTGGGTCAGCGCGCGCAGCACCAGCAGGGAGCGGGCCACCGGCTGCGAGTACTCCTCCTGCACACGGATCTGGCCGAGCCACCCGGTCCACTCGGCGACCGTGCGCTGCAGGACGTCCTCCACATCGACGGCGCCGGGCACTCCCTGCCAGGAGGGGAACCAGGTGAGCACCCAGGCGGCGGTCTCGTCGGCCCGCAGCCGGTGCTCACCGCGGTGCATGCGGCCGTGGGCGGTGAGCGCGGGCCCGTGCAGGGCGATGCCGTCCCCGCCGGCGACGGCGATCAGCACCTTGTCGCCACCCGCGTCATCACCGCGCCGCACCCACGGCACCGTCTGTCCGTAGTCGAAGCGGATCGCCAGCTGCTGCACCACGTGGACCTCGCCTTCGAGACAGGTCACGCTGCGGACGAGATCCGCCTGGTCGTCGACGTCGCCGACCAGCGAGGTGGCGCCGAAGGGGAGCGCGGTGGGCGCGGTTCCGGCCGGATCCTCACCACCCTGGCCCCGAGGGCGTCCGCCGTCTCCGATCGGCATCAGCTCGGTGACCGCCGCGGTGCCGGTGGGGGACCGCCACACCGTCTCGAGCACCATCGTGCCCGGCAGGTACCGGCGGGAGACGACCTCACCGTCGGCGATCCGCAGCGACCAGTGCCCGTGCTCGTCCTCCCCGAGGAGGGAACAGAACAGGGCAGCGGAGTCGAAGCGGGGCAGGCACAGCCAGTCGATGTCCCCCTCTCGTGTCACGAGCGCCGAGGCGCGCTGGTCCGAGAGCAGGGCGTGATCTTCGATGGGCACACTGGTCATGCTTCCAGTCTGCACCCGCAGAATCTGGCGGGGATCGGATCGCGCAGGCCGATGAAGATGTGGCGTGCGGCGCGGACCGAAGCCCCTCTGGGCGATCGCCCGCCGTGGCCCGGGGGTACTGTTGCCCTATGAGCACTTCGACTTCTACCTCCACGACCATACGGAACGACGGCGATACCCCTCACCTGGATTTCGACCTGCTGGTGATCGGCTGGGGCAAGGGCGGCAAGACGCTCGCCGCAGCGCTCGGCGGCACCGGGACCCGAGTGGGCATGGTCGAGCAGTTCGACACCATGCACGGCGGCACCTGCATCAACATCGGCTGCGTGCCCACCAAGACGCTCGTCCACGACGCCGAGCAGCGCCGCGAGGATGACGACGCCCAGCAGTTCTGGAGCCGCGCCGTCTCCCGCCGTGACACGGTCGTAGGAAAGATGCGCGAGGTCAACCACCACATGTTGGCCGAGCTCGATGCCGTCACCCTGATCGACGGCCGCGCCCGTTTCACCGCCGAACGCACCGTGGAGGTCACCGGAGGCGATGACCTGCTCACCGCGTCGGCCGATGTCGTCATCGTCAACACCGGCGCCACCCCGACGCGTCCCGACCTGCCCGGCATCGACTCACCGCGCGTGCACGACTCGACCTCGCTGCAGCACGTGGACCCGTTGCCTGAGCGTCTCGTCGTGATCGGTGCGGGCCCCATCGGTCTGGAGTTCGCTTCGATGTTCGCCGGATTCGGATCCGACGTGACCGTCGTGAACCGACGCGAGCGCCTGCTGCCGGCGGAGGACGAGGACGTCGCCGCCGAGGTCGCCGAGGTGCTCGAGGACGCCGGCATCCACCTGCTGCACGAGTCTTCGGCAGTGCGGATCGAGGACGGGGCCGAGGCTGCAGCGGTCGTCGTACGCGTGGGCAGTGAGGAGCGCACGCTCGAGGCGGAGGCCGTGCTGCTGGCCACCGGGCGACGCCCCGCGACGGCCGGCCTCGGACTCGACACCGCGGGGGTCGACACCGACGGGCGTGGCGCTGTAGTGGTCGACGAGCACTTGCGCACGAGCGCCCACGGCGTCTACGCCATGGGCGATGTCCACGGCGGCGCCCAGCAGACGTACCTCTCCCTGGACGACAACCGCGTGGTCCTGTCCCAGTTGCAGGGCGGCGGCCGGCGCACCACGACCGACCGGGTCGCCGTGCCTGCGACCACCTTCCTCACCCCGCCGCTCGCGACCGTGGGCCTCACCGCCGACGAAGCGCTCGCCGAGGGCCGGACGATCCTCGTCGCCTCCCAGAAGGTCGCCACGATCAAGGCGATGCCGCGCCCGAAGGCCCTGGGCGACCCTCGCGGGATCGTGAAGTACGTGGTCGACGCGGAGACCGACGAGATCCTCGGAGCCCGGTTGTTCCACGTCGAGGCCCAGGAGGTCATCAACCTCGTGGCGCTCGCGATGCGCACCGGCACCACGGCCACGCAGCTGCGTGACGGGATCTGGACCCATCCCTCCTCGACCGAGGCGCTCAACGAGACCCTCGGGAAGCTCGCCCCTTACGAGGGGTGAGACCGTGCGGCGCCTTCGGCCGCTATCGCCCGGGCCCCGACCCTCACCCGCCCGGCCCTGCCCCGGCCTCCGCGCTCGCACGCCCCCGAACCCGCGGGCCCGTGCCACGGACCGCCCATGATGCACCGCAGAGACCGATGCGCGAGGTGGCATCGGTCGCTGCGGTGCACTACTGCGAGAGGAGCCGGTCGGGGGCGGTCAGGGGCGTGCGTTCCGGCCCGCGGCGGGGACGCGCGTTCTGGATCGACCGCTGGGCTGCGCGTGGAGGCTACTTCTCGGGTGAGGCGTCCACGGCGGCGTCCTCACCGGTCACGAACTCCGCGAGGTGCTGGGAGAGCGCGAGGCGGCTGGGTTCGTGGCAGTACATCATGTGCCCGGCCTCGTAGTACTCGATGCGGATCCGCTCGTCGTAGTCCGAGCGCGGGATCGCGAGCTGGGCGAGCACGTGCTCGCTGGCGTGGAACGGCGTCGCCGCGTCGTGATAGCCGTGGGAGACCAGCACGGTGGTGTGCGGGGACTTCCGCAGCAGGCGCGACAGATCCGAGGCGACCTCGACGGAGCGGTTCTCGAAGTCCTTGTAGCTCCACGGATGCACCCGGCCGGACATGATCTCGTAGACCACGTCGCTGGAGAACTCGAGCTCCGCGCGCAGGTACTGGTTGATGGTCGCCGTGTAGGACGGGGCGAGCTGGTCGATCGACGGATCGGTCTCCATCGAGGCCGCGTTGCCGTCGCCGAGCGGCGCGGTGAAGCGGCCGTCGATGCGCCCGGTGACCAGGCCCTGATCGCGCAGCAGCTCCGCGAGGAACGCCATGTGCTCCACCCGCAGGTCCGCACGCTCCACCCAGCCCGGATCCACGCCGATCAGGGCGCCGATGCGGGCGGCCGCCTCACGGACCTGCTCGGTCGACAGGCGCAGCCCCGCGGCCAGCAGCGCCGGGTACTCCTGCTCGGCGAAGGCCTCGGCCTCGTCGACCACGTCCTGCAGCAGGCGGCCCTCGTGCTTGCCGTGCGCATGCGCGATCGCCGCATAGGTGGGCAGGTAGTGCACGTAGGGGCAGTCGTTGCCGGGATCGAAGCTGATGGTGCCGAAGTCCAGCACGGGGGAGATCAGGGCGATGCCCGCGACCGCCAGGTAGTAGCGATCCATGAGGCGCGCGGCGACGGCCGAGGCGCGCGTGGTGCCGTAGGACTCGCCGGCCAGGAAGACGGGGGAGGTCCAGCGCTGATTGCGGGTCAGCCAGTCGATGACGAACGAGGCGATCAGATCGCGGTCCGCGGTGAGGCCGTGGTGGCGGGCCGGCTTCGCGCCGGGGGCGGGCCGTGAGTAGCCGGTGGTCATCGCGTCGACCACCACGAGATCCGCATGGCGCAGGATCGTCTCGTGGTTGTCCAGCAGGTGATGCGGCGGATCGGCGGGGGAGCCGGCGTCGCCCGAGTCCACACGGCGCGGGCCCAGCAGGCCCAGGTGCAGCCAGACCGTCGAGGCGCCGGGGCCGCCGTTGAAGGCGAACAGCACCGGGCGCTCGGCGGCGTCGGCCGAGGAGGCGCCGGAGGCGGTGGCGACGTAGGAGACGGAGAACAGCTCGGCATAGGCGCAGCCGCGCCCGTACTCCTCGCCCTCGGGCTCCTCCGTCAGCACCACGGTGCCGGTGGTCGCGGTGTAGTTCAGCGGACCATCCGGCAGGTCGAGCGAGTGCAGGGTCGTGACCAGGTGATCCTCGGGCGGGGCAGTGCTGCTCGTGCTGCTCCTGCCTGTCGGGCTGTCGGGGGAGGGGGTGGTGGTCTGCTCGGTCACTCGTGCTCCTTCGTCGGGTGCGGCGTCGGCGTCGATGCTACGCGGGGCAGGAGGCACGAATCCCCCGATCCGTGCCGCTGAGGGCGCAGATCGGGGGATTCGTGCATATCCGGAGCGTCACCCCTGGGGCGGGCGCGCGCTGTGGGGCGTCGGCCGACGGATGGGCGCGGGGCCGCCGGCAGAGGCCGGGTCAGTCGAGGGGAGCGATGTCCTTGGGGACGTCGGCTCCCTCCTCGTTCTCGCGCACCACCATGCGGATCGGGTCAAGCTTCGTCCACAGGACGAAGAGGATCGCCACGACGACCATGGCCAGCCCCGCCCACAGGTTGGCGTTGAGCCCCTCGGTCTTCGCGGCCTCCGCGTCGTTGAACGCGAACAGCCCCATCGCCACCAGGATCAGGCCGAACAGGCCCAGCAGGGTGCCGATGAAATTGCGGATGTCGAACGCGCCGGCGGTCTCGACCTTCGCGCCCTCAGGGGCGTCGGCCGCGGCCGCGCCCGGATTCTGATCCTTGTGTGCACTCATGGGTGTTCTCCTCCGTCCGCGCTCAGGCGAAGACGATGTTCAGGATGACGACGAGGACGAGGCCGATGCCCGCCATGGGGACGGGGCGGCGCCAGAAGGGAAGGTCCTTCTCGTCGGCGTCGACCAGATCGGCCTTCGGGGTCTCGGAGTAGACGAGGCCCTTCAGCTCGTGGACCGGCTTGGGGGCGGTGAACTGCGTGACGACCACGGAGACCACGATGTCGACGACGAACGCGGTCGCCGCGCTCACGAAGGCAAGGCCCTGTCCGGGCAGCTCGAACGCGTCGAAGAAGGTCGAGGAGCTCCACAGCGCGACCGCCGAGAGGGTGCCTGCGACGAGACCGGTCCACCCGGCCGTCGGGGTCATCCGCTTCCAGAACATGCCCAGGATGAACGTCGCGAACAGCGGGGCGTTGAAGAACCCGAAGAGCGTCTGCAGGTAGTCCATCAGGTTCGAGAACTGCCCGGCGATCAGCGCCGTGAAGATCGCGATCACGCAGGCGACGGCGGTCGCGATCCGACCCACCTTGATGTAGTGGGCGTCCGGGGCGTCCTTCTTCACGTACTGCTCGTACAGGTCGTAGGTGACCACGGTGTTGAAGGCGGAGATGTTCGCGGCCATGCCGGCCATGAACGCGGCCAGCAGACCGGCGATCGCGACGCCCAGCAGACCGTTGGGGAGCACGTCGCGCATGAGCAGCAGCAGGGCGTCGTTGTAGTTGACGCCGGTGGCGGCCGCACCTGCGGCGTCGCCCGCGCTCTCAAGCTGCTTGAACTCGGTCAGCTCGTTCACCAGCACCGCAGCGATCATGCCGGGGATGATCACGATGAACGGGATGAACATCTTGGGGAAGGCGCCGATGATCGGCGTCATCCGGGCGGCGGTGATGGACTTGGAGGCCATCGCACGCTGCACCTCGACGAAGTTCGTGGTCCAGTAGCCGAAGGAGAGCACGAAGCCGAGGCCGAACACGATGCCCACGACCGACAGCACCGGGCTGTCGAAGCCGGACAGTGCCTGGCCGGGCCAGGAGTGCAGCTGCTCGGAGCCGAGCATCCCGTCACCGGCGATGCGCTCCTTCATGCCGCTCCAGCCGCCCACGCGGTGCAGGCCGATCAGCGTCAGCGGCAGCAGGGCCGCGACGATCACGAAGAACTGGAGCACCTCGTTGTAGATCGCGGCGGAGAGGCCGCCGACGGTGATGTAGAAGAGCACGAACGCGGCGGCGAGCACCAGGCCCACCCAGAGCGGCCAGCCCAGCAGCCGGTTCACGATGGTGGCCAGCAGCGACAGGTTGACGCCCGCGATCAGCAGCTGGGCGACCGCGAAGCTGAGGGAGTTCACCAGGTGCGCCCCGGTGCCGAAGCGCATGCGCATGAACTCGGGGACAGAGCGCACCTTGGAGCCGTAGTAGAACGGCATCATCACGACGCCGAGGAACAGCATCGCGGGGATCGCGCCCACCCAGAAGTAGTGCATGGTCGGCATGCCGTACTGGGCGCCCGTGGCGGACATGCCCATGATCTCGACGGCGCCGAGGTTGGCGGAGATGAAGGCGAGGCCGGTGACCCAGGCGGGCAGCGAGCGGCCGGAGAGGAAGAACTCGATCGAATTCGAGACTCCGCGCTTCGCGTACCAGCCGACGCCGAGCACGAACACGAAGTACAACGCGATGATCGCGTAGTCGATCCACTGAGCATCCAGGCGGATGTCGACCATAGGGATGATCCTTGAAGAGGGGGGATGAGGCGGGGTGAACAGGGCCCTCGGCAGTCGCATGGGGGTGCTCGTGGGCGGCGGCAGCCTCGGCTACCGGCCGGTCACGCTACCACTGTGAAAGTATTTCCCCACCGCCGCGGACGCCCCGAGGCGGTGGACGATGCGCATATCACAGCACAATCCTGAGCGCAGGCGATTCGTGAAGTTGCCAAGCATGCGAGCTGTGACGTGGCACACCCGCAGGTCACGACCTGATCATGGGTGACGATTTCGACGGCAACCCGGCTATCGTGAACGTTCACCCTCGACGAGGAGGAAGGAGACCATCCCTCATGAGCAGCTTCACACGGCGTGCGGCACTCGCGGGCACGGGAGCCGCCGGCATGGCCGCAGCGCTCGCCGCCTGCGCCCCGCCGAACCCCGGCAACATCAATGCTGAGGCGACCATCCCGCCATCCGACGGTCCTGTCACCGTCACCTACTGGGCCTGGCTGAAGGACCTTCAGAAGGTCGCTGACGTCTTCAACGAGACGCAGGACCGGATCCGGGTGGAGACCACCTGGATCCCCGGTGGCAACACCGGCGGCTACGCCAAGATCCTCTCCGCGGTCGCCGCCGGCGGCGGCCCCGACATCGCGCAGGTCGAGCTGCGGCAGGTGCCCGAGTTCGCCCTGGCCGGTGCGCTCGTGGACCTCACCCGCTACGGCTTCGCCGAGCAGGCGGACGCCTTCGACCCGGGCGCGATCTCCCAGGTCAAGGTGGGCGACTCCTACTGGGCCGTCCCGCAGGACACGGGGCCGGTGGCCACGTTCTACAACCGGGAGGTCCTCGAGGACGAGCTCGGGCTGCAGGCCCCCGCCACCTGGGACGAGTTCCGCGAGACCGCGGGCATCGTCTCCGAGGCCGGCAAGAAGCTCATCAGCCTCGACCCCTCCGACGGCTCCCACCCGATCGCCTGGGCGATGCAGACCGGCGCGGTCTGGTTCCGGCCCGAGGGTGACGGCTGGATCGTGGACATGACCGACGACGCCTCGATGCGGATGGCGGAGTTCTGGGACGGCATCCTGGCCGACAAGATCTGTTATGTCGCAGGACATCGG